>CAZRUS010000013.1:0-87593 GCA_964603385.1 uncultured Anaerolineales bacterium | reverse complement strand
CCTGAAATGGTGTTCTTCAAAATAAGCGAAGTTGCGCTTACGACTTGAATCTAAGGTCTATTATTTCGGCCTCCCGACGCTCTTTTTTGGCAAGATTTCAGCACTGAATATTCGTCAGCTGGATCCCCAGCTGGTGATCGGTACGCTGGGCCCGACAGCTCTGATCCTGATCATCCTGCTGGCTGCAAAGCTCGTGGGATTGCTGGAGAAAGATCCCTTCATCCTGCTCAGCCTCTCGATCAGTTTCGGCAGCTATGCTTTTTTTGGCGTCGCTTTTTTCGAAACCTTCCAGGGTGGCAGGTGGTTCGACAGCGCAATTCTGGCCGCGTCCCTCTTAGGATTACTCGGGATCATCACCACCATCATCCTTTTTGAATATGCCAGCAGGAAAGGGAAGGGATGGGGATTCGTAAGCAAGATTTTCAGCAATCCCCTGATGCTTTCCATCCTGCTGGGCATGCTCTCTTCCCTGCTTCAGGTGAGAATCCCTGCTCTGGACAGCGCCTTCGATCTGGTCGGACAAACTGCCAGTGGGACGGCCATCTTCGTGCTGGGAATGTTCATCCATGATCGGTTCTCCCCGGCGATTATTCACAGGGCATTCCGTTATTCGCTGTTCAGAATGACCGTCCTTCCTCTCGCAGCCCTGCTGATTACCGGGATCTTCCTCCCGGAGGCTGGAGAGCTGGGGCAGTTTATCATCCTTGAAAACGGCATGCCGGCAGCGATTGCCCTGGTGGTCTTCGCAGAGCGCTATGAATATAAAGTTGCCGAGGCCGCCGGGATGGTCAGCCTGACTTCCCTGTTCAGCTTTCTCAATCTGACCGCTTTATATTACCTTTCCCGGAGCCTGTTCCAGGGGTAAGTTCTGCCATTCCTGTCAGACCTCATCCCAGGAGGCTTTCTCCCAGGGATAGGCTTCCACCTCCCGGGCTTTTTCTCTGACTTCGGGGTCGCTGGAATATCGACCCCGCAGATGGTCCGGCAGCAAATGGGCAATTTCCCGCATTATCCGTTCGCCTAGCTTATCCAGCTGCTCCCGGCGTTCTCTGCCACGGCCGCTGACCGATACTGGACCGTATGGTTCTCCAATCCGGATCGTTACCCTGGGTTTATTGCGGAGCCGGAGCGGGAAGATATCCCGGAATCCGGTAAAAGCCACCGGGAGGATGCGGGCATCCGTGCGGGAAGCCAGGTAAGCTGCTCCGGGGCGGGCCGGCCGCAGCATTCGGGCCCATGCTCCTCCTTCCGGAAAAATACCAAAAAATCCCTTCTTCTCCAGTACATACTGGGCATCGCGAATTGCCTGGCGGGAGGCTGTTCCTCGATACACATAGAGCACTCCCCAGAGCCGGGGGAGCAGCTTGGCCCAACCGGGAGTAAATGCTGGATTGGCACCCGAAAATAGTTCAATGGATGGTGGGGCGATATGCAACATGGCTACCGAATCAGCAAAACTGAAATGATTTCCGGTGATGATCAAGGGCCCTTGTTCAGGAAAGTTTTCTTTGCCGATCACCTCCAGATCAGTGAAGATGCGAAAGGCAGCTGCCAGGGTCCCTTTGATCAACGATCGAATCCACAATCTCCGGGGATATTGAATACTCGCCATAAGAATGAGCTCCTTCGTTTCGACGCTTTTTAACCTTCCTGCATCACTCCTGCAGCGGTGCAGAAAATAGTTTTTCTGGAAAACGGTTCGGATAATAATGATAGACGCTGCGCTGGTCCCGGTAGGCCTCACTAAGCCGACGATCTGTCTGTGGCCCCATATTCCAGGCGAAAATCATTGGGGAATCCAGATACGGCGAGGAGAGCTGCTGCAGGCTGCCGTAGGACATCCACTCTTCGCTGTGGACAATGATCAGCGCAGGTGTGATCCGGCTGGCTTCTTCGGACTGGAACAGGCTTATATCGGAGCGCTCGATCATATACAGGCCCTGCAGGCTTGCCAACCGGGCAGGGAGATAAAATCGCAGGTTGATCAACAACAACCCCCCTAGCAGCGCAAAGATCACCAGCGGGCGCGTTCTTAAGCGCTTCCGGGGATCCGGGTAATTCTTTCCGGGGCTGATCGGCCAACCAGCCAGCCAGAGAACTCCGGCGGCGCTGAGCACGGAAAGACCGGGAAGGGCTTCGTAATAATACCGGGGGCCGAGCAGCCAGGAGCCCACCCAGTACGCCATGTAGAAAAGAACCAGAGAAAAGAAAAAACCCAGCAGCAAATAGGTTTCCTTACGTTTTCTCGCTGCCCACAATCCGGGCGGCAGCAGTATCCAGGAGAACTTTGCCCAGCCGAAGAGATCGCTCATACCGCTGCGCAGGCTGTGTTTGGTATTCCACCAGGCCTGCCGCAAATTGTGCCCACCGGCTTTCAGGCCGATTCCCTCCCCAAAACCCAACCGATCATACGGCCACCACAGGGTATAGGGATTGAGAGTAAAACTACCCGTAACCGCCCTCTGCCAGACAAAGTGCAGGGAGGCAATCAACAGCGCGATCACGCCCACCCAGGCTGTCTTTCTGCGCAGTTCCCCATCTCTGGAAAAGATCCGAAACAGGCCGTGAACGCCAAAAGGGAGGGCCAGAGCAGCCATGGTCATCGGACGGGTGAGCCCGAGCACCCCGAGAGAGGCCCCGGCAAGGGCGGTCGGCAGCCAATCCACCGAAGAGAGCCGCTGAGACCCCTGCTCATTCATGTCCAGCCAGCTGAGCATGAAGGTCACACTGAGCAGCAAACTCCAATTGTGGGACAGCAGAGACCCTGATTGGATCAGAAAAATCGGAGAGAGCCCGGTGAGCACTGCGGCCAGCAGTCCGGCAGCTTCCCCAAAAAACCGCTTTCCCAGACGGTAGGTAAGCCAAACAGCCATTCCGCCCAACAGGGGGTTGATCCAGTGTTCGATGCCGGCCCGGACCCCCAATGAGAGCATCACCGGCCAGCCCAGGGGGTACTTGCCAAAACGCTGCCCTTGATGATCAACCACAAAAGGAACCAGGAAACTGGAATCGAACTCCGGACTGGGGATGGTCAAATCTCCCCGGGCAATCACTCTGGCCTGCCAGAGGTAAGCAAATTCATCCTCCAGATGGGCCATCCGTTCAAAAACCCGCCCTGCCACCAGCCCGCCGGCCAGCACAGTCAGCAAGGAGATGATCAGGACGATGCGGTCAATTTTACTCATACTCACGCGTTAATTTCTTTCAGGGCCTCCAGAGCAGCCTGATGAAGCCGCCCATTGGTGGCGCAGACCCCTCGATTCTTTGCCAGCGTCCTTCCTTGAGAAAAGTCCAACTCCCGCCCGTCCAGATCGGTCACCATGCCCCCGGCTTCTTGTACAAGCAGGGATCCGGCAGCCTGGTCCCAGATTTTTTCCTGGTAATCCGGGCGGTCTGCGGAAAGCAGTCGGAGATAGATCTCCCCCTGTCCATCCGCCAGCAAAGCATACTTCACCTGACTGTCTAACCTCACCGGGTCCGCCGTGCTGTTAAGGGCTTCCTGAAAGCTGTCAATCTGGCTGATATTGGTGTGCCCGGATTCGAAAGACCGCAGTAATCTGGCTTCCCGGGTATCCTCCCGGGAGGATACTGTCAGTCGGCGAAACTGCTGCGCTGGGGGGGGGCTCTGCAGGGAGGTCATCCAGCTGCCTTCGCCCCTGCTGGCGGCCAGCAGGGCGCCTGCGCTGGCGCTGTTTTCGCCAGGAAACGGATTCAAGCCCGGACAGCCCAGCACGCCAACTTCAACCTCACTGCCGCGGACAAAGGCCAGGGCAGTAGCGTACTGTGCCCGGCGCAGGAATCCCTTGGTCCCGTCAATGGGATCCAGGGTCCAGTATTCCTCTCCTGCAGCATCCGATCCCCGGTCAATCAATTCAATCACCTGCTCTGCCGTCACCCCGGGGATGACCCGGGAGACAAATTCGGTGACCCTTTGCAGGGTTTTCTTCTGCGCGGAGTCCCGGAGAACAGCAGCGTTCTCCTCCCCCACCAGTCGGGCTTCAGGAAACCGGCGCTCCAGGTAATACCCCACCACCGCCTGGGCAGCAAAATCAGCCACTGTCACCGGAGAGCGGTCCTCCTTGGTGATGGCAGAGCTGACCAGCTCCTCCTGAATTTCTGCAGCCAATAACGCTGCCTGCTGCACGGCGATCAATGCGAAATCTATTTCTGAAGCACTCAGGGTGATCATGGTCTCCTCAACACTTTCTTCAGCATTATTTCAACTCTCAGCAGCCGGGACTCCGGTAAGATCATACACCATCGCGCCGGTAATCTGCACCGGGACGATTTCTCCGACCGGAAGCTGGCCCTCGACAATGACCATGCCATCAATTTCCGGTGCATCCCGGAAGGAACGCCCCAGGGAGATGCTCTCTCCGGTGCCCTCCACGGCCCCCTGGCCTTCTACCAGCACCTCCAGCTCTCTGCCCACCCACAGCTGGTTTCTGACCAGGGAGATGCCCTGCTGCCTGACCATCAGCTCTTCCTGACGGGCTGTTTTCACCGCGTCGGGAACCGGGTCCCCCAGATCTTCAGCAGCGGTTCCCTCTTCCAGGGAATAGATAAACGTGCCCAGGCGGTCAAACTGCAGCTCCTCCACAAAATCCAGCAGCGCCTGAAATTCCTTCTGGGTTTCCCCGGGGTAGCCGACGATAAACGTGGACCGCAAGGCAAGATCCGGTATGGCTGTGCGCAGCTTTTCCACTGTCCGGTAAATCCAATCCAGATTGGCCGGCCGCTTCATCCGGCGGAGCACATCGGGATGGCCGTGCTGCAAAGGCATATCCAGGTAGGGGAGTAGACGTTTTTCTTCAGCCATCAATTCCATCAAGCGGTCACTAACAGAGCCCGGGTAAGCATACAACACCCGGATCCAATCCACATCCGGCACCGCCAGCAGCAGCGCTTCCAGCAGTTCAGACAGACCCTCGTTCGCGCCCAGATCGCGTCCGTAATCGGTTGTGTCCTGGGCAATTAAGTTGATTTCGCGGATTCCCTGCTCCTCCAGGATGCGAGCATCGGCCAGGATTTTATCCAGGGGGCGGCTCACCGCCGGTCCCTTAATCAAGGGAATGGCGCAGAAAGCGCACGGCCGCCGACATCCATCAGCGATTTTAAGATAGGCACTGCCTCCCTGAAGATGAGCGCCCATGATCCCCCGGGGAGTCTCCCCAACCCGGGGCACATCGGGAAGGTGATAGAGTGTCTCCGGTTGTGATTGATCCCGCAGCCGGTCCACCACCCGGAGGATATCCATCCACCGCCGGGTACCCAGGACTGCATCCACTCCGGGTACCCGACGGGAGAGCTCCTCTCCGAAACGCTGGGAGAGACAGCCGGCTGCTACCAGGAACTGTTCTGGCTGCTTTTCTGCTGCCAGCTCTTCCAGAATCTGGTAGGACTCTTCCCGCGCTGGATCAATGAAACCGCAGGTATTGACAATCAGCACCTCGGCGTCCAGCGGATCCTCCACAGGACGGAAACCCTCGATATTGAGCATCTGGGCCATACTGTTAGAGTCGACCGTATTTTTTGCACAACCCAGGGAAATCAAATGAAAGGTGTTGGTTTTCATGGTCTGTTCCTGATACCAGTAAGGGGTCTCTGCGCCTCACTCCCCGGCTGTCGGTGTTGCCGGAGGGGTGAAGCTCGGAGTTGCCGACGGGGTCGGCGTCTGTGTGACCGTGGGCGTGATGCTCACCGTTGGCGTGGGCGTGGCAATCCCCTCCGATGTATAAACCCGGCTGATCACCTCGCCAAACAATCCCATGACCCCAAGATCCCGTTGATTGAAGATCACTTCCACGCCGCCGGCGTTGCCCGTCAGCACCTCGATCCGCTGCTCAGCTTCGAAGACCTCCACGCTCCCCGGCAGTAAGCGTCCCTCAAAGGCAGTGCTGCCGTCCACCAGCACCCGCACCCAGGAGCGCTGTAATATGATCAGCTGCACCCGCACATTTTTTGCTGTGACCACATTAAGGGTAGCTGTGTCCTGTCCCGCCGGCTCCTCATCGCCGGCAGCTCCCGGGGTGACGGTGATTTCCACTTCAATTTCTGACGGCGGCTCCGGCGTTGGGGTAATTGTCGCCGGCGGGGTGTTGCTGGGCAGAAGCATCTCCGCCACACCAGGGATAGTCTCGGTGATTTCCACTTCTTCCTGCTGATCCCCAAAAACCAGCACACTGGACCAGATCAGGGCACTGATGACCACCAGAATGATAATCAATCCCGCCGGCAGGGGTCCGGATACCAATCGCCGGAGCCAGGGAGGAACAGGCCATTGGGAGGATTTTTTGGTGGGTAGAGGATGCTTGGCCCGGTAGCGGGCCTGAAGGGTATCCGCATATTGGAGCAGCAGCGGATCGGGATCGAGACCAAGGAACTCCGTATAGTTTTTCACCATACCCCGCCCCTGCACGGTGGAGGGAAGGGCATCGAGATTGCCCTCTTCAATTGCAGTCAGGTAGCGCTCGGGGATATAGATTTGTTCTTCAATATCTTCCCTTGTAAAACCCAATCTTTCCCGCTGCAGCCGGATGGTCTCCCCCATGGCGTCGATCGGACCAGCGTTTTTCTCCGGTTCCCCTTCCCCGGGAGAGGGTTGAGAAGGCGTCATCTCGCTGGTAGATTTTTCCTCCCGGGAGATCGGCAGACGGGAAACCAATTTCTCAGGATTCAGCCCCAGCGCCTGGGCATAAGAACGTACAAACCCTCTTTGCTGGATGGGGGAGGGCAGCATCTGGAAGCGGTCCGCCTCCATGGCAGACAGGTAGTGTTCCTTGATCCGGGTGGCAATGGACAGCTCACTGATGGTGAGCCCCTGCTCCTCCCGGGCCTGTCTCAACTGTTCTCCTACTGTGGGTGTTTGCTCAGCCATCTGCAAATACAAATACCGGTCTGGCCAGCTGAAGGGCTGATTCCAGACCGGTTATTCCTTTCCTAGCGCCCTGAGGAGGGACTATTCAGCTTCCTCTTCCTCAGTGCTTTCCTCATCTTCCGGCAGATCAGCATCTGCGGTCTCTGCAGCTGCTTCGGTTTCCTGTTCCTCCGCCGCTTCCCCTTCAGCTTCCCCCTCTTCTTCCCCTTCTCCTTCTTCCCCTTCCATGATTTCTTCCAGCGCCTGCTGAGCTTTTAACTCCTCCTGCTGTTCCTCTTCCAGCGCAGATTCAGGAGACTCTCCTTCGCGGTGAACGATGACTTCCACTTCTGGGATCAAGTCGACCGTCAGCCGAACGGGTACGGTGTGCTTCCCGATCAACCGCAGCGGCTGAGATTCGATCTGCTTGGCCTCGATCTCCACTCCGATTTCCTCACTGATCGCTTCAGCCAGCATCTGTGTATTTACTGAGCCATACAAACGTCCGGTTTCACTGGCTTTGGCTGGAAAGGTAAACAACATTCCCTCCAGCTGTTCAGCTACACCGCCCATCTCTTCATTCACACGGGCTCGTTTAATCTCCCCCTGCTTCCGAATGCGGTCGGCCTGTTTGACAGCCCCCTTGGTAGCCAAGATGGCCAGCCCCTGGGGCATCAGGTAATTTCGAGCATAACCCGGAGCTACCTTTTTCACATCCCCAGCCCGACCCAGTTTATAGACATCTTCCAGCAGTAATACTTTCATATTTCTAGCCCTTTCTAATAGATGGATACAATTCCGTCCGCTGCGAAGGGTACCACGCATCAGACGCGTGAAATTTTACCAGATGGGGAAAGCAGAGTCAATAAATGGTGATTTCAGGGGCGCTCCTCTGTTTATGGATATAATTTAGTCAGCAGCCTAGCCAGGAAGCAAAGATGAGAACAGCCAGCAAAATATCTTGGGATCACTTTACCCGGCTGATTGAGGTGGTCCCTCCAGCCCATGGAAACCCACAATCCCACTTATCCGTTTTGGAAGAAACCGCCGCACTGCCGATTACCGGCTACACGGTGGCCACCAATCCGGTAGCGAAAGCCAGAATGAGCGCCCTGGCGCTGGCCAGCCTAATTCGGCAGCAAACCGGCAAACCAGCCGTGCTCCATATCACCCCCAGGGACCACAACC
The DNA here is from genome assembly GCA_964603385.1 of uncultured Anaerolineales bacterium. Classification (GTDB taxonomy): domain Bacteria; phylum Chloroflexota; class Anaerolineae; order Anaerolineales; family UBA11858; genus B10-G9. The sequence goes on along the minus strand of CAZRUS010000013.1, from coordinate 79,549 downwards.
GACTGGCTCTGCAGGGACTGCTCTGGGGGGCAAAAGCACTCCACATTGAGACCGTTCTCCTGACCACGGGAGACATCCCGTCAGCACAATCGTCTGTCTCTGTCGTCGGAGACCTTAACCTCTTTGATATCATCCCCCTGGCCCGGGAAGCCGAGCTTCAAGTTGGAGTGGTTTTTGATCCCGCCTCTGCCCCGGCTGAGACTGCGCCCGCGGTGGAACGCCTGCGAAAAAAAATCTCCTTAGGGGCCGAATTTGTCATCACCCAGCCGGTTTACCAGCCAGCTACAGCCCGCCAGTGGGCAGATATACTCCTGCCCCTGGGGGCCCAGGTCCTGCTCGGTGTGCTTCCCTTGCGTTCTGGAAAACACGCTCGCTTCATGCACACCCAAGTGGATGGCATTGAAATCCCCCCACAGCTGCTGACTGATTTGGAGCGCTCCGAAGATCCGGCAGCGCTGGGGTTGGAGCACGCCCGTCAGCTGATCCGGCTGGCCAGAGAACACTTCCAGGGAGTGTGTCTGATGCCCCCTTTTCAACAGTACCACCTCAGCTTTGAACTGCTGGCAACCATGGATTGAAACCAGCTGGACAGGTACCATCTTCAGCAGTGATGGTTACCCCCGCAGGCGGATGATCAGACCAACAGCACCCATCAGCAGCACAGTGATCAATCCGGCTGCCGCCAGCACGGTCTCCTGAGCGCGCTCATCCCGCACCCGCAGCAGCGGGGGGATTCCCTCCAGCTGAAACATCGGTCCGGCAAAAAAGGTGAACAACATCCCACCCAGCAACCCGCCAACATGACCCCAGTTATCTATCCCTGGAGATAATCCGATCAGCAGGTTGATTGCAGCCAGCTGGATGATCTGCCAGAGACGACGTTGAAAGCTGGCTCCAAAGATCCGCTGATGCTGGTAAATGAAGACTCCTTCCGCCCCCAGCAAGCCGAAAATCGCAGTTGAAGATCCCAGGGAAGGATCCTGGGTAAAAAGGAAGGAACAGATATTCCCGGCAAAACCGGCGATGGCATAAAGCAGGAAAAAGCGGACAGGACCAAACACCCGCTCTATCTTCTGTCCGATGATGAAAAGAGCATACATGTTAAACCCGATATGCACCAGGGAGCCGTGCAGCAGCACCGGCGTGATCAGACGCCAGTACTCTCCTGCGGTGATCAGCTGATTGACCTTCATCCCATAGATGGCTGGCAGGTCAACATCGAGCAGAAACTGGGACCCCATCTGAAGAAGATAGATCAGGATACTCACCCCCATGATCAGGTAGGTCAGATAGGGAGTCCGATCGGGGAACTGAACACGCACGGCTTCCGCGGATCGAGCACCGGGGGCAGGCCGCTCCTCCTCGTCGCCACCAGGAAGGGCGGGGAGCCTTTCTCCGATCTCCAGGTCTCCCCGGGTGATCACCGCCCGGTAATGAACCGGTCCGCCACCCCGAGAGAAGAGATAAGGTAAATTGATCTTCGTGGTGCTGCTGTTCTGCAGGTCCTCCCAGGCTCTTTCCGCGGCATATTTTAAGCGCTGCTGGACGATATCCTCACGCAGGGCATCAGCACCGTACTTCTCCACCGCCCGCTTCCGGAGCATCTGGAGTATTTGCTGAACAGCCTCGTCCTGCACCTCCCGGTCATCATTGCGGTCCCAGCTCATAGTTCCACAGTCCTTTGATGCACCCGGTGCTGCTCGGCATTGATGATCGCTTCGATCACATCCACAGTCTCCTCAAGCTGCCCTTCTTTATTGATCACCACATAATCAAAGATCTCGATTTTTTTCATTTCCTGGCGGGCAGTTGCGATCCGCAAATTAATGCTTTCTTTGGTTTCCGTTTTACGCTTTCTCAGCCTCTCAACCAGCTCCTGCTCAGTTTTTGTGCTTAAGAAGATCAGCAGGGCATCTTCCGCCAGCTTGCGGATGGTGGCTGCCCCCTGGACATCAATGCGCATGACCACATGTTTTCCACTTTGCAGCGCTTCCCGCACCTGAGACTTGGGAATCCCCTTGTAATCCTGGTAAACGATGGCATATTCCAGTAATTCATCTTCATCAATCATGCGGGCAAATTCATCTTCGGAGACAAAAAAATAATCAATTCCATCCACCTCCCCGGGCCGCGGATCCCGGGTGGTTGCGGTGATCACAAAATGAAAAGGCAGTCCCCGGGATTTTATCTCCTCGAGCACGGTGTCTTTTCCGACACCGGAAGGCCCTGAAATCACGATTAACAGCGGATTTGGTTCCTGTAATTCGAAGGGCTGATCAGAAACGGATTTCATGACTACCTGTCCTTGTCAGTTTATAATGGGAACAGCACAGCAGCAGATCTTGTGGAGGCTTGTCTATGCCTGATTACGAATACCGCTGCCAGGAATGTCAGCATCATTTTACAGTATTCATAACCTATCAGGACTATGATACCGAAAAAGTCACCTGTCCGGAATGCGGTACGGAAAATATCACCCGGGTGATCAAACCCATCCGCGTGGCCCGCTCTGATGCATCCCGCCTGGAATCCCTCGCTGATCCCGGTGCGCTTGCCGGCCTGGAGGATGATCCCCGGGCGCTGGGAAGCATGATGCGGCGGATGAGCTCAGAACTGGGGGAAGACCTCGGCCCCGAGTTTGATGAAGTTGTCGACCGTTTGGAAAAAGGGCAATCTCCGGAAGAGATCGAAGAAGAGCTTCCCGATCTAGGAGGGGAATGATCAACGACGGGGAATCGTCTGTCAGTTGATCTGACCTGCAGCTCCAGCGCCCTTCCAGCAGTCGGGAAATCATGTCAGGAATCCGGCTGATTTCAACTGCAGGAAGATAATCCTGCGGATCTCTTCCTGTACCTCTTCAAAGGTCCCCTGGGCATCGACGACTTCCCAGCGCCGGGGATTCTCCTCGACCAGCGCCAGATAGCCTGCTCTCACCCGCCGGTGAAAGTCCAGATCGTAGGCATCCAGCCGGTTGAAATTCCCTCCCTGGATCCGCCGCTCCAACCCGACCTCAGGGTCAAGGTCAAGCAGCACAGTGCAGTCCGGGGTCAACCCTCCGGTCGCATAATCGATGATCTCCTTGAGAGCAGGGAGCGAATTTTGATGTCCGTACCCCTGATAGGCCAGGGTGGAATCGGCATAGCGATCGGAAATCACGATCCCTCCCCGGGACAGATGAGGTTTGATGACCTCATCCACCAGCTGGGCCCGGGCGGCCTGATACAACAGGGCTTCCGTGCGGTCGACCATGGCTGTATTCTCTAAATCCAGCAGCGTAGCCCGAATCTGGTCTCCAATGGATGTTCCCCCGGGTTCACGGGTGGCCAGGATGGGCAGATCCAGGGATTCCAGGACAGCGATGAGGGGCTTCAGCTGGGCTGTCTTTCCACTGCCGTCAGGCCCTTCAAAGGTGATGAACAATCCCCTCTTGCCCTCCGTTGGTCTGCTCAGAGATCACTCTCCTTCCCGGAATATCCTCACCCGGCGGTTGGGATCCTTTCCATAGGAGTGGGACGCCAGGTTGGCTTGCTGCACCATTTGATGCTGCAGCCGGCGAATGTAAGAAGAAGCCGGGGGGAGCTCCACCCAGCGTTCCCCATTGAGAACAGCTTGGATTGCCCCCTGCGTTTGCCGCAGAGCTTCCTCCTCATTAGAGCTGAGGGAGCCGTTCTTGAGATTAAAGACATCCTTCAAAAAGTGCTCCATGCGTTTTCCCGTGTTTGAACGCAGGACATAAATCGGTAATCCCATCTCTTCCGCGTCAACAATTGGCTGCGGGCGGTTGCGATAATGGTGCTTCAGCGTCACTGCCAGCTGAGCATCCTGGACATGTTTCTCAATATTGATAGGGACATCGAGTTTTTTTGCTGCTTTTAACATCCGGTTGCGGGCAACGCCGTAGGTGAAGATGGCGACCGGCTCCAGCTGATCGCGGTCAGGCTGCAGCTGTTCGCCCACTGCAGGCCGCTGTTGGTCCAGCTTCAAACCGCCTTCCCTGGTTCGGAGCTGTGTAGTCTGAGGAGTTTTCTTGATGCGGATTTCCCCATCTTTCTGGCGGGTGCGGATCTCCGGAACCAGCGGTTCCCCGCGGAGCAAAGAATCCACAGCGGTTGCCACGTCCTGGTGAACAGCCATGGTGTCCCGGGTCTGAATTTCAATCAGGACGTGAAAAGTGGGATTCGATCTGCGCTCCAGGACCGTCTTTTGGGTTCCCCGCCGCCGGGCTTCTTCATCGGAGAGGGTAACCGATTCAATCCCCCCGACCAGATCAGCCAGAGTCGGATTGATGAGCAGGTTCTGCAGCCTGTTACCGTGAGCGGTACCAATCAGCTGGACACCGCGTTCGGCGATTGTTCGGGCAGCCAGCGCTTCCAGCTCCCTCCCAATCTCATCAATGACGATCACCTCTGGATTATGATTCTCCACAGCTTCGATCATCACTTCATGCTGCAAGGTGGGTAGCGCTACCTGCATACGTCGGGCTTTTCCGATTGCCGGATGAGGGACATCGCCATCCCCGGCAATCTCATTGGAAGTGTCCACAATTACCACCCGCTTTGACTCAGCGAGAATGCGGGCGGCTTCCCGAAGCATGGTGGTTTTCCCCACACCGGGACGTCCCAGAATGAGCAGGCTCTTCCCGCTCTCAATCAGGTCGTTGATGATATCTGTGGTCCCATAGACCGCTCTGCCCACCCGGCAGGTGAGCCCGACGATGTCGCCGGTCCTGTTGCGGATGGCAGCGATGCGGTGCAGGGTGCGCTCCAACCCGGCCCGGTTATCACCGTCAAATTCTCCAATGCGATCGACTACATAGGCAAGGTCAGCTCGGCTGACTTCCTCCCGCCTGAGTACAAGCTCTTCCCCTGCGAAGCGGGCCGTGGGAACACGTCCCAGATCGAGGATCACCTCGATGAGATCATCATTCCTCGCCTCGACATTAATGGATTCACTGATGCCCGGAGGCAGCACTTCAAAAAGGGATTCCAAATTATCTGTTATTCGTTGATTTGCCATAAATAGTTTATTTTTTTGCTGTTGAATTCGAAATCGGAGTTGTAATATCCGGTTGTTTTTCAAAAGCCTGATAAGAATAGGCTTGTTTGGCGTTGTATTTCAGGGTCAATTTTTTGACCACCGCAGTTTGCAGCTCCCCTGCCTGCGCCCCCAGAGATTCCAGAGCAAATGCCAGACTCCCCTGGTAAGAACGTGTGCGCAGGTACACCTCGCGGGCTCCCCTCCTGGAAAGGGTGTTGAACAATCCCATCAGCTGCTCTTCCAGGTCACCCAGCGCTGGATCGAGCACAAAGTCCACCAGAATTCCCCGGGGACCGTATTGGGTCAACCCGCAGAGCATCCGCTGTTCTCCGCTGAGATGGACCAGCCCTGATCGCTGAGAACATTTGGGCGGGGGTTCCACCCGCAGCACCCGGTGCGGAGTGACCCGCTGATAAAGGGAAACTAACGGCTCTTCATCTTCGTCATTCACCGGGCCCCAGGATCTGTCAGCCGGGAAGGCCTGTTTCAGGAGGGACAGCGTCCATATCCGCTGCTCGGCATACGGTCGGAAACCTGCCTGGTAGAGGGTGTCTTCCCAGCCCCCTCCCTGAGGGACTTCGGCCAGGACCTGAAAAGCTCCCCGCTCCCCGGCCTTTTTACTCAGATGGGCCAGCAAACGCGCGAAACCCGGGTTTTCCGCTGCTGATTTCGGCGCCAGAAAAGCCAGCCGGGCCGTTGACTGCTCCGCCGTATGATACAACTGCCCCAACAGGTTGGGGAAATTGGAATTCCCCGGGTGCTGGATGGTGGTATAAAACCGGCTGGTGGGGGTGATCATCGAAGAGAGCACACTGGAGAACAGCCCCGGCGCATAGAGCAGCCGGAGGGCATTGTCCAGATACTGCTGTTGATTTCGATAGCGAGGTAAGGACAGAAGATCCTTCCACGCAAAGCTTTGAGCCATACCTACCAGCGATCAGCGGTCTAGCGCTGACTGAGCCATGGTCAAAAAATAGCGGTGCACCCGGTCGTCATCGGTCAGCTCCGGATGGAAAGCGGTAGCCAGCAGATGGCCCTGCTGCGCTGCAATAATGCTTCCATCGGACAGACGGGAAAGCACCACCGCATCCCCATCCACGGAGGCAATCAACGGTGCCCGGATGAACACACCGTGAAATTTTCCCCCGTTGCAGGAAATCCTCTGCAGGGCGGGAAACTCAATCTCAGTTTCAAAACTGGCAATCTGCCTCCCATAGGCATTGCGCTCCACGGTGATGTCCATCATACCCAACAGCGGCTGCTGGCGGCGGGCATCTTTGGAGAGCAGAATGGCGCCGGCACAGGTGCCCCAGATGGCTTTCCTTTTCCCAAACTCCCGCAGGGGTTCCAGGAGGTTGAAATCAACCGCCAGTTTCCCCATGGTGGTTGATTCCCCCCCCGGAATGATCAACCCCTCCACATCCTGAAGCTGATCAGGGAGCCGGACAGGGACACCCTCAACACCAATCTTCTGGAGCATGCCAAGATGTTCCCGAAACGATCCCTGCAATGCCAGCACGCCAATTTGGAAATCGGACTCTATTGTCTGCGGTACTTTCTCTGAAACCATTGCTACCTGTAATAATCTGCTGGGGTTTCCTCACCAGCCCCGTTCCGCCAAGCGTTCTTTTTCCAGCAGGTCGGAGACATTTCTGCCTACCATCGCCTCCCCCAGATTCCGGCTGACCTCGGCGAGAATCTCCGGATTATCGTAATGAGTAACTGCTTTGACAATGGCTGCTCCCCGCCTGGCAGGATCGCCGGATTTGAAGATGCCCGATCCTACAAAGACCCCATCCACCCCGAGCTGCATCATCAAGGCAGCATCGGCGGGGGTGGCGACACCACCAGCGGCAAAATTGACCACTGGCAGCCTGCCCAGCTCTTTGGTCTCTTTGACCAGTTCATAGGGGGCACCCAGAGTTTTGGCGTAAGACATCAATTCTTCATCCGGCATTTGCTGCAGTCTGCGGATCCCACCCAAAACAGCTCGGGCATGCCGAACAGCCTCAACCACATCCCCAGTGCCCGCCTCCCCTTTGGTGCGGATCATTGCCGCCCCTTCGCCAATGCGCCGCAGGGCTTCCCCCAGGTTGCGGCAGCCGCACACAAACGGGGTTTTAAAGTTGTGTTTGTTAATGTGATGATCTTCATCCGCCGGGGTGAGAACTTCGGATTCATCAATATAATCCACCTCGAGCGCTTCCAGTATCTGAGCTTCCACAAAATGTCCGATGCGCACCTTGGCCATCACAGGAATAGAAACACTCTCCATAATCTCTATGATCAGCTCAGGGTCGCTCATTCGGGCCACCCCTCCCTGAGCGCGGATGTCCGCCGGGACGCGCTCCAGTGCCATCACGGCAACCGCTCCCGCCTCCTCGGCGATTTTCGCCTGGTCAGCCGTGACCACGTCCATGATCACGCCGCCTTTCAACATCTGGGCCAACCCTTTTTTGGTAGTAAATGTACTCACTTGTGATTCCATCTTCAACCAGCTCCTGGTACCATGCCCTCCCTCCACAAACAATCCTCTGGATGGGAATATGGATTCCAATCTGTCTGTTTTCAACCGGAAATTGGGCACTTTCCGGGTTTTTTAAACACGAAAAACCGCATGATGATTCTACCACGCAGCCACTCGCTAATCAAATTTTCCCTGTTAAAGCTTTATAAGATGGAGGGCATCGCCAGGCATCGATTCCCGCCTGAAAACTGCTTTCCAGGGCCGTCCATGGAAAGAGCAACAGTTAACATGTCCGGTCAGCAGCCAGCGGGGAAGATTATCTGGGGATGACGTTGAGCCGAATGGCAGTCCGTACACTCCCGTCAATTTCCACATCAACGAATTCCGGAATGCTGACTACATCAAATCCATCCTCAGCCAGGTAATCTCTCGCCAGCGCAAGCGCCTTCACCGCCTGATTGACGGCACTGGCCCCAATCGCCTGCACATTGGCGTACCGCTGCTCGCGGAAGATCCCTGCGATCGCCCCCGCCACAGCTGAGGTTCGGGATGTCGCTGAAACCTTAATGATTTCGACATTGTCGGTAACCATGACTAACTCCCTGGGTAAGACGCAGGTCAGTCGACGCACGAACGAATTATTCACTTGGTGAGTTTCATTGTACAAAATCTGGCCCAATAAATCAATATCCTGTCTAGACAAGTTCAGCATTGTAATCTGGCGGGTCAGGCTGTTTTACAAATGCGGTACAATGAGTTTTTAACTGCGGTTTATCCTTTTCCATCTCAGTGCCCACCCACCGGCTGGAAGCCACCCGCAGCTGGTCTTTATAGAATATAGATAGGAGTCCCGTAATGAAGAAAAATATCCATTACCTGGCCGAGATTTCCTCTCAGATCGATGCCATCCCTGACGACAGCATCCTCAGCCGGACCCTGGTGGAGGAGGGGGGATTCAAAACCATCCTTTTCGGGTTCGCCCCCGGGCAGGAGCTCTCCCAACACACCGCCTCGGTTCCGGCTGTGATCCACTTCCTGGAAGGAGAAGCCAGCCTGTCTCTGGGTGAGGAGCAGCAGACCGCAGCTCCCGGCACCTGGGTGTATCTGCCGGCTCACCTGCCGCACTCCATCGTTGCCGAAAGTAAGCTGATCATGGTATTGTATTTGCTGGCCGGTTGAAGGGCAGCGACAAGGCGGGATCAATGCGGATACTGACCGTTTTCAACGGAGAATACGGAAAAAGGCATCTGGAGAATATCCGGCAGCACGGGCCGAAACACTGGTCCCTGGACAGCTGGCGGGCGCCCCGATTTTTCCCCCCCATGATTGACGACCCGACAGAATTTCTTCCTGAACAGCTCCCTGAGACAGATTTGATTCTCTCTTTTGCCGAGCACCGGGGAGCGGCTGAACTGCTGCCGGAAATTGCCGCCCAAAGCGGGGCCAAAGCCGTGCTGGTGGCGGTGGATGATGATGCCTGGCTGCCCCGCGGCCTGGAAAACCAGCTGCACGGCTGGCTGGCAGACCTGAAGGTGGACTGCGTCACCCCCCGACCGCTGTGCTCCCTCACGGAGAGCAGCTACGGCGTCACCCGCCATCAATCCCGCCCCTATCAGAATGCACTGATCGCCGAATTTGCCTCCCGTTTTGGGAAGCCCGTGCTGGAGCTCACTCTGGATTCCGACTCCCGGACGATCACCGCCGCGGAAGTGATCCGCGATGCGGTTTGCGGCTGCGCCCGTCAAGCAGCTCAGGAGCTGATCGGCCTTTCCGCAGATGAAGCAGAACAGAAAGCCGGGCTGCTGCACCACCACTATCCCTGCCTGGCCAGCATGCAGAAGCTGGAGGACTTTGATCAGGATACCTTGATGCACACATCCGGACAAATACTCAAAAACGAAGTCGGGGCCCAGGTCAAACCTTACCGAAAGGTCCGCTACATTACCCCCGGGAAAAGATCCCCATAATTCCCTCTCCAGAAAAAGCAGTTCAGGCTGCTTCTTTTCTAGGGATGACACTGGAGGGCATTTTCCAGAGAGATGTACTTCCGGGCCAAGAATTCCATCCCGCCCGCTGCCCTTCCGAATCTGGCCCCGGCGCTACGCGAACTGACAGAAGGATGCAGCTCTTCTTCATCGGCAAGAGGAGGCCCTTCCAGAACGTTGTCAGCCCGCTCACTCCACTGAGAACATTGGTATTATTGTCCAAGGAGAGTTGGCTTTTCTGCGCCCCCTGCCTGCTCGGCAGCTTTCCCGCTTACTAATCGGTCGCTGCGATCATCCTGCGCAGCGGCACTGGACAACCAGAGAACTCAGCGCTCCCCCCCTTTCAACAGCTGGGCTGTTTCTTTCAGCATCTTCAGATCAGTGATCTTCAGCTCCGTGCGGTTGATCTGGATCATGCCCTCATCAGCCAGCTTGTACAGTTGGCGGCAGACCATTTCCCTGGTTGTACCAATTCGGGCCGCCATTTCGTCCAGGGTCAGTTCCCGGGTCAGGGTCTCCCCTGTCTGCTCTTCAAACTGGGTCAGCAGCAGATGGGCCAACCTTCCCGCCACCGGTTGGAAGGCAATCTCTCCCAGAATCTGGCTGGCCCGGAGCATGCGCTCCACCATCAGCTGGGACAGGGACCAGGTTAGCTGTCCGTGCTTTCTTAAAAAGGGGACCAGCTGCTCACGGCTCCACAAACGCAGACGGGCCGGCTGATCAGCCACCAGAGCAACCGGCATCCCCATGCCTTCTTTGAAAAAACCCACCCCCCAAAAAACATCCTCCTTTTCCAGCACCATCACCACCAGGCTTCTTCCCTCCGGAGATTCTTTCAAGGCGATGAGCTGGCCCTGCTCCACCAGGAAAAGATACGGCCAGTCAGAACCGTAGTGAGTGATCCACTGGTCTGCAGGATACGATCTGCAGATACTCAGATCAATCAACTGCTGGATTTCTCCCTTGGTTAATTCTGAAAACAATGGGTTCTCTTCCAGAATCGAGGTGCTGTTCATCAGGCCATCCTTTTTTTACACCTTTCCTGCTTTCATCCCTTCAACTACTGGGGAATACTCCGGAAATATTTCCTCATCTTACCAGGATTATACCCAAGGACAATTCCCCTTCTCGGCGCTGTCTCCTGGATTGGCAGAGAAAGAAAACCCTTTGCGTTAAAGCAAAGATTTTCCAATACCCCAGGACTACACTGGGGTGAGAATCTTTCCCCCAGTGCTCTCAACAATAATCTGGAGGTCCAACATGGAAAACACCCCAAAGAAAAACCGCACTATCATGGCTATCACAGCCATCGTGATCGGCCTGTTAATGGCCTATTTGATTCCATTTCTGGTCCAGACCTCGCTGGAGCGGGTGCTGGTCAACCTGATGGCCCACATTGAAAAAGGCAACCCAGCCTTCACCAGCGGACTGAAATTGTTCGATTTCTTTTACCCGGTCTGGCGGGCGCTGATCTTTGTCGCCGGCGCCGCTCTGATTCTGATCTCCCAGGAAATCCGCCGGGGGTCGGCATGGACTTATCCGCTCTCCCTGGCGCTGTTTGCCCTGCCTTCAATAGGCGGGATGTTCATGTTCCTGCCTTATGTCAGTTTTGTGGAAGGATTTCCGCTGCCGTTGATTATCTCCGGAATCGGTCTGACCGGGTATTTCGGCTTCATTTTTTTGCGCAAAGCCGACCGATCTCAAAAATGGACCCGCTTCGGGGCCCTGGCCTTCCTGGGGATGTCTGCCACCCATGCCTTTACCATCGGGGTTGGTGCCCAGCGCACCATGTGGACCCGGCCCGGTCCCCCGCTTTACCCGGATTTCACCTGGTGGCTGTTCAACTGGGTAGGAGAGGTTAACTGGGTAGCAGTTATCCTGGTGTATCTAGCCATTCCTTACCTGGCGGCTGAAAGGAAGCAGGGCTGGTGGTTTGCCGTTATCGGCGCAGTATCCATTCTGATGATCAACATCCCCACCCAGTTCTTCCGCACCAAAACGTTGGATTATCTCTACGGTTCCATCCTGGCCGCTGGCGTGTTGGTTTTCATGCTTGTCCCCTATTTTAGAAAGCGTCTTCTGCCGGAGGAGAACCAGGTCGGCGAATGATTACTGGCACCGGAATCAGCCCTTCACCGATAGAAAAACCTCAAGGAGTTCTTATGAAATTTTTTAAACAAAACCGCAAGCTGGGCGCCGTTCTGGCCGGTGTGGGAATCCTGGTGGGATTCCTGGCCATGATCCTGATCGCCAGCATCTATATGTCCACAGTGGAAGGAAAAATCCTGGAAAACCGACCTGATGAAGCTATCACTGTGCGGATCGTCTATGCCCTGATGGGCTGGATTGGAATGACCGGCGGCGCTGTCTGGGCTGCTGTACTGTATGGTTTTCTGACAGAGAAGGACTGGGCCTGGGGATGGGGGGCGGTGGCGGCCACCATGCAAATCCTCTCCGGGTTTTTTCCGATGATCCCCACCGGCAGTCTGGGCCATCCGGTGCCCACAGTCTGGGTTTTCCTGACCGCTTTCTTGCTCTGGTTTTCCATGCTGTGGATCGGCGGCGTCAGAGGCAGAATCATCCTCCTGGCTTTTGTGACCGGCCTGGCTTACGTGATGATCTTCATTGACGGGGTGGGCGCGATCTCCCGCTACCAAACAGTCGACCTGCCTTTTACCGTGGGTATGTATGCCATGGGGCAGATGGTCAACTGGTGGGCCGCTGCCGCCTGGGGAGTGTTCATCTATGCCCTGATCAAGGGAAAACCCTGGACGCTGACTGCAGGGGTGTTCGCTGCCTCCCTGGCTGTCTTTGGAGGCCTACCGGTGGGGCTGACTGACCTCCTCCGCCTGGGCCGGTTCTCGATGTTTTTGCCAGGACCGCTGCTCAGCACAGTTCTATTGTTGGTCATCTTGCTCCCAGGCACCCGCCAAATAATCAACAGCTGGATTGCCGAAAACGCACCATCCCAGAAAGCCGGCAGTGATTATTAGAAGCAGGAGATGTCCTTTTCCCGCCTAACAATAGGTACCTGTATGGGAAAACATCTCTACCCTGGCTATTTTTGATCAAAACGGGCCGGCCTGCTGGGGTTATTTTCAGACGGCCTCCTTTGTTGCTATGGGGAGCGGCCCAGGGCTGAATACACTCAGGAGCAAAATGCATGCAGCCACTCAAAAAACGCTTCACCTATTTGTTTACTTCCACTCGGGGGCTGGCGCTGGTCGCCCTGGCTATGATCGCCCTGGTCACCGCGGTATGGGGCACCCTTTCTAGGCCGATGGTGGAATGGGGAGTGCGGGACTTTACCGTGAATGCGTTGGGTATGGATTTGGTCCAGGCGGAGCGAGAAGGACGGATTATTATGCTCTACCACACCATCGCCATGGCCGTGATCGCCGTTGAGGTGTATTTCATTACAGACCTCATTGCCCTCAAGCGACATGAACAGGCCAATATCAACGCTACCATCACTGTCGGCTATCTGACTGCTCTCATATTCGGTCTCTGGTTTGGTTACTTCGGGCATAATTTTGTCTTCCACGGAGTCTTCCTGCTCGGCCAATCTCTGGTTTTCTTTGCCGGGACCCTGCTGTCAGCAGCGCTCTGGCCCTGGAAAGAGGAGTATCGTCTGCCCTCTGACTCACCGCTGGCTCACACGAAAAACGGCCTGGATCTGGAGCGAACGGCATTCTTTGTCATGGCAGTGGCCACCCTGGTCTCCTCGACTTTTGGCGCAGTCACCGGTTCCTACTGGGGAAACGGTCACGAGACCTTCCTGGCCGAGGATTTAATCCGAAATCCCAATAAAACCCTGCTGCAGAAAGCGATCATCGGTCATCTGCACATCATGCTCACCCTGATTGCTGTTGCTATGACATTGATCTTGGGACGGTGGATGAAATTCAAGGGCATCCTCCATAAATTCGCCATGCCGCTGATGATTGCCGGCACAATCATCACCACTGCAGGGGCACTTTCTGTAATCTGGCTGGACTGGGCCCACACCACCATCTATGTTGGATCCACCATGATTCTGCTGGCAGCCCTGATGTATGTGATCTTTTCCTGGGATTCGCTGATCAGGACTGGATTGAATTCAGAGGACGGCGAACAGGTCAGCGGCTGGAAAAAAATCAAGGCGCTGCTTCGCGATCCCTTGAAATTCGGCACCGGCTGGCAGATGGTGTTCATGAACTTCACTGTCAGCGGAGTAGGCATCTTCATGGCGGTCAAGCTGGATGAGATCTTCCGGGTCTGGCCCCATCGTGAGGAGCGCATCATCCTCACCGGGCATTGGCATATCCTCTCCGGGTTGATCGCCACCATCATCCTCTTCTATTATGCAGATCTGGCCGGGTTAAAGGGAAAAGCCCGAAAATGGTTCGGCTGGGTGACACTTCTCGGCTCCGATCTGGCCTTCGGGGCCGTGACGGTGTTCTCCTTGAAACGCCTTTTTGTCAACCCGGCTTCCCAGCAGCCGCTGGTCAACTGGACCATGCTGCTGACCGATATCGGACTTGCCGGAGTGTTAGCAGGGCTGGCTGTTTTCCTGCTCTGGCGTTTGTACGACCTTGTATTGCAAAACGGCCGTTGGGCCCAGGAACTCCTGGAGGAGCAAAAGCAAGCCGCAGTTGAGCAGCTCGCCGAACAGAAGCGTCAACTGAGCAGGCTGTCCGCAGAACTCGAGGAGATGTCGGAATGAAAAGACCCCTGGTTATCACCGCAGCCGTGCTGCTACAGCTCCCTGCCTGCGGACCTGCTCCAAGGGAGAACGAAGTGGACCTTCCCAGCGAAAGTGGCATCGATCCCGCCCAGTGGGCAACAGTGCCTCAAGGCCCTTACCCCAGCGGACAGCACGAGGAGTGGGTGGATCTCGACTACGATTATCAGATCATGATCACCAATGTGACCAATCAGCGGTATGCCGAGTATCTCAATCTGGCGCTGGCAGATGGATCCCTCCAGCTGGGAGAGGTGGAAGTTCATGAGGGGGGAGAAATCCATCTGGTTCAGGGACTTTCCGGCGATTATCCGGGAGATCCCTTTCACGGTTATGAACATGAAGAAAGGATCCTTCCCGGTCAGAAACTGCATTTCTCCCTTGAGGAAGCAGACCCGCGCATTCTTTTTAATGGGAACACTTTTTCCAGCGTCCCTGAGTACGCCAGCCATCCGGTGACCATGGTCACCTGGTTCGGCGCTCAGGCATATTGCCAGTACTTCGGCTGGAAGCTGCCGCTGGAACAGGAGTGGGAAAAGGCGGCCCGGGGAAGGGAAGTTGATGGGGAATACGCCCTTCCTTTTCCCTGGGGAGAGGAAATAGACAGCAGCTATGCCAATTACTACTCCTCTTATGATCTCTTTGAAAAAATCTTAAGGAAACTGGGCGGCACCACACCGGTGGGTTTTTACAACGGTCGCACCTATCAAGGATTCTCGACCTCAGACCATGCCAGCCCCTACGGTCTGTACGATATGGCAGGGAATGTCTGGCAGTGGACAGGAGATGACTACCCCAACCAGCATTACCGCTATCTGCGGGGAGGAAGTTATTTCAGCTACGAAGTGGACCTCAGGGTCTGGAAGCGCAACAGCGCGGCGCCGACCTACTACGCCCCGGATGTCGGCTTCCGCTGTGCCAGGCGGGGAAACTGGCTGGAGGAATCTCCTCCTCCCTGACCGAGTGTGGATCAAACAAATAGAAGAAGTTCGGGTGCGTGACCTGCAACCAGGAAATCCAGATATGAAGTTAAAACTGTATTTTCGGAAATTTCGGAAGACCTTCCTGCCATTGCTCAAGCTGCCGCAGACCCTGCTGCTGCTCACCGGCCTGGCCGGGTATATGAGTGCCAGCTGTCCGGTTCTGAACATCGCCCCGGTGCTGGCTGCAGCCGGCAGTCTCTTCCTGGCCATCAGCGGCAGCACGGTGCTGAACATGTGGTACGACCGGGATATCGATGCCCACATGCCCAGAACCAGCGGGCGCCCGCTGGCAGCGGGGAGATTGCAGCCTATCAAAGCCCTGCTTCTGGGACTGGTTCTGTCCCTGCTGGGGGTCGGCTGGGCGCTGAGGATGGACCCGCTCTACGGCTCTTTGATCTTTACGGGAATATTTTTTGACGTGGTGGTGTACACCATGTGGCTTAAGCGCCGGACAGCCTGGTCGATCATCTGGGGCGGCATTGCAGGAGGAATGCCAGTGCTGGCCGGACGCACCCTGGGCTTGGGGAGACTGGATTGGATTGGAGGGATCCTGGCGCTGGCAGTTCTGTTATGGATCCCCACCCACATCCTCACTTTCAACATCCGCTGCCTGGCGGATTATCAAAAGGCCGGGATTCCAACATTTCCATCCAGATATGGAATAAAAACCACCCGGAGCATCATCTCTTTCTCCAGCATGCTGGCCGCACTGGCCATGGGTATCAGCAGCTTTGGGGTGGGATTGGCCTGGGGATCCCTGCACCTGCTGAGTTTCCTGTCTTTTGGGCTGGTGATCTTCGCCCTCAGCAGCATGATAAGACCCTCAGACAGAACTACGCTGGGGTTATACAAATATGCTTCTGTCTATATGATGGGAGCAATGCTGCTGTTGGTTTTTTCTGGTGTTTAAAGATCCCGCTGACGGATAATCAGAGGGGCGAGCAGCTCTCAAAACGGGCAGTAAGTCAAGAAGATTTTTCCTTTCCGGCCTACTCCCTCCCGGGAAGATCCACCGGTGGTCCCCCGCCAGGAATTTTCTTTTCCTGCGGCTTTCCCTTGTCATCCGGCTTCCCCCGATCTTCAGGCTTTCCTTTATCCTCTGGGGTCCCCTTGTCCGTCGGCTTCCCAGGATTCTCCGGTTTCCCAACATCATCCGGCTTCTCTGCATCCGCGGGTTTCCCAGTGTCTTCTGTGTTCTTATTTTTGCCTTTTTGCTGCCCTTCTTTATCTTTTTGCTTCGATTGATATTTTGTTCGAAACTCCTCCGGATCCCGGATACCTTGATCGGCTTGTTCGATCTTTGACTGGAGTTTTTCCTGGACCTTCAGTAAAATCTCATCTTCCCCAGAGGGGATCTCTTCAAGGAGCTTGACCACTGTTTGCTTTTGGAAGTTCAGGGTTTCTTTTATCCCCATCAAAGAATTAATCATATCAGTATCGTCAAAATCCGCAGATTCTCCCAGCATGGCATGGGCATGTTTATCCAAATTGGAGATAATTTCTGGTGAAACTGGATTTCCCTGTTTTCTCACCTGAACAATTTCATTCACCCGCTGGGATGCATAAAGAGCATGCAGAGCTATCCTTTTTTCCCTGCGGATGGCCATCCTTAATCGGATTTCCTCACCCAGAATTTTTACCCCATAAAGGGGTTCATCCGGTAAACTGTCCTGGGCTGCATAAACGGTTCCCCCAACCGCCCCAAAGGCCAGGCAGATCGCGACAGCGAGAGATAGAACTGTCATCGCCAGCCGAGGCCTATCCCTTAGGAACCAAAAACTCCAGCGCTGGGAATTTCTTGGTGAGACAGCTGGATTAATTTGTCTTGCTTCCGCCAAAAAGGCAGCTTTCCCTTTCTCAGCAACCTCAGCATCTCTTTCCGGGATCCTTTCTGCCAATGCCAGGAAGTATTGATGCAGTTGTGAATTGATTTTCACTTCATTTTTCATATTTTTTACTCCCCTTCCAGTATCCTCTGGAGAGAAGCAATGGCTCGATGCTGCTGCGACTTAACGGCCCCCACCGATTTTCCCATCACCCGGGCGATCTCAGCGTTGCTGAAACCTTCCACAAATTTAAGGATAACAACCTGCTGTTGACCTGGAGTGAGCCGCAGTAATGCCCGCCGCAGGGTTTCTGCTTTAATTTTTTGCGCCAGCACCTCAGGAGGGGATGAGCTGTCGTTTTCGTAGCGCGCTTCTTCAAACTCCATCGGTGGGGGTGGTGACCGACGGTAAAAATCGGTGATGATGTTATGGGTTATCCGGTATAAATACGCCCGCAGGTATTCCTTCGGCCCTCCTCCTTGCGCCAGCGATTGTAAAAACCTTTGGAAAGTCTCAGCTACAAAATCCTCCGCTCGAGCGGGGTCACCTACTTTGCGAACAGCGTACTTAAACAATGAATCACTGTACTTTTGGTAAATCGTTTCCAGAGCACCTTCATCAAACTCTCTGGCTTTTGTCAATAGGGTTTGATCCTCCACACCCATCGCTCTCACCTAATATGACGCAATTTGTATGAAATAGATACGGGGGAAAATCTATTCCAAAAGAAATTCGAAACCCAGCTCTGCCTTCAGGGCCTTTGCCACCGTAGATCCACTGCTAGATAACCAATCGGTCAATTTTTCCTTCCGGAATTTGGCCTTTCCTGGCCGATGGTTCAACTGCCCTGTACTTTGAAATATTCACGGCGAGAACAAATAGAAAACCTTCCCTTCTGAAGAAACCATTTTCGGCTGAGCTGTGGCTATTTTATTATCTGGATGTCCTGGAAGCCAATTACTTCTGACACTTCATTATCCCCCTAACAAAATTGATAAGTGAACGCCATCAAGATGTCCAAATTAGGGTTCCCCTATCAGTCCTGTTAATGAGCGTGACGGAGACCAAAATCCGGCGTCATAAGGAGCGAAGCAGGTCCAGCATTTTTAGAGGTATTAACATCCGCCAGACCCATTGCAGCAGAAAGGTGAACACATTGAAAATAAATACCGTACTGCCACCAAGGAAAGAAAAAGGCCAGGGCATGGTTGAATTTGCGATGGTTTTTCCCCTGCTTCTCCTGGTTATTCTGGGGATCGTCGAGTTCAGCCGGATGCTGTTTGTTTACACCTCTGTGGTCTCCGCTTCTCGGGAGGCCTCTCGTTACGGAGCCGCCATCCAGGATGTAGGTGGTGGGATCCCTCAGTATGAGGACTGTCAGGGCATCAAAGAAGCAGCGCTGCGCGTTGGAGGAATAGCTGGCATTGACGAGAATGATATCCAGATCCAGTATGCCGACAACAACGGTGTGTATGCATCCGTCTGTCCACCCGGTGAAGAAGTCAGTTTGGCTGACCGCATTGTAGTCACAATTTCAACAACCATCCAGCCCTTGGTCCCTATCCTGGATGTTCCCCCCATCCCAGTTGAAATGAGTTCAAACCGGACGATCTTGAAAGAGATCGCCGTCGGCAGGAGCGGGACTGGTGCTGGATCCATCTCTGGAGCAATCACCGATGTAAATTTCAAGACAACCTCACAAACAGCGGAAGAGACCAGAGGCACACTGACAGCAGAGGTAATTCTCAATCAAGCAGTTGCAGATGACGTTACCGTGCCTTTTTCATTCACCGGGACGGCCGTTGAGGGGGATGATTTTTCCATCACCAGTAGCCCATTAATTATCCCTGCCGGAAGTCAATCAGCCACCATTTACATCTCATTACATCATGATCAGCTTGAGGAAGGGGAAGAAAGCCTGATCCTGGGCCTGGACACCCCCACCAATGCTACCAAAGGTCCCCAAAATATTCACACCATCACCATTCAGGATCCCCCTAAAGTATTTTTTTCAGAAAACTCCTCTTCCAATAACGAAAATTCTGGTCAATCCTCTCTTAAGGTAGAACTCTCCAAAGCCTCCTCCCAGGACATCACCATCCCGTATCACCCCAGTGGAACTGCCACCTGGGGAACCTCTGGTGATTACCTGACCAGCCCCAATCCCATCACCATCCCTGCCGGATCTCTCAGTGCAATGATCACGGTTACCATCCAGGATGACACTATGGACGAGTACGATGAGCAAGCTGTGATTGACCTGGATACCCCCAGCAATGCCGTGCTGGGCTCTGACAGCCGCCATACGATGACGATTGTAGATGATGACAACCCCCCGGATATATCCTTCTATTATCCCTCTTTATTTATCTCCGAAGAAGTTGGCACGCTGACAACAACGGTGTATCTATCCAACGTATCCGCAAAAGAGATTCAGGTGCCGTACAGCATCAGCGGGACCACCACTCAGGAGGATTATCTCGCCTACCAGAATTCACCTATCACCATCCCAGCCGGGATGGAGAGCTATGACTTGAAATTCGATATCCTCGAGGGAGATGGCTGGGAAGTGGACGAAACGATGATGCTTAAGCTGGAAAATCCCACTAACGCGTCTGTGGGTCTGTACGGGGAACAAACGATTACCATCACGGAAAACACGGAAACTCCCTCTGTATCCTTTGACCTGTTTTCTTCCACAGCAGCCGAATCAGACCACAGGCACAATATCAGTGTGAGATTAAGCAACGGCTGGTTTGACGATGTTTATGTTTATTTCAGCGCCACTGGATCCATGGACCAGGGCAGCGGCGGGGATTACCTGATCTCCTCCAGCCCCTTGATCATTCCCTCGGGGTATTTGCGCGGAGAGATCACCCTCGATATCTTCGATGATGTCATGCATGAGGAGAATGAATCAATTATTATTGCAATCGACTCAGTGGAAAACGGATATTTGGGAGAGTATGTTAATCACACCGTCACTGTGACGGATAACGATCCCCTGCCCGAGCTGTCCTTCACAGGTTCACAGCAAACGGTTCCTGAATCCAATACCACACTGACTCTCGAAATTCAGCTCTCTCGACCTTCCTCTCAATCAATCACCGTGCCTTTTTCCTTCAACGGCACAGCTTCATCCGGAACCGACTATGAAGCAGCCAGCTCACAAGTCACCATCCCAGCGGGGATAACTTCAACCTTCCTTTCGGTTGACATCAGAGATGATTCCACGTATGACCCGGACGAAACCATTCAGGTCTCCATGGGAACACCTACCAATGCCGCCCTGGCAGATCCCTCAGTGCATACCATCAAAATACAGGACGACGAGTTACCTCCCTGCCAGATTGACAGCAGCATCCTGACTGTGGGAACAAAAACGATCAGCTGGGATCTCATCAACCGGGGAGAAAACGTGAATCTGACCGGCGGCAGCATTACCTGGCCTGAAACACTCAACGGCAGCCCCCGATTGACAAATATCTATTTTGACGGCTCAGAAATATATGCTGGAAATGACAAACCCCCTGCCATGTCATTTACCACCGCGACAACCTTTTTCTCTCAAGATACGAATACATTTAGAGTTTTATTCAAGGAGGAGTTGGGGGTGGGAGACCATTGGATAACGCTCAATTTTCAAAATCCGCTCACAGGAGACACCTGTTCGCAAAGCACATCATATACCAAACACTAAGGATTGCAGATGGCCCAGAATAAATCTAAAAACACAGAAAAAGGACAAAGTTTAACCGAGTTTGCTTTAAGTTTGGTCTTTCTCCTGATCCTCATCGCCGGTGTGGCCGATTTTGGCAGAGCATTTTTCACATATATCATCATCCGGGATGCAGCCCAGGAAGGGGCAGTTTATGGAGCCATTGCTGACAAAAGCAATCTCAGTGTGTTCAAAGATGGGGTGGAACAGCGGGTGAAAACCGCGTTTATCAATCCTGAGGAGCCGGCCAAAGTGCCCCTGGATGTTGATCAGATCCAGGTTCAGACGGAAATTATCGGCAGTCCCTGCGCAGGGGTAGGAAATGGAGTTCGGGTCACGGTAGATTATTCCATTCCCATCGCCACTCCGTTTTTGGGCGGGTTCATTGGATCCCAGGAAATCCCCATGCAGGCCAGTATAGAAGATACCATCCTCTCTCCGCTGTGTCCTTAGAGGGAGGATGTTTTAAATCAGGATAAATCAATGAAAACCACTCACAAACACTCCGAGCAGGGACAGGTATTAGCATTTCTAGCCATCGCCATCACCGTAATTCTTGGTTTTGCCGCTCTGGCTGTGGATGGAGGGATGTTTTACTCAGATCGGCGTCATGCCCAAAACGCCGCAGATACATCCTCCCTTGCCGGAGCCAACGCCGCAGCCATTCATATGCGTACCTATGCTGTCAACTACAATTCCTTCATCTGCGGCACCAGCGGCACTTATCACACTGAACAATCAGCCATCAGCGCAGCGATCGATCGAGCCCAATCAAATGACTACCTGCTTGACTCGGACGCCAGTGATCATCACGGCGTAGAAACAGAGTGCAGCATTGCAGACAACGGCAGCTATCTGGATAAGCACATCGATATCATCACCAAAATCACCAGGGATACAGTCACCAATTTCGCTCATCTGGTATACGACGGCCCCCTACAAAGCCAGGTGACGGCTGTCGCCCGGGTTTACCCCCCAGCGCCTTTGGGGTTTGGCCACGCAATTATCGCCCTTAACAAGGAACCCTGTTCCGGCAATCAAAACGGGGTAATTTTCTCTGGAAGCAGCACGACCACCGTAACGGGAGGCGGCGTTTGGTCCAACGGCTGTCTTGTGGGAAACGGAACCAGCTTTCATGTCACGGTGCATGACGGCGGTGTGGGTTTTGCAGGCTCCACGACCGGTACAATCAGCAATATCAATCCCTCTCCCGAGTATATCCCCTCCAGCATACCCTCTTATGCCACCAAAGCCCGCGAACCAGACTGTTCAGGACTAGCCACAAGAAGTGCCCCAAATGGAGGGACTGCCACCTTAAAGCCGGGCCTGTATGACAAAATAAAATGGACACAGGGTGACTTGACCCTGGAGCCGGGTTTATACTGTATCACCGGCAATAAAGGATTTGAAATCTCCGGCGGCTCTCTCTACGGGGATGGTGTGACCATCTATCTGACCTCGGGCGGAATGAAGGTCAACGGCAATGTCTCTCCTGTGGACCTCAGAGCTCCAGAGGAAACTCCTGACCCCTCCCCCGCCATCCCGGGGATGCTTATTTACCTGGCAAACGGCAACACAGAGACCATCAGCCTGACCGGAAACAGCACCTCATTCTATTTGGGCGCAATTTATGCCCCGGATGGGCAGATCTATGCTTCTGGTTCCAGTGGAACAAACCCCACCTTTAACACGCAGCTGATCGGGAATAACGTCGAAGTCAGCGGTGGAGCCACCATTGACATCAACTTTAATGATGATGAAAACTACGAAAAGCCACCCTATCTGGATCTCCAGCAGTGACCCAGCGGAGGACTTTTGCGTCTCCAATTTTTTCTGCTGACCTCCATTTCCGGGGCTAGCGCCCTCCTGCTCAACAAGTTCCTTGACCAATTTCCGCTTATCAACAGCCCAATAATGCGTTATAGTACTCCTATACCAATTAACTGTTGCTAAAGGAGTAGAAAAATGGGCAGGTATAAATATGGGGGAATAATTCTATTCATGGTCTTGTTGCTGGCAGCTGCTTGCAGCGCTGGAACCACTCCAGATCAAACGCCAACAGCTGAGCAATCCCAGCAAGAACCCACCAAAACCCTTGAGGAAGCTGAAGAGATTGACGCTGCGGCGCTGTACAGTGCCAACTGTGCCGGCTGCCATGGAGAGGACCGATCCGGCCGCTCCGGCCCTGCCCTGCTGCCCTCGAGGTTGACCCGGGACGCCGACGAATATGTTGAGTTGATCACCAACGGCGGTGGGGGTATGCCCGCCTTTGGCAACCGTCTTTCCGCGGATGAGATTGACGCCCTGGTGGAATTCATCCTCACCGAACCGCAGTAGCTGACCGGAGCGCTGACAGTGCTCTGCAAAGACAGGAGGAACCGCAGCCGCTGGAGCTCAAATAACGGCGGCTGTCGGTCTCTTCCCCCCCTTACTCTTCAATCAGGGCAAACCTTTTGTCAGCGAAGGTCAGCTGATCGCCACCCTGCAGCAGATGGGGTTTTTTGGGTTCCAGAGGATACTCATTCACCAGGGTGCCGTTTTTACTGCCCAGATCAGTGAGCAGCAGCTCCCCCTTTTCCAGCTTAAACAATGCGTGAGACCGGGATACCTTGGTGCTCATCAGCTGCAGATCGGCCTCGTTACTGCGGCCGACAATGATGATCTCCCGGTCGAGAGGGATCAAATTTCCCTCATCATCCACCAGCTTCCAGCTGCTGGCTGCTGCCGGCAGGAACTCTTTTTCCGGCCATTCCACCGCCTCATCTGCAAAAGAAAGCCCGATCCCCCGGACAATGACTTCTTCTGGATGATCAGGCAGAATTATTTTCTTCGACCCAAACCTGGCCCGCAGCTCCTGGACCAACCCGGGAAGATGAAAACCGCCTCCGATCAAGATCACCCGGCCCACCTCTTCATCCTCAAGCTCCATACTCTCCAGGCCGCGGCTGATCACCTGCTGAAATTTTTGATCCAGATGCCGACAGATCTTTTCGAAATGCTGCCGGTCCAGCTCCAGATAACTCCGGAACACCTGTTCGTCACGGGTAACCAGGGTGATCATCCTTTCCTCCCTGACCTGCTTGTTTCCGCTTTCCTCAAGGATCTGATCGCTGAGGGATTCCTTCAGTTCCTGTCCCAGCAGGCGGAGGGTGACGAAAGCAGCCGGATCTGATGCCAGGGCGTCGGGGGTGATTTCCAGGGAATCACTGAGATATTTGGCAAGCACAGCGTCGTACAACCCGCCGCCGAACGGCTCCTGGTAGACATCGACATTCAGGAGATCTCCGGTTTCCGGGTCAAATTTCCGGGCGTATATGGTAGTTGTGCTGCCGCCGACATCCACGATCAGGTTGAATTCCTGGGCGTGCAGTTGACTCAACAGCCTCTGCTGCCGCAGACCGAGCACAACACCTTCCGATTCAGGGACGAAGTGAACCTGTTCACTTAGCTCTGGAGGAAAGCACTCCAAAACAATGTGGGAAAAATCGTCAAACAGCTTGCCCTCATGGTCATTTTTCCAGCTGTCCGGATAGGAGAACATAAAATGAACCTGTTCGTCAAAGGGCTGATGAAGGTTTTTCTCCTGCTGAATTTGATGAAGCAGGGTTGTCAACAGCAGACGGGTGTAAAGCAGCGCCTGGAAATGGCTGTACCGTTTCTGATGGGGCAGCGGATCCTCCAGTAAATGGGAGCCGATCGATGGCTTGAAGAACTCCCGGACCCGATGGCGGATGGATTCATCCTCTACATGTCCCAGGGAAACCTCACCAATGGCAGCCGCCTTAGAGCCATCCTCATTCAGTGTGAGCACAGCTGGCAACCTGCGGTCTTTGAAGCTGGAAAGGGGAGCGGACAGCGGGCTGGTGACATGCTGGGCGCCTTCCTCTCCATAATGATATTCCATCCGGTACAGACGCCAGTTAACCGCCCCGGTATCCAGCGCATAGAGGGTGATCTTGCTGCTCTGGTTCATATCCTGCGTTTTTTCCTGCTCCTGATCTGGCCAGTTTTCCGTAGTCTTTCCCTGATTATATCCAAGATTCAGAAGGATCAGCCCGCAAACCATAAGAATCTTGATACAGGTACATCGGTGGATTGAAATCCAGCAGCTGCAGATATAATAGGAACAACTGACCGCAAGGAGCGGATGATAACGATGACCGAACAAACTCTGGACCCCCAACGACAAGAGAAAGCCCGCGAATATGCCCGCATACGCAGGCGCTTTATGCTGCTTGATCTGCTGATCGGCTTTGTCCTGCTCCTGCTCTGGCTGCTGCTGGGTTGGTCCACCAGCCTGCGGGATTGGATTTTCAGCTGGACAAATAACCCCTGGCTGGCCGTGGCAGCCTTCGGGGTCGTCTTCGGCGGGGTCTTTTACCTGATTGATTTGCCGCTGTCCTACTACACAGGCTTTGTGCTCCCCCACCGCTACGACCAATCCAACCAGGATCTGTGGGACTGGATTACCGATCAGCTGAAAAGCGCCGGCTTGGCACTGCTCCTGGGCGGTGTGCTGATTGAACTGATCTATCTGGTGCTGAGGACAGCTCCCGAGACCTGGTGGCTGTGGGCAGGCGGAATTTTGCTGCTCTTTAACGTCATCCTCGCCAACCTGGCTCCCGTGGTAATTTTTCCCCTCTTTTATGATTTCCAGCTGCTGGATGAGG
Source organism: uncultured Anaerolineales bacterium (assembly GCA_964603385.1). Taxonomy (GTDB): domain Bacteria; phylum Chloroflexota; class Anaerolineae; order Anaerolineales; family UBA11858; genus B10-G9. Next base: position 54,140 of record CAZRUS010000013.1, on the reverse strand, counting down.
AACATGAAGACCTCAAAGAGCGCCTGGTCAGGTTGGCAGAACAGGCTGGAACGGAGGTGGAGGATGTGTTCAAATTTGACATGAGCCGTCGTACCAAAGCGGCCAATGCTGCCCTCACCGGTCTGGGCAAGACCCGTCGGATTCTTCTTGGCGATACGCTGATTGAGGAATTCAGCGATGAGGAAATTGAAACTGTGCTGGCCCATGAACTGGGCCATCATGTCCATCATGATATCCCGCTGAGTATGGCCATCCAGAGCGTGGTCACCCTGGGGGGTCTTTACCTGGCCTCGCTGGGATTGTCCTGGGGGGTGGCGTTTTTTGGATTCCAATCCCCCTCTGACCTGGCGGCGCTGCCCCTCTTCGGATTGGTTCTGGGGCTATACGGGCTGATAACCGCACCGCTGAGCAATGCTTACAGCCGCTGGCGGGAGCGCCTGGCAGACCGCTACGCCCTGCGCGCCACCGGGAACGGCCCGGCTTACGCCTCCGCGCTGACCCGCCTGGCCAATCAGAACCTGGCCGAAGCTGACCCACCCCGCTGGGTAGAAATTTTCCTGTACTCCCATCCGGCGCTAAAAAAACGTATTGAAGCAGCCAGAGATCCAGCTTTCCTGGATACTTGATGCGCTCAAAAGGAGCTGAGCGCAGCCCTGAAAATCTATCATCTCAACTGCGGTTCCCTAAATCCGCTTATCGTGAATGTAAAATCTCTGGTCTATTGTCTGCTGGTCAAGACGGAAGGCCGTCTGGTCCTGGTGGATACCGGGTTTGGCACACAGGACTACCGCCACCCAACGCGAAAGATGCGCTTCTTTCAACGCTGGATGGGGGTGCCTTGCACCCGGGAAGAAACCGCCCTTTCCCAGGTGAAACAGCTGGGTTACCGACCGGATGAGGTCACTGATATCATCTGCACCCATCTGCACATCGACCATACCGGAGGGATCTCCGATTTTCCAGATGCGGCAGGGCATGTTTTTCACCCGGAGCTTCAATTCGCTCTCCAGCCCCGGGGCTGGAGCGGATTTGCCCTGGAGCCTGCCCACTGGGCGCATCAACCGCATTGGAACATCCACAACCATACCGGGGAGACCTGGTTTGGGCTGGATGGCATCCGCATCCTGACCTCCCTGGAGACCGATTTTTGGCTGCTTCCCATGCCGGGCCACACGCCGGGACATTGTGGTGTGGCCCTGGGAAAACCGGGGCACTGGCTGCTGCACTGCGGTGATGCGGCCTCGCCCTATCACCCCCATACAGATCTGCACAATCGAGGTCGTTCTGCTTACCGGCTGGCCTTCTTTCCTTCCTCGGTGACCAAAAGATTGAGCGGGGCTTACACAGAGAAGCTTCGCACCCTGCTGAAAGAGCATCCGGAGGAAATCCGCGCCATAAGCTCGCATGATATCTTCAGTTTCCGGGAATTTCGATCTGCCCGGTAAGATAATCAACCTCCGTCGGGTCAATAATCTGACTTTAGAAAACAGGAGGCTGTTATGGCATTGCAAGCGGGAATAAAAGCACCTGATTTTGAATTACCCGATGAGGAGGGAAACCTCCACCGGCTATCCAATTATCAGGGGGAAACTGTACTGCTGTATTTTTATCCCAAAGATGATACCCCGGGCTGCACCACAGAAGCCTGTAATTTCCGGGACGATTTCAGTGAGTATCAGCAGGCCGGAGTGACCATTCTGGGGATCAGCCCTGATTCCATAGCATCCCATACTCAATTCAAAACCAAGCACCACCTGCCTTTCACGCTGCTGGCGGATACAGATCACCAGGTAGCTGAACAGTACGGTGTTTGGGGTGTGAAGAAAATGTTCGGCAATGAGTACGAGGGAGTCTACCGGACGTCATTCTTAATCGACCCGGAGGGGACCATCCAGGAAGTCTTCGAAAAGGTCAATCCCAAAAATCACAGTGAAGAAGTGCTGGCTTTGTTATAATTCAGAGCAGTATCTCGCAGAGAACATTGGAGCAGGCCGCTTGCGGCCTGCCGAAGCAGCTCGCCGAAAACAAAGCCCAAGCCATGGACCTCGATTTTGAAGAGATAGCCCAACATCTTCATGATGGTTTATATATCACAGATCATAACCGCCAGATCACATTCTGGAACAGCGGTGCGGAACGGATCACAGGCTACACTGCCCAGGAAGTGCTTGGACATTCCTGTGCTGATAACATCCTGGTTCACGTGGATGATCAGGGCCGCAACCTTTGCCTGAACCTCTGCCCCCTGGCTGCCACCATCCAGGATGGAGATCTCCGGGAGGCAAGAGTGTTCCTGAAGCATAAAGAGGGACACCGGATTCCAGTCAATGTTCGAGTCACCCCACTGATCGGCAAGCAGGGAAAAATTTTGGGGGGAATTGAACTTTTCTCAGATGCCAGCTCCCAGGAAGCCCTCAGATCCAGAATCTCCCGCCTCGAGAAGATCGCCATGATTGACCAGCTTACCCAGCTGCCCAACCGGCGGTATCTGGAAGCGGAGCTGTCCTCTCAGCTCTCCATGTACCGGAGAAACCAGATCCCCTTTGGCGTATTGTTTTTGGATCTGGACCACTTCAAATCCATCAACGATCATTACGGCCATGCCGCAGGGGATATCGTCCTTAAGAAGGTTGCCCAAACCATGGTGTATTCAATCCGTACGTATGACACCATCGGCAGATGGGGTGGAGAGGAGTTTCTGGGCATATTTCCTAACACCGGCCGGACAAGACTCCAGAATATTGCCCACAGGATGCATAACCTGATCCGCCACACCATGATCTCCTTTCAGTCTGAGGTCATCAACGTCACCGTCACCCTGGGCGGTGCAATCATTCAGCAAGATGAGGATCTTCCCCAGCTGCTGCGGCGAGCAGATGATAGGCTGTACCAGGGAAAAGGAGCCGGCAGAGATCAAATCATCCTCTCATAGGCTATCAAGGTGATCCACCAAGAGCCTTTCCGGGTTTTAGTTAACAAAAAAAAACGTGCTGGATCACCAGCACGTTTTTTTCGATTGTTTTGATCAGGTTATCCCACCGGGATGGGTTCTTCCCGATCCTTGGGATCGAAATCGTTCTCCAGCTGGGAGGGTTCTCCCTTTTTGAGGACTATTTCATCCTCCTCATCCCCTTCGGATTCTTCGACGTCGACCAGGACAATATCACCTTCTGTAAACTTCCCGGCCAGAACAGCATCTGAGAGCTGATTCTCGATCTTTTGCTGGATGACCCGCTTCAACGGTCGGGCGCCCATTTCAGGGTTGTACCCCTGTTCAGCCAGCAGATCAATGCCCTCTTCCGTGATCGCCAGGCGCAATTTCTTCTCCACCAAGCGGTCGCGAACCTTATTCAGCTCGAGGCTGACAATATCGCGGATGTTTTCCTTGCTGAGGGCATGGAAGACCACCACGGAATCCACCCGGTTGATGAATTCCGGACGGAAGGTGTTCTTGAGAGATTTCATCAGCTTGTTGCGCATCTCCTCATAGTCACGCTGCCGGGCTGCTTCTTCGTCCCGGGTCAGCTCAAACCCGATGTTGGAGGTGTTCTGGATCAGGTCAGCGCCGATATTCGAGGTCATGATGACCAGGGCATTGCGGAAGTCCACTGTCCGCCCCCGGGCATCAGTGATATGACCCTCCTCCATGATCTGCAGCAGCATATTGTGCGCTTCATGGTGCGCCTTCTCAATCTCATCAAATACCACGATTGAGTAAGGCCGACGGCGGATGGCTTCGGTGAGCTGCCCGGCATCATCATATCCGACATATCCGGGAGGCGCACCCACCAGACGGCTGACACTGTGGCGTTCCATGAATTCTGACATGTCCAGATGGATCAGTGCCTGTTCGCTGCCAAAGATGAATTTTGCCAGCGCTTTGGTCAGCTCGGTTTTTCCCACACCGGTGGGGCCGAGGAAGATGAACGATCCAACCGGCCGCTTGGGATCTTTCAATCCCGCCCGCGATCGGCGAACCGCCTTGGAGATCTTCTCAATGGCCTCCTCCTGCCCAACAATATACTTATGGAGTTCTTCCTCCATGTTCATCAGGCGGTCGGATTCTTCCTCTGCCAGCTCGGTTACCGGAATCCCCGTCCACATGGAGACGATTTCCGCTATGTCTTCCACCGAGACGGTAGGGCTGCTGTCGCGGTCCCAGGCAGCTTTTAACTCATCCAGCTTATCTTCGAGATCCGCCTCTTCATCCTCCAGCAGCCGGGTCGAGCTGGGATCCTCATCTTCATGCATTTTGATCTCTTTACGCACATCGCGCAGTTTGCGGACCACCTCTTTGGCGGATTCCCCAATCGGGTTTTTGTACATGCGCACCCGGGAGGAAGCCTCGTCAATCAGGTCAATCGCTTTATCCGGCAGGAAGCGGTCAGAAACGTAGCGGGCGGAGAGATCGGTAGCCGCCTCCAATGCCCGGTTGGAAATCTTCAGCTGGTGGTGATCTTCATAGGCGGAGCGGATCCCTTTCAGGATCTCAACGGTCTCCTCCTGGGAAGGTTCATCCACCGTGATGGGCTGGAAGCGTCTTTCCAGGGCCGCATCGCTTTCAATATGCTTGCGGTATTCATCCAGCGTGGTCGCCCCCACCACCTGGAGTTCCCCCCGGGAGAGGGCCGGTTTCAGAATATTGGCGGCATCCATAGCAGAACCGGCTGAACCAGCTCCCACCAGCATATGCACCTCATCAATAAACAGAATGGCATCGGACTGCTTGAGTTCCGAAATCACCCGCTTCAGCCGTTCCTCAAACTGACCGCGGTACATGGTACCGGCAACCACCGAGCCCAGATCAAGCTGCAGCACCCGCTTGCCAAGCAGTGGGGCTGGGACTTCGCCGTCAGCGATTCGCTGGGTGAGTCCTTCCACAATGGCGGTTTTGCCCACGCCGGGCTCCCCGATCAGTGCGGGGTTGTTTTTTGTCCGGCGGGCCAAGATCTGAACCACGCGCTCAATTTCTTTCTCCCGGCCGATGACCGGGTCCAGCTTGCCTTCTTCCGCCAGTTCAGTGAGATTCACCGCCAGTTGATCCACCATCGGGGTGGCGCTTTTGCCCTTGGCCCGTTTGGAAGATCGCCCATGGCTGCGCTCTCGCTGGAGCTTGTTTTGATCTTTCGTTTCTTCAATCACCCGCAGGGTTTGCCGGCGGATTTGGTCCGTGGTCAATCCGAGCTGGCTGAGCACATCAATGGCAATCCCTTTGCCGTGGGAAATCAAGCCCAGCAGGATGTGTTCCACACCAATGTATTGGTGACCCAGCTTGCGGGCTTCTTCAACTGCTAATTCCAGGACACGCTGTGTTCCCGGGGAGAGGGCGAGGGCATCGCCGTGAAAATCACCATAACCAGTAATACTTTCCGTGACTGTCAGAACGCTCTCAATATCCAATCCCAGATCGCGAAGAACGCGACCGGCTATTCCACCTTGATCCCTCAGTAAACCCAACAGCAGATGCTCCGTTCCGATCTGGGCATGGCGCATTCGTTCCGCTTCTTTATGAGCTAAACTCAACACCCTGCGGGCACGTTGGGTAAATCTTTCCATGCTAGCCAAAGTAAAAACCTCCTGCAGCCTGCCGGGAACAACCTTCCGGACACAGCTGCCACATATAAAGAAACCTTATTGCCCCCTGTTTTCTAAGGTAAGCCCATTCTACCAAATCTCATTTTGATTTGACAATCTCGGGCCTTTTTTAATAAAAATATAATAAAAAATGGCTCTCTTCCCTGCACTGGCTGCCAGAACCAAAAAAGCGCATCTTTCGGATGCGCTTGAGAGGGGAAATGTTACTCAATTTCCGGTGGAGGTTGATCCGCAGGAGGGAGATCGTCCTCATTGCTGACTCCTTCCGGGACTGCCTCCTCCACAGCGCTGTCATCCTCCAGCTCTTCCTGGAGCAGCTCAAAATCAATCGATGCGTATTCATCTGAATCCACTTTCTCCAGACTCAGACCAATGCGGTGGCGCTCCATATCCAGGCTGATCACCCGCAGGGTAAGGGTTTCTCCTACCGCGACCACTTCGGAGGGATGGCCGATGCGTTGTTCGCTGAGTTCGGAGATGTGGATCAAACCTTCCAAATCGGTGTCTTCAATGCGGGCAAAAGCGCCAAAATCGGTCAGATTGGTGATGGTGCCCTCAATCAGCTGGCCTTCGCGGATTTCTTTGGCTTTATCCAGCCAGGGGTTTTTCTCCAGACGACGCATGGACAGCCCAATACGCCGCTTCTCTTCATCGATGCTGATCACCTCGACTTCAACTTCCTGGCCGACTTTCACCAGGTCGCTGGGATGATCGACATGATCCCAGGAGAGCTCAGAAAGGTGTACCAATCCATCCACCCCCTGAATGTTAACAAAAGCGCCGAAATCTGCCAGACTGCTGACATATCCAGACACCTGGTCACCCACGGAGAGCTCCTCCAGCAGCTGGTCTTTAATCGCTTCCCGGGTTTCACCGATAGCATCGCGTTCCGAGAGGATCAAGCGCTGTCGGGAGCGGTCTACCTCAATCACTTTCAGTTTGATCTCCTCACCGACGGTTTCTGCCCAGCGGTCCTCAGGTGTAGCCCCCTCACCCTCGCGGAAAACGCTGACCAGGGAGCCAGGGACAAAGCCGCGCAGCTGTCCCACCGGCACCAGCAGCCCACCTTTATTGAACCCTTCCACCTTGGTGGTGATAATCTCCTCGCTTTCCAGGCAGTCTTCCACCCATACCCAATCCTTCTCCTCCTGGGCCCGGGTGTAGGAGAGCAGCACATGGCCGTTGACATCCTCGGGCTCAAGCACATACACCGGGATCTCATCGCCCACCTGAAAACCATCCAGCGTATCAGCATTGATGTTTTCCAGCTCACGGCCGGCGATCAAACCATCAGCTTTCGCCTGGACATCAATTAAAATGCCATGATGGCTGATAGAGGTGATCACCCCTTTGCGGACCTCCCCCTTTACCGGAATGTTCCCCAACCCCAGCCCTTCCTGGGCCAGCAGGGTTTCCATATCCATTATTTCCGTCTGAGAGGGCTGACCATTGGCAGTATTTCCCCCTGTTTGAGACATTTTATCATCCATAAAATTACACGCTCCGAAAATTAGATGCACATCATTATACAGTGCAAAAGTCAAGTTGGCAACCTTTGTGGTAAGATAGACGCGGACAAAAACTGCCTCCCAGGAGGGAGCAGAAACAACTTTTATTCGTGGTCAGGGGGGTTCAGGGGCAGTCCTCCCCTGTAGTAAGAGGATATTTATGACGGCAATTTACCCATTTACTGCCATTGTTGGCCAGGAGCGTATGAAACGCGCCCTGGTCCTCAATGCCGTTAACACCAGAATCGGCGGGGTGCTGATCAGGGGCGAGCGAGGCACGGCGAAATCAACCGCCGCCCGGGCCCTGGCTGCCCTGCTTCCCAAAGTAGAGACCTTTACCGACTGCCGCTTTGGCTGTGATCCCAACCGCCCTTCCACCTGGTGCACCGAGTGTCGGGAACGGGCGGAGAACGGCGAGGACCGCCAGATTGAAATGCTGCCCACCCCCTTTGTGAACCTGCCGGTTTCCGCCACCGAGGACCGGGTGGTCGGCACGCTGGATATCGAGAAAGCCATCCAGGAGGGAGAGCGGCATTTCGAACCCGGCGTGCTGGCTGACGCCAATCGGGGTCTGCTGTATATCGATGAGGTCAACCTGCTGGATGACCATGTAGTCGACCTGCTGCTGGACTCCGCGGCCATGGGCATGAACATTGTGGAGCGAGAAGGGATTTCTTTCAGTCACCCGGCCCGGTTTATTCTGGTCGGAACCATGAATCCGGAAGAGGGGGACCTGCGCCCCCAGCTGCTGGACCGATTTGCGCTTTCTGTCAACATTCAAGGGATCCGGGAAACCCGAGAAAGAGTGTTGATCATGGAGCGTCACCTGGCATATGAAGATGATCCCCAGGCCTTTCGCGAGCAGTGGCTGCCGCGCGAAAAAGAGCTTTCCGAGCGCATCGCCCAGGCCCGGAAGCTGCTTGCCATGGTGAATTATTCCTCCCGGAATCTGGTTGACATCGCCAACCTGAGCGCCAGCCTGCATGTGGACGGTCATCGCTCTGATCTGGTCATCCTGAAAACTGCCCGGGCTCATGCCGCCTTTGAAGGCCGCACAGCAATCACCGGTCGAGATATCGCCCTGGCTGCGGAGTTGGCTTACCCTCACCGTCTGAAACGGGGTCCATTCCAGCAGTCAGAGATCTCTGCCGAAGAGCTGGCTGAAAAGATCGAACAGCTCAAGGGCGCTGCTCCCGATCCGGAAGCCGAAGGAGAAGGTCCCGAGGGCTCCGCTGAATCGCCCGGGGAACAAACCGCCGGAGAAGGGGATAAAAAAAAACGCCAGCCAGCAGCGGAAAGCTGACTGACCAGCAGCAGTCCCCCCCGGATGCCGGTGCGGACGATGTCTTTGACTCCGGCTATGCTGATTGGTGGGAAGGGGGCCAGAAAGTAAACATTGGAGACACCTTCCACCCTGATCTGCTGGATTCCCCGATCGATCGCCGGGAGCGCCGCTCCAGCGGCAGGCGGTCTCAGACCCGCACTGAACGGAAACGCGGACGCTATATTCAGTCCCGTCCCGCCAGAGGGGATACCTCGGACATCGCTCTGGATGCCACGATTCGAGCCGCTGCTCCCTATCAACAAAGACGGGAGGAAGAACGAAAACAGCTGGCTTTTTCAATTAAGAAACAAGACCTGCAGCGCAAAGTTCGGGTCAAGCGTACCGCGAATCTGATCCTTTTCGTGGTTGATGCCAGCTGGTCCATGGCAGTCGCGGAGCGGATGAGCGCCACCAAAGGGGCAATTCTTTCCCTGCTCACCGACGCCTATCAGCGCCGGGATCGGGTGGGGCTGATTGTTTTTCAAAAAGACCGTGCTCTGCTGGTGCTGCCCCCCACCAATTCCGTCCAATCGGCCCGCCGCTCTCTGGCGGATATCCCGGTGGGCGGCAAGACCCCGCTGTCGGCAGGCCTGCACCTGGCCTATCAAGTCATCCGGCGGGAAGAAATGTCCCGCCCTGACACCCGCCCGCTGCTCATCCTGCTCACCGATGGGGTCGGTAATGTTTCCATGACCAACCTCCCCCCACAGCAAGAAGCCCGCAGGATCGCCCAGCAGATCGCCGAAGCGAACATTCCCGCCATGGTGATCAATATGGAACATCTCGAATTTGATAAGGGGATGGCCAAAGATATCGCCGAGCACCTCCATGCTGCTTATTACCGGCTGGCAGATCTTCACGCCGAAAAACTGCTCCAAACAGTCAAAGGCGAGATCCAGCACTGAAAGATCCCTTTTCAAGCAGATCCCGAATTGATCCGGGTCCAACCGGATCCGGGGATCTGTTATCATAGGATCGATGATTCCCAATTCCCTTACGATAGCAGGCTTCCTTTCCTACCGGGATCCAGTGAAGATTGATTTTTCCGGAGTGGAATTGCTGTGCATTACCGGCGCCAACGGCGCGGGAAAGTCCTCTATCCTCGATGCCATCACCTGGGCTCTCTTCGGGCGAGCCAGGAAGCATGATGAATCCATCATCAATCTTGACTCTGACCGCGCGGAGGTCAGTCTGGTGTTTACTTATCAGGGGACCCGCTATCGGGTGGTGCGCACCAACCCGCGGGGCAAAACAAAAAGCGTCGATCTTTTCCGGGAAAAGGGGGATGGGGAAGGATCCTGGATTCCCCTCAGTGAGCGAACCATCCGGGAGACGGACCAAAAAATTACTGACATCCTTCGTCTTGATTACGAAACCTTTATCAACGCGGTCTTTTTTCTGCAGGGGGAGGCGGATCAATTCACCCAGCAAACCCCAGCAGCCCGCAAGCGAATTCTCTCCCAGATTCTCAATCTTCAGGTGTGGGAAACCTACCGGGCGAGAGCTGCTCAATCCCGCCGCCAGGTCGAATCCGAGGTCCAAACCCTGAACGGCCGCATTGCGGAAATCCACAGCGAACTGCAGCAGGCAGCGCAGCGCCGGGAAACGCTGCGGTCGCTTCAGCAGGAACTTGAGCGCACGGTTGATCACCGTCAGCAGGAAGAGCAGCGTCTGGATAAGGTGAATTCTCAACAGGCTTCCCTGGAGGAACAGCGCCAGCTGGTTCAAACCCTGCACGAGCAGCTGGAAGCATCTGCCGACAAGATTTCTCAGCTGCAGGCCCGCATCTCACAGCGGGGTGATGAGCTGAAGGAACATCAGCAGCTGATGGAACGGCAGCATGAGGTCAAGGAAACATACCGGCAGTGGCAGCATGCCCGGGAGGAGCTTTCCAGCTGGGAAAAAACGGCCGGCCGATTCCGGGAAGAAGAGGAAAAACGGCAGCAGCCGCTGCTGGAAATGGCAGCTGAAGAAGCTCGTCTGCGGCAGGAGGTCAGCACCCTGGAGGCAGAAGCCCAAACTGTCCAGGAGCTGACAGCGCGGATACCCGAGCTGACCGATCAGCTGAGCGCGGAAGAGCACCAGATCGAAAAAGCCCAGGAGCAGCTCCAGCGCAAGGAAGAAGCCCAGCGTGCTTTGGAGGACGCCCGTCAGCAGCAGGCTGAAGCCCAGGCAGAAAACCCCAGACTGTACAGCGAGATGATGGAACTTCACCAGCGGATCGAAGAACTGGAGGAAACCGACGGCGCCCACTGTCCCCTCTGCGGCCAGCCGCTGTCGGCCCAGGAAAGAACCCAGCTGATCAAATCGCTGCGTGCAGAAGGAAAAGACCTGGGGGACCGCTTCCGAAAAAACAAAGCCATCCTGGCGGAATCCGACCAAATTGTCAGGGAGCTGCAGCTAAAAATCACCCAGCTGAGTCTGGCAGAAAACCAGCTGCGGTCCCATTCCCAGCAGGCCGATCGGCTGAAAAACCAGCTGAACGATATCAAAGCCCGCCAGGAAGCCTGGCGGTCCGGTCCGGCAGACCGCTTGTCATCCCTCAAAAAGACCCTGGAGAGAGAAACCTTTGCCCCGGCAGCCCAACAGAAGCTGAACAGGATTAACAACGAATTGAAAGAAATCGGATATGACGCCGCCCGCCATGATCAGGTGCGAAATCTGGTCGAACGGGGAGAGGCTGTGCAGGCCCAGCTGCGCGCCCTGGAAAAATCGCAGATGGCTGCAGAGGGTCTTTCCCGGGAAATTGAGGATCTCCGGAAACAGTTGGCCGAGGAAGAACATCAACAGGAACGCCGGCAGACAGCCCTGCAGGAAAATCAGTCCAAGCTGAAGGATGCCGAAACAGCTGCGCCGGATCTGTCAGCAGCCCGAAAGGAGCTGCTGTCCATCAAAGAAGAGGAGAATATCCTCCAGCGCCAGGTGGGAGCAGCCCAGCAGAAAGTTGCCGTGCTGGAAAGGCAGCAGGAGAAGCTGTCGCGGCTGGAAAAGGAGCGCCATCGGCTGATTGCAAAAGGACAACTGTACCGGCAGCTGGAAGAAGCTTTAGGAAAAAACGGCGTCCCCGCTCTGGTCATCGAGCACGCCCTGCCGGACATCGAAGCCCGGGCCAATCAAATCCTGGAAAAGCTCAGCGGAGGGACGATGTCGATCCGTTTTCTGGCCCAAACCGCCTACCGGGATGCCAGCCGCGGGGATAAAAAAGAGACTCTGGAACTACAAATTCAGGACCAGCAGGGGAGCAGAGAGTACGAAATGTACTCCGGCGGTGAATCCTTCCGGATTAACTTTGCTGTTCGCCTGGCTCTCTCCCATCTTCTCTCCCACCGTACTGGCGCCAAACTGCAAACCCTGGTCATCGATGAAGGGTTTGGCAGTCAAGACGAGATCGGCCGTCAGCGCCTGATCGAGGCCATCAACCTCATCCGGGGGGATTTCAAGAAAATATTGGTCATCACCCATGTGGAAGAAATTCAGGAGGCCTTTTCAACTCAGCTGCTGGTGGAGAAAACCCCGCGGGGCTCGCAGGTGACGGTTCTCTAGCAGCAGGGAGGCATCTGGTAAGATTCAATCAAATTTCCACGTCAATCTATCGTAGCGCTGTGTCTTTAAACTGCAAAAGCCGCTTTGAGAACAGGGAAGGAGAATACTATGCCGGATCTTGATTTTGTAACCGATGATACTTTCGGGGAAGAAGTTTTGGAAGCCGATACGCCGGTGCTGATAGATTTCACCGCAGCCTGGTGCGGACCCTGCAAAATGCTCGCTCCTATCATCGAGGAGCTGGCGGAGGAGTGGGGCGATCAGGTCAAAGTCCGTAAGCTGGATGTGGACTCCAGTCAGGCAACAGCGATGAAATACGGAGTCATGGGCGTGCCCACGCTGATTCTTTTCAAAGACGGCGAAATCCAGGAGCGGCTGACCGGATTCCGTCCCAAGAAGCAGCTCCTGAAAACCTTCCAGGCCCATCTTTCGTAATTCAATGCTGCTGACTTTCCTCCGCCTGTGGAAAGACAGCAGCCATCCTCCCGGGAAAAAACCACACCCCCGGAAGCTTTCCATCCGCTTCTCCTGACAGGGGAAGTTCTCTGGCGAGATCACCGGCTGTCTGGAAAGCGCAACCGGCTTGACTTTCCTGCAGCAATTATATAGACTCATATCAGCTGCAAATATTTGCATTTGATAGGGGATGGAACCACATTCCGCCATGACCTTGAGAGAAACCCTTTTCACCACCCTGCGGGAAAGAGGCTACCGGATCACCCCACAGCGGGAGCTGATCATCAATGCCATCAGCCCTACTTCCTCTCACTTTACCGCGGAGATGGTCTTCAAGGAAGTTCACCGGCAGGCGAAAGCCATCAATCTGGCTACTATCTACCGTACACTTGACCTGCTGGTTGAGGAGGGCCTGGTCAGCCGCTCCGATTTTGGGCAGGGACAGATCATCTATGCCACCGAGGAGCACGGGCCGCATATTCATCTGGTCTGCCGCCAGTGCGGGCAGGTGACCGATGCGGAGGCAGCCCATGCTGATTCCCTGCGGGCATCCCTCTGGAAAGATCATCACTTTCAACTGGATCGAAATCATCTCACCCTGTTCGGTGTCTGTTCGCAATGTCAACAAGGAGAAGCTTCCCATGAGTCTGCCTGAGGTTTTCCTCCCTGAACCGCTTCATATCCCTGATGGCTTTCTCAACCTTCCCGTTTCCCTGATCTTCTGGGGGATCTCCATTGTCATGGTCGGCATCGCCGTCCGCCGCTCCCAGACTGAGCTCGGTGAGCGGCAGGTTCCCCTGATGGGGGTGATGGCAGCCTTTATCTTTGCGGCCCAGATGATCAACTTTCCCGTTGCCGGCGGAACGTCCGGACACCTGCTCGGCGGCGCCCTGGCAGCGATTGTCCTCGGCCCCTGGGCGGGGATTCTGGTAATGACCACTGTGGTTGGTGTGCAGGCGCTGTTCTTCCAGGACGGCGGACTGCTGGTACTGGGTGCCAATATCTTCAATATGGGGATCCTCACTGTCCTGATTGGTTTTGGTCTTTACCGGGGAGTGAGGAACCGCGCTGCGTCAGTGAAAATGGCTGCTGCCGGCCTGGCAGCCTGGCTGTCCGTACTGGCCGGTGCGCTGATGACCGCCCTGCAGCTGTGGATCAGCGGGACCTCAGCGCTGGAAATTGTCCTCCCTGCCATGCTGAGCGTCCATGCCTTGATCGGGATTGGTGAAGCGCTGATCACGGTGGGTGCCCTGGTGTTCATCACGCAGACCCGCCCCGATCTGCTGTCTTCCTCCGCTGAGCAAGGGGGGCGGGGGTGGGTCATCGCCGGTGTGCTGATTTCTCTGGCCGTGGTACTGATCTCTCCGCTGGCATCCGCCTCCCCGGATGGCCTGGAGCGGGTGGCTATCAACCTGGGGTTCATCGACCGCGGACAAAACGCTCCTTACCAGATTCTGCCGGATTATACGCTGCCTTTTCTGGGGGAAACCGCTGCCTCAACCATTCTGGCCGGTGCAATTGGAGCCCTGGTGGCCGGCATTCTACTTATCGGCATTGCCAGGGGGTTAAGACAACGCAAGACCTCTGAAAGCTGATGGGGAGCCCAGCGTTAAATCTCTATCAGGCGCAGCACAGCCCCCTTCATCGCCTTGACCCCCGGGTCAAGGTGGTGCTAACTGTGCTGATCATTGTTTCTAACATCCTGCTGCCGGACGGCGCCTGGCTGGGACTGATCCTCACCTGGACTTTTCTACTGCTCTCCGCACAGCTTTCCAGGGTGGGGATTGGATTTCTGCTCAGCCGGTCGCTGATTGTGCTGCCGTTTGCCCTGGCTGCAGCAACTATTTTGATCTCCACCCCCGGAGATCCTCTCTGGGAGCTGCCCCAGCTGCAGGTAACAATCACCACAGCCGGGTTAATCCGCTTCTCCACCATCATGCTCCGCAGCTGGATCTCCGTCCAGGCTGCCATCCTGCTCTCTGCGACCACTCCCTTCCCTGATTTAATCCATGCCCTGCGGCACTTAAAGATGCCCAGCGTCCTGGTCTCCACGATTTCCTTCATGTACCGTTATTTGTTCGTGCTCATCGGGGAAGCCCGCCGTTTGCTTCGGGCTCGCACCAGCCGCAGCGCCGCCGGTCCCGACGGCGGGCGCAAGAAATCCCTCAGCTGGAGCGCCAGGACCGCCGGAAGCATGGTGGGGCAGCTGTTTCTCCGCAGCGTGGAGCGCAGCGAGCGGATCTACCAGGCCATGCAGGTGCGCGGCTACCGCGGCCAGCTGCTCACTCTTAACCCCCACCGCATGAAGCCCCGGGACTGGATGATTCTCTTATCCGTTACCGTTTTTTTGCTCCTGGTCCAGGTGCTGACCTATTTTTCAATGGCGTAGGCCTACTAGACAGGATCAATCGATATGCCCATTCAACACCCAGAGAACCAGCAGCTTCCCCACCCGAAGGAATGCGGGGACAAGGCTGTGACCCTGCGGGAGGTAGCGTTTTCCTATCCGGATGGACATCAGGCTCTGCGGTCCATCAACCTGGAAATTGAGCGCTGTGAGAAAGTCGCCCTGGTAGGTCCAAACGGGGCAGGGAAAAGCACCCTGATGCTGCAGCTCAACGGCGTGTACCGCGGGGAAGGGGAGATTGAGATCATGGGTCTGCCGGTGACGGAGGACAACCTGCCTGTGATCCGGGCCCGGGTGGGCCTGGTGTTTCAGAATCCGGATGACCAGCTATTCTCCCCTACGGTATTTGAGGATGTAGCTTTTGGACCGCTGCATATGGGCCTGCCCGAAGAGGAAGTCCGGGAACGGGCAGAAATCGCTTTGCAGCAGGTGGGCATGGCTGACTACGGAAAGCGGCTCTCCTACCATCTCAGTTTGGGGGAAAAGAAGCGCATCTCCATCGCCACCGTGCTGGCCATGGAGCCGGATATCCTGGTCTTCGATGAACCCACCAGCGGCCTGGATCCCCGCTCCCGCCGCTCTTTGATCAACTTTCTGGAAGACCTGGATCTGACCCTGCTGGTTTCCACCCACGATATGCGCCTGGTCCAGGAGGTCTTCCCCCGCATGGTGATCATGGATCAGGGGGAGATCGTCGCTGACGGTCCCACCGAGCAGCTGCTCAGTGATCCAGCACTGCTCACCGCCCACGGCCTGGAGCAGCCCTGATCCCCTGACCAACCTCCGAGGCCGACTGTTCCCTGCCTCGAGTTTTTCCCAAAACGACCTCGGAGGTCGGACCCGGGGTCAGCAATTAAAGGCCGGCGGCACTGCGCAGCGCTTCCGCCCGGTCCGTGTTCTCCCAGGGCAGATCCAGATCATCCCGACCGAAATGTCCATAAGCGGCCAGCTGCCGGTAAATGGGACGGCGCAAATCCAGGTCGCGGATGATCGCTCCCGGCCGAAGGTCAAAGTGCTCCCGGATCAGATGGCTGATGCTCTCATCCTCAATATTCCCTGTCCCGAAGGTTTCCACATTGATGCTCAACGGATGCGCCACACCAATGGCATAGGATACCTGAATTTCACAGCGGCCGGCCAACCCGGCAGCGACCACGTTTTTAGCCGCCCAGCGGGCAGCGTAGGCTGCCGAGCGGTCCACCTTGGTGGGATCCTTACCGCTGAAGGCCCCGCCTCCATGGCGGCCCATTCCCCCGTAGGTGTCAACGATAATCTTTCTGCCTGTCAACCCGGCATCGCCCATCGGCCCGCCGACCACGAAACGACCCGTGGGATTGACGATCACTTTGAGATCTCCATCGACCATCTCCTCCGGCAGGGTGGGCAGAATGACCTGCTCCTTGATCGCCTGCTCGATTTCCTCGTGCGCCACGTCCGGGGTGTGCTGGGTGCTGATTAACACCGTATCAATGCGCACCGGTTTTCCATAGCGGTATTCCACCGTCACCTGACTCTTGCCGTCCGGACGAACCCAGTCAAGCACCTGCTCCTTACGGACCTGAGCCAATCGGCGGGAGAGTTTATGCGCCAAGTAGATGGGCATGGGCATCAGCATGGGGGTTTCATCACAGGCATAACCGAACATCATGCCCTGATCCCCGGCACCAACAGCCTCAATTTCCGCTTCGGTCATCTCCCCGGCCTTGGCCTCCAGGGCTTTATCCACGCCCCGGGCTATGTCACCGGACTGCTGGGAAAGGGCGATCAGCACCCCGCAGGTATGTCCGTCAAATCCCTTTTTTGCACGATCATAGCCGATGCCGGTGATCACCTCCCGGGCCAGAGCATCATAATTAATGTCTGCGGAGGTGGTGATCTCCCCCAGCAGCATCACGTAGCCGGTTTTGGTGGCTGTCTCACAGGCCACCCGGGAGTGGGGATCCTGGGCCAGACAGGCATCCAGCACCGCATCGCTGATCTGGTCACACATCTTATCCGGGTGACCTTCTGTGACGGACTCCGAAGTAAATAACAAGCTGGAAAGTTTGCTGAAAGTGCTGTTCATAAAGCCTCCTGACATGATCGATTGGTGGAAAGAAAAAGCCCCTTCTGACATGCAAGAAAGGGCGCCAACGTAATGTCTGCCCTCTCATCTTCCAGAACCCATCTGTCGGAGTTAGCACCATCTGCAGCGGAATGCTTCCCACTGCCCGGTTGCCGAGGTTTCACTGGGCCGGTCCCTCCACCTCTCTGGATAAGAGTGCCTTCAGAGGCCAATTAATTTGTCTTTGGGATGATAACATGAGGCCAGAAAGCTGTCAAACTAATTGCGGTGTGCCGGATGAAGACAGCCGGGCACCCCTACCACCGCTCGGGACTAGTAAATTTTTGGCTCTCATTGTATACTTACATTATTATAGAAAGTTGAATGCCCACTGCGAAAAAGAGGAATGCAATTATGAAAATCTCCGTCTTGCAAGAAAACCTCGCCCACGGTTTGAGCGTTGTCTCCCGCGCTGTCTCTCCCCGCAGCACCCTGCCGGTACTGTCCAACATCCTGGTAGCCACCGATAACGGCCGCCTGCGCCTTTCCGCCACCAACCTGGAGCTGGGCATCACCTGCTGGATCGGAGCGAAAATTGAGGAGGAAGGGTCCACCACCGTCCCTGCCCGGACCTTTACTGATCTGGTCAGCACCATCCCGCCTGCCAAGACGGACATGACCTACCAGGATTCCAACCAGACCCTGAACATAAAAAGCGGCACCTTGAACACGGACATAAAATGTATTGATGCCCAGGAATTCCCTCCCATGCCCACACCGGATCTGGATGCAGGCATCGAGCTCAATGTGACCGATTTTAAAGAGATGATCAAGCAGGTGGTTTTCGCCGCTTCTCATGATGAAGCCAGACCGATCCTCACCGGCGTGCTGATCACCGTGGAGGACAATACCATCACCCTGGCCGCCGCGGACGGTTTCCGGCTTTCCGTCCGACATGCCAGCCTCTCCTCCGCGGCTCCCCAGCCGCTGCAAGCGGTCATTCCCGGCCGGGCGCTGAGCGAGCTGGCCCGGATCAGCGGTGACGGCGAAGAGGTGATTTCCATGCTCATCCCACCTGATCGGGGGCAGGTGATCTTCCGCACCAAGAATGTTGAACTGGTCTCACAGCTTATCGAGGGGACCTTCCCTGACTATCAGCAGATCATCCCCAATAATTACCAGACCCGGACGGTCCTCACCACGGCAGCTTTTCTGAAGGCCTGCAAACAGGCCGAGGTCTTTGCTCGTGAGGGGTCCCTGATCGCTCAGGTCAACATCACCCCCGGCCCGGAGGAAAACACACCGGGCGAAGTGGAGATTTCCGGACAATCGGAAGAAACGGGGTCCAGTCAAACGGTCCTGGACGCCACCATCGAGGGTGGTGACCTGATCATTGCTTTCAACGTCCGCTACCTCCGGGAGGTCCTGGAAGTCATTCAGACCCCCAACGTTGCCCTGGAAACCACCAAGCCTACCAGTCCTGGCGTGATCCGTCCTGTGGGAGAGAATAACTTTCTTCACGTGATCATGCCCATGCACCTGGGCAGCTGACTCCCCCGCAGCAGGGAACTGATTTCAGGGTGGAATAATCCCGGTTTTCCCGTTGAAACCGGGATCTTATTGTTATCAAAGATAATTATGACGGTACCCAATCGCTCCTCTGATCAAGCACTCCAAATCTATCTGGCTCTGGCGCAGTATCCCATCCTGAAAACTCACATCAGGGAGCGGATGCGTCAGGAGATGTTTGAAAAAGGGGTCATCACCCCCAAGAAATTTGAACGGGAAGTCCGCCAGCAGGCCCTCAACTCTCAGGAACGAGAGGGGCTGGAAGATCCTTTTTCAGAAGAAACTGCCGAGACCTGGGAGGTGCGCCTTTCCCGCATCCGCGATACGCTGACCGATTATTATTTCGGCTACAATCTCCCTTACGACCGTTTCCAGAAGATCGTCCAGGAGTCCATTTCCAGACGGAACCGCAACCTGGAAAGTTTATCCGTATCTTTCAATCCTGAGATCGCCCCGCTGGACATGCTCTTTGATCATGCGCTGGCGATTTCTAATCTCCCCCCCGGGGAAGCCCAGATCCAGTCTCCGCGTCTACAGGAAATCATTGTCGTCCTCATCCGCAAAATTATCAGTGATCATCTGGCCTACATTAACATCGCTAAAGAATGGTTCCAGATTGAGGATCTAATCTCCATTCAGCAGCGAAAAATCGGCTACGGAAAGATCGGGGGGAAGGCAGCCGGCATGCTGTTAGCAGCCCGGATCCTGGAATCCACAGCAGGGGAGGAAATTGAATCCCGGCTGAAAATCCCCACCTCTTACTATATCGGTGCCGGCGTGATGTACACGTTCATGTCTTTCAACAATTTGGTGCATTGGAACAATCAGAAATACCGCTCTACGGAGGAAATCAACGCCGGGTACCCCCAAATCCAGCGGGAATACGCCCAGGGAGAGTTTCCTCCCGATATTGAGGAGCGTTTGAAAAAGCTGCTCGCCAAGGTGGGCTCCCAACCGCTAATCGTCCGTTCCTCCAGTCTGCTGGAAGACAATTTCGGCACTTCTTTTGCCGGCAAGTATGAAAGTGTTTTCTGCCCCAATCAGGGGACTCCTGAGGAAAATTATCATGATCTCACCCAGGCAATTGCCTGTGTTTATGCCAGTGCAATGAACCCCGATGCTATCATTTACCGCCGCAAACAGGGGCTCCTGGACTATGACGAACGGCTGGCTGTGCTCATTCAGGTCGTGCAGGGTGAGCCCTTTGAAAAGTATTTTTTTCCCCAGATTTCTGGCGTGGGCTTCAGCCGCAACCTCTACCGCTGGACTCCAAAGATCAACAAGGATGCTGGCTTTTTAAGGCTGGTGTGGGGACTGGGGACCCGGGCAGTGGACCGTGTTGGGGAGGATTATCCCCGATTAGTGGCACTCAGCCATCCTGATCTCAGGCCGGAGAAAACCTATCAGGACATCCGCCGATACACCCAGCATCAGATCGACCTGATCAATCTGGAGACCAACAAACTGGAAACCCTCCCGGTCAAGAAAGTGCTTTCCGCTCAGTATCCCGGTCTGCGCTATCTGGCAGAGATTGATGAAAGAGAATACCTGACACCGATCCGGGGAACTCCGTTAACGGTGGAACCGAAAAATTTCATTCTCACCTTTAACGGCCTGATACGACGGACCAGCTTTGCCCGGGATATGCGCAAGATGCTCACCACCCTGGAGAAAAAATATCATATGCCGGTGGATACTGAATTCACGGTAGAAATCGCAGAAGATGGGAAGACAAACATCACAATTCTGCAGTGCCGCCCGCAGAGTCACTCGGATATGACGGAAGTAGAAATTCCAGAAGCGATCCCCGAAGGCAACATCATCTTCAACTCTCATTGTATGATCCCCCGCGGGGAAGTCAGGGGAATCCGCTATGTGCTCTTCATCCCCCCGGAGGAATACTACGCGCTGCCCACCCAGGCGGACCGCCTGGCCCTGGGACGGGCGATCGGACGTCTCAATGCCCTGCTGGCTGAGGAAATCTTCATCTGTGTGGGACCAGGGCGATGGGGGACGAACAATCCCGACCTGGGCATTCGGGTAAGTTATTCCGACATCTATCATACCCGGGCTTTAATTGAGCTTTCCGGCAAGCAGATCGCCATGGAACCAGATCCCTCTTTTGGAACTCATTTCTTCCAGGACATGGTCGAATCCCAAATCTTTCCGCTGGCATTGTACCTCGACGATCCCAACACCATCTTTGATAAGGACTTCTTTTATCAATCCAAAAATCAGCTCCTGAAGATTGCCCCACAGGAAAAGCAATTTGCTGATACACTCCATTTAATAGCCGTGGACAGCTATCGGCCCGGCCACATGCTGGATTTGCTGATGTCGGATTCCGAAGAGAGAGCAGTCGCTTACTTAACCCCATCCTTCCGGTAGTTTTTTAGGAGCAGGTATGAAAAAGTTTGTTGCAGTAGCAGGCAATATTGGGGTGGGAAAAACCACGCTGGTGGAGAAGCTCTGCAGCCAACTGGGATGGACACCTTTTTTTGAACCGGAGCGTGAGAATCCCTACCTGGCTGATTTCTACGATGATATGAAAACCTGGGCATTTCATTCCCAGATTTTCTTCCTCACCAGAAGACTGCGGGCCCATAAAAATCTCTGCGCTCATCCCGGCTCGGTGATCCAGGACCGCAGCGTATATGAAGATGCAGAGATCTTCGCCCACAACCTTTACCAGCAGAACCAAATCAGCGACCGGGATTACCAGACCTACCAGGAGCTCTATCAGGTGCTGGTGGAATTTCTCCCTCCGCCCGATCTGGTGATCTACATCCGAGCCTCAGTGCCCACCCTGCAGCAGCGCATCCGCCGCCGGGGCCGGTCCTATGAAGAACAGATTGCCTCCAGCTATCTGGAAAAGCTCAATGCCCTCTACCAGCAGTGGATTGATGGATTTCTACTCTGCCCGGTGCTGACCATCCCAGGAGACGACCTCGACTTTGTCTCCAACAACGGCCACTTTGAACTGATCACCCAAAAAGTGGAAGAGAAGTTGATGGGGAAAGAAGAAGTCAGCTTTTCAAAGCAGGAAATGCTGCAGCCCTGAGGACATGGGCGGTGAGGTAATCCAGGGCTGTCTCCATTCGACAGGGGACAGCCCTGTTTTCTCTTCTGGACAGGCAGGAAACCAACCATCCAGAAAGCCACCCGGGTAATCCTTTTGTTGATATCGTTGACGACCGCTGGAATCAGCGCCTGCTGCTCAAGCTGCACAGCTGCTGCAGCACAGGACAACATTTTCTTCGCCAGCTGATCCGGCATCTCTCCCCATGATTG
Source organism: uncultured Anaerolineales bacterium (assembly GCA_964603385.1). Classification (GTDB taxonomy): domain Bacteria; phylum Chloroflexota; class Anaerolineae; order Anaerolineales; family UBA11858; genus B10-G9. The sequence goes on along the minus strand of CAZRUS010000013.1, from coordinate 32,403 downwards.
TCCCCAGAGTCCCCCAGGATGTCAATACCCCCAGCTGCTAGGCGCCGGGATCAATTCCGTGCCCCTTGCGGGCCAACGGACTCTCTGTTCTGCTGAAGAACTCCTGATGGGGAAAGAATCCCGGGGCATCCGGTTTCGAAGCCAAGGCATAGATGACCGCTTCCATCAAATCAAAAAAACGGCCCTGGCATGGAAAATTTTCCATACCCCAGTCAGCGTCCAGCCGGGATGACCTCGGGCAACCAGCGAGGAATGGTCAGCCAACTGCAGCATACCAGCACCGCTGCCCCCCGAGATCACAGAGTCCCTGCCGGGCGGCATCCCCTCCCCGCCAGCGTTAAGCAAAAGGGAAGAATGATTATTTTTGATTAAATAACCGCGTTCAGCCGATCTCTCTTTTCAGGGCTAACCCCAGGCGGCGGATCCCTTCAACAATCACCTCTTCTGTCGAATAGGAGAAATTCAAACGCATGGCGTTGAACCCGCCGTCTTGATTGGGATAAAAATGCATCCCCGGTACAAAGGCAACTTTCTCTTCCAAAGCCGTTTCCCGCAGGAAGGTGTCGGTGTTCAACTCTTTTTGAACCCGGGCCCAGAGGAACAGCCCGCCCTCCGGAAGGGTCCAATCGCAGCAGTCCGGCCAGAATTCAGTCAGGGCGTCAATCATCACATCACGCCGCTTCTTATACACCCTGCGGATCTTTTTAATGTGGGGCTTGAGAATACCCCGCTGGGCAATATCGTTGGCCAGGAATTGAACAAACGTACCGGTGTGCAGATCACAGCCCTGTTTGGCCTGAATGAACCGCTTCATCAGCGCTTCCGAACAGACAATCCAGCCCAAACGTAATCCCGGGGCGAGAATTTTTGAAAATGTCCCCAGATAGATGGTACGCTCCGGGATCAGATTGCAGATTGGGGTGATATCCTCCCCCTCGAAACGCAGCTGCCCATAAGGATCATCCTCCACCACGGGAAGGTCCAGTTCTGTGGCAATTTCAGCCAGCTGGATTCTGCGTTCCAGGGGCAGAGTGGTCCCCGCCGGATTGTGAAAATTGGGCAGCACATAAATAAATGCCGGCGGTTTTCCGTCTTCATCCATGGCCTTCTGGTAAGCCCGTTCGATTTCTTCCACAATCATGCCCTGATCATCCAGCTGCATGGTGTGGAACCTGCCCTGGTAAGCGTTCCAGGCCTGAATAGCCCCGAGGTAAGTCGGTCTGCCGGTTAGCACAAATCTTCCTGGGTCGATAAACACCTTTCCCAGCAGGTCCAGCGCCTGTTGAGACCCGTTGGTGAGCAGCACATTTTCCGGTTTGGCCGGGATCCCGTATTTATGCATGGAATCAGCCAGATATTCCTTCAAGGGCTGGTACCCTTCCGTCGCGCTGTACTGGAGAGCGTTCTGTCCCTGCTGATCCAGGACATACTGGCAGGCTTCCCCTACTTCTCGCACAGGAAACATGTCCGGTGCGGGAAGCCCCCCGGCAAACGAGATGATCTCGGGATCCTGGGTAAACTTTAATAGCTCACGGATGGCGGAACTCTGCATCATTTTGGTTCGTTCAGCCAGGTGGGGCTCCCAATCCAGAATAGGGATATCACGGTTCAGGTCCAGACTAACTTTCATGGTTCCCTCCAGTCAGACTCACTGTTGATGGTTTCCTTGGAAAGCTCCGGCAATCCCTGGGGGATGATCCGGGCTGCAGTGCCGGCACCAGAGATAAAAAAAAGGCCCCTCCCGACAGCAGCTGTCGAACCAGGCCTGGATGGAAAATGAATGCAGCAGCTGGAACAAAACGGGGCAGGCTTTTCGCTGCCGTTCGCTTTGCCGGTATCTTCCCAGATCAAAGCTGTCCATGACCATCCTTATCTTCTCTGGAAGAGCAGCCTGCCAGGGGCAGGAAACTCTTCCATAGCTTGCCGGGGACCAGGGTCCTCAATGGAATTTTAACACTGCTGAAAAAGGCGGTCAAAGTGCTGAAAATCACCCTTATTGGGTAGGTTTTTTCAAGAGGTTAAGGCTCTCAATATGATAGGTCTGAGGAAACATATCGTAGGGGGCGGCCTGACTCAGGAAGAACCCCTGTCTGGCAAACCGCTTCAAATCCCTGGCCAGGGTAGCCGGGTCGCAGGAGATGTAAACCACAGCCGTGGGATTGAGGCTCACCACACCATCGAGCACCGCAGTGGAAAGACCTCCCCGGGGGGGATCCAAAACAATTACGTCCGGCTCTTCCTCCAAATAGGGGAGCACCTCTTCCGCGGCAAGGTCATAAAGCTGCACATTTTCCCAGCCGGAAAGATTATACAGATAATCTTCAACTGCGCTGGGATTCGACTCTACCCCGATCACCCGTTCAGCTGCCTCGGCCAGAAAAACACTGAACAGGCCGACGCCGCTGTAAACATCCAGCACCAATTCTTTTCTCAAGCCATCGATCAGGGAAAGAAGATCAGTGATTAATCTCTCCGCCACCGGGGTATTGACCTGAAAAAACGATCCGGCTGAGACCACGAATGGGAACTGATGCACCTCCAGAATGGTGAAATCATCCCCGGCCAGAATGATCTCTCCACCCGGCCCCCGATAAACCGCTGAAAGGGGAAGATCCATCTCAAAGGAAAGCGGCTGGGGATCGCTGCTCTCCAGCACAATCAGGGCATCCTGGTCCCCCTCCCCGGAGCGCAGGTGAATGCGGTCCAGCCCCGGAATAGATTCCGCCTCCAGAACCGGCCAGACCAGATTGAGAACGTCTTCCGGCAGGTGGCATTCCTCGATATCCACCATCTCCCGGGAGCGGTGCTTCAAATATCCCAGCTTCCCCTGCGGGGAGATATGAAATTGAATATGGTTGCGGTAATTCCAGGGGCTTGGGGAGCCGACAATATCCCTCACTGGAGGATCGGTCACCTTACCAATCCGTTCCAGCTGATCCCTGAAGACTGCTTGTTTGGCTGCCAGCTGATCCGCATAAGAGAGATGCTGGTAATGGCACCCGCCGCAGGTGCCGAAATGTCGGCAGCGCGGTTCAATGCGGGACGGCGCTGGCTCTACCACTTCGATCAGCTGCGCTCGGGCATAGCGTTCCTTGTCCTCAACCAGACGGATCCGGACCGTTTCCCCCGGTATGGTATAGGGAATAAAAACAGCCCGACCGTCAGGAAGTCGGGCTATAGTCTCACCGCCGTAGACAAATGCGGTGGGTTGGACTTGAAATTCTTCTTGTGCACCCATAAACAGGCCTACCAGCGAGCGCTATTGGGGATGTTCTGCCGGGCTGCAGCCCCTGCCACCGGTCCTCCCTCAGGAGGGACAGGTGTACAGAAAATCAAACAGGGTGTCAAAGGGAGGCGTGCAGTACAGGTTCAAATAATCAAAAACGATCAACCCCACCACTGCCAGGAAGATAACTGCCACCAGACAGCCGATTCCAGCCCACAGCCAGGTCTTCCGTCCGCCTTCCTCCGTCAGCTGCTCATCCCGGAGGTCCTTCACCGCTGCCGGTGGGGGCGGCGCTGCGGCCTGCTCTTTTCTGGGCTGGCGGGCCGCCTGCTGACGCGGCGTGACTGCGGTCGCCTCCGCATCCTGAACAGCATCCGGAGCCGGGGCAACCAGGGTGGCATCAGGATCCATATCTGCCTGATAGGTCAGGTAGACCGCGTCCCCCAGCATGATCGTGTCGCCGGGTTTGAGCAGATACTTCTCCCCGATGCGCATTTTATCCACGAAGGTACCATTGGTGGAGTTGAGGTCTTTTATGATGTATCCTTCCTCATTCTCCTGCTTGACGAGAACGGCATGCTCCCGGGACACCTCGCCGACATTGAGGACGATATCATTATCCTCCCCCCGACCAATAACAATCTCATCTCCCTCCAGGGGGTAGCTTTCCCCCTTGTTAAACCCCTTCACCACTGTCAAGCGGAAGTCCTGGTACCCCATGGCCACACCCTCCTCAGCTATCTGGTTTCTCACTATGTAGTCTATCGGGTTTCTAAAGTGCTGTCAATAAATATGTTTTCAAGCCGGGAGAACTTTCCTCTTGCCCCCAACCGGGGTGACCCCTCAAGGGAGAGGGTTCTGGGCAACCCAGTCCGCCCCCAATATTATTTCAATATCAGCCTGTGGATCTGGATCTGCCCGGTAAAATATTTTGCTGCTGGACAGCTCCAGCACATCCAGAACAGCCTCCACCGTCCGCGGTTTTCCGGTGTAATCCAATATCTGGGTTTGCTGCTTAAATTTTTCTGCATTCCCAACGCTGGTGACTTTGATGCCGTTCTCCTCCAGATAGCGGGCGGTGGCTTCCGCCAGACCCGGTGAGGTTGTTGCGTTGAGCACTGCCACCCGGGCATTTTCTTGCACCAGATATTGATCCAGACTCACCGTCGGGGTGGGCTTCGGCAGCGGTGTGGCAGTTATCACCTGAAGGTCCTGCCAGATCTTCTGGATGGCCTCCCCATCTGGAAAAAGCACATATTGATTTACTTCATTGAACCCTGCCTCCACCAGCGGAGGTCCAACCACCTCATGTTGGACCAGACGGGGGTCAATATCCCGGACAGCCCAGGCTAAGCGAATGACCTGCCGGAGGGTGAGGTTGGTCTCGACATGGGAGGACAGCTGGCGGTAGAGTCCCGGCAGTTTGGGAATCAGCACCGGCAGAATGTCATAGCTGGCGATTTTTTTCTGCAACCCCAACAGCACCTGCTGCTGGCGCTTGGCCCGACCGAAATCCCCTTCCTCCGTGGAACGGGTGCGGACATACCCAAGAGCGAGGTCACCGGGTAACACCTGGATCCCCGGTTCCAACCGTTTCATATCCCCTTCCAGGGAAGGGTCGGGATCGACAAGTATTTTTTCCGGTACGTCAACCAGCACACCATTGACGGAATCCACCAGGACAATAAAGGCCCGAAAGTCCACCTGGGCATAATAATCAATGGGAACGCCAAGCAGCTGTTCAACGGTGTCCATCAGCAGCGCAGGCCCCCCGCCCGGATAATCCGTACTCTCACCCACAGAGAACACCTGATTAATCTTGTAGGAGCCGTATCCGGGAGGGGTGACCCAGAGGTCGCGGGGAAGGGAAATCATGCTGGCCTGCCCCCCCTCCGCATCCAGGGCAGCAACAATGATGGTATCTGTCAGGCTGGGGCCGGTCTGTCCCTCCCATTCCCGAAGATCAAGGCCGGTGAGCAAAAAGAACACGGGGTCATCCAGGTCGAGCTCGACAAAACCGGGCCGGTTGCCGCCAACCTGCAGCTGACGGTCCTGATCAATTTCCAGGGATTCAATTTCTGTAGCTGTGGGCTGGCCTTGCTGCTCAGGCGTGGTGAGAGGAACCGGGGTGGACCGGTCCCGCTGACAGCTTCCAAATGCCAGAGTGATGGTCAGGACAGCGGATATCAGAAACGCAGCCCAGAGAAACCGCTTGCCCCAATCCGGAGATCGCCCTGCCTGGGTGGGAATTTGTTGTCTCATGAACAATATTCGATCTGCCAGTAATTGTCTACCCTGCCAGTTTTTCCACTTGACAACTATAATATTTCCTGGCAGCCAAGGTCTCTTTTCTGAACGGGATTATATCACGGACAGCGAAAAACTTAGCTCCGAACAGTAAGGTTAGAAAACAGCCCTGCCTGGAAAGCTGCAGGGGCATGGACTACAATGTCACTAATCACCACCTACAATCTCTCCAAATCTTATGGCCCGGTGGATATTTTCACCGGTCTGTCCCTGACAGTCCCCCCAGACACCCGCACCGCACTGGTAGGGGAAAACGGGATTGGAAAAACTACCCTACTGCGGATTCTAGCTGATCTGGAATCCGCCAGCGGGGGGAAGGTGCAGCGGGCTGCCGGACTGACCATCGGCTATCTGCCCCAGGGTGGGGAGCTCCCACCGGGAGGAACGCTCTGGGAGCAGGCTCTTCACGCCCTGGAGGATCTCCGCAAACAGGAAGAGGAGCTGCAGCGGCTGGAAAAGGAAATGACAGCCTCGGGAGGAGCACAACCGGAGCTGTTGGAACGCTACGGCAATCTCCAGGCGGAATTTGAACGCCGCGGCGGCTACACCTATCAGAGCCGCATCGAGGAAGTGCTGGGCGGTTTGGGCTTCGAAAAAGAAGAGTTCCATATGCCGGTCAGCCACCTCTCTGGAGGGCAGAGGACCCGGGCGCTGCTCAGCAGACTGCTGCTTTCCTCCCCCGATCTGCTGATTTTCGACGAGCCCACCAATCACCTGGACATCCAGGCCATAGAATGGCTGGAGGGATATCTGAAAAGCTTCCCGGGGGGAGTGCTGCTGGTCTCGCATGACCGCTATTTCATCGACCAGGTCTGTCATCAAATCTGGGAGATGAGCCTGGGGGGATTTGAAACCTACCGGGGGAATTACAGTGCCTATCTCACCCAGCGTCAGGAACGCTGGCAGCGGCAGCAGGAGATTTTTGAAGCCGAGAAAACCCGCCTGGAAAATGAACTCGATTACATTAAGCGCAATATTGCCGGCCAGAACACCGGCCAGGCCAAGGGCAAGCTGCGCCGCCTGAGCCGGCGGGTGCAGGCCATCGAACAAATGGGGCTGCAGGCCGTTCAGGGGAAAAGCTGGGGAGAGCTCAGCGAAGAAATCGACACCACAACCAGCCCGATGAGCGTGCCGGAAGCCCATCAGCGCATCCGCGCCCTGCGCAATCCGGCCAAGCAGCCTCAGCAGCTGTCGCTGCAGCTGGCAACCCGCCAGCGCGGCGGGGATCTGGTACTGCGCACCACCGCGCTGGAAATCGGCTACCCGGATGCCGACCGGCCGCTGTTCTCAGCACCGGATATCACCCTGCTGCGGGGAGAATGCGCAGCATTAATCGGTCCCAACGGCGCCGGGAAGACCACTTTTTTAAAAACCATTCTCGGCCAGCTGGAACCCTGGTCCGGTGAGGTTAAATTGGGTGCCAACCTGGATGTTGGTTATTTTGCTCAGGCGCACCAGGACCTTAACGAGAAAAAGACCGTGATTGAGGAAATCACTCAGGTCGGTGCTTTTCAAAATGAAGGGGAGGTCCGCAGCTACCTGGCCCCTTTCCTGTTCACCGGGGATGAGGTTTACAAATCAGTCAGCGTGCTCTCCGGCGGGGAGCGCGGGCGGCTGGCGCTGGCCAAGCTCTCCCTCACGGATGCCAACCTGCTGCTGCTCGACGAGCCTACCAATCATCTGGACATCCCGTCCCAGGAGGCCCTGCAGGCTGTGCTGGCCTCCTATCCCGGCACCATTCTGCTGGTCTCTCATGACCGCTATCTGATCAATGCCCTGGCCAGCCAGATCTGGGAGATCGACGTCGAGGAGGAAGGGCTGATTGTCTTCGAGGGCAGCTATCGGGATTATCAAACTCACCTGCAGGCGGTAAAAGAGCAGACCCCGGATGACGCGCCGGAAAAGGCAGCCGCCTACAGGGATCGAAAAACTGCCAAAAACCGCGCCCTGGCCGAGGAGCGCCGTCGGGCAGCCCGCCTGGAAGCGGTCGAAGAGCGGATTTCTGAGCTGGAGCAGCTGCTGGAGAGATTGAGCGCTGCCCTCACTGACCCCCCAGATGATCCCGGCGAGGTGGTCGAGCTGGGTCAGCGCTACAGCCGGGCGGAGCAGGAGCTGGCGCATTTGCTGAAGGAATGGGAAACTCTGGCCAGCGAAGGTTAAACCCCCTGCCGACCTCCGAGGTCCAAAACAATCAACCTCCAAGGTTGCCAGCGGGAAAACCCCGTTTTTCCTCTCTAGAAAAGCCTCCTTCCCAGGATCGACCTCGGAGGTCAGCCGGGATTGAATTACAATGAATAAATATTGCTATCGGGATAGAAAATGAAACGTTCCCTGCTGCTCATCCTAACTTTTGTGTTCATTGACGTGTTGGGATTCAGCCTGATCCTGCCGCTGCTGCCTTATTATGCAGCAGAATTTCAGGCGACCTCAGTCATGGTCGGGCTGCTGTTATCCGCCAACGCGCTCACCCAGATGATCGGCTCCCCAATCCTCGGCCGGCTGTCTGACCGCCACGGCCGCAAACCGCTGCTGATCACCAGCATCGCCGGCACCGTGATCAGCTTCCTGATTCTGGGCTGGGCCAATTCGCTGGCAGTGCTTTTTATCAGCCGCATCCTGGATGGTTTCCTGGGCGGCAACGTCTCCCTGGCCCAGGCCTACATCACCGATACCACCACCAAGGATGAGCGCTCCAAGGGGCTGGGGCTGATCGGCGCTGCCTTCGGCCTGGGGTTTATCTTCGGACCAGCGCTGGGCGGGGTGCTCAGCGTGGGCGGCAACTACGCCCGGCCGGCTTTTGCCGCTGCCGGATTGGCTGCCCTGAATTTGATCGGGGCTCTGCTCTGGCTGCCCGAGTCGCTGTCCCCCGAAGACCGCCTCCAGCCCGGGGAAGAAAGCAGCCGTGAGTTCAGCTTGCGGGCTCTGATCAAAGCGCTGAGGCGGCCCTGCGTAGGCCCGCTGCTCAACGTAGTGCTGATCTTCGGATTGGCGTTTACCATGTTCGAGACCATGTTCTCGCTCTTCACCCAGAAGAAGCTCGGTTTGACCGCCCAAACCACCAGCTTCGTGCTCACGTACGTGGGTGTGGTCGTGGTGCTGGTTCAGGGCCTGGGCATCCGCTGGTTGAGCGACCGCTTCCAGGATAAGCAAATGATCTTTGGAGGATCGCTGCTGCTCTCCATAGGTCTGCTGGGCTGGGCTCTTTCCCCCTCCCTGGAGATTCTGCTGGTCGCGCTGCTGCCGCTCTCCCTGGCATCCGGGATGCTGCGGGTGGCTTCCAACAGCGCCCTGACAAAAAGCGTCTACGCGTCCGAGGTGGGGGGGATCCTGGGTCTCTCATCCTCGATGAACAGCTTCACCCGGGTGATCTCCCCCTTGCTGGGTAGCTTCCTGCTGGCCGAGTTCAGCCCGGTCGCACCGGGGATCGCCGGGGCTCTGCTGATGGCCGCAGTGGGCATTTACAGCTGGCACCGCATCCTGTTTGTGCCAGCCATCGACTGCCAGAAGGAAGGGTAGGGAGGATCCGGTTTAGAGGGGGCAGTTTTCAGCTATTCAGTCCTGATTCCTGGTCCTGACCCCTGATCACGGCTCCTTGCCCTGCCAATTGCGGGTTACTGAAAAATACACTTCCGGTCTAACCGGTGGAGGTTCCTCCTATGACAGTTCTGTACTGGCGCGGGTGGACGGAAGAGCAGCTGGCCGGACATCAGCAGGACCAGGGGCAGACCAACCACTGCGCAAAATATGCAGCTGCCACGGCTTTAAACCTGCTTTACGGCACCGAGATCTCCGGCGATGACATCGTCGCCTGGCTGGATGAAAAGCTCTGGGCCGGCACCCCCCGCTACACAATTTTTGGGGACAGTTTCGGGAGCCTGGTGGTGCAGACCGCCGCCATCGTCCGGGCTGCAGCCCAGCAGCACGGTCTGGCTCCTGCTGTGCAGGTCAGCCGAGGCCAAGTCAGCAATTTACTGGAATCACTCCGCTTGGAGAACACCATCGAGCTGATTTCCATTACCTACCTGAAAGCCAATCTCCCCCGGGTCAGCTACGGCTCTGCCGTGCGGAATTCCCTGGGAAAACCATCCTTCTTTGGCGGCCATCTGATGCTGCTGGGCGCATATGATCCCACTCATCAGGACCAAGAGGGCAGCTCCACTCCCTGGGGGTTTTTAAGCTCATGGATGAAAAATGAACATCTGTACTGGATGCCAGAGGAAGATTTCCGGCGCTCCTGGGGCCGCTATTCCCCCTTTCGCCGGGTGACCATCCGCATCCTTTAATTCCAGATGAACCGCAGCGGATTATTTTCCTGACCAGGAGATCACCTGGTTGCCGCCCCGCTCTTTGGCCTGGTAGATGGCCTCATCGGCCAGATCCAGCAGCGTTTTAAAAGACACACTGTCCCTGATCAGCTCAGCTGCCCCCATGCTGATGTCAAGGGCAGCTCTCCCTTCTCCAGTGGATGGGGAGACCGCTCCGCACAAGCCCGCAGGCGCTCGGCGACCCCCACCACGTCCTGCAGCTCAGTATCGGGGAGCAGGAGGAAAAACTCATCTCCTCCAGCAGCTGCACCGAGGCGCTGCCACAGGGGATGACCATATTGAGCTGATCGAGGGTGGTATCTACCGATTCTTCCAGATCTGGTTTGGAAGCCACCATCCTCCCAGCCTGCTGATGGCCAGAAATGCTGGAAGTTGGGTACCAGTACCGGGGAACATCTCAGGTCACGATTACTCCCCCATGGAAAGAGTTTACCAGCTGGGTGATCCCATATTACAATAATCAATCCACAGCAGTCGCAAAAATGGGAGAACTTTGGAGCATCGAATGGCAAAAAAGACAATTCTATTCCTTATCATCATCCTGCTGGCGAGTAGCTGCCACCCAAATCAGGACCTGCACCCCGGAATACCCACGTTAGGGGAACCCCTGCCAGCCCGTCTGGTGATCAGTGAGGTAATGACCGGTGTGGAAGGAAATAATCAGGCTGATTTTATCGAACTCTATAATGCGGGTACAGAAACCGCAAATCTTTCCGGATATTCTCTCTGGTATCAGCTCCATGAAAGCAGTGAGGAAATATTAATCCACCGCTGGAATGAAACTACCCTTGTCCCACCCCTGGGTCATTACCTGCTGACCCAGCACGGAGAGGTGTTTTCCGTTGAGCCTGATGCCAATTTCAAGCAATCCCTGGTCCCCTCCCGTGGGGGACTATCGCTCCGGAAAGGGGATTCTGTCATTGATCAGCTCACCTGGGGAAACGGTCCGCCTCAGCTGATGGAAAACCATATGGCTCCAGAAATGGAAGTTGGAAGTTCACTGGAGCGCAAACCCGGGGGGCGGCAGGGCAACGCTATAGATTACAACGACAACCGGGAGGATTTTTTCGTTCAACACAGCCCCTCCCCCCAGAATACCGGCTGCGCTCTATCTTCGGACCTGGATGGAAAACTGATGCTATCGATATCCATTCCGGAGCTTGTTGAGCCCGGGAGCCAGCCCTCTCTCCAGATCACAGCGGTGAATCAAACGGGTTTTCCCCTGGAAGGACTACAGCTGGTTCTGCCGATCCCGGATCATTTCTCCGCGCTGGAAATTCCGGAGAATGCGGACTTGAAAGAAAACCGGATCCTCTGGGACTTTCCTGACCTGCCGGCTGGCGGACAATTTCAGACTTCAATTTCCCTGCAGGCTGATTACACTTTTACCACCAGCAGCCTGCGAAATAGCTATCTGACTGCTGAGAACTGGCCGCTGCCAGCCTTTGCTGGCCCGCTTTATACCGAAATTGGCGGAGGGGCGATTCCCATTGCAAAAGCCAGGGAGCTGGTCGGAAGAGAAGTGGTGATTGAAGGAACGAGTACGATGTACACCGGGGGATTCTACGCTGGCAGCGGGGCAAAATTCTACCTGGAGGATGATAGCGCCGGCATCCAGGTCTACATCGCCGGAGCCGGCAGCTCTTTGAGCATCCCAACTGGTGTCAAAGTCCGGGCCAGAGGTCGCATAGAACTTTACCGGGGAGCAACTGAGCTTGTCCCCTCCGGCGTGGAAGATATCGAGATCCTTCAAGGAGTCGGAAAGGTGGAAGAACGGTCCACCCTGGAAGTCACGATCCAAGAAATTGTCGCCGACAAAGAAACCCTGCCGGGCAAACTGGTGGAGGTCACAGGCAGAGTGGGCCGGGTGGAAGAGTTCTCCTACAGTTATGAGGTGGACCTGATTGATAAACACGGACAGCTGGTCACACTCTATATCGACAAGAATACCGGCATCACTGTGGAGGAGATTGAAACAGATCAATTCTACCGCGTGACGGGAATCATGGAAGTCTTCGACGGCACCCTGGAACTTTACCCCCGACGGCAAAGCGACCTGGCCCGAATATTTCCACCCGGCCTGGTAATCGAGGCCCACCCCCCCACAACAGCAAAAGAAGGTGCTTCCCTAGAGGTTTCCTTCACCATCTACAACCACCACCCGGAAGCAAATCATCAGTTGATCATTACTGCACCTGTTCCCAATGGGTTAACTGTCAGCAACATTTCCCACAACGGCAGGCAGGAAAATAACAAAATATTCTGGGAGATCCCCGACCTGGCTGGAAATGGAACCAGCACCTCGGTTGAGTTTACAGCCAATCCAACAATCAGCAGCGGCCATATCACCATTGCTGGATATACAGTATCCTCTCGAGAACATCCTGAGCCTGTTGCAGGATACACAACCTATACATTCCTGGGTGAAACAGTTCCGATCTGGGCCATCCAGGGTAGCGGTTTTCGTTCTCCATACCTTCTATCCAGACTCAGCACAACCGGCATCGTCACCGGTGTTTTTCCAGACCTGGAGGGCTTCTGGATCCAAGAGCAACCCAGCGATCAAGATCCACGGACATCCGCCGGACTGTTTATCAACACCAGTGATCACGAGATTGATGTCAGTTTAGGCGAGTTAATTACCGTCACCGGCCGCATCCGGGAATCATACCAGCAAACCCAGATGGTCCTCCAATCCCGATCAGATATTCACATCCTGGGCCACTCACCTCTACCGGATCCCGTGATTCTGGATCCACCCGGCGATGTGCAGGGGAGCGAAGTGTATTATGAATCCCTGGAAGGGATGCTCACCAGTGTTCCCGGTCCCGCCGCAGTTGTTGGACCAACGAACCGCTATGGGGAGTTTGCTCTGGTTCTGTCAGAACACAGCCTAAAGAGGGTGCTGCGGGATTCCCATCAGGGGCTGCTCATCCATGTTGATGACGGCAGCTATGTCACTCATGAAAACAGAGAAACCATCGCACATCCTGTAGCGGTCGGCGACCAGGTCTCCAATATCATCGGCCCTCTGGCCTTTACTTACGGGGAATACAAAGTAGAGCCTATTACAGCGATCCAAGTGCAAAGCCGTGAGGTTAACCTGCCCAGCCTAGACCCGGCTGGACGGAACGAATTCAGTCTGATGACCTGGAATGTCGAAAACCTGTTTGATTTTGCTGCACCCCACCCCGACAATCCACCCCTCCCAACGGTCTCGGAATACAAGCGCGACCTGACGAAAACAGCAAAAACCATTATCAGCGCCGGAGCTCCTATGATTGTCGGATTTCAAGAGGTGGAAAATATCGCCATCCTGGAAGATCTCGCTGATCATGCCCTGCTGGCAGACCACAACTATCAAGCTCGTTTGATCGAAGGAAACGACAGCAGAGGAATTGACGTCGGCTATCTGATACAGGCCCAAGAAGTAGAAATCATGACTCTGGAGCAGTACAACGCTCCGGGAGGCATTACCAGCCGTCCGCCTCTGCTCCTGAAACTGCGCTTCCTTGAGGCGGATGCCCCGCCCTTATATATTCTCAATAATCACTTCACCAGCATGAGCGGCGGTGAACAGGCCACCGAGCCCCGGCGGAATGCCCAGGCTGGCTGGAATACCCAGATCGTGGAAGATATTCTGTTTGAAGATCCAGAAGCCTTGATTGCGGTCTTTGGTGATCTGAACTCTTACCATGAATCGGTGCCGCTGCAAACTCTGGAGAACGCCGGTCTGATCAACGTGCTTGATGTGCTTCCTGCGGAGCAGCGCTACACCTATATATATCAGGGTGTCTCCCAGGTCCTGGATCATATCCTGGTAAACCAGGCTCTATATGACCAATTGGTCCGGGTTGATGTGCTCCACAGCAACGCAGACTATCCCCCCCCTCCTGCTGAGGATCACAGCCCACTCCACAAATCCGACCACGATCCGGTAATTGCCGTCTTCCGGCTCCCGTGAACCTGCTTGCCGTCTGGAAGACAAAATAAAACACCCGCAGTTTAAGCCTGCGGGTGTTTTTAGTTGGCGTATGTGCTGATTGCTACTCGGCGATCTCAGCAACCAGTTCCTCGGCAGTTGTGTTCAACTCTGCCAGGATTGTTTCCACTTCCTGTTCACTTTCCGCTGCGTACAGTCTGGCAACGGCATCATCCAAAGCCCTGCGGACAGAATACCAGGCTGTGAAAGTTTCCGGCTCACCCTGACCCAGCGCAGCCAGCTCCAATGCAGAGGCGTAAATGGGATTGTTTTCCACATACTCGGTGAGCATTTCCTCTGTCGAGTAATGAGTTGGCAGATAACCGCTGGCTTCAATCCAGGTCGCCTGATTCTCCGGCTCGGTCAGGTATTTGATGAACAGCCAGGAGGCCAGCTCCTGTTCCGGCGTGGACTTCATAATGCCCAACGTCTGTGTAAAGGCGTCCACACCTTTGCCGCCGTCCGGCCCTGGGAAGGCCAAGAAGCCCCATTCATCATCATTTCCCGCTTCCTCAAAGGCTGCTTTATAGTAGGGAAGTCCGGAGTTGGAGCTCAACGTGACCAGCGCCAGGCGTTGGGCCTGCTCCGGGTTGGGATAACTTTCGGTTTCAAAAGTGCATCCGCTATCGCGCAGATCATTGATATACAGCGCCACTTCTTTGGCCTCCGGAGTGTTGAAGTCATACGCTGTCCCCTCCTCATTCAATGAGTCTTCACCATAGGCATGCAGGAAGGAGAGGAAATTTGAAGCGCTGGGATACCATACCAGACCGCCGGTCCCATCGTTGTCTGGATTTTCATCGGTCGCATTCGCTTCCGCTGCTGCACAGAGCTGCTCTTTAAGGGCTTCCGGAGTGGTCGGCGGTTCATCAAAGCCCAGCTCCTGAGCCCAGGTGTGGTTGTAAACCATCACATTGGCCGATTGGCTGAGCGGCCAAGCAATACGTTGTCCTTCCGGGGTCACACCCAGGGAATAAACACTGGGATAAATATCTTCAATTTCGGCAGCGCTCAACCCATACATGTCATCCTGGATGAACTGATTGAGATCCACCACCATATCCACGGTGTCCCAGTTGTTGAGAGCGCTGGTATACGCCTGGGCAATCTGAGGGGTGTCACCGGACTGAATGCCGGCGTTGACTTTGTCTTCAAGGTCATTGTATGACCCCTGGTCGAGCGCTTCCACGGTGATCCCGTACTCATTGGTGGCATTAAACTCCTCCACCAGTCCAACAAGTACATCATTGCGAGGATCCCCTTCTCCATACACGTGCCAGAACTGGACGGTGACACCGCTGAGGTCCAGACCAGTTTCCTCAGCTGTTTCCTCCACTTCTTCTTCCTCTGCCGGTTCTTCTTCCTCTGCGGGTTCCATTTCCTCTTCAGCGGCCGGTTCCTCCACCGGTGTCTCTGCTGGGCCGCAGGCTGCCAGCAGCAGCGAGAAGACCAGCAAAAAAGCAAATATCAATCGAACTGTTTTTTTAGGCATCTTTTCTCTCCTCAATAAAATCTCTTCGATCTGTTTGACTTGGCGGAAAATTGATGAGGGCTGCACCTCCTTCTCAGTTGGCTGAAGTTCCCTGATTTGCGCTGATAATTCTACCCTTTCAAACCGCTGCGCGCGATACTTTCCGTAAACTGTCTTTGGGTAAAGAAATAAAGGACCAGGATCGGGATTACTGTGATAAAGGCCCCGGCCATAATGTAATGGATCTCCTGTCCCGCCTCGGTGACGAAGTTCATCAATCCCACCGAAATCGGCCGCCAGTCTTGAGTGTTGGTCACCAGCAATGGCCAGGCCAGGGAGTTCCAGGAACCAATAAAAGTCAGCACCAGGATGACCATCAAAGGTGCCTTGGAGAGTGGAACGACCACCTGCAGTAAAAACCGCAGGTGCCCGGAGCCGTCAATTCTGGCTGCATCATAGAGCTCATCCGGTATCTGAGCAAAAAACTGCCGCAGCAGAAAGATGTTAAACACACTTCCCATAAATGGAATGGTCAGCGCCGGCCAGTTGTTGATCCACTTAATGGGCCCGATCCTGCCTAACCAGGTCACGGTCAGGAAATTCGGAATGATGGTCACCATGGCAGGGATCATCATCGTGCTGAGCAAAACCCCAAAAATCAGATCGCGTCCCGGGAATTCAATCCGAGCGAACCCATAAGCTGCCAGGATGCTGATGGTGACACTGCCCAGTAGCGAGATAGCGGTGATTTTGACACTGTTAAAGAAATACTTAGAGAACAACGCCCGTTCCCAGGCCACCACATAGTTCTCAAAATGCAGCTCACTGGGAAAGAACGATGAGCCCAGGGCTTCTCCCAGGCTTTTCAGCGATGTGGAGATCATCCAGACAAAAGGAATTAACGAGATCAGCGCCCCTGAGATCAGTATCAGGTAGGTGAGTGATTTCAGTATTGTGGTCCGTTTGATCCGTATCTCCATAGATATCTCCCTACCAGGGGGGGGTCCTTACAGATAAAAAACCCGGGATCCCTGGAAGCGGTTGTTCAGAAAAGTCAGGGCCAGTATGATGGCAAAGAGAACAAAGGCCATCGCAGAGGCATAGCCGTAGCGGAGTTTTTCAAAAAATTCAATAAAAATTACCACGCTGAAAGTGTCAGTTGTACCCAGAGCGAGGCTCTCCCGGAAGACCCACAGGGTAGCAAAAGCTTTGAAAGTCCCAATAATGGCGATCAGGGAGAGAAAATAAGTGGTCGGTGACAGCAACGGGAAAGTGACATATCGGAATACATCCCATTTGTTCGCCCCGTCGATTTCTGCGGATTCATTCAATTCCGTGGGAATATTTCCCAATCCGGCCAGATAAATCACCGTATCGTAACCAACATAGGTCCAGACGGCATGGATCATGACCACGACCAGCGCCAGACTGGGTCCGGCAGCCCAATCGGGGACATCCATGCCAAGGCTTCTGCCAATAATGGTAAAAACGCCCTTGGATTCCTGCAGCCATGCCAACGCTTCTCCGCCCAATCCCCGGAGGACAAGGTTAATCGGGGAAGTATCCCGATTGGCAAAGATCTGCCTGAAAATTGCCGCGCTGGCAATAAACGGGGTCACATACGGCAGAAAGAAGATCATCCGGAAAAGGGCGGAACCGCGTAGTTTTTGGAACAGCAAAATGGCCAGGAACATCGAAAGGGTCAGCTGCACGGGGACTGTTCCTGCGGAAAAGAACAGAGTAACCTTCAATCCATTCCAGAGATCTTCATCCCCTGACGCCAGGATAACTGGAATCTCCCCAATCAAAATCCAACCGCCGACCAGCAGGAAAAATGCCCCTAGAATTCGCAGCCAGAATGTTCTACGGGTGTCGTTGTCTGTCTTCCTGGTCCACAGCAACCAGGCCAGAATCAGCAGCAAAATCCCGGCAGAGATGGTGATGACCTGGGGCCAGATCCCCGGATCCGTATTGGTTTCCATCGCCGTCTGATAAGCTTTGGATACCTGAAGATAGGTGAACCACAGCAGCCCAAGACCAACTTCCAATCCCAGCCACAGCAGGGTAAAGCTGCCCTGATAGGAAGCCGACAGCCGCTGGCGGCGGCGAAAAACACCCAGAAGGATGGTGACTACCACAGCAGTCCCTAAGATGATCAGGAACAGCTGCCAGGCAGAATTAACCTGGGGAGCATAAAAAGCTTCCCTGAGATACCTTAAAAATAGTTCCCTGGAACGCTGCTGCCCCCGCAGCTTTTCAGCAATATCTAAAAATTCCGGAAGCTGAAACCAGAGATAGCGAAGAAAGCTGATCACTGTTCCGGAAAAGAGCAGCCCTGGGAGAGCCAGCAGCCAGGGAGCTTCCTTGTTCTCTGTGGATTTGCGGAGAATCTTACGGAACATCAACACTGCACCGACCAGCGCAGCCAGGGAAAGATAAAAACCCGCTACGTAAGCCAGGTTCCCGATCGCCCTGGTGTAGTTGCTCAGACCGGCGAAACCAGAGCGAACGATGCGCCATTTATGCAGGCTGACGAAAAGAGCAAACCCCACTGGAAAGATTCCAAAAATAAAAATCAAAACCAGGGCAGGAGCGATAAACAGATAACCGGTCAGTGCTTCCCGGATTTCCCTGAGCTTCCGTGAGGTAAGTGAGGGAAAAAGAGTTTTTTGCAGAAAGTGCTTATCAGCCATTCAGAATGGACTCCTAAACATTCCTCAGGAGACTGCCTTAGAAATTTCCTCTGAACTAATTATAATAAAAGTTGTGCCAGGAGAACCTAACATTTCTCATTAAAATCAGGACTATCCTTACTTTTTGGGAGCTGAAAACCCCGATTATCTGGTTTTTC
This sequence comes from uncultured Anaerolineales bacterium, assembly GCA_964603385.1. Classification (GTDB taxonomy): domain Bacteria; phylum Chloroflexota; class Anaerolineae; order Anaerolineales; family UBA11858; genus B10-G9. Next base: position 14,241 of record CAZRUS010000013.1, on the reverse strand, counting down.
AATCCCTCTGATCAAAGCGTATCATCAGCGCTTACCAGCCAAAGAGGTGCTATGATTGAATTCAACGAAGATCACTACCAGCAGCTGATCCAGAAAAAGGTTCACGGTATTCCTTTAGCGGATGAAATGATCCCCCCTGCATATGATGGGCAGTCCATCCTAAACATCCCACCGACAATCGCCGCCCTGCTGGATGTCCCTCTGCCCGGAAAAATACCGCTTTCCCAAGAGATCACCAGCCACCTACCGCAGAAAATCAACAATGTGATCCTGGTTCTAATGGATGCGCTGGCCCTGCACAGATTCCGCTCCTGGACAGCGGCAAACCCTGATCTGGTGTGGAATTATCTGGCATCCGACTCCCGGCTTCTGCCGCTGACCTCAATCACTCCCAGCACCACCTCGGCAGCGATTACCACGCTGTGGACCGGGGCATCTGCTGCAGAACACGGGGTGATGGGCTATGAGATGTGGTTGAAACAGTATGGGATGACCATTAACACCATCCTGCACAAGCCGTTCGCTTTCCAGAAAGGCACCGGCAGTCTTAAAGCCGCCGGGTTTGACCCGCTGACCTTTCTTCCAGTTGAGTCTATCGCCGATTCCTTCCAGGAGCACGGGGTGGATGTCCACGCCTTCCAGCACAGCGCGATCATTCACTCCGGACTCTCGGAGATGTTTATGGGCAACGCAGTCAGGCACCCCATCCGCTCCCCTGCCGATCTGTGGATCGATGTCCGCCGGCTGCTGGAAGAACACCAGGACCGGCGAAAATACCTCTGGGTATACTGGGGGAATGTCGACCATCTCTCCCATGTGGAGGGGCCGGATGATGAACGCCCTGGCGCTGAATTTACCCTGTTCAGTGCCGCCATGGAGCGCTTCTTCCTCAATCAGCTCAGCCCGGAAATCAAAAAGAAAACCCTGCTGATTCTCACCGCCGATCACGGACAGAAAGCCACCGATAAAACACTTGATCATTATCATCTCAAGTATCACCCCGAATTCCTGGAGATGCTTCACCTCCAGCCCACCGGGGAGAGCAGGCTGGCGTATCTACACATCCGGCCAGGATACGAAGCTCGCGTCAGACAGTACGTTCAGGAGCAGTGGCCCAATGAGTTCATGCTGATGGACGCCCAACAGGCTGTCTCTGCCGGTTTGTTTGGACCGGGAAGACCGCATCCCGACCTGAACAATCGTGTGGGGGATCTGGTGGCAGCGGCCAGGGGAGAGGCCTACTGGTGGCGCGGCGCCCAAGAAAACCCGCTGATCGGCCGCCACGGCGGTTTATCAGCAGAAGAGATGGTGGTTCCTTTCCTGGCGGTGCCTCTATAAGCTGCCCCGCAAGGAACGGCGGGAGGATCAATGGTCCTCCCGCCATTCATCAAGCCACCTGGTGAGCTCCTCCAGGAATTCATTCCGGGCTGACCTGAGCTTTTCCGGCAGCTGCCCGGTCAGCTCCTGCTTGACCTTTCCCCCCGATCCCCGCATGCCCACACCTTATCACTGCCTGCAAAACACAGCGGCATGTCGCTTTCCCCATCCCAGTGCTCCGTGGTGTAGAAACCCAGCCCGATCAGCGGCAGGTCGATGCTGACGTCCACGGTGAGCCATTTTTCTCCCTGCCGGACCTGGAGGTAGTTGTGGAAATCGACAATTTCCACGCTCTCCAGCATCTGCTGCAGCGGGATGGGGAAGTTCACCACCCCGTACGTTTCATCAGGGAACCAGGTCAGATCCCGCCAGCGCTGCAGGCAGATCATGTCCCGGGTTTGCAACCCGATGCCCTGGTACAGCTCCCGGAGCAGGAAGCTCTTCCCGGAGCAGGTGCCCTTATTCTGCCGGAAGACCTCCCAGGGATCTCGGGACCCCATGCGCCCAAAGGGGATGTCGCGGACCTTTTCAAAAAGCGCCGTGACCCGCCCGGCCGGCTCCAGGTCAGGGATTCCCCAGGCAGTCAGCACCTCGTCAAAGCGGATCGACTTCATTCTCTGCCTCCCTCCCCATATCTGAAGAATGGTGCCTGTATTGTACCTTTTTGAGGTTGCTGTGCTGCTCCACCCCCTGATTAACAGCCGTGTGTTTTGAGAGATTTTGAGGGCCCACTGCGACACTCTGGCAGTCTTTCCGGGGTAAAACCCTGGAAACTTTCGGCTCAATCATGGAGGTGCCAGCCTTGAAAATTAAATTCATCCTGCCGTCTCTGACCGAAGCTGATAGTCCCTTCTGGCGTCCGATCAAGTACTCGCTTTTCCCGCCGCTGGGGTTGGCTGCCCTGGCCGCTTACCTCTCCCTGGATGATCAGGCTGAGATCGTTGACCAGCATGTTCAGCCGCTGCACCTCAACGACTGCCCGGACATTGTCGCCATTCAGGTATATATCACCAACGCGTACCGCGCCTACCAGATCGCTGACCACTACCGGGCCAGGGGGTCTTTTGTCATCCTCGGTGGACTGCACGTCACCTCCCTGCCCGGCGAAGCCGCTTCCCACGCCGACGCCATCTTCCTGGGTCCCGCAGAGGAATCCTTCCCCCGTTTCCTGGCGGACTACCGCGCAGGGAATCCACAGAAATTGTATCGATCCAGACGGCGGACGCTGGAACATTTGCCTCCATTGCGCCGGGATCTGATCCAGCGGGAGCGCTACCTGGTGCCCAATTCGCTGGTGGTCAGCCGCGGCTGCCCGCACCACTGCAGCTTCTGCTACAAGGATGCCTTTTACCGGGGCGGGAAATCCTTTTACAACCGCCGGCTGGATGATGTACTGGCCGAGATTGAAGGCCTGCCCGGGCGGCATCTATACTTCCTGGACGACCATCTGCTGGGGAATCCTCGTTTTGTCCGGGACCTGTTTGCCGAACTGACCGGGCAGCAGCGTATCTTTCAGAGCGCGGCCACCGTGAACTCCATCCTTCGGGGTGATCTGATCGAACAAGCCGCTGAAGCCGGGCTGCGCAGCCTCTTCGTCGGCTTTGAAAGTCTCAATCCCCGGAACCTGGTCAGCAGCAGGAAAAGCCAGCTCCCCGGGCCGGACTACCAGCGGGCCGTGGAGCGGCTGCACGACCTGGGGATCATGATCAACGCCAGTTTCGTTTTTGGACTGGACGGAGATCAGCCGGAGGTTTTCCAGCGGACGGTGGATTGGGCGGTGCAAATGGGGATCACCACAGCGACCTTCCACATCGCCACCCCGTATCCCGGCACCTCCTTTTATCAGCAGCTGTCCGAATCCGGCCGGCTGCTGACTGATAACTGGGACCGCTATGACACCCGCCACGCCACCTTTGTGCCCAGGGGATTGAGCCCGGAAGCGCTGGAAGAAGGCTATCAATGGTCCTATCGGGCCTTCTACCGATGGAGCAATATCCTCCGCGCCAGTCTCTTTCACAGTGCAGTGAAGCACCAGCTGAAGCATTTCTGCTACACCAGCGGGTGGAAAAAATTTGAGCCCTTCTGGAATGCAGTCATCCAGCTCAAAAAACTCGAGCTGATCACCCCGGTGCTGGAAGCGGTGCTCTCGCGGGTCAGCCGTCCTCCCCGGAAAACAATCCCCGAACCCGCAGGCAGACAATCCCGGAAGACTATTTAATCCCATTAATAAGACCATTCCGACCAATCTGACTATTCTGACAATTTTCGAATGCTTCTGGGATCATTTCCAAATTCTAATTGACACCTGTCTGACATCATGTTAGACTACGCTCTAGGTTCCAGAAAACACAAGGTAAAGTTCAAGAGTAATCATGCCCAACTGGACAATTCGAACCAATAACCCTCAGCCTGAGACCATCATCTCCCGCCCTCCACCTGGGTAGATGCGTTTCCGGGTACTTGCTGAGCAAACCCAAACCAGTCTCCAGATGGAGGCTGGTTTTTTGATTTTTTTTTATCAGCACCTCCGCCTGAATAAGGAGCAGGCCGCAGTCATGGCAAACAGAGACAATTTATCCCATTTAGAAGCTTTTCCCGAAGAAGCCCTGGCCTCAAAGATCACCGGTCCGGTGTACATCGACGACACCACCCTGCGCGACGGCGAGCAGACCGCTGGGGTGGTTTTCGCCAATGAGGAAAAGATTCACATCGCCAAGCTCCTGGACCGCATCGGCGTCCACCAGATTGAAGCCGGTGTCCCTGCCATGGGGGGCGACGAGAAAGCCGCCATTACAGAGATCGCCTCCCTCGGTCTCAAGGCCAGCGTGCTGGGCTGGAACCGGCCGGTGATCAGCGACCTGCAGCACTCCATCGACTGCGGCGTGGATGCGGTGGCGATTTCCATCTCGTCCTCCGATATTCACATCGAGCACAAGCTGGGGAAGTCCCGCCAGTGGGTGCTGGACAAGGTCACCAGGGCGGTCAGCTTTGCCAAGGACCACGACCTCTACGTCTCGGTCAATGCCGAGGACAGCTCCCGTTCTGATCCCGACTTCCTGGTGGAATTCGCCCTCAACGCCAAGGAGGCGGGAGCCGACAGACTGCGCTACTGCGATACCGTGGGCATCCTTGACCCGCTGCAAACCTACAAGCGAGTCAAGCAGCTGTTGGATGCTGTGGATATCGTGGTGGAAATGCACACGCACAACGATTTCGGTATGGCCACTGCCAACGCCATCGCCGGCCTGGAAGCAGGAGCGACATATGTCAACACCACGGTCAACGGGCTGGGTGAGCGGGCCGGCAACGCCTCCATGGAGGAGCTGGTCATGGGCTTACACTACAACCAGGGGATAGAGCTGGACATCCAGACCGCCCTGTTCCGCGAGCTGGCCGAATACGTCGCCCTGGCCTCGGGCCGCTCCATCCCCACCTGGAAGCCGGTGGTGGGCGGCAACCTCTTCGTCTATGAATCTGAAGGACGGGCCAGCGGGGTGGTCCGGGATCCAGCCACCTATGAAATGTTCCTCCCCGGGGAGGTTGGACTGATGCGGCGCTTCAGCTTCGGCAAGTACTCCGGCCCCACTGTGATTCGCCGCAAGCTGCGCGAGCAGGGCTATCACCCCAGCGAGGAGGAGATCAGCTGCCTGGTGCCCCTCCTGCGCTCCCGGGCCGTCGCCCTCAAGCGCTCTCTTTTTGACAATGAAGTCATCGAAGCTTATCTGATGTACAAGGAAAGGAAAATCTCATGAACGCTGCCACCATTCGTTTGCTCGATACCACACTGCGCGACGGCGAACAGGCCGTCGGGGTGATTTTCAGTCCCAGAGAAAAGCGCCAGATAGCCGCCATGCTGGCCGCCATCGGCGTTCCCGCTGTAGAGGCCGGCTTCCCCGCCCTCGGGCCTGAGGAGAAAGCCTGCATAATGGCCGTGACGGATTCTGACCTGGCCCTGCCCGCCGGGGATCCGCTGTTTGTCTACGGCTTCTGCAGGGCCCGGGTGGAAGACGTCCGGGACGCGGCGGAATGCGGCGTGGATGGGGTGATCCTCTCCATCTCCACCTCAGATTCCCATGTCGAGCGCAAGTTCCGGACGGGAAGGAGCTGGGTTCTGGATCAGGTCCGGAGTGCCGCCGCAGAAGCCAGCCAGCAGGGACTGTCTTTCACTATCAGCGCCGAGGATGCCTCCCGGACTGACCTCTCCTTCCTGATCGAGTTCTACCTGCTGGCGGAGGAGCTCGGTGCCGAACGGGTGCGCTACTGCGACTCCCTGGGTGTGGAGGACCCCTACACCACCTACCAGCGCATCAAGTACATCCTTTCCGAGATCAACCTGCCCCTGGAGATGCACATGCACAACGACTTCGGCATGGCCACCGCCAATGCCCTGGCCGGCGTGCGCGCCGGAGCCAACGGGGTGATCGGCTCCATCGGCGGTCTGGGGGAGCGCACCGGCAACTCCCCCATCGAGGAGGTGGTCATGGCCCTCAAGCATCTTTACGGCGTGGACCTGGGGATCAACACCGCCAGCTTCCGGGAGATCGCCGAGTACGTCGCCCGGGCCAGCCAGCGGGCAATTCCCATCTGGAAGGCGATCATCGGCACCAACGTGTTCGCTCACGAGAGCGGCATCCATGCTGACGGGATTCTCAAAAACCCGGACAGCTATGAAGCCTTCAGTCCCGAGGAGGTCGGCCTGCAGCGCCAGATCGTCATCGGCAAGCACTCCGGCACCAAGGCCCTGATCCATAAATTTTCCGGTCAGTTTGGCATCGAGCTGGACGACGAAACCGCCCGGGCATTACTGGCCGAGGTGCGCGCCGCGGCCATTGAGCTCAAGCGACCGCTGTTCACCAAAGAACTGATGCTGCTCTACGAAGAGCTGGGTCGGAAATCGAAAGTGAAAACCGGGGTGCGATGATGGCCAAAACTCTGGCGGAAAAAATACTCAGCGAAAAGACCGGCCGCGATCTCTCCGCGGGGGATACTGCAGTCACCGCGGTGGATGTGGTGCTGGCCCATGAAGGCACCGGCCCGCTGGCCGTGGACCAGTTTGAGGCCCTCGGCAAAACCCAGCTGGCTACCACCGGCTTATTGTTTTCTGATCATGCTGCACCCGCGCCCCGCAAGGAGCTGGCCGACGTGCAGCGGCGCCTGCGGACCTTTGCAGAGGAAGCCGGCGGTGAGTTTCACAGCCCGGGTACCGGAATCTGCCATCAGCTGGTGGCCGAGGAGTGGGCTGCCCCGGGGATGGTGGTCATTGGAGCGGATTCCCACACCTGCAGCGCCGGAGCGCTGGGCGCTTTTGCCACCGGGATGGGCTCCACCGATGTCGGCGTCGCCCTGGCTTTCGGGGAGACCTGGCTGCGGGTGCCGGAGACCATCCGGGTGGAGTTCACCGGTCGGCTGCCCGACGGCGTATACGCCAAAGACCTCATCCTGGAAACTATCGGCCGGCTGGGAGCGGACGGGGCCATCTACAAAGCCCTGGAATTCGGGGGGTCGGTGGTGCGGGGCCTGGCCCTGGAAGGGCGGCTGACCCTGGCCAACATGGCCGTGGAAGCCGGCGCCAAGACCGGGCTGTGCGCTGCCGACCCGGTCACCCGGGCTTATCTGGAAGGCCAGGGCCGCGGGGCGGAGTACGCCCCGCTGGCCCCGGACCGGGGCGCCAGGTACGAACAGGTGCTGGAGATTGACGTCAGCAGCCTCAGCCCGCGGGTGGCCCTGCCCCATTTTGTCGATAACGTCTATCCCATCGAACAGGTCGATCAGGTAGCCATCGACCAGGTCTTCCTGGGCACCTGCACCAACGGCCGGTTAAGCGATTTGCAGACCGCCGCGGACATCCTCCGGGGCAGAGAGATCGCCCCCGGTCTGCGCCTGCTGATCGGCCCGGCCTCCCGGACGGTTTATAAGCAGGCCCTGGAAAAAGGGCTGATCGACATATTTCTGGATGCCGGCGGGGTGGTGCTGCCGCCCGGCTGCGGCCCCTGTGTGGGGGTGCACCAGGGGGTGCTGGCCGACGGCGAGCGCTGTCTCTCGACCATGAACCGCAACTTCCAAGGACGCATGGGCAACCCTGAGGCTGAGATTTTCCTGGCCTCCCCGGCCACCGCGGCTGCCACCGCCCTGTCCGGCAGGATCAGCGATCCCCGGGAGGTGCTGTGATGCCCTTCATGAAAACCAACCGGCTGAGCTGTCAGAGGAGGAAAAAATGACCAAAATCATCCGCGGGGCCTGCTGGGTCTTTGGAGACGGAATCAGCACGGATCACATCACCCCGGGCCGCTATTACCACCTGCGGGGGGACATCCCCGCCCTGGCAGAACACGCCCTGGAAGATGCCGACCCCCGGTTCGCCGCTGAAGTCCAGCCCGGCGAGATCGTCGTTGGAGGAAAGAATTTCGGCCAGGGGTCTTCCCGGGAGCATGCCGCCCTGGTGCTCAAGGAGCGCGGCGTGCCGGCTGTGCTGGCACGATCCTTCGCCCGCATCTTTTACCGCAACATGGTCAATGTCGGGGTGATCCCCATCGAGTGCGATACCAGCGGCTTTGAAACCGGTGATGAACTGGAGATCGATGTGGAGAATGGGGTGGTCAAGAACCTCACCCGGGAGCTCGAGGTCAGCTTCTCCCCGCTGCCGGTGATCATGCGTGAGATCCTGGCCGCCGGAGGGCTGGTGCCTTACGTCACCGAGCAGGGAGGATTGGCATGAGTGCTTATGATGCCGTGTTGATCCCCGGCGACGGCATCGGTCCGGAAGTGGCCGCGGCTGCCCGGCGGGTCCTGGAGGCAGCCGGGGTGGAGATCCGCTGGCAGGTGTTTGAAGCAGGCGTCAAAGCCCAGGAGGCCGGTCTGGATCCCCTGCCGCCAGCGCTGCTGACCGCGGTCAGAGAAACCGGCGCTGCCCTCAAAGGGCCGCTGACCACACCGGTGGGGTCCGGGTTCACCAGCGTCAATGTCGGGCTGCGGCGATCACTGGATCTCTATGCCAATCTGCGGCCCGTGCGCTCGCTGCCCGGGGCAGCCAGCCGCTGGGGGGAGGTGGACCTGGTCATTATCCGCGAGAACACCGAAGGGCTCTACATCGGTGAGGAGCGCTGGGAGGACGATGACACCGTGGCGGCCGTGCGGCGAATCAGCCGGGCTGGGTCGCAGCGCATCGCTGAATTTGCCTTCCAGACCGCAGCAGAGCTGGGTAAACGCTCGGTTACTGCGGTGCACAAGGCCAACATCCTCAAGGAAAGCGATGGGCTCTTCCTGGAGACCGCCCGGCAGACGGCCAGCCGGTACCCGGAGATCGAGTTTAAGGACCGCATTGTCGACGCCCTCTGCCTGGACCTGACCCTGGATCCCACTCGGCATGAGGTGCTGCTCTGCCCCAATCTGTACGGGGACATTGCTTCCGACCTGGCCGCCGGGCTGGTGGGTGGGCTGGGCCTGGTCCCGGGCGCCAACCTGGGAGCTGACTGCGCCGTGTTCGAGGCCGTGCACGGCTCCGCCCCCGACATCGCCGGGCAGGGGATCGCCAACCCGACGGCGCTGATCCTGGCCGGGGCGATGCTGCTCCGCCGTCTGGGGGAGGGGGCGGCGGCCGGCAGGGTGGAGCGAGGACTGCGGGAATTGTACGCCAGGGGAACCACCCTGCCCCCGGATGCCGGGGGCACGGCCTCGACGCGTGAGTTCACTGATGCCCTGATTGACGCTGTGCAAAGACTGAGAACATGATAGGATAGACAAGGATTAGCAAAAAGGAAAACCACCGTGGGTAGAAAACTAGAGCAGTATAAGTTCCTCAAGAACAAAGTCATCATCCAATCGCGGGGTAAGCTGTGCGAGACCGCCGATGAGCTGCTGCGCAGCCAGCCCTTCCGCACCCTGCTGGAATGCGTCCTGGACGATCTCTCCCGGCGCAATTCACGCCTGCTGGGCATCTTTGGCGGCATGGAGATCAACGACGAGAGCATCAACTTGCTCATCCAGACATTCCAGTACCTGACCATTCTCCGGCGAGCGGTCATTCCCAACATTCTGCCCGAATCCGAAGTCTTCTTCCGCGACCCGGATACGCTGGAGGACTTCGTCGAGCACCTCTACAACGCCTGGCGAAATTTTGACCGCTTTGTGATCGTCTCCGGGATGAGCGGGGAAGCGCTGGATGACCGCCCATACCGCACCTTCAACGACACGGTGGAAAACCTGATGCACCTGGTGATCGCCACCTACCGGGACATCGCCGAGAACATCACCGGGGCGCATCCCCGCATTTACCGGCAGGCCCGGGCCGGCGTGGATATCGGGGCCATCGTCTCCCGCGAACCCGAGGTCACCAGCTGGACAGCTGGACTGGGCGGGCCTTACCATAAGCTGGCAAACACCTCGATCATCCGTCAGGTGCTGCTCTACCCGCCGCTGGTCCTCAACCCGCCGATGAACAAGCGCTCCGGACAGTTTCAGCGGGTGGAGGAAAACCCCCTTGACCTGGTTGATCTGCAGGTTGATGAATGGGTTGCCTACCCGGCCAAGGTCGGCGATCTGCTCATCCTCACCTACATCCACGAGGAATTCCTGGAGCTCGGGATGTCGCTCTGTAATCTCTTCGAATTGGCCGATGACCATGACCTGCTGGACCCGCCGGATGCGGTCTACCTGTTCGGCGTGCCCGGGGATGTGCTGGACCGCTTTGGAGATCTACCCACGGTTTTCTATGACGATGAGGAGCGGGGGCTGCTGGTGGCTGCCGTACCCAATGCTGAGCGGTTCGGCTACTTCGGATATTTGAAAAAGATGATGCTCACCCTGCACAACATCACCGTGATGAAGCGGGGCCGGCTGCCTTTTCATGGTGCTTTGGTCAAGATCACCCTCCAGGAGCGCGATGTCAACGTGCTGCTGATTGGAGAGACCGGAGCCGGGAAGTCAGAAACCCTGGAAGCCTTCCGGGTGCTCGGCGATGATGAGCTCCAGGATATGACCATCATCGCCGATGACATGGGCTCGCTGGAGATCAGCGATGGCCAGGTGCTGGGCTACGGCTCAGAGATCGGCGCTTTCATCCGCCTTGATGACCTGCAGCCCGGCTACGAATTCGGCCAGATGGGTCGGGCCATTTTCATGAGCCCCAGCCAGACCAACGCCCGCCTGATACTGCCGGTGACCAGCTACGCCCATGTAGCGGAAGGCTGCCCCATCGACCTGGTGCTCTATGCCAACAACTACCAGGACGTGAATGAGGACCTGCCGATCATCGACCGCTTCCCGGATCCGGCCTCCGCGCTGGAGGTTTTTCGGGAGGGGAAGGTGATGAGCAAGGGCACCACCACCTCCAGCGGCATCGTGCAGAGCTACTTCGCCAACATCTTTGGCCCCCCGCAGTACCGCGAAATCCACGAGGAGCTGGCCGAAAGGTATTTCCAGCAATTCTTCGAGAAGGGAGTTTTCGTGGGCCAGCTGCGCACCCGCCTGGGCCTGCCCGGCTGGGAGACCAAAGGCCCGGAGGAAGCCGCCCGCACCCTGATCACCTTGATCAGAAATCAGACAAAAAGCGAATAAGCTGTAAATCGAGATCAGAAAGTGGATTGGAGCTCATTCTGCCGCCGGCAGGATGTGATCTTGATCTACTGACAGCTAACTGCTTACTGCTGACTATTCTTCAGGGAAATCACTGCTGATTACCACTATATCTACTCGACGGCTTCCGATCGATCCTGCCCCTCGGCGGTGGTCTCAATCTTGAGGCCTTGCCGAAGGGGCTCTTGGCGCATCCCCTGAGGTGCAGATCACCCAATTAACTATCCTTCAGTTTGGACGGCTGAATCGGCCCAGGACCACTGGGCAGTCGCTCTCCCCAACTGGGCGTCCTTCTTCTTACTGGACTTGATGTAATGCCATTATGCAAACTTTTGTCCATCCATGTGGATTACAAATACGGACGGCCGTCCTGCAGTACCCAAAAGAGCCTGGTATCCCTTCTGGCAATGCGGTCACCATTCTCGGAAAGGAACCAGTGCATCCTTCCCAGCAAACTCTGTTATCAGCTGCTGACTGCTGAACTGCTTTTTCAAAAATGGCATCGCTTGTTTTACAGTCATCTTCACCATTATTTTGAATCCTTACAAGAAAGATAGTTTTCCAGGGAGAATGCTGTGTCAACCTATAATTATGAGCACGACAGAGCTGTTAATGCAGCTGATAGCAGCCTAGATTTCAAACAGCCTACTGATATTCAAAAGGCAGCTACTTCAAAGTCCCGTGTAGGTGCGTAACGGTTGCTCGTCGACTCCATGATCAAATTAACTTCCTAACCGCCAGAGATGGGGTAAACTTCTATAGCGAATGAAACAAGAGAGGAATATCACAATCCGCCAGAAGCTACCAGGAACCTTTGATCCAATTCTCTCGGGAGGGGAAAGAATTGCTTGCTGTCAATTAGCGGGAATAACGGTGGTAACATTATCAACCCTTAGTTGGGGACTGTTTCAGCATCTGAAAATTAACGGGCAACATTGATGAATAAACGAGAGAAATGGCTGCTGATTTTCATTACCGTTTTCTGCGGCCTGACCGGATTTATTTTTGTTCCCACCCTGCTAGAAGAGACGAGGTTCGTTGCTCCTGTCCTGGCCGCATCTGAACGCTGGGACCAAGAATTTAACCTGATGAATGCCAATTATCCCTACATGGTTGGCAGTGATCAAAAGAATGAACTTGGAAAAGGACTTTTCAATAACCTATCCCCCCGGATGAACTCAGACAGCTGGCAGAAATTCCTCAGCGAGGGATATGCCTTTGAACTTCGTTATCCAGCCGCAATATCACAGAAAAGCAGCCCTGACCAAAAGGCCCTCAACGCCGGTTTAGAAGTCCCCCCGGAAACACCTGTCTGGCAGTTTTCCCTGACTGATCCTCAATTCTTCGAAGGGACAAATCTAGTTGAAGCATCGCTTGTCATCCAGATCAGCCGCGGAGAAGACGCTTTATCTGCCTGTTCTCACTATAAATCTGGAAGCATTTATCAGCACTCGGGAGAGAATTTGCCCGCGGTAGAGATCAATGGAATCACATACCTCAAAGATGCTGTCAGCGAGGGGGTCATGGGGGGCATGTATCAGCGGATCAGCTACCGGACAATCTCACAGGATGCCTGTTACGAATTAACCCAGGTGGTCCAGACGAAAAATATCGACAGCTATCCAGCGGACACCTTTCGCCCCTATGATGAAAACTCCGTTTTCGACCTCCTGGACCGGGTGCTGGCCACTTTCAGACTGGTAGATATCGAAGCCACTTTCCCGGAAATGGTTTACCCGGAAAAGAAATCCGTTTTCCAGGCCCAGCTCCAATCTTCCGGTGAGTATGCGGACGGCATCGATGTTTCCCATTGGCAGGGGGATATCAATTGGAATATGGTGGGGGATGCCGGCTACTCATTTGCGTTCGTCAAAGGGACAGAGGGCGTTGGCTGGACAGATTCAAAATTTCATTTCAATATGACCAGCGGTCCAAATTCCGGTGTTGTCAGGGGTGTATACCACTTTGCCCGCCCAGATCTGGGCAATACCGGGCAGCAAGAAGCGGAATACTTTCTCAGCGCAGCGGGCGATTATTTGGAAAGCGGCTACTTGAGGCCGGTGCTGGATCTGGAGGTCCGCGGATCGCTGGACAAGGCAGCGCTGTCTGCCTGGGTTTTAGAATGGCTGCAAACTGTCGAAAATCAGAGTGGGGTTGCCCCGCTGCTTTATACCAATTTGTTTTTCATCAATAACTATTTGACCGATGCGGTGACAGAATATGACCTGTGGATCGCTTACTGGACCGATGGGTGTGATCCTACAGTGACATTCTCCGTTCCTCCGACTGGAAAGTGGAGTGATTGGGCATTCTGGCAGTACTGTGTAGCCCCCGGAGGAACTGTCCCCGGTATTGCCACCGCCATCGACCTGGATATATTTAATGGGCTTGAGGAGGGATTAATCGAATATGATGCCGCCTCCCCGCTGTGGGTTTCCCTGATCAGTGATGCCTACCGGGCTTCTGAACCCTACTACGCAGATATCACTGCAGATGTCAACGGAGATGCAACTGGGCTGATTGATTATCATTTTTGGTGGAATTGTGATTCTATAGATGCAGACGTAACCAGCGTGGAAACCAGCTGCGGCATGTTACCGGTCCCTGCTCCCGGGGAGTGCTTGAAAGATGCTGTAGGTATGCGCTGCACCGCTCTATCCAATGAAACGCAGCTGGCGGAATATACCTACCAGCAGATAGGAGATTACACAGCTAAAGTTATTGTTGAAAGAGGAACCTCAACCCAGGCAGAAGATCGCTATCAAATTTCCGTTGTCAACCCGATCCATTCCCTGTCCGCGGATCCAGCCTCCCCTGGCGTGGGAACGCCTTATACGGACTTTCCAATCAGTGCAGATGTTGCTCTCAAGCCGTCAGTTAACGGTGTTATACAAGTGGAAATCTTTGAGAATGGGTCCCTGACTGCGCTTGACTCCGGCTGCCGGGAGGTAATCGGGGACGTGTATACGCTTGAAACTTTTCAGATGACCGTCCCCTGGTTAACTGATCAGATGGGTTTTTACACCATCTGGGCCCGCTACCGATCAGGTGCCTCTTGCCCTGTGACAGATACAGATCCTGATGATTTATCCCTCCCCTATGAAATTGATTGGTATCAGACCACATTCTCTGATGTGCCCTTTGATCACCCCCATCACGACTACATCCAGGCTTTATGGGACGCCGGTTACACCGCCGGCTGCAGTGAGGACCCGCTGATGTTCTGCCCGGACTCTGTGATGAACCGGGCCCAATCAGCGGTGTTTATGCTCCGCGGTCAGATGGGGAATGGCT
>CAZRUS010000012.1:0-89782 GCA_964603385.1 uncultured Anaerolineales bacterium | reverse complement strand
AAAATTACACTGTAAATTATGAAATCAGTTGTCCAAAATCATTGACACATTCCGTTCAACCTGGGCTGCTGCTGTTTCCTCTTCTGCAGCTGCCCCGGCTTGCTCAGCTTGCTCGGATTCTTCCCCGTCTGAAGCTGCAGCCTGGGCTGCTCCCTCTTCCTCGGCTTCCGCTGCGGATTCTTCCTCCGTCATCATCCACTCCATCTGCTTTTCAACCGGCACACGGCGCATGGAGAGGGAGACTCGCTCCCGGTCGGGTTCTACGTTAAGGACCCTGACCAGCACCTTATCCCCTTCCTGCACGACGGACCGGGGGTCGCCCATGTTAGCATAGCCAATCTCACTGACATGAACCAGCCCCTGCAGGCCTTCAGGAAGCTCGACAAAAGCGCCAAAATCCAGCACGGAAACCACTTTTCCTTCCACCAGATCGCCTTCATCGTATTTCTCATCCAGCTTATCCCAGGGATTGGGGAGGAGCGCCTTCCGGCTCAAACTGACCCGCTCACGCTCGACATCAACATCGACAACTTTGACTTCAATTTCATCACCCACCTGGAAATACTTGGAAGGGTCATAAACTCGATCCCAGGCAATTTCCGATTTGTGAACCAGGCCGTCCACGCCGTCCAGGTCCACAAAGACCCCGAAATCCACCACGTTGACCACCCGGCTCTGAATGACATCGCCTTCTTCCAGCTCCCGCAGCCTCTTTTCGCGCTGCTTCTTCTGGGCAATGCGGGCAGAGAAAACCAGCCGCCGCTGCTTGCGATCGACTTCAATCACTTTGACCGGCAGAGTGTCGCCGATCATCTCTTCTTTAATTTCACTGGCTTTCTGGTTGGGTGTTCCGCGGCGCAGGGACGGGATGTGGGAATTGGGGACAAATCCCCGCAGGCTTTCAAAGCCAACCAGCACCCCTCCGCGGTTTTTATCAATGATTTCCAGCTCCAGCATCTCTTCATTCTCAAGGTATTCTTCTGCCTTCTGCCAGTCTTTATAAGCCAGTCCTCTGCTCAAGGAGACCAGTAAATCATCATCACCGATCGGGGTTCTGATCACGCTGACATAGACTTTATCGCCAACCTCCAGGTCCTCGACAATTTCATCGTCAACTTTGTCGAGATCCTGGCTGGTGATAATCGCGTCTCTTTTTAGGCCGACATCAAGTAGAATTGAGTTTTCACTGATATCGAGGATGACCCCTTCCAGAATTTCCCCCTGCTGGGGATTGTCAACCTCGTAATGATCTACAAAATCCTGAAACCACCCTGGTTGTTCATCAGCCTGGTTTTGTTTGACGGGCGCCTGTTCTTTCTCGGGAATTCCTTTCTCCATAAACTTGTCGTGTGCTCCTGTTAATCTTGGTACCCACAGCTACCTGGGGGGTTGAACTGCGGCAGCGGCTTACCTGAGGAAAATCATTCCTTCGATTGTCAAGCATGATTCGCCTCCTGCAGTTTTGTCTGCCCTAATCGCAGACAGATTATCACAAACTTTACCCCGTTTGTCAAATCTATCCTTTGGAATCCGTCCGAAAGAGATAACCCACCCCCCATTTATTATCAATCCAATCCGGATTCTGGGGAGTCTCTTCAATTTTTTCCCGCAGCCGGCTGATCAGAACAAACAACCCCTGCCGGGATCCTTTGTCAGGGCCTTCCCAGACCCGATTGATGATCTGGTCATAGCTGAGCACCTGATTCGGATGCCGGGTCAGGAAAGCCAATAAATTGTATTCCAGGGGAGTCAGTTCCAACAGATTCCCTCCCCGCCAAACCTGACGGGTGTTGAAATTAATCCGCAGGTCTCCTATCTGAAAAACCTCCTGGGGCGCTTTTTCACGATCCGGGTTGGCCCTCCTGAGGAGCGCTTTCACCCGGGCAGTCATTTCAGCGATCAGGAACGGCTTCCGCAGATAGTCATCCGCCCCACTCTCCAGCGCTCTGATCAGTTCTTCGTCCTCCTCCCGGCTGGAAATCATCACCACCGGAATCGAGGACCAGCGCCTGAGATCGGTTAACAGCTGAAAGCCGTCCAGCGGGGGGAGATCTCGCTCCACAATGATTAAATCCGGCCTGATCACCTGAGCCATATCCAGGGCGATGACTCCGGACCCAGCCGTATCGACCCGGAAACCCTCCCGCTCCAGCTCATCCCGAATGAAGGCCAGTGTATCTCCATGAGACTCAGCCAGAAGAATCCTCTCCGGCCGCTGCTCCTGGGGGGAACGGGTCGACCGCGGGGTCCTTTTCTCTGGTGGGAAGATCGGCCAGGTGAGCACCGCGCTGCCAGCCTGCTGTCGGCCAGGAAGCGAGGGAAGAAATTCCAGGTCGCCGCCCTGCGCCTGCTGGAGAATGCGGCCGACCTGCTGGAGATGATGCCTATATGCTCCTGAAGACAGCCCAGCCGCTTCGTCCCGTTTGCCTGCTCGCTCTTCTTCGGGCAGTGCTACCCGCAGTCGAACTAAATCCTCATCCCTGCTACCGTCGAGGGATAAGGCGCTACCGGGGGATCCTGCTCGGGCAGCGAACTCCAGCAGATCCGTTAACACCCGTTTTGACAGAGCTGGATCGAGATACACCTGGGGCAGCGCTGGGGACAGATTGGCCTTCAATTCTAGCCCCAGGCCCTTGGCGTTCAATTCCTCCTGAGCTCCCTTGATGAGCTTGCCCAGGGAAACCGGCCGGGGAAAAGCAGCCCCACCCCGCTGTTCCAGCTGCAGAATGATCATCAGCTGATCTGTCAACCGCACCAGCTCCTCCAGAGCCTGATCTGACCCGCGGATGATCTCCTCAATCAGCTCCGGCGTCCAGTAGTGGATATTTTGAAAGAGAGCACCTAAATTTCCCTGCAGGGCCGCGGCCTGTTTTCTGGCTGCCAGGCCCAGCTGGAGAAGGATCCTCTCCTGTCCTCTCCGGTAGGCGTGTTCTCTGCTGCGGTCCAGGATCAACCCGCCCCAGAGATCCTCCCCACCGATCAAATTTCGCCCGGAGAGGAAATGCCACTCCAGCAGGACAGCCTGGGGATGTTTGAGATCGATACCCAGCACAGGCTTCTGGTCTGTTCTTCGGCGGGCCTCCTCCAGTTTAGCGTGAGTTTTTTCAGGAGAAGCGGTCCGCGCGCTGACAGCCTGAAAGATGCCGCTGACATCGTGCCCTTCCAGCACCGTCCGCTCCCTGTCCAGCAGTTCCAGGAGGGACTGGTTGACCGCCAGGACCTGTCCCCGGGGTTCCGCCAGAAAGGCGGCCCCCGGAAGCGCATCCAGGAGCTTCCTGTAAAACACGGCCAGCATCTGGTATAATTGACGACCTGATTCCGGGCCCAGCTGGGACGGGCTCAGGGAGGGTTGTTTTGCCATGCTTTCATTCTAGCAGGGGTTAAATTTCCCGTCAATATAAGCGTTTATTAAGTTTTTACTCTTAATCACTATTGATTTATAAGAATTTAGCGGTATACTGTAAGTTACAGAATAAGCGAGCTAGGTCACGGCACGTGATTGTTTGAGAAGAAAAATCGACCATAGATAGGGCCTCTGACCAGAAAGGGTGAGCCAAAAAGTCCTCGCCCTTTCTGTATGAGTGCCAAACAGAAAGGATGTGAGGAAACTTGGCTATACGCGTTGAACTACGGCCGAACGAGTCGCAAAAGCAGCTCATGAAGCGCTTCCGCAAGAAGGTCTCCCGCAGCGGTGTGCTCAGCACCGTGCGCCGGAAGCGGTGGTTTGTATCCAAAAGTGAGCTGAATCGGATTCAGAAAAAGAAAGCGATTCGGCGGCGGAAACGCCGTCTGGCAAAGAAGCGCCGCCAGAAAAAGCAGCAGCAGTTGTATTACTAATCAGTTCGTGACCAGAAACGATCCGGCTCCCCTGCCCACGGGCAGCAGCCCCTGCTGTACCGATCACCACCTAGCCGCTGCAACAAAAGGTATTGACTAATCATGGCAAAGAAAGAAGAAAAAGTTCGTATGGAAGGGACGATCGTCAAAGCACTTCCCGGAACCCAATTTGAGGTCGAGTTGGACAACGGCCATAAAATCTTGGCTTACCTGGCTGGAAAAATGCGCAAGTATTACATCCGGGTTCTTTTGGGTGACCGGGTAACTGTGGAGATGTCCCCCTACGATTTAAGCCGTGGCCGGATCGTTTACCGTCACAAAAAAGGACAACCCCAATCGCGCGAGGATGAATAACACCAGCCACCCCACCAATCAGGGGGCGCTGCTTCAGGGACGGGACCATCAGCAACCGTCCCCGACTGGAATCCTGGCTGCGCACATCTGAAGATTAACAATTGAATATGCCGTAGATTTTCATCAGCTTCTCTGTTCATCACTCAAGATAACCGTTTCAAAAAATAAATCCATGAGTAAAAATAATCCTCCTATTGAATCTAAAACTGATGAAACAGCCCAGCTCAATCCCATCCATGAATTGATAGAACTCGGTCATTCTCAAGGGTATGTCACCTTTAACAACATACTCAATTTTTTTCCAGATGCCAAGAAAGACGTCTCCAGCTTAGAAAAAGCTTTTGCCACCCTGCTGGAAGAAGACATCCCCTATCTGGAAGAGGAAGAGGAGGACGAGATCGACTCCATCTTTGCCGACGACGGGGGCAACGGGAAGCTGGAGGAAGAGGACGACCTGGATCTAGATGAAGATGCTGACAACAGATTGTCCAGAATCGACACTAACGATTTGATTGAGCTCTATTTCAAAGAGGCGGCCAGCATACCGCTGCTTTCCAAGGACCAGGAAAAAGACCTTTCCAAGCGGATCGAGAGGGGACGGCTGGCCCGCAAGGAGCTGGCTCGGGGCACAGCCTCCGACCAGCGGCGGTCTGAGCTGCGGGCGATGATCGAAGATGAGTGGACCGCTCTGGATCATTTGATCACGGCCAATTCCCGACTGGTGATCAGTGTGGCCAAAAAGTACATGGGTCGTGGGGTTCCTTTCCTTGACCTGATCCAAGAAGGAAACATAGGATTAATGCGTGCAGCCAAGAAATTCGATTACCTGCGCGGCTATAAATTCAGCACCTACGCCACCTGGTGGATCCGCCAGGCGGTCACCCGGGCAATTGCCGATCAGGGCCGGACCATCCGGGTACCAGTTCACATGGGGGATAAAATTTCCAAGATGTTCCGGATGCAGAATGATCTCAAGCAGTCCCTGGAGCGGGATCCCTCCATCGAAGAACTGGCGGACGCTCTTGATGAAGCACCCGATAAAGTTCAATACATGATGAAGGTTGCCCGTCGACCGCTCTCTCTGGAAATGCCCACGACCAACGAAGGGGATGCCGTGCTGGGTGATTTTGTGGAGGACCACGAGACTCCCCTGCCCGATGAAACAGCAACCAAGCATCTGCTCAAGGAGCACCTGGAAGAGGTCATGGAAGCCCTTCCCTCCCGCGAAGTGAGAATTCTGCGGCTGCGCTATGGGGTTCCAGACGGAAAGAGCCACACTTTACAGGAAGTGGGTGAAAAAGTGGGCGTCTCCCGGGAACGGGTCAGGCAGATTGAAGCCCAGGCACTGCGCAGGCTCCGACAGCCGCGCATCCAGCGTATTCTCAGGGATTACCTGGAAAAGCAGAAGAACGCCTGAACAAGCAGCATGGATTTTGGAACTGGATAAACATACATTAACACCGGAGTATCTATATGGCAGAGAACAGTAAACCATTTTCAACTGGTGATTGGGTCTCCCATCTCTACCACGGTGTCGGACAGGTGGAAGGCATTGAAGAAAAAACCCTTGGCGGGGAAAGCCTGGAATACTATAAGGTAAAAACCCGGAATGGTGTCTATTGGATCCCCACAGACAACGTGGAAAGTGACCGCATTCGCCCCGTGGCCAGTGATAAAAAGCTCAAAAAAGCGATTTCGATCTTGAAATCTCCACCGGAGGAGATGGATTCCAAACATACCACCCGGAAAAGCCGCATCGCTCAGGTGACCAAGGAAGGGGACCTGGCTGGATTCTGTGCCCTGTTAAGGGATTTACAAGCCAAACGGGTATCTGATAAACTTAACACCACAGAACAAAGAGCACATCGCAAGTTGAAGAAGAAAATTGCTTCTGAGTGGTCCGCCACACGGGAGATTCCGCTCCAGGAAGCAAATAAAAAATTGAACAACATACTGCGGAAGATTGAAGCGCCCGAAAAAAAGAAACAGGGCAAAAAAGCGAAAGCCAAATAAGTGAAGATTGCATGTGATCAGGAGTTAATCAACCATGGGTAAGTACAAGCTAAAGACACACCAGGCCACCGCAAAACGCTTCCGAAAAACCGGTAGTGGAAAGATTATGCGCACAAAAGGCTATCACGGCCACCTGCGCCGCCGGCGCTCCAAGCGCGCCAAACGCGATATGGAAAAAATGCATGAAGTGGAAGCCTCTGGTCTGAAAAAACGCATCAAACGGCTGGCTCCCAATCTGGGCCGCTGAGTGAGCAAACCAAGCCAAAAAAGCCGTTTCACACCTGTGGAACGGCCTTTTTGCTTTTTGGGGGAAAGAGAAGCAATGGCCGGCAGCCGGTTCACAGTATAATTCCTGCAGACTGATAATGAAAAGGAAGGTCCTCATGGGAGTAACCAAACAGACCAACCGTCGTGATCGTGGCTCCTTGTCGAACAGCAAACCTGGAGCGCTGGGGATCCTGCTCCGCCTGCTGGCTGCGGGTCTGACCGGCCTGCTGCTGGGGGCTGCTGTCTATCTGAGTCTATCCGGCTGGATCCCCATGTTGAAAGATGATCTCCTCCAGCCTGTGCACCAGAATACCAGCCGTCTGCAAACCCTGGAAGCCCAGCACAGTACCCTGCAGGCCTTATCCAGTACGCCTTCCATCCTGATGACAGAAATGTCTGCACTGAAAACTGCCCAGTTCGATTTCCAAGAGACCATTCAGTCCCTGGAATCTGCGCAATCCGAGCTGATCAGCACCCTGACAGTGATGGAGAGGACCCTGGACCCTCAGGCCGGCCAGCTGGCTGCTCTCTCCACCCAGGCAGCAGCCTTTCAGGAGAGCCTGGATCGCAATCAGGCAGTGATCGGTTATCTGGCCACCCGTCAGGCAGCCAGCGCCTCTCTGCCTTTCGATATCCATCTCACCCAGCTTCTGCTCTGGATCAACCGGGCCCACCAGGATATCCTCCACAACGATTACGGACAGGCTGAAGAGGAAATCAAACAAGCAGAACTGAGACTTGCCCAGCTGGCAGATCAGAGCCCCGGCGCCCAGCAGGACTCTCTCAACGAAGCGCTGACCCTGTTATCGAAGGCTTCAGAAAACCTGCCGGGGAATCCCGATCTGGCCAAGGAACAATTAGATCTGGCCTGGGCGCTGCTGCTGGAGACGGTCAATCAAACATCCCAGCCCGGGGTTTCCCAAACGCCCACCCCCACGGAGATTCGCTCCCTGCCCTCCACTCCCACCCCGAGCCTTCCCACTACGCCCTCCTCCTGACCAAATCCAGCTCCCCAGCCGCTCCCCAGTTAAAGAATTTGATAGCTGGAAGCATTGACCTCTTGATATACTTCTGTAATCCTGTCATATAGGTTACAATATTCCAGCATCATTCCTCCAATCCCAGGGAGACGATCATGCCCGACTACGCTGTGCCATTGGCAGAGACCGTCAAACAGACCTCTGACTGCAAAGTTCATTCAGATTGCCCGTGATACCGGGAAGATCAGTTTTTCTCAGATGGGATTTAGAACTGGCTTTTAGCTGCTGGATGCTCAGGATATGAACACCGTGGGGATTGGCGATTGAGACGGCTGCTGGGGCTGCTATCGGTATTTTCTACTCACAGGCCCACCGTCCAATGGGATCATTATTCACCTGACGATCATCTGGTTGATAAATCATACCCACACAGCTGCCCTGTACTGCTTGACCATGATAACAGCAAACCCCAGCTATGATCTCATCGAAAATTGACAGCCTGATCAATCATCCATCACAGAAATGGATCGCTACAGCCTTGAGCTGGCTGGGGTATCTGGCTGGCTTGCTGCTTTTCCCGGCACTGGCGCCCCTGTCTTCCATTCAGCTCTATCCGCTGGCGGCTTTGCCCGTCGTGGTCACCGCCTGGATGTGCGGTCTGCGCTGGGCGTTGGGAGCCAGTCTGCTGTCCATCCTGCTGCATGCTGGAGCGCGTCTGCTTTACCCTGAGGACATTCACTCTCCACGAGCAATGGTGATCAATCATCTGATTGAGTTCGCCGTTCTGTCAATTTTAGGCCTGCTGGTTGGATATTTACAGGATCTCCGCCAAGAGACGGAGGGAAGCCTGCAGCAGCTGGAGGAAAACACAGCCAAATTGGCCCGCTTCTCCGGTCTGCTGGAAACCATCAATGTGTTTTCCACTGATTTACTGGATATGCAGGATTGGGATCAAAAGCTCCCCGAGCTCATTCAAGAGCTGGGCCGGGCGTCTGGTGTCGACCACGCCTTTCTCCTGGTGCTGGAAGACGGCAGAGAGGAACTCCAATCCATCCGCCAGTTCCACTTCCGGACCCCCAATTTGCCCCCAGCGCAGAACGCTGACCGCCGGCTGAACGGCAGTGCACTGCCCTCGGATCTATATACCTGGATCCACTCCACTGAAAAAGGAGCTCTCTATCTGGGTTCGATCTCCAGTTTGAAACCAGAAACGCGGATTTTTCTTAACTCCCTGGCCGCTGGAATCTATGCGGTCTTTCCCATCCGGAGTAATCATGAAATCTGGGGTTTCCTGGGGTTTGAGAAGAAGGCGGATCTCGCCCCCTGGGATCAAATAGAGCTGGATGCCTTCCGGATCATTGTCCAGACCCTTTCTTCCACTGTCCACCGGAAAATCATCGAGGACAGCTTGGTGCGGCGGGCAAAGGAGTTCGAGACCCTGCACAGGACCAGCACCGACCTATCCTCCAGCAGCCAGCTGGAAACCGGGATTAACAGTGTGCTGGCCCAGATTCTCGACCTGGTCCCCGCTTACGACACAAACATTTATCTTTACACCCAGGGGGAACTGATCTTTTACACCTCCCTGAGCTTAAACAATCAGCAGTCCCTGCCCTACACCCATCCCCAGGAGATGGAGCTCTCCCAATGGGTCGCAGAAGAAAAGCAAGATCTCATCATCCCGGACCTGAAACATCATGCCGATTTTAATGGGGAACAGCTTGCGGATGATCAGGCTTTGATCTCTCTTCCCCTGGTCGCTGCTGGTGATGTGATTGGCGTGCTCAATATCTGGTTCCGAAAAAAAGCAAACTTTAAAGAAGAGGAGCTGCGCCTGCTCAGGCTGCTGGCAGACCAGGCTGCTGCAGCTATTTTGAATAATCAGTTTCTGAGCATCGAGAGAGAACAGCGGATCCTGGCAGAATCTCTCCGGAAAGCTGCTGAACAGCTGACCACTAACCTGGAATTAAGGCTGGTATTGGAAAACATTCTTGAACAGGTCCTCCGTCTGGTATCCGCCAAAGATGCCCATATCTTTCTTTATCAGGGCAGAGATCTCACTTTAGGTGCAGTCAAATACGCCGACAGCGATTCCCGCCGCCCCGTTGCTGATCCCCGGGAGCGCGGCCTGACCTTCTCGGTGGCTCATTCCGGGGAACGAATTCTTGTTCCGGATATCAGCGAGCATCCCATTTTTGAGGATGCCCCTGCAGCCTGGGAAGGATCGATCATCGGCCTGCCGCTGATTTTCCACGGGCAGGTACTCGGGGTGATGAATGTGGCTTTTTCTCGACCGCATGCTTTTAATGAACAAATACTCCGGTTGCTTGATGTGCTCAGCAATCAGGCCTCGATTGCCATTCACAATGCCCGCACATATGAAGGAGAACGCGATCAACGCCGGCTGGCAGAAGCGCTGCAGAACACCGGACGGGCGCTGCAGTCCTCCCTGGAGTTGGAAACCGTTCTGGATCAAATCCTGGCTCAGATTTCAACTGTCATCCCTTATGACTCCGTGAATTTAATGCTGGTGGAAAAAGGCCGGGCGGAGGTGGTCAGACGGCAGGGATACCAGGATCTTCACCCCGAGCTGCTGTCCGCCATCAGCGAGACTCCCATTGCCATCGACGAGTTCTCCACCCTGCGGACCATGATGCAAACCCGCGCTCCGCTGATCATTTCCAACACGAAAACCGATCCCCGCTGGGTGGACACAAAAAGCTCTTCCATAATCCTTTCCTGGGCTGGAGCGCCGATCATCGATGAGAACCAGGTGATTGGTTTCCTGTCTTTGAATAAAACCGAACCTGATTTTTATCACCCGGAACACGCCGAGAGGCTGTCTACCTTCGCAGGACAGGCGGCCATTGCCCTCAGACATGCCCGGCTTTTCGAACAGGTTCAAGAAAACGCCCGCGCTTTGGGTGCGCTTCATCAAGCCACAGCCACATCAGTGAGTACACTGAAGCTGGATGATCTGCTGAGGAAAATCCTCCAGGGGGCTTTAGAAGCCATTCCCTCCGGGGAGAGGGGAGCTATTTACCTGGTGAATGATCACGGCAGTGCGTTAACCAATCAGGCCTGCTCAGGGTTTGAAAAGCCCCCTCCGGAATCTTACTCGCTCCAGGAAAACGGGGAGC
The DNA here is from genome assembly GCA_964603385.1 of uncultured Anaerolineales bacterium. GTDB lineage: Bacteria > Chloroflexota > Anaerolineae > Anaerolineales > UBA11858 > B10-G9. The sequence goes on along the minus strand of CAZRUS010000012.1, from coordinate 79,191 downwards.
TGATCGTCCGCGCTTATCGAGAAAATAAAGCCCTGCTCTCCCCCCTATCACAGGAGAACAGCGGGCAGCAATCCGGCCCGAAAGCGCAGCCCCCCTCCCGTCCGCATCCCCGCATGGCTGCGCCGCTGCCGGCCCAGGATCGGATGCTTGGTGTCATCCTCCTCGAAGCCAGCCAGGGGAGAATATTCACCCGGGAAGATCTGGAAATCCTGACCAGCATCGCTGCCACCACCGCCAACGCTGTCCGCAATGCCCAGCTCCATGCTGAAATCCAGGCCAAAGCAGTCACGGACTCGCTGACCGGCATCTTCAATCGGCGGGGATTGGACCAGTGGGGACAGTATGAATTTGACCGGGCGAGACGATTTGAGAGGCCGCTGTCAGTGATTTTTTTTGATCTCGACCATTTTAAGGAGGTCAACGACACCCACGGGCATGAAATCGGAGATCTGGTGCTCAAGCAGCTGGTCTCCCGCTGTCAGCAGGTGATTCGCACCGTGGATATCTTTGCCCGGTTCGGGGGGGAGGAATTTGTGGTCATCCTTCCCGAGACCGATCTTGAACTCGCCCTTCAGGTCGCAGAACGCATGCGGGAAGCGGTGGCAGTTGAACCATTTGAAATCCACTCCATCAGCATCCAAATGTCAATCAGCCTGGGGGTGACTACCCTCTCACCAAGTGTGAAAGAGCTCAATGTGCTGATCAACGCTGCCGATCAATACATGTATCAGGCCAAACAATCCGGCCGCAATACCGTTGCTTTCCCCAGCCACTGAACCGAACCGCCTGCCCACAGGTGCTCCCCTCAACTGCTCCTCACCCGCATATTCCAGACCAGGGAGAAGAAACACAACCCTGTTCAAGCAGTAGTGCTGGAAGGGAACGAGCCGAAAGGCCAGCTCAACTCAGGGGTGCCGAAAAATGTCATCTCCCGGCAATACAGCCAGCCCGGGCAGCAGGATTAACCCTGGAACCGCTTCACCGGTGTCTGGCGATGGCCTGTTTTACAGCGTCAATCTCCGCCGGGATCTGCACCAGCTCATTGACATATCTACGTTTGAAGTTCGATTCCTCTTCCAGGTGGTAATCCAGTTTGAATTCGGTGAACTTCAGCCCATGGGCAGTGGAAATAATCACCACCCGCTCCCCTGGCTGAATATCCCCCCGATCAACCATCCTCCGGAAAACAGCCAGGGCCACCCCGGTTTGGGGGCAGGTGTATAATCCTGCTCGATCTGCCCAGGCGGAAGCATCGGCCAGCTCCGTTTCTGTGGCCTGATCGACAATTCCCTGGTATTTTTTTAGCACTTTCACCGCCCGGGGATAACTGACTGGAGAACCAATTTGAATGGCTGATGCTGCTGTTTTCCGGGCTTCAACCGGCTGATACTCTTTAAAATCAGTCTGATAGCTCAGGTAGAGCGGATTGGCGTTGGCTGCCTGGGCGCAGGCGATCCGGGGCAGCCGATCAATAACCCCCAGCTCTTTCATCATCGACAGACCACTTCCCAGGGCGCTGACATTGCCCAGGTTGCCTGCTGGGATGATCAGCCAATCAGGCACTTCCCAACCCAGCTGCTGCACGATTTCAATTCCCACAGTCTTCTGCCCCTCAATACGAAGTGAATTCAATGAGTTGGCCAGATAGATCTCCGGATCCTCGGTCAGTTCCTGGACAACCCGCATGCAGCCGTCAAAATCAGCCTTCAAAGCCAGCACCAGGGCCCCATTGGCGATGGGTTGAATCAGCTGAGCGGGGGAAATTTTTCCCCGGGGAAGCAAAATTACCGCTGGTATATCCGCCGCAGAGGCATACGCCGCCAGGGCTGCTGATGTATCCCCGGTGGAAGCGGCAGCAATCGCCCGGATCGGTTTTCCCCGGGCGATCATCTGTTTCACAACGGAGACCAGCACCGTCATCCCCAGATCCTTGAAAGAGCCGGTATGGCTGTTCCCGCTTAATTTCACCCACAGGTCGGGGACACCCAGCGGCGCACCCAGCTTATCGGCAGGAAACAAGGGCGTTTGACCTTCAGCGAGGGAGACCACATGCTCATCCTTCACCAAGGGCAGCACCCATTCCTTTTTCCCCCAGACCCCGCTGTTATAAGGGGGTTCCAGAGTTCCCATGCGCTCATCAAATATCTGCTTCCAGGCCTCACCGGAGATCTTCTTCAAGGGAGTAAGATCATGCCCCACCTGCAGCAGACCACCGCAGGCTTCACAGTGATAGACAACATCGAACGGGGAATATCTGATTCCGCAGCCTTCCAGACACTCAAACCAGCATTGATAATTCATAATCTCCTCCAATGGTTCCCTTAGTCTCCCTCGGCATGCCCGATCAAATGAGTTTCAGCCCGGTGGATAGGATGCCAACCGTTTTTTGCCTGCTCTTCTGTTGGCAGAGAGGCTTCATCAGGTTTATCAGAAAGTCCAAAAAGCAGCAATCCACGCTCTTTCCACCTCTGTGCAGTCCGGTAGACCTCAGCAGTCAAGACAATCTCCTGGGAGAGAAAATCCGCTGCAGCAGCGGAATCGGGAAGAGTCCCAAAACGGGACATTGTCTCCAGATATTCCTGCCGCCGGAATGCCTTGAATGGCGTGGGATCCCCGCTGCGGTAAGCGTCAAAAAATCTCTGGTGGAGATCCGCCAGGGCAGGCGTCAGTTGATCTTTGACAGCATCCACCCGGCGCAGAAAGGCTGCGAAGGTGATCTGCTTTTCCCTGGACAGCTCCTGGAGCAGCTGCTCCCGGGAGATCGCACCGCTGCCTAGCAGCAGACAGACATAGGCAATATAATCCTGATTATCCTGGGTGAAGGGATGATATCTATTCTGGTTTATGATCCGGTAATCCCGTTCAAAAACGTCAGCCGAAAAATCATCTCCGAGAATCTCAGCGACTGTCTTTCGAACTGCCTCTACCCGGGCCTGGTTGATCACCGCATCGTTTCTGCCCCGGGCTCCAATCACTGTCTTATCAAGGTCAATCACCACAGCACAGCTGCCGTTCATCAACACGCCATGCTGCCGGCAGATATCCTCCAGATGATAGACATCCTGCCAGGTCTGGGATTTGATGAACAGGAATTCCTCTTCCCAGCTTACCTGCGGGTCTTCCGGATCCGGCTGCTCTGACCCAATGAAAAGCGCCCCCGGACATCCCATCGCCCGGGCAATATTCCGGAAAGCGCTGCCGTCACTCCCCGGCGTATCCCCAATATAAAGCAGCCTGGTTAGCTCCTGACCGGGATTTAGCAGGGCCTGGGCACTGCTGAGGATCTCCCCTACCACCCTGCCGTATTGAGGTTGAATTTTCCTTGGAGTCACTGACGGCGGGATCCCCAGGCTGTCCCTGACAGCGTCCAGCCCCGGCAGGCGGGGGTCCACCGGCTGCAGGCTGCGAAAGATCAAAGAATCCCCCAGCAGGCCGGCGATGGTTGCGTTTCCATAGGTTTTCATGTCCATTTTCTCCTGGCCTTCAGGGATTGAGGATCACTTCGTCGTGGATTTTCTGCACAGCCGAAGCAATCTCTTCCGCAGCAATTACCAGGGAGAGACTGCTCTCCGAGGATCCCTGAGCCACAGCAATGACATTGATCCGGGCATCCGCCAGGGCGCTGAAGACCCGGGCGCCGACCCCGGGTGTGTTCCGCAGCCCCTTCCCAACTGCCGTGACAATCACCACATCATCCAGCGACCAGATGCGGTCAATATCCTTCCGGCTCAACTCCAGGGCCATTTCTTTTTCTACCGCGGTGACCACCTGATCCACCATCTCAGTTTCAATCACAAAGGAAATCGATTGCTCTGAACTTGCCTGGGTGATCATCAGCACACTGGCCCCCTGGCTGGCCACGGCAGCGAAAGTCCGGGCAGCAATGCCCGGAACCCCCATCATCCCCCGGCCCTCGACATTGACCAGGCTCAACCGCTCGATGGCAGTGACCGCCTTCACCGTGCTGGGAATCTGTTCTGCCTCGGGTACAATCCGGGTCCCCTCAAACTCCGGGTTGAAAGTATTGCGCACAAAGAGGGGAATGTTCCTGGCGACTACCGGACGGATGGTCCGGGGGTGAACTACTTTGGCGCCGAAGTAGGCAAGCTCACTGAGCTCCTGATAGGAGAGGGTGGGCAGTACCTGGGCATTCGGCACCAGTCGGGGGTCTGAGGTCATCACGCCATCAACGTCGGTCCAAATCCAGACCTGATCGGCATCCAGGCAGTCTCCCAGGATGGCTGCGCTGTAATCACTTCCCCCCCGACCCAGCGTGGTGGTCACTCCCTCTTCCGTTGCCCCCATAAAGCCGGTTACCACAGGGACGATCCCCTCCTCGAAGAGGGGAGGGATTTGACCCTGGATCTGCTTACGGGTGATGTCCATGATCGGGACTGCATTTTGATATTTGTCATCGGTAACGATCAGCTCCGTTGCATCCACCGGCCGACTGGGAACACCAACCTCCTCCAGGCGGGCTGAGACCATCCGGGTGTTAATCACCTCCCCGAGCGAACTGATCACATCCATGGCCCGCGGCGTGACCTCCCCGAGCACCCCGACACTGCGGCAGAAGGTATCAAAGTAATCCAGATACCTGTCAATCACCTGCAGCATGTTCTGTCTTCGGGTACCGCTGAAGAGTCCATCCCCGGCCCGGTAATGCTTCGCCCGCAGGTCGGAAAGGATCTCCTGATACTGGGCCCGGTTGCCATTGGCAGCGGTGAGCGCTCCTTTTTCCAGGGCATCCGTCACCCCGCTCATAGCAGAAACCACCACGCAGATTCCTTCCCAGCGATCAGTTTGCCGCTTGATAATCTCTGCTGTCTGAGTGATTGCTTCGGCATTTCCAACCGAAGTTCCCCCAAATTTCATAACCAAGATGTCCATACCAGCCTCCTGCATCCAGTCCTGCCAGTGTCGAGATTCCCCGGGGATACAAAAAAACCACGCCCTGAAAGGACGTGGTTTCGCACGCGGTTCCACCTAACTTCATATCCTGCGGATATGCGCTCTGAAGGTGCTAACGGACCTGGCCGGGCTCCCATACTACCGGAGGGGTTCCGGGAGCCGCTCCCGGTGGGTTTTCATTATCGTCGTCAAAAAAGGCTTTCAGCCGCTGACCTTTTCTCTCTGCTGACCACCCGATAATTACTCGTACCGGTCACTGCATTGAAGTGATTTTTTTCTGTTGGCCCTGATTATATCAGATATCCTCCGGGAGCAAGATCCTTTTTCTGCCAAAAAAACTATAGATTGAGCGCTGCATCCAGCCGCTGCAAATCGAGATTTTCTTTGATCATCATCTGAAATTTTTCCAGTTTGGACTTTTGACCCATTCTGGTTTTGCCAAAAATCCGATCCAGCGACTCAACTGTTTCCATGGTATTTCCCGGCACCAGCAGCACCGGGACCCCCATCGCCTCAGCCTGCTTGATAATCAAGCTGCTGGGATGGAGGTTGCCGGTCAGGATCAAGCAGGTCGTGGAGGTTTCCATAGCCGCCAGCTGAATGTCCGTGCGATCGCCACCGGTGATCACCGCTTTATTGTTCTGTTTTCGGAAACGCCGCAAGGCAGCATCTTCCGTCATGGCTCCCACCATCAACGCTTCTACCAGGGCATCCTCATTTCGGATGCTGGTCAGGATTTCTGCGTCCAGCACCTCAATGATCTCTTCTACAGAAAGAGCTGCCAATTCCTGATCCTCAGGCAGCACCCCTAATATCGGAACTCCCTCTTTTTCTAGATAAGGGACGACCAGATTATTTACAAACCCCATGGCATGGTCCGGTACCCGGTTGATGACTACCCCCGATAGGCGGTTGGGCAGCCGGAACTTTGCCGTCAAGACATCATCCAGCAGACAGATATTTTCACAATATTTGACCACCACCAGGATCTGGCTCTCCAGCTCCGCCGCCACCTCCGGGGTTCCTAAATTAACCACATATCCTTCCCGCAGGCTTCCCCCGCCTTCCAGGAGCAGCAGATCCTTTTTCTTTTCCAACCGTTTGGCAGCATCCACCACATCCGGCATATACTCAGGCTGCTCCGCTCCAGTCAACAAAGCCCTCAGGGCTTCCTGGGTGAGGACAACAGGCGCCATCTCCCACGGTTGGGCATCCACGCCCAGGATATCGATCACAAAGGATGCATCTTCATCGGCGATCTTGTCTCCAATGCGCCAGGGCCTCAGGCTGAATGGCTTTAGATATCCGATATTCATCCCCCGTTCCTGATAGAGCTTACCCAATGCCAGGCAGAGAGCAGTCTTTCCGGAGTATTTTTCCACGGAGGTGATATACAACGACTTCATGGTTTGCTCCTTATTTCTCAGTTGTTAAAACCAGCCGCATATCGATGGCTATCGCTCCCTGATCCTCAGGGTAAACAATCAGCGGGTTGATATCAAATTCAACGATCTCAGGGAATTCCTGGACCAACTGCCCCATTCGCAGCAGGGTATCGACCACCGCCTCTTTATCCACAGGGGGATTTCCTCGCACGCCCTCCAGCAGCGCTTTCGAGCGAATTTCCTCCAGCATCGCCCAGGCTTCCCGCCTGGAGAAAGGGGCTATACGAAAGGTAACGTCTTTGAGCGCTTCTACATAAATTCCCCCTAACCCAAAAGTTACCAGCGGTCCAAACTGCGGGTCCCGATTCATCCCTATCAGCACCTCCAGGCCCCCCGGAGGAGCCATTTCCTGCACCTGGCAGCCCCAGATCCGGGCTTCCGGCAGGTAGCGCTCGGCCCGGAAGATCATCAGCTCATAAGCATCCCGCACTTCTTCCGCGCTCTCCAGGCTCACTTTCACTCCGCCCACATCCGTTTTGTGCAGAATATCCGGGGAGGCAATTTTCAGCACCACAGGATACCCGATCTCCGCGGCGGCATCCACTGCTTCCTGGGCGGTCTTCGCCAGAATCGATCTCGGGATCCTTAATCCGTAGGATGTGAGAATATTCCAGGCTTCCGCATCCCCGATGGTGTTGCGGCCTTCGTCTCTGGCCCCTTGAATGACTTTGGCTACCGCCTGATTGTCCACGTCAAAGCTTTCAAAAACCGGTTCTTCCCGCTGCTTAATTTCCCGGTAATCTGACATGGCCCGGAAGGCAAGTGAGGCCCGCTTGGGGAAGGAATAATTAGGCACATCATACTTTCTGAGCACTTTTATCCCTTTCTCAACCTTGGCTTCTCCCATGAAGCAGGCCAGCACCGGTTTGTCCAGCCCGGCAGCCAGCTCACCGACCGCTTCCGCGGTCGCTTCAATCTCGGTCATCGCCTGGGGGGTGAGCACCACCATGATGCCATCGACATTGGGATCTTGAGAGACTTCCTGCAGGGCAAACTGGTAGCGATCCGACCGGGCATCTCCCAGCACATCAACCGGATTGGCCGCACTGGCCGCATCGGGCAGAAACTGTTCCAGGGAATGCATGGTCTCAACATCCAGTCGGGCCAGCTCCATCCCGCTCCGTTCCAGGGCATCTGTCGCCAAAATACCGGGTCCGCCGGCATTGGTAATGATGGCAATCCGGTCCCCTTCCAGGAGGGGCTGGTACCCCAGGGCCAGCGCCATATCAAACATGCTGGCCATATCCTCGGCCCGAAGAACACCAGCCTGCTGAAACGCCGCCTGGTAAGCCTGTTCCGATCCAGCCAGGGACCCGGTATGGGAGGAAACCGCCCGGGATCCCGATTCGGTGACACCGGACTTGATGGCAACCACCGGTTTGGTTTTCGTTACAGTTCTGGCCACTTGAATGAATTCTTCGCCGTTGGGCAGTCCTTCACTGTACATCAATATCACCCGGGTGTCAGGATCCTCCTCCCAGGCCTGGAGCAGATCAATTTCACTGACGTCCGCTTTATTCCCCAGGCTGACAAACTTCGCCAGGCCCAAACGCCCTGCCTGCGCCCAGTCCAGAATGGCCGTTCCCAGCGCTCCTGATTGGGACATGAAAGCCATCGGTCCTTTCGGGGGGGTACCGGCAGAAAAGGAGGCGTTCAGGGGCGTAAAGGTGTCAATGACCCCCAGACAGTTCGGTCCCACCAGCCGAATGCCGTACTCCTCGGCGATGTCGATCAGCTCCATTTCTCTTTCCAGCCCCTCCATACCCGCCTCCCGAAATCCGGCGCTGATGACGATCACAGCGGGAATTTTCTTTTCCCCGCATTCTTTTAACACCTCGGGGACGTATTGATAGGGAATAACAATCACAGCCAGATCGATTTCCCCGGGCACGTCAAGCACAGATGCATACACCCTTTCCCCGAGGATTTCATCCGCTTTGGGATTAATGGGATAGATCTTGCCAACCTGAGAATACCCCCCCTTGACTAGATTTTCTAAGACAGCGTATCCCAACTTTTCCGGAGAAGTGGAGGCGCCGATTACCGCTACCGATTTGGGATCAAAAAAAGCTTCCAACATATGAATATCCTGATTCCCTTGTAATATACCAGCAGATTTGACCACCATCCCGGCCTGTGGAAATCCAACGGTCATGTCTGCCGGGTGCTGAAAATCCTTGACTCTGTACCCAAGAACCTTGTGAAATTATACACTAAAGCGTCTGGAAAAGAAACTTCCAACGGCCGTTTCTCAGCTGGGAAACCCTGGAATCAAGGCCAGAATCTTTTCCTTTAACTCCTGAAAATGGGAACCCCGCCAGTAGACCTGTCCGCAGTCCTCACAGCGTGTGAATTGATTGTAATGTTTTTTTGTCAGCGGTTCCAGTTGATCATAGACTTCGCTTTTCTCCACTGAAAACAGTCTGCCATTGCAGCGGGAACAGCGGGTAAAAGGCCGCACTGACGCCGCCAGATCAAAGCGGCGGATGATCTCTTCGGCTTGTTCCAGCGGCTGATCGGATCTGACTAGATATCCCCGAGTGACGATTTTCCGTTTCAGCAGGCCCCGATCCCGGGTTAGTAAAATCCGCTCCTGCCGGGCAGAGATCTCCGCCAGTTTTCTGTCTTGGTAGTCATTCCTGTACAGGCAGTCAAAACCCAGCAGCCGCAGATAGCCTGCCAGCCTGCCCAGATGATTATCCAATACAAACCGGGGAGATCGCAGCGGTTCCGGTCTAACTTTACTGATCCCCCGAATATCAACAGACTCAAAGACTGGATAAACACTCACCCGGTCCCCTCCCTGGACGAGATAATCAAAATCCACACTCTGCTCGTTAACCAGGATCAAATCGACTTCCGGGTGAGGGACGCCCAGCATCTCAATCAGATGTTTTACTGTCTCATGTCCCGCTAATTTCACGGGAAAAGCCCTCATTCTCTTCTCCTGGGGAAGAAAGTCATTCAATTCAGCATAGAATCGAAAGGTTGCTGAACTCATTGTCTTGGTGTGATCCTAACCTCACCTGGCTGATCTATCTCGCCCAGGATATCGATCTCAACCGGAAGAAACTTAGCGATCACGGCTGCATTGGTTCTCAGATGCATCGTGATCCTGGAAAGCTGGAGCTGAGACGGACCCTCCGCCAGGGAGAGTGGAAGAAGGATTTGATCCCCCAGATAGGGATCAAGCGGTGCCTTGGTTCGGTGGTGGGCGATCAGCTGATCCGCTGCTTCATCCCCTACCAATTCAGCGCGCTTTCCCTTTGCTCCCAGCGAGAAGAAGACTGCAGTGCTGTGTTCATACTCCATCAGGACGGCCAGAAATGTCCCTTTGCCGACGGCAGGCAGCGTTTGCACCTTGAGATCATTCAAGGGCAGCTTTGCTCCCACTCTGTGCACCAATCTCCTGCGCTGTCTGCGGGCGATTTCTTCGGGGAGATTGCTGACAGCCGACAGTCCCCCGACCTGCTTGATGGCTCCCCGTTCCTGCATCTGAAGAGCGCTGATTTCGCCGACCGGATGGATAGCCGCCGTCAGCTTCCCTCCCCCCTGCGGGTAATAGCCGCATCTTTTTAATGTCAGCTCGGCCTGGTAGCCGATCTTCCGCAGCGCGGGCAGCCACTGCCAGCTTAAATAATGGAAGCAGGGGCTCCAGGGGACGTGGGTTCCCCCGGTGACCTCAACCGTGGAAGTATTTTCTGCTGCGGCCAGCGGGTAGAACACTGTCTGCAGCACAAGAGAAGCGGAGCCTGCTGTTGGAATGCGAAAAGCATACTCTCCTGAGTGGATTTCGTCGGGCTCAAAAAGAATTTCTCGGCTTCCCAGTTCCGCTCCCTGAATTGCAGCTCCACAAATCTCTCCCACGGCGTTTAGGGCTGTCAGGTGCTGATGGCGGAGACCGGGGGTAGATCGATTGGCCCGGATGTTAACGATGTGGATGGGACGACCGGTCAAGGCAGACAAGGTCAGAGAGGTCCTCACCACCTGGCCTCCCCCTTCCCCCAGGGAACCGTCGATCTTCACCAGCTGATTATTTTGCATCTGCCGCATCCGTTGATGGTTAATAAAGATCCCTTCTTCTATCTTCCAGGACAGGCATCCAGCGTCTGGTTTTCTGCACTTCTTCCAGATCTACCGTTGCTACCAGCAGGCCTTCCTCTTCGTTCATTTCCAGCAAGGGCTCCCCCAGCGGATTGATCACAGTTGAACTTCCCCCCAGGATTTCCTCCTCCAGGGAACCTACCCTATTCACAGCAGCCAGAAACACCTGATTTTCAATTCCCCGGGCCTGGAGCAGCTTTTGCCAATGGATGATCCTCCTTCGGGGCCAAACAGCAGAGAGCAGTACCAGGCAGACCCCGGCATCAGCATAAATACGAAACAACTCGGGAAAACGGAGATCATAACAAATGGACAACCCGATCAATCCAAATCGGGTCTCCACTGTGACCATTTGATTTCCAGGTGCCAGCCAGGCTTGTTCATTCAACAGCCGGAAAAGATGAACCTTCCGGTAGTATCCTGGTGGCTGACCGGGCTGGTACAAAGCAAGGGTGTTATACACCTCCCCTGCATCAAACTCCAAAAGCGAGCCGCCCAGCATCATCTGATGCGATTCACAGAGCTCCCGCATAACAGCGAAAGCCCCTTCCCCGCGCGGCTGAGACAGCTCCCGGGAGTTTTTGAGATCATATCCGCTGGCCCACAGCTCAGGAAACAGGATCAGATCCGCCCCCTGGCGGGCCGCAGCGGCTGTCCACGCAGCGGCTTTCTGGAGATTTCTCTCCTTCTGACCGGTAGCTAACTCCATCTGAGCCAGGGCAATGATCATCTGGTTGGACATCAATCCTGATCCCTTTCCCGGGAAGATGCTCCCTGTTCTACGGGTCTGCCGGCATCCGTGATCCAGGCGCTCCAGGATCCCGGATAAAGCTTTGGCGTTTTCATTCCCAGATGCTCCATGACCATCAGATTATGGATGGAGGTGACTCCCGAGCCGCAGTAAAAAATTGTCTTTTCCGGAGGATGATCGCCCAGCACCCTTTCAAATCGCTTTCGAAGCTCTTCTCTCGGCAGCAGCTGCCCCTGATCGTCAAAATTTCCAGGATAGGGAAGGGAGACAGCCCCGGGAATATGACCGGCCACAGAATCAATGGGTTCTTCTTCGCCCAAGTAGCGCTCACGATTGCGAGAATCCACCAGCAGATAGCTTTGATCCTGCAGGATTGTGCGGACAAAATCAGAATCTACCAGCAGCTGGTGATCAGGATCCGGTGAGAAAACTGCCCTTTCCGGTTCAGGGATCTCTTCTGAGACCGGCCTTTCCTCTGAAACCCAGGCTGACCAGCCCCCATTAAGTACGGCAGCCTTTTCATGGCCTAACCAGCGCAGCAGCCCCCACAGGCGGGCGGCGATGGCTCCGTGAGATCCGTCGTAGGCGACCACCTGGGATTGATTGCTCACCCCCCAGCTGGAAAGCCGTCGGGCGAAGACATCCGGTTCTGGGAAGGGATGCCTTCCGGTCAAACCGGTAACAATCTCCCCGGATAAATCCTCATCCAGATGAGCGTAAACGGCGCCAGGAATATGACTTTTCCGGTATTCTTTCCGTCCCCATTCGGGCTTCTGAAGCGAAAATCGGCAGTCCACTACCACCCAGTGGTGATCTCCGAGGTGATTCTGGAGCGCTTCCGTTTCGATAAAGGTCGTCCAGGTCATGGTAGTAAATACTCCTCCTGAGTTTATTCCGCTTGCTGAGCTGCATACAGACCCAGCGTTTCGATCGTTCGGAAGGTCTCCTCCAGGACAAAGAACCGGTACGGCCTCCCCGCAGCGATCCGTCTGCGAATATCGGAGGAAGAAATCTCCAGTTTTGGGCCTTTCAAGGTGGTAACCAGATCTTTCAACCCGGGGAGCTCTTCATCCAGCTTTTGAATATCCGTGATAATCCCTGGCCTTTCCAGAACAGCCAGCTGATCAATATGTGCCAAAAACCGCAGGGGGTCGTGCCAGTTGGGGAGATCTCTCAGTGAATCCTCCCCCACCAGGTAGGTGATTTCTGCACCGGGCAGACGCTCGCGAAGGATCTCCATCGTATCCGCTGTATAATGGGGGGCTGGACGGTCAAGATCAACCCGGGACAACTGAAACTGGCTGTCTTTCTCAACCACCTCTTGAATCATCTTCAGCCGAATCTCTGCCGGCGTGATTTCCTCCGCTTTTTTGTGCGGTGGAAGCGGTGTCAGGATCCAATCCAGCTGCTGCAGACCCAGCTGGTAATGTCCCTCTGAGGCTAAAATCAAGTGTCCGATATGAGGGGGATCAAACGTCCCCCCAAAGAACCCCAGCTTTATCACAGCAGTTACTCCTCCCAGACCAATTCATGATCCCCAATCAACACTGTTTCTCCCGGTTTCACACCGGCATCCCGCATGGCCTGGTCAATCCCCATAGTTTCCAGGATGCGCTGAAAGCGCCTGACCGACTGCATATGCTCCCAGTAGGTCATGGCAGCCGCCCGTTCGAGGGCTTTCCCCTTGATCCGCCAGCCGCGGGATGTTTTCAATATCTGGAAATCACGGGGGTCTTCCTGATAACGGTATACCGGCAGCTCCTGGTCCTGTCCCTGGCTGACCTGCTGCAGTCCGGGTGTGCTTTCCAGCAATTCCGAGGCCCGGTATAAAACCGGCCTGATCCCTTCCTGGGCAACTGCGGAGACAGCAAATACATCCTGGTAGCCGCGGTGTTCAAGCTCAGCTTTTACATCAGGCCATTTCTTCTGAACTTGCGGAAGGTCCATTTTATTTAGGGCAATCACTTGAGGTTTTTCAGCCAGGGCGGGGTCGAACAATGAAAGTTCGGTGTTAATCTGAGCAAAATCAATCACTGGATCCGAAGACAGTCCATCCAGAAGATGAATCAGCACGCGGGTGCGCTGGATATGCTTGAGAAAATCATGCCCTAATCCCTCCCCCTGATGGGCTCCCTCAATGAGGCCAGGAATATCCGCCAGAACCAATTGAGTGTCCAGATCCAGCTCAACCACCCCCAGGTTCGGCTGCAGCGTGGTGAAGGGATAAGAGGCTATTTTTGGCCTGGCATTGCTGACCACAGAGAGCAGGGTGGATTTGCCAGCATTTGGTATCCCGACAATGCCAATATCAGCGATCAGCTTCAGCTCCAGCCGGATGCGTTTTTCCTCCGGTGGTTCTCCCTTTTCGGCAATGCGCGGGGTTTTATTGCGGGAATTTTTAAAACGAGCATTCCCCCTTCCTCCTCTACCCCCACGGCAGATCGTCAACCGCTGTCCAGCCTCCAGCAGATCACCCAGGAATCGATCCTCATCCGCATCAAATACAATTGTTCCCGGAGGGACTTTCAGGATTAAATCCTCTCCCGAGCGTCCTGTCTGGTTGCTGCTCCCCCCCCGGCTGCCGTTTTCAGCTCGAAAGCGCTTTTGATGGCGGTAATCTCCCAGGGTGTTCTTATGCCGGTCGACTTCCAGGATGACATCCCCCCCCTTTCCACCATCCCCTCCATCAGGACCCCCTCGGGGGACGAATTTTTCCCGTCGGAAATGGATAATGCCATCTCCTCCTTTTCCACCAGACAATTCCAGGACAACTTCGTCGACAAACATGTGATCATCTCAGGTGTTTCAAGGAAACCTATTCTAAAACCTCTTCTGAAGAGGGGAAAGCGAAATTCCCAGCACAGCGTCCCAGCCAGCTTCCCGGTTTGCTGATCTCCAATAAAGAGAGCTGGTTCCCCGGCTTCAAACCCTGCGGGTAATTATACCATCGGGAACTTTCCCCTTGCCTGTGGTAGAATAGTTCAAATTCTCACAAGCAAACCAGCTGTTTTGAAAAGGGATCTCATGCCAGGTAGAATTCCCCGGATTATTATTGGCCGTCTCCCCCTGTACCTTCGCGCTTTGCAGCGGTTAAAGAAAGAAGGCAGTGTTTATGCCTCATCCCATGAGCTGGGAGAGTTGCTGGATATCTCCGCCGCCCAAATCAGAAAGGACCTCTCGCATTTCGGGGAACTGGGCAAGCGGGGTACCGGATATGAAATTGATTTTCTGATCTGCAAGCTGAATGAAATCCTGAACATCGATCAGGTCTGGAAGACAATTATCGTTGGCGCCGGAGACATCGGCCGCGGATTAGCCCGCTACGATGGATTCGTCGATCGAGGATTTCAGGTCGCTGCCATCTTTGACGTGGATACGGAAAAAATTGGGGAAGAGGTTGGGGGGCTGACCATTCAGCATGTCGACCACATGGAGCCATTTATCCGGGAACATGGAATCGAGATTGCCGTGCTGGCCGTCCCCGCTGAAAATGCACAGACTGCCATTGACAGCCTGGTCGAAGCAGGGATCACCGCGATCTTGAATTATGCTCCTATCTATCTCAAGGCCCCCAAAAACGTGCAGATCGAACACATCGATCCAACCGTACACCTGCAGAAGTTAAGTTATTATCTTTCCTGACCTTCCCTGGACTGCGGATTTAATTGAAAATACCCCGGTTTCCGGGGTATTTTTGTTGCCAAATCAGCGCTTCCCCTTCACACCAGCAAACTGCGCCTGATCTTTGGGAAAATATGCGGGGCAAAGGCTTTCGATGCGCCTTCCACCACACAGGTGGTGGGATTATCCACCAGGTACGTGGGAACCCCCAGCTCTTTGGTCAGCAGCTTCTCAATGCCCGGCAGCAGCGCGCTTCCTCCACTGAGAGCGATTCCCCGGTCGATGATATCCGAAACCAGCTCAGGAGGCGTTTTTTCCAATACTTTCCGGGAGGTCTCCACGATCTCCTTCAGCGGATCCTGCAGGGCTTCGACAACCTCACCTGTTTTCAGGGTCAGCGGCTGCGGCAGCCCGGTCACCTGATCCTGGCCCTGAACTTCGATCCCGGCGTTTTGATCCTGAGGCACCGCCGCTCCAATTTCCAGCTTGATGCGCTCGGCCGTCGGCTGGGCAATCACCAGCCCATACTTGCGGCGCACGTAGGTGGCGATGGCCTCATCAAGATCCACTCCCCCTTTTCTTAAAGTAGCAGCCGATACAATCCCATACATGGCCAGCACCGCTGCCTGACTGGCTCCACCGCCAAGATTAAGAATCATATTCCCGGTAGGTGTGTTGATCGGTAGATCAATGCCCAGGGCAGCAGCCAGCGGGGTTTCCATCAAGAACACTTCCCGGGCTCCAGCCTCCAGCACGGCTTCCTGGACAGCCCGGCTTTCCACACTGGTGACCCCATAGGGAACGGTAACGATCACCCGGGGATGGAAGAGACGGATGGGGCCGGTGACCCCCCGGATCATATGAGCGAGCAGTTTCTGGGTAACCTCATAATCGGCGATGACACCGTTTTTTAATGGGCGGGCGATTTCCAGGGTGTCAGGGACCCGGCCGAACATCTCCTTGGCTGCCTGGCCAAGTTCCACGATCTTTTGTTCTTCAATGGCAATAGCGACTACGGTTGGTTCCCGAGAAAGCAGCACCCCCCCCTCTGCAATCATCGTGTAATACGTCCCTAAATCGATCCCCAGATCCTGTGAAAATAATGCCATGAGATTCCTTACTCAGTCCGCCCCATTCCCTGGGGCTGGGATTACTGTTCGCCTGTTTTATCTTCCTAAGCTGTGGTCTGGTGTCCGTAATTCAGCTCCCGCTGTCAGCGGCCAATCGGTTGACTGAACCCATCCACCTTGATCCCAGTCGTCAGAGCCGGCCCATGTTCCCACGCTCTTTCTACCCGGGGCAAACCGCTCTCTGGCGCGAACCCTGCTAACGCTTCCCGGATTGCTTCCGTCCCCGGCTGGCCAACAGCATTCACCTTCCCGGATAATCAGCCCAACTCCCAGCGGTAAGGAAGGGGCTGCGCTTCGGCCTGCGCATGTTCATACCCATCCTGAGATCACCGTTGTCCCCCCCGATGATCCTTCAAAGCCGCTGTTTTTCTAGATGAAGGCGGTTCTCAGGACTCCCTTTCCGAACTGCGCCCCTTCCAGGTCCTGGACAGTCGGAAGAAAGCGGGCCCAACTCTCCAGGTACACTGAGAGCAGCCGTTGAAATGATACCTGATGGGCAAATGATTGTCCAGCAAACTCCGATCCTCAGCTGAAATACTGCAGAGCCATGGTCAATCTTTCTTCCAGATTTTCAGGGGCATCTTCCGGAAGGGACTGCAGGGCGGTCTGGGCTTCAACCACACTGTAGCCCAGGGCTACCAGCGCTTCCTGGACTTCCGAGTTGAGTTCACTGGCTGCGCCAAGATCCTCAAACGATGCCCGCTCTGGAATGCGGTCTTCCAGGGAGAGAATGATTTTCTGGGCTGTCTTGCTGCCTATCCCTGATACCTGAGCGAATACCGCCTGCTGCTTCTGCACTACCGCGCGCTGGATGACTTCTGGTGTGTGGGTGGAGAGCATCTGCAGCGCCAGCCGCGGTCCCACGCCGTTGACCCGGAGCAGCAGTGAAAAAAGATCCACCTCCTCCTGGGTAAGAAATCCATATAGAGTCAAGGAATCTTCCCGGACTGCCAGGTAGGTGAACAAGGTGAGCGCTTCTCCCCGGCGAACGGTCAGGGGCAACCCTTCCGGTACATACACCTGAAAACCCAAACCATGGACATCCAGAACCAGCGATCCCTCATCGATGCGGGTAATTTTTCCGTGTATGCTGGCTATCATGTCACCCCAGGCTTAATAGAAGAAAATAAAGGCCAACCCGATGGCCAGAATAATCCCGAATGCCGGCCAGACCACTTTTCGCAGCCGACGGGAACCCAGCGAAATGACCAGGGCTCCTTTGGAGGCAGTATTGGCGATCGCTGCCAGGACAATGGCCCGTTTTCCGACCTCGAGGCTGATGCCATTGCTGTTCCGGGTCAGGTCAGCAATGGAGAGGGTAATGGCATCCACATCAGCCAGCCCAGCCAAAAAACTGGAGACATATAATCCCTTGGTGCCCAGATATACTTCAGTCGCTTTAGATATCAGCAGCACCAGGGCAAAGACCAGCCCGAACTTGATGGCCGGGCCCAGTTCAAAGGGATTGGAAAGTTCCAGTTCTTCCTCATCAATCGCCTTCTGGGTGAAGTATAAATACACTGCGTAGAGAGCACCGGAAGCTGCCATCAGCAGCATCGCCGGCCAGATCAGCTCAACAAGAGCCAGATTGACAACAGCAACTTCCACAATGACCCGGATGAACATGATCGCCCAGCCGGCAATGATGGCCACGGCAAAGGGCCGGTCCAATCCCTCCTGCACGTTGCTCCGCTGAGAAAAACTCAATGTGTTGGCCGTGCTGGAGGCCAACCCTCCCAGCAGGCCGCTCAATCCAATCCCTCTTTTCGGTCCCACCACTTTAATCAATATGTACCCCAGGAAGTTGATCCCGGAGATGAATACCACCATTCTCCAGATGTTGTGGGGGTTGAGCACATCCAGCGGAGGCGGACCGTAGGTCTGGTTGGGAAGGACAGGCAGGACAATAGCCGTAATCACGGCAAACTGCAGGGTGGCCAGGATGTCTTCCTGGGTAATCACCTGGACGAAATGGCGGAATTCCCATTTCACAGCCAGCATCACCGTCACCGCCACACCCAGCGCTACAGCAAATTCCACAGAATGGGCATAGCAGATCCCCCCAATTAAAACTGTGAGCAGGGCAGCGACCTCGCTGGTCAAGCCGACCTCTTTCCGGGTGGTGGCCCCCACGTAATAAGCGATGATCACTGTCATACCAACGATTAAGGTCAGTCCGAAGAAAATGATCGGCGTGGCATAGACATCCGTGATCAGCGCCGAAGCTGCTCCAAAAAGGGACATTAAGGAATAAGTGCGCACACCGGCAAAGAAACCCTCTTTTTTGATCCCTTTGGCGTACTCACGCTGCATACCGATCAGCATACCAATCAGCAGGGCGGCGCCAAACCGGAAAAACAGATCCGTACCAATCATAATTTGGATACCCTCAACTTTCTTGTCGTGTGAAGATGGCAAATTGCCACTGCCAGTGCGTCAGCGGCATCATCCGGTTGAGGAGCCTCCTCCATACCCAGCAGCATGCCGACCATCTGCTGGATCTGCCGCTTGTCTGCATTTCCATATCCTACCACGGCCTGCTTGATTTCGGAGGGAGAGTACTCTCCCATTTCCAGTTCATAGGCAGCGACGGCGATCAATGCCGCCCCTCGACCCTGGCCGACACGGATTGCCGTTTTAACATTTTTCTGGAAAAACAGCTGTTCTACCGCGCAGCAGTCAGGTCGGTAGGTTTCCACAATCTCGCGGAGCGCTTCGTAGATGTACAGCAGCCGACGGGGTTCCTCCCAGTCGCTGGGCGTTCTCACTACGCCGTGCTGCACCCACTTCAGATCTCCCCGGCTGGTTTCCTTTACCAGACCATATCCAGTGATTGCTGTTCCAGGATCTATCCCCATGGCAATTCTTGAAGATGACATCTCTCAGCCGACTTTTTCCAGCGCGTCTTCGCTGATTTTCAGGTTGGTGTACACTCGCTGGACATCATCCAGATCCTCCAGGCTATCGATCACCTGCATGACCTGGAGCGTCTCATCAAGGGCGAGGTCGATTTCCTGGTTTGGTTCCATCCGCAGGCCGGAATCCTCAATGGGGATCTCAGCCGCCTTCAGGGCATCATGCGTATGTTTAAAGACCTCCACCGGGCCAATGATCTCGAAGTACTCCTCTTCATCTACCACGTCATCTACTCCGGTTTCTACGGCGATTTCAAAAAGATCCTCGTAATCACAGGCCTCTTTGGGTATATTGAAATAAGATTTTTTTGTAAACTGCCAGGCAACCGACCCCTCCTGTCCCATATTGCCACCGTGTTTTGTCAGAATGTGGCGGATATCCGAGACCGTTCGATTCCGATTATCCGTGATGGTATTGATAATCAAGGCGATGCCATGCGGCGCATATCCCTCATAGGGGATCTTTTCCATTTTCGCAGCATCGCGATCTTCTCCCGTTCCCCGCCGGATCGCCCGTTCTATGTTCTCATTGGGCATATTGGCTTCTTTGGCCCGATCGATCGCTAAACGCAGGCCAAAATTAATCTCCGGATCGCCGCCGTCCCGGGCAGCAATCTCAATTTCCCGGGCTAATTTGGTGAAGATCTTACCCCGCCGGGCATCTTCTTTGGCTTTCTTTCTTTTAATGGTCGACCACTTGGAATGACCGGACATCGCTTCCTCCTCCACATACCAGCATCATCCACCCAGCGGCATGGAAAACCACCGCTGGACTCTTCGTTATTATATCATCAGCAGGCTTTTTCATCCTGCCCCCAGGGGTCCTGCGTCCTTACTGGCTGTCCAACCGGGTGAACCCCAACGCACGGGCTTTGTCGACTACCTGTTGATATTCCTGCCGGCTGATCCGGCGGTTAAGCTCAGGAAATTGGCCAGCCTGATAAGCTGGTCGGTACTGATCCATAATGTTTAGATAGGTATCTGTGGATATTTCAGAAGCAATAAAATCCAGAATCTGGTTTGACCCTGCCCGTTCTCCAGGGAGGACCAGATGCCGGATCAGCAGCCCCCTTTCTGCCAGACCCTCTGGTGACAGCGAGAGATCCCCCACCTGGCGGTGCATCTCCAGGACTGCCCGTTGATTATAGAAAGGATACTCCGCAGCATCAGAATACTTTTCTCCGGCATCTGCAGAAGCATATTTCATGTCCGGCATGTATATATCGATCATACCCTCCAGCTGGTTGATTGTCTCAGGATGATCATATCCACCGGTGTTGTAGACCAGCGGCAGGATCAATCCCTGCCTGGCAGC
The DNA here is from genome assembly GCA_964603385.1 of uncultured Anaerolineales bacterium. Classification (GTDB taxonomy): domain Bacteria; phylum Chloroflexota; class Anaerolineae; order Anaerolineales; family UBA11858; genus B10-G9. The sequence goes on along the minus strand of CAZRUS010000012.1, from coordinate 58,999 downwards.
GATTTCGACGGCGGCGACGATCTGCGGAACAACATGTGTGGGGGACACCAAATTGATATTATGGCAGCCCATCTCCTGGATTTCCAGCATGATTTCCGCCAGTTCTCCAGCTCCCACCGCCCTGCCGGTTGGTTTCTGGCTGATCTCGGCGTTCTGACAGTACAGACAGTGCAGATTGCAGCCGCTGAAAAAGATTGTCCCCGATCCCGCCCAGCCCCGCAGCGGCCGTTCCTCTCCCAGATGAGGACCATAACTGCTTACCCGGGCCTTGGTGCCAATGCAGCACGAGCCCAATTCCTCCTCCAGACGATTGACCTGACAGTGACGGGGGCAGAGCGTGCAGCTGACTAACCGCTCCCAGAGCAGCGCGGACCGCTGGGCTAATTGTTCCCTGTTCATCAGCTTCAGGTAAGCCGGTTTCAAATCACATCCTCCTTATGTTTGATTATACCGGCAGGGATTCTGATGGTTTTATTAATCCCGGTTAAATGCTGGTTGAGAAGATGCCTCTCAGCTTGAATTGAGTCTTGTAGAAAGACCAGCTCTCCGCTAAAATTTTTGCATGAGGAAAGAATTCCCCCCCCTGAGTAGAAAGGGTTTTTTAAGGCTCAGCCTGCTGGGATTGGTCGGGCTGGGACTCCCTGCTCCATTCAGGAAGCACGTTTCTAACCAGAAAAACATTGCGGCGGCGGCCGGCGCCATCGGCCGCATCGCTGCCGATGACAAAATCATTTCCATCTACGAAGCACCTGACCTGGAAAGCCGGGTGATCCGCAGCACCCGCTTCGATGAACTGCTCTATCTTTACTACCAGCTCGATATTCCCGGCGAAGGCCCAACCGCGGAGCACTGGTATCGGGTCTGGGGAGGCTACCTGCCTGGTGCGTTCGTGCAGCCTACCCGCTATCGCCTGAATTCCCCTCAAACCAAGATCCCGGAATGCGGCCAGCTGGCTGAAATCACCGTTCCCTACACCGATGCCCTGGCTTTCATCCCCCCGGATACCTGGCGAAACGCCTACCGCCTGTATTACGAGACCACCCACTGGGTCACCGATACCAAAACCGGGCCGGATGGTGAGCGCTGGTACCAGCTCACCTCCCAGCTTTTTGACAGCTTGATCTATTATGTCCCTGCAAAGCATCTGCGGCTGATCCCGGAAAGCGAGTATCTCCCGCTCAGCATTCAGGTTCCCCCTGAGGAAAAGCGTGTGCAGGTCTCCCTGCAGGAGCAGACCCTGACAGCGTATGAATACGATCAGCAAGTTTACCAGACCACGATTTCTTCTGGGCTGGGGTTCAAAGAAGTCTCCCTGAACAATCCCAAGGCTACCGCTACCCCCCAGGGTGCCTTTCGGGTGACATCGAAATATCCCTCCAAGCACATGGGATTGGTGGTAGCAACCGGCGCCCCGGGCAGCTATACGCTTCCCGGCGTTCCCTGGGCGACGTTTTTTATTTATGACACCGGCGTGGCCTTCCACGGCACCTACTGGCATAACAACTTCGGCAATAAAATGAGCCACGGCTGCGTGAATATGCGCAATAAAGACGCAAAATGGCTCTTTCGCTGGGTGAATCCTCCCTATGACCCGCCCTATAAGGGACACTGCGATTGGTACAGGACCGGGCATGGCACCCTGATCCTGATCGACTGACCTTTCTGTGCTAAAATGGACTCCATGACTGTTAAAAAAATCACCAAGAACAAAAAAGCGTATTTCAACTATAACATCCTGGATACCTATGAAGCCGGGATCGTCTTGAAGGGCTCAGAGATAAAATCCATCCGGAATCACAATGTCAGCATTGATCAGGCCTATGTGCGCATCAGCGGTGAAGAAGCCTGGCTGATTGACTGCTACATCCACCCCTATGAGCAGGCCAGCTCCTTCAATCATGACCCAAAACGCCCCCGCAAACTGCTTCTTCACAAAAAGGAAATCATGGATCTGTGGGATAAAGTCCGCATCCGGGGCAGAACTATCGTTCCCCTGCGGATGTACCTGAGAGACGGCATCGCCAAGCTGGAAATCGCTGTGGCAACCGGAAAGAAGCATCGTGACAAAAGAAAGGAAATCGCTGAGCGGGATGCAGAACGGCAGGCAGAACGGGAGCTGCGCAGATTTGGTTTTTAATCCATCTGCCGGGAGAACCGGGAGGAAGAGCCGGTGGATTCCCCGCAGAGGCTGGAATCAATCTCCCCGCTGACACCAAAGCTCTTCTTTGCTGAGCTTTTATCGCTGGGCCCGGGAAGACTGTGGGATTTGTTTAGAAGCCAGCTGGCAGCGGATACAGCACAATCGCCTGGGCTCTCGATCTGTTCGCGAGAGCATTCTCGACCAACCTTTTACCGGTGTCATCACAGATAATCTGAGTATCCCCCCTGCGTAACAGGGGGCCGACCCCTGCCGGGCAGTTGTGCAGGGATCGCTACTTTGAGAGACAATGAGGGGCAGCCTTGATGATTGTACTTGATGGTAAGTCGCTAACACTCCCGCAGGTGGGGAAAATTGCCAGCGGGGCAGACCGGGTTGAGCTATCAGATCAGGCAGTCGCTCGGGTCAAACGTTCCCGGGCCATCGTGGATGAAATCGTCAACCGGGGAGACCCGGTCTATGCCGTCAATACCGGATTCGGCTGTTTCGCCAACCGGGAAATCTCCCGGGAGCAAACCCGGCAGTTGAACCGTAACTTGATCCTGAGCCACGCTGCAGCGTCTGGCGATCCCCTGGATCGGGAAACCGTCAGAGCTGCGATGCTGATTCGAGCCAACACCCTGGCGAAGGGTCATTCCGGCGTCAGGCTGTCCATCCTGGAGATCCTGCTGAAAATGCTCAACCGCGGCGTCACGCCGCTGGTGCCCTCCCAGGGATCGCTGGGGTCTTCTGGGGACCTGGCCCCCCTTTCCCATCTGGCCCTGGTTTTCACCAAAAATTGTCATCAGGAGGGGGAAGATCTTGAAGTTCACTCCGGCAGGGCTGATTATCTGGGAAAAACCATGTCCGGAAAAGCAGCCATGCAGGCAGCCGGCATCCCCCGGGTCGTTCTGGAATCCAAAGAGGGGATCGCCCTCAACAACGGCGCCACTTTCTCTGCTGCGGCAGCGGCCCTGTCCTGTCTGGCAGCCCAGAATCTGCTGTCCAGCAGTGACATTGCCCTGGCGATGAGCCTGGAATCCCTGCTGGGGGTGAGCAGTGCGTTTGATGAGCGCATCCATCAAGCCCGTTTGCATCCCGGTCAGATCCAGGCAGCGGAGAATATCCGCAGCTTGACCACCGGAAGCACCCTGCTGGATTCATCCGGCCAGGTGCAGGATGCTTATTCCCTGCGCTGTGCTCCCCAGGTGGTCGGACCCATCCGGGAAACCCTGACTTTTCTTTGGAAGATCATCGAGAGGGAAATCAACGCCGCCACAGATAATCCTCTGCTCTTTGAGGAGGGGGAGGCGATTTCTGGTGGGAATTTCCACGGAGAACCGATTGGCCTGGCCATGGACTATCTGGCCATTGCCCTCACGGAGCTGGCCGGCATCTCTGAAAGAAGAATCTTCCGCCTGACGGATGCCTCCCTGAACGCCGGCCTTCCTACCATGCTGGTTGGCGAGGAAGCGGAGGCAGGCTTAAATTCAGGGATGATGCTGCCCCAATATTCAGCTGCCTCCCTGGTGCTGGAAAATCGCACCCTTTCCAGCCCGGACACTGTACATTCACTGCCCACTTCAGCCAATCAGGAAGACCATAATGCCAACTCCTTCACTGCCGCGATGCATGCCAATCAGGTCGTCAACAACACCACCCGGGTTCTGGCCATTGAACTCTACTGCGCTGCCAGAGCCCTGACACTGCGGCTGAAATCTCAACCGGATCTACAACCAGGGGTGGGGACGGCAGCTGCCTTGGCGTTCATCCGACGCCAGGTTCCTTATCAGTCCAGCGATACCCTGTGGGGGCCGGAGATCGACCGGGTGGAGCAGATGATCAAGGACCGCACGTTGAACAGGGCGGTCAGTGAGACCTTGGAGGCAGCCGGACTCCAGCTTCATTAAGAGTTTCTAAATCCTGGGAGCAGGTATGGATACTTGCCCTTTCTGCAAAATTATCTCCGGAGATCTTCCGGGAACGATTGTCCATCAGGACCCAGTCAGCCTGGTCATCATGGACATGCAGCCGATCAATCCCGGGCATATGCTGGTCCTCCCCAGAGAGCATATCAGCCGGCTGTCCGACTTGCCCGCCGATGACGGCGGCCGCCTCTTCAACCTCGGCCAGCGGCTTTCCCAGGCTTTGTTCCTGAGCGGAATCCCCTGCCAGGGCGTAAATCTGCTGCTGTCTGATGGGCAGGTGGCCGGCCAGGAAATCCCCCACCTCCACCTCCATGTCGTTCCCCGCCACGAAGGGGACGGGTTCGGCTTTCAGTTCAGCCCCCGCCATGCTGAACTGCCCACCAGAGAAGAACTGGCCAAGAATGCCTACCACATTAAACAAGCCTTCCTGCCTGAATGACCACACGTCGGGGCTGTGACTTTCCAGGAAAAAATCTCTGTTAGAATACAACCAGATCAAAAGTAGTTGAAAATGCTGAGGAAGCGTCGTGCCTGAAGCAGTGGTTATTGGCAGCATCAATATGGACCTGGTCATCCAGGTGCCCAGATTTCCCGCCCCGGGCGAAACCATCACCGGGGGGGATTTACAGACGTATCCCGGTGGGAAAGGGGCCAATCAAGCAGCAGCCCTCTCCCGGCATCAGATCCGCACCGCCATGGTAGGGAAAGTTGGTGAAGACCCGTACGGTCAGCAGTTGATCCAGAGTTTGAGGGACCAGCAGGTTGATATTTCGGGTGTACGGATCAGTGAAGAATCCGCTACCGGCAGCGCCCTGATCTCCGTAACCGCGGAAGGAGAAAATTCGATCATCCTCTCCCCAGGAGCCAATGGAAAAATCGGCACTGAGGACATAGATCCAGCGAAGGGGCTGATCGCCAACTCCTCCTTGTTGCTTCTCCAGCTGGAAATTCCTCTCCCAGCTGTGGAGTACGCTGCCAGCATGGGCCATGAACAGGGGCTGAAAGTAATTCTCAATCCTGCGCCGGCGGCCGAACTTCCCCATTCTCTGCTAGAATCAGTGGACATCCTGGTTCCCAACGAAAGCGAGCTGGCCCTGCTCAGCGGCAGGGAGATTTCCGACAGATCGGATGCAGAATCAGCTGCCAGAATGCTGCTGGATCGGGGTATCCCGGTTGTGATTGTCACCCTGGGGGATCAGGGAGCGCTGCTGGTGGACAGGAACGGATCCCAGCATATCCCCGCAGCAGAGGTTGAGGTGGTTGATACCACTGCGGCTGGAGATTCCTTCATCGGCGGCCTGGCAGCTGGAATTCTTCAGCACAAGCCGCTCCCCGAAGCAGTCCGCTATGCCAACATCGCTGGAGCGCTGGCGACCACCAAATCCGGGGCACAGCCGTCGCTGCCTACCGCCGCTGAGGTTGAAAGTTTTTATTTGTCTGGAACAAAATCAAAATGAAAGCACCGAAACGAATCATCATCGATACGGATCCCGGCATTGACGACACCCTGGCCATTCTGCTGGCCCTGGCGTCTCCGGAAGTTGTTCTGGAAGGCCTCACCGTCGTGCATGGGAACTGCCCTGTAACGCAAGGGGTCAGCAATGCCCTCAACCTGCTGGAATTGGCTGGAGCATCCCATATTCCGGTCCATCAAGGCTGTGAACGCCCGCTGGTTGAGAACCCTTTGTTTGCACCGGAAACCCATGGGCCTACCGGGCTGGGGTACGCAGAACTTCCTCCAGCTGGGGTTAAAGTCCGGGAGGGACATGCTGTTGATTTTCTGATTGAAACAATCAGAAAATCCCCCGGAGAAATCACATTAGTGACCATTGGTCCGCTCACAAATCTGGCGGTAGCCCTCCGCCTGGCGCCCGATCTGGCGGAGAAAATTAAGGAATTAATCATTATGGGAGGGGCCATCCGCCATGAGGGAAACACCACGCCTTTGGCTGAATTTAATATTTATGCCGATCCTCATGCTGCCCAGATAAGTTTTCATGCCGGCCTGCCTACCACGCTGGTCCCCTTGGATGTGACCTATCAGTGCGTCCTGACCGCTGGCGATGTATCCCGAATCCAGCCGACTGAGCACCCTGTTGCTGGGTTCATCGCTGACTCCACCCGTTTTTACATGGAATTCCACGACAGTTATCAGCAAATTGAGGGGTGCATCATCAATGACCCCCTGGCGCTTGCCCTGGCTTTTCATCCCGATCTCTGCCGGTATGAAGATCATTTCGTGGATGTAGATTATTCCCCTGGAAAATCCCTTGGCAAGACCTTCGCTGATTTTTACCGGATGGAAGATAAGCCCGCCAATATGGCTGTCGCTCTGGAAGTCGAGGCGCGGGATTTCATCCAGCTTTTCGTAGACCGCATTCAAACGTATATCCAGTGACAAGGAGGTGAGCGGGCATCCCATTCAACAGCCGCGGAGAAATCATGTGGATTGAAGTAAACAGCTAAGGAAGGAGTACTCCCATGAAATTAATTGATTCCATCAAAAAAGATTTTAATACCATGACCTGGGTCCTGATCCCGGTGGCCATTGCCATCAACGTGGTCATTGGTCAGATCGTTGTCTTTCTGCGCCTGCCGGTTTATCTGGACTCGATCGGCACTGTGCTGGTTGCCGTCCTGGCAGGTCCCTGGGCTGGCGCGCTGACGGGGACACTTTCCAATATCATTTGGGGCTTGGCCATTGACCCCAATGCCTTTCCCTGGTTCCCGGTTGCCTTGTTCATTGGCTTCGTCAGCGGCTGGTGTGCAGTGGGCGGCCTGTTCAAGAACTGGTGGAAAGTGGCCATCACGGGATTCCTGGTTGCCATTACGGCAGCTGTAGTCTCCACCCCCATTGCCGTCTACCTCTACGGAGGCATCACCGCCAGCGGTTCGTCGTTCATCACCGCCTATCTGCTGGAAACCGGTCGAGGTGTTTTTGAAGCCGTATTCAGCACTAACTTTTTGGTAGAACCGGTGGATAAAATTGCTACCGCCATGCTGGCTTTTGCGATCGTCAAGGGGCTGTCCCAGCGGTATATCTCCCGTTTTCCAAGATCGGAAAATGTGGAGCTCGAGGAAGGCGAGGAGACCAATCAGCTGATCATTGCGCTGGTTATCGCCGTGATCATGATCGTGATTGCCGCCACCCTGCTAGGCCTGATCCTGGGCTGAGCGAAGTTACCCCAGCAGTCAGGGGGGGACCCCCTCTGACTGCCGGTTTTTTCCTATGACTGAGCAATTATCATTCTATATTGATCGGCACAGCGCGGTTCATGACCTCAACCCTCTGACCAAGGTGATGATGGTTTTTGCGTTCATCCTGGTTGCTTTTTCTGCCCCCTGGTTCTGGATTCCGACCCTGCTGATTCTGGCGGTGATCATCCCTCTGAGCTTCCTGGGCAGCATCCAGAGAGAATACTTCAATACCACCCGGCGCTTGCTGCTTCCGGTAGTAGGCTTTCTCTTTGTCATGCAGAGCATCTTTCATCCGGATCAAGGTCCAATCCTGTTTGAATTCTGGATGCTGGATGTCTCTCTGGGAAGCGTCCGCTTTGCTTATTTGACCTCCACCCGAATATTTGTCATGGTCTCAGCCTTTATTCTCCTGCTGCTGACCACCCATCCCAGCGTACTGATGAGCGACCTCACCCGCCGCGGGCTCTCCGGCGCCTTTGCCTATGTGATCACCTCCACGCTGCAGATCCTCCCTCAGATGCGCGCAAAAGCCAACACGATCATTGACGCCCAACGCTCCCGGGGATTGGATACTGAAGGAGGTTATCGGAAGCGGGTCAAAGCCCTGCTGCCCCTGGTGGGCCCTCTGGTCTTTGGCTCACTGGTAGAAGTGGAGGAAAGGGCGATCGCCATCGAAGCCCGGGCCTTTACCTCGCCGGTGAAGAAAACATTTCTGCATGAGATTCCGGATACGCCTGCGGACCGGACAATCCGCTGGGCATGTGTGGTCCTCACCGTTCTCTCCCTGGGACTGAATCTATGGCTTTAATTTCGATTACGGAGCTCACTTACCAGTATCCGATCACCCAAAAACCAGCCCTGCGAGGGATCAACCTCACAGTGGAGGAGGGAGAATTTGTCGCTGTGATCGGACCCAATGGGGCTGGAAAATCCACCCTGTGCTACACCATCGCCGGTTTCATCCCCCATTTCTTCCGGGGAGAACTCAGCGGAAAGGTGATGGCAGCGGGCCTGCACACCCAGGAATCCACCCTCAGTGAATGGGTGCTGAATGTCGGTCTGGCCTTTCAGAATCCCTTCAATCAAATATCCGGGTCGAAATTCACCGTCTATGAAGAAATCGCTTTTGGGCTGGAAAATATTGGCACTCCCCGGAAGGAGATGAATCGCCGGGTGGAGGAAACCATGGAGCTGACCGGCATCTCACAGCTGGCCGACCGCTCCCCGTATGCCCTCTCAGGAGGACAGCAGCAGCGCGTGGCGCTGGCCTCCATCCTGGTGATGGAACCCAAGATTCTCGTCCTGGATGAGCCCACTTCTCAAATGGATCCTATTGGCACCCGTCAGGTATTTGAAGTTATCAAGGAGATGAGCCACCAGGGTATGACCGTGGTGATGGCAGAGCATAAAGTAGAATGGATCGCCTCTTTTGCTGACCGGGTGCTGGCCCTGGATGACGGCCAGATCATTCTGGAGGGATCCCCGCAGCAGGTGCTTACCGCTGAAAAGCTGGAAAACACCGGTTTTGCGCTTTCGCGCTACACCAGAGCTGCCCGGGCGGCCCGGCAGCAGGGGCTGTGGCCGGAAGATCAGCCCCTCCCTGTCACCCTGGAGGAAGCCGCAGCCGGCTTTTCAGGAGGTCGGAGATGAACATCCGCATCAACCAGCTGCACTTCACCTATCCCAGCGGAGTAGAGGCCATTCAGGGGATTAACCTGGCCATAGAACAGGGAGAACAGGTAGCCATTATCGGTCAAAATGGATCCGGGAAAACCACCCTGGTGAAACATTTCAATGGCTTGCTCAAACCAACATCAGGAGAAGTTCATATCGGGGATTGGCTGACCGGTGAGCACTCGGTTGCTCAGCTGGCCTCCCGGGTTGGATATGTCTTTCAAAATCCTGATGAGCAGCTCTTTACCAAGACCGTGGAGGAAGAGCTCCGCTTCGGCCCGAAAAATCTTGGCTATGACGAAAAAAAAATCCACAGGCTGGTGAAGTTTGCCCTGCAAATTACTGATCTGGAAGGCAAAGAAGATACCAATCCCTACGACCTTTCGCCTACCTGGCGGAAAATGGTAGCCCTGGGATCGATCATCGCCATGGACACACCCATCGTCATTTTTGATGAACCCACCACCGGTCAGGACGCTGTCAATATCGCCCGCATCCGTGATGTGGTCAACGCTCTCTCCAATCAGGGAAAAACGGTGATCACCATCTCCCACGATATTGATTTTTGTGCAGAAAACTTCCAGCGGGTGATTGCCCTTCGCGGCGGGAAAGTGCTCCTGGATGGATCGGCCCGGGAAGTTTTTCAAGAACAGGATCTGCTGGCAACCACTTTCGTTGATCCACCCCAGATCACCCGTCTGGGAGCAGCTCTGGCGCTGCCTGAGACGGTGACTACCATCACTGATTTTCTGCAGTCTGTCCAATCCCAGCGGAATTAGGACCGATTTTCCCTCAACATCTGTAATTTCTCCCCCGCTACCAGCAGCGGGTCAGAGGGTGAAAAATCCCCGCAGGATGACAGGCACCACGGTACCCCATGAACCCAAAAACACGAAAAACCATTGGTTACTTTGGCAGTTTTTTCCTCCTCGGTGCCGTGATCTCGGCTTTGGGGCCAACCATCAATGGCCTGGCGGAAAATGTCGGGCGAGAAGCGCCGCAGCTGAGCTTTTTATTTTCCTTCCGGGCAGTCGGATATCTATCCGGCGCTCTGCTCGGAGGCGTGTTATATGAACGGATTCCGGGCCATAAAGTGCTGGCAGGAATCCTGCTGCTGATGGCCGGGATCCTTTTTTTTACCCCGGAAGTCGATGCCCTGGCCTTGCTGATCCCCTTCCTGATCGGCACCGGGCTGTCCTGCGGGGCGATGGACGTAGGCTCCAACACCATGCTGGCGTTCACTCATCAAGACAGCAGCGGCCCCTACCTGAACGCCATGTACCTATTTGCGGGCATCGGGAGCTTTCTGGCACCGCTGTATCTGGGTTTTGTCTCCCTTTCCTGGGGGTACCGCGGCCTGGCTTTGCTGGTGCTGCCGGCAGCCCTGTGGATGCTGATCACCCCTTCGCCGACCATCCTCAGCAATGATGACGAAATCCAGCAGGCCCATTTTCGTCCCGACATACTGGTGCTGTTTATGCTGCTGTCCTTTTTCACCATCGGCCTGGAGGTTTCCTACAGCGGTTGGATCTACACCTACCAGCAGCAGCTCTTTCCTGACAGCACCCAAATGGGGTACTACCTGACCTCAGTTTTTTGGGCTGGGATCACCCTGGGCCGTTTGACTGCCATCCCGGCAGCAGCCCGGCTGAAAGCTTCCCGGATGATCTTCACCTTTCTGGGAGGAGGGGTGATCAGCACGATCATGCTGATTGCTCTCGCAGAAGTCCCCTGGGCGCTGTGGGCCGGAACAGCTGGGGTCGGTCTCAGTCTGGCAGCGCTTTTCCCAACTGCCTTTGGCTACATCCAAAGAATTGCCAATCTGACCCCTCGCCAAAACGGCATCGTCTGGGCCTCTGGAAGCACCGGGAGCATTGTCCTTCCCTGGCTGGTCGGCTGGCAAATCGGGGCCAGCGGCCCCCGAGCTATGATGGTTATTCAGATGCTGGCCTGGATCTCCGCTCTGACCATCTTCGCCGTCTTATACCTCCGGGAAAAGCTCCACAACCGAAAGCATCGATAACCCCGGCTACTTCTTTATGCCCGGTTTTTGGACTACCAGCTCAGCATAGCCAGACTGCGCACAGGGTTCCCTGCGGAACTGAAGGCCTGGCAGCTCACCCAATGCTATTTCCGCGGTCGTGTATATCAGGTTTCCGGGAAGCAAATGACCGCCGGTAGTCTTTCCCCGGGAGTCAGAAATTGACAGATGCAGATGCGAGCCGGCGGTGGACAGCGTCCCCTCCAGAGAAACAATCTCGACAGGACCGGGCAGCTCCGTGGGGTCGTGCTGATCGGCCAACCGCAGGACAGCACTGCGGAGGCTTCCCACACAGGTAAGCAGAATCCCTGCCTGAATTTGGTGCTGCTGCAGACATCGATCCAAAGCCAGTAAAAGATCCTCTCCAGGTTTCAATCGGAAAATATGTACGTCCATACTGGCAGCCTCCCCGGTCCCTCCCGGCAAATTTTCCTGATCAGTTTCCTCCCTGGACATTGTCATCAGGTTTCAAAAATAGTTTCCTGTTGCGTTGGTTCAAAAGAATGTATACAATGATGATATCATCACTGAAAGGTCCTTTGCGCGCGGACTACCTCATGGTACTTGGCACCTCACCAGCAAAGAGGGAAGGTAACCCTATGCGAATCAAACAGCTCGTGATCGTGATCTGCCTCTTTTTGATCACAGCCCTGCTCAGCGCCTGTAATATGCCCCGGAGTTCGTCCACCTTACCGGAGCAGACCGCCATCATCCAAACAGCCGTGGCGATGACTGTGGCAGCCGGAGATCCACAAAGCGGTCAACCCTCTGGAGAAACAGCCGTTTCTCCTACCGGAACGAACACAAACACCGTTGAAACCTCCCCGACAGAAAGCAGCTCCGCCACCCCCGCTTCCTCAGAGACACCCACAGAAACGCCAGTTCCCTGCAACCTGGCCCGGTTTGTCAAGGACGTCAATGTCCCTGACGGGAAGGATTTCCCCCCGGGGGTGAATTTCACAAAAACCTGGCGTCTGAAAAATGTCGGCTCCTGCGCCTGGACCTCTGGGTATGAGATCATCTTCGATGGGGGAGATGCGATGGGGGCACCCAGCGCTGTACAGCTGACCGGCGGGACAGTCGATCCCGGAGAAAGCGTGGATATCTCCGTGGATCTGACTTCACCGGCCAGTGCGGGAACATACCGGGGCAACTGGAAGGTCCGTGACCCATCCGATGTAGTTTTTGGGATTGAAAACAGCCCCTCGGGTTATTTCTGGGTGGAGATTGAGGTTGTCCTGCCCACCGATACGCCTACCCTATCCACGACTCCCTCACCCACCAACACACCCATGATATTCATCAAGCCGACTTTGATCATCACTCTGGTAATGCCCTGATCCTGATTCGATTCCCTCCCCAATCAAAAAAGCAAACCCTGACACCCACGGGGTTTGCTTTTTCTTTTGATTTTTTCTCCGCGAAAACGCAGTGCCTCCTGTGATGCTGTCTCTCGCTGAAATGGGTTTTTTCAGCTGTCAGGTTTAAACAATCATGCCCAATTCAGGCAGGTTTCTAATGTATAATCACATCAATCAAGGCTCAGGCGGATCCTGCCAGCTGAGCCCCTACCAGATTGGATTTACCGGGAGAAAAGATAATGTCCTCCAAAAAAACCTCTTTGCTGCCCTTTCTTCTAATGCTGGCCGTCATGATCAGCGCCTGTAATATGCCCCGCAGCACATCCGGCGATGCACAGCAAACGGCCATGATCGAAACCGCCGTGGCCCAGACAGTGGCAGCGGAAGCAGCTTCCACAGCTCAATCCGGAGAAACACCGGCAACCGATTGGACAGCAACACCGGGAGAGAACCCTTCAGCCACAGGTGAAATGACCCCCTCCGATACCCCTGCACCCACTCAAACAGCCTCAGAAACTCCTCTGCCCTGCAATCTGGCAGGATTTGTTAAAGATGTCAATGTGCCGGATGGAAAAGTTTTCCAACCGGGAGAGACCTTTACCAAGACCTGGCGCTTGAAAAACACCGGCTCCTGCGCCTGGACTTCAGGCTATGACATCGTCTTCGATGGGGGAGATGCCATGGGCGCTCCCAGCGCTGTTCAGCTGACCTCCGGCACGGTCAATCCCGGTCAGAATGTGGATGTCTCCGTGAATCTGACTGCACCGGATGATCCTGGAACCTACCGGGGGAACTGGAAACTAAGGGACCCCTCTGATGTGGTGTTTGGGATAGAAAACAGCTCCTCCGGCTTTTTCTGGGTGGAAATCAAAGTTGCCGCTCCCACAGACACACCGGAGCCAGTCACGGAAACACTGCAGAGAGATCCCACCCGGAGTAAGAACATAGGACCCGGGGGAGCCAGCAGTCAGGTGAGAGTGGGCATCGCTCCTAACGGCGATCCCATCCGCACCTTCCTTGATTTTGATCTCAGCGAATTAAGCAGCCTGAGTGAAGGTTCAACCATCCAGGCTGCTACCCTGGACATCTCTAATTTTTCCGGGGAAAGCTGCTTTGAATTCCTCCACCCGCTGCAGGTGTATCAGATCAGCTACGGCTCCGTCCCGGATTATCCGGAGGATTTCAATAAATCACCTATCGCCACCCTGGCTTCGGCCTCAGCGGGAAGCGGCATCTCCAGTCCAATCAACATCCAAAGCGAGCTGCAGAATTTTGTTGATGGCAATGGTGCCGGTCATTTCCAGATCCGGATGGAGCTGGAGCATGATGATTCCGGCGCTGCCTTCAGCTGCTTCATCAACTGGACGGATCCGGTTCTATCCATAACCTATCTCCCCTGAAGTAGGGGGTCGTTGGATAACCGGCTGCTGAACAAACAACATCTCGGTAATACAACCAGGATAACAAATGAAAGCAGCTTTTTATCCTAAGCCAGGTTCTTTCCAAGAGACCCATCCCGGACAGATCCCCTGTGGGGTCTGTCTGCGTTTAAGGACAGCGGCTTCTCTCAGCAGCGCAGTGGATTGAAAAGACCACTGCTTCGTCCGGGACATAATCGCAGCCGAATCCGGATCATAAAAAATGCGTTAATGTTTTCTGCTCAAAGGATTTTATAAAGTATAATCACAAAAATTCCTTTTCTATGATTCCTATCAGATAACACCAGAAACCATCATCCAGGAGAGAATTCAATGTCCTTCAAGAAAACCGCCATGATGGCTTATCTTACCTTCGCTGCTATCCTGGTAAGCTCCTGCAATTTACCCCAGGCAACAAACGGAGCTGCAGAACAAACCGCCCAGATTGAAACTGCTGTTGCCCAAACGGTCGCTGTGGAAGGCCTGCCCACCAACACGCCGGTGGAAGAAAGCACCGAGACGGCACCAGAAACCCCGAATGCAGGTGCCAGTGAGACCCCCGCAGCCGCACCCTCAGAAACACCCGCCCCCTCCTTGACACCATCGGAAACCCCCCTGCCCTGCAATATGGCGGAATTCGTGAAAGACGTCACCATTCCGGATGGCAAGGTTTTCCCGCCGGGAGCCGATTTTACAAAAACCTGGCGCTTGGAAAATACCGGATCCTGCGCCTGGACCTCAGGCTATGACATCGTTTTTGACGGTGGAGATGCCATGGGAGCTCCCAGTGCAGCGCAGCTGACTGCCGGGACAGTCAACCCCGGTCAGGTTGTTGATGTCTCCGTGAATCTGAAAGCCCCTGGCTCAGAAGGTACCTATCGGGGCAACTGGAAGCTCAGGGATCCGTCCGATGTAGTCTTTGGACTGGATAACAGCACCTCCGGATATTTCTGGGTAGAGATTAAGGTGAAAGCCCCCACACCGGAGGTCACAGAAACGACCAAGGAATTCTCCCCGGCCAGCCGCGGTCAGGTGGTGCAGGGAGATTACATCAATACCTCGGCAAATAATGCCGGCGACACCGATGCTGACCTCGGCCGACAGGGGTTCATCACCTTCGATATCAGCGCAATACCCGACGGTGCCACCATCCTCTCCGCAAAGCTCGTCCGGGTTGACCACGATACCCTGGGAGATCCTTTCGGCAGCCTGGGCTGTCTCCGGGCATATGTAGACAACTACGGCTCCCTGGATCTGGGGGATTATCAACCAACCGGGGTAACCGGGGCCTTTGTCCGGTTCTGCAGTGAAGCTGACCTGAGTGATGGAAGCCTCCAAACAATGAACAGCATTGGCATATCAGGGATTGAATCTGCTCTGGCCAGCGACACGTTTCAAATCCGGCTGCAGTTTAAAGATGCCCATTCAGATAATGACGGCACAGCAGATGTCGTCAGAGCAAAGTTCAAACTGGTGGTAACGTACGAAAACTGATGAAATAAAGTTGCTGCATAAAAGACAGAGCAATCACCGCAGGGCAGGTCGGGTTTTTCGCATCCTCGAGGCAGGATTACGAGATACATACCTGCTGTTAAGGGAATTTCAGTGGCCCCTGCTGGCTTTCTTAGCTCTGATCGGCGGGGGCGGCTATCTCTATTTCCATTTCGCTGGTCTGGCAGGGGAACCACCCGGGAATTTTATCGAAGCAGCCTACCATGTGCTGGGACTGGTATTTTTAAGCCCGATAGAAACCTTCCCCGCAGCCTGGTATTTACAGCTGTTTAACTTTCTGATTCCCGTGCTCGGGTTGAGCATCCTGGCCCAGGGCATTGCCGATTTCAGCATTTTGTTTTTCAACCGCAGAGCCAGAGGAAAGGAGTGGGAGATGGCTGTGGCTTCTACATACAAGGACCACGTTGTGGTCATCGGCCTGGGACATTTAGGCTACCGGGTTTCTCACCATCTTCACGCCATGAATCAAGAATTAGTGGCAATTGAATTGAACACAGCTACCGATCTGGTAGCCAGCGTCAAAGAATTGGGAATTCCAGTGCTGGAAGATGACGGTTCTCGAGAAGCATCCCTGATCGCAGCAGGGATCAAGAAAGCGTCCGCAATCATCCTCTGCACCCAGCATGACGGCATGAATCTGCAGATTGCCCTCAAGGCGCGGTCGCTGAATCCTGACATCCACGTTGTGGTCAGGATATTTGATGATGATTTCGCCCGTGCGCTGAATGAACAGTTTGGCTTTCAAGCCCTGAGCGCCACTGCCAGCGCCTCACCGATCTTTGCCGCTTCCGCAGTGGGAGTCAATATGACCCGCTCCATCCAGGTGGATGACCGGCCCATCAACCTGGCCTTGATTGAGATCAATGCCGATTCCATGCTGGTCCATCGCTCCATTAAGGAAATTGAGGCCGATCATGGGATAGGCATCGTTCTGGTAGCCAGACCCGGTGCAGAACCCAGTTTTCATCCTTCCCCAGACAAGGTTCTGATGGCGGCGGACAGGATCGCCGTTCTCGGAGAAGCCAGGCAGATTAACACCCTGGCACACTTAAGGTTGAAGCAGGAGTAAGATAATTCAAATGGAGAGATTGGCAAATAAATCCTTTTCCAGCTCACCATCCTCTGGATCCGGGTAGGCTCTCATAAATTGATCCTCATACCGGGAACCAAACAGACGGAAGATCATCCGCCAAAAGCCGCCAATCAGCCCCGCCCCTCCCTGGCTGGCATGACAGGAAGCGGCAGCTGCCTTCTGTTTTCTCACCTCCCCATAGGCTATGCTGGCATGTACAGGAAAGGTCTTTTCCGCCAGTTCTGTCAGGTCAATATCCTGGTTTTTCCCCCACCTGCTGGGATCCTTGCCCAAAAAGCGCAGCAGTCGAACGTTGAAGCGGATGAAATGCTTGGGAATGGTATGATAGTACAGCCTTTGGGGAACACTGGATTCGACCGCTTGATTATCCCCTCCACCTCTAGCTAGAAAAAATGCCTCTTTTGCAGCTTGATGGATGGCGATATGGTCAGGATGATAATATCCCCCGATCGGATCAAAGGTCAGCACTACCTGGGGTTGGATGTCCCGAATTATCTGCAGCACTTTCCCGGCAACTTCTTCAATTGGGGCATTCACCAGCGCCTGGGGATGATCATTCTCGGGGTTTCCCGGCATGCCTGAATCCCGGTAATCAAGAAAATGAACCTGACTGATGCCCAGTTCTTCAGCAGCACACATCAGTTCTCTTTCCCGCAGCTCCGGCACGGGGACTCCTTCTTCGAGAAATTCTGGTGGCACTTCCCCGACTTCTCCGCGGGTGGCGCAGATCAGATGCACCTCCACCCCCTGGCGGGCGTACTTGGCCAGCGTCCCCCCCATCCCAAAAGACTCATCATCCGGATGTGCTAAAACCGATAAAAGGACCCGCTGATCTTCCCTGCTGTCCATCCTCACCACCTTGATATTCATAATCCCTGTTAGCAATAGAAATTATAACAGCGGAGGATCTCTGTATCCCCCATCGAGTACCTCAATTCTGTCTGTTGGAGAGTCAATCAGAGCGACCCGGGCAGGATGATCAGAGGATTAACAGCCTGCGGGTGCTGCACTCCCTTACCCAGCGTCAGATTGAGGGCTGCATATGCTCCCGCCCCGGGGAAGCGGGACGGAGAGGGCTCTCCCTGGTATAAGATATATGTAATATTTCCATGTTTATCCGTTGACAACCAGGCTGAGCCTGTTAAAATCATTCCAGGTTCCGATTATTTTTAGACTCTGATAGGTGGATATGGAAAACACAGAACAAATCTCCCTTACCCCCGAAGCGGCTGTAGCAGTTCAGGATCTGCTCAAAGAGCAGGACCTGGAAGGTCATTCCCTACGCGTGTATATCGCCGGGGTTGGTTGAAGCGGCCCTCAGTACGGCATGACCCTGGACGATCAGCTCAGAGATAATGATCTCCAGTTTACCAGTCATGACGTAGCGATCATCGTGGATGATCGCACAATGGCTTACCTGCAGAAAGCAACCATTGCCTTCGTCAATGAAAGTGGACGCAGTGGTTTTCAAATCCAGCAGGAAAAAGCGCAGACAGCCTTTTCCGGCTGTTCAGGCTGCGACCCCTCAGCCGGTGGCTGCGGCTGAGATCAGCGCCAAATAAGAAAAAATCCCTGTCTGAAAAATCCGGACAGGGATTTTGCTTTCTCAGTGACAGCCATTTTTCAGATCAGGATCGCCTCAAAAAAGAGATCACCAGCCCAAATACCCCGATGGAAACCAATCCCAGAATGATAAAACCACTGGGCAGCCCTCCGGTGCCGGTCCCTGCCGTTTGTTCCTCGAAGGTCGGGATCACCAGCGGCGGCGGCGGAGTATAGGTTGGTTTGCGTGTTGGCGGGATCTCAGCGATAAACTGTGAGGCCAGGGTGGGATCGATCGTCGGTGTGGTTCGCGGGGTCGGCGTGGGCGGCTTAGGAATAATCGGCAGTTCACCGGTTACCCGGACATAAGGGGCGTAGACCCAGGCCACTCCTTCCGCGACGCCGGGATAGGCAATCTGCACCCAAACTCCCCCCTCGGTGCGTGCCAAAGCAGGGACTTCCTGGCGGTTGATCAGCACACCCACTTTGGGATAAAACACATCCGGCCCCGAGCGGACATTGATCTGGTCCTCCGGATCGGAATACACGATGGCCACTGGTCCCTGTGGGGTGCCGGTCACAGTGGGAATGGCTACGGTCGGCTGCTGCTGCTGGTCTGAAGCCAGCGCAGCTGGGGAAAAGAAGAACGCCAGCGCCAGGAACAACCCCAAGGCCATTGAAATCAGCGATGATGTTTTCAGCATTCTCTTGGTCATCCTTCCTCTCCAGAGGTTTTGGGGATGGTGCCCAGCCGGAGGATCGCGCCAACCGCATAGGGATAGAGCGCTTCCAATTCCTCATACCCGCCCGGAATGGAACGGTTTTGTTGATCAGCCTGGTCCCGATTCCGCTCAACCCGCTGCACCAATCTTTCCAGCATTTCCCGAACTTCCATAATGCCCACGCGGCCGGCAAAATAGATCGCTTTTTGCCGCAGGGCAAGGTCCGCTTTCCGGTCGTATACTATACCACTCAGATGTCTCCCTGCAAAGGAGCAGAGATGCAGCACCCGGATCAGATCGTCTTCTGCAGAGAGATATTCTAGAGAAACTTCCAGCATCTTCAAGTAATCTTCCCGGGTGAACTGGAGCAAAGCGCCGTGCAGATGCTGGATCACTTTATCACCCGGGTCACAGGCCTGCTGCTCCTCAGCGAGCAAATCGCCCAGGATCTGCAGAGATTGACGACGAATACTCAGCTCCGGATCGGTAAGCCTGTCAGCCAGCAAATAGGCGATTAAAGGATCCTGGGCCAGAAGGGGGCTGTTCTGAAGCAAATCCAGCCCTTGCTCTCGGATCAGCAGATCCGGTGAGGTGAGCATCTCGGCAGCCCGCCATCCCTCTTCGATCCTTCTTTCTGGTGAGCTTGTCCCGGCCTGACCGGAAGAGTGTGATTCCCTCAAATCAGGTTTGGACCTCATGGATCTTTTCCTGAATGGTGTCCAGGAGGGCAGTAAAGGAATCAGCGAATTTTTCCACTCCTTCTTCCTCCAGCTCCTTGGTTGCCTGGCCAAGATCCACCCCCACCTCAGACAATGTGTCCAGGACCTGACGGGCATGATCCAGATCCTGATCAATAGTCCGTTCCGCCTTGCCGTGATCCTTGAAGGCGTCCAGTGTCCGCTGTGGAACCGTATTCACCGTTCCCGGCCCAATCATCTCCTCAACATACTTGACATCCGAGTAGTCGGGATTCTTGGTGCTGGTCGAAGCCCAGAGCACCCGCTGCTGATTGGCCCCTTTCCCCTTCAATGATTGATAGCGAGGATTTTCATCGCTGAAAGTCTCCCGATAATCCTGATAGGCCAGCTTTCCATTAGCAACAGCGACCTGCCCCAGCAGAGATTTCGCTTTGGACTGGATCTTTGGCTCACCCTTTTCAACCAGCTTCATCAGCCGCTGATCGATCTTAGAATCAATCCGGGAGATAAAAAACGAGGCCACGGAAGCTATCCTATCGATCGTCCCTCCGCGTTCCAGCCGCTGTTCCAAGCCGGCCAGATAGGCTTCCCGCACCGCCGCATAGCGTTCCAGGCCAAAGATCAGGGTAATATTGATATTAATTCCGCTGGCAATTGACTCGGTAATTGCCGGCAGCCCCTCCAATGTAGCCGGGATTTTAACCAGCAAATTCGGCCGGTCAACCATTTCCCACAGCCGCCGGGCTTCGGCAATGGTCCCCTCGGTATCATTGGCCAGATAAGGACTGACTTCCAGGCTGACATAGCCATCTCCCCCCTGAGTCTGATTGTAAAGCGGTCGGAACAAATCGGTCGCCATTTGAATATCTTTGACAGCCAAGGCCTCATAGATATCCTCCCGGGGGACCCCGCTGCCAATCAGTTCGTTGAGGTCATCCAGGTAAACATCCGACTGACCAATCGCTTTATTAAATATGCTTGGATTGGAAGTCACGCCCCGGATCTCTCCCCGTTCAATCATCCCTTCCATGGTCCCATCCAGCAGCATCTCCCGGTGAATATTGTCATACCAGAGCGACTGCCCGAGTTCATGGAGCTTCAAAATTTGAGAACTCATGATCGTATTCCCTTTTCTTCTAGTTTTCTGACTTTTTGTACACGCCGCTGGTGCCGTTCTTGCCCCGGCTGGCCGCCGGTGAATTCCGCCTGCAGGAAAGCAGGCACCAGTTCTTTGGCTACTTCCGGTCCGATGACCCGCGATCCCAGACAGAGCACATTCATATCATCGTGCTCTACCCCCTGGCGGGCTGAATAGACATCATGACAGATCGCCGCATAAACACCGACCATTTTGTTTGCTGCAATGCAGGCGCCCACGCCGGAACCGCAGAGCACGATCCCGCGGTCGGCATCGCCTTCCTGAACTGCCCGGCCTACTTTCTCTGCATAATCCGGGTAATCCACACTGTCTTCCGAAAAAGTTCCCAAATCAAGGACTTCATGTCCGGCATTTCTGACTGCCTGCATGATCACCTCTTTCAGGGGATAACCGCCGTGATCCGTTCCTACCGCAATCCTCATCTTTTCACCTTCCTGAGCAGTTCTCTGGCCGTGGTATAAACGTGATCCACATTGTATCCGTACTCATCCATAACTCGTCCGCCTGGCGCCGAGTGTCCAAACTGGCGAAAACCAATCACCTCACCCTGATCGCCAACCCATTCCCGCCATCCTTGAGGAACCCCTGCTTCCACAGCCAGGCGGGCAGTTAGCTGCGAGGGGAGCACAGCCTCCTGATAGGCTGCTTCCTGCTCCCGGAAAATTTCCCAGCTGGGGAAAGAAACCAGTCGAACCGATACGCCGTCCTCCGCCAGGCGGAGCCCGGCTTTCGTAATCAGATGAAGTTCAGAACCGGAGGCGATCAGGATCAGTTCGGGATCTGCCGGGCCCAGGTCTGCCAGCACATAAGCTCCGCGCTGCAGACCGTCTGCGCTGCGGAATGTCTCCCGGTCCAGCGTGGGCATGCCCTGCCGGGAAAAGACCAGTGCCGTGGGATGCTTCCGCTGCTTGACAGCATACACCCAGGATTGGACGACCTCATTGGCATCCCCCGGTCGGATGACTGTCAAATCCGGGATCGCCCGCAGAGCGGCCAGGTGCTCCACCGGTTGATGGGTGGGCCCGTCCTCTCCCAGGCCGATGCTGTCATGTGTGTAGACCCAGATGCTGGGCATATGGGAAAGCGCAGCCAGGCGGACGGCCGGGCGCATATAATCCGAGAAGACCAGGAATGTGCCGCCGTAGGGAATAATCCCGCCGTGAATGGCCATGCCATTGACAATCCCCCCCATGGCATGTTCGCGAACGCCAAAATGGAAATTGCGTCCCTGGTACTGCTCCTGCTGGAAGGCAGGGCTGCCTTCAATCCAGGTTTTATTAGAGGGAGCCAGATCGGCACTGCCGCCGATCAGTTCCGGCAGATGGGGTGCGATGGCGTTGATGGTCAACCCGGATGCCTTCCGGGTAGCCATGCCGTTTTCATCCGGCGGAAAAATGGGCAGATCGCGCTTCCAATCCTCCGGCAGGTCTCCGCGGAGGCGCCGGATCAATTCCCTGCCCTGTTCAGGATGCTTGCGGCTGTACTCTTCTAATTCCTCCTCCCATGCCTTCTGCCATGCTTGCCCCCGATCCACAGCTGCTCGAAAATGCTCCAGCACCTCGGGATCGATATAGAAACGGGGCTTCACCGGGTACCCCAGATTCTCCTTGGCAGCGTCCAGTTCCTCATCCCCCGGCGGGGACCCGTGAGCTTCCTCGGTATCCTGCTTGGTGGGCAGGCCGTAGCCAATATGAGTTCTGCAGATGATCAGGGAGGGCCGGGGATCTTCTTTTGCCTCCTGGAGAGCCCGGTCAATCGCCTGGACATCATTGCCATCCTCCACCTGGAGCACCTGCCACCCGTAGGCTGCAAACCGTGCGGAGCGATCCTCCGTGAACGCCAGCTCGGTGCTGCCGTCAATGGAGATGCGATTGTCATCATAAATATAAATCAGCTTGCCCAGCTGCAGATGTCCGGCCAGGGAAGCAGCTTCGGAAGCAATGCCTTCCATCAAATCCCCATCCGTGGCAATTGCGTAGGTGTAATGATCGATGATGCCGTGATCGGGTTGATTGAAGATGGCTGCCAGATGGGCTTCTGCGACAGCAAAGCCCACCCCGTTGGCAAATCCCTGCCCCAGCGGCCCCGTGGTGGTTTCCACACCCGGTGTCAGGCCGTACTCCGGGTGACCGGGGGTAATGCTGCCCCACTGCCGGAAGCTCTTGATTTCCTCCAGCGGGAGATCATAGCCGGTAAGATGGAGCAGAGAATAGAGCAGCATGGAGCCGTGACCGCCGGAGAGCACAAAACGGTCCCGGTTGAACCACTGGGGGTCCCGGGGATTATGCTTCAGGTGCCTGGTCCACAATGTGTAAGCGATCGCCGCCGTTCCCATCGGCAAACCGGGGTGACCGGAATTTGCCTGCTGGACTGCATCCGCTGAAAGAAAGCGGAGGGTGTTGATAGCCTTTTCCTGCAGCGATCTGTTGCCCGACATAGCTTGATTCTCCTCGACTAAATCTTGACTCCACTATGGATTTATTATACGGCAGAGCGGCTTTCCTGCAGTCAAATTTTCCCTTTATTAAGAAATTTCCAAGATTTGTCCCCCACGGTGGGGTCTTGATTGACTGCTCCCTGCAGGCATGGTATCATCTGATATATCAAAGATATATCCTCGATATATAAGCAAATCATGGGCAAATATCCGATTTAGATAAAGAATAATTATGGTCGAGTGAGGATAATCGGACAATAAGTGATATACTTCACTTGTGGCTGAAATTCAGCTTGACTATACTTTCTGAGCGAACCTAGATCAAGCTTTCAGTAGGGAAATTCTCACTTGAACTCATACGGATTGAACTACAGATGACATCCCTTGTTGAGGAGGCTGTTATGAATGAAACCCTGTCTGCTCGCGCCCCCACATTCTATGATGAGGTCGTCGCAGAAACAACGGGTCTCGGCGGGGCTTTAAAAACCTGTCTGCAGTGCGGCACCTGCGGTGGGTCCTGCCCTTCCGGACCGGATATGGACCATACACCGAGAACCCTGTTTGCAATGATCGACGCGGGGCTGAGAGAGGATGTACTGCAAAGCAACACCCCCTGGTACTGTGTATCCTGCTACTACTGCATGGTCCGCTGTCCGCAGGATATTCACATCACCGATATCATGTACGCGCTGAAGCGGTTGGCGATCAAAGAAGGCCACTATCAGAAAGCCGGCAAAGACAAGGCGCCGGAATTCTCTGAGACCTTTATTGATTTCGTGGAAAACAACGGCCGCAGCTTTGAGCTGGGCCTGGCCACCCGCTACCATCTGCGTTACCACCCGGTGGATGCCTTCAAGATGGCAACAGGGATGGGGCTGAAAATGTTCACCCGGGGACGGATGGATCTGCTTCCTCCCAGGATCAAGAACATTTCCCAGCTTAAGGCAATCCTCGCTAAAGCCAAAGAGCTTGGAGGTGAAGTATGAAATACGGATATTACCCCGGCTGCTCTCTGGAGCGCAATGCCCGCTCCTACCACGACTCCACCATGGCCGTGGCAGAGAAACTGGACGTGGAATTCCAGGAGCTGGAAGATTGGAACTGCTGCGGGGCGACAGAATATTTCGCCCTCAATCAGGTTCCAGCCTATGCTCTGGTCAGCCGCAACCTGGCCCTGGCCGCCCAGCAGAATGACAGTGAAAAATTGGTTGCTCCCTGCAGCGCCTGCTACATCAACCTGCTGAAGACCGACCATTCCCTGGAAGAATCCCAACCGCTGCGCCAAAAAATCGATCAGGCGCTGGAAGCGGGAGGAATGAGCTACCAACCGGGCAGTGTTGACGTCAAACATCTGCTGGAGATCATTGTCAAGGATGTCGGGTACGATAAGATTGAGGAACAAATTCAAAAACCGCTCTACAACCTGCGGATCGCGCCTTATTACGGCTGTATGGTACCCCGACCGGCTTCGATGGCCAGCTTTGACGATCCAGAACATCCCTTATCCATGGACGTTCTATTTGAAAAGTTGGGCGCTGTTGTAGTCGAATTTCCGCTCAAAGCCCAGTGCTGCGGCGGACATATGACCCAGATCAGTGAGGAAACCGCCCTGGAGATGATCCGGCGTCTGATTAAGAACGCCGATGACTACGGGGCAGATATGATTGCCACCCTGTGCCCGATGTGCCAGCTGAATCTGGATGCCTACCAGGATGCGGTCAATGCCCGCTACGGAACAGATTACAACATTCCGGTGGTTTACTTCACCCAGCTGATGGGCCTGGCTTTTGGCATCCCCGCGAACCAGCTGGGATTTGGGAAGGAGATCGTCTCAGCCAAATCCGCTCTGTCCAAGGTCACTGAGGAACCTCCCCAGAAGAAGCGGCGCAGAAGAGTTAAGAAATCAACCGGCCTTCCCATGCCTGTTATGACGGAGGAGGGATAAAAACCAATGACCGATTCCAAAAAAACCCCTGCACAGCAAGAAAAAGTTGGCGTTTACGTCTGTCACTGTGGGTCCAACATCGCTGGTACGATTGACGTCAAAGAGGTCGCTAAATGGGCCGAGGATAATCCCAATGTGGCCGTTTCCCGCGATTATGAGTTTATGTGCTCCAGCACCGGTCAGGAAATGATTGAGAAGGACATCAAGGAACTCGGCCTGACCCGTGTGGTGGTCGCCTCCTGCTCGCCGCACATGCATGAAAAAACCTTTCGGGAAGCAACGGAGCGCGGCGGCTTGAATCCCTACCTGTATGAAATGGCCAACATCCGCGAGCATGGTTCCTGGGCGACCAATGACAAACAAGCAGCTACTCAAAAGGCAAAGGCGCTGGTCAACGGAGCCGTGGAACGGGTTGTCCACCACGATGCTCTGGAAAAAATCCCCGTGGAAATCGATCCCAATACGCTGATCGTCGGCGGGGGCATTGCCGGAATCACCGCCGCACTGGACCTGGCTGATGCCGGTCACCATGTTTACCTGGTGGAAAGAGAAGGCACCATCGGCGGGCATATGGCCCAGATTGACAAGACCTTCCCCACCCTGGACTGCTCGGCCTGTATTCTTACGCCGAAAATGGTCGAAGCTGGACAGCATGACAACATCACACTGCTGACCTACAGTGAGGTGGAAGAAGTGGAAGGCTACATCGGCAACTTCCAGATCAAGGTGCGCAAGAAAGCGCGCTGTGTGGATGAAGTAGCCTGCACTTCCTGCGGCATTTGTGAAGAGAAATGCCCGGTCAAGGTCATTGATGATGACTACGGCGCCGGGCTGGGCTACCGGAAAGCTGTTTACCGGGCTTTCCCCCAGGCAGTCCCCGGCTACCCAGTGCTGGATAAGGAAAACTGCATTTATTTCCAGACCGGAAAATGCCGGGCCTGTGAGAAGTTCTGTCCCACCGATGCCATCGATTTTGAGCAGGAAGATGAGATCCTGCAAATCACTGTGGGCAACATCATCATCGCCACCGGCTACGATCTCTTTGATGCCCGACGGATCCCCCAGTACGGTTATGGTCGGCTGGAAAATGTCTTCGACAGCCTGGAGTTCGAACGCATGGTCAACGCTTCCGGTCCTACCGAGGGACACGTCGTCCTCCGGGATGGAGAAACCGTACCGGAACGCATCGCCATCGTTCACTGTGTGGGTTCTCGGGACAAGAACTACAACGAATACTGCTCCAAAGTCTGCTGTATGTATTCGCTGAAGTTCGCTCACCTGGTGCACGAGCATGTCCCCGAAGCTGAAGTTTACAACTTCTATATTGATATGCGCACCCCCGGAAAGGGATATGAAGAGTTTTATCACCGCCTGCTGAACGAAGGCACCCACATGATCCGCGGCAGAGTGGCGGAGATCACCGACGCGGATTACGCAGAGGATGAACAAGGCCGGCTCGCCGTGCAGTACGAAAACACCCTGCTCGGTAAGCAGCAGCGCCTGCCGGTGGATATGGTTATCCTCAGCGCGGGTATCGAACCCCGCCATGACGCGGAAGAGCTTTCCAATCTCTTCAAACTGGGATGTGACTTTGACGGCTTCTTCAGTGAGCGCCACCCCAAGCTGGCCCCCGTCGCTACCATGACGGACGGCATTTTCATTGCCGGCGCCTGCCAGGGCCCCAAGGACATTCCGGAGACCGTCGCCCAGGGTGGGGCTGCTGCCTCACAGGTGGCCAAACTGATTGGCCAGGGGACGGTAATGATGGAGCCCATCCGGGCCAGCATCCGCGAAGAGGACTGCTCCGGCTGCAAGATCTGCAATAACCTCTGCCCCTACAATGCCATCGAGTTCAATGAGGAAAAAGAAGTCTCCCAAGTGATCACCGCTCTGTGCATGGGCTGCGGCACCTGCGTGGCGGCCTGCCCGAGCGGAGCCATCGACGGAGCCCACTTCACCAACACCCAGGTGATGTCCGAACTGAAGGGCATTCTCTGGGATGTGCAGCCGGAACCAGAAAAGGCAACCGCCTAGCGGGAGGATATAATGACTGAACAATTTGAACCTGTGATCGTCGGGTTTTTGTGCAACTGGTGCTCCTATCGTGCCGCCGATCTTGCCGGGACTTCCCGGATCAAATATGCTCCCAACATGCGCCCGGTGCGGGTGATGTGTTCGGGACGGGTGGATCCACAGTTTGTGCTCAAAGCCCTCCGCCACGGCGCGGACGGAGTTTTGATCGCTGGATGCCACCCCGGCGAGTGCCACTACGTCAATGGGAACATCAAGGCACTGCGGCGATTTTCATTGCTGAAAAATACCCTCAACCAATGGGGGATCGAAGATCAACGCGTACAGCTGCTGTGGGCCTCCGCCTCGGAAGGCAATAAACTGGCCGCTGCGGTGGATCGCATGACCGAAGAAGTCCGCGCTCTGGGACCGCTGCGCTGGTCAGAAAAGGTTCTGAGCGGGAATGGTGCAGCCCTCAAAGCTGTCAAGGAGGCCTAAATGAGTGAGAATGGAAAACCCAAACTGGCTATGTATTGGGCTTCGTCCTGTGGGGGATGTGAGATCTCTGTTCTGAATATTCACGAGAACATTCTCGCTGTCGATGAGGCGTTTGATATCGCTTTCTTCCCCTGCATCGCCGATTTCAAAGTCAAGGATGTGGAAGGCTACCCAGACGGACACATTGATGTCTGTCTTTTCAACGGCGCCATCCGCAACTCCGAAAATGAACACATGGCGCATTTGCTGCGCCAGAAATCCAAGGTGATGGTGGCCTACGGCTCCTGCTCCTATGAAGGATGCATTCCCGCGCTGTCCAATCTGACCACCCGGGAAGCCACCCTGGATAAAGTCTATCAGAACAACCCCTCCATCGAAAACCCGGACCAGATCATGCCCCAGACTTCGGTTCATATGCCGGAAGGGGAGCTCACCCTGCCCGAGTTTTATCACACAGTGAAAGCCCTGGACCAGGTGGTCGATGTTGACTACTACCTGCCCGGGTGTCCTCCGGAACCGCCTCAGATCTGGGCGGTGCTGCAGGTCGTGGTCGGGGCGCTGACGGAGGGGAAGCCCCTGCCCCCGGCAGGATCCATCCTTGGCGCGGGCACCGTTGCCGTTTGTGAAGAATGCGGCCGTACCAAGAATGAAAAGAAAATTGAGCGTTTTTACCGCCCTTATGAAATTGATCCCGATCCAGATCAGTGTCTCTTAGAACAGGGCATCCTCTGTATGGGGATCGCCACCCGCGCAGGCTGCGGAGCCCTCTGCCCCACCGTGGGGATGGGCTGCCGGGGCTGCTACGGTCCCACGGATGATGTCGAGGATCAGGGCGCAAAAATGCTCTCGGCAATTGCTTCCGTCATAGACGCTGGCAATGAAACCATGGATGAAGACAAACTGGAGGAAATCATCCAGGAAGCTGTAGACACCATTGCAGATCCGTCTGGCACCTTCTATCGCTTCAGCATGTCCCACTCCATCCTCCAGCGGGTGAAGAACGGAAAAGGAGCTGCCTAATGGAACGAATAACGATTGATCCCATCACCAGACTGGAAGGTCACGGCAAAATAGAAATTTTCCTCAATGAGGAAGGAAATGTGGCCAACGCTTACCTGCAGATTCCTGAGCTGCGCGGTTTTGAGCAGTTTTCCATCGGACGTCCAGCTGAGGAAATGCCCCGCATCACCAACCGGATCTGCGGAGTCTGCCCGGAAGCTCACCACATGGCGGCTACCAAGGCGTTGGATGAACTTTTCGACGTCGAACCTTCCTCCGCAGTCAAGAAACTCCGGGAATTGTTTTATTCGGCGTTTTACGTCACAGACCACACGGTCCATTTCTATGCGCTGGGCGGACCAGACTTTGTCATCGGCCCGGATGCCGACCCGGCAGAGCGCAATATCCTGGGCGTGATCCACAAGGTCGGTCTGGAAATTGGTCAGAAGGTGATTCAATGCCGAAAACGCAACCATGAAATTATCCAGATGCTGGGCGGCCGCGGCATCCATCCTGTTGCCGGTCTTCCCGGCGGCTGGAGCAAGGCCATGACCGAGGAAGAACGCGAGCAAATCCGCCAGTTTTCTCAACAAAACGTTGAATTTGGCCTCTTCAGCCTGGAGCTCTTTGATGATGTCGTGCTCGGCAATCAGGACTATGTTGATCTGATCGTCTCCGACGCTTTCACCCATGAAACCTATTACATGGGCACCGTCGATGATGAAAACAAGACCAACTTTTATGACGGTATGATCCGGGTGGTCGGGCCTGACGGCAAGGAGCTGACCAAGTACCCGGCCAGAGACTATGCTGATCACATTGCTGAGCGGGTGGAGCCCTGGTCCTACCTGAAGTTCCCCTACCTGAAAGATGTTGGCTGGAAGGGTTTCGTGGACGGAAAGGACAGCGGCGTTTACTGCGCCACCCCGCTTTCCCGGCTCAACGCCGCCGATGGGATGGCTACCCCCAAAGCCCAGGAAGCTTTCGAAAAATTCTACGAAACGCTGGGCTCAGAAAAAACCAATGGACGCTACCAGCCGGTGCACCACCGTCTGGCCACCCACTGGGCCCGCCTGATCGAACTGCTCTACGCCGCCGAGCGCATGGTAGAGCTGGTCGAAGACGACGAAATCATGGATCAAAACGTCCGCCAGGTGGTCACCAATACCCCCACTGAAGGCGTTGGCAGCGTGGAAGCCCCCAGGGGGACGCTTACCCACCACTACAAAACGGATGAAAATGGCATCCTCACCGACGTCAACATGGTCGTGGGAACCACAAACAACAACGCTCCCATCGCCATGTCGATCAAGAAAGCCGCTCAGGGGCTGATCAAGAACGGGGAAGTCAATCAGGGACTGCTCAATCAAGTGGAAATGGCCTTCAGGAATTATGACCCCTGCATGTCCTGCGCCACCCACTCCCTGCCCGGACAGATGCCGCTGGAACTCGAAATCAAGGATGCCGAAGGGAATCTGCTGGAAACCCTGACCCAGTATATCGACTGACAGCTGGTAGAATAAAAAAACAAGCCCTAAAAGAGTAACCAGGGAACGGTCTTAACAGCCGGGAACTGGTTACTTTGTTTGAAGGTAGCTATGAAAACAATCATTATCGGATTGGGCAATCCCATCCTGACCGATGACGGCG
Source organism: uncultured Anaerolineales bacterium (assembly GCA_964603385.1). Classification (GTDB taxonomy): domain Bacteria; phylum Chloroflexota; class Anaerolineae; order Anaerolineales; family UBA11858; genus B10-G9. Next base: position 28,977 of record CAZRUS010000012.1, on the reverse strand, counting down.
TAGGCGTCAAGGTAGCTTACCGCCTGGAAGAAATCATCGACCTCAAGGCTCACCCCGAGCTGACCATCACCGAGGCCAGCGTGGGTGGACTCCGTCTGATGGAGACGATGCTGGGCTTTGACCGGGTCATTCTGGTGGATGCCTATTACCTGAAAGAGCAAGAGACCCAACCCGGCAGGATCCACCGGCTGACCCTGGCAGATCTCCGCATGCGCAGTCCTACCCAGCACAGCACCAGCGCCCATGATACTTCCCTGATCACCGCTCTGGATGCAGCTGAACATCTCGGCTATCAGATCCCGGAAGAATTTATTATCTACGCTGTAGAAGTAGAAAACATTCTGGAATTCAACGAATCCCCCACACCGGCCGTTGCCGCAGCCATCCCGCTGGTTGTCGGCTATATCCTGGAAGACCTGGGCATTCAGCTGGATTGAGTTCGGTTTTCCAACAGAAGGAAACCCTGTCCTGGGTCCCAGACACTGCCCGCTTCCTGTCCCGTATCTTCCCTATCTCACCCGCTCCAGAAGCCAGAAGATCCCCCACACCAGGGCCGCCGGGACCAGGGTGCCCAGCAGGCAGAGCAGGCCCAATAGAGCTGCATACCGACCGTAGAAAATATAGATCAATCCCTCTCCCACCACAAAGACCAGCAGCAAAAAGCCCATCACCAGTCGAAATTCTGTTCGCCTGGCGTATTTCCGCAAATTTCGGACATCAGGGTCAGTTTTGTTATTCAGACTTCGCTTCCCCTTAGGCTGATTCTGCCCAGCTGGATTCCACCAGACTGGTAGCAGCGAGATGCTGGACGGTGATGATCACAGCCGAGCTCAAGCACCAGGCGCAGGTGGCCCCAATGACAAAGGGCTCTAAAAAGGTCAGGTAGATGGAAAAGAGCAGACCAAAAAAAGTCATCATCCACAGCCCCTGACCGGCATACTCCTGCACCCAACCGGAGCTGAACCGATAGATCAACCAGGCTGCCAAGATGGCTATATACCCCAGCAGGCCAAATACCCCCACGGGCAGGAATCCAAACAGCACAGCGTAGGGACTTTGCTGCACCGTGTTGCAGTCTCCGACCGGGCCGCAGACTGCTTCTGCCTGGGTCACTTCTACAAAAGAAAGGTACCCGGCAACTGCCAGCCCTGCGGCGGAGAGGAGGGGGATCACCCAGGCCGGCCAGCGCTGCCGGTTGGGATCAGGCTTGAACAGCCGGGTGCCGGACGCCAGCAGGACAGCCAGCATACCCACCAGAACAAGAACGGATAAAGTGTTGCCAACAAAATCCCTGCGATATCGGGTCGTTATGGTTTCCTGCAACCCCGGCTGTAGTTCCTCTGGTGGCCTATTCCCGGGAGTGATTTCCGGTGTTTCCTGTGTGCTATCCGGCCCGGTCTCCGCTGCTACCGGCGGGAGAGACGCAGGTGCTGTTACCTGAGGAAGAGCGGCTGAGGGCAGGTATTCCTCAATGCCGGGGATATCAGGCCAATCAATTCCACCCGCATCCAGTCCCTCTGCTACCAATTCGGGAAGATATTCCGGGATTTCATGACTTCCAACCAATATTTCCTCACCGATGATGATAGTGGGGACTCCCTGCTTTTCAGGAGGAATATCCAAGAACTCCACCGCTGAAAAATAGAATTCGACCGCATCGGTGCTGGTGTCAATCTCCAGCAGCTGGAAGCTTCCCCCATACTTTCCTTCCAATTCCGTCAGCACAGTCTCCCGGACCATCTGACAGTGAGGACACTGTGGAGAGTAAAACAGAACCGCCCGGACAACCGGGTCAGAAGCTCCGGCAGGCTGAACAGCTCCCCAACCGCCGAATACCGCCAGCAGAAATACTGCTGATAGGATAGAGTTCCATCTTCGCTGGAACCCTGTTGATTTGTTATTCATCGGCCAGTCATTCACCTTGATATCTGTGAGGAATCCTGGGCTGTTTATCCGAACAGTTTCCAGGATTTTCTGGATGATTTCTTTAATTTTTCGAGTTCCTCCCGAACTTCCAGGACCGCTTGATCACCCAGAGAAGCAGTTTCCCTGATATTCACTTTATCCAGGATGCCAATATGGGCGACATCCGGCCGGATGACCACCGCAGGTTCTTCCAGCTTCAACCGACTGTCCGAAAGCATGTGAGTCATCACTTCAATGGAACGGACAAAAATATCAAAAGCCTGCGCCACCCGCAGGTTGGCGATGGGCTTCAGCAACGGTGTCTCGATGATTTTTTCCATATGGGCCAGATCCTTCCATTTTTCTGGCCGCGGAGAGAGAGAAACAGCAACCACAGGGAGATCTGGGGCCAGGGAGCGAACAATTTTTACCGGTACCGGATCGAGTACACCGCCGTCCACAAGATGCGTATCCCCCCATTTCCGGGGTGGAAACACGCCCGGGATGGCGATCGTTGCCATTACGGCATCAAGTACACGTCCGTCGTTTAAGGTAACCTCCCGCATATCACTGAGATCGACAGCGGTCAGGGCACAGGGCATCTGCAAATCCGCAAAGGTCTCTTCCTGAATAAAGTTTTCCATGGCCTGGGTAATCCCTTTAATACCCAGCAGGGCTGGCCCTCGACCGAAGCTGTACAGCGTATCCTGATTGATCTTGCTGAATTCCTCGATAATATCCTCTGGACTCCAACCGGCAGCGTATATGGCAGCGACCATTCCTCCCGCGCTGGTGCCCGCTACAGCTTTGATGTCAAAGCCTTCCAACTTTAAAGCCCGGAGGACGCCCAGATGGGCTACTCCGCGAGCGCCTCCCCCGCCCAAAGCCAGTGCAATTTCCATTATTGTTTCTCCTCCGATTTTCTCTGCGGTCCTGATTGCCCGTCCCCAGGGACGAAGAATTGGCGCCGGTACAGCTCAGCGTAAAGACCCTCCCGATCAAGCAGCTGGTGATGGTCTCCCCGCTCCACAATCCGTCCCTGCTGCATAGAATATATCACATCTGCGTTTTGAACCGTTGCTAATCGATGGGCAATGATAATGCTGGTCCGACCGTTGAGCAGGCGTGCTAAGGCTTCCTGGATGAGCAGCTCTGTACGCGTGTCCACACTGGATGTGGCTTCATCCAGGATTAAGATCCGGGGATCAGCCAGGATGGCTCTGGCAATGGAAACCAGCTGACGCTGCCCCTGACTGAGCAGCCCTCCTCTTTCTCCCACCTCGGTCTGGTACCCCTCCGGCAGTCGACGGATAAAATCATCCGCCTCCGCCGCCCGGGCTGCTTCGATCACTTCCTGATCGCCAGCCTTTCTTTTTCCATAACGGATGTTTTCCATGATTGTTCCCGAGAATAAAAAAGGCTCCTGGAGAACCATGCTGATCTGGGAGCGCAGGCTTTGCTGGGTGACATCCCGGACGTCTCTGCCATCGACCAGCACCCTCCCCCGGGTGGCTTCATAAAATCGGGGGATCAGGCTGACCAGGGTGCTCTTTCCCGCCCCTGTAGGGCCTACCAGGGCGGCCGTCTGGCCCGGCTTGATCTCCAGCTCAATATCGCAGAGCACAGGCTGTTCCGGATCGTAGCCGAAGGTCACCCCGCTGCTGTCCCGATCAGCAGCAAAGACAATTCCTCCCTGAATATCTTTAAGCTCTTCTGCTTCGGGATGCGCTTTGATATCCGGCTCGAGATCAATCAGTTCAAAAATTCGCTCTGCAGCCGCCAGCGAAGACTGAGCCAGCGTCCAAATCTGGGTCACCATGCGGATGGGTCGGGAAAAATTGTTCACATACTGCAGGAAGGAAATCACGACACCGACCGTGATCGCGCCCTGAATGGCCAGGAAGCCGCCCAGGCCCGCTACAAAGGCAATGTCAAGCGTCCCCAGTAAATCCATCACCGGTGAGAATGCGGAGGTGACGGCATTGGCGCTGATGTTCGCATCCCGATTGGCCGCGTTCTTCTCCGCAAAAGCAGTGATGTTGTCTCCTCCCCGATTGAAGGCTTGGGCGACTTTAACCCCGGAAAGCTCTTCCTGCAGATCTGCTGAGACATCACCGATGGTCTGGCGGGTTCTCCGGAAAGCGCTGCGCGACCACTCGGAAAACTTACCCGTGGCGAAGATCATCAGAGGAACAACCGACAGTGCTGCCAGAGCCAGGCTGAGATGGAGCGCAAACATGGCAATGACGATGCCCAGCAAGGAGAAAATCCCGCCAATAGCCTGAATTAATCCCTGCCCAATGATGGTATTGATGGCATCGATGTCATTGACCAGCCGGCTCATAATATCCCCGGACTCTTCTCCTTCCAGATACTGCAGGGAGAGGGTTTCAATTTTCTCCATCAGCTCTTCCCGCAGATCTGCCAGCAAGTGCTGTCCGGCCCAGGACATCCAGTAGATCTGGAATCTGGTGGCCAGCATGCTCACCAGATAAACTCCAGCAAGCATCAACATGGTCCGGGACAATCCCCCCCGGTTTCCCGCGGCAATGAATTGATCTGTCGCCCGACCAATCAGGATTGGCCCCAGAGCGGTCATGCCGGCACTGATGATCACCATCACAAAAGCTCCCGCGACGGGGAGCCAGTACGGCCTCAACCTCCTGATCAGACGAATGATCACCCGGCGCTGATTCTGGGCTCTTTCCGAGGGGCTTTCAGCCACCCGCCGCATACCGTGACGCATGGTTATCTCCCCTCTTGCCCGCGCTGGAGCTGGGTTTCTAATATATTCACATAGCACTCACTTTCAGAAAGCAGCTGCTGGTGGGTCCCCCGTCCGATTAATCTGCCCTTTTCCAGTAAAAGGATGGTATCGGCTTTCCGGACGGTGCTGATTCGCTGCGCAATTACAAAGCTGGTTCTTCCCCGCATGAGCTCTTCCAGAGCTTGCTGGATCCAGTATTCGGTCTCAGCATCCACGGAGGAGGTGCTGTCATCTAAAATTAAGATCCGGGGATCAATCAGCAGCGCTCTGGCGATAGCCACGCGCTGCTTCTGACCACCGGACAGCCCCACTCCTCTTTCCCCTACCAGGGTCTCATACCCCTCCTCAAGAGCGCTAATAAATGCATCCGCCTGGGCGGCTTCTGCAGCCGCTCGCACCTCAGCAAAGTCCGCTTCTGGATGGCCGTAGGCGATATTTTCCCGGATGGTGCCGGAAAACAAGGTGCTCTCCTGGAGAACGATCCCCACCTGGCTGCGCAGGGAATTCAGGGTGACATCTTTGACATCGATCCCGTCAATCAGCACCCTTCCCCGGGTGACATCATAGAACCTGGGGATGAGATTGATGATCGATGATTTCCCTGACCCGGTCCGGCCCAGAATGGCCACTGTTTCGCCGGGTTCAGCGGTAAAAGAAATATCCTTGAGGACATCTTCCTGTCCCCCTGCATAACGAAAACTAACCTGATCAAATACCACCCGCCCCTGCAGCGCAGGCAGGACCACCGCATGCGGTTTTTCCTCCACTTCTGACCGGGCATCGATGACTTCAAAAATCCGCTCTCCAGAGGCTTCAGCCCGGGAAAGCATGGACCCGATCATCCCGATCATGAAAACCGGGATCAGCAGATAATTGATATAGCCAATGAATGCAACCAAACGGCCCAGAGTCAGCTGCTCTCCAATCACCTGGATCCCGCCCACCCAGACCACCCCAACGGTAGCCAGGTTAGCCACGCCAAAAACGATGGGGAAGAGCTTCGAGAACAGCTTGGCCAGCTGCAAGTTTTCTTCTTTAAGATGCTGATTTTTCCGCTGATAGCGCTCAATCTCATAGAGTTCTTGTGTAAAGGCTTTGACCACCCGCATTCCGGCAAGGTTTTCCTGTAAGATGGTATTCAACTCCGCCAGCCTTTGCTGGACCCGCCGGGAAGCGGGGATAATTCTGCCGATGAAAACCAGGAACAGCAGCAGGATGATCGGAATCACCGCCAGAACAACCAATGCCAGCCGCCAGTTCATACTCAAGAGCAGAGCGGTTGTCCCTGCCAGCATGACAACCGCCGAAAGCAGCATGACAATGCCCCGCCCTACAAACATCCTGACCATATCGACATCGGAGGTTATCCGGGTCATCAACTTTCCGGTCTGGGCCCGATCATGATATGAAAAACTCAGGTTCTGCAGCTTTTCAAAGATTAAATTCCGCAGATCAAAAGCCACCCCCTGCGAGGTGATCTCAGACCAGTACATCTGCAGAAAATTAAACACTCCGCGCAGCAACGCCAAGGCAACCAGCGCCCCGGAGATCTGCCAGATAATGGCCATCTCCAGCTGAGTGATCCCCTGATCAATCAGGATTCTCAACAGCTGAGGGGTAAGTAAGTTGGCTGCATTGACAAGAAAAAGACCCACCAGCGCTCCCAGAGTGGGAAGCCGGTAGGGTTTTAAAAACTTTAAGGCCCTACCTACAGACTTCATTCCTGCTCACCTGTTATCCGCCCAAAGAATCTGCTTTCTGCCTGACCATCCCCCGCCAGAAAAGCTCAACGATATAGTCAACATCCTGCGCATTCATCATCTCTTGATGACAGATCATCTTATGGCCCCCCAGGCCGTGAAGCATCCCGACCAGGATGGCAGCCGGGGAGTACTCGTCCGGGAGGTCCACCAGTTCCCCGGCCGCCTGCGCCTGCTGGATGATCTGGTCAAAGGGACCAAACACCGTTTGCAGGGTTTCGATCAGATTGACCTGCAGCTGGGAATCCCCTTGATTGACCTCTTTAATCCTGATCAGATTCATGAACGGCCGCTTTTCTGATACCATGGTCAGGTACACCTTGGCCATCGACTGGACTTTCGCCAGGTAGGTTTCCTCCTGCTCTGCTGCCGCCCAGGCGGACTGGTTTATACTCCGGGCATGGTGCTGAATTACTTCCGAGAAAAGGGCTGCCTTATTGTCAAAGTGATAATAAAGCGCAGCGTTCGTCACCCCACAGGCATCAGCGATCTCCCTGATAGAAACTGATTGGTAGCCGTATTCTGTAAACAGCTTCTCAGCCTGCTCAATGATGCTCTGCCGTCCCACCCTGCTGCTTTGACTGCTCATCACCTACCCTGCCAAATCCTAACTTACTGAACGATTGGTAAGTTAGTATAGATGGAAAGCGCCCAGCTGTCAATCTGCTTCACAGCGGGGCGATCCAATGAAATCAGATTACCCGTTCAGAAGTGGTTTTCAGACCTCAGATTGCGCTCTCTGACAATTTCTGCCATCACGGCCAGGGCAATTTCCTCCGCAGAGTTTCCCCCCAGGTCCAATCCCACCGGAGCGTGAATGCGGGCAATTCTTTCCTCAGAGAGCCCTGCCCTGCGCAGCCTTTCCTTTCGCTTTTCATGAGTCTTCCTGCTGCCCAGCGCTCCGATGTAGAACGCCTCACTGTTCAGAGAGATCTCCAGGGCTGGATCATCAATTTTCGGATCATGGGTGAGCATTACCACCGCCGTTTGCCGGGTGATTTTGATCCTGCTGAAGGCCTCCTGCGGCCAGGATTGAATCAGCTCATCAACCCCGGGAAACCTTTCCCGACTGCCGAACAACCGTCGAGGATCGATAACTGTACAATGGAAGCCAAGGACTTCGGCCAGTTGAACCAGCGGCTTCGAGATATGCCCTCCACCTACCGCAATCAGCTGCAGCTGGGGGTCGACCACCTGAAGAAAATACCTTCGGGTGGCTTCCCCGGGAGAACTCGCTTCCCTAAGCTCTTTTTCCCCGGTTGTTCCCTCGACCAACGCCTGGGCAGCCAGATTTTGGGCCCGATTGAGTTCTTTTTCCGGGACATCCACCGCAATTATATTCCCCTCGCTCTGCTGGATCCACTGAGTGCCCACCAGCTCGTCAGGCCCTCGGGTAACCAGCACCAGGCAAAAGGATTGATCATCAGCCCGAGCTTTCTCCCACTGGTCAAGCCAGACAGGCTGCATATATCGCAGGAAAACATCAATCTCCCCCCCACAGGCAAGTCCTACATCCCAGGCCTGATCATTACTGACACCAAAATGCAGCCTTTCCGGTTTCTGGGAGATCAGCACTGTCTGGGCTGCCTCGACAACCGCCCCCTCCACACAACCGCCGCTGACAGAACCGGCTATCTGCTGCTCATCGGTTACCGCCATGTTCGATCCCGGTGGTCGCGGAGAGGAGCCCCAGGTTTCGATCACCGTGGCCAGGGCTACTTTTCGGCCGCTTTGCAGCCATCCTCTAATTGTGGGGATCAACTCATCCATTAGGACACTTCCTTTGCTGCCAGGTTCCATCCAGCGCATTCCGCCGGGGAGATTGAGTTTATTCCAGGGATTGCTTTAATTGGTATGTATATCCGGTTCTGATCTTTTTCCGGGAAAGCAGGTGCTTCTGGACATATTGTCCGCAGTTCGATCCGATCTTGTTCTCCTCGGTCTCCCCAATACTTAGGATGACCTGATACCCTGCCTCCTCAAGAGCCGCAATCACCGGGTAGTGAGACTTCTTGCTGGATGATTTCACATAAGAATTCAATCCGGATTTTTCTGCCTGATAGGTTGGATTCAGGGGGGTGATCTTAATTAAAAATGTGTCCGGAGAAAAGTGCTTTTTAAGAACAAGTGGATCCACAGGGCTGTCTTCTGCCAGGGCAAAATTCAGAGTCACTTTGCGGTCCCCAGGCCGAACAAACCTGTTTCCATAAGCAGCCATTTCCGGAAAATCCCATTTCTTCACCGGCAGCAGCTGATCGCGAAGAGACGAATCCGTCGTATGTAAAGAAAACTGGAACTGAAATTTCCCCCCAGGGTAAAGACGATCTTTAACATCCAGCAGGCGGTCCAGAAAGCTCTCGCAGCCGCTGGGAGCGATGGTGGATAAGGAAGGCATCAATCCGGGAGCGTCAATTCTTTCCGGAAGCGTCTCCAGCAGATCCAGTACTGCCGGGTTCAGGGCCGGCTCCCCCATGCGGGCAAATTGGATTTTAAACTGCCGGGAGGGAACCCGGCCATCCGGGTAGCGCTGGCCGATCAAAAATTGGATCTGGGCAAGCATCTGCTCTGCCGATAGTTTCCCTCGATAATGCCCCCCGGCATCACAGATCCGGCAGGCAACAGGGCAGCCAAACAGCGTAGAAATCATTAAAACCCATTTTTCTTCCCGTTCAATGGGCGGCTGGACTGCTTCAACGCACTCAACTAGTTCCCCATCAAATTCCACCACATAAACCATCGCGATCTCTGGATTTCCAGCGCATGCCACCACATCCACATTCACAGTCACTCTTTCTCCTTCCTGAAATAGATTTCCATCGCTGCTCGGACACCGTCCCCCACAGCCATGGCTGTCTGCCGGAAACGTCCGCTGCGGATATCCCCAACGAAGAACAGGCTGCCTGCCGGGATCCCTGCTGCTGGAGGATCCAGAAGGGTTGGATCGATAAACTCATCAGCCGGGACCCGGCCAATTGCAGTGAGCAGATAATCAGCCGACATTACCTCTTCACCGGTCGGCTTGTGAACACTTACCAGTAGATCTCCAGGTCCACCTACAGCGATCTGCTTGACGATTGTGTCAGCGTGATATTTGATGCTGCTGTGGAATTTTACCCGCTGTTGGAGCAAATCCAGCGCCAAGATCCTGCCGCTCCGGTTGAGGATTGTTACCTGATTTTCCCGGGAGAGATTGAGCGCATAATCGAAAGCCGCATCCCCGGCGCCGATGATAAGAATCCTTTTTCCTTTCACCCCAGAGAGTTCGACCACTTCCGTGAATATTCTCTCGGCCGCCTGAGAGCTAACAGGAACATCCTGGAAAGGAACAGCCCTGGTTCCGGTGGCGACAACCGTTTTTTCCGCATGGCGAACCCCCTTATCCGTGGTGAGTAAAAACGCCTGATCCTGCCAGGTAAGGTTCCTGACCTGCCGCCGGTTGATCCTCACCCCCAGCTGCTCAGCCTGTTCCTGAAAGAGAGCAGCCAGCCGGGGACCAGGAATTCCTCCGGGGAAGCCGGGGTAGTTCTCAACGAGATTGGCATTGTGAAGCAGACCACCGGGCACATCGGCCTCAAAGACAAGACAGTCCATTCCCTGCCTGGTCAGCTGCATGGCTGCCGCCAGCCCTGCAGGTCCCGCTCCAATCACCGCTACCTCAATCATCAGCCCTCACATATCCGGTCGATCGCCTGCAGCACCTCACCGCAGGTGATTATATCCGCAAACCCATGCGCCAGCGTTTTCAGGGTGGCTAAATGCAGCTCCTGGTTGTAGGTTGCTGTGCCATCCGCAGGAAAAAATACCTCAAATCCCCGTATGAACGCAGACCGGGCAGTGGTTTCACAGCACAGATGTGTCATCACACCGGTGATAATCAGCTGACTCACACCCGCTTCTTTGAGGGTCTCCTCCAGATCCGTTTCGTAAAAGGCATCATATTGGGTTTTTTGTAGAATCTTTCCTTCCGCAGCTGCCAGACCGGCGGCAAATCCGCTGCGAGGATGATCCTCCCGGATCAAATCCCGCCACCATGTCGACATCATTCCCGCGTTTTGAGGTGTGTTGATATGCTGTGAAAGGAACACCGGCCGCTGACAGCCCCGCATCCCGGTAATGAGTCTATTCAGCGAGGACAGGATAAGCGGTGCGCTGGGAATATAAGCGTGAGAATCCGGCTCTAAAAAATAGGCCTGCAGATCCAAAACAAGAAGTGCAGCCCGGCTGATCTCCAGGCTGAGGCGGGGTCCCCGAAGGCTCCGGTAAATGTTTTCCTTCCAGGATTGGGCAGCTGCGCCCATTGTCTCCGTTTTAAAATAGCGCTCTTTCATGATCAAAATTGTAGCACAGGAAGCCGTCCTTCCTGAATTGACCGCCCCGAAGACACAACAGGATGCTCCCGCCCAGGAGCATCCTGTCAGATATCCAGACGATTTTGACTCCGGGATGAGGGGAAGAAAGCGGCGCCCCCTCATCAGCAAACATTTATGCCGAGGCAGTCCCCTCCCGCTTTTTCAGACGGGAAATCTGCCTTGTTATGGTCTGTACAAGGCCGTCCCCTTCCGTCAGCGAGCGGATCACCGTGAAAATCAAGGCTGCACTGCCGACGATCCCGCCAGCAACCAGAATTCCTTTAGCGACTTTTTTGGTTTTCTGACGTTTTTCTATCTCCTGGTCCAGCTCCAGCTTCAGCCGGCTGACAAAAGCTGGCCGCGGCTTCACCGCTGTCAGGTTTTTCTGCAGCACAGCGTCAATTCGAGCTAACTCTTGAGCCTTTTCGTTGAATTCAGCCATCGTACTCATCATCCTTCCCCTGCCGGGTAGGCAACTATCCCGATTGTCCCGGGACCTAAATTGGCAGCGATGCCAATAGATAACTCTTCAATAAAAAACTGCTTGGTGTTAATAATTTCCTTTACACGTTCAGCAAACATTTCTGCGGAGATCAGATCATGGGCATGAATCACAGCAGCGTTTACCAGCTCCTTCCCCACCCGTCTGGCCGTCTCCTGCAGCACATATTCCAGACTGGCTTTCCGGGTGCGTACCTTGTGGCCGATGGCCAGGGTTCCTTCTTTGAGGATCACAATGGGTTTAATCTTCAACAGGGAGGCCAGCAGGGATTCCAGCATCTGCACCCGTCCTGACATGCGGGCAAAATCCAGACTGTTCAACGTGAAGATCACCTCTGTGTTCTCCCGGATGTTTTTCAAACGATCCAGAATCTGGTTGATCGATGCCCCTTTGCGGTCCATCACCCTCGCCTCGCAGCACATGTACCCCTGGATCGCCGTGCCGGACAGGGTGTCAAAAGGGATCACTTTCAGTTCCCCTTCCAGCTCTCTGGAGGCGATCACCGCGGATTCATAGGTCCCGGACAGTTTGCTGGTGAGATGGATGGAAAGGATGACATCCCCGGGGTCTGCAATTCGACGGTAAAAGGCCAGACACTGCTGGGGAGAAGGCTGGGAAGATTTGGGGATCCGTCCGGTCTCTTCAACCCATTGGTAAAATTGATCCAGGCTCAGGGTGACATTTTCCAAACGAAGATCTTCCCCGAGGTGAATATTAATGGGGATGACTTCAATCTCGTATTCCTGAATCCATTCCGCCGGCAGGTCACCGGCGCTGTCCATGACTATTCTCAGCACTGCAGCCCATCCTTTCTAGACATGATAATCATCCCGCAAAGAAACCAGTGTGCGGTGGTAAAGCGCCTTAATGGCCCCTTCCGTCCGCCCCATGATCTGCCCGATTTCCTTATTTGTCAGTCCTTCAACATGCTTCAAGATCAGCAATTCCTGACGGTCATCGGGCAGCGTTCTGACGATCCGGAGCAGCTTTTCCCTCTTGTCCATCTCCTCCAGTCTGGTCTCGGTTTTTGCCCTGACAGAGGGAGGGGGATACTGATCCACCAGAGGAATTTCCTGATCCCGCTCCCGGTCTCTATACCAGTTGACCAACAGGTTATGGGCAATCCGGTAAAGCCACGCTGAAAAAGGATATCCGCGGTCTTCATAATTTTCAATATGCCGCAGCGCTCTCAGAAAGACCCTGGAGCAGAGATCCTCTGCTTCCCGGGGGGAATGGGTGCGGTAATACAGATAGCTGTAGATTTGATCCACATAATTCTCATACAGCTGGCCAAAGGCTTCCGCATTTCCCTGACAGGCTTCAGCGATCAAGTCACTTTCCGGCCTGTCTTTCTGTTGTTCCTCCGCACTATTCATAACACCACAAACCTTTTTTGGTTACTGATCATCAAAAAGTATAACACAGGTGTCTTTTCCAAGCGTTTCCAATCCATTCCACTCCCAGGTGTTCCAAAAACACCTATCGCGGTACCAGCACCCTGGTGATCTACGGCTGATTTAATCACCAGGGATGCCCCCGATAGATTACAATAGATATCGCTCAGAACCAAATCACAGGAATCGGTCAGAAGGGAAAGCAATTTGGGATGGGGACCCTGCAGATATTTGACACGCTGGAAATGTTATCCAGGGGAGCTGCTGCGCGATTCGCGGAGCTTTCCTCCCAGGCTGCTTCCGATCAGAATCAGTTCACTGCTGCCCTTTCTGGAGGCAGCACGCCTCTTCCTCTTTACCAGCTTCTGGGAAAGGATCCCTTTTTCGAGCCGCTTCCCTGGTCCTCGATGCACTTTTTCTGGGGAGATGAACGCCTGGTCCCCCCCGATCATGAGGACAGCAACTACCGGGCAGCAGCGGAACACCTTCTCGGAAGCCGGCCCATCCCAGATGAAAATATCCACCGCATTCCAGGAGAGCTGGCGCCAGCTGAAGCAGCCAGCGAATACCAGAGGGAGCTGGCAGCGTTCTTTTCAGCTCATCCACCCCGCTTCGATCTCATCTTATTAGGTTTGGGCGAAGACTGCCATACCGCATCGCTCTTCCCCAACACGCCAGCTGTAACAGATCCGCAGCCGGGAGACTGGGTGGCAGCAAATTATCTTCCCCGCCGCTCGTCCTGGAGGATCACCCTTACCCCCAGGGTTATCAATGCAGCTGCAGAAGTGATTTTTCTGGTCAGTGGGAAATCCAAGGCAGCTGCCCTGAAAACCGTGCTCCAGGGGCATCCACCGGCTGCAGAGTGTCCAGCCCGGCTGATCTCTCCCACTTCAGGTAACCTTCGCTGGTATGTAGATCGTCAGGCAGCTTCCCAACTGAGATAACAGCAGTTGACTGCTTGTATTCTCGTCCCTTTCGATGCAGATCCTGATGATACCATGATAGCTGTTTCTCCTTGTGATCATCCTGACAGGAGAGAAACCACCCCAAAAGAGGAAGTAAGGCTTCCATGCCTGGAAACAAACAACGCCTCCCTTACCCGCGAAAGCGGGCAGCTCGATTCCTGATGAAAATCCTGGGAAGAATTATTCTCCCTCTATTCTTCAAGATTGAGATCTCCGGGCGCAAAAATTATCCCCGATCCGGACCCCTGCTGGTGGTTGGCAATCACACGGCAGCAATGGAAGCCGTGCTGCTGATCATCTATTCTCCCTGGCAAATTGAGATGCTCAGCGCAGCGGACATCCCAGCAGAAAAAATCACCGAATATGTCAGCAGCGGGTACGGCGTGATTCCCCTCCACCGCGGCGCCTATGATCGAGCCGCACTGGAAGCAGCCCTCGGGGTGTTGGATCAGCAGGGAGTGGTAGGGCTGTTCCCGGAGGGAGGCATCTGGGAAGAAGGAAAAAAAGAAGCCCACACAGGGATCGCCTGGTTGAGCTACCGCTCCGGAGCCCCGGTCCTTCCAATCGGGTTTAATGATACAACCGGTGCGCTGCATGAGGGGTTGGCATTAAAAAGGCCTGCGCTGAAAATGCACGTCGGTAATCTAATGGCCGCTGCGGAGATTCCACCTGATCAAAAACGCAAAGTGTTCTTCCAGCAATATGCCAATCAGGTGATGGATGCTGTCCATGAGCTGGTGCCTCCTGAGGATTATCGTTCTGAGCCTGAGATCCGCGATGAATCCTTCCAGCTGGAGATCTCTCTGCTGGATCCCCAGGGGGAGAACATCCCCCTACCAGCGAGACTGATGCCTGAGCACCCCCAGGCGCTGGCCAAGTTTCTTCACCGGCCGGCAATATTGAAAATATTCCGCATCAATCTTAATCTTCCCATCGATGCCCTGCAGCAGCTGACTGACCTCCCCCCCACCGGGGAGATCCTGCAGGCGGCCAAGCTCGTCCTCAATTATCTCGAGGAAGAAAACCCCCATTTGCTCACCTACCGCTTTGGTATTCAGGAAGGGCTGGCTATGCAGCAGAGCCTGGAGGAGTTAGTGACGCTGGCTTCCTGGGCGCAGGAGCGGGATTACCAGCTGACATTAAAGCCAATCCGCCATTATTATTCATTGAAAAAAAACCGTTCGGTTACCCAGATAAAACAGGGGGCGTTTCAATCCTGGATGTAACCTTTCCCCCTGCAGTTTTCACCGGCAGACGGTTGACAATCACCCGGCCGGAGACGCTGCTGTGATAAAATAAAACGGAAAAATATAAACTTGGGCCTGGAGGAGTAGAAGCAATTGAGGAAGTCAGCCGCCAAAGTCATTCACGCTGCTGGGGGAATTGTTTGGAGAGAAAATAACCATCAGCAAACAATCGCCGTAGTCCACCGCCATAAGCATCAGGATTGGTCCCTTCCCAAAGGGAAGCTTACAGAGGAAGAAAGCTGGAAAGAAGCAGCCCTCCGGGAGGTGATGGAGGAAACTGGCTGGCAGGTGGAACTCAAAGAGTATGCCGGCTCAATCTCCTACATCTGCAAAGGGGTGCCCAAGGTGGTGCTGTTCTGGCATATGGACGCCAGAGAAGAGGATCCGGAATTATTAAACGGCGAGGTTGATAAGGTCCGCTGGCTGCCCTTAGAAGAAGCTCTGGAAATCCTCGATTATGATGATGAAAAAGAACTCTTGCTGGACGAGGTGCGGGTCAGGGAAAAAGGGACCTGAGGCATGACCCGCGTCCTGGTGCTGGGAGCTACCGGCTTCATCGGCGGCCAGATCGCCAAAGCCGCCCTCCAGGCAGGTTGGTCAGTCTCCGGGCTGCGCAGAAATCCAACAGCTGTCGGACAGCTTTCGGATTTCCCCATTAAGTGGTTTCAGGGAAATATCAATCAGACAGAGAACCTGCAGCAGGCCATGCAGGGATGCCAGCTGGTATTCCATGCCGCCGGCTACTACCCTCCTGGAAATGACCCGAGTAAGACCCCGCTCTATACGGCCCAGGCTGCCCGGGAGATGGGCAGCGTCATCAGGGCAGGCGAACAAAGCGGTGTGGAGAAGCTGCTCTTTACATCGAGCCTCTCCACCATCGGTCTCCCCCCGGAGGAAGAAAACCGCCTGGCGGATGAACGAGACAGGTATCAAAAGGGATCCCTCCCGACCAACGGATACTACGAATCCAAGATCATTCAGGAAGAGCTGGCTTTGACAGCCAATCAGAGCGGCTTACCAACCATCATTCTCAACCCGACGCTGGTCTTTGGTCCCGGTGATGTCCACCACAGCACGGGAGAGATCCTGCTGGCCATTGCTCACGGGAAGGCCAAGGTAGTCCCCTCGGGCGTGATCAACATCATCGATGTCAGAGATGCAGCGGCCGCCCATATTAACGCCGCCCGGCAGGGAACACCGGGGCAACGCTATATCCTCGGCGCGGAAAATACTTCGGTCCGGGACGCTGCTGCGGTAATTGCCAGCGAAGCCGGTGTCCCGCCTCCCTGGTTTTCCATCCCTCCCTGGCTGATCGATAGTTACCTAACGCTGTCTGATGCCCTGGCTGTGCTCCCGGATGCCCCCTTCCATCTTCAAGCCCACCGCCGCTGGCAGGGGTACAGCACTGCCAAGGCAGTCAGGGAACTCGACCTGCAAACCAGACCGCTGGAAGAAACTGTTCAGGATAGTTTACAATGGTTTCGTAAGCAAGGAGCCTTATAAATGGCCCAAAAAATACTGGTCGTGGAAGATGAACCCGCTCTGCAGGAAACGCTGAAATACAGTCTGGAGCGGGCTGGGTATGAAGTCGAGGTGGTCGGCGATGGAGTGGAAGCGCTGGAAACAGCCCGCAGTGAGCCTCCAGATCTGATTTTGATGGATATCATGCTTCCCGGGATGGACGGTGTGGAAGTCACCCGCATCCTGCGCCATGAAATCAGCACGCCGATCATCATGCTGACTGCCAAGGATGATGAAATTGACCGGGTGATCGGTCTGGAAATCGGCGCGGATGATTATCTGACCAAGCCGTTCTCGATGCGCGAGTTGATGGCCCGTGTTAAGGCCCAATTCCGCCGCCTGCGCCTGGTAAAAAACGAAATCAAAGAACAAAACGCCAACGGGGGGAACCAGCTCAATTTCGGAAACCTGATCATCGACCCGGTTCGGCGAGAGGTGCGGATGGATGACGATCTGCTGACACTCAAACCGAAAGAGTACGACCTGCTGTACTACCTGGCGGTTCATCAGGGGCAGGTGCTGTCCCGTGACAGCATTCTTGAAAAGGTCTGGGGCTGGGATTTCAGCGGCGGCAGCCGCACGGTAGATGTGCATATCCGCTGGCTGCGCGAAAAAATTGAAACGTCACCCTCCAATCCTGAACGCATCATCACCATTCGAGGCGTGGGCTATCGATTCGAGGGCTAGCATGCTTGAAAGATTTCGCTGGCGAACCGCTCTTCCCATTGCCCTCCTGCTCTGGTTTGCCTCCCTGCTCACCGCTGTCAATCTGCAACGCAGCGTTCGAAACTTCCAGATCGACCTTCTCCAGAGAAGCAGCCGTCAGCAGCTGGAGCTGCTTCGCCGTGTTTATGAAGACCTTCCAGCAGATACGCTGTCTGACAGTCAGCTTCAAGAATTCACTGATCAATGGGCACAACAAGCGGATTCAGAGCTCAGCCTGATCTCCGAGGACGGTTTTTTGCTGGCCAGCTCCGGAGATAAACCGCCGGATGCCGGAAATCAGCTGATCAAAAAAGAGATCAGAGAAGCAGATCAGGATGGCTTTGGCAGCACCATCCGGGACGAAAATCAGGATGGGGAATTTTTGATCGCAGCTGTTGCTGTCGACCATCCTGATCAAAAGATCGCTTTTCTCCGACAGCATATCAGCCTGGAAACCGTCAATTCCTCCGCAGCCAGGCTGAGGAACAACATCCTCCTCTTTGGCGGCATCCTATCCCTGCTGGCCATGGCGGCATTCCTGGTCATCAGTTCCAGAGTGATCACCCCCATAGAAAGGCTGTCGGAGTCCATCCAGGAGATCGCTGAAGGAAAACGGGAAATCCTGCCGCCCATTCAAGGGCAGGTTGAAATTGGTATTCTGACCCGCTCTATCAATCGCCTGTCACGGACCTTCCAGACCAGAATCCAGGAGCTGCAGTCGGAAAGCGGCACCCTGCGAGCTGTGCTTGACCAGATGACCGATGGGGTGGTCATGGTTAATCCGCTGGGAGAAATCTCCTTGATCAATCCGGCTGCTGAGGAGATCTTTCAGACAACCGCAGAACAATCTGCAGGTCGATCAGTGGCGGAGGTCCTTCGCTGGCATCAATGGATAGAGCTCTGGCGGAGGACCAGGGAAACCGGTCAGGGGCAATCTGCCTCCCTGGAACTGCCGGCTCAACATACGTTTCTGCAGGGAATTGCCATCCCACTCAAAGACACCCTGCCAGGCTTTACCCTGCTGCTGTTTCAAGATCTTTCTCAGCTACGCCGGTTGGAAACCACCCGGCAGGATTTTATCAGCAATATCTCTCACGAACTTCGCACCCCGCTGGCCTCCCTGAAAGCACTGACGGACACCCTGCAGGACGGCGCGCTGGAGGACCCTCCCGCTGCCAAACGCTTTTTATCTCGGATAGACACCGAAGTCGACGCTCTGGCCCAGATGGTAGCAGAGCTGCTGGAACTCTCCCGGATTGAATCCGGACAGGTACCGCTGGACCTGGATCCAGTCTCCCCACTTTTTCTGCTCAACCAGGCCAGAGACCGCATGAAAGAACAGGCGGAGCGCCGCTCCCTGGAAGTGATCGTTGATGCGCCGGAAACGCTTCCCCGGGTGGCCGCTGATTTCCGCAGGGTGGAGCAGGTGGTGGTCAATCTGCTTCACAATGCCCTCAAGTTTTCCCCCGCAAACGAAAATATTATCATGAAAGCTTCTTCTCAGGGGAATACGGTGGTCTTTTCGATCTCCGATCACGGTCCGGGCATTCCAGAAAGCGACCTGGAACGAATTTTTGAGCGCTTTTACAAAGCGGACCAGGCCCGCACGGGCGGAGGGACCGGGCTGGGTTTATCGATCGCCAAACATCTTATTGAAGCCCATCAGGGGAAAATCTGGGCGGAGAGCACCCTCAATCAGGGCAGTACATTTTATTTCTCGCTGCCGGCGGCCGGCCAGGAAAGCCCCCCCCTCCATTGATGCTTAATACCCGGCTGGAATATTTACCAGATTGGGAATAGGATTTCCCTCTGCGGCTCGATTTAATGAAGACGCCAGGGCTTCCATACGCAGGCTCTCGATTGACGGACTCTTCCCCCCGCGGTGGGGGCTGAGCACGACATTCTCCAGGGATTGAAAGGGATAATCCGCGGGAGGAGTCTCCTGACGGTCTTCCGGAGTTTCCGGATAGTGATACCAGACATCCAGACCCGCGCCGGCAAGCGCCCCGCTGCGGAGCGCCTGGTACAGCGCTTTCTGATCAATGATCGGACCCCGGGATACGTTGACCAGCACTGCTTTCTCGGGAAGCAGCTCCAGCCTCGCTTCTCCAATCATTCCCCGGGTTTCTGCTGTCAGCGGCAAAGCCAGAATCAGGATTTCCGCTTCCGGAAGCAGTGCATCCAGCTCGCGTGGAGAATAGACCCGCACCCCCTCTTCCTTTTCTCCGCTTCCGTGACGCCGGATGGCTGACACGGAAATATTCATTGCCTGCAGTACCCAGGCAATCCGCCTGCCGATTTCCCCATAGCCAAGGATCAGGGCTTGCTTCCCCCGGAGCAGGATGGTGTCATCCGGCTGATAGCGAAGCCTCCAATCGTTGCTCCGCAGCGCTCGATCATAGACCAGAACCTTTTTAGCCGCGGCCAGCAGCAGCGCCAGTGCCAGCTCTGCCGTCGGCACCGCGTTGTGATGCAGATTATGAACGGCAATTTCCGTATAATCTTCCATCAGCTTTCGGGTTCCTGTGGGGATTCCCGCCCAGGGTATGATTAACGCCCGCAGGGTCGGATTCTGCTCTATGAGCTCCTTCTGGGGTCGACCGACGACCAGAATTTCAATCTGCCTTCCTGGCGGGGGATCCTCTCCGTAGGATATTTTAAGATCAGGATGGAGGGAGTCTTCCAGCAATTGTCTGGCCTCGCCTTCCGGAGGATGGACAATATGAACATTCATACCCGATATCGCTCCTCGATTAATGTCGGTGGCCAATGTGCCCATCCCCTTCTGCGGTCAGAGGCCCCAGGTAGCGTCGAAGAGGCCCGTCTCCAGGAGCCTTGATAGCGATCAGGCTGGCCATCAAGGTGGTCAGGGGAACTGCCGCAATTAAACCCAGCGAGCCCACCATGGTCCGAACCACTTCCTCGGCGACATATTCCAGGTTCAAGAGTGTGCCCAGATTTTCCCCCGAGATGGAAAACAACAAAAACATCGGCAGGGCTGCCCCGGCATAAGCAAGGACAAGCGTATTTACGGTGGCAGCGACATGGTCCTGACCGACCCGCATCGCCCGTCGGTAGAGGGGAACCAGCTCCTGATCGGGGTTTAAAAGATACAGCTCAAAGACAACCGAAGCCTGGGTGATCACCAGGTCATCCAGCACCCCCAGCGCACCGATGAGCATTCCCCCCAGTACCAGCCCCTGCATATTGAGAGTGACCTCAGACTGCTGGATCAGAAAAAGAGCGTCTTCGCTGCCAAACCCAGTCAGGCGGGTGAGGTCGACAAAATAGCTGGCCAGCAGGGCGGTGATAATTAAAGAAATCAATGTGCCCAGCACCGCGGAATGGGTTTTCAGCGTCCAGCCGTACACCAGATAAAGAGATATCGCCAGCAAAAAGAAAGCCCCGCTGACGCTGATCAGCACCGGATCCTTTCCCTGCAGGATCTGAGGAATAATATAAAAGGTGATCACTGCAATGCTGATCCCCATCCCCAGCAGCCCGCGAACCCCTTTCCAACCGCTGATCAGCACGCTGAAGAGCACAAAGGTGGCAAATAAAATCAGCAGAGGTCTGGTGCGGACAAAATCGACAAACCAGGCCTGCAGGAGGTTCTGCTGATTTTTACTGATATTGACGATCACCCGGTCTCCAGGTGACAGATTCAGCCCCGCGGGCCTGATCTGCCGCCTTCCATAATCAACATCAAACTGCACCCCCTGATACTCCCCTTCCAGCACCTCCACCCGCAGCAGCTGGTACCGCTGGGTTACCTCACCCAGCTGTATCTCCCCCTCTTCCAGGATCTCCACCACCTGAGCACGAACGGCATCCGTGCTGAAGCCAATTCCCTGCTGGTCTGCTTCCCTGTCAATCCAGGATCCGTTTGCCGGTAGAATCAGAAAAAGGACTCCTGCCAGGAGAGCAATTAATACCACAATGACAACAACAAAGGGTAGATAATTTTTTATAGACATATCCTCGCTGTCCTTTCTCACAGCCCATTCTTACAGCCAATGGAGATCCCGATCTATCAAACACATCCGTTTGATTCTGTCATCCGGAATTGAGAACTGGATTAATAAATTATTACAAAACAATAACCTTCAGTTAACCGCATCATAGTCATGACTTAATTGTGTAGATCTACACTCAAGAAAAAGGATTGCTCACGAGACCACATATTCTAGTGACCAATGACGACGGAGTAACTGCACCCGGTCTGTTAGCTTTAGCCCAGGAAATCCAGAATCTCGGTCAGGTGTCCATTCTGGCTCCCGACCGCAACTGGTCGGCCATCATACATGTCAAATCCATAAACCGCCCGCTGCGGGTCCGCAAAGTCTTCCTGGAAAATCATACCACAGCCTATGCCAGTGACGGAGCCCCCTCTGACTGTGTTGCCCTGGGTCTGCTGGGATATTTCGGCGTCACCTTTGATCTGGTGGTCTCCGGAATCAACCCTCTGCCTAACTTCGGCCATGATGTAACCTACTCAGGGACCGTGACTGCCGCGATGGAAGCCATCATCAACGGGGTCCCCGGCATCGCCTTATCCCTGAGATTGGAAAAGATCCATCCCGATGTCATTGACTACCAGCGCCCTGACCCGCGCGGCAACGATTATTACTGGATCAGCGGAGACGCTCCCTCCGGGATTCCTCAGGATGGACCGGATATCGGAGCACTGGCAGCTGGTTATGTATCCACCACCCCCCTGCAGCTGGATCTCACCGCCTATCCCGCTCAGATGCCCTGAAACACTGGGAGTGGGAAACCATCCCCCAAATACAAACCCTCGTGGTCTAACCCAGGCTGAAGGATGACAACAAAACCCGACTCACAACTCAAAGACGCCACCTGGACAGGCCCTACAGGACATGAGGGTTCATCCCAAAAAACCGCTCATCCTGCCAGTCAGGCCTCTTCCCCAGACATCACCGGGAATCGTTCCCTGGAAAAATAATTGGAAGATGATTCTCTCTGCTATCCTGAGCTGCTGCTGCTTGATTGACCATGACAACATCGGTCCAGGTCCTGCGTTGACGGTCCAGCCCCGCTCAGCCTATCGCCGATAGAATCCCCTGAAATGCCCTGCGGGCATCCTGGAGGGCTTTCTGCCACCAGGCATCCGAGGAAGGAAAAAACATCTCCAGGAAATCTGCCCGGACCTTGTGGATGGCTGCTAATTCCATTCCTCCTTGCTGGACAACCTGGTTCTCAAAAATCATCCGCATCATGCCTGCTATCTGGGCTGGAAAGGAATCCCCCAAGGTACCAAATTCCAGCGCCATCCCCAGGTAGCTGGCACCAGGAACAGATCTACTGACATGATAGGACCAGTCAATCAGGTCCCCCCGAATGGAATAGAACTGTGCTGGATCAGCCGCCACCACCCGCGGATAATCGAACATCGCTGCCAGCTCTTTGGAGGGCTTTTCTTCCTGTGGAGAACACACCAGACTCATCTGCCGGCGGGGTCCATAGCCGCTGTGAATATCCAGATGGATAACCTGCTGATAGCTTTCCAGTTGCTCCCGAAGTAACCCCATGATGATTTTGCTCTCCGGCTGGTAGTCTTTCCCACTGAAATAGGGGCCCTGGGAATAACTGTTCTGTCCTAACAGAAAAGCTCGTTTTATCTGCTCTGCTCCGTTATTCACAACGGCCGCTGCCAGGCGTAACAAGAACCGACATCGTTCACCCTGCAGTCTGCCCAGCGGTCTCATCGGCTGGAAGAGACGGATCAGCTGCCGATAGGCGGGATTGATCTCCTGCTGGAAATCATCCGTCTTTATAAAGAAATTGCGGTTGAGATCGACATTGGCAGCGTTCACCCGCCGCATATTCACCATCCCCCAGGGATTGAGACAGTGGACCAGCAGCAAAGCGGTCTCCTCTCCCACTAACCGTGGGAAGTATTCTTCCAGAAAGAGCTTGAGGATCGCCGCCCCCAGAAACCCTTCCACACCGTGCAGTCCGGTGCTGAGGATCAGACAGCGGGTTCTTTTTCCCTGTGGGGATGCAATGATCCAATCGATAGTCAGGTCCTCAATGGGAGAGATCCGCTGCTTGTGCAGCACAGCCTCCGGTCTGACCTTTTGGATATTCCAGATCTGATCTCTGAACCAGTCTCGAGCCTGATAATAATCTACAGGAAACTTGTCTCCAGGAAGGGTCATCTTCAACGCCAGCTGGATTAATAGGGACCGTAGCCGATGGCCACGGCAATCCCCAGAAAAGCTAATGCCGCCAGGAAAACCGCTCCCCAGAGGGGAAGGGTCCAGCGCAGCCATTTGGGGTAGCTGACCATGGTCAGCCCCAAAGAGATCAGTAAAACCGGGCTGGTGGGATAAAACATATTGGAAAAGCCATCCCCGAAGCAGTAGGCGGTGACAGTGATTTGCCTGGTAACGCCTACCAGATCGGCCAGCGGGAGCAGAATGGGCATGAGCAGGAAAGCTTTTGCTGAACCCGAAGAGACAAAAAATTCAATCGCCAGGGCAAGCACAAAGATACCCACAGCAGAGAGATAAGCAGATGTCTGGGTGAATAAATTGGCAGCCCGGTGGAGCAGGGTATCCATGATCCCGCCGGAAATTATTATATGCTTAACACTGACCGCCATCAGAATCAGGATAATTCCCGGAGCGATGCCGAGGATTCCTTGCCAGAGAGCCTTCCAGATCGATTTCTGGCCCACATCCGACAGCAGACCGGCACCCAGACCGCCGATCAAGAAAAGGATTCCCACCAGCGGTAAAGCATAATCCGCAATCGTGGAAATAAACGGCGCTGCCAGAAGCACCAAAACAATTACCAACACAAACCCGGTGAACCAGGCCACCGCGCGGCGGAGATTCGGATTTGTTTCTGACGGCAGATCCAGGTTGATCTGCTGGGGCTGCTTTCGATGTTCCTGATCTTCACCAAAGACCTGAGATTGCTGAGGGTCTTTCTCCACCCGCCGGGCATAGCGAACCAGAAAGACGCCAAAGATCCCATAAATCACGATGAAAATCGGAAACCGAAACCAGCTTCCCGAGAAAAGCGGCAGACCGGCCAGCTGCTGGGCCACCCCAATAGTGAAGGGATTGGTGATGGCTGCCGTAAAACCCAGGTTGGTGGCCAGGATGCTCATCCCCAATCCCACCAGGGCATCCCAGCCAAAATAATAAGAAAGCGCCAGCGCGATGGGCACCAGCGGAACCACCTCTTCAAAAATACCAAAAAATGCCCCCAGGACCATGAAGAAAAAGGAAACCAGCAGCAGCAGGTGATATTTTCGCCCCTCAAAGCGGCGCACAATCACCTCCAATCCGGCCCGCAGAATCCCAGCCCGCTCCAGGACTGCAAAAGCTCCACCCACCATCAAAATAAACAGACTGATGACGATCACCAGCAGGCTGTCCTCCCCCCAGAGCACTTCCACTGGAGCGGTGAACCAGCGCCAGATCGGATAGCTGGGTCGATCCACGATCCGGTAGCTTCCCGGCTGAACGAGCTCTCTGCCGTCCACCAGCTGGCGGTCGAACTGTCCTGGGGGAACCAAACGGGTAAGCACACCAGCGATCATCATGATCATTAACAGGATAAGCACAGACTGCAGAAATGCTTTCCGGCTGATCTGGGCTCCGGATTTAGGAGGCATGTCTCATCTCCAGTGGATATGAAATTTGACCGGGAAATACATTTCATCTAGTCTATCATTAAAATAATCCCAAAATTCTACAACCAAAAGTCATCCGTTCCGTATATACTATTAGTTGGATTATATTTCGGGGATGATGATGGCCTTGTTGAGAAAGAACAGCTTTCGGATAACACTGACGGCGGCCCTGCTGATGATGGTGATCCTCTGGGGGGCTTTCCTCGTCCTGAGTCCAGCCAGATTATCTTTCTCCTGGGCTTTGCTGCTGTCTGCCACCGGGATCCTGCTGATTTATCTTTCGCTGGTTTCTCGGCAGCCGGCCGTCGCCTTTTTTGCCCTTATCCCTCTTCTGGCGGGCAGTTTTTTGATTTGGATTCATCTGACCAGGCTGCTCTGGCGGTTGTCGGTGATTGGTTTAACAGCTGCAGGTATCACTGGGCTGGTTTTGCTGGGGATAGAACACCTGCGGGGAGGGGTAAGAGCCCCAACACAGAAACTGTTTCCTGGTCTGACCTTGCTGCTGATTTCCTTTTTCGGTTTGCTGGGCATTTCAATCGGCAGCACAGGCGTCTGGTTTCACCTCGGGCCGGCTGTATTATTGCTTCTCTGGATTTTTGTCTTGCGCCAATCTTCTGGAGAGGATTCTTCCAAATACAAGGAGTAATTCCTATGTCTGACAATATCCATGCTGGGCAGGATCCTTCTCCTGATCAACGCAACCGTTCCTTTTTCTGGCCGATCATGCTGATCGGTATCGGGGGACTGCTGCTGCTTTCCAACCTGGGTGTTCTGCCCTGGACCGCCTGGATCTTGCTGTGGCGCTTCTGGCCGCTGGTATTGATCGCCATTGGCATTGAGGTCTTGATCGGACAGCGCTCCACAGCCGGTGCGGTGATCAGCGCTCTGCTGATCTTGGTGCTGTTTGCCGGCGCCGGTGCAGCAGCATTTTTTGCCCCACAGATGGCTTTCTTTGATGCCTACACGAACCCTGGTGAGTGGCAGTCCCGCTCCATTGTTCATCCGCTGCAGGACTATATTGCCGCCGAGGTCTTCATCGATTGGACCAGCCTTCCGGGGGAACTATCTGCCCTGGACAGCTCCTCCAACCTGATCGAAGCCGATCTCACCTACCGCGGGGAATTGATCTTCGATGTTCGTGAGCGGGGAGAAAGAGCCGAGATCTCGCTCGATACCCGGACGGACGGCTTGTGGTTTTTCCGCTCCCTCCCTCAGCCCCGGTCTTCCTGGAAGCTATACCTGACCCCGGAGATTCCCCTTGACCTCACCCTCGACTCCGGTTCCGGCAGCTGCGGCTTCGATCTCAGCGAGCTCCAGCTGGAAGCGCTGCTGTTGGACAGCGGATCCGGCGCGGTTGACCTCTCCCTGCCTGGATCGCAGTCATTTCCTGTGACCATTGACAGCGGCAGCGGCAGACTGCGAATTGATCTTCCAGCTGACAGCGGTGTGCAGGTGAGACTCGATTCCGGTAGCGGCTCCTTCCATCCCTCCAGCCGCTTCCAGCTGGTCAGCGGGGAACGCAGGGAGGACGGCATTTGGGAGACAGAGAACTTCAACAGCGCAGAAAATAGGATCACGATCACCCTGGATCAGGGCTCAGGATCGGTGACCATCCGCTGAATATTTCCACAGCAGTCTTTTCGGGAATATGACTTCGAGCAACTGGAGAATTAAGGTGGCACCAGAGACAAAAAAACCGGGCTTGCTTACCGTTCTGCTGATCATCCTGCAGATATTTCTTGGACTGGGCGGCATCGGCGGGGGTATTGCCATGCTGCTCGATCCTTCAGGGGCTGCGATGGGGCTGCCCCCGGATCTGCTGGACGGACTGTTCATTGACAGCTTTCTTCTACCCGGCTTATTCTTGATCGCCTTCATGGGCCTGCTCCCTCTGCTGTCCGCCTATTGTCTCTGGAAAGCACCTACCTGGAGCTTCCCGCAGCGGATCAACCCCTTTCAGAAGCAATCCTTGGCCTGGACGCTGTCGCTGGTTTTGGGCCTGCTGCTGATTGGCTGGATCCTGTTCCAGATCCTGCTGTGGGGCAGTCCGATCGGGATTCAAATCCTCTATCTGGTCACCGGCGGATTAATTACGCTGCTCTCTATGATTAACCGCAAGGAATTTCAGCTGTGATTTCTTACCCCCTGCTTCCCGCTGCCGCTGTCAATGGCAAAGGTTTCGTATCCATTATTCGATGAGAACAATTACGGAGGTCAGCTAATGTCCAGTCCCGCCACCACAGAAGACATCTGGCAAATTGTCAAGCAGGAGCTCTTTGCCGTGCTGGGCATGGTCACCCCGCAAAACCAGTCTAGATCTGTGGGGATTGTTTATGCAGTCAGAGACCGCAAGCTGTATATTGGTACGGGGTCCGACTCCTGGAAAGCCCGGCATATCCGCCGCAATCCCCATATCTCCATGACCATCCCGATTGCCAGGCGGATCCCTGGTTTGCCCTGGATAAGAATTCCCCAGGCGACGATCACCTTCTCCGGGAGCGGTCGGGTGATCCCGGCAGTGGATGCCGAGAAAGATTTGCTGGCTGCGGTGTTCCAAGGGCTGGCAATCGATGATCAGTTCAAAAAATCCAGCTGCTTAATTGAAGTCATCCCGCAGGGAGACTTTCTCACCTACGGCATTGGCGTCCCCTTGTTGACTATGCGCAAACCTGAGCAGGCCCGCGGACGAGCACCTGTCTGCTGAGCGCTGAAAATGGTATCATATATCAAATTAACTACTACACCCTCAGAGTACTTCCAGACCCCTTATGCCAAAAACCAGCTTCCTCTTTCTGTCCCTTGTCTTGATCGTCTCCGTTTCTGCCTGCGACCTGCTCACCCCGGCTCCCCCGCCGCCGCAGGCCGCAACGATGACCACCTCCCCCCTCCAGGTTACTCCGCTGGCAGAACTCCCGCCTACCTGGACGCCGGCGCCCACCCTGACCCCCACCATCACCCTGACCCCCTCGCCCACCTCTCCACCCCCAACTGCCACCCCGAACCTGGATGATTTCGACATCGAAGCCATGATGACCGAGGTGCCGGCCACCAGCTCGCCGGACCTGCCGGAAAGAGCGGATTGGAAAACGATCAGCGGCCAAACTGCCTCCTTTCAGGTACCGCCTGGTTATCAGGAGATGGATCTGGGAGAAGGGTTCGGCCAGCTGATGCAGGCTTTCTTTGAGTTCTTTGGGGAAACCCTCAATGAGCTGGCTGAAGAAATCAACCCGGCGCTGGAAACCACCCCACAGTCAACCGCCGCTCCCCTGGAAGAAGAAACCCTGCCCGGTTTTGATTTTTTGATCGCTTTGAACGAAGAAACCACCTCGGCTGTTGTGCTCTACAGTGAGGAGAGAACCACGCGATTGACCACTGAGGATCTGCTTAATCAAGCCCTCACCGGAACGGAAACAGATTTTCAGCTCAACAGCAGGCAGGAAATTGTTGATGCCGAGAGGCCAACCGAACGGGTGATACTCGATGTCATGGATCCGGAATTCGGTCCGGGTAAGCAAATCGTCTATGGTGTTTTGGGGGAAGATTTCGCCTGGACCTTGATATTCACCACCCCGGCGGCCGCTATGGATCAGAACCTGCCCGTTTTCGAAGCAGTTGTCGACAGCTTAACCGCTGTGAAATAATCCCCCAGACATCCATTTTATATTGCCATCTCTGCAAACCCGCTTTGGTTCCGGCGGGTTTGTTGGCGTTTCCCCAAAAGCAGCCCGGATGGACAGCCGTGGATAGCAGGAGACCTATCAAAGTTATCCACAATTTTTGGGTATTAACACGGCGTTAACCAATTCTTGACTCAGCGTTAAATGATGCATCGTACATTGTTAAATTGACCATGCTACACTCTGGCTAGATTTTTAGTCCACCATTATTACCAGGAGGAAAAGAATGAAACGCAAGTGTTTAGTTGTGATTGGGTTGGTGTTGATCGCTTCCCTTGCTCTGGCAGCCTGCCAGTCCGAGGAAACGGTCGCTCCTCCTCAAACAGAACCTACCGGAGAACCTCAAACTTCTGATGAAGAACCAACAGGAGAAGAAGAACCGGCAGGAGAAGAGGAATCCAGGGAAATTGGAGACAGCATGCTGCCCAAGGTTAATCCCCTTGAACTGGAAGGTGACGTGATCACCGCCGGCAGCTCCACCGTCTTCCCGCTTGCGGAAGCCATGGCTGCCCGCTT
>CAZRUS010000011.1:99326-104017 GCA_964603385.1 uncultured Anaerolineales bacterium | reverse complement strand
GTATCCACCTTAACTTAGCCCCATTTTTTGTCAAAATTTGGGGTCCACCTCAATAATTTCGAGAGATCACATCAATCGCTGGATTACCAAACTCCAGCGGAAGTGTATTTTGGGGACCAAAATCAGTTACAATTCGTCTTATCTGAGAAGGAGGTATCCACCTTAACTTAGCCCCATTTTTTGTCAAAATTTGGGGTCCACCTCACATTGATAAGTGTTTTACCCAATTTGTTTTCAATATACACTATAATGTCAAAGAATAATAGACAATTGAGAAAGATTTTCAATTTTCAATTTTAGACATTTCCTTGGCTCTGGAATTCTTATTTTTCAATCAGTTTTGTTAAATACAAAAGATATCATCTCAAAATATTCAATTCATGTCTGACAGCAAAATTTTTGATCGAAAAACAATCCTAAAAATAATCCTCGGCACCCTGGTTGGGGGGCTGGCGGTCTATTTCGCCTTCCGCGGGGTGGCGCTGGAGGAGCTCGGTAGGGTGCTTCGAGAGGCCGATCCCTGGCTGGTGATTCTCGGGGTGGGGATTGTGCTGCTCAATGTGGCCTCGGTCTCGCTGCGCTGGTGGGTGATGCTGCTCCTGCCCTGGGGATCTTCGACCTACCGCTCGCTGCTGGGCGGGGTCTATCTGGGGCAGATGTTCAACATCCTGCTCCCGGCCCGGCTGGGGGAGCTGGCCCGGATTTTGTTCGCCAGCGAGCGGACCGGGACCACCAAGTCCCGCCTCTTGGGCAGCCTGATGCTGGAAAAAGGGGTCGACCTGATCACCTTCGGTCTGGCCCTTTTACTGCTGATTGCCGCCGTCTCCCTCCCGGCCTGGGTGGCGGATTCGGGGGATCTGACCCTGATCCTGACCGGAGTCGCCCTGCTGGCGGTGGTCCTGCTGGTGCTCTGGGGGCGGCCGGCCCTGCGCTGGATCACCCCGCTGCTGAGAAAGCTGCCCCAGGGCTGGGGGGAGCGTTTGGCCGGGATCCTGGAGCGGACCCTGAGCGGGTTCGACGCCATGCGCAGCTGGCGCCGGCAGCTGGGGATCTGGGGCCTGGCAGTCTTTTCCCTGGGGCTTTCCGCCCTGACCAATTACGTTATCCTCCAGGCGGTGGGCATCCCGGTCCCTTTTACCGCGGCCCTGTTTGTACTCATCGTGCTCCAGGTGGGCAGCGCCCCGCCTTCTGCCCCCGGCAAGCTGGGGGTGTTCCATTACCTGACCGTGCTGGCCCTCTCCGCCTTCCAGGTCGAGAAAGATCTGGCCCTGGCTTACGCCGTGCTGCTGTATATGGTGGCCCTGATGCCCAAGGTGATCCTCGGGGTGGGGGTGGTGGTGTTTTCGAAATGGAGACTGCCGGACTTCCGGATTCGGTGGGAACCCAATGGATAATTCATCCCTGCCATCAGCGGCAGCGGGTACCGTTTCTGCAGTGTTTGGGTTAGAGCAGCGTTCCTTGAGGCATATAAAGTATTCCAGGTAGACTTCCTTATGAAAATTCGACTCTCAAAAAAGCAAAAAAGAAACCTGGTCGTTCTCTGTGGCTTGGCTTTGATTTATTTCTTAGTCTTTATTCCTGTGAACCTGCGAAGTGCAGCAGATGCCAATATGCTGGTGTGTTCCCATACAGATGAATATACCCAATTTTCTGTAATTCAGGAAATGATTAATACGGATATTGATCCCCAGTATTCCCTGATGCATTTTGTGGATACCGGGCATTATTATTACGGGTACCCCTTTTACTTCTTTTCAGTGCTTTTCCTGCTCCCGCTAAAACTGCTCTCGACGCTTTCATTAGGCATCAATCCCCGGATTTATGTGCTGATTCTCAGGCAGCTCAGCCCCCTGTTTACTAGCGTTTCCCTGCTGATGCTCATCTACCTGGTCACAGAATTCAGAAATCTCTTCCTATCCGTTTCTGCCTTTCTGTTTCTCGCTTTGATTCCGTCGACATTTTATAATAACCTCTGGTGGCATCCGGATAGTATGCTCTTATTCTTTATTATCAGCACGATTTTTTGTTTAGCTTTGGACCGGATGAAATTTGGCCCCTGGTTTCTGGCTGCAGCGGTTTCCTGTGGGTTAGCTGTATCCTTAAAAACTGCCGGTTTATTCTTTTTCCTGACCATCCCTACCTATATTGTTTATGCCAGGATCAAGAAAACCATTACAACCAAAGAAATAGTTGTTAAAGCGGTGCTGTTTCTCGGGATTATGATCCTGGTGATCATCCTCTCCAACCCGATTCTTTTCTTCCCGGGAAAACCAAGAGCTGTCTACGAAACCCTCCGGCTGGAATCACACCGGATTTCTCAGAAAGAGGTCACCTTTCCTCTTTCCAAATTTCTTGATCACTATTCGGTTCAATTGAAGGATTGGTACGGATACTGGCCGCTTTACCTGGTGTCAATCGCTTTTGGAGTAATTAACATGGCCACTGAAGCCGGGAAAAAGCTCCTCTCCCTGCTGATTTTCACCTGGTCCGTCCCTTATATTATATTTCTTGTTTTTTTCATCGATCGGTACTATCACTACTACTTCTTACCTGCCCTGCTGCCCTTATTCGCGCTGATCTGGACGCCATCGATCTGGAAGATGTTAAACACCAGAAGGAATCTAGTACTTCCTGTTTTACTTGTCATGCTTCTTGCCCTTCAGTTTATTGGGCACTTTCCCAAGAATATCAACCTCTATGTCACTGAACAGCAGGAAGAGCAAACCTGTCAATCATTACAATTCTTCCAGCAGATGATTGATGTAGAGGGTTTTTCTAGAGATCCAGAAGAAGAGGTACTTATCTATCACGATCCTTTGATCTATCTTCCCCCAGATGAAAACATCCAGCAAAAGATAATCTGGGGAATCATCACCTATGAAAAGATCCAGCAATCAAATCCAGAAATGATAATTCTGGAGCAGAGAAAACTGGAGCGATTTTCAACCAGGTCCATTCAGGATAACGAGAGATACGGTTTTTATCAGGATGTCCTCGCTGATCAAGTATTGGGGTATCGGATAGTGCTGGAATCGGATTTTGGGATTATGTTGAAACGGGAATAATCCTCAGAAATATATTGAGGCAATAAAGTGATTCTGAAAGGATGTTAGTAGCATAGGAGCACAAGAGATATTTCAGGAAATTAGTTTAAGATACATCCTTCATCCTAATCATTCAATGAATGGGTTTATTTAACAATATAGTACCGACAATCAATTCTCGCTAAGAATCATGGCAATTCTCTTCTGGCTGTTTCTGTTTCTGATCGCCTACACCTACCTGATCTACCCCTTGCTGGTGATCGGGCTGTCCGGGCTGCTGACGGACAGAGATAAGCAAACTTTGGAAAGATTTCCATCGGTGACCATGGTGGTGCCGGCTTACAACGAGGAGGGGGTGATTGAGGAGAAAATCCATAACTGCCTCTCCCTTGATTATCCACAAGGGAAGCTGAATTTTATCTTGGGATCAGACGGCTCCAGCGACCGGACGGCAGCGCTGCTTAAGGGGTATCAAGGGAAGCGCTTCCTGATGATATTTTTCCCCGAGCGGGAAGGAAAAACGCGAGTGCTCAATAAGCTGATTCCGAAGGCAGAGGGGGAGATCGTCCTTTTCTCCGATGCTAACTCGATGTACGGCCGGAATGCGGTTCTGAAATTGGTGCGCCATTTTTCCGATCCCGCTGTCGGCGGCGTGTGCGGCCGGCTGGAGCTGATTAACCCCAGCGGGGCGCCGGGGGGAGAAGGAGAAGGGCTGTACTGGCATTACGAGAACCAGATCAAGGGGGCCGAAGGCCGGCTGGGGACGGTGATCAGCGCCAACGGTTCGATCTTTGCGGTGCGCCGGGAGCTGCTGGAGCCGCTGCCCACCCGGGCAGCCATCAATGATGATTTTATCCTCACCCTGCAGGTCATCCAGCGCGGGAAGCGGGTGGTCTACGAACCGGAAGCCACGGCGGTAGAAAGCACTTCCCCGGATATGGAGAGTGAATTTCAGCGTAAAATCAGGATCTCTTCCCTGAATTTCAATGCCTTTCCGCAGCTGCTACCCCTGCTGCTCCCCCGGTATGGGTTTGCCGCCCTGGCGCTGTTTTCTCATAAGCTGCTGCGCTGGCTGGTTCCCTTCCTGGCGGTGGGGTTGCTGCTGAGCAACCTGTTTCTGCTCGACCAGAGCGGGATCTACCCAACTCTGCTAGCTGGGCAGGGGCTGGTCTACCTGGGGGCGCTGCTGGGGTTTCTAGGAGACCTGCTGCTGGATGATGCCGGACCGTTGATCCCTTTCTACTACCTGGGGATGGTAAACACTGCCCTGGTAATTGGATTTTGGCGCAGCTTGACAGGGACGCAGACATCCGCCTGGCAGCAGATCAGAAAGTAAATAGTGTTGCAGGCCGAAGGTTTATTGGTGGATGTTTGGTTGGCAATAATCATGTGTGTTTGAAGAGTGAACCCCCAGACCCGGGTCCCCTGACCGGGGTCGAAATCAGGATCCGGAGATTCGGACACTCCGGGTCCTTTCCGCTGTGTTTAGCAAACGACTTCAACACGCTCCGGCTCAAGCAGCGGGGGAGCGGTGAGGCTGGCGCGGTGGGTCAGGAGACCCACCGGGAGAAGAACGGTAGAGGTGACCTCTCGACCCGGGTCCCCTGACCGGGGTCGAAATCAGGATCCGGAGATTCGGACACTCCG
>CAZRUS010000011.1:0-99226 GCA_964603385.1 uncultured Anaerolineales bacterium | reverse complement strand
GCTCAAGCAGCGGGGGGCGGTGAGGCTGGCGCGGTGGGTCAGGAGACCCACCGGGAGAAGAAGGGTAGGGGTGTCCCCTCGACCCGGGTCCCCTGACCGGGGTCGAAACCAGGTTCCGGAGATTCGAACACTCAGGCTCAAGCGGGGGGGCGGTGAGGCTGGCGCGGTGGGTCAGGAGGGCCACCGGGAGAAGAAGGGTAGGGGTGTCCCCCTCGACCCGGGTCCCCCGACCGGGGTCGGAACCAGGATCCGGAGATTCGGACGCTCCGGCTCGAGCGGGGGGGCGGTGAGGCTGGCGCGGTGGGTCAGGAGACCAACCGGGAGAAGAACGGTAGGGGTGACCTCTCGACCCTGGTCCCCTGACCGGGGTCGAAATCAGGACCCGGAGATTCGGACGCTCCGGCTCAAGCGGGGGGGTGGTGAGTCTGGCGCGGTGGGTCAGGAGACCCACCGGGAGGAGAAGGGTAGGGGGTGGCCCCCTCGACCCGGGTCCCCTGACCGGGGTCGAAATCAGGACCCGGAGATTCGGACGCTCCGGCTCAAGCGGGGGGGTGGTGAGGCTGGCGCGGTGGGTCTCCTGATTAAACGGGAGAAGAACGGTAGAGGTGACCTCTCGACCCTGGTCCCCTGACCGGGGTCGAAATCAGGATCCAGAGATTCGGACACTCCGGGACCTGTCCGCCGTGTTTAGCAATTTTCTCTGTAAACTTTTTTCAGGACGACACACGACACACCCCCGTCCCCCGTTTGGTACGGATATTGCACTATCCAGACACAGAGGAAGCTGAACCCCGCCTCGGCTCCGGACATTGAGGCGTTTTGCTTAGAAAAGGGCACCGCTATGTTCAAAACGGAAAACATCTGGCTGCTGCTGATCATCATCAGCTGTCTGCTGATCAGTGCCGTGCTGGTCAGCCTTTTTATCGACACCGGACCCTATATCGGGATCACCTTTGCCGCGCCGGCGGTCGATCAGGCGCTTAATCCCGTGGAAGAGCCGGTTGCCTTCGTACAGGGTTTCCAGGAAGGCTGGCAGACCTTCCGCAGCGAGGGCTACGCCTTTGAGATTCAATTTCCTGCCGGCGTGCAGCCCAAATCCACCCTCAACCCGCAGGCGCTCAACGCCGGGGTGGGGGCGGATCCGGACACCGCGGTGTGGGCTTTCACCCTCGACGATCCCGCCTATTACCGGGAGACAAACCTGCTGGAAGCCAGCCTGCTCATTCATGTGCTCCGGGAGCCGGATCAGGCCGACGCCTGCGGCGAATTTTTACCCGGCAGCGTCTACCGGCGAGATCCCGCTCGGAACCAACCGCCGGAAGTGGAGGTCAATGGGATCCCGTTCTGGAAGGATGAGGTCCTGGAAGGCGTGATGGGGGAGTTCTACCGCCGGATCAGCTACCGGACGGAAGCCAACGGGGCCTGCTACCAGCTCACCCAGCTGCTGCATTACCGCAACCCGGATATCATTCCCAACGTGGAGCTTGAGCTCTTCGATGAAAGCGCGGTGCTGGCCCGGCTGGACAGCGTACTGGAGACCTTTTCCTTCCTGGATGTTCAGCCCAGCTTTCCCAAGCTGTCTTACCCGGAGGCCAAAACCTTCAGCGAGGCCCTGCCCAAGGATGCCAGCCCCCATGTGGACGGCCTGGATGTCTCCCACTGGCAGGGCGATATCCGCTGGGGCCCGGTCAGCAGGGCCGGTTATGAGTTTGTGTTCATTAAGGGGACCGAAGGGGTGGGCTGGACGGATGTCAAGTTCTTCGAGAATATTCAGGAAAGCACCGATGCCGGTGTGTTAGCGGGAATTTACCATTTCGCCCGCCCGGACTTGAACAACTCCGGCAGGGAGGAGGCGGAATATTTTCTGGAGGTGTCCGGAGATTACCTGCGGAGCGGCTACCTGCGCCCGGTGCTGGACCTGGAAGTGCGCGGCAGCCTGGGGAAGACCGCCCTGACCAACTGGACGATGGAGTGGCTGGATACTGTCAAGAACCGCACCGGGGTCTCCCCGCTGATTTACACCAATTTAAATTTTATCAACAACTATTTGAATGATGAAATCACCGAATACGACCTGTGGATCGCCTACTGGACCTGCGAGCCGGAGCCCAGCTACAATATCCCGCCCACCGGGAAGTATCGGGATTGGGCTTTCTGGCAGTACTCCGGTCCCGGCGGCTGCGGGAGCAACGCCGGCTATGTGCCGGGGATCGAAACCAACATCGATCTGAATATCTTCAACGGCGTCAGCAGCGGGCTGGCAGAATACGATGCCGCCTCCCAGCTGTGGGTCTCCCTGACCAGCGATGCCTATTTGGTGCCGCGCCCTTATTATGCTGACATCACCGCCAACGTCAACGGAGACGCCGCCGGGCCGATTG
This sequence comes from uncultured Anaerolineales bacterium, assembly GCA_964603385.1. Classification (GTDB taxonomy): domain Bacteria; phylum Chloroflexota; class Anaerolineae; order Anaerolineales; family UBA11858; genus B10-G9. Next base: position 96,845 of record CAZRUS010000011.1, on the reverse strand, counting down.
ATTTTGCCTTCTGGTGGGACTGTTCCTCCCTGGAGGCCGATCTGCAAACCGTGGAAGCGGAATGCGGCGAGCTCCCCGTTCCGGAGGAAGGCACCTGCCAGGAAAACGAGGTCGGGATGCGCTGTCTGGGAGTGGATAACGAGCGTCAGCTGGCCGAACATACTTATCAGGAGATCGGTGATTATTCCCCCAAAGTGATTGTGGAGCGGCCGGACGAAGGGCCGGCTGAAGACCGCTACAAGATCAGCACCTACAACCCGCTGCGGTCAATCAAGACCGACCTGCCCACCCCGGGGGAGGAAACCATTCAGGTGCCTTACCCGCTGGAGGTGAAAGTGGACCTGCATACCATCCTGGACGGGGCGCTGCAGGTGGAGATTATCGATCAGCAGACCGGCGAGGTGGAGGATCAGCAGTGCAAACTCGTCCCGGGTGATGCAAAGGATAAATACTACTTCAACCAGACCTGGACCGAAAGTGAAACCGGCCTGCGCTGGTATCAGATCCAGGCCCGCTACCGGGATGGGGGCAGCTGTCCGGTGGAAGACAGCCATGAAAATGATCTCAGCATCGATTATCTGATCGATTGGCAGGATCCCGAGCCGGTGCTGGAAATCCAGCGTCCGGCAGGAACTGTCCTTGATCCTGACGTCGTCGACCCGGTCGGCAGCCATGAAATGGGTCGGACGGTGGAAGTGGTCTACTGGCTGGAAAACGCTTATCCGACCAGGCTGGTGGAGGTATCGGACGTCACCAGTGAGCAATATCAGAACATCAGCGCTGTCAGCATCGCTCCGGAGACCCCGCTGGAAGTTCCCCCCGGCGGCGGGACGGAGCTCATCGTTTCCTTTCAGATCGATCAGCCGGGGCCCTTTTCTGCGGACCTGGTCCTGGAGCATGATGCCTCCAATCTCTCCCCTTACCGGATCACCCTGGAAGGGGAAGGGACGGCAGCGCCGGATGCTATCCAGGCGGTCAGCATTGACCCCTCGGCATCCGGTCAAGCCTGGGTGGGGGACAGCTATCATCTCCAGGCCGTGCTGGATGTGGACATCCCGGCGGACGGCGCCCTGCAGGCCGAGGTTGTTGATGGGGATCAGGTATTGGATCGTTTGTGCCGCCAGGTCCCCGCCGGCCTGGAAGGCAGCCAAGTTTTTGATCTGGCCTGGACGGGAACAGAGTCCGGTGAGCAGGCGGTGGAGGTTGGGGGCCGCTACCGGGCGGGGGGAAGCTGTCCGGTGGAGGATCAGGCCGCAGAGGATCTCTCTGCCTCTTATCAGGTCAGCTGGCAGGAAGATCCCCCGGCGCTGACCGTGAAGCAGCTGGACGGAACGGTGATCTCTGCGGAGGAGGCGTTGTCCCTCGGCGAGGTAGAATTCTACCAGACGATCTCGGTTGAATACCGGCTGGAAAACACCTCGACCACCAACGGGCTGGTCGTCGACGGCATCGATGTCAGCAGCTCCGATCATCTCTCCAACGCGTCAGTGGAACCGGCGGGTTCTTTTGAGATTGCTCCCGGCGAAGTGCAGCCGCTGACGGTGACATTCCGGGCTTCCAAGACAGGTTCGTTTTCCCTGGATCTTTCCGCGGATCACCAGGGCAGCAGCCTCTCTCCCTTCTCCTGGCGCGTACAGGGCCAGGTGGTGATGAGCGCTGATCCTCTGGAAACGATGACCCTGGACCCCGCGGTCCCCGGGAATCCCTGGATTGGAGAGGATTTTTCCTTTTCCGTCAGCCTGGCGGGGGAGATCCCTGCGCCGGGTTCGGCGGCGGTATCGGTGCTGGATGAGAGCAGCGGCACCATCCGGGAGGAGAGCTGCCGGCTGGTGGAGCAGAATCAATCCACTCCGGTGACTTTCCCGCTGACCTGGACGGAGACCTTAGCCGGTGAGCGTGAGTACACCATCGAGGCGCGCTATCAGGCAGGGGGCGGCTGCCCGCAGGCGGGAACGCCGGACGACCAGCTCACGGAAAACTACCAGCTGGTCTGGCGGGAGGAAACCCCGGCGCTGACGGTGCAGCGTCCGGTGGGAACCAACCTGGGTCCGGGAAGCGAGGACCCCCTGGGAGAATATGAATTTTATCAAACCCTGGAGCTAAGCTACAATCTCCATAACCCTTCCAGAACAACCCCGCTGGACGTCAGCCGGATCCGGGCGGAGAATCTGACCGGGCTGAGGGAGGTGGAGATCTCACCCTCCTCCGGTATCGTGGTAGGGGCAGGGGAGTCGGCCGCGGTGACGGTCTCTTTCCGCGTGGAAAGTACCGGTTCCTTTGGATTTGACCTGGTGTTTGATCATGACGGGGGAAATGCCTCGCCCTATCAGATTCAGGTGGTGGGCAGCGGGGTGATGACGGAGAATTGGATCACCTATCTGACCCCGGATCCGCTCCCGCCGGCTGCCAGTTTGATCCATGATCCTTTCCAGCTGGGTCTCGAGGTGGGTTTGAATGTCCCCGATCGGGGCGCGCTGCTGGTAGCGGTTGAAGATCAGGCCAGCGGTGCCGCAGCTGCGGAGATCTGCCGGGAGGTGGAGAGTAATTTCTCCAGCGCCCAATCATTCCAGCTTGACTGGGTGGAAGCTGCCCCCGGGGAGCGCAGCTATCAGATTTTCGCTCAGTATCAGGTGGGTGGCAGCTGTCCGTTCAGCGGAATAGCTGATGCCGAAAGATCTCACAATTATCAGATCCGCTGGGAAGAGATCCAGCCCTCGCTTGAACTGCGCCGGGAGGACGGCACCCTGCTGCCGGCGGGCAGCTTTGATCAGCGCGGCCAGAGCGGGTTGGGAGAGATTCAGCAGGTTTCCTACCTGCTGGTCAACCCCTCGCCGACCAGCATGCTGCGGGTCAGCGACGTGTCTGTCCAGAATCCGGTCAACCTGGAAATGCTGGAGGTCGATCTCAGCGCACCACTCACCCTGGCCCCGGAAGAAGGTCGCTCCCTGACGGTGACCTACCGGACTCAGATGACCGGCGCTTACTCCTTCGACCTGATTGTGGAGCATAATGGCACTGGCAGCAGTCCCCACCGACTGGCGGTGAGGGGCGGAAGTGAGCTGATCAGCAGCCCGCTGCAGTCGATCACCCTGGATCCGGCTTCACCGAACCGCAGCTGGGTGGGAGATCCATATGTGCTCGACGCCGAAGTGGTCATCGATCCCCCGGTGGACGGGGTGCTGCAGGTCAGCGTGATCGAAAGCGCCTCCGGGGAAATCCGCCACAGCGGCTGTGTCACCGCCCCGGCTGGCGGGACCTTGATCAACAGCTTTGAATTCCTCTGGTCGGAAGCTACCCCCGGCACAAAGAACTATCAGGTGCTGGCAGATTTCCAGATCGGCGGTGGCTGCCCCCTTGATGAGCAGGATGCCCAGCTGAGCGCAGATTTTCAGATCACCTGGGAGGCGGAGACCCCGGCGCTGGAAGTCAGGCGGCCGGAAGGGGTGACGGTGTTCCCCGGCGGGGAGGATTACATCGGCCGGCACCACTGGTTCAATTTCGTCCGGGTGAGCTATGTGCTGGAAAACACCTCCCGCACCACCCCGCTGGAGCTGGAGAACATCTATGCCGACAACCTGGTCAGCCTCCGTCGGGTGCAGATCACGCCCGCCGCTCCCATCACCCTGCAGCCGGGAGAGCAGGAGACCATTGAGGTGGTCTTCCTGATCCTGACCGATGAGCCGTTCTCCCTTGATCTGATCTTTGAACACACCGGGAGTCCCCTCCCGCAGTCTCAGCTCGAGGTCTATGGGGAAGGGTACCTGGATGTGGAGAATGAGATCAAAGATCCCTGGGTGTACCGCTTCCTGACGCGCTTGATTGACCGGGGCTTCTTCCTGCGGCTGCCGGAGTATATCCTGGATCTGCTGGAGGGCTATCTGGCGTAGGTAATTTGAATTAATTTCAAGGAAAAATTTACTCTGGAATACGAAAAGGGCTGTCTAAAAAGCAGCCCCTTTTGGTGTCTGAAACACGTGCGGAAAAATGGAAAAATCCATGTTAAGAAACCTCAATATTTGATTGTTTCCTGATTCTCTTGGTATTTCTTATCAAGCCGCTTTCCTCTTCCTGGGTGAAGGATGATCTGATGGTAAAATAAAAATTCTGATGAAAAGATGCATTTTTAAGTAATGGATGGATCCGATATCTGTGCTGTTTGACATTTATCCAATCATAAGTTAAGAAACCATGCCAGGGATCAAGAAAGGGCAAAAAAATCTCAATCTTTTAGCCGGCCTGACCGGGTGGGCGGCGCTCGCCTGGTTGGTCTTCGCTCCCCCGACCCTGGGCGGAGCCCTGGAGACCTTCCAATCTGCCCCGCAGGGAAGCCTCCGCCAGCTGGCGGTCTGGCTGGCAGCGGCCGCGGCGGGCTTCACCGTGCTGCTCACCTGTCTGGCCTGGCTGGCCGCCCGGTCCGGCAGGCAGCTGCCCTTAATGGCGGGATTCTTCACCGGGGACAGGGGGCGGCGCCGCCAGCTGGCGGCTCTGTTGACCCTGGCTGGGGGCGGTTTCTTTCTGGTCCATATGGCGGTCGCCGGCGTGAGTGGAAACCAGCTGGATGAGCTCTTTTACCGGCTCATCCAGCCGCTGATCCTCTGGGGTGCGCTGTTCTGCCTGCTGCAGCTGCTCCGGCTGCTGCTGGGGACGGAGCTTCGCGCGCTGCTGCAGCATCCCCTGCTGCGGGGGGCGCTGGCTGTCTTTGCAGTGGTTTTCCTGGGGGGGACGCTGCTGCTCCAGGCGGGCTTTGGCTATCAACCCACCGGGGAGCTGTACGGAAATTTTCAGCTCACCGGCTATCCCCTGCTGGGGTACCAGGCGGCCGCGGCCTGGCTGGTCAGCCTGGTTTATCTGCTGGCCGCCGGTCGCTTGGTGGAGGGAAGAGAACAGCAGGGGCGCTCCTGGTGGATTGACCTTGTCCTGGGATTGGGGCTGTTTCTGGCCGCGTTCTTGCTGTGGAGCCGCCAGCCGGTGCAGCCGCACATGTTTTATGACCGGCCCCGCCCTCCCAATTATGAGATCTACCCCAATTCTGATGCCCTGCTGTATGACCGCACCGCCCTGAATCTGCTCACCGCCGGTGAGCTGCAGACCTATACAACACGCCATGAGCCCTATGTGGCCAAGCGACCGCTTCTGGCCGTTTATCAGGCCGGGCTGCATCTGCTGGCCGGGCTGGATTATCCGCAGATCATCCGGCTGCAAACCGCGGTGTTCTCACTGCTGCCGGTGTTGATCTACCTGCTGGCCGCCTCCCTGCACTCCCGGGCATCTGGGCTGCTGTCCGGAGTGCTGGTGATTTTCCGGGAGCAGAACGCCATCCGGCTCTCTAATGTGGTCACCGGCGTGCATTCCCAGCTGCTGATGTCCGAGATTCCTACCCAGATGGGTTTGATGCTGACTCTTTTCCTGGTTGTCAGGGCTGTCAGGCGAGAAAATTCCCCCGGTCCCGGGATGCTGCTGGCCGGGGGCTGTCTGGGGCTGACCATGTTGATCCGCCAGGAGGTGGGAGTGATCCTGCCCTTCTTGGCGCTGGGGCTGCTGCTGATGGACCTTAAAAATCTCCCCCGGGCAACCGGTCGGTCCCTGCTGCTGCTGGCCGGGATGCTGGTGGCCGTCACCCCCTGGATATTCCGGAATTACCAGAAATCCGGCCAGATCTACCTGGACGTTCCCGGGAACCGCTTCAACATTCTGCTGCGTACCCTCAATCTGGGGGATGAATTCCAGCCGGAAAAACCTGCCCTGGAAGGACAGGGCAGCGGACCGGGAGATGTTCCTGCCGCTGGGTCGCTTCAGCAGGGGGCGGAGACCTCCCCAGCTGTCCCGGCGACTGCAGGTTCCTTCCCCGGGAGCCCCATGCTCACCGCGGTCAGCCATCATCTGACCAGCCAGCTGGTGCAGACCACAGTCTACCTGCCCAGCTATCCGCTGATCAGCGATGTCGATTACCTCTCCAAGCTGCTCATCGGCAAGCTGGACCGCTACTACGGGGGAGTCTTTTATGCCCCCGCTGCCTATGTGAAGCAGCTGCCTTACTGGTGGCGGGATTGGCAGGGGGGGATCCCCGCCAAGTCTCTGCTTCCCTTATCGCTCAACCTGCTGCTGATCGCGGCGGGCATTTCCGCTGCCTGGAAAAAGGATCGCAGCACAGCCCGGCTGCCCCTGCTGGCCTACGCCGGGTACATCCTGATTTTTGCCCTCATCCGCCGCTCGGGGGGGCGATTTCTGCAGGAGATGGACTGGGTGAGCTCGCTGTATTATGCGGCCGGCCTGGTGGGGTTGACCCAGCTGGGGCTGGCCTGGTGGTGGGGAGCCTCCCCGGAGCGGGATCCGGCGCAGCAGCTGTCGGCTGGCAAGCACAGGCCGGCCGGCTGGCTGGGCTGGCTGGGGACCGCCGTGCTGATTGCCGCCGTGGGGTCCCTGCCTCCCCTGGCGGAAGTGGCCGGGGGCACACAGTACCCGGAGGCAGCTGCGGCAGCTGCAGTCAAGCAGCTGCTGGGGGAAGATGGGGGACTGACCGGGCAGGAGCAGCAGCAGATTTCATCCCTGCTGGAAAATGGAGGGCAGGCAGCCATCGGGAAAGCCTATTACCCCCGCTTCTTTGAAGCGGGAGAAGATCTAGTGGATGTCCGACCGGAAGTGATCGGAAAAAATAACAATCGTTCTGCCCATCCCAGACTGGAATTTTACTTAATTGGCAGCGACACTGTTTGGGTGTTGATTCCAGCAGCCTCTCTTCCGGGAGAGCTGCCCAATGGGGCGGAGATATTTGTAACCGGCTGCCGGCAGGACGGCGTATTGGAAGCGGTGCTTGCCGTGGTGATGGAATCATCTACAGAACCATCCTGGGTTTACTGGCGGGATTCCCGCCAAAAAAGCTATCCTGGTTGTCCTTCTCTTGTCTCTGAAGAGAATTGATTTTGCTGACTGGGCGGGAAGGTATTTGGGCGGTGGGAACCAGAAACCTGAGCACCATGATATCCTGCCTGTTTTCAGAGGCCGGGGTGTGCTTGTCCCTGGATTTCATTCGTGTTAAACTAATGCTTGCTTGTCCTTGTTCTCTGATATGAAGAACGTATTTTTGGGTGCTCTATTGGTGAAAAATAAACAAGGGTCACTTTTCAAACCAGAAATCATCATTGTCTCCGGGCTTCCCCGCTCGGGTACCTCCATGCTGATGAAAATACTTGAAGCGGGCGGGATTCCACCACTTACGGACGGCATCCGCGAGGCGGACGAAAATAACCCCCGGGGGTATTATGAATTTGAACGTGTCAAAGCCCTTCCGGAAGGGGATACCGCCTGGCTCTCTGAAGCGGAAGGGAAAGCTGTAAAAATAATTTCAGCGTTGTTAAAATACCTCCCCGATTATAATCAATACCGGGTCCTGTACATGGAGCGGAAAATGGCCGAAATCCTTGCCTCCCAGCGAAAAATGCTCCAGGACCGCGGGAAAGATCCTGAGCAGGTTTCTGATCTGGACATGGCAGCCCTCTTTACAGAGCACAATCAGGGCGCGCTTGATTGGCTGGGTCAGCAACAAAACATCCAATCTCTGATTCTCAATTACAATCAGATTATCACCGAGCCGGAGAAAGAAATTCAAAGGATAGCAGACTTCATGGAGTGGGATTTGAATCAGCAGGCGATGGCTGATGTGGTCGATCGCAGGCTGTACAGGCAGCGAAAACCCGGCTGAGCTCAGCTGCGGATATTTAATTTGGGGTTAATTCCAGATCTGCTTTCATACAACCTAAAAAGGTGACTGTAATGGCAAAAAAACAAACAAAAGTGCTGGTAACGGGGGCCGGAGGATTTATTGGCAATCATCTGGTTTCCTACCTGAAGGGCCTTGGCTACTGGGTCCGGGGTGTGGATATCAAAAGGCCCGAATTTAACGAATCAGATGCGGATGAATTTGAGCTGCTGGACCTGCGGAGACGGGATAATTGTTTGCAAGCTGTCAGAGGCGTGGAGGAAGTCTATGCACTGGCTGCCGACATGGGGGGGATGGGGTTTATTGCCTCCAACCACGCCCAGATATTAAGAAACAATCTCTCAATCAACATCCATACCATTGAAGCCGCCAGGATCCACGGCGTGAAGCGGTACCTTTACACATCATCTGCCTGTGTCTACCCGGAGTACCTCCAGGAAGATGCTGATGTCAAGCCTTTGAAAGAAGAGGACGCCTATCCTGCCCAACCCCAGGATGCTTATGGATGGGAAAAATTGATCAGCGAACGGCTCTGCCGGCGCTATCATGATGCCTATGGGATGGAAACACACATCGTTCGTTTTCATAATATCTTCGGTCCTTATGGTACCTGGGAAGGGGGTCGAGAAAAGGTCCCGGCCGCTTTCTGCCGCAAGGCGGCGCTGGTGAAACTGACCGGCAATCCGGAGTTTGAAATCTGGGGGGACGGCCAGCAGACCCGGTCATTTTGCTATGTGGATGACATTACCTATGGAATCCACAAATTGATGGAATCAGATTTTACCGAACCGCTCAACATGGGCCAGGATCGGATGATTTCTATTAATGGGCTGGCGGATCTGGTTGCCGGAATTGCCGGTGTGGAGATCAAGAAAGTTCACGTGGAAGGTCCCCAGGGAGTGAGAGGAAGGAATTCGGACAATCATCGGCTGCGTGAAGTTCTCGATTGGGAGCCGGAGATCAGCCTGGAGGAAGGGCTGACCCGGACATACCGCTGGATTGAGGGACAGGTGCGAGAAAAGCTGGCTGAATCCGCGGATGTGGCAGAGGAATTGATCCACAGCAAGGTCATCGATGGAGAGGAGGATGACTGAGCGGATCCGGCTGCCGGTGCCAGATGGATTTGGCTCCTGATTGATGGACAAAGGAATTGGAATTGGCTGCATGGATTCCGGGTCCTGCCGGTATTTTTCACGGATTCTCCTCGAGAACATTGATCAGATCAGCGGCAGATTCAGGCAGGATGGGCTTCGATCCCCTTGCGGGAGGATGGATGGGATCTGCCTGATCCTTCTCCTACTATGACTGAGAGTTTGCTCTATTTTGATCCTGAGATTGGCGGCCATCATCCCATTCACCTGCGTTCCCTGCTGGAGGGCTGGCAGGAGCTGGGAAGTGGAGAGCTGATCGTCTCCCTCCATCCAGATTTTCCTGAAACCCATCCCGGTATCTGGCGGGAGATAAAGGCGCTTTCCCTCCCCGGCGTGGAGATGGATTTTTTCCGCCGGGAGGAGATCAGGGATCTTTTCTCAGGAGGCCTGGTCCGGCAGTCTTTCCGACTCTGGAAAGTGCTCCAGGATGCTCTCCGGGTGCACCGCCCCCGGGTGTGTTTTGTGAACATGCTTGATTTAATGATCCTTCCCCTTGCTCTGGGGCTGAAGCCCGGCGCTGACACGCAGATCGCCGGAACCTTATTCCGGCCGACTCTCCATTATCATTGTTTCCGGCTGGAAGGAAATCTTTCCCCGGGGGAGCGGATCCGCCGAATTCAGAAGAAGCTGCTGCTCCGCCGGGCGCTGAAGAACCCCGCCTTGAAAGCAGTTTTTTCACTGGATCCCTATGCGGTCGACAGCATCCAGCAGCTGACCCGGGCGGATAAAGCCAGATTCCTGCCCGAGCCTTTTCTCCATCCCGGAGAACCGGACGAAGAGTCTCTGTGGAAAAAATTGAAGATGGAGCCAGGGCGGACAAGTTTTCTGGTTTTTGGCGTCTTATCCAGGCGGAAAGGCATCTTCAGGATTTTAGAGGCGGTTGATAGCCTTTCTGAAGAATTAAGCAGGCAAACTGCCGTCATCTTTGCCGGAAAGATTGATTCAGCGATCCGCGGGGATTTCCTCAGGAAGGTGAAAGAAACCCAGCAGAGATCCAGAGCCCGCATTGCAGTGGAAGATGCCTTTCTCTCTAATGCGCAGGCTGCCAGCTTATTCGCAGGATCAGATGTCATTCTGGGGATGTATGAACGTTCCTTTGTCGGCTCCAGCGGGCTGCTGATCTGGGCAGCTTCCGCCCGAAAACCCCTGCTGGTCTCATCGTACGGGATGATTGGAAAGCTGGTCTCCGACAGAAAATTTGGATCCACTGCTGATCCAGAAAACCCGGATGAAATCGCTGCAGCCATGGCGCTGTATATCCAGGGCCATCCACCAGGAATCGATCAGGCAGCCATGGCTGCCTATGCCCGGGAGAACACCGCCAAGGGGTTTGCGGAAGCGATTCTGCACAGCGTGCTTGATGGGAATCATCCGGATGACGATGGAGCCAGGCAGCGATGACAGAAAAAAACAGTTCCAGCGGAAAAATTCCAGTTTCAAATCCTGGGGGCAAAGTTCTTCCCGGGGAGATCAATCCGGACCTTAACGTGGAAGTATTAAAAGGAACCGGGGTTTCATTTTCAGGCAGTCTGGTGGGCAAGCTGGTAAATTTTGTTTTCCATTTTCTGTTTGCCCGCTCCTTTGGGGCGGATCAGTACGGGATCTACACGCTGGGTGACACGGTGATCAACATTTCCAAATCGCTGGCCACCCTGGGGACGGATCGGGGCGGGGTGTTAAAGCTGATCGGTCTTTACGAGGGACAGGGTGATTTTCGGCACCTCAAGGGCGCTGTCCTGGGGGCGTTACAGCTTACCCTGGGCTCAAGCCTGCTTTTTACCTTGCTGATCTGGTTGGTGACGCCCTTTTTATCGGGAAGCCTTTTCCAGAAACCTGCCCTGCAGGAAATTCTGGTCATTCAGGCTGCTGCACTGCCCTTTCATGTACTGCTGCTGATGACGGCCGCCGTGGCCCAGGCCAGAAGGCAGATGAAGTATAATGCCTTGCTGCTGTCCATTGTACTGCCGGCAACTAACCTGCTGGGGCTGCTGACTGCGCTGCTGCTGGGTTTTGATCTCCGGGGGCTGGCGATCAGCATCGCGGTGATGACGGCCCTGAGCGGGCTGCCCAGCCTGTGGGTGCTGGGGAGAACAACGCTCACCCCCTTCCGGGACCATGATCCCCTTCCCGTCAATCGGGAGATGATCCGGGTTTCCCTGCCCATCCTGCTGGTGTATATCTCCACGATCGTCTTCAACCAGGCGGATAAACTCTTCCTGGGAGCTTATGTTTCCTCGGCGATGATCGGGATCTATAATGTGGCTTACCGGCAGGTGTGGACGCTCCAGCTGGTGATTCTTTCTCTGGGCATCTTCCCGCCTATCGTGGCAGATTTATATGCCCAGGACAGGATCGAGGAGCTCCAGAAGCTGTACCAGAACATCATCCGCTGGGTCCTGGCGGTGGTTTTTCCGCTGTTTTTGCTCCTGCTGCTCTTCCCGAGAGAGTTGATGAGTATTTTTGGATCGGAGTACATCCCGGGCTGGCCGGTGCTGGTGATCCTGGCATTCTTCCCCCTGGTGGGTGGGCTGACGGCATTGACCTCGCCGGTGCTGCGGATGACCGGAAATCAGCGATCAGAAGCGGCAGCGGCGGTGACCAGCATGGTTTTCAATCTGGCCGCCAATCTCGTTTTGGTCAGGAACTTTGGCGTCTACGGGATTGCAGTCAGCCTGGTCCTGACCATCTTGCTCCGGGAGACCTGGAAAATGATCCTGGTAAAATTGAGAATCGGCATTCTGCCCTATGATCTTCGCCTGCTGACCCCCCTGGCAGCCGGTTTGCTGGATGCGGTGATCATTCTTGGGATCCGTCAGCTGGAAATCACAGCGCCGGACTGGCGGGGTGACCTGCTGGAAGCCGGCGTGTTCCTCCTGATTTATTTGGGGTTGGCCTGGCTGCTGTTCCCGGAGGAGGATAAACAGCTGGTGCTGCGGGGTATCCGCAAGCTGCTGGGGACGCTGTCTGCTGGAAAACAGGGAGGAGGCTTATGAAAAACAACCAACCCAATATTATCCTGCTGGTGATGGATACCGTCCGGGCGGATCACTGCTCCGCCTGGGGATATCAGCGGCGAACCACGCCGTTTCTGGAGAAATTGAGCCGGCAGGCTACCCTTTACAGCCGGGCGATTGCGCCCTCCTCCTGGACGCTTCCGGTGCACATCTCCCTGTTTACCGGGTTGTATCCTTCGGAACATGGGGTGCTTAACGGGCAGCACAAGCTTTCAAATAACACTCCGCTGCTGGCAGAGCTTCTCAAAGAGCAGGGCTATCATACGGCCGGCTTCAGCAATAATCCCTGGGCATCCTCCCTGCAGGGCATGGACCGCGGCTTTGACGTTTTCGAAGAGGTATTCCGGGGTAAGCGGGGGGAGGAAAAATCCCTCTGGAGGAAAAATATCGATCGAATCCGGCACCTGCTGTTCCTGGAGGATAACGGCGCGGAGGAGACCAACCGCCGCATCCGGGATTGGCTCTCCTCCCGCACCGATTCCAGGGAGCAGCCGGTATTTTTGTTTGTCAATTACATGGACGCCCACCAGGTGTACAACCCCGGGCGGCCTTACCATAAACTTTTCGGCGGCGGCTGGAATTCCTACCTGGAGATGATTCAGAACCGCAATATCGCCCGCGGGAAGGAAAAAATCTACGCCGGCTTCAGACAGCTGAATGATCAGGACTACCGGTTGATGATTAATATGTATGATCGGGCGATCGCCTATCTCGACAGCCGCCTGGCAGAAATTATTGCTGATCTGGATCAGGTTTTCCCGGCAGAAGAGACCCTGCTGATCATTACCTCGGATCATGGGGATAATTTTGGGGAACATAAATTGAATGACATCGGGTTAATCGGCCACCTATTTTCCCTTCACCAATCGCTCGTCCATGTCCCTTTGCTTGTCCGGTATCCTGATCTCTTTCCCCCGGGAGAGAGAAGGGACGATCTGGTTCAGCTGCAGGATATTTTTCCCACCATTATTAAGATTCTTGACAGAAAACAGGATGGATTTGAAAAATGGTGGCGCCATTCCCTGCTGGAAGATGGATCCCGGGAATTTGCGATCATGGAATATCTCAGCCCGAAGATCCAGCTGGATCGCTTTCAAAAAGACTGTCCTCAAGGAAGTTTTGACCCCTTTGAAATCTCCATCCAGGCAATACAGAACACAAGGTTTAAAGCAGTTGAGTATGATAAATATCCGGCAGAGTTTTACGATCTGCGCGAAGACCCCGGTGAGATTCAGAATCTCGCCGGGAATGATTCCCGGGATGAAAAGAATCTGGTCGCCCGTTTGGCCAGCTGGAAACAAGGAATTCATCAGGGAGAATTGGAACTGCGTGGGCAGCCAGATCAGGCTGAGAACCCGGCTGTTCTCAGGCGGCTCAGGGATCTGGGTTATTTATAAAAATAGGATCCTAAGGTTTTAGGAACAGGGATGAGAATGTTAAGAAAGCCCAAACTGTCAGAAGAAGGGATCAACGGGTTCCTTGTCAACAGCCTGCCAAAAGCGGGCACCCATCTGGTACAGAAAGCCCTCCGGTTGATGCCTGGCGTACGATTTACCGGGATTACTCTGGGATACTCCAGCAGACGAAAAGGAAGTCTTCTAGACCGCATTATTTTTCCTCTCGGCCTGAGGACGGTAGACCGCTTGTTGAAGGATCTGGAGAGGCAATCATCCATTTCCAAAGCGGATCATAGCACTGTTTCGCTCGGTGTGGTTTCTCCCAAAATTGTCAGTGAGGATCTGCTCAGGAGAATCCTTGATTTTATCCATCAGCAAGGGTTTGCCACCAGCCATATGATGTACTCAGATCAGACAGCCGCCCTGCTGGAGGAACGCCATCTGAAAATGATCCTGGTCCTGCGGGACCCACGCGATGTGGTGATTTCCCAGACTAACTATATCCCGGCGCAGTCCGGACATTATCTATATGACCTTTATAAAGACCTGAGCTTAGCTGAAAGGGTCCTGCTCTCTATTCAGGGAAAATCCGGTCGTTTCCTCGATATCTGCTCCAGGATGAATGGGTTAATCCCCTGGATGGAAAAGGAATATGTACACCCGGTGCGATTTGAGGATTTAGTTGGTCCTGAGGGGGGAGGCTCCCGCTCCTCCCAGTTGGCCGCTCTCAAAGAGATGAGCGATTTTCTCGATCTTGATCTCTCCCGGGACGCAATTGAAGCGATTGCTGGCTCACTTTTTGGCGGAACGGAAACTTTCCGCAGGGGAAGAGCTGGAACCTGGAGGGAGGGATTCAACGCTGAACATGTCCAAGCATTTAAAACAAGCTGCAGCCAAATTTTGATCCGTCTGGGATATGAAGAGGATGATCATTGGTAGATAATATATTTTTCCAGAGAGAATATTTTCATGCCCATAAAGGAATTTGCGGTCAAAATCAAATAAGTTTACTATATGACCTTATCAAAACTGATAGGCTAGTCAGAAAACAATGTCTTCATATAACAAACTAATCAGACAATTAAAAGAGGAATCTAAAAGAATCTTGGGAAAAGCCTTGACTAAGATCCAAGATGATCTTGAACCACCGGTGTGGATCTTTTCTACCCGGAGGAGTGGTTCGACCCTGCTCATGGAGGCCATTGCCACCCAGCCCGGGATGGCATTCATCAATCAACCGCTGAATTACTGGGATTATGATCCCTTTCGTTCCCAATTTCCACAGCTTTATCACCAGGGTCGGATTTTGGAGGTGGATGAGGATGGGATTCTATTGCAAATTTTTGAGAAAATCTCTAGGGGTAATGTCTGGATCGATAGTCAGTGGAATCCCTTTGATCCAGCATTTTCCTTCCGAGTAAATCGGTTTGTGATCAAGATTCTTAATGCGAAAGCGATCATGGATTGGTTTTTATCCCAGTTTGGAGGAAGTGTTATATATTTAGTTCGCCATCCCGGCCCTGTATCTCTATCTATACTAAGAAAGGGTTGGGGAAATTCTGGAAGTGCTTTTTTGTCGTTGGGATCCTTTTACCGCAGCAATCTACCCGATGGCTTCTACTGGGAGTGCCTGGAAATTTTTCAGAAAGGATCCCTGCTTCAGAAATATCTCCTTGAGTGGGTGCTGGAAAACCTGATCCCGTTGAGCAATTTCCGGGAAAAACAATCTTGGATGCTGGTTACTTACGAAGAACTGGTCCTGAGACCTTCCTTAATTGCAGAAATATTGGATGATTATCTGGGTGTTCCTTTCCCGGATCGAATACTGAATCGAATTCAAAAGCCGTCCAGATCAGCAGGGAAAATCTCCAGACAGCACATGAATCAAAGAGGCTCTGCGTATCTTGTCAGAAGATGGACGGATAATCTCAACGCTGACGAAAAACTCCAGGCCGAAAGGGTTTTTTCTTTAACCAGAGATTACCTGGCGTTGGATATTTACCAAGTTGATTCCCCCTATCCTTCGGAAGAATACTGTATGTTTGGCAAATTGAGATAACAACAGGGATGCAATGAAGATATTGATGATTTCCCCGGAGCATCCTTATCCGACGGATAACGGTTCCAAGCGCCGCATCCGGGCCGTTCTGGAACATTTCTCCGCGCATCATCAGGTCACACTGGTGTCCCTTCGGGAAAGCCCGGATGGAATACCGCAGATGCTTCCGGCAGTAGATAAAACCTGGGCTGAACGCTCCTTTACCATCCAGCCCCGGAAAAAAAAGCAGATGGTGCAGTCAGTGATGTCTCCCCGGCCCTACCGGCAGATCAAATTCTGGCATCCGGAGATGGCTGCAGCGGTCAGACAGACCATGGAGAGAGAAGCCTATGAAGTGGTCTGGGTCCATTATCTTTCCTCGGTGCGGTTTCTGGAAGGCTGGTGGGAGAAACTGGACCCGAAACCGTTGCTCGTGCTGGATCAACACAATCTGTATTCTACCTTCTGGGAGAGTTTTATCCGGCGCAGTGGCAATCCACTGATCCGATGGTTCGGAACGCTGGAAAAAATCAAATCCCAGGCGTTACAATCCAGGTGGTTCCCCCGATTTGACCTGATTGCCGCTGTCTCTCAGCAGGATCTGGAAGATTCCAGATCCTACCTTTC
Organism: uncultured Anaerolineales bacterium; assembly: GCA_964603385.1. Classification (GTDB taxonomy): domain Bacteria; phylum Chloroflexota; class Anaerolineae; order Anaerolineales; family UBA11858; genus B10-G9. The sequence goes on along the minus strand of CAZRUS010000011.1, from coordinate 80,901 downwards.
GGAGGGGGAAGCGGATTTCCATCTCGCTCCTAACGGAGTGGACCTGGATTATTTCTCCCCCAGGCGGGACAAAAGCACCAACACAAAGCCGGGGGTGATTTTCACCGGGTCAATGGATGCGACCATGAATCAGCAGGCAGTTTTCTGGTTCAGAAATCAGGTCTGGGAAACTATAAAAAACCAGCTCCCTGATTGCCAGTATATGATTGTAGGGAGGAATCCGTCTCCGTCTGTTATCCAGCTGACTAAGGAGGAGGATATTATGGTGACCGGGACTGTCCCCGATGTCCGGGAGTATTTTGACCGGGCGGATGCGGCTGTGATCCCCATTCACCTCGGCGGGGGGACGAAGCTGAAAATCCTGGAGGCGCTGGCCATGGAAGTACCGGTGGTCAGCACGACAGGGGGAGCCCGCGGCGTCGCCGTGCAGAATGGGGTGCACTGCTGGCTGGCTGATGCTCCCGATCAATTTGCTGCCCGTGTCATTGAGGTGCTCAGGGAACCCCGGCAATCTCGGGAGATGGCCAGAGCGGGCCGTCAACTGGTGGAGGAGCGCTACAGCTGGAATTCAATTCTATCTTCCCTGGAAACTGCATTAAAATTAAAGATGAAGGAAGAATTGGGCCGGACACAGAGCTGAAGAACCCGGCTGGCAGAAAACAGGAATCAAGTTATGAGGATATTGTTTATCAGTACATATTTTCAGCCGGATATTGCGTCAACAGGGGTGCTGATGACCCAGATTGCCGAGGAGCTGATCCGGCACGGCCATCGGGTCACGGTGGTGACCAGCATGCCCCACTACGATCGCAATCGGGTCAGGGATGAATACCGCGGGAAATTGGTGGAGATTGAAAAAAATCGAGATCTGACCATTTACCGCCTTCGCGTGTATGTCCCCGATGAAAAAACCGGGTTCCTGGGCCGGCTGATCAATTACCTCAGCTTCAATATTTTTTCTGCCGTGGTGGGGTTGTTTGCCGGCAGACACGATGTGATTTTTGTTCCCTCACCGCCCTTGATGAACGGCCTGGTGGGAGATTTACTCTCCCGCCTGAAAAGAATTCCCTTTGTCTACAACGTGCAGGACATCTGGCCGGATGTGGTCATCCGCGCCGGGGTGATGAAAAATAAACGGATGATCAACCTTTCCCGGAAGATGGAAGACTACGTTTACCGGCGGGCTGATGCTGTCAGCGTGATCTCGGAGGGATTTAAAAAAAATCTGGCTGCCAAAGGGGTGGATGAGGGGAAGATCCGGGTGATTCCCAACTTTTTTGACACCGTCTTTGTCCATCCCCAACCCAGAGAGAATGACTTCCGACGGTCGCATGGATTGGATGGCAAATTTGTTGTTTTGTTTGGCGGGAATATCGGGCATTCACAGGGTCTGGAGACCGTGCTGGAAGCGGCCGAACAGCTGGAACAAGAGCCGGAAATTCACTTTCTGATCGTCGGCAACGGGGTAGCCAAACCAGGACTGATCGCTTATGCAGAAGAACTTGACCTGTCAAATGTTACCTTTTTGCCTTTTCAACCGCATCAAGCACTGCCGGAGATGTATGCTGCTGCGGATGTCAGTTTAGTCCCGCTAAAAAAAGGGTTCACCAACGAATCAGTGCCCTGTAAAGTGTTCACAATCATGGCCAGCGGCAGACCGATGATCGCTTCTGTTGACCGGGGAAGCGATACCTGGCAGCTGGTTGAGGAGGGCAGGGTCGGGATTAACGCCGAGGTAGAAGATCCTCAATCCCTGGCAGAGTCGATCACTCAACTTTTCAGGGATGAGCGCCTGCGGACGAAAATGGGAGAAAACAGCCGGGAGCACATCCTGGAGTGCTACAGTAAAGAGGTCATCGGCCGGGAATACCATCAATTCCTCAGGGATCTTATGGAGGGGATGAGGAAATAGACAGCAGGCGATCTGACGGGTAGGGGACCGTCCTAACAAGCAGGAAAGTATGAACCAGACCCGGAAAAGAATGAAACACCGCAAGTTGAACATCACCATCTCCCATCTGGAGCGGCGCTGGCTGCTGTTTGTTCTGGATCTCAGCGCCCTCAACGGAGCCTTTTTCCTGAGCCTGATCATCCGGCCGGACTACCGGTTCAGCTGGCAGCTGATTGCGGAGCATCCGGAATGGCTGCTCACTCTGAATGCCCTCTGGCTGCTGATCGGCTATTTCTTCCAGGTCTACCAGCTGGAAAAGGCCAGCCAACCCCGGATGATCCTTCCCGCAATATGGGGGGCGGGGCTGATCACCCTGCTGGTGTTCTCCTTCTTGCCCTACCTGCCGCCCAAACTCTCGCCTTCGCGCCTGCCTCTCTACTTCTCCATCCTGCTGCCGGTGCTCTTTCTGACCGTCAGCCGGGGGGTTTATCTGCTGATTTTCTCCCAGCCGATCTTCCGGCGCCGGGTGTTAATTGTGGGCGCCGGTTGGGCCGGGAGGACCATTTTCAAAGCCCTCCATGACCATGGGGAGAACCTTTACGACCTGGTGGGATTCATTGATGATGATCCCGAGAAACAGGGCCGTCAGGTGGAGATTGACGCCCGGGAGGATGGGGCGCCGCTGGAACAGCCGGTGCGGCTTCCGGTTCTGGGGGGAAGGGACCGGCTCCAGGAGCTGATCGCCTTGCACCGCATCAACACGGTGGTGCTGGCCATCACCCGCAACGTCAGCGGGGAGCTGCTCCAGGTGATCACCGACACCCTGCAGCAGGGGGTGGAGCTGACCCCCATGCCTGTGCTTTATGAACAGCTGACCGGAAAGGTGCCCGTGGAGCACATCGGCGATCAGTGGTCCATATCCATTCCGGTGGATCATCCGGGCACCCGGGCGCTGTGGCATCTTACCAAACGAGTGTTTGATTTGCTCTGGGCGGGGATCGGCCTGGCAGGGCTTTTACTCCTTTCCCCGCTGATCGCCCTGTTGATCTATCTGGATTCCCCGGGGCCGATTCTTTACTCGCAGCAGCGCATGGGCCGAAATGGCCGCTTATTCAGGGTGTACAAATTCCGGTCCATGGTCCCGGAGGCGGAGCAGAACAGCCCTGTTTGGGCTGAGGAGAATGACAGCCGGGTCACCCGCATCGGCCGGCTGCTCCGGAAAACCCACCTGGATGAATTCCCCCAGTTTGTTAACATCCTCAAAGGGGAAATGTCCGTGGTCGGCCCCCGACCGGAGCGGCCTGAATTTGTGAAAGACCTGGCTGCGGAGATTCCCTTCTATCGGGTCCGGCTGGCGGTCAAGCCCGGTATGGCCGGCTGGGGGTTGATCCATCAGGGATACGGGGCTTCCCGGGAAGACGCGCTGGTGAAGCTGCAGTATGATCTCTATTACATCAAGCACCAATCGCTGTGGCTGGATTTTTATATTCTGGCACGCACTTTTCTCGATGCCCTTTCCCTGGGGGGAAGGTAAACCCCGGCCGGCAATCCCGAAACCACTCTTTGAGATAATCCGCTATAATATCCTGGTGATACTGCTGCCCCAGATTTGCGCAGGGAGGAGTCTTGAAGTACGAAATTGCTGTAATTGGAGCGTCCACCGCCGGGCTCTCTGCCGCTGCATGGCTGGCGGAGGCCGGCAGAGAGGTCGCGGTTCTGGACCGCAATCCCTTGGAGAGTTTCAGCCGCCGGACCTATATTGTCACCGGGGCCATCCGGCGGGCGGTTCCGGAGCTGGATCCCAGTCTGTTCTTAAACAGCATCCATACCATGGAAGTTCAGGCCGGAGGACAGCGCCGGCAGATTCACCTTGCTGAGCCGGATCTGGTCATTGAGCGGCGCCAGCTGCGGGCCTATCTCCTCAGGCGAGCGGAAAAGGCCGGGGTGCAGCTCCACTGGGAGAGGGAGCTGCTACGGGTTGACCCCGACCGGGGGACTGCGGTCCTGGCCGGTCCATCCGGAGAGGAATCCCTCCTGGAATCCCGGGTCTTGATTGCTGCCGATGGGGTCAACAGTCAGGTGCGGGCATCCCTCGGCCTGCCAGCGGTTCCTTCCGTCCCCCTGCTGCAGGCGGAGATTCAGCTTCCTGAGCGCTGGGACCCCGGGGTCACCCGGGTGTGGTTTGATGTGGAGAAAACCCCTTATTTTTACTGGCTGATTCCGGAATCGGACCGGCGGGCTGTGGTGGGATTAATAGCCGAACCGGGGTGTGATATTGGCTGGCTTTTGAATGAATTTCTGACCGAGCGCGGCTTCCGGGCAGGGGAATACCAGAGCGGGCAGGCAGCCCTGCACAGGCCGGGTCTGGTCAACCAGACGGAGGTCAACGGCAGGGACATCTATCTGGTGGGCGATGCTGCCGGCCAGGTAAAGGTCACCACGGTTGGGGGGACGGTGACCGGTTTTCTGGGGGCAAAATCGATCCTGGAACAGGTTCAGTACCGGGAACAAAACGGCACCTGGGGACGTCAATTAACCAGGGAGCTGAATCTACATGCCCTGATCCGCTGGCTGCTGGAGCGGATGGATACCCGGGGATACCAGGCACTGATCCGGGCGATCACCCCGCCGGTAGCGGAATTTCTGGGAACCCACCCACGGGATGGCATGCGAGGGCAGTTCTGGAAGCTGCCTTTTCTGCAGCCGCGGTTTCTGGGGTTGGGATTGAAAATGCTGCTGCGGGATGCCAGCGGGCGGCAGGGCGGCTTCAAAACATTCGTATAGCCTCTTTGTTTAAAGAAGCATAAGATCAATTTTCGCAGCCCGGTAATCATGGTAAGATTTTGGAGTATCCTGTGTGGGTCGGTCGATACATGAAGAGGAGAGGATGAATAACGAGAAAAAACCATCAATTCAACGAACTCTGGTGTTTGTGATTGCGGCTTTATTCAGTCTGACAGTGCTGCTGGGAATTGGCTACTTGCTGTTCCCTTGGAACACGCCCCTGGATTCACCGTTGGATTTAGGCATCACGGCCACCCTGAATGAGACAACGACTACCATCGAGCAGGAGACCCGTACTCAACCTCCTGACAACCTGATTTCCCCCTCGCCGACGTTGGAGCCGGTTTGCGGCGGCCCCCCAACCATGACAGTGTTAGTCTCCGGCGTGGCCACCAAGAACAACTATCTCTACGGGCTGGCGGATGCCATCCGGGTGGTAAGGATTGATTTCCGCACCCAGGATGTCACCGTGCTGGCGCTGCCGCGCGACCTGTGGGTGGATATCCCCAGGTTGGAAAACCGGGGGATCACGGTGGGCAAGCTCAACCAGGCTTATTTCTACGGCACCGAGGGAATGGGCTATTATCAGGGCGGCGGCCAGGGCGCCGGGCTGCTGGCGGAAACGCTGCTGGCCAATTATGACCTCTGGGTGGACCATTACGTGTCCGTCAATTTGAGCAGCTTCCGACAGATCATCGATACCCTGGGAGGGATTGATGTCTACCTGGCCCAGGATGTCTACAAGCGGGTCAACGATCAGCCGGAGCTGTTTTTGAAGGCCGGCTCGCACCACCTCAACGGCAAGCAGGCGGAAATCTTAGCCCGCCAGCGGATTGAAATTGGCGATTATGGTCGGATCAACAACCAGACCGTGATCCTCAAAGCGGTCGCAGCCAAGCTGTTCACGCCGGCAGGCCTGACGCGTGTGCCGGAATTGTTCAACCAGCTGCGCGATAATGTCATGACGGACTTCAGCCCCGCCGAGATCAGCCAGCTGGTCTGCCTGGCCGAACGGATGGACCTGCAGCAGGACGTCACGTTTGTCACTTTACCGGATGATTTGATGGACGAGGAATGGGTGTTTGATCCCTCCCGGGGGATTAATACCTCTGCCCTGGTGGGAGAAAAAGATCAGATCAGGCAGATCATGGATGATTTTGAAGCCGGTATCTGGCCTTAACCAGGGAAATTACCCTAATTGCTTGGACGCTGCCCCCCTCTTTCCTTCCAGGATTGAAAGGGGGCTTCCTTGTCCGGTGACCTCCTTTATGATAAGATAATCCGAGCGTAAATCTAGAAATACATTGGGGATCGCTATGCTGGAATCACTGAAAAAATCACCTCTCAAACTGGCCGTGATCATCGGCCTGCTGATCGTCCTCAACGTGGTCGGCTGGTTCCTGTATTTCAACTGGGATACGCCGATGGGCGAGAGGTTGGATCTGCCCACCCCGACCGATCTGCCGACAGCCACCTTGCGGCCTGCCACCACTACCAGCCAGCCTGGGGAGCAGACGCCGCCCACAGAGACCCTGGAAGCGACCCTGACGCCGACCATCGAGCCGGTCTGTGGGGCGCCGCCCAGCATGACCATTCTGCTGGTGGGGATTGACTCGGAAGGGTATTTATACGGTCTGGCTGATTCCATCCGCGCAGTGCGGCTGGATTTTCAAACCCAGCAGGTGTCCGTGGTGGCTTTTCCCCGTGATCTATGGGTAGATATCCCGGGAGCATCCCGTTATGGGGTCAACAAAGGAAAGCTGAATCAGGCCTATCTTTACGGCACCGAGGGAATGGGGTTTTATGACGGCCCAGGATACGGCGCCGGGCTGCTGGCCCACACCCTACAGGAGAATTACGGGCTGCAGGTGGAACGCTATCTGGTGGTCAATTTATATGCATTCCGTGAGATTATTGATCAGCTGGGTGGGCTGGAGGTCTACCTGCCCGAGGATGTCTATATCAAGCACTTCGAACAGCCCAAGCTCTACCTGGAAGCCGGCCAGCATAAACTGAATGGGAAGCAGGCCGAGCAGGTGGTCCGGGCCCGGATTGAGATCGGGGATTTCGGACGCATCCGCAATCAGACCATCGTGCTGAGAGCGCTGGCGGTGAAAATGCTCACCCCGAACGGGATCAAACAGCTTCCCGACCTGACCAACCGGCTGCTCTCCTATGTGCTGACCGATTTCAGCGCTTCCGATATCAGCAAGATGGCCTGCCTGGCGGCCAGGATTGACCCCCGGGAGGACATCATCTTTGAGAACCTCATCCCGGTAGAAGAAGAAGCCACGATCGGCGAATGGGTGATGGATGAATATCAGGGCTATCAGGTGTTCGCTTTGATGTTTGATAAAGAGGAGTTATCCCAGAAGGTAGATGAATTTGAGGCCGGGAGATGGCCTTAGAAAACGGGTACATTAGGGTTATCAATCAGCCGAACGCTTAATCCCGTTCGGCTGTTTTTTTATGCACTTTTATCCTGAAGGGAATTTAAATTTCCCAGGATCATCTATAATAAATGAAATTGTTTTCTTTCGGCTTGGTAATCATATATCTAGCTCTTTTGGAAATGGGTCATGGAAATCTCCAACCTAGATAATAATCAACCCTTGTGGAAACCCATCTGCTTTTATTTATCCATATTTCTCTTCGTTGGTTCAATATTTGGTTTCCGAGGCGTGATGGTCCCCTCGTTGATCCGGTCTGTGATTTCAAATGATTATTTTCTCTCCGCGATGCCGTATCTCTACGGAATGGGTTTCATTGTATCTTCACTATACATTGTTTTCTACCTATACCATAAAAAAAACTTTATCAGGGTCCCATTTCGTTTTCTGGATTTCAGTACTTGGATCGTTTTAGCGGTTCCTTTTTGGGGTTTGATCGTTTGGAAACGGCTTGATCTGGATTATTGGCTGGATGAGTTAATATCCATTATCCGGCACATTCTTCCTTCTGTCAGAAGCGCAGTTTTCTATTACCCTGTTCCAAACAACCACGTATTCTCAAATCTGATCAATAATTTGTATTTACAATTATTGGGCTGGCAGGATTTGCAGTTTGTTCTAAGATATCCGGTTGCTTTGAGACTTCTGCAGCTGCTTTTTGGGATTCTTACCCTGGTTGTCTTTGCCTCCCTGATTAAGTCTCACGTCAGCCTGCCAGCCAGCTGGCTGGCAGTAATCTTATTTGCGACAACAATTCCCTGGTTAAATATCATTGTTCAAATTCGGGGATACTCCCTATCCCTACTTTTCAGTTCCTTGCTGCTATATCAAGTCCTGTCTTATCTGGATGATCCAATCAGGAAAAAGGGAATATGGATTTCCCTGATATCGAGTTTATTACTTTATACAATTCCCTCGAATATTTATTTTCTGTTGGCAGTGATCTCTTTTGTGCTGTTGGATAGTGTGATCTCCAGATTGTTGAAACCAACTTCTACCGGTAATAAAGGTACATTTGTGTTTGAGAGCAACCGGCCCCATCTGAGCATTTTTATTTACCTGATCATTGGATTCGCTCTCGCTTGGCTTTTTTATCTTCCTGTTCTGGACCAGATCTTTGATAATCAATACGTACTCTCTCAGGGTCTGTTCCAGGGTACTGTTTTCAAGAATCCGTTTCCAAAAGTTCTCAAATACATGATCAGCGGCAGATTGAGCATTTTTGTAATTGCTGGTATTGGTTACCTGCTTGTTTTTTTGGCGGCAGTCCGATCCAGGAAAGTAAACCCTATGCGGAAAATCAATCTCAGCTGGATGACATTCTTTTTACCCTTTCTGTTTAGTTTTTTTCGTGGTGACAAACCTTTTCCGCGAGTCTTTTTTGTCAGTTTTCCTTCCCTGATTTTTGGGGCTGTTCTGGGGTTGAATCATTGGATGAAAATTTCAAAAAATCATTTTCCGAAACAAAAAAAGTTTGCCCCGCTGTTCACCGCTGGATTTTTTATCATTTGTAACTTTCTATTCTTCCGGCAATATTTCCAAAATGTAGCGCAGATTAGGATAAACCTGGAAACGGAAAACAAAGAAGCAGTCGAACAGGATGACAGTCGGCTTTGGGCCAGTCATTTTCTGGATCATTATCATGTTTATCCTTTGGTGACGAATCTCATTGGACTGGCGGATCCGGCTCCAGTATATATTGATAAGACGCATACCAAATATGAGTGGGTTCCAGCAACCTACCTGGATGCATTTGAGATCGATTTATATCCTCTGGAAAAACCAGAGCAGATTCAATTCCATAGAGCTTATTATGTTACCTCCTATCCCTCAGAGACAGAGCGGGCTATACAAAACCGTTTTCCAAAAGCAGTATGCAACAAAATGACGGAAACACTATCGATTTACCAGCTGCTTTATTGTTTGGAGGGAGAACTTGAATAGCTAGAAAGACATCGGACCAACTTTATATTTCTAGGTTGAGGTAAGAAATGAATTCAATTGTCAAAGGATGGATCCGGCAACTGAAACAGCAGCCTTTAATCTATGTCCCCTACTATTATGTCAGAAAAGCGGGTCTGATTCCCCGCAGACATCTGGCCACCCGGGAGAAAGACCTCTGTCTGGAAGGATACCCGTCCAGCGGTACCTCGTATTTCAATGTCATCCTGCATTATCTCCGACCCGATCTGAAGATCGCTCACCACACCCATTCTCTGGCGAATATCCGGATGGCCCTGTTTTATAAAATACCTGTGGTGGTCCTCATCCGGGACCCAATACAGGCTGTGGCTTCGACGGTGATCCGCTTTGGGAAGGGAAATTCCAGCGATGTAGTAAATAAGCAATTGCAGGATTACTATGTCTGGTATCAATTTATCCTCAACCACCTGGATCGGATCTGCGTGGTGCCCTTTTCCCTGTTGGTAGCCGATCTGGAGAAAACCTTGGCTTACCTCTCCAGAGAAACCGGTGTGGATTTTCCCTGCCCGGATGTTGAAAAAGCGGACCGGGAGGCCCGGATTTATATCAAAGTCTGGAATCGAGAATACGGGGAAGAGGGAAAAATTTCCCTGCCTTCAGCAGATCGGGAAGCTGCCAAGGGGACCCTGATTGAACAGATGGAAGGCCTGGATTCTGCAGAGCAGGCGCTGACAGTCTATCGAACGGTCAAGGAGCACATCCAGGACCGATTGGACTTTTACTGAGCCCATAGATCAAGTTTTTGGCAGCGGGTGCGCAGGATCCCCCTGCCCGGGACGCTCCAGCAGGCTCTCAGAGGCGGAAAAAGGGACGGAGAGCGGATTTACCCATCAGCGGTATCACAACATAACCGTAAGGGGGCCAGGGAAATCTCTTCTCGTCCGGCGGGCAGGGATGCACAGACTGGGTCTCCGACCCTGGTGACTCAGGACGGGATCCGCCTCAGGGGGGCAGTGCTGCTGGAATGACAGGGTAGGCCGGTTCAGAGACCGCCCCCTCCCCGGCTGCTGCCGAACCGCTTCCCGGGCTGAATCAGGGATCGACGCGGGTCCAATCCAGGGTGCCGTACCCGGTGAGATCAAAACTGAGTGAGTCTGCCGAGCATAGATATTCCCCGCTGCCCTGATCTTCAATTTCCATGGTCCCTGATGATTGACCGCTCTGGTAGGCCAGCAGGCCGGGAGAAATGGTGATCACCGCCTCCTCACCGGCAAGAATGCTGGGGACCAGATCCCCGGCAATGCCCTCCCCAGAATAATCAGGGTCGCTGACAATCAGGGTGGATGCTGTCGTTCTGTAGTCGGCCTCACCGGCAAGAATGATTTCTATCTCGGTCTGCAGCAGGCCGGCGATCGTGGCCCGGACGCGGTAGTCCTGGGAGCTGCCGCTGAGGATCCCATCCGGGCGGAAATGCAATCGGAAGGTCCCCCCCAGCTCTTCGATCTCTACACTCAGCCCGGAAGGGGCGTTCTCCCTGAAAACGGCATTCAAATAGGCTTCCATTTCACCAGGCTGAATCTGCCAGCGGCCCCAGATGCAGGGCGCCGGCGGCGGAGAAGGGGTGGCCTGCTGGGTCTGTTCTGCGGTCGGCTGCTCGATGGTGTTGGTGGCACCGGGTTCTGTGGTGGCGGTGGAGGTCTGTTTGAAAACTGGACCCGGGGTGGTGGTTTTTTTTGCAGCAGCGGGGCTGGGGGAAGCCTGGGTGATCCCGGCCGCAGGTGTGGTCAGAAAGGATGCCGGCAGAGGCAGGGTGCAGGAACTGGCAGTCAGGAGCGGGAGGATCATCAAGAGCAGTTTTGTGCGCATGTTCATGGTCGGGTCCGGGAGCTGCTTGAGGGCTTTTCTTCAAAGAGGGAACCATACAGATTAGCCACCTGCCGGGTGACTACCTTCCAACTGAAGTTCTCCTCCACGTACGGTCTGGCAGCCCGGCGGTATTCCGCTACCATATCCGGGGAATCCCGGTAAATTTTGATTTTTTCGGCCAGCTCCGCGGCGCTGCGGGGTGTAAACAGGGCCCCGGCTTTTCCTTCCTTGACGGTTGATTTCAGCCCGCCGACCCGGGAGGCGATCACGCTGCTGCCGCAGGCCAGGGCTTCCACGGCGGTGAGGCCGAAGGGCTCATAATAGGAGGGCACCACGGTGACGTCGGCAGCGCTGTAGTAGCCTGGCAGCACTTTCTGGGGTTTGCCGCCGGTAAAGGTGACCCGGTTCTCCAGGCCCAGCTGTTCAATCAGCTGCTGATAGGTGTGAAAAGGCGCTTCTTCCAGGTCCATCCAGCTCAGGAAGGGTTTGCTGACCGGGGGGCCTCCAACAATCACCACCTGAATGCCGGGATCATTAATGCTGGAGACTGCTTCCAGGAGGGTGTCAATCCCTTTGCGCTCTTCCAGCCGGCCGACATAGGTGATCAGGAAATCCTCCGGCGTATACCCGATGGCTTTTTTGGCCTCGATTTGATCCCGGGGCTGAAAGAGGGAAAGATTCACACCGCAGGGAATCACGGCAATCTTATCTGGGTGGGCCTGGTAGTTTTCAATCAGGTCGATCTTTTCCTGGGGATTGGTGGCGATGATCCGATCCGCCGCCTGACAGATGCGGCGTTCGATGGCCACCCGGGTGGAGGGACTGGGATCATGATTTCCCAGGGCCTGCTCTTTGATGGCGCCCAAAGAGTGGAAAGTGTGCACCAGAGGGATGCCCCAAGTGCTTTTCAGGTGAATGGCCGCCGCGCCGCTGAAGTAATAATGGCTGTGGATCAGACGGTAGGAACGCCCCTGCTCGGACTGATAGCGGGGAATCCAGGAGGCGATGTCCGGCAGCAGGCTGAGGGTTTGCTCTTTGGGGAGGATCTCAGCAGGACCGATTGGAATGCGGATCACCCGGGTGCCGCGGGAATATTTTTTCTCCAGCTGCTGGTCTTCGGATTCCCACCGGGAGTAGACATCCACCCTCAGACCCAGCGCACCCAGATAGCGGGAGAGTTCTTTGACGTAGACGTTCTGTCCCCCGTGGTGGGGTCCGCCCAGGGGCGCCAGGGGATCCCCATGAATGGATAAAAAGGCGATCTCCCACGACATGGCCTCCTCCTCAGGGCTGGTTTAAGAACACTGCTCCAGGTTGACGGCAACCTGCCGGTAAACGCTCTGCCGGTCAATCAATTCTTGCACATGGCCGACATGCTGCAGCTTGCGGGCGGCGATCTCGTGGGCGAAGCAGACCGCTTGCTGCCAGGATTTTCCATCCAGATGGGCGACCAGCAGACCGCCCCAGAAGGCATCGCTGCCGCCGATCACGCTGTTGACCTCTACCAGGGGAAGCGGGCCGACATGTTCCAACCCGCCTCCGTTGGACACTGTGACCATGCCGCCGCTGCGGGTGACGATGACCACCTCTGCCCCCAGATCATGAAAGCGCTCCAGACAGGCCTGCTCCAGCTCGCTCTCGCTCATGTTGGGATCAAACAGCAGCCGGGCATCCTCCAGGGAGGGCTTGACCACAGTGACATAGGGCATGATTTGAGCCAGCACCTCCCAGGCTTCCATTTTATCAGGCCAGATGCGGGGGCTGTAGTTGGGATCCAGGGAGACCAGTTTGTCATGGCGCCTGGCCAGCCGCAGGGCACGCCGGACCGCAGAGCGGGTGGGCTCCCGGGAGAGCGCAAAGCAGGAAGTGTGCACACAGCGGGCGTTCTTGATCAGCTCCTCCGGCGTATCCTGGATGGTCAGCAGCGTGTCAGCGCCGCGGTTGACTTGAAAATCGGGCACGCCGGTTGTTTTGGTGATGAATACCGAGGTGGTGGGCAGCTGGTCGGTTTTCAGTAAATGGGCGGTGCTGACGCCGTGATGTTGAAGGGACTCCTCCAGAAACTCGCCGAAGCGGTCCTCGCTGATCTTGGAGAGCACGGCGGATTTTCCGCCCAGTTTGGCCACATAGACGGCGACATTGGCCGGCTGACCGCCCAGGAACCTGCGAAACTCCTCCGCTGTGCGGAGAGAATTGGACCGCCGGTTGGAGATGAAGTCCACCAGCGTTTCTCCGACAGCAAGCAGATCGTATTCCAGGTACAGGGATTTCAGGTCCTCAAGGGTCATATCGTTCTCCGGCGTGGGGTTTTTGAAATAGGGATGAATGGGCAGGATGGTGACTCTCCCGGATTCCTGTTCGCTCCGGTCCTGAGCGGCTTTTTCCAGCTGGTGGAGATAGCCTGCTGCGGTGCGCTCCCAGATGTAGCGGGAGAGCACCCGCTGATAGCCCGCCTCGGCGTAGTGCTGCCATTTCTCCGGGCTGATGATCAGTGAGAACAGCGCCGTGCTGATCTCTTCCCGGTCGGACGGGTCCACCAGCAGGCCGAATTCCTGATCCCCTTCCAGCAGGCTTTCGCTGGGGCCTCCGAATTTGGTCACCACCGCGGGCATTCCGGCAGCGATGGCCTCCAGCGGAGCCAGGCCGAAGGGCTCGTACAAAGCGGTGAGGGCGAACACGGATCCCTTCCGGGCCAGGGCGCGGTAGGCAGCGCCCAGCTGCTGCTGGCCCTGAATGGCAAATAAGGAGATTTCCCCCTGCAGATCCGCCTCCCTGATCACCCGGGTCAGGGCGTCGAGGACTTTTTTCTCGGTCTCCCCGGCTTCCTCGTACCCATTCAGCGGATCCTGCAGGTTCCCGGTGATGATCACCAGGTTGGCATGATCCCGCAGCTCACTGCTGGCGGCAAAGGCTTCCACCAGGGCAAGATGGTTTTTTTTGGGATCCAACCGGCTGGAGGCGATAATGCAGGGTTTATCCACCCGGCTTTCCGCCAGGTCCCGGGAGAGCATGTCTTCGATGTAGCTGCTGACCTGCTCTTCGGTCGGAATGCGGGCGTCCTTATCGAAGATCTCCAGGTTGACGCCGGGCGGGATGACCGCGAAGCGGCTGTCATCGGTCCAGTCCACAGCGCCGCGGTAGGCGGGATGGCTGTACTGGACAAAGCGCTCCTGACGGGTGCTGGTGATGTTGACCGCAGAACGGTTCATGGAGAGCCGCTCGGCCGACAGCCGGCGGGAGAAATGAAAATAGGCTTCCATCTCTGCCAGGTTATCCCCGCCGACATGGAGTTTGTCCATCTTCTGAGCGCCCAGGGAATGGGCGGTAAAGGAAAAGGGTAGACCAGTTTCTTCCTGCAGCAGCACCCCGACCAGGCCGCCGTCGCCGTAATGGGCGGTGAAGGCATCCGGCAGCCCGCTGTCCTGCTGATAGAAATCCAGGATGTTCGGCACCCAGTCCTCGACCAGGTGGGGCCAGAGCTGCTCCTTGCGCAGGAAGGCATCCGGCCCGGCTGGAAGACGCACAATGCGGACGTTGGGTGCTTCCGGGTAGCTGTCAAAGCGGTTGGAGAACTCCGGCCAATCGGGGTCTTTGATCTGCCGGGTGAGGATATCCACTTGATTTCCCAGCGCCCCCATGGCCAGAGCGACCTGTTTGACATAGACCAGCTGGCCGCCGAAATCGGGATGTTCCGTCCAGTAGCTGTCCTGGGGGTCAAAATTTCCCTGGGGGTTCAGGAAAGCAATCTGCATGAAATCATCCTTGGCTCAGGGTCGGGCAAAATCGACTGTGTAAAACTTGCGGACAACGCCGTTTTTATTGTAATAAATCGCGCCTACACCCATATGGGTGCTGTATTGAGATAGGATGGTCCGTTTATGGATATTGTCTTTATAGTTCGGATCCTGTGAAGGGTGGTTCATCCACCAATTGAAGGCGGTCTGTGGTGACCCTCCCCCGTAAAAGATTTCCGAACAGCAGCAGTGATTATAGCACCAGTTCGGACCGTGTCCCAGTGCAATGGAAATGCGCTCCCAGGCTTTGGTCCCGTCTGTGGAGGTGTGGCTGTAGGTTCCGTGGCAGGTCATATCCCGGCCGTGGTCCCGAGCGATGGTTACCAAGCTGTTGAGGTTTTTTAATTTTGGAAGACCGTGGTTTTTCCTGGCCTGGTTGATCATTTGGAAGATCTGATCTTCCTCGCCCGGAAGCACCGAGGTGTAGGCACAGTAGCCGGGGTCCGGGATGGGGGTGGCCGTGGGGGGAACCGGGGTGGCCGTCGGCGGCAGCGGGGTGTTCGTGGCTGTTCCGGGGGTGAGGTTGGGCGTGGGGGTGGGCCCGGACGGAGTGCTGGTTTTGGTGGGTTTGGGGGTGCTGCTGGGCGCTTTGGTGGCCGGCACCGATGTGGGCTGCGGGGAGCTGGTGGGCTGCGGGGTGGGATAGCCGCCCGGCGGGGTGGGGGCGGTAAAAACTTTCAGCGCCGTGAGATTTCCGGTGGTGCTGGCATAGTAGCCCCACAGCCAGCAGTTCTGACCGGTCCTGCCGGGATCTTTGATGATCCAGTAGGTCCAGCTGGTGTCCCGGCCGATCAATTCCGCCTCTTTCCCG
The DNA here is from genome assembly GCA_964603385.1 of uncultured Anaerolineales bacterium. Classification (GTDB taxonomy): domain Bacteria; phylum Chloroflexota; class Anaerolineae; order Anaerolineales; family UBA11858; genus B10-G9. The sequence goes on along the minus strand of CAZRUS010000011.1, from coordinate 65,382 downwards.
GCCTGCAGGGCGCTCAGGCGGGGGTAGTTGACCCCCGGCCCGGTGCGGCAGTTGGTGGTGACGGAGACCTGAACAACGGCCGCTCCCCGCTCATCTGATTTTTGGGAGTCGGATGTGGGGGTGGGCAGCGGCGTTTCCGTCACTGCGGTGCTGGTCAGGGTGGTCGGGAGCCCTGTGGGGGTGGGTTCTTCGGTCTCGGTGCCGGTGGGAGATGCTGGGGGATCCGTCGCCGCCGGGGTCTGAGACGGGGGCAGCGTGGGGGCGGGACTGGAGGTGGCGGTATAAGTGGAAATGGAAAGGAAAGGGGTCTTCGTGGAGGTGCCTTTGAGGTTCAGTTTTTCCACCGTGCTGGTGGCCGGGAGAGGGGCGCAGGCGGAGAGCAGCCCCAGCAGGAAAACCAGACATACTCCCGGAAGAACGTTTCTCAAGGTCATTTTATCCATCACCATTAATAAAGAACAAACCTTCTTTATGATAAAGGCAAGCGCAGTTTCTAGCAATGGTCTCAATCATTTCAGCTGCCGTTGATCAGAACGGACGCTGCAGCTGTCTATGATTATAATCGGTAGCTGGCGGTTCTCCACCCCAGGTTGAGCCCCCTGATAAAACTGTATGGTGGACCGGCAGGCCCCGGCAGCTACTCCCCGGAAGAGAGCAGGGAATGGACGGCCTGATAATCCGGAAGGGCGGGGACAGCCCCCCTGCGGGTCGTGGTCAGGGCGCCGGCGGCATTGGCAAACTGTAAGGCCTGTTCCAACCCCTCCGGAGAGGAGAGGATATCGGGGAGACTGTTTGACCGGGAGAGCTGAAAGAGCAGCCCGGCCATGAAGCCGTCACCGGCGCCGGTGGTATCCACCGTGGGCACTGAAAAACCGGGCAGGAAGATGCTCTCCTCCCTGGTGAACCCGGCGCAGCCGCTGGGTCCCAGGGTGACGACGAGCAGCTGCAGATGATCATGCCAGAGCCGGCGGACTCCGGCCTCCAGGTCCTCTCCCCGGGAAATCTCGCTGGCAGTGTGCCCACTGAGGAAGGCCAACTCTTCCTGACTGAGTTTGATGATCTGGGCAGAATTGGCCAGAGACAGGATGGTCTCCCGGGCGGTTTCCGGATCAGGCCAGAGGTTGAGGCGCAGGTTGGGATCAAAGCTGCACAGCAGCTCCCCCTCATCGGCCAGCCGCAGAGCTCTGAGGGTGGCACTGCGGGAGGGTTCCTGAATGGCGCTGATGGAACCAAAGTGGAAGATGCGAACCTTCTGGAAGCAGCTGGCGGGGATATCCTCCGGGCTGAAGAGCATATCTGCGCTGGGATGGCGGAAAAAGCTGAAATCCCGTTCCCCCTCCGGTGTCAGCGAGACAAAGGCCAGCCCGGTGCGGGCCCGCTGAGAAAATTTGAGCAGGGCGGTATCCACCCCGGCGCCCTGCAGAGTCTCAGCGAGGAAAGAACCGAAGGGGTCTGCGCCCACCTGGCCCATGAAGCCGCAGTGGGCCCCCAGTCTGGCCAGTCCCACGGCAGTATTGAGGGGAGCACCGCCGGCTGCTTTTTGAAAATGGACCGCCTCGCTGAGGGTGTGTCCCGCCTCAGCAGCCACAAAATCGATCAGCGCCTCACCAAAGGTGATGATCTCCGGCACGGGCGGACCTTATTCTCTCTGCTCAAGCTGAAAGTCCTCGGTGATCAGGAGATCTGCCCGGGGTCGGAGCGATTGGACGACCTCATGCTCCCGCTTCAGCACCTGCCAGCGGTATTCGTTGGTGGGTTCCTTCCCCCGTTTAATCTGTGCTCCCTTGGTCTTGTGGTAGGTCAGTTCCAGCAAAATTTTCAGATCGGCTTCCGCTTTGACTGCGTACAGCCCCTCGATAATCAGGTATTGAAACCCGGCCAACGAGGTATGCAGCCGGTCCACCTGATCGGTGAGCAGGTCGATGCAGGGCATGACCACCTCTTCCGCATCTTCATAAAAGTCCTCTATATTGCGGTTGATGGCCTCCCAGTTATATTCCGTGTAGCCAATGGCCTCCAGGCCATGGGCTTTCCGCCAGGGGGTTCTCTCCGCCGGCGGGGTGAGGTAATAATTATCAATGTGCATGATCTTGGCGGGGGTCCCTCTGGCTTTCAGCCCCCTGGCAACCAGATGAGCCAGCTCGGTTTTACCGCTTCCGGATTCTCCTCCAATGGCCAGGACCAGCTTCTGATCAGGAATTCCTTCCAGGTATTCCAGGATCTGGCGGGCGGCTTTCTTGTGATTTTCATTGATCAGTAAGACATCTCCGAGCATAGCATCTCCGGTTCACTGCCAGGCGGGAAGGGCCGCTTCCCGCCGCGGCAGTCTGTTGGGGTTGGGTATTAATATTTTTCTTTCGTGATCCGGCTTTGATTTGTTTTTCTCTAGCATAGGCCCTTGTCATGGGACCGGTTACTTCATAATAAAACTAACTTATGAATATTATACTTCTTGGTAAATTTACTGGCGGTTCCCAGCCTGCGTTGTTTGTCACGGGTGATGATATTCCCGGTGCAGCCGGTCTATAATAAAGTGGGATTCTTCTCGGTCAGGATATCGATAAAATACTTTTCGGACATTTTTTATATCACCGTGAGATCGCTCGCTGTACTAGCCGGCAGGTCGTTTCGCTGCGCTCGCCGGGAGATCGCTTCGCTGCGCTCGCGATGAAGTTTCAATACTCCAGCACCTGCCACTCCCCGGGTTTCAACCAGATCTTACGGTCGTACAGAAACACCGGACGTTCCTGTCGGCCCAGCAGCTGCAGCCGGATGCGCTCCTGCTCCATGGCCACCAGATACTGATCGCCCCGGAAGGTGATTTGAAAAGCCAGCTCACTCCACCAGGCGGGCATGTCGGGAACCAGGGAAAGCACGTCGTCCACCCAGTTGACCCCTGCGTAGGTGCGCAGGGTGAACAGGGCGGAGCCGGTCATCACGCCGAGGTGAATGCCTTCCCGGGTGGTTCCTCCCTGAATGTCCATAAAATCACTGCGCAGGGCTTCCAGGTAGAGTTTCCAGCTGAGCTCATAGTTGCCCACTTGATGGGCAAGATAGGCATGAACCAGCCGGCTCAGTGTGGAGCCATGGGAGGTGCGCTGCAGATAATAATGAAAATTTTTCTCCAGCAAATTGTCCGGCGGATGGTAGCCCAATTTGGAGAGCAGCTGGAAAACATCCAGCTCGGAAAGGTTGTAAAAAAGCATCAGCACATCCGCCTGCTTGGCGACCTTGTAGCTGTCGGGGGAACGCCCCTCCGCTTTGAGAATGCGGTCCATGCGGTGGATGTCCTCATAGGTGCTCTCGTAGTGATCCCAGTCCAGCTCATCCAGGTCAAAATAGCCTTCGAACTGTTCAATAATCCCCTCGTCCGAGATGGGGACGGTCAGATTTCTGGTCAAATCCTGCCAGCGGTCGAGCTCCTGCTGGTCAATTTTCAGGCGGGTAAGCAGTTGATCTTTGTGATCCCCGTTGATGACCTCCAGCAGATCAAAGGCCCGATCGAGGGCCCAGGCTGTCATCAAATTGGTGTAGGCATTGTTCCGCAGCCCTCCCTCCTCAGCGCCGGGATATTTTTCATGGAATTCATCCGGTCCCATCACCCGGTCGATGGTATAACGGCCGGTTTCTGGATCCAGTTCGGCGATCGAGGACCAGAAGCGGCAGATCTCCAGGTAGAGCTCGGCACTGCAGCTTTCCAGGAAATCCACATCATTGGTGATCCAAAAATGCTGCCAGACGTTGTAGGCGATGGCCAGGGAAACATGCCGCTGCAGGTGGGAATGGTCGGGTCCCCATTTCCCGGAGATGGGATTAAGATGCAGCCGCTGGGTTTCCTCCGTCCCCTCGCTGCCGCTCTGCCAGGGGAACATCGCGCCTTTGTAGCCGGCTTGCTCGGCCAGCTGTCGGGCAGCATCCAGCCGGTGATAGCGGAAGCGGAGAGCAGCCTGGGCCGTATCCTGAAAGTGAAAATCAAAGAACGGCATGGCGTAGAGCTCATCCCAGAAGATATGGCCGCGGTAAGCTTCGCCGTGCAAACCGCGGGCGGGGATGCCCATGGCGTAATTGGCTGAATGAGGAGAGGCACTGACCAGGGTATGATAGAGGTTGAGCCGGATCATCTTCTGTACCAGGCGATCTCCGGAAACCAGGATATCGATCTTTTCCCAGATCTCCCGCCAGGCCTGGATGCTCTCCTGCTGGATGTCTTCAAAATCCGGCATAGCGCGGATCTGCTCCTCGGCCAGGCGGATGGGGTCCTCCCCGTGGGAGAGGTGGGAGGCGTGAATGGAGACAATCTTGTCCACCGTCAGCGGGTGGTCGGAGCGGGCTTCGATCTCAAACGAGGTGGATACCTTTCCGGGTGTGGTGGTGATCAAAAAATCTGGCTGGGCGATGATCTCACCGCTTCTCACTACCAGACGGGCTGCTTCGGCGATGACGATGGCAGACTGGTTGGTTTTCACAGCCAGCAGGCTGTTTCCCCCCTCGCCTTTCTGCTCCAGGGGATCAAGGTGGCGGGAGCTCAGCTCCCGGTAGCGCTTAACACCCTGATTGATCACCGTGCCGTCCAGCTCGGAGCGGACGGTGAACGTGCGGGCGTAGTTTAGCGGGGTGATTTGATAGCGCAGGGCGGCCAGGTGAGGATCTTTCATGCTGGCCAACCGCCAGGACTGAATCAGGGTCTGGTGGCCCTCCTGGTCGCGGACGATCATGCGCCGCCGCAGGACCCCGGTTTTGAAATCCAGCTGCCGGTGAAATTCCAGGATCTGGACCTGCTGGGGGTCGAACCATTCCCCGGTGTTGATCTTGAAGGTCAGCGGCAGCCAGTTGGGACAATTGACCAGATCCTCATTGGACACCGTCCGTCCGGCAATATGGGAATCCAGCCGGTTGTAGAGGCCGGTAATATAGGTTCCGGGATAGTGAACATCCGGGATGGCATCGATTTCTTCAAAGGCGCCCCGGGTACCAAAGAAGCCGTTGCCCACTGTGCAGAGCACCTCCCGGGTGCTCTCCCGGGAGAGATCAAATTCTGTATATTCAATGGACCACTGCTTGCGTTTAATGCCTTCCGCGAACCAGTTTTTGATGCCATGCAGGGTGATTTCCAGCAAATCCTCCACGACGATGTCGGCCCCGTTGAGATCCAGCTCCAGCTGGTTGTTCTCCCGGGCCACGCCGATCACCAGACCAAAATTGCCCCGGAAGCCGGCCTGCACCCCGGAGTTGGCATCCTCGACGATCACAGCGTGATCATGGCTGGCACCCAGCTGTTCACAGGCGGTCAAAAATATATCCGGGGAGGGTTTTCCCCGCAGGCCGAGCTCTTCAGACACCCTGCCGTCGACGACGGTATCGAACAAATCGATCAGACCGGTCAGCTCGAGCACCTTTTCGGCGTTTCTGCTGGAGGAGGCCACACCCAGGGGAATGCCGGCGGCTTTGATCTCATGAACCAGCTCCACCGTCGTGGCGTAGATCTCTACTCCGTACTGCTGGAGGAACTGATTGTACAGCTGATTTTTGAGGTTCCCCAGTCCGCAGATGGTCTTCTCCCCAGGAGGGTCCTCCGGGCTGCCGTAGGGGAGCTCGATCCCGCGGGATTCCAGGAAGGATTCCACACCCTTGTAGCGGGGTTTCCCGTCCACATAGGCCAGGTAATCTTCCTCATGGGTGAACTCGCGGAAGGGGATGCGGGCCTCTTCGGCATGCTTTTTGAGGTAGTTGTCAAACATGGTTTTCCAGGCCAGGCTGTGCAGGGGCGTGGAGTCGGTGATCACCCCGTCAAGATCAAAAATAACAGCGTCAACAGGCGTTTTGTTCATAATTTCAGCAGCAGTCCTTCGTTGGGACGCAGGGTGAGGGGTGAGGATTCCTGACCCTGGCGGTCGAGGTAGGTGGAAAGCAGGATGTCGGTGGAGTTCATCGGCAGGATCAGCTGTCGGGATTCTCTGCTGAAGTTGAGGGCGGTCAGCAGGGTTTCCCGGGATCCTTTGCGGAGATAGCAGTAAGTATTATCGGGGGCAGGGGAAAAAACCTGAAAGGCTCCCTGCTGCAGCGCCCGACGTTCTTTGCGTATAGCCAATAAGCGGCGGTGGAGGGTGAGCAGGGAGGTGGGGTCCTCCTGCTGGGCAGCGACGTTGATGTCCTGGTAATTGGAAGCCAGGGGCAGCCAGGGGGCCTCAGCACCCGGCGGGGAGAACCCGGCCCGCTCCCCGGCGGTCCACTGCATCGGCGTCCGGCACAGATCCCGCTCCTGCCCCGCCCCGGGCTGCCGGAGCCCGGCCGGGTCCCGCTGCTGTTCGGGGGGAATATCGACATTGGTCATGCCGATTTCCTCACCGTAATAAATGGTGGGGGTTCCCCGCAGAGTGAGCAGCAGCATGGCAGCGACCCGGGTCTGCTCCCGGCCCACCCGGCTGGCCAGGCGCTGTTCATCGTGATTGCCGAGCACATAGTTCGGCCAGGCTCCTTCGGGGAGGGCGTTCTCCAGGCCGGCCACCTTTTCCTCTACTGCGGATGCGGACCACTTACCGCCGATCAGGGAAAAGTTGTAAGGAAGATGGATCTCGTCCAGGTTTTCTCCATAGTAAGAGGCCCATTCCTCCCAGTCGAAGATGTGGATTTCCCCGATGGCCGCCCGGGGACGTTCTTCGCTGTAGGCATCGAGCAGCTTGCGGATCTCCCGGTAGATTTCATGGGTGTCGGGATGACCCTTGTCATAAAGGTGCACCTGGGAGTCATACTCTCCCAGCGGTCGATGAATGAAGGGGGAGGGCTGCTCGTTAAGCGGATTGTCCCGCATCTGGGGGTCCTTCATGATGTAATGGGCGACGTCAATCCGGAAGCCGTCCACCCCCTTTTCCAGCCAAAAGCGGATGACATCATAAAATGCTGCCCGCAGCTGGGGGTTGCGCCAGTTCAGATCGGGCTGCTCTTTGAGGAAGGAGTGCAGATAATACTGCCCGGTGTGTTGATCCCATTCCCAGGCCGGCCCGCCGAAGACGCTCAACCAGTTGTTGGGCGGGGAGCCGTCCGGGCGGGGATCCCGCCAGATATACCAGTCCCGTTTGGGATTGCTGCGGGAGGAGCGGGATTCCTGAAACCAGGGATGCTGATCAGAGGAGTGATTGGGCACCAGGTCGATGATCATACGCATCCCCCGCCGGTGGCATTCTTCCAGCAGATGATTAAAATCTTCCAGGGTTCCAAACAGCGGGTCCACCCCCCGATAATCGGCAACATCGTACCCGAAATCCTTCATCGGGGACGGGTAAAACGGGGACAGCCAGAGGGCATCCACCCCGAGTATCTCATCCAGGTAAGGGAGTTTCTCCACAATTCCCGGGAGATCACCAATTCCGTTTCCGGTGCTGTCTTTGAAACTGCGGGGATAGATCTGGTAGATGACCCCTTTTTGCCACCAGAGAAGGTTGTTTTTGTTCATGATCACCTTTATGCTGCAATTTAAATCTTCACGGTGCCGCTGCGGACCACATCCCGGTACCAGTAAGCGCTCTGTTTCGGGATGCGCTCCAGGGTATCGAAATCCACCCGGATCAACCCAAAGCGCTTGCTGTAGCCGCGCTCCCATTCAAAGTTATCCAGCACACTCCAGACATAATATCCCTGCAGATTGGCCCCTTCCTCGATGGCCTGGTGGAGCTGGATGAGATGGGCGCGCAGGAAGCGGATGCGGTCAAGGTCCTGGACAAAGCCGTTTTCATCCGGCAGGTCAGGCGCTGCGCAGCCGTTTTCAGTGAGGATCACCTTGGGGTTGCCGTAATTATCCTTGAGGTTGAGCACCTCGGCTTTGATGCCCGGGGGATTGATCCCCCAGCCCATCTGGGTATGCCCCCAGAAGGGGGCGGCATAGGGTTCCAATCTGGCTTTCAACCAGCCGCCAAAGTGATCGTGATGTACCAGATCCGTGTTGTAATGATTCAACCCCAGATAATCCACAGATCGGTGAAGTTTCTGGAGATCTCCGGGCTCCACCCGGGGCTGATGGGGACCCAGCCATTGGAAAAAGTCCTCCGGATAGCGATTGTGAAAAATGGGATCCAGAAACAGGCTGTGGGTCTCGGCATACACCCGGCGGGCGGCGGCGATGTCTTCCTCTGTATCGGAGGCGGGGATGAGGTGGTTCAAATTGAGGATCAGGCCAATTTCCCCCGGGTAGCCTGCGTCACGGTAGATTTCCACGGCCCGGGCGTGGGCCATCAGCAGATGATGGGCGGTCTGGTAAGCCTGGGTGGCGTCGCAGATCCCCGGGGCGTGGATCCCGGCGCCGTAGCCCAGAAAGGCGGCCACCCAGGGTTCATTGTGTGTTCCCCAGAGTTTCACCCGGTCGGCCAGGGTATCAAAAACTACCGCAGCGTATTCCCCGAACCAGTCAATGCTCTCCCGGCTGGGCCAGCCGCCCTTCTCCTGCAGGGCCTGGGGGAAATCCCAGTGATAGAGGGTCGCTTTGGGCTGAATCCCTGCTTCCAGCAGTTGATCTACCAATCGGTCATAAAAGTCCAATCCCTGTTGGTTGACCCTGCCGGTTCCCTCAGGGAGAATCCGGGTCCAGGAGGTGGTGAAGCTGTAGCTGGGAAAATGGAATTCTTTCATTAAAGCGACATCGTCCGCCATGCGGTGGTAGTGATCCGCCGCGACATCACCGGTTTCTCCGTTAAGAATCCGATCCGGCTGGCGCACGAAGGTATCCCAGATGCTGACTCCTTTGCCATCCTCCTGCCAGGCTCCTTCAATCTGGTAGGCTGAGGCGATCACACCCCAGAGGAAGTCATCCGGAAAAGTATAGGTTTGCTGATTCATAATTTTCACCTCAACCAAGAGACGGACGCGGAAGGCTGCTTAACGCCGGGCATAGGCTTCCAGAAATCGGTGGGGGTAGCCCGGTTGAGGAGCGCTGATTTCGTTGAGCCGGGAGATTTCCTCTTCGGGCAGGTGAATTTCCGCTGCCCCCAGATTGTCTTCCAGCTGTTCGGCGGTCCTCACTCCCAGGATGACGGAATCCACGCCGGGCTGTTCCAGCAGCCAGCGCAGGGCAATCTGGGGATGGGAATAATTGTAGCTGGATTTAATATCATCCATCACATCAAGAATCCGCCAGTTTCGTTCCAGCGCCCGGCGCTGCCAGGCTTCCTCCGCTTTTTCCGGCATGACGGCTAAGCGGCCGGATTCCGGACGATCTCCCCGCTGGTATTTCCCGCTCAGGAAGCCGCCGCCCAGCGGGCCCCAGGGAATCAGGGAGAGGTCCTCCACCTGGCAGAGGTCTCCGATTTCCGCTTCAATGTCTCGCTCCACCAGGCTGTACTGATACTGGGCGGCCTGAAAACGCACCCAATCGTGGGCGTCACTGATGCAGAGAGATTTCATCAGCTGCCAGGCTTTGAAATTGGAGACACCGATGTAGCGCACCTTCCCGGCGCGGACCAGGTGGTCAAAGGCCCGCAGCGACTCCTCCAGCGGGGTGAGAGGGTCCCAGGCATGCATATAGAGCAGGTCGATGGTTTCTGTGTTAAGGCGCCGCAGGCTGTCTTCCACACTGCGCAGGATGTGATAGCGGGAGAGTCCCTGATCGTTCGGCCCGTCTCCCACGGCGAAGCGCACCTTGGTGGCCAGCACCACCTGGCTGCGTTTGCCCCGCAGCGCCTCCCCCACGATCTCTTCCGAGCGCCCGCTGGCATAGACATTGGCGGTGTCGATGTGATTCCCCCCCTGGTCCAGGTAGCGGTGGATGAGGTCCACGGCCTCCTTTTTTGCGGTGCCCCGCTGGCCCTCCTCACCGAAGATCATCGTTCCCAGGGCGAGCTCTGAAAGCAGCAAACCGGTATTTCCCAGGGGATGGGTTTTCATCTTGTAGTTCCCTCCTCTCCAGCGCCGGCTGACGGGCGAAAAGAAGGCCTGGGCAGTGAACTCACCCAGGCCGTTTTGTCAAATCATGTGTTAACCCTGCCTGTGCTGCTCCTCGATCAGCCTTTCACGGACCCGGCCAGCAGGCCGCGGACGAAGAAGCGCTGCAGCGAGAAGAAGACAATCAGCGGCAGCAGCATGGAGATGAAGGCTCCCGCAGTGAGCAGGTGCCAGTCGGCACCCCGGGATCCCACCATTTCCGCGATGCGCATGGTCAGCACCTGGACATCGGGTTTGGCGCCGATGAAGATCAGGGCGACCAGATAGTCATTCCAGACCCAGAGGAACTGGAAGATAGCGAAGGATGCCAGCGCGGGCACCGAGAGGGGCAGGATCAAGCGCAGGAAGATGGTAAAGTGCGAGGCCCCGTCAATGAAGGCGGATTCCAGGATGTCCCTGGGCAGTCCCTTGATGTAGTTGAACAGCAGGTAGGTGGCCAGCGGCAGGCCGAAGCCGGTATGTGCCAGCCAGATGGCCAGGAACGTGCCGTTGAGATCCAGCCGGACATAGTCCAGCAGGATGGGCACCAGGGCGATCTGCAGCGGCACCACCAGCAGGGCCACCACCAGAATGAAAAGCACCTTACGGCCCGGAAAGCGCATCCAGGCAAACCCGTAGGCGGCGAAGGCGGCGATCAGGATGGGGATGATTGTCGCCGGCACGGCAACGGTAACGCTGTTCAGGAAGGCCCCCGTGAAGTTATCCCCCTCCACCGTCCGGGTCTCCCCTGAGGCCGTTTGGATTTCATAGGACTTGCCGGCCAGCACCTGTCCGTAGTTATCCAGGGTGAGCTGGGGCAGGAGCACCCAGCGCCTTTCCTGGATTCGAATGGTTCCCAGCCGTTTATTGCCGGACCAGATCACCTGACGCCCGTCCTCCGTGACGATCCCCTGACGGAGTTCCTCAAAGGTTCCGGTCGCTCCGGCGATCTCCATCACCCCCTCGGTATCGACATCTTCCGGTTTATCGAATTCCTCCACCAGGACCCATTCCCGATGGGGTAAGACTTTCCACCAGCCGGAGGTCTGAATGTTAAAGCGGGACCGGAAAGAGGAGATGAACAGCCCCAGGGTGGGAATGGTCCAGAGAACCACCAGCAGGAGCAGAATGCCATTGACGATCAGGTCACGGATGAGCTGTTGTCTTTTTGACGATTTCATTAGAATGCCTCCTCTTCCGCAAACTGGCGCAGGTTATAAATCATCACCGGAATAACCAGCATCACCAGCACAATGGCGATTGCCGATGCGAACCCCTTGTTTTGATTGGTGAAAGCCTGGCGGTAGAACTGGGTGGCAATCACATGGGTGCCGAACTGTCCGCCGGTCATCACCCAGACGACATCAAAGATCTTCAAGGTGAAGATGATGATCGTGGTTGCTACCGTGATAATGGTCCCCAGGATGTAGGGGATCATGATTCGGAAAAAGATCTGCACCTCGGAGGCTCCGTCCACCCGGGCGGCTTCCAGCAGCTCTTCGGGAATTCCCTTGATGGCAGCTGAAAAAATCACCATGGCATAGCCGGTCTGCAGCCAGATGAGGATGATGATCAGGAAGAGATTGTTCCAGGGCTGGAGCATGGCCGTCCAGGCCTGCGGTTGCCCTCCCAGGCCGGTCCAGATGGCGTTGAGCAGGCCGATCTGAGCGGCACCGGGCTCCTTAACCTCGTAAATAAAGTTCCAGATCACGCCGGCGCCCACCATGGAAATGGCCATGGGCAGGAAGATCATGGATTTGGCGAAATTCTCAAAGCGGGAGCGGTCTGCCAGGACGGCAACCAGCAGTCCAAAGAGCACCGATAGGGTGGCGCCAAAGGCGATCCAGAGCAGGTTGTTCCGGAAGGCGATGTTCATATTACGCTCGGTGAAGACGGCGATGTAGTTGGCTAACCCCACCCAGTTATCCCCGGTGCGGTCCTTCAGGCTGGCGATGAACGTTCTGACCGTCGGGATGGCCAGATACCAGGCCAGGATGGCCACCGCCGGGCCAACGAACAGGAAGGGCTGCAGGCGCCCCATCCACTTCCCCGGCAGCTGTTCAATCAGCCAGTTGGTGACGAAGTAGATCAGGGCCACACCGCCCACCCCCCAGAGGATGGCCACCAGGGCGATGACGTATTTGGGTGCGTTGCCGTCTCTTAAGAAAATAAATCCCTGGATCATGACAAAACCGGTCACGACAGGGACAATGATCGCCGCAACAATCTGACCGATCGTTGTGGTGAACCACTCCAGAATTGTGTTGATTGAAAATCTGGATTCTGTTGCTTCGGTCATAGCATACTCCTTCTCTATCCTCCATCTATCGCTGGTGAGCTGTCTCAGGAGCCGATAAGACTACTTTTTATTATATACGAGAAGATGAAAAATCTGGAATGATATCTGTCAGTTCTCCTGGTCTGACAGCGGTCTCACTGGGAAGTGGAGGATTAAGGAAAACGGTGTGAAGGGGATTCACACCGTTTTCCTGTTTATCTCAGCGGATCAGCCTACTGTTCTGGGTAGTAAGCTGTGACGTCCATCTCGCCGTCGATGATCATCTGCTTCAGATCTTCCACAGCAGCTTTCAGATCTTCAGGAACGTCATCCTCGAACTCGTTGTACGGCGCCAGGCCGACACCGTCATTGGCCAGGGTGCCGTCGTAGGGCACGGACCAATCAGCGATATCGCCAGCCTGCGCTTTAGCAACCACGTCGAAGACCGCGTTGTCGATCTTCTTCTGCACAGCGGTCAGGAAAACATTGCAGAATTCCGGAGCGCTGACACAGCCGTCGGTGTCAACCCAGATGACCTTGACACCTTCGTTCTCCTGGGCCACAGCGGCGGTGCCCAGACCGACAGGTCCAGCAACGGGCATGATGATGTCCGCGCCTTCGTCGATCAGGGTTTGGCCGGTGTTGCGGCCGTCCTCGGTGGATTCGAAGTTGCCCACGAAGAGGTTGCGGCCGAGCGCTTCCACGCTGGTGCCGTTGACCTCATTGTAGTAGGCCACGCCCCCAGCGAAGCCATCCATGAAGATGGTCACGGTGGGGATTTCGATGCCGCCGAACATACCAACGATGCCGGTTTCCGTCATGCCGGCTGCTACATAGCCAGCCAGGAAGGCGGCTTCGTCGGTGGAGAAGGTGATGCCTTTCAGGTTCTCGGGCGGATCTCCATAGGCGAAGTCCACGATGGCAAAGAGTGTTTCCGGATTGGCGGCCGCGAAGGTCTGGGTGTCTTCCCCAAGCAGGAATCCGACGGTGACGATCAGGTCAGTGTCCTGGTCAAGGAGCTGGTTGATATTGACAGCATAGTCGGTCTGCTGCTGGGATTCCAGCACCTGCACTTCCACGTTCTCCAGCTGCTCCTCGGCCATCTGCAGGCCGGCCCAGGAAACAGCGTTGAAGCTTTTGTCATCCACACCGCCGACATCCGTTACCATGCCGGCCTTGAACGGTTCACCAGCTTCCTCTTCCATCTCCTCTTCCATGTCACCCTCCGGCCAGGCTGCGTCGATCTCAGCCAGAACGGTGTCCATGTCCGCGGTGCCGGAGAAGAAGTCGGTCATGCCGGTCCAGAAGGCACCCGCGCCGACCTCACCAGGCATCAGGTCAGAGCCGTCAAAGCGCACGCTGGTGGCCTCGTTGACCAGTTCAGCGATGCCGCGCTCGATCGGATCTCCGTACCAATCCAGCTGGGCGTCCTCATGCGGAGAGAGCGCGCCGCCGGCGGCCAGCCATTCTTTCACCGCCTCACCCTTGGTGAAGAATTCCATGACTGCCCGGACCTCATCACGGTCATTGAACATGGCCATGATGTCGCCGGCAACCAGGTAGGGTTTCCCGTATTCTTCATCAATGGGGGGCAGGTAGAAGAAGCCAAAGTCGGTTCCGGATTCCACACCCTCGGGGAAGAAGCTGACGATGAAGTTGCCCTGCTTGTGCAGCCAGCATTTGGGCGGATCTTCGAACATCGGCGTGGGGGCGTCACCGAAGAAGGTGGTGACGATGGCCTCACGGCCGCCGAAGACGTACTCATCGCTCCAGACCTCGTCCAGGATGGACAGGGCGTTCTTGACCTCGGGGGAGCTGAAGGGCAGCTCGCCGGTGGTCCACTTGTCGTAGTTCTCCAGACTGGTAGTGCGGAGCATGATCTCCTCCATCCAGTCGGTGGCGGGCCAGCCGGTGGCCGCGCCGGACTCGATGCCGACACACCAGGGCTTGTCGCCGTCAGCGACGATCAGGTCGGAGAGGGCCATCATCTCATCCCAGGTCTCGGGAATTTCATAACCGGCAGCCTCGAACTCTTCCTGCGGGTACCAGACCTGGCTCTTGGCGTTGAAGCGGTGCCACACACCGGCGGTGATGGTGCCGTCGGGACCTTGCATTTCCGCCATGTCCCACCAGCTCTGGTTGTAGTTGTCGAAAGACTCCTGGGGCAGGAAGGTGCTGACATCGACAACCTCACCCTGGGCCACAAAGGTCTTTAACAGACCGGGCTGGGGGAAATCCACGATGTCGGGGGCATCCCCGGCTTCGACACGGACGCTGATGGTGGCCTCGAATTCCTTCGAGCCTTCATACTGAATGTCAATGCCGGTGGCTTCCTCGAAGTCGGCAATGGAGTTGTTGAATTTGACGGCGTCCTCATCGGTGAAAGGACCGGTCATAGTGACCACGGTGCCATCAAACTCTCCAGCCATCGCACGTTCATAGTACGTGCCTTCCATGGCCTCTTCTTCTTGTTCTTCTTCGGTTTCCTCTTCTGCGGGAGGTTCTGTAGGCTCTTCAGTGGCGGCAGGACCGCAGGCACCGAGGAGAAGAGAACCAACGATCAGCAGGGCCAGGAAAACCCAAAAGAAACGTTTTGTTTTCATTCTTCTAACTCCTTACAAATAGTTTGGTAATGAGAAAGTTGATAGTGTGAATTGGTTATTTCCCGGGTCATCACCTCCTTTGGAACTTTTCAGGCGGATAAAGATTGGATTCAGGTGTATCATATTGATGATACCATAATCGATTTCGCTCGTTTTTCTATCTCCTGCATCGCCGGATATTCCAGAATTGGCCCCAGTACACCGATTTTGTGCTCGGCGATGGCCTGCCCCATCCGGGCGGATTCCAGGGGGGATTTTCCAGCTAACAGGCCGGCCAGCAGCCCCGACCAGAAGGCGTCCCCGGCCCCGGTGACATCCACCACCGAAATGGGATTGGCCTCCAGGCGGTGGAAATCTCCCTCCTGCGTGCCAATCATCACCCCATGTCGTCCCATGGTCAGCGCCACCAGCTCCGGCCCCAGATCCAGGAAGGCCTCCAGGTACTCCTGAGGCTCCCGGCCCGGCCCAAAGATGCGCTGGCTGTCATCCAGGGAAGGTTTGGTAACTGTGACCAGGGTGTAAAGCTCTTTCAGGAAGGACAGAAAGTCGGCCCGGTCGGGCCAGATCTTGGGATGATAATTGGGATCCAGGGAGATTAACTTTCCCTGGCGTCGGGCAGCTTCCAGCAGGCTGACGATGGATCCCCGGCAGGGGTCGTGGGCCAGGGATCCGGCGCTGGTGTGCACAGCCCGGCAGGTCTCTGCCGCCCGCCGCAGGGGTTCCGTATCTTGAAAATTTTTATCGGCGCCCCGAAAAATGATGAAATCCGGGGTCTCGGTTTGCCGGGCGACGGTGATCACCGTGGTGGGAGCGTCTTTGCAGGTCTGCAGATAATTCATTTGGACGCCGGCCTGTCGGTACTGCGCTTTCAGGTAGCGTCCAAAACCATCGTCTCCCAGGCAGGCGCCGAGCGCAGTATCGTACCCCAGTCGGGCCAGATTCAGGGCCAAATTGGAGACCTCCCCCCCGGGAAACCGCTGAAAACTGTTGGCCTCTTCCAGTGTGGAAACTATCCCGCTGGAGATCAAGTCCACCACGGCTTCGCCGAGCATCAGGAAGGTGAGTTCTTTTTCCGCAGTCATCATGTCACAGGCGGTGCAGTCGTCCCCCGCAGGATTAATTTCAAAGGCATTTCCAGGCAGAGAGATTCCAGCTGATGATTGTTGATCAAATCCAGCAGCAGCCTGGCACCCCGCACACCGGTTTCAAAGAGCGGCTGGGAGATGGTGGTCAGGTTGAGATACTCGGCATCCCGGATGCCGTCATATCCGATGATCGAAAGTTCACCGGGAACCTTAATGTCCAGCTCCGCTGCCGCATCAAGCACACCGATGGCATGGGTGTCACTGGAGGTGAAAATTGCTGACGGCCGGGGAATCCGGGTGAGCAGGCGGTGGGCCAGGCGGGCGGCGTTGCGTCTTCCCCGCTCGCCTTCGATGACAAACTCCTCCCGATAGGGGAGGCCTGCTTCCTGGAGTGCTTTGCGGTACCCGGAGTAGCGGTCCTTTCCGGATCTCTGAAAGGGGGTGTCCAGAAAATCACTCAGGAAACCGATCCGCCGGTGGCCGAGCTCGATCAAATGCCGGGTGGCCAGCATGCCTCCGGAGATATCATCGACAATAATATGCGGGAGGGCATCACTGCTGGCGTCGATCAGCACTGTGGGGATTTCATTTTTAATCAGCAGCTGGGTTTGCTTCTGAGAGAGCGGCATGGAGATGATCAGCAGCCCATCCACCTGGGTTTTTTCTGACAGGGTGGTGAGATAATCATCCCGCTGATCGGGGCTGCCCACGGAATAAAGGATGGGATAGTATTCCGTGTTCCCCAGGGCCTGCTGCACACCCCGCAGCCGCTCGACATACGAGGGCAGGGTTAAATAGGGAAGCACGACCGCAATCTGCCAGGTTTTGCCCAGCGACAGCCGCCGTGCGGTTAGGTTAGGGGTGTAGTTTAATTCTTGAATGGCTTTTTGGACTCGTTTCCTGGTATCAGGACTGACATCCGGGCTCTCGTTGATCACCCGGGAGACCGTACCAACTCCCACATTTGCTTTTTCTGCTACGTCTCTGATCGTTGCCACGATCCAGGTCCTTATTTGAGGAACATTTGGAAGCGGTTCCAGTAGATTTAGTTTAACCTCTTGTTAACGTTTTGTCAATAAACTGATTCACCCTGTCTCCAGGTGGGGATCGATATCACGGCGGGAGGGCGGGCTGCAGGCCGGTTTCCTGCGCTCAGCACCGGAGGGGAAGTGGCAGAGATTGGTGTAGTACAATGAGGGGAAGCCATCGGGAAAGGCTCCTCTATTGATCAAAATTCTTTCCATCAGCGATCAGGTGGATCCGCTGATTTACAGCCTGAATGTTAAGGACCGTTTCCAGGAGGTCGACCTGGTGATTTCCTGTGGGGATCTCTCCTACCTCTATCAGGAATTTATCATCACCATGCTGGGAAAACCGCTGTATTTTGTGCACGGCAATCATGACCCGCTTCTGGAGGATAATGAGGGCGATCCCCGGCCGTATCCCTACGGGGCGGTTGATCTCCACCGCCGCATCATCCACAGGCAGCAGCTGCTGATGGCGGGGGTGGAGGGCAGCGTTCTCTACAATGGAAAAACCCCTTATCAGTACACCCAGGGGAGAATGTGGCGTCATGTACTCTCCCTGGTTCCCGGGTTGCTGATCAACCGGTTGCTTTACGGCCGCTTTCTGGATATCTTTGTCAGCCATTCCCCCCCCCGCGGCGTTCATGAAGGGGAGGATTTTACCCATCAGGGGATTCGAGCTTTCCGGTGGTTAATCAATGTCTTCCAGCCGAAGATTTACTTCCACGGCCATATTCACGTCTATCATCCTGATACCCCGACTGAGACCAGGGTGAATGATACCCTGGTGATTAACACCTTTCGGTACCGGGTGACCGAGCTGGATATTCCTTAACCGGAGCTCCGCCTACCTTGGGGGTGTTCCCCCTGGTCAGCGGCAGATTAGAATGGGAAGCTGGACCTCCCGTAGCACCCGGTCCACCACGCTGCCCAGAACAACCTCCAGGACCGGTGCTGTGCCGTATCCACCGATTAAAATCAGATCGAATTCTCCCTGATCACACCGGTCGCTGAGTTCTTCGGGCACCGATCTGCCGGTGAGCAGATATCGAGCAGAAATGTGGTAGCGTTTGAGATAATTCTGGGCCTCCCGCTGAATTTTCTGCGGTCTGGCGGTCCCTATAGAACTGGTCAGCACGGTCAATTCTGTCCCCCACTGACCAGAAATATAGGCGGCAAGGTACATCGCTTCCCGGGCTTTGGGACTGCCGTCAAAGGCCAGCACTGCATTCTGCAGACTGGTGGCCCTGCCGGGAACAGTAAGGATGGGCAGGGGACAGCTGCGGATCAGGGCGCGCAGTCCGGATTCCAACCGGTCAGCTGGCTTCTCTCCCGGGGGGTGGTTCAGCGGCAGCACTACCAGATCAGCAAAGCGGGAGTGTCTGCACAGGGTGGGGCCCACTTCCCCCTCCACAACCTGGAAATCAAATTTCTCGATGCCGGCCCGCTGACAGCGGGAAAAGAATTCCTCCCGGAGAGACTGATGCTCATGCTCCGTCTGCTCTGTCACCCGGGCATGGATATGCAGGCCGTGCAGATCACTGTTTTCCAGGTGGGCGATTCGGACGGCCTGCTCAAGACACAACCAGGCGTTCTCGCTGTCATCAATAGCAGTCAGGATATCCGAGAACAGCCGCTGATCGGTGATATTTCGCTCCCGACGCATCCGCCAGGTGCCGGGTGGAGGGCCTTCCTCCAGCAGGTTGGGAAGCGTATCCCGCAGGAGGCGGCGGATAAAATTCACCAGATTCTTGCCGGGTGATCGGCGGTGAATTTCTGTCAGGTCCTCGGCTGCTTCCTCAGGACTGATATCCCAGCCAACTTCCTTTTTTAAAGCCGAGCGGTGCCGGGAGATCCATAAATACAGGTCTGCTTCCGTCCGGCCGGGGAACTCCCGAAGCAGCCCCCGGCGCCGGATGATGCGCACCACGGGCTGGTAGACTTCGTCATACCAGTGGGCCACTGCTTCCTGGTAAGGAATTTCTCGCTGCTGATTGACGCCCATAAAATAGCGGTGAACGTTGATATGCTCCAGGATTTCCGGATAAGCGCCCGGGGTGGTTGCGTTGAGATCTGCTCCTGGACGCAGCTGATCGAGGTGAGATTTTTCCAGGAAATTCACCAGCTCGGCTTTGATAATCAGGCTGTCCGCATCCAGATCCGCAGTGACCGGCACCTTGGTTTCCACGTCAGTGACATAGGCCTGGATGGTTTTGCTGCCCAACTGGCGGGCGACGGAAACCCGGTGGTTGCCGTCCCGCACGAAATAGACTTCTCCGATTCGATAGACCTCGATGGGGGGGAAACCGGAAAGCCCCCTGGCCAGGGACATCACTTTTGCCCAGCGGCTGCGGCTGATGGATTTCTTGGGCAGGAACCTGCGGGTGAAATCTGTGTAACGGTCGACGCTGCCGACAATCGCATCCAGGGGAATCTCTTCCAGATGCTGGGAGCTCTTTTCGGTCGCTTTCAGGCGCTGCCTGACATCCTCATAGGAAAGCAGGGTCAGTTCTTCCCGCGATCCGGTAATCCGCCCCAGCAGTTCCTGGACAGCTGCCTGGCGCCTGGCTCGCTGATAGTCTTCCAGCGCGAATAAATACTCTCGATCTGCCATATCCCTCTCTACGGCTGTGGTGTTTCCGTAGCTAAGTATAGTCGATATCCGCTGCCGCGGTAAGCGGGTTTCAGAGACGACGCGGTGGGAAGGGTTATAGATGCTTTGGTTTTGGGGATCGTTTTGGGATTTGGTACACTAGAGTGAGAGGTTCAGCCAGAGAGGAGAGGGAGAGAGCATGAAGTATGTCACTGTCGAGGAAATGATCCGGATTGAAAAAGCAGCGGATGCCGCCGGACACAGCTACCAGGAAATGATGGAGCAGGCAGGGACCGGTCTGGCAGCGGCAGTTCAAGAAACTTACGGCGATCTTCCTGAGAAGCGCATCACCGCCCTGGTCGGCTCGGGGAACAATGGAGGGGATGCCCTGGTCGCCCTGGCGAAGCTGGAGGAATGGGGTTGGGAAACCAGCGGGCTGCTGCTGCGCTCCCGGGGAGAGGAGGATCCCCTGATGCACCGGCTGCAGCAGGCGGGGGGAAGGCTGCTCGACTGCCAGCGGCTGGAGGACTGCCGGGAAGTGCTGCAAGCAGAGATTTCCCAGGCTGATGTTGTTCTTGACGGTGTGCTGGGGACCGGCATCCGTCTTCCCATTCGAGGCCCGCTGGCCGAGGTGCTGGGATATCTCAAGGCATTCCTGCAGGATCTGGACCCGCCTCCCCAGGTGGTCGCTGTGGACTGCCCCTCGGGCATCGATGCGGACAGCGGGGAAGTGGATCCGGTGTGCATCCCGGCGGACCTAACGGTGACCATGGCAGCCGTCAAACAAGGGCTGATCAAGTTTCCGGCCTTTGATTTCCTCGGCGAGCTGCTGGTGGTAGAGATCGGACTGCCGGAGGACCTTCCGGAGCTGCAGGAGATTCAACGCCAGGTGATGGGTAGGGCTGAGGTGAAAGCGCTGCTACCCGATCGACCCCGGGACGCTCATAAGGGGACCTTTGGGACCGTGCTGATCGCAGCCGGATCGGAGAATTACCCGGGGGCTGCGCTTCTCTCTGCCTGCGGCGCTTACCGGATCGGTGCCGGCCTGGTGACCGTGGGGGTCCCCGAACGCATCTATCCGGCGCTGATCGGTGGGCTTCCTGAAGCCACCTGGGTGGTGCTGGATGGGGAGGATGGGGGCATCAGTGAGCAGGCCGTGGAAAGGCTCCGGGAATTCCTGCCCCGGGCAGACAGCCTGCTGATTGGACCCGGGGTGGGAACCCGCGCCGCGACCAGAGCCTTTGTGAAGAAAACCTTATCGCTGCCGGATCTGCCGCCGGTGGTGATTGATGCCGATGGACTGCGGCTGATTTCCGCCGGGGAGCGCTGGTGGCAGCAGCTGCCGGAGATCACTGTGCTGACTCCTCATCCGGGGGAAATGGCTGCCTTGACCGGGCAGCCGGTGGATGCCATCCAGCAGGACCGGGTGGCAATCGCCGAGGAGTATGCCGATCTGTGGGGCAGGACCCTGGTGCTCAAAGGAGCTCATACGGTGATTGCCTCGCCCGGCCAGCCCACCCGGGTCATTCCGGCTGCCACGGCAGCGCTTTCCAGGGCGGGCACGGGGGATGTGCTGGCCGGGATGATCGCCGGCCTGCTGGCTCAGGGAATGGAGGCGCCGGAAGCCTCCTCAGTGGGAGCCTGGATTCATGCGCAAGCCGGGAGGATGGCAGCTGATGCGCTGGGGAGCACCGCTGCTGTGCTTTCCGGGGATGTGGCTGATGCCGTGATCGATGTGCTGGCCTGGGTGATGGATTAAGACAAAAAAAGCCCGCGGGAGCTGTCCCGGGGCTCTTCTCTGGGTAGGATTCTAAAGGGGGAAGGCGATCAGGCCTGGCCTTCCTGTTCCTCCAGTTCCTCTTCTACCGCTTCCACTGCCTTTTTGCCCATCCGCTTGGCTTTATCGAGCAGCATTTTCTGTTCTTCCAGGATAACCCGGCCCTGGTCCTGCAGTTTTTGGGCCTGTTCCTGGGCTTTGCGAGCATATTCCTGGGCTGCCATCCGGGCTTCCTCAGCCGCTTTCTCCGCCCGCAAACGGGCATCATCAATAGTTTCGGCAGCCCGATCTCTGATCTCCACACCTTTATCGCGAATCACCCGGCGGGTTTCCTCGCCGGATTGAGGGGCAAACAGCAGAGCGGTGACAGCACCGGCAATCCCGCCAATTAAAAATCCAGATATGAAGGCTCCAAATTCATTGTTGCTCTCAGACATAAGATTCACTCCTCTTGATTAAATGGGCTTAATTCTTTTTTTCGGAATGGAAGAAGCGAAAGATCCGGGTCATGCCGGCCAGGTATTCATTAAATTTCATCACCGGTTCAACCAGGTTTTCGCTCAGAAACGCCGCAGTGCCACGGAGTGTGTCGGCAGTTTCCCGGGAGGATTCCAGGATGGGTTTGACTTCGGTCTGGAGCAGGTAGGTCAGTCTGGCCAGCTGGACGATCAGGATCACCAAGGCCAACCCGATGACCAGAAACTCCAGGGCCATGAAAATGATGAAAATATCCCGTACCCTGGCGGTGTCCGTACCGGGCTGCAGCAGGAGCACCAATCCGGTGATCAAAAGGCCGAGCAGAATGACCACCAGGGCAATCACTCCGATCTTTTTCCAGATCGATTGACCCTCTTCCGTGGTGGGGATCTGCTCCTCAATATCCGGTAGAGACTGTGGGTATTCTGAATGTTGAGTCATGTAGAAAAATTATATCATATCCCGGGGAAGTGCACGGGCCGGTTTCCAGCAGGGACGAAGAGAAAGACAATCAAGGCGCCCATCAGCAGCAGGCCAGCGGCAAGTCCGAACGGCAGCGCAAAGGCAATTTGACTGCAGGTTCCCGCCATCAGGGGGCCGACCGCGATGCCCAGGAAAAAGCCCGTTGTGACCACGCTGATTTGCCGTCCATGGCCATCCTCCCTGGATAAATCACCGGCCAGGGCCAGTGCAGGGGAGGCAATCGCTGCTGAGGTGACTCCCTGCAGGGCCCGGGTGATGATCAGCTGCAGGGGCGATGTCACCAGCCCCATCAGCAAGGTCACCGGGGCCATCAAAATCAACCCGGTGATGATGACCGGTTTTCTACCTATCCGGTCTGATAGATAGCCCAGCGGCGTCTGGAAGATCATCCGGCTGACAGTCAGCGCACTGGTTGCGATCCCAAAACCCAGCACGGTTTGCTGCAGGCGGGTGTTGAACTCATTTTCCAGCGTGTTCATCAGAGAATAGGAGCAGGCCATCATGAACAAAGCGATCCCCAGGCTGATTATGCCCCGGTCCCAGGCCAGTGGTTCCAAAAGGTCTGCCGGACCTTTGCTGAGCTGTCTCTCCCGCGGTGGGGTTTCCCGCACCCAGAGCTGGACCAGCAGGGCAGCCAGAAGAATTGTCACCGCTCCCATGAAGAAGGCGATCTTGAAACCAAACCGCAGCTGCAGGTAACCGCCTATCAGGGGACCGATGGCAAAGCCCATCAACCGCAGTGTGCTGTAAAACCCCATCGACCGGCCCCGGGTTTCCCGGACGGTGGAAGAGCTGATCAGGGTCAGGGAAGCCGGAACGGTAAGGGCCACGCCAATTCCCTGCAGGGAGTGGATGATCACCACATCCGTGTAGCTGCGGGAAAAGATCAAAGCCGCTGTCCCCAGACTCAACAACAGCAGTCCGCTGATTATGATTGATTTTCGGGATCGGATCCGGTCGATGAAAATTCCTACAAAGGGCTGCAGCACTGCGTTCACCAACCCGTACAGGGAGAGCACCACACCGATCAGGAAAGTTTCCGTCCAGGGCAGGTCGGGTGGTGGGGAAGCAGCGATGTAGATTGGCAGCAGGAGGAAAAGCAGACTGGTGCCCAGGGCATCGGCGAGTCTGGCCACGGAGAGCGCCACCACCACACGGTTGGCACCCCGAAGGCAAGGGGATTTTTTCATGGTCTTGGGTCCATCGGTCCGGCAGTGAACAGCGGTGGGCAACCATTCCCGGCCGATTCCAGCTGAGAGCAGGTCATGCGCCACCGTTCCCAGGCCGAGCAGGGCAGCCAGAAATTTTCTCTGTTTCCAGAACCGGGTTGGCGGGTTGGAGGGAACCTGCCTGGCCCGGGGTGATTGTACCACCTTCCCTTTGCAATCAAAAAAAGAGGTCAATTCCGCGAGGGAATTGACCTCTTTCGATCAGGTGGAGATGGCGGGAATCGAACCCGCGTCCGAAAGAATCAACCGCTCGGACTTCTACGAGCGTAGGAATTTGCTTCTTTTTGCCAGACGGGCTGCAAATTCCAAAAGCTTCGCCTGGCTAGCCGCTGGGAGCCAGAGGTCCCTCTTGGGCAGGGATAGCGGCGTCTCCCTGCTGCACTCCTGCTTTCTGACGTTCACTCTCCTCCAGCAGGAGGATGAAGAAGGTGAACGAGGTTATCTTGCAGATAACCGTCTGTCTTCACCCAAGCTTATGCAGCCAGGGGAAGAGCAGCATATTCAGTGCGGTTGGCACTTAAAGTGTTGCGCTGATTTTACGAGAACGGCGCCTCTCGGCTCGCCATCCGGGGTCATCCTCTTCCGTCGAACCCTTTCATCCCCGGGCCCATATTATAACATATGGCAGGTCTTCTGGTGCCTGGGGATATAAAAAGGATGTTAAAACCCGGCAACCGCTGTCTAGCTCAGTCAGCCCGCTTGCTGGGCTCGATGCATTCCTCGTGCAGCCCGCAGTTCATCCGCCAGCGGTTGCCTTCTTTCTTCAACAGATGATCGGCTGTCTCCGGCCCCCAGGATCCCGGTTGGTAACTCTCCAGCGCGTCCGTTTGCGGATCCTGCCAGGAGGATACCAGGGGGTCAATCAGGCGCCAGGCGGTCTCAATGCTGTCCGCTCGGGTAAACAGGGAGGGGTCTCCATCAATCGCCTCCCGCAGCAGGCGTTCATAGGCATCTGGCAGGGTGACGCCTTCAAAAAAACGCTGGTAATGAAATTCCATATCCACGGCCCGCATATCCTGCTCGGCATCAGGGACCTTCGCCTGGAATTTGAGGTGGATGCCTTCATCCGGCTGGATGCAGATGGAGAGAATATTCGGCGTTAACTCCCCCGGATCGGACAGACCGAACATCAGATGGGGCGGCTTCTGGAATTCGATGGTGATCTCCGTGGCTTTGCGCTTCAGTGCCTTTCCGGAGCGCAAGTAAAAGGGCACACCTTTCCAGCGCCAGTTGTCGATGTACAGCTTCAGGGCTGCATAGGTCGGGGTCCGGGAATCCGGAGCAACCCCATCCGTCTCACAGTACCCCTGATACTGACCGGCTACAGAATTCTCCCGCCGCAGCGGACGGATGGACCGGAGTACTTTGACACGTTCATTGCGGATGGCATCCGCCTCAAAGGATGCGGGCGCTTCCATGGCTACCAGGGAGACCAGCTGCAGGAGATGGTTCTGGAACATATCCCGCAGCACCCCTGCCTGATCATAGTAATCCGCCCGGTGACCAACATCCACACTTTCCGCCACGGTGATCTGGACATTATCGACGTACCGCCGGTCCCAGACCGGTTCAAAAATTGTGTTGGCAAAACGGAAGAAGAGGATATTTTGAGCGGTCTCTTTGCCCAGGTAGTGGTCTATCCGGTAGACCTGCTCCTCAGAGAAAACCTCGTGCAGGGTGAGATTCAGCTTCTGGGCTGTTTCCAAATTGCGCCCAAAGGGTTTTTCAACAATCACATGGGTCCAGGGGGGCTGCTGCTCCCCCCTCTGGTGGGAGAGTCCGGCGTCGCCCAGCATCTCAATCGTTTGCTGGTAGAACCGGGGAGAGATGGCCAGATAGAAGATGCGGTTGGAGGGTTCCTGTTCCAACTCATCCATCATCTCAGCCAGATCATGGTAATCCGCCAGATTGTTGAGATTGCCTGGCTGGTAATAAATCTGACCGGAAAAATCTTTCCAGGCTTCCTTATCCAGCGTTGCCGGGCTGAATTCCTGCAAACCCTGATAGAGATGCTCACGGAACTGCTGGTGGGACATCTCAGTGCGCGAGGTGCCGATGATCCGCAGCGGAGGCAGACGGTTTTTTTGATTCAGGTTGTACAGGGCTGGAATCAACTTGCGCCGGGTGAGATCCCCGGAAGCGCCAAAAATGAGAATGGTGGTCGGGAAAGGGGTCATGACTTTACTCCGCCGTAGACCGGAACGGCCGCACCACGGATATCCCCGGCCTGATCGGATACCAGGAAGAGAATCACCTCGGCCAGCGAGGACGGCTGCACCCATTTCGAGGTGTCGGCATCCGGCATGGCCTGGCGGTTTTCCGGGGTGTCAATGGTGCCGGGGATCAGGCAGTTGGCGGTGATGCCCTTGCCTTTCAGCTCAGCAGCCATGCTTTCCGTCAGGCGGAGAACGGCTGCCTTGGCTGCGCTGTAGGCACCCATATTGGGTTTTCCCTCCCAGGAAGGTCGGGCGCCTACGGTGATAATCCGGCCTGATTCCTGGGCTATCATGGCGGGAACCACCGCCCGCACGGTGTTGAGCAGCGTACCGGCGTTGAGGTCCAGCATTCCTTTCCAGGTTTCAGCGGCGGTTTTATAAACCGGGTCCCCCATGGTGAACCCTCCCACCGTGTGAACCAGAATGTCAATGTGCTGAAATTTTTCCAGCGCCTGCTGTACTGCCGATTCCAGCTGCTGGGGCTGGAGAAGATCGATGCCGGGGAGCAGCAGATGATTGCCATGGTCCGCCAGGTCGGGATAGCGTTGGGAGAGCCGATCCGGACGGTGGTCCACAAGGATCAGGGATGCCCCGGCATCCCGGAATTTTTCCACCACAGCGGAGCCAAGATTGCCGGCAGGGCCGGTGACCAGAGCGGTTTTTTCGGAAATATCGATGGACATCAGGGTCTCCTTTGTCGCCTGAATTTAGTGCTTTTTTACTTCGTGGCCGCCAAATTGATTGCGCATCGCGGCCAGCAGTTTGGCGGAAAAACTTTCCTGCACCCGGCTGACAAACCGGGCCTGCAGGGCCAGGGTGATCACCGGAGCGGGGATGTCCAGGTCAATGGCTTCCTGGACCGTCCAGCGGCCTTCTCCGCTGTCCGCTACCCAGCCCTTGATGCCGGACAGGTCGGGATTTTCCTCCAGGGCATCTGCCGTGAGATCCAGCAGCCAGGAGCGGATCACGCTTCCGAAGCGCCAGATCTCGGCCACCTGGTGAAGGTCCAGCTGGAATTCCTCTTTGGCCCTGAGAATATCGAACCCCTCCGCGTAGGCCTGCATTATCCCGTATTCAATCCCGTTATGGACCATTTTTACGAAATGTCCGGCACCGGCGGGACCGACATGTCCCCAGCCTTTCTCTTTCCCCGGGGCCAGGGTCTCCAGCAGGGGGGTGATCTTTTTGACTGCCTCTTGCGGACCGCCGATCATCATGCTGTAGCCCTGCTCCAGTCCCCAGATGCCGCCGCTGGTGCCGACATCGATGAAATGCAGGCCGAGATCCTGCAGCGTTTGCGCATGCTGAAGGGTGTCCTGATAGTTGCTGTTCCCTCCGTCGATAATAATGTCGCCCGGCTCCAGCACCTCGCTGAGCCCCTCAATCATCTTGTCGGTCGGAAATCCCGCCGGGACCATGGTCCAGGCCACCCGGGGAGACGCCAGTTTTTCCTGCACTTCCTCCAGGGAATAGAGAGGAAGCAGATCGTCCTTTTCGGCCATTTCCTCGGTCACGGAGGTGGTGCGGTTGTATCCGTACACCTGATGTCCATCCCGGATCAACCGGCGGGCCATGTTCGCTCCCATCTTTCCTAATCCCACAATTGCTGCCTGCATGATGTGCTCCTTTTCCTGTAGATTCATGTTTTCGCCAGGCTGGAGATCCACTGCTGGGGTTTTTCCCCCAGCTGAAACTGGATTACCGGCCTGCCGCGGTTTTCCAGCGCTGCCGCATCTCCCAGCGCCTGGGCTGTAATTAAGGTGCCGAAGCTGAGCGAGGTCTGGCTGCTGCCCAGCTGATGCGGGATGGGCAGATCGATCTGCGCTTCATCTCGCAGCTGGATAAACAGTCCCCGGTCGCTGCCCCCCTTATGGAGCTGTCCGGTCGAGTGCAGGTAGCGGGGGCCGAAGCCGACGGTCACCGGCAGCTGGTATTCTCGCTGCAGATCCCTCTGCAGGGAGATCAGGGCCTCTTCCAGTGGGGCACGCTGGGGCAGAAAAGCCTGCAGGGCGAGATAGCTCCCGGGCTGTTTATGACTGTGAATGAATTCGTCCAGCAACTCTGCGTCCGGGGGGTGAGCTTCTCTGCTGGGCAGAGTACCGGAGGATTGAAATTCTGCCACCATCTCCCGGGCCCGGACCTTGGCGCTTTCCACATTGGGTTGATTGAAGGGGTGGATCCCCATCAGGGCGCCGGCCACCGCGGTGGCAAATTCCCAGAGGAAAAACTGCCCCCCCAGCTGGTAAGGTGTATCCAATTCAATGCGAACCACCGGAAATCCGGCTTTTTCCAGGGCGACCAATCTGTCATCCCGGTCTCTTTCCGCGGTCAAACTGAGGTCAACAAAAATGCGGTCGCTGCCGTAGATGCCAGGGCGGTCGAGTTCCGGTTCCAAAACCGGAAGGATGCCCTGGCCGTCTTTCCCGGTGCTCTCCGCCAGCAGCTGTTCTATCCAGTTGGGGAAGGACTGAATACTTTCGCTGGCTGTGAGGGTGAGCTTGTCCCGTCCTCTCCCGGCTGCTGCTGCCAGCACACAGCCGAGGTAGACAGCCGGGTTCTCTGCGCTGGAATTCTTTTTCCTGCTGAACCCAGACATGTTCTGCGCATTGCCAAGCAGTTTGTACAGGTCCATGCCGAGTAAAGCCGCTGGGACCAATCCGAAATAGGATAAGGCGGAATAGCGGCCGCCGACTTCCGGCTCGTTGAGAAAAACCTCCCGGAACCCAGCTTGTTCTGCCAGCTCGACCAGCTGACTGCCCGGGTCGGTGATGCCAATAAAATGCTTTCCAGCAAGATTTGAACCCAGCGTGTCCTCCACCTGCTGGTAGAAATACTTGAATAAGGACAGCGTTTCTACCGTTGTGCCGGATTTGGTGGCCACGATGTACAGGGTGGTGAGGGGGTTGAATTCTTCCTCCCAGTGAGCAACTTCTACCGGGTGGGTGCTGTCAAGGATCTCCAGCACCGGGGAGTTGTTCTTGCGGAAGATGCTGCTGAAAACCTCCGGTGCCAGGCTGGAACCGCCCATACCCAGCAGCAATATTTGCGAGTAGTCATCCTGGTGGACTTCTTCAGCAAATGTTTCCAGCCGGGGAATTGTTGTTTGATATTGATCAGCGAGGGAGAGCCAGGCCAGGCGGTTGCTGATTTCGGCCGGATCAGGATGCCAGACAGTGTGGTCCTGGTTCCAGATTCTGGCAGAAAGGTTGTTCTCTTTCACCGTCTGCAGCTTTTCATCGAGGTCCGGCTGCAGGGAGTCAACCTGGTAGATGGTTTTCATGATAGGATTGCTCCTTGAATGCGTGAAACAATTGCCCCTTCCCTTTCATTGTATATGATTAATTTCCTTTATGGAAACGCCTAACCAGGGGGAAGCCTGGTTAGGCGGTTGAGGAGGAAAACTTTCTTCCTGTTTTATGGATGCGCGCTGAGCGAACGATCTTACCAGCCCAGTCCCGAACATCTGGACGAGGGCAGGACAGCTGGACAGGCTTCCTGAGCCGGGTATCTTCCCTCCTCATTCTCCCCGGGTCTGTCAGGGGAGACCGCCTTATTCCCATTCAATTGTTCCGGGAGGTTTGCTGGTGATGTCATACACCACCCGGTTCACGCCCTGGATCTCATTGACAATGCGGTTGGAAACCCGGGCCAGCAGCTCCTCGGGAAGACGGGACCAATCGGCAGTCATAAAATCATCTGTGGTCACCGCTCGCAGGGCGATGACATCTTCATATGTGCGTCGATCTCCCATGACCCCGACTGTTTTTACCGGCAGCAGCACAGCGAACGATTGGGCGGTTCCCTGCTTGAGGGCAAATCCATTGTCCTCCACCAGCGCGTCTTTCACCCGCAGTAAATCCGCCCGGGCCAGTTCTTCCGTGAAGATGGCATCAGCAGCCCGGAGCTTTTCCACCCGACCGGGGCTAACCTCCCCCAGACAGCGGATTGCCAGACCTGGGCCGGGGAAGGGCTGCCGCCAGATAAGCTCCTCGGGCAGGTCCAGGGTTTCCCCAATCCGGCGGACTTCATCCTTGAACAAATAGCGCAGCGGTTCGATCAGCTCGAAATCCATCCGGTCGGGAAGACCGCCGACATTATGGTGGGTTTTAATCGTTTCGGTTTCCGGCCGGTCATCAGCGTAGGATTCCACCACATCGGGATAGATTGTCCCCTGGACTAAAAAAGGAGGTTTGCCGATTGCGCGGGCTTGCTCCTCAAAGATCCGGATGAAGCGTTTCCCAATCCGGCTGCGTTTCTCTTCAGGGTCGGTGATGCCTTTGAGATCCGCAAAGAAAAGCTGTGATGCTTCCACGGCATGCAGGTGGGTTCCCAGGGTCTCCTGGAAAACGGATACCACCTGCTCCGGCTCGCCTTTTCGCAGCAGTCCGGTGTCGACAAAAACCGCTTCCAACTGGCTGCCCACAGCCTGGTGCACCAAGCTGGTGGCCACACTGGAGTCCACGCCCCCGCTGACTGCAGAAAGCACCCGGGAATCGCCGACCTGTTCACGGATCCGGGTCACCCGCTGCTGGACGATGGATTCTGGAGTCCAGGTGGGTGCCGCATTGCAGATCCTGAACAGGAAATTGCGAATAATCTCCACCCCGGTGGGCGTATGTTTGACTTCAGGATGAAATTGGACGCCGTAATAATTTCGGGATAGGTCCGCCATGGCCGCGATGGGGGAATTCTTGGTGCTGGCCAGGATGGAAAATCCCGGCGGCAGCTTTTCGATGCGGTCTCCATGGGACATCCAGGCCTGGTGGGAGCCTTCCGGCAGCAGGGGATTGGCCCGGCGGACCTCAAGAACGGCCTGGCCGTACTCCCGTTCAGCGCTGGGCTGCACCCGACCGCCCAGGGCGTGGGTCAGCACCTGCATTCCATAACAGATGCCCAGCAGGGGAACCTTCATCTCCAGCAGGGTAGGAAGCAGCTGGGGAGCGTTCTCCGCGTACACCGATGCCGGCCCTCCGGAGAGGATCACCCCTCGTGGTTGAAGCGCTGTGATTTTTTCGGGGTCCGCATTCCAGGGCAGCTGCTCACAGAACACAGACTGCTCCCGCACGCAGCGGGTGATCAGCTGGGCGTACTGGGAACCGAAATCAAGGATGACCAGTGTGTCGTGGTTCATGAACTGTGAAAGAGGATCTCATCCCCTTCCATGGAGCGGATGCGGGCCAGGGAGTGAACCAGGATGTCCAGCTCCTCTAACCGCTTCCGTCCGGTTTCAAAGGTTTTTTCGATCAAAGCGCCGACGCCGACCACTTTGGAGCCGGCGGTTTCTGCCAGGCGGATTAGGCCCAGAATGGTCGACCCGGTGGCCAGAAAGTCGTCAATAATCAGCACCCGCTCTTTTTTCCCCAGATATTCGGGGGAGACAATCAACTCCACCGTTCTCCCCTTGGTATGAGAGGGGGCCAGGGTGAGCAGCACCTGGTCGGGCATGGTGATGGGTTTGTGCTTGCGGGCAAAAACCACCGGCAGGTTCATGTGCAGTCCGGTGAGCACAGCTGGGGCAATCCCGGAGATCTCCGCAGTGAGAATTTTTGATGCGGAGACGTCCGCAAACAACCTGGCAAACTCCCGACCAGCCTGATCCATCAGGCCGGGATCCACCTGATGGTTGACAAAGCCGTCCACTTTGAGAATGCCGTTCCCTAAGTTTTCACCTTCTTCAAGAATTCGTTTTTCTAAAAATTCCATGGGTCCTCGCTTTTCTGAGGGGGCTGTCGATGGTCAATGTCTGGATTATAAACCAGTCTGGGACCCTGTCCGGATCCCCCGCGGATAAAAAAACCCCGCCTGTGAGAGGCGGGGAGGGGAAGAGCAGTCAGCTGCCTTTAGAAGGCATATAGCGGGCCAGCTTCATCGCCAGATTGGGAATGGGCAAAGACTGCAGCCAGATTTTCCCCGGTCCCTTTAAGGTGGCCAGGAAGAGACCTTCTCCGGAGAAGAAGATATTTTTCAGTCCCTTCACCCGGGAGATATCATAATCAATTGTAGGCTCGAAGAGGGCAATATGCCCCGGATCCACCATGATGACTTCGCCGGATTTGAGTTCATAGGTGCGAACTTCACCGGGAATCTCAAAAAAGACCACGCCTGGGCCGGTGACCCGCTGCAGAATAAATCCTTCTCCTCCAAAGAATCCTGCCCCGAGACGTTTCTGAAAATGAATCTCCAATTTTATGGATTCTTCGGCACACATGAAGGCATCTTTCTGACAGATCATGCTCTGTCCGGCGGAAAGCTGCATATCGATCACTTTTCCGGGGATTTCCGGGGTGAAGGTGATCAACCCGTCCGGACTGGTGCAGGTGTACGTGGTCAGGAACAGTGATTCACCTGCCAGCATTCTGCCGATGCCGGCCCCGAGACCACCCCGGGTATTGGTGTCCATCTCGATTGCTCCCCGCATCCAGGCCATTCCTCCCGATTCTGTAAAGACAGATTCGCCCTTTTTGAGGTGAATATCCACTGATTCCATCAGGGTCCCGTTGATCTGATATTTCATGAAAAACCTCCCGATAAGTAAGCAGCCATTTTCCTGGCATGGTGAGATTCAATTAGTTGAAGTATAACACGGTGAGATTTCTGATATCAGGCTGATCTAGTACAATAGGTAGCTGCTCGACGTCAATCAAAGGAAAACCATGCTTTATCTTGGTGAGCTCGCAGCGCTGATTACCTCAGTCACATTTGCCATCAATTCCACCCTGTTTACCACAGCCGGCAGGCAGGTCGGGTCCGTGGTGGTTAACCGCATCCGATTAATTGCGGCATTTTTGTTTCTCACCCTGGCCCACCTGATTTTCCTGGGTAGCCCCTGGCCCGGTGGGGAGCAGCCTGATCGCTGGATCTGGTTGGGCCTATCCGGGATTATTGGTCTGGTTCTGGGGGATGCTTTTCTCTTTCAGGCCTTCGTCTGGGTAGGACCGCGGATTGCCATGCTGATGATGAGTTTGGCGCCGGTGATCGCGCTGGTTGTCGCCTGGTTGTTCCTGGGGGAGATCCTCGCCGCGGGTCAGCTGGTCGGCATCTTTCTTACTCTCAGCGGGGTGATCTGGGTGATCAGCGAGGGAAACCACATCCGGAAAGCGGAAAACCCAAACTACCTCAAGGGGGTGCTTTTTGGCCTGGGAGGAGCCACCGGCCAGGCGTTGGGTTTGGTGCTCGCCAAACAGGGCATGGCAGGCTCCTTTTCGCCCATTTCCGGAAATTACATCCGGATGACCACGGCCATGGTGGTGATGTGGCTGATCACGGCCCTGCAGGGGCAGGCCAGGATTTCATTCCGGAAGGTCATCGAGCAGCCCCGGGCGCTGTGGGGGATTGTTGGGGGCGCTTTTTCCGGCCCCTTCCTGGGAGTATCACTCTCCCTGCTGGCCCTGCAGTATGCTACCGTCGGTGTGGCCAGCACCTTGATGGCGCTGCCGCCAATCTTTTTGCTGCCGGTGAGCTACTTCTTTTTTGAGGAGCGCTTTGGCTGGGGAGCCGTTGCCGGGACAGTCCTGGCGCTTTCTGGTGTGGCCGTGCTTTTCCTGGTCTGACAGCTGGGCGGAGACCGGATTATAACTCTTCCCAATCCAGGGGTCTGTTCTCGGGCTGGTTGGCGATCAGAACCGGGCGGCGGGCTTCGGTCAAAACGCGGTCGGCAATGTCTTCCTGTACCAGCTCCCGAAGTTCATGCCAGGATTTTTCCGGCGGGACATCCAGGCCTCCAATCACCACCAGGTCAAAATCGCCCTGGTTGCTCTCCTTGATGATTTCCTCCACGGTTAGTCCATGTCGGACCAGGTACTGACAGTCCCCGGCATGCATGCCCTGCTCCTGGAGATAATTCATGGCCTGTTTGAGATACCCGCCCTCCTTACTTTCGTGCTCAATGTGAGCCTGGGCATCCCGTTCCAGATCTTCCCGGTCGGCATCGGCCCGAAAAGCAAGCTGGGACATGACATGGAGGATGACACAATCGGCCCCCACACTGCTGGCCAGCTCCCCAGCCAGACGAACGACCAGATGATCAGTTTCAGAACCACCAACACAAATCAGGATCTTTTCCAATTTTTCCCAGGCGGGAAAGACCACCAGCATGGGCAAATAGATCCGCTTGGCGATATTCCGGGCGGTGTACTTGGGCCGCAGGTTGCGGAATCGGGCCCGCAGGTGGCTGCCAAAGACCAGCAGATCGTATTGTTTTCCTTCGACGGCATGTAAAACCGCGTTCTGTACGGGGCCGGGCTGGAGGGTGATTTTTACCGGACAATCGGTCACCAAGCGAAGTTTTTCAGCCAGGTGCTCCAGCAAATCAAGGGTCTCCTGGCGGTCCCGTTGATCGCGATAGGCGTACAGCAGGGTGACAGCTGCTTGATCCGCAAAGAGAGCGGTATATTCTACAGCTCTTTCCAGGGTTTGGGACTCATCACTTGTCACCAGGATTTTCATATATTTGAACTCCTAGCCAAAGATCAATCCTATGGGTACGATAACCAGAATCAGCAGAAACCCGATCAATCTGATTTTGCTGTCGTTCAGCCAGAAGGCCGCTCCCAGGGTGAAGCGCTGAAACCGGCGGTAAAAAGCAGCCAGAATGAGCAGGGAAACAATTAAAACGCTGATGATCTGAACGAGCACAAGATTGGTGGCCGCTGGATTGCGGAGCAGCAATCCGGCTATGATGGTATCAATAAAGGTGGAGATATTGCTTCCCATGATATAGGGAAGCAGATTTTCCCGCTTGATATATCCGCGAACGGAGAGAGGAACCAGCAATCCCAGCGAGATGGAAACGCTCATGGTCAGCAGCGTAAAGCCAAAGCCCAGCAGAAATGAGATCGAGGGACGGTACAGCAGCCGGGGGACTTCGCCAAACACATTGCCTTTCAGCTCAAACTTTGGCAGCGCCTGGTCGATTAATTTCAAGCTGAGAATGGTCAGGCCAACGCCCAGCAAGAATATCACCCAGCGGGGAAACACCCGGAGGAGTCCGGAGACCACTGGATCAAAGATTTGATTCCCCAGGGAGTTGGCAGGAGCGTCCAGGTTTCTGAAGGCGATGAGGTTGAGGTTCATGTGCCGAAGAAGAAACAACCCCAGGGGAACAGCCGGGATGTAGATCATACTGGTGACCAGGAAGGAAAGAATGCCGGTGAGCAGGCTGGTTTTCCGGGCATGTCCCTGCAGAAAATAAAGCAGGCCAATGAAGATCACCACCAGGGACCCTCCCACGCGGGATCCGACGATCATCAGGAAGGTGGTGGCATGGCTGATCGCCTGGATGTCAAACAAGGTCAGGCTGATCGCCGCCACCGGTGAGCCGCTCAAGGCCAGATAGGAGCTCAGCCAGCCCAGCCCAAGCCCGTCGAGGGGGTTGTCCAGGGAAGCCAGACTGCGGGTCAGTGAGGTCATATGCCTGGCTCCCGCTTTCATCAATTCCAGGGCCGTGAAAAACAGCACCAGGCTGAGCACAGCCAGGCCGATTTTTTGCCAGGGAACCCGGGTGAATGGTAGGATTCCCTGAAGGTTTTGGGAGCTTTTTTTCTGGTGATGCTGTTGAGGATTTGACTGATGATCAGACACCATGCTGCCCCTCAAGAAAAATTCTGCTGCGGTTTTTTTCAAAAACATTATAGCCGCCAGGAAGATCTGGTTCAAGACAGGTCCGGTAGATCTCCTGCAGTTCGGCAGTTGGGCTTTGCCCCCTGATCACCAGGAGAGCTTTGAGGGGGAGAATTCGCATGCTATAATGCAGATCAAATTTTTATTTTCACCAGGGGAGAACCGGGAGGTTGAATGTATAAGACGAACAGCTGTGGTGAGCTGAGTGCAGATGATGTGGGTCGTCAGGTCACGTTGGCAGGATGGGTGGATCGCCGGCGGGATCACGGCGGGGTGACCTTTGTTGATTTGCGTGACCGCTTTGGGATCATCCAGCTGGTCACCAATCCGGAAATATCTCCGGGGGCGCACCGCGCTTTGGAGCCGGTTCGCATGGAGTGGGTTATTCAAGCTGAAGGAACTGTCCGCCCTCGTCCAGAGGGCATGGAGAACCCCGATTTACCCACCGGGGAGATTGAGGTCGAGGTCACCCGGATCAAAGTGCTGAACCCAGCGAACACCCCCCCTTTCCTGATTAACCAGGAAGAGGTGGTGGACGAACAAACCCGTCTGGAGTTCCGCTACCTGGATCTGCGCCGGAAACGCATGCAGAACAATATCCTCCTCCGCCACCGGGTGACCCAATTTATCCGCAGGTATCTTGATCAGCAGTCCTTCCTGGAGGTGGAAACTCCCATCCTGTTCAAGACCACACCGGAAGGAGCCCGCGATTATATTGTGCCCTCCCGGGTGCATCCCGGTCAGTTTTATGCTCTCCCGCAGTCTCCTCAGCAGTTGAAACAGCTCTTGATGGTGGCCGGAATGGAGCGCTACTTTCAAATCGCCCGCTGCTTCCGCGATGAGGACCAGCGGGGGGACCGACAGCCGGAGTTCACCCAGCTGGATATTGAGATGTCCTTTGTGGAGCGGGAGGATGTCATGGCGCTGCTGGAAGGGCTCTACACCGCGCTGGTGAAAGAAGTGGCACCTCACAAAAAGCTTTTCCTGACCCCCTGGCCTAAGCTCACCTATCAGGAGGCTTTAGACCGCTTTGGAAAGGATAATCCTGACATCCGCTTCGGGATGGAGCTTCGAAATGTCAGCAGCCTGGTCGCTGAGAGCAAATTTAAGGTCTTCTCCGGGACCGTGAAGCGCGGTGGATCTGTTCGTGGTATTAACGCCCGGGGGTTGGGGGATTACAGCAGACGGCAGATCGAGGAATTAACGGAGTTCGTAAAACCATACGGTGCCAGAGGATTGGCATATATCGCGCTGACTGAGGAGGGAACGCAGCGGTCTTCCTTTACAAAATTCCTCTCAACCGAGGAGGAGACACAGCTTCTCGCCGCCATGGATGCGCAGCCCGGGGATCTGCTCCTTTTCGTGGCGGATGAGGACTCGATTGTTTTTGAAAGCCTGGGGAGACTGCGGGAAGAGCTCCGGGATCGGCTGAAGCTGGTCGATCAGGATACCCTGGCTTTCTGCTGGATAGTGGATTTTCCGCTGGTGAACTGGAATGAAGAGGAAGAGCGCTGGGATCCCAGCCACCACCTTTTCACGGCTCCCATGGAGGAAGATCAGGTGTATCTTGATCAAGATCCTTCCCGGGTGCGGGGACAGCAGTATGACCTGGTCCTCAACGGGTTTGAAATTGCCGGTGGGTCGATCCGCATTCACAAAGCGGATCTGCAGGAAAAAATCTTTGGCCTGATTGGTCTGGATCTGGCGGTGGCCAAGGAGCGCTTCGGCCATATGCTACGGGCCTTCTCATTTGGGACTCCGCCTCATGGGGGAATTGCCTCCGGCATAGACCGGCTGTGCATGTTGCTGGCGGATGAACCGAATATTCGGGAGGTGATCGCCTTCCCCAAGAACCAGTCCGCCCGGGACCTGATGGGCGGAGCTCCCTCTCCTGTTGAGCCCGAACAATTAGAAGAACTCCATATTAAACTGGATCTGGAAGAAGATTAAAATTTTTGGGAAAGGTGACTTTCTCCCTGTTCAAGTGCCGGGGAGATATGGTAAAGTGAATATCGCCCTACTGTGTACGCGATGTGGCAGACGTGTTTTGAGCCAACACTAACTTTTAGGGTTCCAATATGCCGGGAGTGCCGCGATAGGCCTGAGCCAAGGCGAAGCTTCCGATGAGGAAACCCACTCTGCGAAAGCAGGTTCAAGACTGAGTCACACACGGCACGGCGGGGCGTTTTTTTTCTGGTGGCTTCTCCCCTCCCTCCCGAACTCACCGCAGTGATCTGTGGATAAATTCATTCCCCGGTGATTTGACCGGTGATTTTTCTTTGTATATACTGAAATTATGGATTTCTTGGCCCCTATCTGCCAAATAGGATCAGGGAGGGAAGATGAATACACAGCGGATGTTCACCAGGCATCAGGAAAAGAGAACCCTGCGAGCCATTCTCTTATTTACAGTACTGCTGTTTACGGGAGTGGCCTGCAATTTGCCCAGGGATGGGCTGGATCGTGGCCGCCAGGAGCAGGAACCGCCATCCACCGACACAATCCGCCGGGCGGTTCAAGCGACGCTCACAGTCGTGGCCGGGGATGAGATCACACCACCGCCTGCCACCTCTCCCGGGGAGGAATCTACCCCCGCTCCCTCGTTGACACCCCCCTCCAGCCCCACCCCGGAGGCAACCATCACCCCCTGGGTGAATGTCTCGGGGAACACCAACTGCCGGTACGGTCCGGGAGATGTCTACGATTTGATCCATATTTACCTGGCCGGGGACCAGGCCCTGCTGATCGGCAAGGATGGCGGGGAGAATTTCTGGTACATTCAGCATCCGGATCAAAGCCTCTTAGAATGCTGGTTATGGGGGAAATATGCCACTCCGGTGGGGG
The DNA here is from genome assembly GCA_964603385.1 of uncultured Anaerolineales bacterium. Classification (GTDB taxonomy): domain Bacteria; phylum Chloroflexota; class Anaerolineae; order Anaerolineales; family UBA11858; genus B10-G9. Next base: position 27,248 of record CAZRUS010000011.1, on the reverse strand, counting down.
AGACCACGGCCCTGCCGGTTTTCACGCCGCCGCCCACTCCCACAGCCTCCCTGAATTTTTCTGTCGCATTTGAAGGCAGTGACTGCGGTGCTGGCAGCTGCTGGATATGGTTCAAGATCACCAATACCGGAGGACTGCCCCTGGAATCGGTGAGGACGTACGTGAAGAATACAGTCACCAAGGACGACGCCACCCAGAAGGCCAATGTCTTCAAAACCGGTGTGGCTGGCTCCGATGTCTCCCAGGCTGCGGTGGGGGCCGTCGTATTCACTCACAGCGGCCAGCTGCCAAATCCCGGCGGAGACAAACTTAAGGCGGAGGTGACTGTATGCAGCAAGGATGGACTCAGCGGAGTGTGTCTGACGAAAAATCTGACTTTTAATCCCTGAGATCTGGAGGGGGATTGAGCAGTTGATCCCTGGCTGTGCGGATGATGATTTCATGATCGAATGCCAGCTCAGGGAGATCAGTGAGCGAAAACCAACCCACCGCGCCGGCATCGCTGCCGCTGACGGCGGCATACTCCCGGGCAGGGTCCAGCACAGCACCATAGGCCGTGGAGATCACCCGCCCCCGGGGATCGCGATCCACAGCACTGAAGGTGTGGATCTGTACCAGCTGGATATCCTTCAAGCCGGTCTCTTCAACCAGCTCCCGCTCAGCCGCCTCTTCCAGGGTTTCCTTGATGTCCAGAAATCCTCCAGGGAGGGCAAACCTGCCCTGGAAAGGCTCTCCTGAACGCTGAATGAGCAGCACCCGGTGCTGCTCCAGAGCCCTCTGGAAGAGGACAATATCCACCGTGACCATGGGGCGAGGGTACCTGTAGGTATACAAATCCGTTAACTCCCGGGAGTGGTAAAATCTGAAATATTTCGATTATAATCTTATTATATATTGCCAAAGGCGAGATAAAACCTCATTCAGGAGGGTATTTTCTCATGGATAAGCTTAAAATTCGCGTCTCAGTGATTGCCATCACGCTGACCCTGACTCTGGTCTCGGGCTGCACGCTGCCCGGGTTTTCCACGCCAACCCCGTTTACCTTTCCCACCCCTGATAAAACCATGACCGCCCTCTTTGAGCCGACCTCAGCAGCTCCGGCGACATCCGCGCCAACCCAGCCGGGGGGTGGGCAGGCTACCTCGACCCCGCAGCAGGCGCAGGAGACCAGCACACCGACCGCCACGGAAGAGGTCAGCAGTCCGACACCCTCTGAAGATACCACGCCGTCGATCACCCCGACACAATCCCTCGCGGGACCGTCTTCCCGGGGCGGGGTGGGCGTTAAGGCCAGCAGGCAGACAGAGAATCTCAATATTGATGGGGACCTCTATGAATGGGATGCCCCCATTCAAAAAGTGATTACTCATGTGGTCTATGGGAAAGATAAATGGTCCGGAGAACAGGATGCTTCCGGTACGCTGGTCGCCTCCTGGGATGCAGATTATCTCTATCTGGGATTCCGGGTCAAGGATGATAAGTACGTTCAAAAAGCCTCAGGGCAAAACATTTACAAAGGCGACAGCGTGGAAATCCTCTTTGATGCCAATGTCAGCTCCGATTATTTTTCCCAGATCATGAATTGGGATGACTATCAGATCGGCGTATCACCAGGAAAGAATGCTTTTGCATATATTACGAACGCTCCTCATCTGGCCTCAGTGGTTAATGTCCCCTCTCTGGATAAGATGATGGGGGATTGTGATCCCGACTGCCCGACAAAAACCCCTACGCCTAAACCTGTTGAAGTGGGCGCTCCCGTGGCTTATCTCTGGGCTCCGGCCGGCGAAGTAGGTCACACCAAGGAAATCAAAATCGGTGTGCTGGAATCTGGAAAAGGCTATCAGGTGGAGCTGCGCATCCCCTGGGACCTGTTAGGAGTAACGCCTCAGGCCGGCGCTCACTATGGATTTGCCGTTTCCATCTCCGATAATGATAAGCCCGGCTCCAAGGTGCAGCAGACCATGGTCAGCAATGTCCCCACCCGGGTCTATAATGATCCCACCACCTGGGGAGATCTTTATCTGGAGCCCTGAGCGAATTTGGGAGACAGAGTACTTTATTAACAGAAAAACGGGCTGTCAGCAAAGTTCTGACAGCCCGGCTTTTTTTAACAATGAGGGTTAATCCAGATAAGCCTGCAGTTTTTCCTGGATGCGGGGATTACGAAGTCGACGCAGTGCCTGGGCTTCGATCTGCCGGATGCGCTCCCGGGTTACCCCCATTTTTTTTCCAACTTCGTTCAGAGTGAGGGTTTTTCCATCCACCAATCCATAGCGCATCTCGAGGATTTTTGTTTCCCTGGGGGGGAGCTCGGAGAGGGCTTCCTGCAGATGCTCGCGAAGCAGAATCCCGGTAGCCTCTTCATCCGGGGGGGTGATTTCCTTGTCGGGGATGAAATCCCCCAACTGGGCATCGTCTTCCTTCCCGGTGGGCATTTCCAGCGAGAGCGGTCGCCGGGCATGTTTCATCATGTCCTGAACATCTTCCGGGCTGACGTTGAGCGCTTCGGCCAGTTCTTCATGGGTGGGTTCCCGGTTGAGATCCTGCTTCAGCTGGTGCTGCATGCGGATCATCTTGTTAATTTTATCACCCATGTGGACGGGGACACGAATGGTTCGACCCTGATCGGCGATAGCCCTGGTGATCGCCTGGCGGATCCACCAGGTGGCGTATGTGCTGAATTTGTACCCGAGATCGCGATCGAATTTCAGGGCGGCCCGCATCATGCCAATATTGCCTTCCTGAATCAGATCCAGGAAAGAGACACCCCGGCCGACGTACTTTTTGGCGATGCTGATCACCAGACGGGAGTTGGCCTGAATGAGGTGTTCAAATGCTTCCCAGCCTTCATCCACGAGGCGGCTCAATTCTTCCCGCTCTTCCAGAGTGAGCTCTTCGGAAGCCAGCTTTTTCTGGGCATCCCGGCCTTTCTCGATCAGCTGGGTGAGCTGCTGTTCTTCTTCTCTGGTTAAGAGCGGCACCTTGCCAGCCTGTTTGATGTACAGACCTACCGTGTCGCTGGTGCTGATGTTTTTAAGCGGATCTTCTTCGTCGAAGAAAGCGTCTTTGGCATCTTCAAGATCTTCCTCGTCTCCCTGCTCCTCAAACAGCTCCTCGGCTTCTTCTTCATTTTCAACGTAAGGAATATCCGCAGTCAGCAGCGCGGAGAAGGCTTCCTCCAGCTGATCTACGTTGTGCTCAGCTTTTGGGAAGACCTCCAGGATGTCATCCAGGGTTACATAGCCCTTATCACGACCGATCTGCAGCAGATGGGCCAGCGGGCTTTCGTATTCAAGAGTGGGTTGTTCCAATATCTGTTCTGCCATACCAATTTTTTGTTTTCCTGCATACCTTCAGGTTAACGGACTATTAAACCCATCCATATATTTCATGGATGGGTTTTGATTTCTTGTGGATTTTTATTATAGCACAGGGCGCTTGATTACAAGGTGTATTTCAGATTTCAAATACCATATTAACAATTAATAATCATCAACGCCGACTTGGGGTGTGCCGGTCCGGGATTGAACTGCAAAAGAAGCACAGAACCCTGATATTCCTGTCATGGAGTTAACGCGCTGAACCACTGCTGGACAATGGATTCCGCTGGTTTCCCATGAATGGAGATGGATAGATCATGGAGAACTGCAGGGGCATAATATCCCTGGGAGATCAGACCGGAAATCCATTCCCGGGTAGCGGCAGCGCGAAATACTGCCTGATAGGCGGCAGCCTGGTCGTTGAAATCAGCCTCGATGCCAGGGAAATCCGGTGCCGGCTGGAAAAAATTGCTTCTGGCCAGACAGTCTTCACCGCCGGCGAGAATGCAGTCTGAGCTTCCCCCAGCTGCCGACGGATAGTTGATGCGCAGCACCAGTTCTTTGCCATCGGGCTGCAGCCAGTCCTCTTGAAAGGGTTTCACCGCAGAATCCAGGTAGTTCCCGGCTGTCTGGTAGGCGTTTTCACTCTCTGTTCCAGCGGATGGGGTTAAATCAGGGTTAAACGTGAGCTGGATCTGGTCGATATGCGTAAAAAACTGAGGAGGGGTGTCCTGTTCCGGGAGGGACATTGCCCAGGCGATCCTGCCCGTGTACTGCTCCCGGACATTCGATAGGATACTTTCCCAGCGTATCCCAGCATCAGCGGGAACCCCGGAGGGTTTACCATCAGCAAGTTTCCCGCCGGGAAGGGCCGGTTCCAGCCATTCCCCGCCCAGGACAAGCATCTCCACACCGAGCTGCTCTGCAGTGACAGCAAAATGGGCTGCATAAGCTGCGTACTGGTCAAACCAGCTGTTCCACCAGGCGAAATCTCGGGGTGCTGATTCCCACCAGGCTGTGGCTGTCTCCGGAAAATGGACCTGCGGATGCAAGGCAGCCTGCAGATTCTGGCTGTCAGCTGCTTCTACCGCCGCGTTGAGATCAAACCACAGCGGATCCTGGTTGGGATCAGGCTGCAGGACTGGAGGGCGCTGGTGGGTGAAGCTCCAGGTAGGTGTGAGCATTACCCAGTCAGCTTGCAGGGCAGCGATATCCGGCAGGGCGTCGATCACCTGAAGAGTATGGCCCGGTGCATCCCCGGGCATGATTTCCACTGCCGTGAGAAATTGTCCTCCCCGGGGGTTGATGCCGGCTGTATCTGCCTGGTCAGCAGTCAGATTCTCCTCCAGCCAGGCCCAGTTTTCCACGGTGTCCGCGATGTATTGGGGATCCCCTCCTGGTTGAACGCTTCGTCCTGCGGCCAGATCCCCGCTGGTTTCAAGATCATCCGTGTTGCCGCAGTCCCCTTCCCGGCAGTAGCGGTAGGTGAGGTCGGATATGATGTCAAAAGGAGAGTAGAGAATGAAAGCCCAGTGATGGGGATCAACCTGCATCATGGGCAGCGGGGTGGTCCAGCCGTAGGGGTTGAACTGGATGTAGACATGCTCGTTTTCCGGGGTGGTTTCAGGCGTGTAGAGGTCGAAGGTGATCGCCTGCTTGGACCCTGAACTCCAGGTGGCGACTGTATCATTGATCTCAACCGGCTCCGGTGGGACGATCATGCGGCGCACCCGGAAGCTGCCGTCTTCGGTGTGTTCAGCGTTCCAGAAGCCGTCCCCCAGAGTGTATTTATAGCGAATTTCTGCACCGACCGGGAGGGAGAGGATGATTCCATAACGGTTATCCCCGGCATGAAGCAGGGAGGGCATCCGGTCAGGGATGGTATTCATGCCACCGGAGAGATTGCCAAAGGTGTTTCCCAGCTGATAGAGGTTTCCCGCCAGGCGGACCCCTTTTTCGGGTGTCCCATAAGGCACGGTGACCAGGAAGGTGACATCCACAAACTCCCGGGGCTCAAGAGCAAGGTTGGCCTCGGTATTCGCCTGGGAGGCCACTTCCGCACCCTGCTGGAGGACCTGATAGCTACCGTCGATGCTGTAAGCGACCAGATTATGCACACCCGGGGGGAGACCGGAAAGCAGATAGGAGCCGTTGGCTGTGGTGTGAGTTTGTACTCCCCCAGCGGTGACCAGCACGCCGGGAATTGGTTCCCCCGTGGTGCTGTCCGTGATGGTGCCGGAGATTCGTCCGGGTTCGGACCAGTAGTAATCGGTGTCTGACCAGGCGTAAACCACATCCCTGACCTCCAGTGGGGTGTCCGCCTGGACCATGCGGTAGCGCACCTGCTCGTTGGTGCTGGTGTGTTCGATCACTGCATATTGATTCTGCCGGGTGTAGCGGTATTTAATCGTGGCCTGCTGGGGGACGGTCAAAGTGGTCTTGTAGAGCAGTCCCTGGTCCAGGTCCTCTTCACTGATGGCTGGTTCCAGCGGATGGGCCTGGGCATTGACCCCCAGGCCGGTGACCTCATCGAGCGTGCTGAGGAAAATCTGCTGATCATCCGGAGTGTTGAGGGGAAGCTGGACATAAAAGGTCACTTCCACCATGGGGATGGGCGGATCGCTGGCGGGCTGGTTAGGGAGGAAGGAATCTAACCAGGTGGGGGAGCAGCTGGTGACCAGCAGGGAAATCAGGATGAGCATGCCGGTGGATCTGCGGCGAAGGGTGAGAGGATCCATGGCTAAATCTCCGTTTCAATGAAATGGACGAGCAGTTCGATGTTCTGAATTTTTTTAACGGGTATCTCAAAACCATGTTCTTCTGAAATTTGAAAGATCAATTTCCCCTCCTGAACGGAGACCCCTTCCAGATAATGCCAGGGAATTTCCCGGTTCTGGAAGTAAAGGCTGTCTTTGGTCAGGTAGACCGCTCCGAAGGGAACTTTTTTCCCCAGTTTTAGGGCTTTACGGAATTGGGGTTTGATCCTTCGGTAGACTTCTTTTTTGATGGTTTTAGTCAGCCCTTTCAGATCTTTGATGTCTTTGTGCAGGCGGATAGGTTTGCCTTCCAGCGGATAGATGATCAGGGTGGATTTGGTTTTCGGAAACAAGCCGAGCAGGGAGCGTTTGTTTCCATAATGGGTCACCCCCCAGAGCTGTTCCCAGGGCAGCATTTGTTTTCTTCCGCTGGGCAGGTGGAGAAAGAGGCCTCCCGTACGGATCTCGGCCCAGTAATGGGCCCGGTAGAGCCGGCGGAGGGCATACAAGAGGAGCAGGAGCACGAGGATGCCGCCAGCCAGGAACCACTGCCGGCCCCAGAAGCGGGCCGCCGCCGGCCCGTAATTCGTATAGCCATAATATGTGCGCCACAGACCGTAGCCAACCGGCGCCACCACCAGCAGGATTAGCGGCAGGAAGGTCGTCAGCAGATGGCGCCAGCGCAGGGGTTGGACCGGATAGCGAGCGATTAACCGACCTAGTTGTTTCTGGGATAGGTTCCTGGGCATATGTACCAACCGGCCTGAACTTTAAGGATTGTGGGTATTATAGACCAGAAAGGATTTGTGTGCACGACAGCATCCTGCCTGGCAGCGAGATGATACATGCAGGTTTTGTTCCATAGGCAGGGGAGCGGAGCCTGCCTTGGGGGCCGCTTTTCCCGATGTTCGCTGCGGGGAACAAATTCTCAGCGATTTCCGCTCACTGATGTAAGTCGTCTTTCTCCAGCAAGGTGGAGGTTCGGGCAATGGAGGGCGGGGGAGATAATCCGGGAGGTTTGCAAGCAGAGAAACCTGTGATATCAGGGGAGAAAATGGTCCGGCGGGGGCTGGGGGATGGTCTTCGTGAGGGTCCTGATCTGCTGAAAAAAACGCCGGATCAAATCCGCTCTGGTCCTCCGCCAGGCGAGCGCTGGGCTTCCCAGCTGGTGCCAGCGGGCGGGCCAATTTCTGCGGTGCTGCGCAGCGGTCTGCCGGGATTCCCACGGCAGGCCCCCTGTCCCTCAAGTCCGAGAACCCGGATGCCAATCCCCAAAGAAAGCAGGATTTCTGAGGGAGAATCGCCTTTGATGATCATCAGGAGTTGGAGTCGCTGCTCTGCTCGGTCTCCAGGGATTGAAAAGCCTGGATTATTTCATTCTGCCGTTCCGCCAGACTTCCCAGCACCCCGTTGACAAAGCGGGGGGCGCTGTCCGATCCGTACATTTTGGCCAGCTCCACCGCTTCGTTGATGGCTACTTTGAGGGGAGTGCCATTGCTGGCAGCCATTTCCCATAATGCGATTCTGAGAATGTTTCGATCGATCACGGCCACCTGATCAAGGGGCCATTCCGGGGCATGGGCAGCGATGAAACGGTCCAGGTCCTCCCGGACAGCCCAGACCCCGGTGACGATTTCATGGAGAAAGGAGATCAAAGGATCGTCCAGAGAAGCATCCCGGAGGCGGTTTTTAAGGACTGTTCCGAGTGGATGATTGGTCATATCCATCTCATACAGCGCTTGGAGGGCGATTCCCCGCACCCTGGTCCGATCCTTCATGGTTTTTATCCCTCAGGTGGCTGTGATTGGTCGTACTCAACGTCCTCAATGTGGATGTTAATGGCCCCCACCTCCATCCCCACCATTTTGGAGATCGCCTGGGCGATTTCTTCCTGGATGGTCTTGCTGGTTTTTCTCAGGTTGGCCTTGCCGGACAGCACGACGTGGATTTCAGCGTTGACGTGGCCGTCCTCTTCAACAGAGATTTCCACCCCCTCGTCCCGGCCTTTACTGAAGAGGTTATTCATGCTGCTGGGTACCGGGGTCATGCGCTTGACCCCTTCCACCTGGAGGGCAGCCAGCCGGACAATGGTGATCAGGACTCCAGGCGCAATGGTAGTTTTTCCAGGGGGGCGTTCTGTAGTTGCCATACGTTCTCCAGCGGTGAATAATTCATCCCCAGGGGGATTTTTGCCAGTGCGGTTCCATTATAACCTATTGCGTATTAAAACACAGGAGGCCGTGATCGTCACGGCCTGCCTGAGAATAAATGCGCTTCAGCGTTGGCTGACTTATTGGGCTACCACTTCACGACCCCGGTAAAACCCACAATGGGGGCAAACACGATGAGGAAGCCGTTTCTCGCCGCAGTTGCTGCACTGCACCAGATGCTTCGGTTTCAGGGAATCATGGGACCGGCGGCGGTTTTTTCGTCCCTTGGAGGTGCGCTGTTTGGGTAGAGGTGTCATTTTTACTGCTCCTGCTGTTTAACCAGCCCTGTTTCAGGGCGGGATGATCTTTTTCCAAGCAGGACGATTATACGGAGTGAGCGGGATTATGTCAAGGTGATTGCTGGTAAGCAGCAGCCGGAGGGGCAGCGCTCTTCAGGCGGGGGAGAGCTGTCGGCAGACCCTGCAGCAGGGGCATGTTCTGTACTCCCACCGGGGGAACCTCCCCCGGGGGGGCTCCGTAGCTGGCGTTGGAGAACATCCACCAGCGCAGGGTTTGCTCCGCCACCCCCAGCGGTTGGAGCACGGTGTGGGCCGCCCGCAGCAGCAGCTCCTCATAGCGGGCAGTGTCAATCAGAGTGGGATGGGGAGGGTCCGGCAGATCCCAGGCGTACACGCCCGGCCGGCCGCGGGTGTAGAGGAAGCGCACCCGCTGCCCGGGGATGAACTCCCGGCCGAGCTCCGCCAGCTGAGCCGCCGCCCGGGCTGCCGGGGAGGGCACCCGGTACTCCTCCAGGGGCCTGCTCAGCTTCTGGGAGACCAGCAGCGACTCCAGCGGAAGCCGATGTCGGCGCAGCAGTTCGAGCTTCCCCTGCAGCAGCTGGTGCACCCCGGGGAGCTGGGCCGGCAGCTGTTTGGCATCCGGCGCTTCAGCCAGCAGGCCGAGCATTTCCAGCTGGACATCTTTGATCCACCGCGGGGTATCGTCCCGCCGGGCTTCGATGCCGCGCAGCTTCCACTTGCCGTTCTGGAAGATGCCGAAGAAACGATTGGCCACCGGGATCCGGGGGTCGGGTCGGGATCCCAGAAAGGCGATCCAGCGGTAGATGCCATCCAGGCTGACCGGCAGCCCGGTGCGGTCGAGAATTTCCTCCAGCAGCGGCTGGAAATCCCCCACCCGGGAGGCGCCTTCCCGCTGCACCCAGAGGCCGTCCACATACATATGCAGCACCCGGAAGCCGAGGCCCTCGGCGGCCTCTTTGGCGCGCAGCAGGGCTTCCCGCCCGTAGGCGGTGACCGCCTCATGGGCTTCAATGCGGCCGAAACGGGCGTTTTTGTAGCCCAGATAGCCGAAGCAGGTCACCAGCAGCCATTTGTGCGCCGAGGAACGGGCCTGGTAGGGCCGGTAGCGGATGTCGCGCGGATCCATCCCGGCCAGGGCCTGCTTCAGCCGGATGCGTTTTTCCAGCAGCGGCTGCAGGGTATCCGGGATCAACCCGCGGTGCTCCTGGTCAATGGACATCTCCAGCTCGGGGACGAAGGATGCTCCCGGCCCGGATTTGCCGACTGTCTCCGGGGAGATGTTGAAGTGCTCCATGATGCTGGGGTACATGGAGACAAAATCGATCTCTGCCACGTGGGGGTGCAGGCCGATGGTGGGCTGGTAGACCATCCCCCCGCGGTCCGCCTGCAGCAGGCTGAAGGCTGTTTTGGGACGCTCGGCCTGCTGCTTGTGCCAGGGCACCAGCACGCCCTGCTGCAGGGCGGTGAGGATCTGCATGGAGGAAATCCCCGTGCCGGGCGAGACCCGGGCGGCGGTTTGAATGCCCAGACTGGTCACCCGGGCCATCTCGAAGACGCCCTCCAGACCGTAGTCATGATACATGACGGTGTTCTCCGTGGAGATGTGGATGCGTCCGAAGAGATGGATCTGCGGGCCGCGGTAGATCACCCCGCCGTAGGAGTGGTAGAAGCGCTCCGGGCGGTGTTCGGCGCTCCTGCCGGCCTCCCGATTCAGCGGCAGGTCGATCTGCTGCTGCGCCATCAGCTCATCCAGGGTGGGGATCAGCCAGCTGTCTCCCCAGATGGTCAGCAGCAGATCGGGGTCGTGACGGCGCAGCAGGGCGCGGAGTTTGATCAGCAGGCTGCGGCCCTCCCGGAGAGGGAAGTGGTAGTGCTTCCCCTGGAGATGAACTTTGATCTCCTGCGGCGGCCGGTGCTCGGGGTTGCAGTCCGGTGCCAGGGCCATCACCACCAGCGGAGGCGGAGGCAGCTCCAGCGCCCAGGGAGAATCCAGGGCTTCCAGGGTTTCCACCCGCCCGTCCTCAGCCAGCAGAACCCGGCAGCGGCTGAGGGGAAAGGCCTGCGACCGGGCCCCGTAGCGCAGGGAGAGCGGGATGTCGGCATTGTAGTAGGTCAGCTCCGGGAATTTGACCTTGAGCCGGGAAAACAGCCGCTCTTGAGCGCTGGGCGTTGCGGTGACGATTTTCAGCACGGCCAGCGGCTGCTCCTCAAAGAGATCCCGCTCCTCCGTCCGGGAGAGCTCGACCGGCTGGGGTTGGGCTTCCAGGTACCGCCAGAGGGCCCGCAGGCGGCTGTTTTCCCCGTGGGCGTAGAAGGCAGTCGGGAAGGGCTGCACCAGGCGGTGGCGCTGCCGGCCGTTTTCATCGAGCAGCCAGAGCACCACCCCCTGCTCATCGTCCGGATAGATGTCCAGCAGCCAGCCCCGCAGCTCACTCGCTGCGGTCATGGCGCAGCCGGGCGACTTCTCTCCGCAGGCGGATGACTTCCTTGTGCTCTTCCAGCAGCATGGCCAGCAGAAACGTTTCAAAGGGCAGGGCATGCGAGGCATAGGAGGCCGCGGAGAGATGCTTCTGCGCCGAGGTGAACAGGTCATCCAGCGCCTGCTGATCGCCTTTGCGCAGCGCGCGTCGGAAGCGGGCAAAGGCCGCCCGCTCATTAAGAAAGGTTTGGGTGATGGAGGAAACGGTTCGTCCCATACGCTGGCTCCTTGGTCAAAACAGGGGCGGCTGATGGGGAGGATCCCCGGGAGGGACAGCCTCCCAGATTCCATCCGCCGCCTCCTGAACGCGGTGTAAAAAGGGTTCTTCCTCCGGCTGGGGGTGAAGAATCAGCAGCACCGGGGCTCGGCGGGCGGCCTGCCGCAGCCGGTCCAGACAGATGCCCAGCAGCCGGAGGCGCTCCGGGAGAGGGGCGTTTTCGTCATCAAAGGTGGTCAGCAGATTGAGCACCAGCGTGGGCACCCCGACCGGCAGGGACTGCTCCAGCAGGGCCGTCATCTGATAGCAGGTGAAGGCCCGGGATATCTGGATGCGCTGCAGCGCCCGGTAGAAGGGCGCCGCCCGCCGGCGCAGCGCCCGGTTGAGGGTGAGCACGTCGAAGCGGTTCCCGCCGTCCAGCACCCGCACCGGACCGACCTGGGCCAGTTCGGCCAGGAAGGCGGTCGCTGCCTGCCGCTGGAAGGCCGGTGGGGCCACCAGCAGCTGCAGGGAGGGGCCGGGGGGAGGGAGCAGCGGGTTCATCTCTGCCCCTACCCTACCAGAGCAGCCCAGTGCCGCCTATCGTCGCTTGGCTGAACTGGGAGGGGAAAAAAGGTCTACGCCAAAGGGGGAGGAATCAGGAGGGGCCCCACTGTGAAAAATCCCAGTCCCCCAGCGCTTTGCGGAGCTCCAGCTTGCTGCGTACACCGAATTTGCGCTTGGCGTTGCGCAAATGTGTTTTCACCGTGGCCGGGGCGATGACCAGCTGGGCGGCGATTTCTTTGTTGGTGTAGCTCAGGCAGGCCAGCGCAGTAACCTCTTTTTCGCGCGGCGTCAGCCCTTCCCAGACCTCCAGATTGCGGGCGGCCTGCTGATGGTGACGGAGGGCAAAGGAGAGCATTTTTCTGCCCACTTCGTTGAGGGGCTGCTCCTCTTCCCGGGCCAGGCGGGACAGCGCCAGGCTCAACCGCTCATCCAGCTTGAGGAACTGCGCGGGAAAGAACAAATATTTCAGCGAGTCCAGAACACGGGTTGGAAACATAGCTGCCACCAAACTAGCTTAGAACATATGTTCTATTATAGCGGACGGCCTGTCCGCTGACAAGACCGGAAGATAATTTTTAAGATCAGCGGCGCGATATTAACAGCATGATAACCCGTTCCTAAAGGGGACTTAACGCCGTCTTAACAGGGATGGGGGACAATGAACAGGGAGTCACCCCCCAGGGAGAGGAGATGGTTTTTCGAATTCGACCTCAGCAGCACAAGCAGGATGTTCACTCGTCAAGCCATTTAAGTGACTACCACCTGCATTCACATTTCAGCCCCGATGCTCATCACTCAATCGATCATCTCTGCCGGCGGGCGCTGGAGCTCGGCCTCCGGTCCATTGCCGTTACAGATCACATTGAATGGCGCCTGCCCGGTTTTGGGAATCCCCGGCCGGAAGCCTACTTTGAAGAGCTCTATCAGGCCCGCGACCGATACCGGCCGCTGGGGTTAACTGTGATCAGCGGGGTCGAGGTGGGCAATCCCCACGATTATCCCCGAAAATTCTCCAGTCTGCTGTCCCTGTTTCCTTTTGATGTGGTGGTTGCCTCCCTGCACTGGCTGGGGGAGGAGAACATTCATCACACCTCAGTGTTTCAGGGAGAGCAGCCGCAGCGGATCTACCGCCGCTATTTTCAGGAGCTGGAGGCCCTGATCCGCATCTCGGATTTTGATGTCCTGGCTCATCCGGACCGGATCTTCTGGGCGGGCGTTCAGTGCGGGGCTCCCCCGGATCTGGTGGATCTGGAGCCGCTGATCCGGGAGGCCTGGGCTGCGCTGGCTGCTGAGGGGAAAATACTGGAGTTAAACACCAAGTACATCAATCAGCTGACCGGCTGGAATGAGCTTGTCCGCAGGTTGTACCGCTGGTATCAGGAAGAAGGGGGTGTGAAGGTGGTGATCAACTCGGATGCCCACACCCCTGAAGAGATTGGCAGGGAGTTTCCCACCGCCCGGAACATCCTGGCTGCGGTGGGGTTGGAGGAGGTCATTTCTCTCTCGCCGGCTGTGCAGGGAGCGGTCTTGCCCTGAAACCCGGCCGGTCCGCTATCGGCATCGCCGGAATCTGAGGAGCGCCGGGTTTCCACCCAGGGGGGAGGAGGGAAACTGGCTTTATGGCCACCGGCGCCTACTGAGAGCAGTTCCTCCCCTTCTAGAGATTGGCTGCTGCCCTGATGTTGGTTATCCGTTTTGTTTGCTGCCGACGGATGCTTTCAGGTAGGTCTCCATGAAGGGATCCAGCTCGCCATCGAGCACGGCTTCGGTGTTTCCGGTTTCGTACTCGGTTCTGTGGTCCTTGACCAGCTGGTAGGGGTGCAGCACGTAGGAGCGGATCTGGCTGCCCCATTCCGCTTTTTGGTATTCCCCGCGGAGCTCCTCGATTTTTTCTTTCTGTTTTTGCTGCTTGAGCTCCAGCAGGCGGGCTTTCAAGACCCGCATGGCCATCTCCCGGTTTTGAGATTGGGAACGCTCATTCTGGCAGCTGGCGACCACCCCGGTGGGGATATGGGTGATCCGTACAGCGGTGTCATTTTTCTGCACGCTCTGACCCCCCGCGCCGGCTGCCCGGAAGGTGTCTATTCTTAAATCATTGGGGTTGATGTCGATCTCGGTCTCATCCTCCACCTGGGGCAGCACTTCCACCAGGACGAAGGAAGTATGCCGTCGGTTGGAGGAATCGAACGGCGAGATCCGCACCAACCGGTGCACACCTTTTTCGGCCCGCAGGTACCCATAAGCATAGGGCCCATTGACGGCTATGGTGGTGCTTTTAATGCCAGCTTCTTCCCCCGGAGTGAAGTCAAGGATCTCGGTCTCGTAGCCGTGAGATTCCGCCCAGCGCAGGTACATGCGCTGCACCATGTCCGCCCAGTCCTGGGCGTCGTTTCCCCCGGCGCCTGCGTGAATGGCCAGTAAGGCGTCCCCCTGATCGTATTCTCCGGAGAGCATGGCTTTAAACTCCCGCTTCTCCAGTTCTTCTTCAAGGGCCTCAACTTCTGGGGCCAGATCATCCCACAGATCTCCATCGCCGAGCTGGGCCAGTTCTACTGCATCCTGGATCCTTTCTTCCAGACGCCGCCAGCCCCCCACTTCATCTTCCAGGATGGAGAGGGTTTTCATCACCTTTCTGGCTCGATCGGGATGATCCCAGAGATCGGTAGCTTGGGATTCTTTCTGCAGTTTTTCCAGCTGACGTTTTTTCCCCGCTACGTCAAAGACGCTCCTTCAAACTGCGCATTTGTTCTTGCAGACTTTTCAGATGGTTCAGTATTGAGTCCATACCCTATTCCTTTCTCAACTCCATTCTTAAACGTCGCACCACAGCGGAAAGCCGCCTGGTTTTCCTTCTAAGGATTCCATCATACCATACTGGACGGGCTGAGTTATCCCTCTGCAGCCTGAGCGCTGTCAGGATTCCCGATCCGGGTTTGATAAAGACAGACACCGACAGCGACGGCCAGATTGAGGGAGTCGACCGCCTCACTGTGAGGGATGCGTATGCTGGTCCCGTACTGGTGGTATTCCTTGCCCAGCCCGCTGGATTCTTCCCCAAATATCAGGGCCCAGGGGAGCTGGAAATCGACCCTGGGGAGCGGCTGCTCCCCATCGGTCATCAGCGGATATAAATGATGTCCGGGAAAGGTTCCCCAGTAATCAGCAAACTGATCATAGCGGGAAAGGCGCAGCTGGAAAATCGCTCCCATGGAAGCCCGGACCACCCGGGGATCAAAAGGATCGGCAGCGGGCTCAATGATCACCAGGTCGTTATTTTCATATCCCGCCATGGTGCGCATGATCGTTCCCAGGTTCCCCCTGCTGGCGGGGTGGACCAGAACAAGATGGTTTTTCTGAAATTCCACCGGCTGGCTTTCTTTCTGGAATACACCGACTGCATAGGTATTTCCCCGTCGGGAAAGCTTCTCAACTAGGCGGTCGCTTTCGATGATTTCGATTCCCTGTCTTCTACACAGGCTGCGAATTTTCACCACTCCCTGGTTTTTTGCACCCTTGCTGTCTAAAATCACACTGCTGGTGATTTTGGGACGGTGGATGAGCAGTTCCAGGGTGGGGTAAACCCCCAGGGTATAGGAATGGTCGAACGACCGGCGGTAGCTTTTATATCCTGGGCTCATCTTGATCACCGTCAAGAATCCCCTGGACAAACGCCCGGGGGTTGAAGGGTTCCAGGTCTTCCGCTTTTTCCCCCAGACCGGCGTAGAGCACCGGCAGGTTAAGTTTCTTCTGGATGGCAAACACCATGCCGCCCTTTGCGGAGGAGTCCAGCTTGGCCAGGATAACCCCGTCCAGCGGGATGGCTTCCTGGAAGGCGGCTGCCTGGTGAAGGGCGTTTTGTCCGGTGGTGGCGTCCAGCACCAGCCAGCTGGCATGCGGCGCTCCCTGCAGGGCTTTGCCCGCCACCCGGTAAACTTTTTTGAGCTCCTCCATCAGGTTGTAGCGGGTGTGCAGACGGCCGGCGGTGTCAATGAGCACAAAGTCAATCTGTTTTGCCTGGGCGGATTGGATGGCATCATAGGTAACTGCCCCTGGATCTCCATCCCGCTGTCCGGAGATCACGGGAAGATCCAGCCGGTTTCCCCAGATCTCCAGCTGCTCCACGGCAGCAGCCCGGTAGGTATCCGCAGCGCCAAGCAGCACCCGTTTGCCGGCATCCTGGAAACGTTTCCCCAGTTTGGCCAGCGTGGTGGTTTTGCCGGAGCCGTTAACCCCGACAATCAGGATCACTGCGGTTCCCTCCGGCCAGGACGGCACCGGAGGAGCTTTCAGCCTGAGGAGCAGCTCTTCTTCCAGCGCATCCTGGAGTGCCGATCTGGTTTGGATGCCCTCACGCTGCTGGTGCTCTTTCAGACTGGAAATAATCTCCAGGCTGGTTTCTACCCCGAGATCAGCCTGAATAAGAATCTCTTCCAGCAATGCCCAGTCGTCCTCGGTGATCTGGCTGGCGCCGAGGAAGGCGGTTATTTTCCCAAAGGTGGATTGTCTGGTTCTGGAAAGACCTTCTTTCCAGCGGCTGATAGCTGTGTCCATAGGCCGCATTATATCACGGGGGAGGGAGCTGCTTTCCCGCAGTGCTGTCCCCATGCGGACCGGGAACCCGAACCCGTCATTACGGTATAATGGCAGCATCGCAATCTGCTGCTGGGGAGGGCAGCTGGATATGACTGAGTTTGCCGATGCACTGCTGGAAAAACAATCCGTGGAGGCCGTTTGCCAGGTCAGCCTGAAGCCGGAAACCGTCCGGTCTGTCCAGGAGCAATCTGCCGCGGAAGCGGAGCTGTTCACAGCTGCACGGTCAGCAGGTTTCCGGGCTGCCAATCACAGCTCTTTGATCGTGGCTGAGATGGTTCCTGCTCGAATAGAACAGATAGCAATTCGTTTTCGATGGCAGGCGGATGACCGGGGACTGGATATTACTGTCCAGGTGTTCGGGTACAGCAGAGCGGGTCTGGAGACGGAAGCCCTCTCCGGCGCAGCAGCTGCCGGTCTGGCGGTCTTCCATCAGCTCAGGAAACTGGACAGCAGCATTCAACTCCGGGCGCTGCAGATCACCGGAAAGCCAGATGGACTGGAAAAAACGCGTCGTGTCTGACACCGAGGAAGGGATGATCACTGTCGAGGTCCATTTCTTTGCTACCATCCGGGCATTGATTGGAAAAAAGACGCTCACTGTGAAGCTGCCGGAAGGGGCTACAGTCAAAGACGTCAAGCAGGAGATTGCCCGCCGTTATCCGCAGGCCGGGCAGGCCTTGGAGGTCATGCTGCCCTCTGTGAATCGAGTGTTTTCCGAGGATCAAACGCCGGTTGGGGAGGGAGCAGAAATCGCCTTCTTCCCCCACGTGGCCGGCGGGTAAATCATTTCAGGAGGGCTCCATGCGGAGGACGGATCGAGAGATTACCAACCCTCAGGAAATCTCAGCAGTTATCCAAAAATGTCAGGTCTGTCGGCTGGCGCTCTCCCGGGATGACCAGCCCTATATCGTTCCCCTCTCTTTTGGTTATGATGGGGAGGCTCTGTATTTCCACACGGCTGTGGAAGGGATGAAAATCGATATCTGGAGTGCCAATCCAGCAGTGTGCTTCGAGTTTGATACCGCTGTGGAGCTGATCATGCGGGTGGATCAGCCCTGCCAGTGGTCGTTTTATTACCAGAGTGTGATCGGCACGGGAACCCTGCGGGAACTCCCTGCTGGGGAAGAAAAAATCCGGGGTCTGAATGAAATTGTGTCTCATTATGCGGGATGTCCCCGATCCTTTTCCCAGCAGCAGCTGGCTAATATCCGGGTTTGGAAGCTGACCATTGAGACCATTACTGGAAAGCGGTCAGCGGGAAAAGATGGAGCCTGAACTTTTCAGTATGGGAGCAGGAATGACAGCCTTTATCTGCAGCCGGTGCCATAAATCCTATCCGGAGGGAGTCCTCCCCTACCGCTGTCCGGAATGCGGCGGGTTGTTCACCTTATCAGGTCCGCTCCCCTTCGTGCCTGGTCGGGAAGAGGATTTTCCCGGAATCTGGCGCTACCGGGAGACATTTCTGCTGCCGCGGTCTGCACCGGTGATCACATTGGGGGAAGGGGATACTCCTCTGATCCAGGCAGAAGTTATGGGAAAGCAGGTTTTCTTCAAACTGGAATCTTGCAATCCCAGCGGGTCTTTCAAGGATCGGAGCACAGCGGTGCTGCTCAGCCGGGCAGCAGCCTCGGGTATCTCGGAAGTGGTTGAGGATTCCTCAGGGAACGCCGGGGCTTCATTGGGGTTGTATGCATCCCGGGCTGGGATTCAGGCGAAAATCTATTTTCCCGCCACAGCATCCGGTCCGAAAAGAGCACAGATTGAGCGCAGCGGGGCGGAGATGGTCCCGGTTCCCGGACCCCGGAGCCGGGCAGCCGAAGCCGTGCTCCGGGAAGCTGAACAGGGAGCAGTCTATGCCAGTCATGCTTTTCTCCCCTTGGGGTCCCCGGGGATTGCTACCATTGCTTATGAAGTCTGGAGACAGATGCCCTCACCGCCAGGCTCCGTTTTGGTTCCGGTAGGGCACGGCAGCCTGCTGCTGGGGCTTTATCGGGGGTTCCAGGCTTTGCAGGAAGCGGGGCTGATCCGGAGCATTCCCCGTCTGTATGGGGTGCAGGCTGCAGCTTGTGATCCGCTGGTGCAGGCATTTGAGCAGGGGCTTGATCATCCGGCTGACATCAAAGAAGGGGAGACCCTGGCCGATGGGGTGAAAATCGCCTGCCCGGTTCATGGAGAGGAGATTCTGGCTGCCGTGGACAAAACACAAGGGAAGATCCTGCGGGTGGAAGAAGCCCAGATTATGATGGGCAGGGAGCGGCTGGCAGCCCTCGGAATTGATGCTGAGTGGACAGCTGCTCTGATCTGGGAGGGATTGGTTCAGACGGCGGAAGAGGCCGTGGAGCCAATCCTGGGGATCATCTCCGGCCATGGCTGGAAAACCCCTTGAAATAATTGTTTCTCTGATCGGATTGGGTATAATAATAGCCTTACCAATAAAGCGGGAACAACAGAGAACTGATGGTCTGCGAGACTCGGGACAGGGAAGAAGGTCGGGAGTTTCGCAAACCCTGAGTTCCTCCCGTCAGACTGGTCTCAGACCATGGTTGAGGATCTCATGAATACAGAATCTCCCCAGCAGTTTATGGAGCGTGTGGGCCTGCAGTATTCTAACCCGGCGCTGCTGGTTCGGGCGCTCACCCACCGCTCGTATATCAACGAGAATCCGGATGCTCTGGAGGACAACGAACGGCTGGAGTATCTGGGCGATGCGGTCCTGGATTTTATTGTGGCGGCCTGGCTGTACCACCGTTTTCCGGAGATGACAGAAGGGGACCTCACCCAGCTGCGAACAGCGCTGGTGTGTACGGAACGGCTGGCAGAATTCGCCCGCCGGATCCGGCTGGGCAGGGCCATGCGGCTCGGACAGGGGGAGAGTCATTCTGGCGGCAGGGATCGAAACGGGCTGCTGTGCGGCGGCTTTGAAGCTCTGATCGGCAGTTATTACCTGGATCGTGGAATTTCGGCGCTGGAGCAGTTTCTCTTTCCTTTTCTGGAAGAGGCGGTCCAGGAGATTCTGATGGATGGGCACCCACGGGACCCGAAGAGTTTACTCCAGGAATGGACCCAGGCCCGGGGGCTCGCTCAGCCTGTCTACCGAACGGTATCTGAAATCGGTCCTGATCATCAAAAAATATTTATGGTTGAGGTCGAGGTGGAGAGTGTTGTTTCTGCCCGGGGAAGCGGACCAAGCAAGCGCGAAGCCTCCAAAGCCGCAGCAGCTGCGGCGTTGGACAAACTTGTCACTCGGGTTAATGATCACAGGTAGGGTGCATTTAACTGATGAAACTAAAGTCATTATCGCTGAACGGCTTTAAAACCTTTGCTTCCAGGACTGACTTTGAATTTGCTGAAGAAGTCACGGTAATCGTTGGTCCCAACGGCTCTGGAAAATCCAATATTGCCGATGCCGTACGCTGGGTGCTGGGAGAGCAGTCCTATAAACTGCTTCGGGGCCGAAAAACCCTGGACATGATCTTTTCCGGATCTGATGAGCGTCCCCGGGCCGGGATGGCAGCGGCCACGATCACCTTTGACAACAGCGACGGCTGGCTGCCGATAGATTTCTCAGAAGTGACCATCACCCGGAGGGCCTACCGGGATGGAAAAAATGAATATTTGATCAATGGTCAGCAGGTGCTGCTCCGGGATGTTTACGAGCTGCTGGGGCAGTCCGGCCTGGCCGAACGGACTTATACCATCATCGGTCAGGGTCTGGTGGATGCGGTGCTCTCCCTGAAAGCTGAGGAGCGGCGCCAGCTGTTTGAAGAGGCAGCGGGAATTGGGCTTTACCGATCCCGACGGATCGATGCTGAAAAACGGTTGGAAAAAACGCACCGTAATCTGGACCGGGTGATGGACATCCTTTCTGAGCTCAAGCCGCGCGTCAAGAGTCTGGAGCGGCAGGCTGGAAGAGCTGAGCAGTACCAGCAGGTCAAGAAAGACCTCCGGATGCTGCTCCAGGAATGGTATGGATATCATTGGGCGCGCGTGCAGCAGGAGCTTGGTGATGCCCGGCTGGAAGAGGAAGCGCAGAGAACGGCCCTGGAGAAAGCCCGCCAGCAGCAGACTGAATACGACCGCAAGCTGTCAGAAAGCCAGGTCCAGATTCAAAGCCTGCGGACGAAGTTAAACAGCTGGCATCGAGAGCTTTCCCGCCATCATTCTACAAAAGAACAGATTACCCGGGAACGAGCAATTTCTGATGAAAGGATCCGCGCCCTGGAGAAACGGGTCCAGGAAATTGATACGGAACTGGTCCGATTGGGGGAGCAGGAAACAGCGCTGTACAGCCGGGTTGATCAGGTTCAGGAGACCCTTAATCAAGTTGAGCAGCGCTATCTGGAAGCCCGCGGACAGGCGGAGCAGATTCGCGGCAGCTATCAAGCCTATCGGGATCAGCGGTCGGAACTGGAGGACACCCTCAGGGAAGATAGACAGCTGCTGGAGCAGCTCAGGAACAAAAAACTGAGCTACCAGGTGCGTGTTGAGGACCGCCGCGAGCAGATTCAAAAAACTGCAGCCAGGCTGTCGGGGCTTGAGGAGCAAATCGAGAAAGCGCGGCAGCAGGCTGCCCAGGAAGAGCAGCAAACACGGGAAGCTGAACTGGCATTGAAGCGGGCGGTCGAATCCAGCAAGAAAATTGCCGATCAGCTCCGCCAGCAGAAGGAAAAAATCAGCAAAGGAGAAAACTACCGGCAGGACTTGGAGCAGAAAATCGCCAGCGCTGAGAATGAGATCAGCCGATTGAGAGCGGAAAGCGAGGTGCTCCAGCAGGCGGAGTCCAAACTGGTTGGCTATGCCAGCGGCGCCCGGCTGCTGCTCAAAGAAGCCCAATCCGGCCGGCTCCCCGGCGTTTTGGGCGCTCTCAGCAGCGCTCTGGAAGTCCCGGAGGAATATGAAAAAGCCGTTGCCGCTGCCCTGGGGGAATATCTGGATGCAGTGATCCTGGATCGGGAGGGAGTCTCTGAGCGAGCGCTGGAAATGCTGCTCCAGGAAACCACCCGGGGGGTGCTGCTGCCCCTGGAGCGGCTGGCCCCACCGGAGCGAGTCCAGCTGGAGAAGGGAGTTGGGGGTCTGATCGGCCTGGCATCCGATCTGGTAGCCTCACCGCCCCGCATGCGGCCGGTGGTCGATTTGCTGCTGGGGCGGGTGATCCTGATCAAAGACAAGCGGGATATCACCCGTGTGCTGCGGGATCAACCCCCGGGCACCAAGGCTGTCACCCTGCAGGGGGAGGTTTATCATGCTACCGGTGAAATAGAGGCCGGCAGCCAGGGAAAGGCGACCACGCTGAGCCGTTCCCGGCAGAAAAAAACTTTCCAAAATAAGATCGCTGCCATAACAGACAGCGTGAGAGAGATGACAGCTCAGCTCGCCCAGGTTCAAACCTCCCTGGAAGCGCTCAATGACCAGCAAGCAGCCCTGGAGGTCCGTCTGGCGGAGGCAGAAGCGGATCAGGAGCAGGCTGAAGACGGGTATCAGCAGGCAGTTCTCCGCCGTGATGCTGCCCGGCAGCAGCTGGTCTGGGAGCAAAGCCGCTATCGAACCGTAGAGGGCGAGGCGGATGCCGGAGAGAAAGAAATTGCTGACCTGCTGGGCGGGATCCAGACAGTGGAGCAAAAAATCATTCAGGGGGAAAAACGGATTGCAGAAAAGACTGCCCGGCTCCAGGAAATCAGCCTGGATGAGGAACGCGAGCAGCTGGCTTTCTGGGAGAAAGAGCTGGCGGTTGCCGAGCGCGGGCTGAAAGACGTCAGGGAGCGGATGGAAGAACGGGAAACTGCCTGGCGAGAAGCCAAAGCCGATCTGGAGCGGCTGCAGTCTCAAAAAGAGGAGATGAATCAGGAGCTGATCGGTCTGCGGAAAAACAAACATATCCTGGACGAAAAGGAGCTTCAGAGTCAGCAGGAGATTAATGAGCTGCGGGGATTGATTGATCGGACGGATCAATCCCTCGAGGAGGCGGAAACGGCTCAAGGTGAGCTGCAGAAACGAGAAGCTTCCGCCAGAAAAACCCTCAACCGGGCGGAAAGATTGTACGCTCAAGCGGAAATCAACCTGACCAGAAGCCGGGAAAAATTGGAGTCCATGCAGGAGAAGATCAAGGAAGATATCGGTCTGGTAGAACTGGAATACCAGGATGATGTCTCCGGACCCACCCCGCTTCCTCTGGAGGGGTATGTTCAGAAACTTCCTGAAGTGGAGGTCATCCCTAAAAACCTGGGAGAAACCATCCGGGAAAAACGCGGGCAGCTTCGGCGTTTGGGGGCTATCAATCCGGAAGCCCGGGATGAATATCGGGAAGTCAGTGAACGCTATCAGTTCATGACGGAACAGCTCTCTGATCTCCGGAAAGCGGAAGCGGATATCAAAGAAGTCATCGCGGAGCTGGAAGTGATCATGGAGCGAGAGTTCCGGACTACTTTTGATCAAGTGGCTGCGCAGTTCAGGGAAATATTCACCCGATTGTTCGGTGGGGGGAAAGGCCAGCTGGTGCTTACCGAGCCGGATGATCTGAATATCTCCGGGGTTGAGATCGATGTCAAACTGCCGGGAAGAAGAACACAGGGGTTGTCTTTGCTGTCGGGTGGCGAGAGAAGTCTGGTAGCTGCAGCCTTGATCTTTGCTCTGTTGAAGATTTCCCCCACCCCGTTCTGTGTCCTCGATGAGGTCGATGCCATGCTGGATGAGTCCAATGTGGCCAGATACCGGAAGCTGCTCCGGGAGCTGAGTGATGAAACGCAGTTTATCGTCATCACCCACAACCGCAACACAGTTCAGGTGGCAGATGTCATTTATGGTGTGATCATGTCGGATGACTCCTCCAGTCAGGTGCTCAGCCTGAAGCTTGATGAGGTCGATGAGGTGATTGATTCCTGAGCATCCGCTTCTCTGGACGATCACATCAGGACCTCCGGGGGGATTTCCAGCTTTTCCGTTATAATCAAACCAGGGAAATTTCGTTTGCTGTGAGGAGGATCTATGACCCAACCTGTTGGCTGTGCCCGACCCACCGGGGTTGCTGTGGGGAGCAAGCCGGAAAAAGAAAAGACCCGGGAAACCAGGCCGGAAAAGGAGACCAAAATGCCCGCTGCAGCTGTAGGACAAAAGGCCCCTGACTTTACAGCACCCGCGTATTATCAAGGGGAGTTTACTGAAGTTAATCTGAGCGATTTTGTAGGGAAAGACCAATGGCTGCTGCTGTGTTTTTATCCGGGTGATTTTACCTTCGTTTGAGCGACCGAAGTATCAGCGGTCGCTGATCGATATCAGGAACTGCAGGACCTGAATGTAGAGGTAATCTCAGTCAGTGTGGACAGCCCCTTTGTTCATAAGGTTTGGAATGACCAGGAACTTTCCAAGATGGTCGGGAAGAATATCCCGTTTCACATGGCATCGGATGGCCCGGGCCATGTTGGTTCCGCCTACGGCGTGTATGACGAGGATGCCGGGGTAGAACTCCGGGGTAGATTCCTGATTGATCCGGACGGCGTGATTCAGGCCATGGAGGTCATGACCCCGCCGGTGGGCCGGAAAATTGACGAAGCCATTCGCCAGATCAAGGCCTTCCAGCATGTCCGAAAAACCAAGGGTGCGGAAGTGTGCCCCGCCGGCTGGGAGCCAGGAAAAAAGGTGCTCAAACCCGGCCCGGACTTAGTGGGAAAAGTCTGGAAAGAATGGAACCCCAAGGAGGACCTTTAGGTTCTAACTCTCTGTAATCAATCATGATGCCGATTCAGCTGCCCCGGAGATCAGAGCGGGGCAGCTGTTTTCCAAGACATGAATGCTGCTGTGCAGCCGGGTTCATTCAACCCTGGACCCCCGACTGCCGGGTTGGGGATATAATAGAACCCACCTCAGACCCGCGGATAGGCTCAAACAGCAGACAGAAGGCAGGAAGAACTTATGGCCAAGTCGATTTCTGATCATCTCAATGAGATTTTAAGCAGATTGGAGAAAAATGTGCCGCATGTGGAGGCCACCGCGGTGGTCAGCACAGATGGACTTGTGATCGCCTCCCGCCTGCCAAAGGATGTCGAGGAGGACCGCATTGGGGCCATGGCTGCTGCTATCCTGACCATCAGCAAGCGCAGTGGGAAGGAGCTGGAGCGTGGAGACATGGAGCGGGTGCTAATTGATGGCACGGGCGGATATCTGATGATCAGCAGTATTGGCGATGACGCCGTTCTGGTTGCCCTGGTAGAAAAGAATGTCAGGCTGGGGATGCTGTTCTACGAAATCAAGAAATCTCTCCCAAAACTGGTGGAAATTCTTTAGCTGCAAATTCCCGGGATCAGGCACTGGATGGAGTTTGAGGATGAGTGATATCAGACCGAATATTTCGGACAGAGATTTGCAGCCCTACCATTCGTTTATGTCATCTTTTTTTGCCGGCTTTGCTGAACTGGGTCTCGTCAATCAGGGATCCCTGAATATCGTTTCCCGGCGGGCTGCGGAATATTTTCATGCCTACCTGGACGCCAAAGGCATTCTGCCGGCGATCGAGGATGTACCGGGAGATACCCAAGAGCAGGTGATCCGGAATTTGATCCTTTACAGCAATAAACTGCTCAATTTGATGGCGAAATACGATTTAAGACTAGCGGATGAAAGCACTGTGGTGCTGGAGATATCCTCCCAGCAGTGCCGGATCTGCCCCAAAGGGGTGGGAGGGGCGGCTGTGAAGGGAACACTCTGCCCGATTCCCAGTTTCCTGGAAAGCTTGATCAATCTCATCGCTGGGAAGGAGTATCTCCGTCTGGACAGCCGAGGGTTGGTGAAGCAGGATGATCTCTGCCTGGCCTATTATAAAATTTTGCAGTAAAAGCTGAGGATGGCCATGAATTATCTTCACACCTTTTCAATAGTGGCTTTTGATTCTACCCGTCAGGAGTGGGGAGTGGCGGTGCAGTCCAAGTTTCTGGCAGCAGCGGCTGTGGTCTCCTGGGCTGAAGCCAACGCCGGGGCGGTAGCCACCCAGTCCTATGCCAATGTCACCTTTGGCCCCCGGGGACTGCAGATGATGGCTGCGGGTAGAAGCGCTGAGGAGGCCTTGAAAGAACTTCTGGAAGGAGATCCCCAGAAAGCTCTCCGTCAGGTAGGATTGGTGGATCAAGAGGGCCAGGCGGCGGCTTTTACCGGAGAGGACTGCCATGATTGGGCCGGGCATGTTGTCGGGGATGGGTTTACCTGTCAGGGCAATATCCTGGTTCCGGGCACTGTGGAAGCCATGGCAGAACGCTTCCAAGCCGTTCGGGGCGGGGAAGGGGAGCTGGCAGACTGGCTGGTGGAAGCGCTGCTGGCCGGACAGGCGGCGGGTGGAGATCAACGGGGAAGGCAAGCAGCAGGTGTGCTGGTTGTCCGGGAAAACGGGGGGTACGGCGGGGATAATGACCGCTATCTGGACCTCCGGGTGGATGATGACCCGGAACCGATCCACAAGCTGAAAAAATTGGTAGAAAGCCATCACCTCCTTTTTGGAGAGGTCGATCCGGATGATCTCATCCCGCTCGACAACGTGGCCAGGGAACTGCAGGTCATCCTCCACAAAACAGGGTTTTATCATGGGGAGATCGATGGTCAATTTGACCAGCAGACCCGGAAAGCGCTTCGTTCCCTTCTCGGCAGGGAGAATCTGGAAGAACGCTGGGATGGGGAAGGGGAGATCATTGACAGCAAAGTGGTCAATTACTTGAAGGAAAAATTCCTCTGAGGCGGGAAAATTTTAAAGAAAGAAGGTCAAAACAACCTTGACGCCCCTGTCTGACAGTGTTAGGATACGCCTAATTATGGAAAAGAACCGCGTCCGAAAGCATCAGAAGCCTAACATTAAACTCCAGCTGACCGGAGGCGGTTCGCGCACGTAAAGCATCCAGCCTTAAATTTTTGAAGATAAAAGCCCCGGTTAGCAGCCGGGGTTTTTTTGATGCCAGCGGCAAGAGTCTACAGGTAGATGAGAGCAATCCTGCAGTGAAGAAAGATAGGAGGTGGTCATAAAGAGATACATTTTAGAGCTAAATTAAGATATGATTAAATTGCTGTCTAGACAAGGAGGAAAGCATGAGAAGGAAATTGTATTTCTTATTAACTATGGGGTTTTTGTTGCTCCTGGCAATGACCGCCTGTCAGGCTGCGCCAGAGGCGACACCAACGTCTGAACCCACAGAACCACCAGCACCAACCGCTGAAGAAGAGATGGACCTGGGCACGGTGACCATCGGCATGAATGCCGAGTATCCGCCTTTTGAGTTCGTCAACGAGGATGGGGAGATCACCGGCTTTGATGCCGAGCTGATCGACGCCATTGCCGAGGAAGCCGGTTTTGATTACGAGCTGGTCAACACCCGCTGGGATGGGATCTTTGTGGCCCTGGCCTCGGGCGAGTTTGATGCCGTGATCTCGGCGGCCACCATCACCGAGGAACGTGCGGAGATGGTCAACTTCAGCGATCCCTACTTTGACGCCGGTCAGGTGATCACCGTCCGGCAGGATGAGACTGAAATAGAAGGCGCGGAGGATCTGGCCGGCGTGCGTGTGGGGGTGCAGCTGGGCACCACGGGCGATATCTGGCTCACGGAAGAGACGGATGCCGAAGTCGTTCGCTATGATGAAAACACCCTGGCTTTCCAGGCCCTGGCCAACGGGGATGTGGATGCTGCGGTGGCGGACAGTCCGACAGCTGCTGAGCTGGTGAAAGCCAACCCGGAGATGGGGCTGATGCTGCTGCCGGGGGTGTACACCGATGAGCAGTACGGCGTGGCGGTGAACATGGAGCGCGACGATCTGCTGGAGGCCATCAATGACGGGCTGGCGGCAGTGAGAGCCAGCGGTCAGTATGATGAGATCTACGATAAATACTTTGGCA
>CAZRUS010000010.1:0-105171 GCA_964603385.1 uncultured Anaerolineales bacterium | reverse complement strand
GCGGCAGTGAGAGCCAGCGGTCAGTATGATGAGATCTACGATAAATACTTTGGCAGCGAATAGCTTTGCCTGAACAATCCCGGGCATGCAGCGGCGGTTCTGGCCCCGCTGCATGCCGCCCCAACCGTTTCGATGTGGGTAATCTCCATTCTGGAATAGATAAAATGTCCGGTGGTTTGTCAGGACTGACAACCCAGGAAAGGTTACTGTGCCTATGAAAGGATCTTCTGATGATGAAAAACAGACCCGAACAGCAAATGACAAAAAAAGAGCCACCTGATTCTGAATTGTCCTCTCTGGGCCAGAAGGACCTGGGCATTCCCTGGGGGGAAATTCCCTGGTGGGCTGTGATTGTCCTGATCGTGGGGGTGCTGATCAGCTACTCCATGCTGACCAATGCAAAATACCTTGATGCTCTGACCTTTATTCTCGACATGCCCTGGCATAAAAAAGCGCTTCAGGATGTAGAGATTGGGGAGGATGGGCAGTGGAGCCTGACGCCGAAATCGGAGCTTGAGCCCGGGAAATATACCTTGTTTGTAGAGTTTTGGGATCAGGAAGAGCAGGTGCTGGCCAGGACGGACGCTTTCAAGATCATTGTTTCCCCGGAGGCAGAGGATCAGGAAATCCCCCCCTTAAGGGATCCCGGAGATAGGTATCTAACAGTTGACACCACCCGACCCATTCTGCAGGGGCAGAGTGAAGTCGGACAGGAAGCTGTGCTTTTCAATGACCTCTCCCGGCGGCCACTGCGCTTGCTGGGTCATCTATGGCGATCTGATGGCTTGTTTCTCACCATCAGGGTAACCGTGATTTCCTTTTCAAGTGCCTTAGTCCTGGGATTATTGTTTGGTTTAATGCGGGTGGCAGACCGCTCACCGGATCTGAGGAAGAATGTCTTCTGGCGTTTATTGGTAGGGGTGGCTATCATCGGCATGATCTTTTTATTTACTTCCATTCCCCAGGATGCCTGGAAAATTGCCCTGTTGATCCTTGTGGTGGAGGCCTTGATGATTCTGCTGCCGGCAGTGCCCTACACGCTGTCCACGCTGTACGTGGAAGTGATGCGAGGGCTGCCAATGCTGGTGATTGTTCTCTACATGGGTTTTGCGGTCACCCCAGCGCTCCGGGATGCCAGTGAGGGATGGATGACGGGAGAAGTGGACCTGCGGGGAATCCCGGCGGCCATTATTGGCCTGTCCATCGGCTACGGGGCCTATCTGGCGGAGATCTTCCGCGGCGGCATTGAGTCCATCCCCAAAGGACAGATGGAAGCTGCCCGTTCCCTGGGAATGAATTATTTTCAAGCCATGCGATTTGTGATCCTCCCCCAGGCGATCCGGGTCATCCTGCCTCCCTTGGGAAACAATTTCATCGCTCTCTTGAAGGACTCCTCGCTGATTTCAGTGATTGCTTTGCCGGAGCTGCTGCAGCAGGGACGATTGTGGATATCCAGAACTTTTCGCGCTTTTGAGGGCTATAACTCTGTGGCTATTCTTTATCTGATCATGACGCTGGTCCTGTCCCTCCTGGTCAGGGTGATAGAAAGGAGGACCTCCATTGACTGAAAATCCAATTATCCAAATCAGGAATGCCTATAAAAATTTTGGCGATATTGAAGCGGTGCACGATGTCAGTTTCGAAGTTCAGGTAGGGGAAGTGCTGGTCATCATTGGCCCCTCTGGAGGGGGGAAATCTACCCTGCTGCGCTGCATCAACCGGCTGGAAGTGATTGATCGCGGGGATATCATTGTTGATGGGATTTCTGTTGTAAATCCCCATAATATTAATAAGGTCAGAGCAGAGATTGGCATGGTATTCCAGCTGTTCAATCTGTTTCCTCATTTGACTGCTCTGGAAAATATCACTTTGGCCCAGCAGGTGGTTCGCAATCGACGGGGGAAGGAAGCGGAGGAGATTGCCCACCAGCAGCTGCAGAAAGTGGGCATCGGAGAGAAGTGGGATTCCTATCCCTCCCAGCTTTCAGGAGGGCAGCAGCAGCGGGTGGCCATCGCCCGGGCGCTGGCCATGGATCCCAAGATCATGCTGTTTGATGAGCCCACCTCCGCTCTGGATCCAGAAATGATCAAGGGGGTGCTGGATGTCATGCTGGATCTGGCAGAGGAAGGCATGACCATGGTGGTGGTCTCCCATGAGATGGGGTTTGTGCGGGCAGCCGCAGACCGGGTTGCCTTTTTGGATTTCGGACGTCTGGTGGAATTGACCACACCGGATGAATTATTCAACAACCCGGCGACAGAACGCACACAGGAATTTCTGAGCCAGATTCTGCACCACTGAGCCCGGGAAACTGCATCCCCTCTAGCAGAGGAAGGTGGAGAATGAAGCGCAATGACGGTCGTCGGCCGGACGAGATCCGACCGGTAAGCATGGAAATCGATTTTATCAGCTATCCTGAGGGTTCAGTGCTGATCGCCATGGGAAAAACGCAGGTGCTTTGCAACGTTAGTATCGAGGAAGGTGTGCCTGCCTGGCTGGAAGATCGTCTTCCCGCCTCCGGCTGGATCACAGCGGAATATGCCCTGCTGCCGCGATCAACACGAACCCGGGTGAGTCGGGAAAGGGGAGGATTCAGCGGTCGGGCGCAGGAAATCAGCCGGATGATTGGCCGCAGCCTCCGGGCTGGCTTCCAGCTGACCGAACTGGGAAAGCTGACCTGCATTGTAGACTGTGATGTGCTGCAGGCCGATGGGGGCACGAGAACGGCTGCGGTTACCGGCGGGTATCTGGCGCTCAGGCTGGCTTTGCAGGACCGATTGGCATCAGGGGAGATCTCGCCAGCCGTATTTCTACCCCCGGTAGCGGCCATCAGCGTGGGGATGGTCAATCAAAAGCCACTGCTCGATCTTTGCTACCGGGAAGACGCTGCCGCAGACGCGGATCTCAACATCGTCATGAACCGGGAAGGCCGATATATCGAAATTCAAGGTACATCGGAGGGCAGCCCGTTTACTTCTCAAGAGCTGGAAACCATGCTCAGCTACGCCAGCGGGGGAATTGGCCTGCTGCTGGAAGCACAGCAGCAGGTGCTGACCAACCGGTAAGCCTTGTTTTGGATCACAAAAAAGCGGAACCCGCTGGGGTCCCGCTTTTTGCTTTGGTAACAGCTAAGCCTCTGGAATGTTTTTTTTCGCTTATTGATCGGATTCTGGTGTTGGAGCCGGCTGCTGTTGCTGTTGTTGCTGCTGCTGCTGGAGCTGCTGCTGTTGGATCTGGATGTAATTAAAGATCTCCTGAGGAATCGCTGGTTCCTGGGGAACATATTGGGTCCATTCCTCGTTGACCTGGGCGTTGTATTCTGTTTTCTTGTCCTGCAGCCATTCGTTGTAAGCCTGGTTTTTGAGTCGGTTGTAGGTTTCCTGGTCAATGGGCCGTTCCTCTTTCCCAAGGACCTGAATGATATGCCAGCCAAAATCGGTTTCCACTGGTTGACTGATTTGGCCGATTTCCAGGTCATAGGCGGCTTCTTCAAAGGGAGCGGTCATCATCCCCCGGCCGAACCAGCCGAGATCCCCACCCTGTTCGGCTGAAAAGGTGTCTGTGGAAAATTCCCTGGCCAGGTCAGCAAAGCTGTCTCCTTCCTGCAGACGCTGATATAGATCATCTGCGGTTTCCTGTTCTTCTACCAGAATATGCCTGGCCCGGACCTGCTCCTGGGTTCGCTCAATATTCTCGGTGACATCTTCAATGACCTGCTCTCGCAAATAGAAGATTTTCACCAGATTGCGAAATGTTTTTTCCTTGATCTGGGCTTCACTTTCCAGATTCTGCATCGCTTGCTGGTAGTTCTGCTGGTAAAGATCCTCGGTGTACTCGGTTGGCTGGAGCAGCGGGGTAGCGGTTGGATCGAGTTTTTCTTCACCTGCCTCCTCATCTGCCGGTGTTTGGGTCGCGGTGAGGGAAACTTCTTCCTCCTGGCCTTCCTCCTGGACAGCTTCCGTGGCTGTCAGGGTGGCTGTGGGCGGGATTAAGGTCTTTTGCAGCGATGTCAGGGTGCTGGTTGGCTGTGGTTCCAGGGTAGCCTCAGGTGTGGGGGTTCCTTCCGGGAAGTATCCGAAAATGGATTGGATTTCTTGATCGATGATTTCTTCATTGACCTCGATACCCATCTTTTTAGCTTCCTCAAGGATAATTAATTCCTCGGTCAGGGCTTCGATCACCCGCTGGCCGATGAGAGCCGGCTGCTGCAGCTCGGTGATGATCTGATTGATCTGCGGCTGAAAGTAGGCGAAGGTTTCCGGGGTTCCCCCCAGGGATTGGGTGAAGTTAATTAATTCTGCCATCTGATTAATCAATCGGAAGCGTTCATAGCGGACCCGCTGTTCAAATTCAACGGCATTAATCCTGTCCCCTTCGATCTGGATAATTGGGGTGCGCGGCTTGAAAACATATCTGTCCAGGACGCCATAGGTGACCAGCCCCAGAACGATAACCAGGACTGCGATGGTACTGTAGAGGATAATCCGTTTTTGGCGCTCCTCTTTTTGTTTTTGCGCCAGAAATTTCTTATTTTGGGGTTGGATTGGCATGGATATACTCTCTTTTCTTGATCAGGATGGATTCCTGAGACAGTTGAATCGCAGATTGTGAGACCCCGTACGCTAAAAGATCAGCGCAGGGATTCCCCGGTGAAGGGAAGCATCGCCAGATGGCGGGCCCGTTTGATTGCCCGGGCTAATTCGCGCTGATGTTTTGCGCAGGTACCGGTTTGTCGGCGGGAATATATTTTTCCATGATCGGAGATAAACCGTTTCAGGGTTTCGATGTCCTTATAATCTATCTCCAGTTTGGGATTTGCGCAGAATCTGCATTGTTTATGGCGTTGAAAACGGCGTGCCATGATTTACTCCTTGAATTTGTTCAATTGCTGAGTGTTGATCTCTCAGCCGTTAGAAAGGGAATTCTTCCTCTGGGCTGTTTTCGAATGAGCTATCGGCGGACTGATCGGATGGTTTTCCATCCAGCATAATCATCTCCTGGGCGACCACCTCGACGGTGGAGCGGGAAATTCCTTCCTCATCTTTCCAATGCCGGGTGTGCAGGCGGCCTTCGATGTAGACCTGCGCTCCTTTGGTCAGGTATTGATTGCAGATCTCGGCCAGCTTACCCCAGGCGACGATGGTAAACCATTCCGTTTCGGTTTTTTTCTCACCATCGGAAGAGGTCCAGGAACGATTGGCTGCCATTTGAAATTTGGTCAGTGGTTTTCCGGAGGGGGTGTAGCGCATTTCCGGGTCCTGACCCAAATTTCCGATAATCATGACTTTATTCAGCCCTCTGCTCATCTGATTTCTCCTTCCGGTAGCACAGACCCACTGATGGCTGCCTGGTGGTGAGTGGCCACTCGCCCTTCAGCGCTCCTGCAGCCTGCTGGGTGTATTTTATTCTTCCTGAACGGTGATCAGGTATCTGAGAATAGATTCCTGGAGGCGGAAATTACGCTCCAGATCAGCCACAGCGGAAGGATCCAGTTCCAGTTCGAACCGTAAATACTGACCTTCCTTGTGATTGCGGATCAAATAAGCGAATTTCTTTCTTCCCCAGTCCTCCTGGGTCTTGATCGTTCCCCCTGCGTCTGTGATCCAGCCCTTGATTTTGTCGACCAGCTCTAAAATGGCTGTTTTTTCGAATTCCGGGGTGATGATAATGACGAGCTCGTAGTCTCGCATCAGATCCTCCTTTCCACGGGGTTGCCTTCAGACTGTGCGGTCACCACGCTGAAAGCGGAAAGTAACTGGTTGGTTTTGACCGAGGGAGAGTTTAGCATACAAGGGGGGATTTGGGAAGGGTAAGCCCCCGCCCGAACCCGTCCCGGGGCGGGGGGAATGATTGTCAGAGATGGTTTTTCTTGCTCAGACTGGTAGAGCGGGGAGCTGGTCCATGCCAAAGCGCCGGGCGGCGGATTGGGCGATTTTACGCAGCTCGCTGCTCAAAGCGGGGGAAAGCGTCGGTCCAGGATACCTGGCGAGCAGATCATCCACCTGCTGGCTGGCGCGTTCCCAGCTGGTCAGCGCGCCCGATTCCTCCCAGTCGTCCGGGGTCTGGCGGTCGATCGCCGGGCCCGGGAAGTAGAATTCTTCTTTAAACCAGCGGCTGGTGTGGTCATGGGTGATGAATTGGGAGTCATGGCCCACCTCACGAATGAGGTCGAGGGCGATGGGGGAATGCCTGATTTGCAGACCGTGGAGGAAATGTTTGGCCATGCCGATGATTTCGGCATCGATCATCAATTTTTCAAAGCTCTGGCAGTTTTCGAAGGCCATCATCCCGGCGCCAGAGATCATATTGACTCTGCTGAGCACGGCGACCAGGGTGCCGCCGGCGGATTCCAGGCCGCACTGGGCGTCGACGGCTTTGGCATCCGACAAACCCAGGTAGGCGTGGGTGGGGAGTTGAAGGGCTTTGCCAACTTGCGTATAGGCGGAGTCAATCATCCAGGTTCCCACCGCCCCCATCGGGGTGGTGCTCTGGCGCATGTCAAATGCGGCGGGAGATCCACCCCAGACGATGGGTGCTCCCTCCCGCGCCAGCTGCGAGATGGTGATTCCGCTGAGACATTCGGCAGCATGCTGTACAACTGCACCAGCAAAGGTCACTGGGGAGGTCGCTCCGGTCAGCGGCATGGAAACCATCTCAGAGGGAATCCCGTGCCGGGCACAGTCAATTAGATTCTGACAGGTCAGGTTGGACCATTTCAAGGGCGGGGAGGGGCAAACATCGAAAATTGCCACCGGGCGCTGCTGCAGAGCCCCCAGTCCCCCGGCGGCAGTGACCAGCATTTCCTTCATATCGTGCCAGGTGTCAACGCGAAAAGCTCCGGTGACGATTGGTTTCTTCATATACAGAAGAGCCAGGTAAAGCCGGTAAAGGTCACTGATCTCCTCGGCTACATCCGCAGGCACCATGGCTGTGCTCTGCGCATCCAGCTGCGGCAGCATCTCCACCAATTTGACAAAATCTATAAAATCTTTTGTGGTCGGCGGGCGCTCTCGCTGGGTTTTTCGATCCAGCACGCTGAGGGCGGCTGACCCCGGGTCAAAATGCACCTGGTCTCCTCCGTAATGGACAGCCGGAGCGCCCTTGAGATCATAGAGGATGAATTCTTTGGGAACGGTCTCCAGCGCTCTGCGGGCCAGGTCCTCCGGGATGGACATGACGGGGGTGCCTTTCTTTTCCTGCGCTCCGGCTTCCTGAAGAAGGGATCTGGCTTCTTCATTCTCCACCAGGATGCCGGGATCCTCCAGCAGGGCAAAGGCTTCGCTGAGGATTTGCTCCACGGCCTGATCGTCAAGAAGTTTGATGCTGGGTCTCATGGTCTTGCCTTCCTTTTTGGGCTGGAGCTGGGGCAATCGCTTCTGAAAAGTTATACCACAGCTGGGCAGCACCGGTCCAACCGGTGCTCTGCTGGGATAATGAACTCATTGGCAGGGGGAAGCGCTAGAATAAACCCCAGTCGGCAGTTCCATCTTCCATAAATGAACGGTCCCAGACTTCGGAGCCCATTTCAATGGTGGTGGGAACATTCAGGGTTTCTTCCACTTTGCTCCGGCAGGCTTCCAGCAAGCTGGGACCGTAGGGACAAAAGGGAGTGGTCAGGATCATGGTGACGTGGGCTTGACCCTCTGTCAGCTCGATATTTCTCACCAGGCCCAGCTCGACAATGCTCATGCCCAGCTCTGGATCCATGACCTGCTGAAGTTCTACATAAAGCAGATCAGCCAGCTGGGGATGGGTATCCTCAATGCGCCAGGTTGTGAACCTTTTGCCGTTATTGAGATCCTCGTTCATGCCGTTTTTTCCTTGACCATTTTTTCAATGACATATTTACACTGTTGATCCCCGTTGAGGATGCATTCAATCCGCCGGGCGGGGACGGAGGTGATATGGGAAATCAGCTGTTGGTCCATGACGCAAATTTCCGGGTGGGATTCCCCGACATGGTGGTAGGGACAGCTGGCTTCAATCAGATAATATTTCTCCTCATCTTCGGTCAGCTTGATCGTAAAGCCTTCTGCGGTGAGGACGTCTTCAAGAATAGCCATCTTTTCTTCCAGGGCAAGCTGGTCAAGGTCGAAATCCTGGGTAATTTCATCGGCCATGTCCTCGGCGATTTCCTGGAATAGTTCCCCGACAAAGCGGCCGGAGAGTTGTTCTTTTAAATGCTCCAGCAGCCGGAGGGTGAGATTGAGATAGCGCTTGGGGAACTGCTCCATGCCCTTATCGGTGAGGCTGTATACCAGGCGGGGACGGCCAACGCCGTGGCGTTCTTCTTCCGACTCAATCAATCCTTCCGCTTCCAGCTTGTTGACATGGTGGCGTACGGATATGGGATTGATATCCACGGCTTCCGCCAGCTCATTTACTGAGCTGCGCTGGTTGAGCAGCAGCTTCTTCAGGACGCGATCTCTGGTATTATTGCTCATAGGTTGCCTGTCTGTGCTGGGCGGTCATCGAAAATAAGTCTATCATTGAAGCCTGAACCTGTCAATAATTTATATGATAATAATCTTAAATATTGACTTTGAAAACCAACTGTGCTACAATTTGACCTGTCTTAGCAAGAGCATTTCTGCAATGTTCAAAACCATTGGGAGTACTGAATTCCATGTCAAAACTGGTCATTAAAAATCTTCATGTTAATGTCGAGGATACAGCCATCCTGAAGGGGGTGGATCTCACCATCAATTCGGGTGAAATTCATGCCATCATGGGTCCAAATGGGACTGGAAAATCCACCCTGGCCTATGCCTTAATGGGACATCCCAAGTTCGAGGTTATCGAAGGTGAAGCTTTTCTGGATGGGGTTAACTTGTTGGCGCTGGATCCGGATGAACGCTCTCAGGAAGGGTTATTCCTGGCCTTTCAGTATCCAGTAGCTGTTCCGGGCGTATCCGTGGCCAATTTCCTTCGCACAGCGATTAACGCTCAGCGGAAAGCCCAGGATCCTGAAGATAAGGGCATCTCCATCCCGGATTTCCGGAAGCTGCTGCGGTCCAAAATGGCCCTGCTGAAGATGGATGAATCTTTTGCCGGCAGGTACCTGAACGACGGTTTTTCGGGAGGGGAGAAGAAGCGGGTGGAGATTCTCCAGATGGCCGCCCTGAATCCAAAATTTGCCATCCTGGATGAGACCGATTCCGGGCTGGATATTGACGCCCTGAAGATTGTCGCGGATGGAGTCAACAGCTCTAAGAATGACAATCAGGGGGTGCTGCTGATCACCCACTACCAGCGCATTCTGAATTACATTGAACCCGATCATGTGCATGTCATGCTGGACGGCCGGATTGTAGAATCCGGAGGTCCCGAGCTGGCCCACCGGTTGGAAGATGAGGGCTATGAATGGCTGCGCGAAAAGCACCTGGCCTGATCTAGAAACGATAAGATTATCCGTTGCCCCGGGAGTAAGCTGGTATGACAACTGACGAGAAGCTGCTAGAGAGTATTGGTGATTATAAGTACGGGTTTAAGGATCCTGATACGCACGTCTTCAAAAGCCGGAAAGGGTTGGATGAAGACATCGTCCGGGAGATCTCCAGCATGAAGGGGGAACCCGAGTGGATGCTGGAGTACCGACTGAAAGCCTTGACCCATTATCAAAAACGTCCCCTCCCCACCTGGGGAGCTGATCTTTCCAATCTTAACCTGGATGATATTTATTACTACGTCAAACCGACGGAAAAAGAGGGCAAATCCTGGGACGAAATTCCCGACACGATTAAGAACACCTTTGACCGGCTGGGCATCCCGGAGGCGGAGCAGAAATTCCTCGCTGGCGTGGGCGCCCAGTACGAATCTGAAATGGTCTACCACAGCATCCATGAGCAGCTGGAGAAGCAGGGGGTGATCTTCAAGAGCATAGAAAACGGCCTGCGGGAGCACCCCGAGCTGTTCCGGGAATATTTTGGCACCGTCATTCCTTATACGGATAACAAGTTTGCGGCCCTCAACAGTGCTGTCTGGTCGGGAGGGTCCTTTGTCTACATTCCGCCCGGTTTGCATGTTGAGCTGCCGCTGCAGGCATATTTCCGCTTGAATGTGGCCAATATCGGGCAGTTTGAGCGCTCCCTGATCATCGCTGATGAAGGCGCTCAGGTTCATTATGTGGAGGGCTGCACCGCACCGCAGTACACGACAGATTCCTTCCACAGCGGGGTGATTGAGATCGTGGTCAAAAAAGACGCCCGTGTGCGCTATACCACCATTCAGAACTGGTCCAATAACGTCTACAACCTGGTGACCCAGCGTGCCCGGGTGGAAGAGCGGGGGACCATGGAATGGGTGGATGCCAATCTGGGATCGAAGGTGACCATGAAATACCCTTCCTGCATGCTGATGGGGAAAGGAGCCCATGGAGAGATTCTCTCGATTGCTTTCTCCGGGAAGGGGCAGCATCATGACACCGGCGGCAAGGTGATCCACCTGGCGCCGGAAACTACCAGCAAGATCATCTCCAAATCCATCAGCAAGGACAGCGGTCGGGCTTCCTACCGGGGATTGGTGCGGGTCAATAAAGGCAATCACGGCGTGCGCTCTAATGTGGTCTGTGATGCCCTGCTGCTGGACGACCACTCCCGATCGGACACTTACCCTTATATCGAGATTGATGATCAGGATGTTAACATCGGGCATGAAGCTTCTGTTTCTAAAGTGGAAGAGGAGCAGCTTTTCTATCTGATGAGCCGCGGTTTGAGCGAGGAGGAAGCCACCTCGATGGTGGTTTCCGGTTTCATTGAACCGCTGGTGAAGGAACTGCCCATGGAATATGCAATTGAAATGAATCGGTTAATCCAGCTGCAGATGGAAGGGTCCATCGGCTGATAAAGGACAGATATGGCACGAAAGCAGATCACCAGGGATTTTAAGTTTTCTGAAAGCGGGCTCCCTGAACGAGAGGGGACACCGCAGATCCTGCAGCAGCACCGCAGCCGGGCCTGGAAAACCTACCAGGTGATGGATTTTCCCTCCTCACAGGACGAAGCCTGGCGGAGGACCAGCCTGCGGGATCTGAAATTGGAGAAGATCCACCTCCCCAATGGTAAAACACCCAAGCTGACCCGGAGAGAGGTTCGCGGCAGGATCCTTGCTGATCGACTGCTGCCGGAAGAAAATGCCGCAGTGCTCTGGCCGGGAAATGTGGACGTCCAGCTCAGCCAGCAAACCGCTGATCAAGGTGTGATCTTTACGGATCTGATCAGCGCAGGACGCGAGCACCCCCAGCTGGTCGAAAAAGTACTCGGGAAGGTCATTGATCCTCAGGAGGGGAAGTTTGCCGCCGCGGCAGCCGCGTTTGCTGAAAACGGGTTGTTTCTTTATGTGCCCCGCGGGGTTCAGGTTGCTGAGCCGCTTACCGGTCTTTCCTATACACCGGGGGCACAGACCGCTAATTTCTCTCAGCTTTTGATCTATCTGGAGGAGGGAGCTTCGCTGACCTATTTCCATGAAGCCCATTCCCCGGATCAGAAAGCGGGTCAATCCCTGACCGGAGAGAATATAGAAATTTTTGTGGGTCAGAATGCCACTTTGAAGTTTGTTGACCTGCAAACCTACAATGAGCAGACTTGGTCCTTTGGACACAAAAAGGCACTGGTTGAACGGGACGGCCGCCTGGATTGGGTGATCGCAGCGGTGGGTTCGCATCTCTGCAAGCATTTTGTTTCCGTGGATCTGGTCGGCCCGGGCGCAGAGGGCAGGATTGCCGGCTTGTTTTTCGGTGGGAGCAGCCAGCATCTCAGCTATAACACCCTGCAGCGTCATCTGGCACCCCGGACGACCAGTGACCTGCTCTTTAAAGGAGGTCTGACTGGGAACAGCCGGTCAGTCTGGCGGGGAATGATTTACGTCGCTCCCGGAGCTCAGTATATTGATGGCTATCAGGCCAACAGGAATCTGATTCTGAGCGACTCAGCACGCTCTGATTCCATCCCCGGCCTGGAGATCCTCAATAATGATGTCCGCTGCACTCACGGCTCCACGGTGGGGAAAATCGATCAAGAGCAGCTGTTTTACCTGCGTTCCCGGGGGATTCCCAAACCCCAGGCAGAGCAAATCGTCATTCAAGGATTCTTTGAAGCCATCCTCTCCCGGGTGGATTTTCCTGGAGTTGAGGAACGCCTCTGGGAGGTCTTGGAACAGAAAATTACCTCCAGCTGAGTGGAGAATACCTGTACTGCCCCTGGAGAAGGCCGACAATTTCCCAGGGAAGAACATCACCGGTCGGGATCAGTATTTCAGATTTTGTTGACCCCTGATAAAATGAGACCTGGATTAGTTACAGCGGAGGATACAATTGGCATCGATTCCCTTTTCTGCACCCCCTGAAAATGAAAAAGATTTTGAAATTGGCGATCATGTAGAAGTTCTTTGCGATCATGATCAAGAAGATGACCGGGTCCGTGATTGGCTGGAAGGTGTTGTGGTTAAAAAAGGGCATAAAAAGGTAGCTGTTCAGTTTGAGAATAATGTCTATCTGACCGACGGCTGGATGGTGCCTGACCGCGTCCTGTGGTGCCCGATTGATTCCCCGAACATCCGCAGACCGATGAAAAGGCGCCGGTCCAGATAGCGATCCAGCAGTTGAGCGATTGGAGTTGATTGATGACCACCAGCAAGACAGCAGCCGCAGCCTTTGATGTGGCGACAATCCGTGAGGACTTCCCCATTCTATCCCGGGAACTCCGTCCCGGTGTTCCGCTGGTATATCTGGATTCAGCGGCAACCAGCCAGAAACCCCAGGGGGTCATCGAGGCCATGAATGCCTACTACCGCAGCACCAATGCTAATATTCACCGCGGGATTCATGCGCTCGCCGAGGAAGCCACCCGGGCATACGAAGGGGCCCGAGACAAGGTGGCAGATTTTATTAACGCCCCTTCCTCCGAAGAGGTTATTTTTACCCGCAATACCACGGAAGGGATCAATCTGGTTGCCCAGGCCTGGGGCCGCCGGTTTCTTAAGCCAGGAAACCGAATTTTGCTCACAGAGATGGAGCATCATTCCAACCTGATTCCCTGGCAGCTGATTGCCCGGGAATTGGATCTGATCCTCGATTACGTTCCAGTGACCGAGGACGGTTTTCTGGACCTGAATGCTTATCAGTCCCTTTTAGAACGGGAGCCCAAGGTTCTCGGGCTGGTTCACATGTCAAATGTGGTGGGCACGATCAACCCCATCAAGGAGATGGTCCTGCAAGCCCGGCAGGCGGGGGCGGTCACAGTGATCGATGGGGCGCAGTCTGTCCCTCATCTGCCGGTGGATATTCAGGACCTGGGAGCGGACTTTTTTGCCTTTTCGGCTCATAAAATGTGCGGTCCCACCGGAATTGGCGCTCTATACGGGCGGCGGGAACTGCTGGAGGCGATGCCTCCGTTTCTGGGTGGGGGGGAGATGATCAAATCTGTTCAGCTGCAGTCCTTTACCGCCGATGACATCCCTCATAAGTTTGAAGCCGGCACCCCTGCCATTGCCGAGGCGATCGGCTTTGGCGAGGCAGTGGATTATTTGGAGACTCTGGGGATGGAAGCGGTGGCCGCTCATGAGCAGGAAATTGCCGCCTATGCGATTCAGCGGCTCTCAGAAATTCCTGGCGTTCGTGTTTACGGGCCGCCGGCGGAGTACAAAGGCGCGGTGGCATCCTTCTATGTCGAAGGTGCCCACGCCCATGATGTAGCCCAGATCCTGGATTATGAGGGCATCGCAGTCCGTGCCGGGCACCACTGTGCCCAACCGCTGCACACTCGTTTCAATCTACCCGCCACCTCACGAGCGAGCTTTTACCTCTATAACACGCTGGATGAGGTCGACCGGCTGGTGGAAGGCATTCACAAAGTACAAGATATCTTTGGGTAAGGACGACTGACATCATGGATGATTTTTACCGTGAATTGATCATAGAACGCTATAAATCCCCCCGCAACCGCGGTGAGCTGGACCCGGCTGATTTCAGTTATGAGGATGACAATCCTGCCTGCGGTGATCACATTCGGATTGATGTACGGGTGGATGAGAACAACCGGGTCAGTGAGGCTGTATTCAGCGGCCACGGCTGCGCCATCTCTCAGGCTTCAGCAGATTTGCTGATGGAATCGATTGCCGGAAAACCGCTGGAGGAAATTAAAGAGCTGTCCAAAGAAGATATCCTGGAGATGCTGGGCATTGAACTGGGCCCAGTGCGCTTGAAATGCGCCCTGCTGTCATTAAAGGTGCTCAAAGCTGGCGTCTATGGACTGGGGGAAGAGCTGGATTAGCGTTGTTGGGATCAGCGGTTCTAACAAGCTCCCTTCCTGCGGGAATGGGAGCTTTTTTTGTCTTCTGAAACTTTACTGTTTTGTTAGCCGCTGGTTGGTCCGCCCTGATTGAGCTTACAAATCCCCCGGGAATGCTGAAATCAGAATGACGCTCCGATTGGATACGGTATAATCAGGAAGGATTTAAGGAGACCAGAGAATGCCTTTTCATATCGGTGAAAATGTTGGTCCTTATCGCTTGATCGCCAAGCTCGGGAAAGGGGGAATGGCGACGGTTTATAAAGGCTACCATCCCAGCCTGGATCGCTACGTGGCCATCAAAGCCCTTCATCCCGCTTTCATGGAACACCCCGGATTCATTGACCGTTTTGAGCGGGAAGCCAGAGTCGTTGCCAAACTGGAACATCCTAACATTGTTCCGATCTATGATTTTTCCGAACATGAGGACCGGCCGTACCTGGTGCTGAAATATGTGGAGGGGGAGACTTTAAAAGCCCGCCTGGACAAGTCCAAATTAACCTATCGGGAGACGCGGCAGGTCTTCCGGGTAATTTCCTCCGCCCTGGCTTACGCTCATCAGCGAGGGGTGCTGCACCGGGATGTCAAACCGTCCAATGTGCTGATGGATAAGGAAGGGCAGGTATACCTGGCCGATTTTGGTCTGGCCAGAATTGCCGAGGCCAGCCAAACTACCCTGTCGGGGCAGATGATGATGGGGACCCCGCACTACATTTCACCGGAACAGGCCAAGGGGCTGGGGGATCTGGATGAAGGCACGGATATCTATTCCCTGGGTGTGATGATGTATGAGCTGCTGGTCGGTGAAGTGCCTTTCCAGGCAGATACCCCCTTTTCAGTCATACATGATCATATCTACAGTCCACTGCCCATTCCCCGGGATATCAATCCGGAATTGAATGAGGAGCTGCAGCGGGTGATCCTGAAAGCGCTGGCAAAAAAGCGGCAGGACCGTTATCAGGATGTTCCCGAAATGATGGCAGCGTTCCTGAAAGCGCTGGATGTTCAGATTAAAGAACATCCCTCCGCTGGAGAGATGCCCACCATTCAGCTGTCTCCCAGAGAGGCACGCACCACGGAAGCCCTGGAGAGGGATACGCTAGCGGTGGATGACCCTGAACGGGAACCAGCTGCTGAACCAGCGCCTAAAAATCAGGAGGAGCCCGCCAAAAAGCGGCGCATACCTTCCTGGACGTGGTGGTTTGCTGTGCCAGCGGGGGTGATTGCCTGTCTGGGCATCATGGTGCTTAACAACGCATTCAATCCCCCGGGCCCGGGCTTAATCAGTGCAGAAACCCTGACTCAGGAATCGCTGCAGATAGGAAGCTCGGGTATAGACGAAGCCCGCAGCATCCGCCAGAGCATTGATCAGGACCCGGATAATCCTTTTTTGAGAATTGAGCTGGGCGTTATCCTTCTGGATGCCAACCGCCCGATGCAGGCTCGGGAAGCGTTCTTGAAGGCCTTTGAAATGGCTGAGAATACCCCCCAGCAGCTGGTAGAGATGGGAGACCTGCTGGCAAATTTCGACCGTTGGACATACGCTGCCTACAGTTTTCTGCGGGCGGATCAGCTGGGGGCAGGTCTTCCTCCCCAGGAGATGGATCTCAAAATCCGGGAGTCGCTCTATTACGCGGCCTATGAGGAAAATGCTCTCAATGTGCTGACCACAGACCCCACTATCAGTCTGGATACTCATCTCAGGCTGCTCATGCAGGCCCGGGATTCTCTCCGCAAAGGTCGAATTGATGCCGCCATGCGCGATGTCAATATTGTCATGCAGGAGAGACCGGATCTGCAGGAGGCGTACCTGGTCAAGATAGATGCCCTGTTAGCGCAGGGACAGGATGAGGAAGCCCTGAATTTATTTTTTGAATTAGAGCAGCAGGAGAATATCCCGTTGTGGATCAAGGAAGAGATGCAGCCCCAATCGGGATAATCATTCGATCATCGGAAGAAGGGAGGAGACATGCGAACACCCTGTGTGGCGGGAAATTGGAAGATGCACAAAACCGTGGCAGAAGCCCTGGATCTCACGGAAGCCCTCATCCCTGGCCTGGATGAAATCCTGGGGGTGGAGAACGTGATTTGTCCGCCTTTTACAGCGCTGGCTCCGCTGGCTGATCTGCTGGAAGGATCAAAGATCGAACTTGGCGCCCAGAATCTGTTCTGGGAAGAGCAGGGAGCTTACACAGGGGAGATCTCTCCGGGGATGATCGCGGAGCTGGCGGAATATGTCATCATCGGCCACTCTGAAAGAAGGGGATACTTTGGAGAGACGGATGAGACTGTCAATCGGCGGTTGAGAGCCGCTCTGGATCAGGGCTTAAAGCCAATTCTTTGTGTAGGCGAAACGCTGGAGGAAAATGAGGCTGAGCAAACCGGTGCGGTGGTCCGGGGGCAGCTGGAAAGGGGCCTGCTCGAGCTGGCATTCTTTGATGCCCGGCAGTTGATGGTGGCCTATGAACCGGTCTGGGCTATCGGGACTGGCAAGGCCGCTACACCGGAGATCGCCAATCAGGTGATCCAGGATGTGGTCCGGAACCAGCTGGCAGAACTTTATTCCGCTGATTTCGCAGACGGGGTGCGCATTCTTTACGGCGGATCGGTGAAACCGGACAATGCAGAGTCATTTTTCGAACAACCCGGCATTGATGGGGCGCTGGTGGGGGGAGCCAGCCTGAGAGCGGAAGATTTCATCGCCATCACCCGGGCAGCAGCCTGACGCCTGTCCAGCACAACGAAAAGTCCCTGGTCTGCATAGAGACCAGGGACTTTTTTTGCCGGGACCGGTGGAGATTATCCGGTGCCGAACTGTCGATCACCG
This sequence comes from uncultured Anaerolineales bacterium, assembly GCA_964603385.1. Lineage (GTDB taxonomy): Bacteria > Chloroflexota > Anaerolineae > Anaerolineales > UBA11858 > B10-G9. Next base: position 88,059 of record CAZRUS010000010.1, on the reverse strand, counting down.
GCGTCTCCCAGACCGGGGACGATGTAGGCATCGTCATTCAAACCCTGGTCGATGATCGCTAAGTGCAGGGGGACATCGGGATGAGCCTGCTGCATGGCGTCCACCCCCTGTGGGGAAGCGATAATGCCCACGAATTTAATTTTTTTCACACCCCAATTCTTGAGCAGGTCAACCGTGGCGACAGCCGAGCCGCCGGTCGCCAGCATGGGATCTAAAACCAGGCAAACTGAAACCGTCGGTTCCAGGGGAAGTTTATTATAGTACTCCACCGGCTGCAGCGTGCGTTCATCCCGGTATAACCCGATATGCCAGACCTCTGCAGTGGGCATTAAGCCCCAGATGCCCTCCACCATCCCCAAACCCGACCGCAGGATGGGGATCAATCCGATGTTTTGCTTTAGTTCCATCCCTGTGGTGGTGGTCAGTGGGGTTTCCACCGGCCGGGAAACCACCTCGAGGTCCTGGGTGGCTTCATAGGCAAGCAGGGCAGAAACCTCCCGGATCAGCTCCCGGAATTTTTTCGCCTTGGTGGTGGTATCGCGCAGCCTGGTGACTTTATGGGCAACCAGGGGATGATTGGATGCGAAGATATTGTTCATCGCCGGCCTCCGAGTTATTTTTCTATTCCCAGGGATACTGGTGTATGACAGCCCGCCCTTGATTATACCCGGACCCAGGAAGCGGTTTCCTACGCAATTTGCTCCCGGTTCGGTATAATGCGTGGTATGACTGAAAGCCAATCCAGCCGGATGGTGAATCCGGAGTCCAAGCCGGGTGACAATCTTGATCATGCCCTGCGGCCCCAGAGCCTGGAGGAGATGATCGGCCAGGAAAAGATCCAGGAAAACCTGGAGATCCTGATCACTGCCGCCAAACACCGAGAGGAAGCCCTGGACCATGTGATGTTCTACGGTCCTCCGGGGTTGGGCAAAACGACCCTGGCTCATATCTTAGCAAATGAAATGGATGTCAGCATTAAAGTCACCTCCGGACCTGCCATTGAAAGGACCGGGGATCTGGCCGCTATTCTGACGAATCTCAACGCGGGAGATATTCTCTTTATCGATGAGATCCACCGCCTGGGTCGGGCTGTGGAGGAGATTTTGTATCCCGCGATGGAAGATTATTCACTGGATATAGTCATTGGCAAAGGCCCTTCTGCCCGCTCTGTGCGCCTGAAGCTTCCCCGCTTTACCATTGTAGGCGCTACTACCCGCTTAGCGCTGGTCAGTGCCCCGCTGCGGGCCCGATTTGGGGCAGTCTACCGGCTGGATTATTATTCCCGGGAAGCCATGGAAAAAATTATCCGGGCAGCGGCGGAAAAGCTGGACGTGCCGGCGGATGCTTCAGGGATCGTAGAAATTGCTCTCCGGGCTCGGGGGACCCCCCGGGTCGCCCTCCGGCTGCTTCGCCGTGTGCGCGATTACGCTCAGGTTCGAGGAGATGGGGTGATCACCACAGACATTTCACGGCAGGCCCTGGATTTGCTGAACATTGATGATAAAGGATTGGACAGCATGGACCGCCGGGTGCTCCGGGCGATTGTGGTCAGCTACCAGGGTGGGCCGGTCGGGTTGAAGACCATTGCCGCCTCCATCCGCGAAGATCCTGACACCATCATGGATGTGGTAGAACCATATTTGATGCAGCTCGGTTTTATGCAGCGCACGTCTCAGGGACGGGTTGCCACCCAACAGGCTTATCATCATCTTGGCCTGGAACCCCCCGGGGATCTTTCCCAACCCCGGCTTCTGAATTGAGGGATGAGGATGGATTTTGTTCAGATTGCCAGACTATTGGCGCTGTTTGGGGTTGTGTTGCTGGCAGCCGCTGGTCTGCTGTATCTCGTCTCGCGGTTGGAGCTGCCGCTGGGCCGTCTGCCCGGGGACCTGATTATCCGGAGAGAGAACTTTACCTGCGTGATCCCGCTGGCCACCTCGCTGATTCTTTCACTTGTTCTGACCTTGCTGTTCAACCTGCTGGTCAGGCTGCTTAATAAATAAACGTATTTTAGGTGCCTACGCTTTGAAAACCTCCGATTTTTATTATCCCCTCCCAGAGGAATTTATCGCTCAAAAACCCGTCACTCCCCGGGATGCTTCCCGATTGATGGTCTACCGGCGGGATACCGGTGCGGTTTCCCACCGACGGTTTTTCGAGCTTCCTGATTTGCTGCGGCAGGAGGACCTTTTAGTGATGAATACCACGCGGGTGATCCCAGCGAGGCTGTATGCCAAAAAGGTTCCCACCGGGGGCAGGGTGGAGATCCTTCTCCTTGATCAGAAAGAGGAAAAAATCTGGGAAGTCATGGTAGGGGGGAAAGGACTGCGGCGCGGAATCACCGTCCAGCTCGCCGAGGGACCGGTCGGTACGATCCTCAAGGTTCTGGAAGGGCCCATGCGTTTAATTCAGTTTCAGGAACCCATCCAGGCCTATCTGGAAGATAAGGGACACGTTCCCCTTCCTCCCTATATTAAAGAGCGGCTGGATGACCCGGAAAAATATCAGACTGTGTATGCTGAGGAGGTGGGATCCTCCGCAGCGCCCACAGCCGGTCTGCACTTCACTGAAGAACTGCTGGAGCGGATCCGGGCCAAAGGGATTGGCATTGCTGATGTCACCCTGCATATTGGGCTGGATACTTTCGCACCGGTGCGGGAGCAGGACCCACGGGAGCACACCATCCATACGGAATGGTGCCGCCTGAGCGCTGAAAGCGCCCAGAAAATCAACGCCGCCCGGGCAGCGGGGGGGAGAATCATTTCCGTGGGAACGACCACAGCGCGCACACTGGAGACCGCCACCAGGGACTCTTCCCCTCCACCGGACCTGAAGGGATTCCAGGGTCAAACGGATTTGTTCATCCTCCCCGGTTTTCAATTTCAGGCGCTGGACTGTTTGCTGACCAATTTTCATCTTCCGGAGTCCACTCTGCTGATGATGGTCAGTGCTTTTACTGGACGGGAGACGATCCTGCAGCTGTACGAAACGGCCAAAGCGAAAGGGTACCGGTTTTACTCTTTCGGAGATGCCATGCTGCTGATGTGAGCGGAAGATGGAGAAAATTTTGAAAAGACTGCTGCCCTATTTCAGCCTGGGTCTTGGTGTGATCATTCTGGGATTCTCGGCCATTTTTGTCCGCCAGGCGGATGCGCCCAGCGTGGTGCTTAATTTATATAGAATGGGTACGGCAGCGGTAATTTTAACGGTTCCATTCCTTGTCCAGCAGGGAAAAAACCGCGACAAGCTCTCCCGGTCCGGGATCCTCTTCGCTGTTCTGGGGGGAGCGGTTTTTTCTTTGGACCTTGTCTTCTGGTCTGCTGGAGTCCAACTGGCAGGGCCAACCAATCCGACGCTGATGGCGAATACCGCGCCGCTCTGGGTGGGTCTGGGCGCGGCGCTTTTCTTGAAAGAAAAAAGGGGGGGGCTTTTCTGGACAGGCTTATTGATTGCCCTGATCGGAACCTTCCTGATCTTGGGGCTGGATCTGCAAGCCTCCCGGGAAGCCGGTCTGGGAACAGCGCTGGGGCTGATCGGTAGTTTTTTTTATGGGGGATATTTCTTGCTTACCCAGCGGGGCAGAGTTTACCTGAATGTGCTCCAGTACTTTTGGATTGCCGTGGTCAGCGCATCCTCCCTGCTGGCCCTGGTGGCATTGATTCAGGGAGCTCCGCTGCTGGGATACAGTCGAAGCACATATCTGAATCTTTTTGCGCTGGGGGTGCTGGTCCAGGGCCTGGGCTGGTTCGTGCTCAACTTTGCTCAGGGATATTTACCGGCGGCAATTGTCGCCCCATCCTTGCTCGGGCAGCCGGTGATCACCGCGCTGCTGTCCCATTTTCTACTCGGAGAGCATTTCACCTGGGCAGAAGCTGTGTCCGGATCGATTGTGCTGCTGGGTGTCTTATTGGTGCACCGAAGCCGGCAGCTGCCCAGCAGAAAGGGACCGCCTTCCTGAATATTACAGGGAACGTGATGATCCGCTGCGGGTTAGCCATCAGGAAAATTGAAAGGGGATGCTGTGTCTGATCAAAAAACTATTTCCAAAGCCGGATTATTTCATTTAGCTGTCGTCTATTTTGTTTGGGGAAGCACGTATCTGGCCATCCGCATTGGGGTGCGCAGCGGGTCCGGCTTTCCCCCCTTCACGTTTGCTGGACTGCGGGTGCTGACCGCTGGAATCCTGCTGCTGTTGATTGGGAAGCTGCGGGGGAGATCGATTCTCCCCACTGGGCGGGATGTTGGGATTCTGGCAGCATCAGGATTTTTACTCTGGATCGGTGGAAATGGCCTGGTTACCTGGGCGGAGACGCAGGTTGATTCCGCAATTGCCGCTTTGATTGTGGCCGCCGTGCCCATCTGGGTGGCGGGGATGGAAGCGCTGTTGGATCGCAGGATCCCCGGGGCTCGGGTGATCATATCGCTGCTGGTGGGTTTTGCAGGCATTCTGGTGTTAAGCATGCCGGTGCTGCGCTCCGGGGTGAGAGCCGACCTGGTATCGGTGCTGGCTTTATTTCTGGCCAGCTTGAGCTGGGGTGGGGGACTGGTTCTTCAGGCCCGGCAGCCAGTTTCGGTCTCCCGGGGGGTGAGTTCCGGCTATCAGCAAATCTTTGGGGGAATATTCTTCGCGCTGCTGGTTATCCTGGTGGGGGAACCGCAGCCCACTCCGCAGCCGCAGGCCTGGGCTGCCTGGGGGTATCTGGTCGTGTTTGGATCAGTATTTGCTTTTACCTCTTTTATCTCCGCCCTGCAGCTGCTACCCACCCACCTGGTGGTTACCTACGCTTATGTTAACCCCGTGATTGCCGTTTTTCTGGGATGGCTGCTGCTGTCTGAGCCTATCACTCTATGGACGGCGGCCGGTGCGCTGCTGGTGTTTCTCGGGGTGGCTGGGGTCTACCAGGGAGAACGGCATCTTCAGCGCTCCCGTAGGAATGAATAAGCTCATTTCGAGGTTGGAAAACTTCCTCGATCCTGCGCTGGGGTATAATTTAGCCGGAGAGGTTCACCGGATGGAATCCATAATCAAACAGGAAAAGCACATGCGAGCTGTGGATATTATCATCAAAAAACGAGATCAGAAGGAACTCAGTCAGAAGGAGATCAACTTCTTCATTGAGGGTTTCACCAGCGGCTCCATCCCTGACTATCAAGCGGCCGCCTGGGCAATGGCGGTGCTGTTAAACGGGATGACCGCGCAGGAGACCACCGATTTAACCCTGGCGATGGTCAATTCCGGGGATGTGCTGGATCTCTCCCAGGCGGTCCCCCTGGCTGTGGATAAACACTCCAGCGGAGGGGTGGGGGACAAGACCACGCTGGTGGTGGAACCGCTGGTGGCTGCCTGTGGGCTGCCGGTAGGGAAAATGTCCGGCCGAGGGCTGGGGTTCAGCGGCGGCACGCTGGACAAAATGGAGTCCATCCCCGGATTTCGTGTAGACCTTAGTGAGGAGGAATTCCTGAAGCAGCTGGAAGAAGTCGGCCTGGTACTCACCGGGCAGACGGCCGATCTGGCGCCGGCGGATGGAAAAATGTACTCCTTGAGGGATGTCACCGGCACGGTGGATTCCCTCCCTCTCATTGCTTCTTCCATTATGAGCAAAAAGATTGCTGGCGGTGCCCAGGGGATTGTGCTGGATGTCAAGGTGGGCGTGGGAGCCTTCATGGAAACTCTGGATGAAGCCCGCCGCCTGGCGGAACTGATGGTAGATATTGCTCGACTGACCGATCGCAAAGCTGTGGCGCTGCTTTCCGATATGAATCAACCGCTGGGGAAAGCAGTTGGCAATGCCTTGGAGGTAAAGGAGGCCATCGACACACTCCATGGGAATGGCCCGGAGAGCTTCACCGAGCACTGTCTGGATGTGGCTGGGGAGATGCTGCTGATTGGTGAAGCTGCGGAAAAACCTGATCAGGCCAGAGATATGGCCCAGCAGGCCCTTTCCGATGGCCAGGCCTGGGCATATTTCCTCAAGCTGGTGGAAGCCCAGGGCGGCGAAGTCAGCTACGCCGAGAACCCTGAAACCCTGCCGTCTGCTCCCGTCATTAAAAGCGTTCCCTCTCCGAGGAGCGGATATCTGGCGGGCATCCATGCCAGGGTGGTGGGAGAAACCGCTGTGGACCTGGGTGCCGGGCGGGAGAAAAAGGGGGACCCCATCGATCATGCAGTAGGGATCGAAATTCTACACGAGATTGGAGATTATGTGGAAGAGGGAGACCCCTTAATGGTCATTCATGCCCGGGCGGAAGAGGATTATAATCGGGCCTTAGAAAGACTGCTTCGTGCCCACCAGTGGCATGATCAGGCTGTGGAGCCTCACCCTCATGTCTACGAAATCATCCGCTGAGATGCCCCGGGAACCGGATGCCAGTCACAGCTGAGAAAGCAGCGCTGACGGATTGTGATCGTAAACCGCGCGGGATTCCTCTCCCCTGACTAGTTTTAACAATGTTCTGTTGAGCAGACGGTTGGCGGGCGCCGGGATTTGCAGTCTTTCCGCTGCTCGTACCACAGCGCCGTTGAGCTCATCCACCTCACTGTGTTCCCTGCCGCTGTCCAGATCCTGGAACAAGGAGGGCATTTTCCCCCCGCGGCCGCTGCGCACGGCTCGCCTTACGATCGGCTGGGAAACCTGCCAGGGCAGTTTGCTGACCACCCAGGCCAGCAGGATCACGGGAATTCCGGGGAGATTAACCGGGGAGACCTCCATGGCTTCCATGACCTGCAGTGCCTCCCGCAGCTGTTTGATTTCCAGGCGGTATAAACCGGGATGGCGGTAAATCTCTCCCGGCGTCATCCCCAGCACAGCACTGGAGGCGTTTGCCATCAGATTGGTGAGCAGCTTGGACCATTTCATGGCTGTGGGATCGCTGTAAAGCATGGTGTCTATTCCTGCCCTGCGGAAATCCTCGGCGATTTGCCTGGCAAGCGGATGGTTGAGGGCGATGCCCAGGCCGCGGTCTTTGTCCACTTGAACATCCCCTTTGGCATGCCTCTGTACAGCGGTGGTCACCGCCGCAGGAATTACTTTTTCGGTGCCCAGGAGGAGTTCTAACTCCCGTTCATTCTCCACCCCGTTGAGAACACACAGCAGGGGGGGCAGAACATGACGGTATTTTGCAAGACGGGACTCAATTGCTTCCAGGTGATAAGATTTCAGCGCCAGCACTCCCCACTCAACGGGCTGCGCAGTGATCTGGGAGAGGCTGCTGATAAAACCTGCAGAGTTAATCTGATCAGCCCCATCTTGCCGATGGATCCTCAACCCTCTCTGTTGGAGGGTGGGGAGATCCCCTTCCCGTTCCAGGAAGATCACCTGATGGCCTTGAAGGGCCAGAGAGCCTCCCAGGTAAGTACCAACTGCACCGGCACCAATGATCAAAATCGCTGCAGACATGCTGTGAAGATTTCCTTCTCAGTCCAGGTGGCTGGTCTGATTATGACCCAGGATGATCATGTTTTCATTCTCCGGTTTATACAGCAAGCTGGTGTAACCCGTATTGAAAAAGCGGAAGTTGGGTCCCTGGAAATTTGGCTGGGGAGTCAGCCCCACCACGGCATGCATGACCATATTCAAAAACCCACCGTGAGATACAATCAGATACACTCCGGGCGGGTATTTCATCATCTGGTTGAGAGCCTGCCCTGCCCGCAGATAAAGCTCCCACTGGCTTTCCCCCGTCTCGGCAATGGGTTGAAAGCGGGGAATAAAATCTGGGCGGGGAACTTCTTCCAGAGCGGTTTCATGGAGCAGTCCGGCTAATTTCCCGTTATCCCGCTCCATCCAGATCGGGTTGTATTCCACCTCCAGCTGCAGGCCGCCGGCCAGTATTTCCGCTGTTTGGCGGGCTCGATCCAGCGGGCTGGAGATTAACCGAGAGAATTTTTTCCCTTTTTTCTGCCAGACAGCAAGCAGTTTTTCCACCTGCTGGAGGCCGGCAGCGGTCAGCGGATAGTCTTCCTGACCCTGGTGCCGGTTTTCAGCGTTCCCGGTGGATTCCCCATGGCGCAGAAGCACGTAAAATGAGGAATCGGGGGTAGGATCTGAAATACTCATCAAACTCCTCTTGGATGATAATCAACGGAATGCGTCCAGCGGATTGTTTCCCCAGGTAGGATTTCCGTTTAAAAAAGAGCTGCCGGCCATCTTTTTGCTCCCCGCCGGCTGCAGCTCGCGTAGCACCAGAAGCCCTTTCCCAGTCCCGACAGCCGGCAGGCCGTCATGTATCGTTAACACCCCGACCCCGGGGGAAGTTACGTCGGCGGTTTCCGCCCGGTGGATGATCAACCGTCTGCCCTCCCAGATTGTGAAAGTTCCCGGCCAGGGAGAATAGGCCCGTACTTTTCTGGCTAGAAATTCCGCTGGCTTTTGGAAATTAAGCTCACCGTCTTCCCTGCTGAGCATGGGTGCATAGGTGGCCAGGGTTTCATCCTGAGGCTGTGGTTCGATTTCTCCGGACAGATATGCTGGAAGGGTATCAATCAGCAGCCTGGCTCCCTCCGCCGCCAAACGGTCAAACAGAGTCCCGGCAGTGTCGTCCCGGTGAATGGGAATGATCCGCTGGGACAGGATGGGACCGCTGTCCAATCCCTCGTCCATTTTCATGATTGTGACCCCGGTTTCAGGGTCGTTGTGCAGGATGGCGGCATTAATGGGCGCGGCTCCTCGCCAGCGGGGGAGCAGGGAGGCGTGCACGTTCACACATCCCTGGGGGGGGACGGAAAGCAGCGGGGAGCGAAGGATCTGACCGAAAGCCGCCACGACGATCAGTGCCGGGTTCCAGTGCTGGATCTTTTCCACAGCGTCAGGGGCATTGACATCTTCAGGTTGAAATACGGTCAGACCCAGCTTTTCAGCCCGGCGTTTGACGGGAGAAGCGGTCAGCTGCCTCCCACGGCCGGCCGGTCGATCCGGCTGTGTGACCACAGCCAGCACCCGATGGCTTTCGGCGACTGCCTGCAGGGTAGGTAGGGCGAAATCCGGGGTGCCCATGAAGACCAGATCAGCTTTCATGAGATGCATTCTAACATACCCGCCGCTTTTCCTTGGGGGATCAGTGAAGGACCGCTCTGCTGATGTCAATCAGAGGGAAAGCATCCCGGCAGATATGTTTATTTTCTCGTACTGGGGAGCCCAACCGCAACCTGATCCCGGCCTTTTTCCTTCGCCCGGTACAGCGCCCGGTCGGCGATGATCACCAGATTGTCGACATCATCGGTGTGTTCGGGGATGGTGGCGATCCCTTGGCTGATAGTGGGTTTGGGGATGGGCTTGCCTTCATTATCCGCAAGGGGCAGCTGGGAGAGGGTGTTTCTAATCCTGTTAGCGACCATATTTGCCTGGACAGTGGTGGCGTTAGGCAGAAGGATCGCAAATTCTTCCCCGCCCCAGCGGCCGATGATATCGGTTTTTTTGATGTGGGATTGAATCGCCTGGACTGTTAATTTCAGCACCTGATCCCCAATTACGTGACCGTAGGTGTCATTATATTGCTTGAAATAGTCAATATCCAGCATGATCAGGGAGAGGGGTTTTTGCTGCTCGCTGCAGATATCCTGCTCTTGATAAAGCTGCTGGATGAAATGGCTGTGATTGCTGACGCCGGTCAGCGAGTCCAGCCGGGCTTGCCTTTCCACATCCTGGTGGTGGCGAGCGTTATCAATACTGAGCGAAGCCTGATGGGCGATCTGCATCAGCAGCAGCTGATCCTGACGATCGAACATATCGGGGGCATAACTGGTGACAGCAATAATGCCCAGCAGCCGGTTTTCCACTAAAAGTGGAACGCCCAACCAGGATCGGGAAAGTTGTTTTTCGCCCATCATGATCGGCTTGATGGGCAGAGTATCAATTTCTTTTTTCAGGTCATGGATCAGCAGGGGCTGCTTATTCTTTACCACCCAGCTGGAAAGACCCCTGTCAGCCGGGATTTGCTGTCTGGGAAAGCGGATCCCCTTATCGATGATAATGCGCAGATCGAGTTCTTCGCTTTCCGGCAGGTACATGGCAACAAAATAGGCATCGCTGGGAATCACCCTGGTCAGCTGTTCATAAATCAGCTCCACCAGGTCATCAATTTCTATGGTAGTGCTGATTGCCTTGCCGACTTCGTAGAGTACAGTCAGCCGGGAGGCCTGATCCTTTAAATCCTGGTTGAGGCGCAGCGTTTCGCTGATGTCGTGAAAGACCACCAGGTGCCCGATGTCTTCCTGCTGACCGTTTTTAAGGGGAGAAATCTTAATCTGGTAGCTGTTCTCCCGCCTGTCCTGAGCCCGATTGACCACGAAGGGTTGTTCAAGATCCTTGATGTCCAGGGACTTCCCATCAAAAAAATCATCCAGCAGAGCTGCTGCCGGATATCCATTGATCTCGCTGGCCTTCATATCAATGATTGTCTCCATGGCGGGATTATGATCTACAACCAGACCATCGAGATTGATAACCATAAAGCCGTTGGACATATTCTCAAAAACCATTTCTCGGCCGATAGGGACGATATTGAGAAAGTTCTTATAAAACAGGGTCCTGATTATAATCACGCCGGTAATGGCAAAACTGAGAGATGTCAGGTCGACATCTGGATAAGGGTTGAGGTCTGTCAGATAAAGCACATTGCTGAGACCGGGGATTGCTGCAGCCAGGATGACCGCACCTACCTGACGCCGCTGGATGGGTTGAACTTGAAAATAATTTTGGACCAGAAAATACAGACCGATGAAGAATAGGGTATAGGAATACGCCGTGTGAAGCCAGAACCAGGCGCCGTAGGTGAGGTGGAAAATGCTCACATTGTTTTGGCGAGTAATGATGATTGACTGCCAGATCAGGTGGTGTCCTCTGTTGGTGAACACCAAGCCCAGGGTGATGGCAGGGATAACAAAGAGCAGAGCAGTGAAATGATTTGAAAGCTGCTTTCCGTGCTTGGTGTACTGTTTACAAAACAGCAGCCAGAAAACTGGAATCGTGGTGATGCCGATATATTCCATCTGCAGCCAAAAGGTTTTCGAAGGTGGATTCACCAGACCGAGCTCAAAGGCGTAGCTGAGCGACCAGATGCTGACAGCGATATTTAACCAGGCCAGATACCGGGAGGCTGATGAGGTTTTTTGTCTCCAAACCAGCCAGGCGAATATGCTGCTGAGCAGTGCACCCAACAGCACAGGGATGTGAAAATAAGTCAGCTGCCAATCGCCAGATAGGATCATAAATGTTTCTATCTTCTTTCAGACATGGTTCCTGGAAAATGAAAAGGGCTGCTCAGTGGATTTCTCGGAGAACTTCCATAAAGGCATCTACAACGATAGGGTCGAATTCTTTTCCAGCCTGGGTGATCAGGTATTGTTTGGCCTGCTGATGCGGCCAGGCTTTCCGGTAAGGGCGGTCATTGATCAACGCATCCCAGACATCCACCACAGCAAAAATTCTGGCAGCCAGGGGGATTTCATGTCCTTTCAATCCTTCCGGGTATCCGGAGCCGTCCCATCTCTCATGGTGATAGAGAGGGATATCCATTGCCTCTTTCAGGTAGTTGATCGGTTCCAACATCTTGCGGGCGTAGAGGGGATGTTTTTTGATCACCTCCCATTCCTCCTCGTTGAGTTTTCCGGGTTTGAGCAGGATGCTGTCTGGAATGGCTATTTTCCCAATATCATGGAGCAGCGTTCCCCGCCGGATGTGGGCCAGCTTATCTTCCGGGACACCCATTTTTCCAGCCAGCCGCAGGGTGAGAGCAGTCACCCGCTGGCTGTGTCCTTCCGTTTCGTGGTCTCTCAATTCCAGCGCTCTTGCCCAACCTTTCAGGGTGGTGTCATAGGACCGGGTGAGCTCCAAGTTAACCCGCTGCAGATCCTCATACATCTCCGCGTTGTCGATGGCAATCGCTGCCTGGCCGGAAAGGGTAGCAGCGAACCCTTTCCATTCTCTATCCAGATCCTTTATCTCCCTGTGAAATAATTCCAGGACTCCCTGCGTTTTGCCTTTAAAAGTGAGGGGAAGGGCGTAATAAAAAACGTACCCTTCCCCTTTAAGCAGCGTACTGTCCCTGAAAACTTCATCCGCCTCCGTGAGATCAGACACCTCCACCGGTTGATTATCCAGGGCAACCTTTCCTGCCAGACCGGAGCCGATTTGGACGCTGGAGAAAGCCAGGGAGGATGTCTTAAACCCTTTGGTCGCTTTCAATATTAAGGTCTGGGTGAACGGTTCCAGCAGCAAAATAGTAGCTGCGTCGACATTCAGCTGCGTGGTAGTCTGGTCGAGGAGGATGTTAAGGGTCACGTTGAGGTCAAGGCTGGAGCTGATTGCTCTGTCGACGGTCCGCAGGGTTTGCAAACGCTTGATCTGCTCGCCAACCGTGTTAAACAGGCGGGCGCGTTCTATCGCAGTCGCCAGCTGCCTTGCCAGCGTGATCAGCAGTCTTTGATCATTTTCATCAAATGCCGCTTCTTTCCTGCTTTCGATATTGATTACGCCCAGGACTTTTTGGTGGATCTTGATCGGCACACAGAGTTCTGATTTTATGTCTGGAACTACGGAGATAAAGTTTTTCAGCTCACGGACATCGGCATGATTCTGCGATTTGCCGCTGGCGGCCACCTGTCCGGCCACCCCGGACCCGATGGGGATGGATTTTCTTTTGTAGCCTGCCGGGAGATTCTGGTAGGAGGAGGAGACCTCCAGCTGATCGTGATCGGGATTGAGCATCAACACACCGTAAAAATCGGGATTGAGCACATCCCCAATCACCTGGGTGGCATGCTGGATTATTTCTTCTTCATCTGTCTCCTGTGTGCCGCTGTTGGCAATGCTGTGCAGCGCTGAGAGCTCTTTCAGCTGCCGTTGTAGAGCCTCCTCGGTTATTTTTCTGCTGCTGATGTCTCTGAGGACGATAATGACCAGCTCCTGATCATCGATGGTTTGCAGCTGAGCGGAAAGCTCCACCGGAAAAATTTCACCATTGGCGCGGATGTTTTCGGATTCAATTTTTTCGACGGATCCTCCCTGACTGAGGAGGAAATCTTTTCCTAAAATCTGACCCTCATCCACCACAATATCAGACACATGCTTGTGGAGAAACTCTTCCCGGGTAAAGCCAAACATTTCACAGGCCCTCTGGTTGACATCAAGGATATTTCCCCGATCGTCTTCAACGAATACGGCATCCTTTACTCCTTCAAAAATGCCCCGATATTTCTTTTCGCTGACTTTCAGCTGCTCCTGCATGTCCACCTGGGAGGAAATGTCAATGACCGAAACTACACTCTGTCCGGTTTCGGGAATCAGCTGTACAGAAAGTAAGGCGGGAATGCGCTTTCCACTTTTGGTGATCAGAGTGAAGGTGTAACTGGAGGGAATTTTTGCTTGTTCTCCTTGTCGACGCTGCTGATGATAGGAGACCATTCGCTGTTTCTCTTCTGGAGCGACCAGCTCGGTCCAGGAAAGTTTTCCTTCAATTTCCTCTCGGGAATACCCGGTCAGGGCGGTGGCATTTTCATTGATCATTGAGATGGTGGTGTCATTTTCCACGATCAGCATCGTTGTGCCAGTGTTTTCAAAGATCGTTCGATAGCGTTTCTCACTTTCTTCCAGTTCCTGCTTGGTGCTGATCTCATCATGAATGTCGGTCATCACTCCTTGAATGCTGAACTCATCCTCACCATCCTGGACCATCCGGCTGGAAGTGCGCACCCAGCGGGTTTGGCCGGATTTTGTGATGATCCGGAATTCTTCCGGTTTCTGCTTTCCAGACAGCACCCTTAGGAACGCTTTTTCTATGCGCTGCTGGTCATCGGGATGGACAAACTTCAGGAATCTGTGCCCCTGGATTTCTTCAGGTGCATACCCGCCCAGGGTGCTGATTGGCGGGGCAATATAGCTGACCTTGCGCTGGCTGTCGATGGAATAAACAATGTCATTCAGGTTTTCCACCAAATCGCGGTATTTATTTTCCGATTTACGCAGTTGTTCTTCCGTTTCCTGCTTTTGCTGGGCGATTGTGTTTTCTCGAAGTGCGTTTGTTACTGCCGCGCCCAGTCTGGCCAGCCGGTCTTTTAAGAGATAATCCGCTGCCCCGAGCTTGATCATCTGCACTGCTGCTTCTTCTCCGATATCACCGGTGATGACAATAAACGGAGGCGGATGGTCCTGACGCTGGGCGATTTCCAGCGCCCGAACAGCGTTAAACTGGGGCATTGAGTAATCGGAAAGGATGATATCCCAGGACGTTTTCAGGCAGGATAGGAATTCCTTCTCACTGTCCACCCGGGACCATTCTGGTCGGTACCCCTCTTTCCGCAGCTGATACAGCATCAGCTCCGCGTCCGCGGGACGATCTTCCAGTATCAGCACTTTCAAGGGCAGGGCGGCATCCGACATACCATTAATCCTACTATGAATTACGGGGTTTTTCTTAAGGAAGCTGTAAGGCAGACACTCCATCACCAGCCCCGGTGATGGATAACTGGTGGATCTTGCGGCAGAGAAATCGTTGATACCTTTTCATTGTTCCTGAGCGTTAATGCTGTCCAGTTCGAAGTAAAAAGCTGCCCCCTCTCCTTCCGTTCCCACCGCCCAGATTCTGCCGTTGTGGCGGTCAATGATCCGTTTTACGATGGCTAATCCCACACCGGTTCCCTGAAACTCTTCCTCGCTGTGCAGCCTTTGAAAGATTTCAAACAGCTTCCCTTCGTAAGCCATGTCGAACCCCACCCCATTGTCCCTGACGTAATAGGTCTGCTTTTGATCTGGCTGCTCACTCTTCCCGGGTTCAGCCCCAATGATCACGCTGGGCTGTTCCTGCTTCTGGGTAAATTTAATGGCGTTGGAGATCAGATTGTAAAAGACCTGCTTCAGCAGCCGGCGATCAGCAAAACAGGGGGGGAGGTCTTCGATTACAAAGTTGATTTCGCGGTCGGTTTGTTCTTCTTTCACAGCAGTCAGGACCTCGGAGACAATTGTTTGGGTGTCAACCTGTGATTTCTGGACTGCTGTGCGGCCCAGGCGGGAAAGTTCCAGCAAATCACCGATCAGCTGATCCATCTGGTTGGCATTCTTCCGGACCAGTGCCAGATAAAGCTGGGCCTGTTTATCCAGCTGTTGTTGATATTCATCAACCAATATCCTGGAGAATCCCTCGATTGCCCGCAGCGGAGCCCTGAGGTCATGGGAGACTGAGTAGGTAAATGATTCCAGCTCCTGGTTCGCTTTCCGGAGCGCTATACTTGTCTGGGTCAGTTTCTGATTGGCTGTCTGGTAATCCTCCAACAGATTGGTGAGGGCTTGATTCAGAAGTTCAACTTCGGAAACACGATCCTCGAGTTTATGAGTGCGATCCGCTATTACATCTTCCAGCTGGAGCCGATAATCCTCCAGAGCCTGCTCGGCAGCTTTGCGGTCCGAAATGTCGGTGTGGGTGCCGACCAGCCGGGTGGGGTTTCCCAGATGGTCCTGTTCAATAATCCGCCCCCGGCCCTGGACCCACATCCAGCTCCCATCCTTTTTTCGAAATCGGAATTCTACTAGAAATCGATCGACCCTGCCCTGGAGGTGATCTTCAGCCTCCTGCATGACCTGATCGATGTCATCAGGGTGAACGCGCCTCTGAAATTCCTCCAGACGATAAGGAAATTCATCGATTTCATATCCCGCCATGGTGTAGTAGCGGGGATCGAAGTAAACTTCATTGGTGGACAGGTCCCAGTCCCAGATGCCATCATTGGTCGCCAGGGTCACCTTGGAAATCAGCTCCTCACTCTCTCTGAGGGCGTTTTCAGCCTCTTTTAAAGTTGTGATATCCATGGCGATACTGAGGACCAACCGCCGTCCATCCGGCAGGTTGGGCAGGGGAGCCGAGGAGAAATACCAGTTTCGGATTTCTCCCTTCCTGGTATAAATGTCAAACTGTCCTTCTTCCTTCACCTGATCAATTTCAAACAGGGTGGAGATGCTCTCTGCCACCTGATCCGCATGTTTGCGGTAAGCTTTCGATGTCCAGTCCTTGATGGTCTTTATCTCCTGCTGGGAATATCCGCTGATCTTCTCCCAGGCATGGTTGATCAGGATCACTTCCCCATCATCGGCGTGAAGCATCATGGGATAGGGTGAATTCAAGACCGCCGCCCGGAAGCGCTCTTCGCTTTGGGTGAGGAGTTTTTCCGCAGATTGCCTGGCCTCGATCTCCTGCCTTAATTCCAGGTTGGTTTTCGATAAACTGCGTTCATTTTCCACATTGAGCTCAATGATGCGGTTTACACTGTTCATGACCAGGTAAAGTACAGTGGTGGACAACCCTAGATTGGCAGTCCAGGCCAGGATTTGAGCCCATGGTGTGAGTGTGAACACAGGCTGAGGAAGAAACCCGCGCATGTCCAGGAACTGCAAAATCAGTACGGCGAGGACGCTTCCGCCGGCGAAAAGAAAACCGGTCCCCGGGCCCAGAAGCAGTCCGGCCAGCATGGTCACAGCGAGATATCCTGCCAGGATGCTGCTCTCCAGACTGCCGGTGAAAATGATCATCAGGGTATCCACAAGAAAAAGTCCCAGAGAAGCCGTCCAGCTGGCTGTGTGGACAGCTCCCCTGTGGATTAACACCTGGATCAGAATAATCAGGACCAGCACAGCCAGGGCGGAGAGAATTGCGATGGACGGGTGATTGAATGCGAAGGGGGATGCCAGCGCAATCGCTAGAATGATCCCGAAAATGGACAGGGAGATGATATGAAGCACCCTGCTGATCCGGCTTTTATGGGGATCGGCAGACTCAGGGGGGCGAATTAGCTGGGAAAGCTGTTCAGCTGAGAACATATTGTTTCTCTGAATGCGTTCTCTCCAAGGTCATTCCAGCAGGGGGTCATCCGCCTCTGGGTCCAGACCGGCGTGGAGGATTTGTGCCCGCAGGGTTTGGATAACTTCCTTGAGCTCCTTCATGCGAATTTCACGTCCCGCCATCAGATCAACCATTCGGGAAAGTTCTTTGGTGCGCCTTTTTATGCGTTCTTCCAGTTCATCGGCATACAGCTGGATCTGCTGATAAAGCTGGGCATTTTCAATTGCCTGGGCTGCCTGGGTGGCAAAAATCTCAGCTAATTTCGATTCCGGGTTTCCAAATGCGGAGGTTTGCTCACTGTCCAGGGTAATATAGCCGATCAATTGTTCCCTGACAACCAGAGGAATGCCCATCCATCCCCGGACATAATCGGTCTGTCCCCAGGCCTGAAAGCGCTTATCGCGTTGAGCGTTATCAATGATAATGGGTTTTTTCGCCGCCATCATCTCTTGAAAGAGGGGGTTATCCAGGGGAAAGGTTTTCCCGAGCACAAGTTCTGGGTGACGGTGATTCTTTACTGTGACGATTTCCAGCCCTTTCTCCTTGATCAAAAAAATTGATGCGCTGACAAAGTCCAGGGTCTCTGAAAGCTGGTCTAGAATAATATCCAGGACCTCTTCCAGGGACAGCGAGGCGGAGACCACACTGGTCACTTGATGAAGGGCTTCCAGCTGCTCCGCATACTCTCTGGTCTCATTTTTGATGCTCACCTGGTCCGTGATATCCAGATACGTCCCCAGCATACGCTTTGGAGAGCCGTCAGACCGGCGTTCGATCACAGCACCCCGGCTGAGAATCCACAGCCAGATTCCTTGTTTGTGCTGCATGCGGAGCTCACATTCATAGCGCTCCAGATCGCCGGCAAAATGACGGGCCAACAACCGGTAGGATTTCTCCAGATCATCCGGGTGAATGAACTGGTTCCAGGTGTCAATATCCAGCGGGGATAAATCCTGAGCTTGGTACCCGAGATGTTCCAGCCAGCGGTCATTGATTTGAATTTCGCCCCCCGGAATCTCCCAATCCCATAGGCCTACCCCGGTGCTGTTGACAGCCAGCTCCAATCTTTTCTGGCTGGCCTGCAGTGTTTGCTGTGTTTTTTTCCAGGCGGTGATATCCTGGATTGTGCCCTGATAGCTGATCTCGTCCTGGTCGGGAACCATCACAGGAGCGGCGGTAATCCGGGTGTGGATGACACTGCCATCTTTTCTGACCAAATCGACCGGGTAATCTTTGCTGAATCCCTGCTGCTCGATGTAATCAAGATGCTTGAGCCGGTCCTCCGGATGGCGGTAAAACTGCTGGACAGGGGTCTCCAGGAATTCCTTTTTGCTGTCGTATCCGAAAAATTTCGGGGTGGCATCATTGACATCCAGCCACTGTCCGTCTTTCGAGGTGATGAAGACTGGATTACGGGATGTCATGAAGAAACGGCGGTATTTTTCTTCACTTTCCTGGAGCGATTGTGTTTTCCTGGCTACCCTCCGCCGGCAGGCGATGATGGTAATCAGCAGGAGAAGTCCCAGCAGTCCGGCTGCGGCGGCCAACCAGACGGCCCAATTCAGAGAGAATGCATCTGCCCCATTTTGGGGGAAGGCCTGCAAGAGAATCTCCACGGCAGAATCAGGGACTGTGACGTCTATCAGAGGGGAAAAAATACCCGCGCTGAAGATCGTTTTCTGTATTGTTTTCAAGGAGGAGGACCAGCATGAAGCCAGGGCCAAGGGAGTGCTCAACGATAAGAGTGTTTTGGCAGTCATGAATATCACCTGGCGGAAAGTTGGCCGCTGGGAGGGAAAAAGTCATTCATTGCATCCATCATTTCCTATTATATCCAATCCCGGAGCAGGGAAGCCTACAATCCTATCAAGTGAGATCAGAAAGCTTTTCTTTCGGGCAGAAGCCCGCTTTATGTTCTAGAGCCAGCATCCTATCCTGAAGTTGACAACAGGGTAATCTGTACTATAAATAGAGGAAACTGAATCCCGGGATTATGGAAGGTTGAGCACATAAATCCGGGAAACCCCTGTTTGAGGAGGGATTCCATGGCAAGTTTAGCCCATATTGACAGAATCGGTGAAATTAATGCCCAGAAATTGAGCTGGGCAGGGGTCGAAACCACCGAATCACTGCTGGAAAAGGGATCCACTCGCAGGGATCGGCTGGTGCTCGCCGGGGAAACCGGATTGAGCAGCAAACGCATTCTGGAATGGGTTCAGTATATTGATCTGTTCCGGATTAATGGGGTGGCGGAAGACTATGCCGAACTGCTCGAAGCAGTTGATGTCCACTCGATAAATGAACTGGCCCATCAGGATCCAGCGCTGCTGGCTGAAAGAATTAAAATGGTGAATGAACGGAAACAGCTCGTCCAGCGGCAGCCCTCTCTGAAGGTGGTCAAGCGCTGGGTGAAAGAAGCCCAGCAGCTGCCCAAAATAATCGAACCGGACTGAAAATCCCCCCCAACTCGAGGCTCTGCCTGAAAAGCGGACCGTCATGGAGAAGATCCTTCCGGGGTTTAACTGAACCCCGGAATTCTCTTTAAGGCCATCAATCCGGTGCTGTGTCTCCCACTGGGAATCGGTCTTTTCAGCTCACAGGAATATGTTAGTATTAAGTCATAAAAATCAAGTATATTCTGAGGAGACGGTCCATGTTTATTGATTTTCTGACCCTGTTGATGATTAATCTTGCTGCCGGGATTGCCCTGCTGGCGCTGTTTGTTTTCCGGGGGATAGCTGCTGAGAATCAGCGTTCATTTGCGGCTGGTTTTGGCATGGTCGGGCTGATCGCGCTGATCGGGGGGTTTCAAATGGTATTCACCTGGCCTTTGCCAGGAAGCTATAATATCGCCTTTGGGGAAAGCACGGTTTTATTTGGGATGGTCTTTTTGGGCGCTGCTGTCTCCCTGGTGCTGGGCTGGGATTTGCTGCCGGTGGCTGTGTACGCCTCCTTTGCGGGTTTGCAGGCGGTGCTGGTGGGTATTCGCATCATCAGCCTGGGGCTGACCCAAGAGCCGCTGGCTTCAGGGGCGGGATTTCTGCTGGTGGGCATCGGGGGGGGGGCTGCTGCCCCTGCCGTGGCTTTTCTTAAAAAAAGCAAGATAACCCGCTACCTGGGGACAGCAGTGCTGGCCGCTGCTGCCTTCTTCTGGGTTTTGGCTTTTTTCCAGGCGATGTGGGGCCACCTGGATAGCTTCAGCAGCTGGCTGCCTTCGACGATGAGGTAAGAGAATGGACAGGCGGTAGAGGCGAAGAAAGAGCCATCCCGGAAGGCTATCTCCCGGATGGCTTTTCTAGTTGTTGGGGGACTCGTCCCCTGACGGATAAAGCAGGGGAATAGAACATCTCAGTTTATGCTGATCGGTCTGACCCCTTTAATTCCAAGGCAGAGGGGTTGGATAAATTTTTCCCGGTGGGCGGGCGGTTGTTCTTGATCGCTGGGGGCAATTTTTCTGGTGTTTGGGAGACTTGTGGTTGGGGGGAAGACTACCGCCGGGAGAATCCAGCTGTGGTAGAGGGTTTTCTTCTCACAGGTTAGTCCACAAGGATGAATCCCAGCCTGTTGACATCCGCTTCAATCAGCTTTCCATAGCTGTCATAGCCATATCTGGTCAGCCGGTTGGGATCTCCGATGATCACTGCTGGAGAGGGAAGGTGGTCGATATCCATCCCATCCTGCTGGGGAAATATTTCTCCCGTCCAGATGTCCAGGTTATATTCTTGTGGACAAACTGTATGGATCTCCTCCTGGAACAGGTTCTTTGCCCAATCATTGCCGAACCAGAAAGAATAGCAGGGAGAATAGGAACCATAGGTCCAGAACAGGGGAATTTCCTCAGCTGTTCGGCCGCTCAGTTCAGCTTTCTGGTTGAGAACTTCTGACACCTCCTGTGTGTAGCGCTGGAAATAGCTGTCCTTCCGGTGGTGCCTTCTGAGCCCCAGTAGAAAATTGCTGCTGAAAAAGAACAGCGTCAGGAGGAAGATAGCGGGGATGATGACCTTTTTTAAGCGAGGAGCTTGCTTCAGCAGCTGAAAGACAGCTGCCAGCAGGATGGGTAGAGTTGCGGCCCCCGACAGCAGGTAGCGGTCGCCGGGATGTTTAACAACCATGGCTACCAGCAGGGATACCTGGATAAAAAGTCCTCCTGTCAGCCCCCAGGCAGCGGGTGTGATTTTGGTTTTTCGCTGAGAAATGAACATCGTCAGCAGGAAACCCAGCAGGCCCAATCCAGCAATCAGAAAGAAACCCGGCGAAAATCGCCACAGGAAGGGCAGATTGTCAGAGAGGCTTTTCAGAGAGATGATTCCTTGCTCTCCTTGACCGTAGCGGCCTTGATGCAGGGTCAGCCGCTTGATCCAGTCTAAAATCGATGGATACTGGAACAGGATGGTCAATGTTGCCAGCAGGTACCCTTTTGCTCCCTGGATCAGAGAGAGAAAACCAGCCTTCCAGGCTGATCCTGGTTTCCCGCCGCTGCGCAGTTTATAAAGCAGGATGACCGCAGAGACCCCGAGAATCCAGGCTGTCATGTAGACCTGGAAAGTAGCCACAACCCCCGCTGCTGTGCTGACAGCTAAGAGCTGCTTATCATCGGGTTGGCTCCCATGGGTTAGATTTATGAATAAAAGAAGCAGCACCAGGGTTCCAAACCCAAAATTAAATGAATTGGGGGACCATAGGTTGAGGAAGTCAAAGGATAAACGGTGGGCGGCGAAGTAGGCCATCAGGACAGTAAGCCCTGCAAGCACTGCTGTCCAATCTGAGAAATCCTGCCAGCTGATGATTAAAAGGCAGAGCATACCGAGATGGATGGTGATGACAAACAGGCTGGCCAGCAGGAGGAAAACCTGTGGGTTTTGAAAGTGAAAGGTGACCGGATCCTGCCCGCTGATGATGCTCCAGGGGGAGGTGACCAGGTGGATTGCTGAACCGATCAGCTGGGTGAATGTTCCCGGATGATCCATTCGTTGGTAGAGCTCCATATCCCGGAATGGTGTCAGTGAATTTAGAAAGTAGGGGAATTCGGGATCGTAATTATGAAAATAGGGGAGGGGGTGGATGACTTCAGTGTAGAGCCAGTATCCCAGGACAGCAAACGCGATCAGGATTCCGCCGGCTGTGAAGATAAATTTCCTGGTTCTCGGATCGGCTCCTCTGGTCTGGCCCGCTGGACGGGAGAAAAGAGGGGAGAAATTGACGCTGAATGTACAGGCCAGCAGGCTGAACACGATCCACAGCCAGAAAGCCATGAAAAAGCTCCTCAGCTCTCGACCGGCGAGATCATTCAGGTAGCTGATCACCCAGGAGAGGATCTGTTGGCTGACGAGGAACCAGACAAAGAGCTCAAAAACGGCTCGATTTTCCTTGAAATACTGCCAGAAAGCCCCCATCCAGCTGCCCCTGAGCAGGAAAAAACAACCGGCTGCTGCTGCCAGGGAGAGAGAAAAAAGCAGCAACTGATTTCCACTGAACGGTTGCAGGGGAATGCTTCCGGCGGCGACCAGAAAGCGGACTGCATAATAAACCAGCAGACAGACAGCGGCAGCTCTGGTGATCATTAAAAGTGGTGGAGAAGTGGCAGAGGATCGGGAGGATGAGTGTGAAAATTGCTCGGGGTTCAAAGGGTACTCTCCAAATTTGCTGACTGGACAACGGCTCAGCGCATCCGTCAGATAAACTTTAACCTGCGGGCGGAAAAAAAGACCATCCTCAGCAGCAGCGCTCCATGCTGGAAGCGGTTGATGTTGGTATCCCCATATTTCCGGCTGCGGTAGCGGACCGGCAGGTCGATGATTTTCAGGTTCAACCGGGTTGCCCCAAACAGCAGATCAAAATCCCCAAAGGGGTCAAAATCACCGAAATACTCCCTGTTTTCGGCGATCTTTTGGTAGTCCGTTTTGAAAAGCACCTTGGTTCCGCAGAGCGTGTCCTTCACCGGTTGATTGAGCAGCCAGGAGAATGCCATGCTGAAAAATTTATTTCCCAGCAGATTCAAGAAGCGCATGGCTTGATCCTCCATGGGGTAAACCAACCGGACACCGTTGATTAATTCCCCTTTGCCGGAGATCAACGCCTGATAAAACCGGGGCAGATCTTCCGGCGGTACGGTCAGATCTGCGTCCAGGATCATCAGCACATCCCCGGAGGCTTTTTCGAATCCCAGGCGGACAGCATCCCCTTTGCCTTTTCCGGACTGCCTGTAAAGCTCCGTTTGTTTTTCGGGAAAGCGCTGCTGTTGGGTCTTGATTTCCTGAAACGTATCATCCCTGGAATGGCCTTCAACAAAGAGAATCTCCGTCCCGCTGCCCATCTCGGGAACGCGTTGAAAGATTTCCTTGATATTTCCTTCTTCGTTCCGGGCCGGGACAATCACAGAGACCGAGGGAAGCTCCTTGTTTGCAGGAACTTGTCCCACCGGTCTGGCGACTGTGAAGTTGGTCAGTGAGAGATGTTTGAAGGGCCAGAATCTGGCAGCATAGCGGTTCAGCAGGGGGGTGAGCACAGGGATCCAGAAGGGGAAGATAATTTCCGGCCAGGTCTTGATGACTTCAAAATCTGTTAAATACAGCAGCTGCTGGAGGTCCTCTGTGGTCAGCCAGTTCTGGGGCAGGTTGGGTTTGGCCAGCTTTAACTGCTGGGCAATGCCCAGGGGGAGCTCCCACAACCGGCTGTAAAAATTGAAGATCACCCTGGTCCTTGGAGAGCTCACTCGTTGGACTTCTTTCATCACCCGCTGGACATCCCAGAGGTCATTGAGTAAATCGGACAGGATGATGAAATCAAACTGCTCCTGGAGGGGGAGCTGATGGGCGTCCCCTTCCAGGATGCGGAGCTGAGGATATTTTTTCTGAGCTCTCTGGACCATGCGGGGAGAAAAATCGATCCCCACGCCGGGGTCTGGATCTACACTGGCCAGCAGATCCCCCGGGCCGCAGCCAACTTCCAACACTTTCGATCCTGGAGGAATCAAGTGCTGATAGATCCGGGACAACCGGCGGTGGTAATACCTGCCTGCTCCTTTCCATTCACTCAGGCTGGCTGCCACCCGCTCCCAGTGTTGGCGGCGCTCATCAGTGTAGCGTTCAAAATCCTGCTGAAAGGTGTCCTCGCTGCCAGATAAGTGAGTGTCCAAGTTAATTTGTCCCTTATCGTCAAAAAGAAGCGGGGCCACCGCTTCTTTTCTGCCTCAGTAGGGCGGGTGGGACTCGAACCCACACGGTGTGAACCGGGGGATTTTAAGTCCCCTGCGTCTGCCAATTCCGCCACCGCCCCGGATGTTTCACTGATCTTAATTGTACACAGCGAGTGGCAACGGTCAAGGTAAATAGGAAAACTCCCCGGGGTCAGTTAGAAGAGGATATTTGCCAGACGGCTGCGGTAGTCCTTCGTTTCCGGATTCTGCTCCTCCATCAGCTCCAGGATTCCCAGGAAAATGTCCCGGGTCTGGCCCTGATGATGGTTTTTATCCTCTTCAAGCAGGGCGAGCAAGCCGTCCAGTGCGGCGCTGTAGTTTCTCCGCAGGACCAGAGTCAACGCCCGATAATATACCGCGCTGCCGGCGAAGTCGCTTTCCAGCCCCAGTTCCCGGTAGGAAAACAGCGCGTTGACCAAGGGCATCAAGCGCTCCGCAGCACTGTACTCTGGGCTGGCCGGAAACTCCTCCAGGATCATGCGGGCAGCGATGATATCGGCCTGGGCGATCAAGCTTTTCGTCAGCAGCAGATAGGCGCCGGGGTGATCAGGCACCTCCTCGAGCAATTCACGGCTGACCCGCTCGGATTCCTGATATTGACCTGTCTGATACTTGGCCCTGGCTTTTTCCAGAAGCAGATTTCCCGGTCCGGGAATCACCCGTCGGAGGAAATCATTGACCAGGGAATTGGTTTTATCTCCCACCAGCTGATGGGTGACCCTGCCGTTCTCAAACACAGCCAGGGTGGGGATGGTATTAATTTGATAGCGTTGGGCCAGCGTTTTGTTGTCCTCAATATTGAGTTTGGCCAGGCGGAAGCTGCCGCCTGC
Organism: uncultured Anaerolineales bacterium; assembly: GCA_964603385.1. GTDB lineage: Bacteria > Chloroflexota > Anaerolineae > Anaerolineales > UBA11858 > B10-G9. Next base: position 63,210 of record CAZRUS010000010.1, on the reverse strand, counting down.
TTTCCGGGCGTAATTTTCCAGCAGCGGGCTGATGCGCCGGCTGGCTTCGCTCCAGGGAGCCCAAAAGTCGACCAGCACGGGGATGTCCTGCGAGTAAGCGATAACCCGGAACTCAAAATTAGAGTCATCCACAGAGATGATATCAGGTGCGGTCATGCTGGTATCTCATTTCTCATCAGAGGGAACGCCGGGCTGCCTGACCTCCAGGACATCACCGTGCATGTTGATGATGATTTTAAATCCGGTCAGCCCCATATAGGCTCTCCCTTCCTCGGGAATGCCGCTTTCCAGCAGCTGCTCAAACTGCTGGTCAATATTCTTTAACTGCTCGATAAACATCGCTCGGGTGAAAATGTCATCCTGCCCCAACATCTTTAAGGCCTCTTCGCTGATGATTTCCTCGTGCCCCTGGATGGAGTCCCGCATTCTATGGAGCACCTGGAGATCGACTTTTTCCGAAGGGATGTGACGCCGGAATCCATCATCATCTACCACATAGCAGGGTTCATCTCCGACAAAGGCCGTCTCTGCCGGGTGATCCTGCTGGTCAAATACCAATCCCTTAAAAAGCGGCTTACGCGACATGGCAGTCAGCGGACTACCGGTCCAGATCTATCCATTCCGGTTCCGGGGTGATCTGCTCATCTGGGGGGTCACCGGGATCGTCAAGGTTGGTAGATTCTAGGGTATTTAGCACCCGGATGGTCATATCTTCCTCAACTGTCAGCTGACAGGAGAGACGGAGTCCGCTTTCTCCTCTATCCCGCCACTTTTTCTGTTCTGCTTTAGTCATTTTGCCCGGCTCCCCGGCGAGAAATTCCACCCGGCAGGTTGTGCATTTGGCATATCCTCCGCAGCGGTGCAGGATGTTGATTCCTTGATTCTCTATTGCTTTGACTAACCGCGTCCCACCAGGGACATCAAACGTCCCGTGATCCTGGATGGTAAGTTTAGGCATGATGCGCCTCCCGATGATTATCTGGATGGATACAAAGTATTTTATGACGCCTTTCCCGTTCTATCAATGGCACTACCCGGAAAAGACAGATTGTGGGTTACCAGGTTTGATGATTCCTCTGCTGGCGTTAAATCAAAGCCCAGCAATGATCCAGAAATTCAATCCTGAATTTCCACATGGGTGGCGGAGTGATCGTACACCCACTGCTTATGCGAGGGAACATGGGGTAGGGTCCAGCGGTAAAGCCATTTCGAGGCTCTGGAAGGGAGATTGATGCACCCGTGGCTGCGGGCTTTTCCAAAATCATTATGCCAGTAGGTTCCGTGGAAGGCTATGCCGCTTTCTGTGATGTACAGAATCCAGGGCACACCAGGCAGGTCGTATCCGTTATAAGCAAGATTTCCGGCTGCCATGTGCCGGGAGGGGCGTTTATAGTTGGTCCGAAAATGCCCTGTGGGAGTGATGTAATTCCCGGTGCTGAAGTCCGCACCGGTAGCAGCTTTGACCATAAAAACCGGCTGCTGGTACTCATAGGCAATCACGGTTTGAATGCCGTTCAGCACCAGAATCTTTTTGGCAATGTTGGGCACGTCCGGTGAGATTAAGGTCAGTTCCGCGTCCGGGATCACCCGGAGATGCCGGGAAGGAACGTAATAATCCAGGTCCCATTTGTCTTCCAGGATGTGATAGTAGGGGGTTCCATCAGGGGCTTCCACCACACTGGAAACCCAGTGGGTGGTCTGATAATAAAACCGGTAGGCAACATGATATCTTTCTCCTGGTGTCCACAAGGCATCAGTGAAAGGGACAGTGACTTCTGCTAACCTGCCCTGCGGGGGGAGATCATAAATAACCGGATTGATTTCTGTTCTGACCGGCTGAATGCCACCCGAGTGGGCATAGCCCTCCCCGCCAATCCGGTACCAGATCCTGTTGTGTTCCGGCTGTTCGCTGCCCAGGGTGACCTCGGATATGGGCAGAACAGCATCCTGCCAGTACTTGCGGGTTTTCTCGCTGCTGAAAGATGGACGGCGGTACAGGCTGATCGTCTCATAGATCACTCGGCCCTGCTGCCCATTGAGCAGAGAGGCCAGGGGGCTCAGCTGCGGACCAAAGAGGCTGAACAACCCCATACCGCTCAACTTCAGGAAATCCCGTCTGGAATATTTCTTGCCCATGGTGAGTTAGGTTAGTAGTGAATGTTAACCAGTGTGCCGACCCTGGCCCAATTAAAGGCCCATTCGGCATCGGAAGTTTTCATATTGACACAGCCATGACTCATCGGTGTCCCAAAATTATTGTGCCAGTATGTGCCGTGGATGCCGTAGCCGTGATAAAAATACATCGTGAAGGGAACCGACGGCAGATAATATCCCGGTCCGCTCATGTTGGCATAGCGGTATTTGACGTAAATCCGGTATGTGCCGGTAACCGTGGGATACTGCCAGGTTCCGGTGGAGATCACAAACGTTTTTACTCTTTTACTGCCATCGTAGGCGTGCATGCGCTGATTGGTGAGGTCGATATCGAACCAGCGCTCATCCGGGTATGTCCCCGGCGGGAGGACTTGATGGCTGTTCGCCGGGATTTTTGTCGGCTTTGGGGTGGCTGTGGGGGTGGGGGTATTGGTGGGGGTCGGAGTGGGTGTGTAAGTGGGGGTCGGGGTAGGTGTGAAGGTCGGTGTTGGCGTGTAAGTGGCTTTTTGGACTGACCCCTGGTTGGAAAGCGTGACCTGCGGGGTCGCCTGCAGGGAGGCAAAGGAAAATTCCGGCGTCCAGAGCCAGAAACCGATCACCAGCAGCACCACTGCCGCCACCACCGTCAGAGGAAGGGAGAACGCACTCCTGCTCAGGAAGGGCTGCTCATCGATCTGGATCGGGACCGTTCGGCGCTGCTGGGTCTGCTCCTGAGGTTGAGTGCGCAGCCGCTGCACCGCCCAGCGCATTCCTTTCCGGGCTTGTTTACTTTCCGGATTGATCGCCAGTGCTTTTTTAAGATAGGTGATACTGGCTTCCGGGGAGGAAACTGAGGCCAGATAAAGCCAGGGATCCTCGCAGTCGGGTGCCAGTTCGACCGCCTGCCAGATCAGCCGTCTGGCAGATTGAAGATCGCCGCGCTGCAGGCAGCGTTTGGCCTGGAGGAGCACTTCCTTGGCGCGCTGAGGCAGTGGTGTGGTTGTCATGGTCAGTCCAGGGTAATCCGCTCCCGATTCAGGTAGCACATGATCCCTTCCGTAATTCCCCGGGCGACCAAAGAAGGCTGCTGGGTGAGCAGCTCGCGGTCCTGGTTCATATAACCGGTCTCAATGATCACGGCCGGTGTGTTAGGGTTGATTTCTCCAAAGGCATGATAACTGGTCATGTCTGGGGTCAGGCGGTGGTCATAACGCAGGTTGGTCAGGTTTCCATAGCGGTTTTGCAGACAGGCCATCAATCTGGCAGCCTGTTCCGGCCGCTTGTTGTCAACCGCTTCAGCGATTTTATAGCCGGTGCCCTGTTCGGGAATATAATCACAGGTATCGGCATGGATGGAAATCAGCGCAGATCCCTGGTAGCCTTCCAGGCGGGAATCGAATTCCTTCAGCAGGTCTACCTGCACATTTTCCGCTTCCAGATATTGGCGGGTGAGGTCCGCGATGGTGTAATTAATATCAACTTCCCGATGGCCCCCAAGGCTGTCCGGGCAGATTGCTCCCACATCATGGCCCCAGTGTCCCACCACCAGTCCAACATGAAACTGTATTTCGGCTGTAGGCGTGAGCAGCGCACTGGATCCAGGAGAGCTGCTGTCAATCACCGAATTCCCCAGACTGATTCCCGAGGCCGGCAGGGAGGTGAACAGGGTGGCAGCAATCGCCGAAACCAGCGAGACCATCAACACCCCGCGAAAGGTCTGTTTCATCAGGGAGGGTCCGGACTGAGTGGATGAGCGATCTGCCTGTATGTCCATGGTCAAGGTCGATGGTTCGGTATAATAAAATGAGTGGCTGATTAATTTTGAAAGGGATCGTTTGTATTTTACACTACTTTTCGTATAGAAACAAAAACTGACAGAGTTGATAGCCGAGGTTCTTACCTGCTGTTAATCTCAGCAAAGCACTGTCGGCGCAGCCCTCTTGGAGGAGGATTCGCCCGCCAACCGGCATCTGGAAACAAAAAATCCGCCTCCCTCAATGAACCAGGAGAGGGATTTCCCTTTGTATGATGCAAGATTATGGCCAAAATCCTAACTGAGAATGAGCGCAAAATGCTGCTGGTCGCAGCCAGGAAATCCATCGAGGACCGGGTTGTCAAAGGGGTGCTCCCCCAACCGGATGTGGAGAAATTTCCACCCCTGCTGCGGGAAAAAGGAGCCTGTTTTGTCACCCTCACGAAGGCCGATGCCCTGCGGGGTTGTGTGGGGTCCCTGGAAGCGGAGCGGCCCCTGATCGCTGACGTCTGTGATCGGGCTGCGGCAGCTGCGGTGAATGATTTCCGTTTTCCTCCGGTTTCCAGGGAAGAGCTTCCGGAGATCAGGATTGAAATTTCCCGGCTGACAAGTCCTGAGCTGCTTGCTTATCAGAAACCGGAGGAGCTGCCCGGCTTGCTGCAGCCAGGAAAGGATGGTGTGGTGCTTTCTTACGGCCCCAGGAAGGCAACTTTTTTGCCTCAGGTCTGGAAGAAACTTCCCGAGCCAGAAATTTTCCTGGACCGCCTCTGCCTGAAAATGGGTCTGGATCCCTCCTTCTGGCGGAAACATCTGCTTGAAGTGGAGATTTATCAGGTGGAAAAGTTTTCCGAGGAAGAGCTAACGGACCGTGACCTCTCCGGGAATTAATCCCGGCAGGACCTGATCCTCTTTGCCAGGGGACTGGATGATTGTTCTGATCTGCTCGCGGATGATTGTAATCCCTCGGTACCCTACAGAGACAGGAGCAGATAGGGGGCAGCTTCCCTGGAGAATGACAGCTTGCGGGGTAATGCGGATCCCCAGAAGCAGAAGCAATACTCCCACCGGGAACAACCCGTCAATCGCATGAGCCCGGCCGATGCCCCTTCCGCTGCCCGCTGCATAGCGGGCGGGAAAATATCCTTCGTCGGCTGCTTGCCGCGCGGTAAGGCTTAGCAAATTCCCTGCAAGCGCTGAGGCTCCTTTAACTTCTCCCTGAGCGATCAATCCCTCCATAATCAGCTTGTTCAAGGGGAGATTGATTTCCTGCCGATAGTGGGGATCCGTCTGTATTCCCTGCGGCGTCCGGCAGGGGTGGTCAGAAAGACAGCTGCCGGGAGAAAATCCTTCTGGCTGTTTATCAGCTGCTTTCAAGCCCCAGAGCGGAAGCAGTTCTCCAATATCTTCGCTCTGGCCCCCGTCAAGATATAATTGAAACTGGTCCCCGGGGGTCAATCCGCTGACATGGACGTACTCCAGGCAGCTGTAGACGGCCTCGCTGACAGCGAATGTTCCTGCCGCCGTGGGAAGCCACTGTGGGGGGGATATTCTTTCCACCCGGGAATATCCCCCCGGTCCTCTGCCGTGCAGAATGATTTCAGTCCCGGGATGAAACGCCGCCTGAGGAGTGAGGACTGCTGTAATGCGGTTGGGGGTGGAGATCTCTGAGCTGATCACGTGCAGGCCGCTGCCGGTTCCCTGATGAAGAAGCTCAATGCCAGCTATCAGGTGAGCGTCCCGATCCCGGACTTGAAAGCGCTTGCTCCCCTTGTCCCAGGAGGTGGTCAGGAAAGCAAGCAGCGGATGGATTTTGTCCCGCAGGGCAGGATGGGGCGTTGCGCCCAGCTGGGCTGCCAGCTGCTTAACCTGCTTCAAGTCATTGATAAGGAATGCAGGCAGCAGAGGGGATTCCAGGGTGGAAAGCCGATGAAGGGCTGTCGAGCCGAATTGCTGATCAGCGCAGCGGCTGGAGAGCAGCTCGAATTGAGAGGGTGCGGTCCATTCTGGGATCCCATCCCTGTCCCGGTCGTTGTCGGCTGAAAACCAGCGGGTCAGCTGCTCTTCAACAACCGGAAGGAACTCTTCCACGAGTGAGCGATCCTCTGTGGTGGAAAAGGCTTTCCAGAGCAGCTCACCGGTTAGCGGCAGCGGGAGGTCGGGAGGAGGGCAGCTGTTTTCCAGCAGCAGGCGGTCCGGTCTCAGCACGGCTTTGAGAAGAGTACGGGCAGCTGCGGAATCCGCAGGATACAAAGTATCCAGCAGGTGGAGGCCGAGCAGGGGGGAGAGCAGGCAGGGCTGGCCGGGTGGATTTGCCGGGGCAGCGGCTGCGGTGTTGTCCAGGGACTGCAGCTGATTCTGAAGCGCGGTCTGGATTTGGAACAACTGCAGCTGACCGTCTTTTTGAGAGGCCGCCAGAGCCAGATTGAGGTCAGGAAGGCTGGTTTTTATTCTCAGCCGACCTTCTTCCAGCACGGCTATTTTGGATTTTTCCGCTTGCCAATTCAGCTGATTGAGCTGATAGATCTGGTCCAGCAGTTGGTCGTGGTTGCTGCCCACAATGATATGCCAGCGCTGTGAGAGAGATTCCCGGGGCTGGAGCAGATAGTCAGCCTGCAGCATTCCAGCTGAAGGGCGGCCGGCTTTTCCTGCTCCCGGGAGGGAGACCAGCAGCTGCTGGCCATCGAAATCTGTTCCCAGGAATGATCTACCCTGGCGGTTCAGGGAAGATAAAGGGATCCTCTGTCCTGGAGCGTTCAGCACAGCTGCCAGCTGCAGTTTAATTGGCAGCCTGCCCCCGCTTATGTTCGTATAGACATATTGGGTGGAAAGGGACTTCCGATCCGCCGCCAGGTGCGTGCAGGAGATCTGCAGCCCCTGGTAGGGAGAAAAATCATACACCAGCAGATTGGGGGCAAAACGTTTCAATATCGGGGGCTGGTGGAACTTCCCGGGATTCTGGATGGTCTGCTCTGAGTTGAAGAAGCGGGGAAAAACCGAGATCGTATTCCTGGTGTTGTGTGGGAGACAGGTTATGCTGAGGGCTTTGGTCTCATCCCATCCCTTACGGACCTCCCAGGTGATATATTTTCCCCCCTGATGGGAATCCAGACGCAGGTCAGCGCCGATTAGAAATCTTTTTGGCAGCGGATGATTCCAAAGTTCCTGGCGCATATCTTGCATTTTATATGCTGTTATCCTAACGGTCAACCAGGCCAAAACAAAGGTTTGTTTACGGGTGGGACCAGGATTAACACCAGCTGATTAAGGGCTGAGTTTCTCCCAGATTGTGCTAGAATACCCAAGAACCAATTTTGGTAAACAAGAGACCGGATCGCCGGCAACTAAGCCTATGACAGAGAAAGAGCAGCGGGATCACAACAGGGAGTCCGAAAAATCGGCTGACCATTTCCGTAAACCGGATCCTCCCTCCCAGGAAAAGGAATCCGGGAAGGGATCTACCCGGCAGGAACGAGATTTCGGGGCTGCATATTCCGGGGAGGATCTTCCTCCGGAAGAGCATGCCACGGAAACAGGGGCTCCCTATCAAAAAACCCTCCCGATTGAAGAAGCTGAAAAGGCTGCTTCTGCCTCTCCTCCCGTTGAAGGAGCAGCAAGCCAAGCGGCTGGGTCTGCAGGGGAAAATTTTTCTTCCTTTTCGCTGGACGAGACACCCCCTCCTCCCCTGGGGGACCGGCCCCATACCCCGCCCCCGGCGCTGGATACCCGGGGAATGCCGCTTCCCCGTCGGCTGGATGATGCCCCCGCACCCGGTTCAGCGACCAGGTCGCAGCCGACCCGCTCCAGGGCAGCACAAGCCCGGGCCCGGTTGCAGCAAAAGTCCCCGCCGCCCGCTGTCAACGGCTGGGGAAAGATCCGCCGCTGGTGGAGGCGTTCGGGACCCGGCAGCTGGAAGCAGAAGCAGGGCTGGAGCTGTCTGCTGCAGATGGGATTAATTGCCTTGATCACCGGGATTGTGCTGGTTGTGATAGCTGGTTCCTTTGGCATCTACCAGTACTATAAGATCGCCTCCACCCTGCCTGATGTTGAGGATCTCCGGGCCCAGGCAGCCCAATTTGAAACCACCCGGATTCTCGACCGCGAGGGAAATGTTCTTTACGAAATCCTTGACCCGAATGCAGGTCGAAGGACGTATGTGCCGCTGGAGGAGATCTCCCCTTTTCTGGTGGCTGCTACGATTGCAACCGAGGACTCTAATTTCTACAGTCATCCCGGGTTTGACGTTTTCGCCATCGCCCGGTCATTTTATTACAACCTGGTTAGCGACGAAATAATTTCTGGCGCATCCACCATCACCCAGCAGCTGACCCGGATCCTTCTTTTGGATCCCGAGGAGAGATCACGCCAGACCTATCGGCGGAAAATTAAGGAAGCCATTCTGGCAGCGGAAATCACCCGGCGCTATTCCAAAGATGAAATCCTTGAGCTCTATCTCAACGAAATCTATTTCGGAAATCAGGCCTATGGCATCGAGGCGGCAGCTCAAACCTATTTCAACACCTCCGCGAAGAATCTCACGCTAGGACAGGCTTCTTTTTTGGCGGGACTGCCCCAGCTGCCGGCCGTGTATGATATCTATACCAACCCGGAGATCACCCTCAGACGGCATGAGACCGTGCTGGTGCTCATGTACCAGACCAGTCAGGAGCAGGGCTGCATCTACGTCAGTAATAATCAGCAGCCCATTTGTGTAGATGTTGGTGAAGCCGCTGCGGCTGCAGAAGAAATTAAGAATTATCAATTCCAGGCTCCTTTCACGGAGCTCCGTTATCCTCACTGGGTGTTTTACATTCGCTCGCTGTTGGAAGATCTTTATGATCCTCAGACCATCTACCGATCTGGGTTCACTGTCTATACCACCCTGGATCCTGGGCTGCAGGACCGCGCCCAGCAGATTGTCCGGGAGCAGGTTGACCTGCTCAAAAACAAAAATGCCTCCAATGGAGCCCTGGTAGCGGTCAAACCCACCACTGGAGAGATCCTGGCGATGGTTGGATCAGCGGATTATGAGAATGAGGACATCCAGGGACAGATCAATATGGCTGTGCGCCCCCGTCAGCCGGGGTCTTCCATAAAGCCGCTAACGTACACAGCAGCCTTTGAACAGGGCTGGACGCCTGGAACCTTGATCTGGGATGTGCCTTCTGAATTCCCTCCATCCGGAGATCCCAATGATCCCCGGGACCCCTACAAACCGGTCAATTATGATGAACGCTTCCACGGTCCGGTAACCGTGCGATCGGCGCTGGCCAATTCTTACAATGTACCGGCCGTGAAAACGCTGGATTTCGTGGGTATTTATGACGATCCTGATACTCCGGATGAAGAGGGATTAATTCCTTTTGCCAGGCGCGTAGGCATCACCACCCTGGATAGAAATGACTACGGCCTTTCCCTGACGCTCGGTGGGGGGGAGGTCACCCTGCTGGAGCTCACCGGCGTTTATGCCACTTATGCCAACGGGGGCCGACAGGTTCCCCCGGTGGCGATCACCCGGATCGAAGATTTCCGGGGAGAACTTGTTTATCAATACCAGCAGCCAGCCGGGGAACAGCTGATCCGTCCGGAGCACGCCTTCCTGATCAACTCCATTCTCTCCGATAATCAGGCCCGCACTCCGGCCTTTGGCCCCAACTCGGTGCTCAACCTGCCCTTCCAAGCTGCTGCCAAAACCGGGACAACGAATGATTTCCGGGACAATTGGACTCTAGGATACACGCCTGATTTGGCTGTCGGTGTTTGGGTGGGGAACGCTGATTACACACCGATGCAGAATACCAGCGGGCTTACCGGCGCAGCGCCGATCTGGTCCCGATTCATGCAGGAAGGGATCCAGCAGCTGACCGGCGGAAATCCGACCAGCTTTGTCCGACCGGCGGGGATTATCGAGCGGGTGATTTGCACGGTGTCGGGGACCGAACCGTCAAAGTTCTGTCCCAACCAGCGGTCAGAATACTTTGCTGCCGACCAACCTCCACTGCCGGCATCAGAGGATCTCTGGCAGGAGGTGCGAATCGATACTTGGAGCGGCAAACTGGCTTCGCCGGAGTGTTCCGAATTTACGGAAGAAAAGATTGGCGTTCAAGTGGATGATCCCTGGGCCAGGGATTGGCTTCGGAATAACCCGGAAGGAAAAGAATGGGCCAAAGAAAACGGCTTCACCCGAAAACCATACATTGTCCGGGACAGGATCTGCTCGGCGGATGATCCCCGACCGGAGCTTGGTTTTGCCTCTCCCCGGCAGGATGATGTTGTAAATTCCAGTCCCTTGAAGATTTTCGCCAAGGCAGGCGCCGCAGGAGACTTTGAAAAGGCCCGTCTGCAGTATGGACCGGGGAAAGACCCTGTCCAATGGGAAGTGTTGGAAGTGATCAATGATCCCATCATGGAAATGACCGAGCTGACCAGCTGGGATATCAGTGAACTGCCGGCTGGTTGGGTGACGCTTCGTCTTTATATGCAGTCCACAAACGACGGTTTTGCTGAAAAGCGCATTCAAATCAACCTGCAGGTGCCGACCCCCACTCCCACACCGACAGAAACACACACGCCCACTGTCACCCCTTCTCCTACGGCGACGGAAACTCTGGCCCCCACCAGCACACCCACCTCCTCGCCAACCAGCACCGATACAATCACGCCAACTGCGTCCCCGACGCTCTCTCCTACAGCAACTGCAACCCCCACCCCCTAATTGGGCCCGACAGTGTTCCTTCTTTAGATCAGGGGAAGCTGGGGATCATCTGCGGTGAGTGGATCGAGGGCCAGGCGTTCGTGGAGGTTGCTGCGGGTAAGGCTGCCCTCCGCGGCTAACCGGCGGACATGCCGGTATTTCAGAAAATTCCAACTTTCCTCAAAAACTTTTGCCAGCGGTGGGTTTTGATCCAGCTTGTAAAGCACCAGCTCTGCTCGGCTGGCGGGGAGCACGATCCAGGGGTTCCGCGCAGTCGGGTAGTTGAAAAGGATCCTGTTCAGCAGGCCAGAAGCCGAGATGAAAAAAGTAAACTGAACTTCGGCGTCCTCCTCCCAGGTAAGAATGCGAACACTGCCCAGAGGAGCTTGCTTCCTGGGTACCAGGCCCGCCGCTTTTCCCATCCCTTGCAGTAAGGCCTCAATTTCCTGTAAATCTTCCCTGCGCTTGCCCGGCTGCTCGCTGGGTTTCAGCTGCCAGCCGGCGGGATCCTTCCCGGTGGGGACGGCATACGAATGCAGACAAAGTTGAATGATTTCACAGCCGGGCGTGTTCAGTCCCGGATGGAAGTGGTTAATGCGGTCCTCAAAATCTGCCATGGGGACGGGGCTGTTCTTGCTGAGCAGCATTTCTACCAGCTCGATCTCCACCAGATCTTTGAGCGGTTCGGTGTCCAGCACCAGCTCCTGATGCCACCAGTTGCCGCTTGCCGGAAAATGCAGAAATCCCTGCCGGTAGGCATAGGTCTCCTCGAGCAGGGTTTCCAGCTGGTGGAAGGCATCCTCCAGACTGTCCTCCCCGGAGAAGGGAAAGGCATTCTCTGCTGCCAGGGCGCGCAGTCCGGCTGCCCGGAGGAGAATCCCTGGTGAGGGTTCGCCGCGCTCCTTAAGCAGCGAGGTTCCGGCCTGGCGGATGATTGAGCGGGAATCGGCAGGGGAATCTCGGCGGGAGGTATGTTTTGAGCGCCATTCCAGCTGGGCTATCTGGTAATCTGGATCCAGGGCGATTCCTGTCAGCCCCAATCCGGCAGCGTTGCCTGCACAGAGGGCTGCACTGAGAAAGTCCTCCTCCAGATCAGCCAGCAGCGCCCAGCAGCGGATTTGGGGAGAGAGCAGCTCCCTCAGGTCACTGAGGATAAATTCCATCGCCCTTGTATACCAGGCCCAATCAAAATCCCTCAGGCTGAGGGTGCTGCGCAGCGGAGCCGCCGCTTCCTGTCCCCACAGCCAGCCGGCCCAGAGGGCAGAGAGGGCCCAATAGGTGGGGTTGGGTTTTGGCACCGCGGCGACAACTGCAGCCAAGGGATCTCCTTGATATTCTGACCGCAGATCCCGAAGGCGGCCCTCATAAAGGCAGAGTCCTGCCTTTTCCACAGGGTGTTCCGGCCAGGTGGAGACAGACAATGAGGTTCCTGTCAAGCTCCATTGACCGACTGCCTCTTCCAGCGCCCGCCAGAGGTTGTTTTCCAGATACCTGGAGGGAGGGCGGAGCGGTTGATTTGTCCCGCGTTCAGTGCGGCTGGGGAGGCTGGAGCAGCGGTGAAAGGCATGCAGCAGCAGGGCATCCATACAGCGGCGCTCATCCCGGGTTAATGACAGGGCGCCGATTTTGTTGATAATGGTCATCAGGGCATATACTGTGCGGGGAGAATACACCCGCAGCGCTTTTTCTGCGTGCAGACGAATGGGATCTCCCGGCGGCGCGACCCGGGTTAGTGCCCGGGCGTGGTAGAGGCTGTTTTCCTGGAAAGACCGGGTCTTTTCGATATCCAGCTCAGTGACCGGGTAATCTCCTGTGTTCTGAGAGCACTCACAGGAGCAAGCCTTGCGAATGGGAGCTGAAGTGCTGTTGGACCAGAGAAATGATTGGGCGGAAATGATTTTTCCGCAGTGCGGACAGTTGGTTTCATAGAGGGAGAGAATATGGGGTTCTAAACGCTCTTTCCCTTTATACGAGGAGCCCAGCTTCGCCAGGGCGGACTGAAGGCAGCGTTGGGGAGCAGGGGAAGCCAGCCAGCGAAACAGGAAGCGGGTAACCGGATTGTTTACAGGTGCCAGGACCTGGAAGCCAGACAGGGCTGCCTCAACTCCGATCTGCGGTGAGCTCCCGAAAGGCATCAAAAGCAGCCCCTGATGGAAAGGCTGCTTATCCAGCCAGGAGGAGACAAGGGAGGCAGGAAAAACGGGTAAATATTCCTCCAGAGGCAGTGATTGGCCGCGAGGTGTCCCTCTCAGAAATGGTTGGTCCTGCACTGCATCTGCTCCTTGCCTTTCTTGCCGGATGCCAGGTTTCCCGCGATGGGGAATCTCAGCGGGCTTCGATGGTGTGCAGCAGCGCAAAGTTTGGCGGTACCATCTTCTGGATTGGAAATCCGGCAATCAGCAGAATTTCCTGTCCAGGCTGCACTCGTGTGCCTTCCACCACAGCCTCATCGACATGGGCGATCATCTCCTCAAGGCTGTCGGCGTGCGGGATTAGATAGGGGGTGGTGCCCCACAGCATCGCCAGATAATCATAGGTTTTTTCCACCGGAGTGAAAGCCAGGATGGGCACTACGGGACGGGCTTTGGACATCAGACGGGCGGTCCTGCCGCTGGTGGTAAAAACGGCGATAGCCGCTACCGGTCTGTCGTGGGCCAGCTCGCGAGCTGCTCTGGTGATGGCGACCGCATCATCCTGGACAAAATCTTCAGTGACGCGGAGCAGCGACTGTCCCCATTCTTCCATATGCTGTTCGCCCTGGCGGATGATCGAGGCCATCATATCCACGGTCTTCACCGGATATGCGCCAATCGCCGTCTCACCGGATAGCATGACGGCATCACTGCCGTCCAGCACAGCATTGGCTACATCCGACGCCTCAGCCCGCGTCGGACGGGGATTGCTGACCATGGAATCCAGCATCTGGGTGGCGGTGATCACATAGACCAGGTGTTTATTGGCCATGGAGATGATCCGCTTCTGAACAATGGGCACTTCTTCCGGCGGCATCTCAATACCCAGGTCTCCCCGGGCAACCATCACCCCATCTGAGGCATGAATGATCTCATGAAGGTTTTCAATGGCCTCCGGGTGTTCCAGTTTGGCGATCACGGGAATCTTTGATTTCTCGCAGTCAAATTTGGTGATCGCCTGCCGGAGCCGGCCGATATCCGCTGCGGAGCGAACGAAGGAAAGGGCGATGATATCGATGTCCTGATCCAGTCCAAATTTCAGGTCCTGGAGGTCTTTTTTGGTCATCGCTTTCAGGTTCAGATCGGCGCCGGGCAGGTTAACTCCTTTCCGCGCCTTGAGGATCCCTCCTACCTTGACCTCGGTGAGGACCTGACCATCTTTTATTTCGACCACTTCCAGTTCAAGCTTACCATCGTCAATGAGAATTTTTCCCCCAGGCTGGACGCTTTCCGTCAGCTGGGGATAGGTGACCGAGATAATTTCCGGGGTCCCCAGTTTTTTTTGAGCCGTGATGGTCAGCCTTTCCCCTTGTTTGATTTTTACCTGACCGTCCTCCATCTCCCCGGTGCGGATCTTCGGCCCGGAGAGGTCCTGCATGATGGTGATGGGCCGTTCGAGCTCCCGGGCGATTTCCCGCAGGGTTTGGATGACTTCGGCGTGTCTTTCCCGTGTGCCGTGGGAAAAGTTGATCCGGGCGACATCCATGCCAGCCCGCATCAGCTGCTTAATGGACTGCGGATCACTGCTGGCAGGACCGAGGGTGGCGACGATTTTTGCTCTTCGTTTCATTTTATTTACCCCTTTTTCTGGCCGGTGTCAGCGCAGCGGCTGACTTTCCTGGTGGATACCGCCTGCACCAGCCGGGAAGCTAGAGATAGTGCAGTTCTTTGGCATCTTTGGTGAGCTGTTCCCGGAACTCAGGATGGGCGATATGAATTAATTCTTTGGCCCGCTGCTGAATGGTTTTTCCGTAAAGCTCGGCCACCCCGTACTCCGTGACCACATAATGCACATGACTGCGGGTGGTGATCACGCCGGCGCCCTTTTTTAGCGTGGGGACGATGCGGCTGATCTCCTTCGCCTTGCTGGGCAGGGCAATGATGGGAATACCACCCCGGGAGCGGCTGGCTCCGTAGATGAAATCCAGCTGCCCGCCAACCCCGCTGTAAAGTTTGGTGCCGATGCTGTCCGCGCATATCTGACCGGTGAGGTCTACCTCGATGGCGGAGTTAATCGCCACCATGCGTTCATTCTGGGCGATGACAAAAGGATCGTTGACGTATTCTGTCCGCAAAAACTCGATCAGGGGGTTGTTATGGACCCATTGATAGAGCCTTTTTGTGCCCAGAATGAAGCCAGCGACAATCTTCCCCGGGTGGATCGTTTTCCGGGTATTGGTGAGCACACCCGCCTCAACGAGATCGATCACCCCATCGGAGAACAATTCTGTATGGATGCCGAGATCTTTCTTATCAAATAGGTGATTGAGGACAGCATCGGGGATGGCGCCAATGCCCATCTGCATGGTGGCCCCGTCAGGAATCAGGTCAGCGATGTAACCGGCAATTTTCTGGACGGTTTCTGTGGCCTTCCCGCCCCCCATGGGCAGCTCCGCCAGCGGATAATCCACAGGGACGATGGCATCGATTGCACTGACATGAATGAAGGAATCCCCCAGCGTGCGGGGCATCTGTTCGTTGACTTCAGCGATGATGATATCGGCCGATTCGGCCGGACTTTTGCTCAACCCCACCTCGACGCCAAAGCTGCAGTAGCCGTGCTGGTCCGGCGGAGAAAGATGAACAAAAGCTACGTCCACGGGGAGAATTTTATTTTTGAAAAGCAGAGGGAATTCTGACAGCAGCACCGGGGTGAAGTCAGCCCGGCCTTCCTGGACGGCTTTCCTGGTGTTGTGACTGATAAACATGGTGTTCACCCGCAGGTGGCCTTCCATTTCCGGGCTGACGTACTCTGCTGAGCCAACGGTCAGGGCCTGACAGATTTCCACCCCTTCCAGTTCCTGCGCCCGCTCTACCAGCGCATCAAGAATCTTGGTGGGTACCGAGCAGTTGCCGGTCAGAAAGATCCGATCTCCGGAGCGGACTGCCCGGACAGCTTCCTGTGGTGTGCAGATTTTTTTCCGGTAGGTTTCTTTCCAACTCATTAAGAATCCTTCTCATCCAGACTGCTGCTGAGGACCGGGTTGGCGATCTTGCCTTGTTGGGTGTAAAGTCCCTTCTGCAGGGCATCGTTTTTCTGCAGTGCCTGTTCCACACCCAGGGCGGCGATCTCCTGGATGAAGGGCCAGGTGGCGTTGCTCATGGCATGGGTAGCGGTCCTGCCCAGCACACCGGTCATATTCGGCACACAGTAATGAATGACATCCTCTTCCACGAAGGTGGGGTTGCTGTGGCTGGTTGGCCGGCTGGTCTCCACACAGCCTCCCTGATCGATGGAGACATCGATAATGATCGAACGGGTGTGAAGTTTTCGGACCATCTCACGGGTGACAATCTTGGGGGAGACAGCCCCGGGGACCAGGATGGACCCGATGAGCACATTGGCATAAGAGCACACCCGGTCAATATTGAAGGAGTAGGAGACCAGGGTGTCTACCTGTCCGTTGAACTCCTGCTCCACCTCGCGGAGGACAGACAGCGAGTTGTCCAGCAGCGAAACCCGGGCGCCCAAACCTAGAAATACGCGAGCAGCATTGCGGCCCACTGTGCCGGCGCCTAAAATCACCACATCGGCAGGGGGAATGCCGGGAATCCCACCCAGGAAAAACCCCTTGCCTCCGTAGTTGTTCTGGGCCAGGGTGGCAGCAATCTGAGGGACCATCCGCCCGGCCAGCTGGCTGAGCGGTGTGAGCACCGGCAGCTGGCCGTCCGCTTGCTGAATGGTTTCATAGCCGATGGCGGTAATTTTTTTCTCCAGCAGCGTTTCTACTTTTCTCATGCTCCCCGCAGAAAGGTGCAGAAATCCCAGCAATATCATGCCCTCGCACATCCAGGGAAATTCCTCCCTGGTCGGGGAGGAGACCTTAAGCATGAGATCCGCCCGGCCGTAAATTTCCTCCCCACTGTAGACGATGGTTGCCCCGGCTTGCTGATAGGCAGGATCGCTGAATCCGCTGCCCAGGCCGGCCTGATGCTCTACAAAGCAGCTGTGACCCTGCTGGGTGAGCAGTTCCACACCGGCCGGCGTCAGGCCCACCCGGTACTCAGAATCACGTCGTTCCTTCGGGATAGAGATGTTCATGAGGAACCGCCTCCCCGCGGGGACTGCTCAGGTCAGTAATTTCACCAGGATGGCCTTCTGGGCGTGCAGCCGGTTGTGCGCCTGGGGGAACAGCCGGGAGTGCGGACCATCAGCTACCTGATCGGTAATTTCCTCACCGCGGTGGGCGGGCAGGCAGTGCATGACAATGACCTCCGGATCTGCCTTATCCACCAGCTCTTGATTGACCTGGTAGGGCGGAAATACCTTTTGACGGCGCTGGGCTTCCTCATCCTGCCCCATACTCACCCAGGTGTCGGTGTAGATCACCTGGGCATCTCTGGCCGCTTCCCGGGGGTCGATGCCCTGCTTGATAGTACTGCCGCTTTCAGCTGCAAATCCTTCCGCTTCCTGGACTGCCTTCGGGTCCAGCTGGTATCCTTCGGGGGCAGCAATCGTGAAATCTGCTCCCAGCTTAGCGCAGATATGGAGAAGGGAAACAGCGACATTGTTGCCGTCCCCGATATAGCTGACCCGGACGCCTTTCAGGGAGCCGAAGTTCTCCTGGATGGTGAGCGCGTCCGCCATGGCCTGGCAGGGATGGTTGTAGTCGCTGAGGCCGTTGATTACCGGGATATCGGCCCACCTGCCCAGTTCGATGACATGCTGATGCTCAAACACCCGGGCCATAACGATATCCACATACCCGGAGATCACCCGGGCGACATCGGCGATGGTTTCCCGTTCCCCGAGGCCGATTTCCATCGGAGAGAGATACAGCGCATCTCCACCCAGATGGCGCATGGCCATATCAAAAGAAACCCGCGTCCGCAGACTGGGTTTTTGAAAGATCATTGCCAGCACCCGGTTTTTCAGCAGTGCCGGGTTGCCCTTCTCTTTCCATTCCTCTTTCAGATCGACCGCCAGATCCAGCAGGGACTGCAGGTCTTCGGAGGTGTAATCCGCAACAGCTAAAAAATTGTTCATGGTCCTCTCCTGTAACTTGAAAAATGCAGTTAAGCAAAGTATATCATGAGAGCTGAGACGGGCTGCTGGGGATCAGAAGGGGAACTGACAGCGCTTCCTGGAGGCGGTATAATGGACCCCGGAAAACTCTACCGGTTTTGGAGGGTATCATCAATACCAAGGCAGGCAGCTCAGAAAAAGAAATCATCTTGGTCGCAGACTCGAGAGAGGATGCCGGCAAATTGGGTCTTGACCGCCTATCCAGCGCCGGCTTTCAGGTCAAGATGATCTCTTCATTGGAGGCGATTGATGGGAAGCGGAAGGGTCCGTTTGCGGGGCCAGTGATCGTGAAAATCCCGCTGGAAGGGGGAGAGCAGGAGCTGTCACGGGCAGATGGAACCCTGAGGATGATCTTCCTGGTGGATCCGGAATCTCTTGATCTGCTGCCAGACTACCTTGCCCACCAGCCGCAAGGCCTGCTGCTGCCGTCGTACTCCCCGGGGGATTTACAGCTGCTGCTGGAAGACCTGGGGGAGGGCTGGCAAGGAGCAGGCAGTCTCTCCCCATCGCATCTGGTGAACTTCCTGCGCCAGGGTCGGGATCTGTTCACAAGGGAGCACATCACCGTGCTGGGGGAAATCATATTACAAGTGCTGGAGACCTGGTATGAATGCGACCGGGGGGTTCTGCTCTTCGATGACCCTGAAGTGGAGAGTCGTTTTGAAGTGGTGGTCAACCACGGGCTGATGGTGCCTTCAAGAATGGAGGCCAGGCTGCTCTCTCCCGGATTCATATCCCAAAATAAACAGCTGGAACCCTGGGAGAAAGAGCTGCTGGACCAGTCCGGCCTCTCCTCAGCCATGTGGTCTCCTTTCCCGGAGGAGCGCTATCCCAGCGGGGTCTGTCTGTTGGGGAGGACCACGCCCGGCCTGGAGCGCCGAAGACTGGAATCACTGATCTATTTCAGCGCTCAGATATCCCGTCTGGTTCAGTATATGCGGCTGCGCGATCTCCGGCGTCTCGAGAAAGAGCAGCTGCTCCAGGCGCAGCAGATGATGGTCAGGGATGAATGCCTGTCCACGATCGGTCGTTTGATGACCTCTGTGGCCCATGAGATCAATAACCCCCTGCAGGCCATCCAGCTCAATCTCGAGCTGGCCGATCGGGATGCCGTTTCCGATTCCAAACGCAGGCATTTTCTGAGCATTGTCAGGCGGGAGGTCAGCCGGCTGCGGGGGATCGTAGCCGATATGCTGGAGTACTACCGGCCGGGTCAAAGCAGCAAGGTCCTGGCTTCCTTGAACGACCTCATTCAGCAGTCGCTTGAGCTTATGCAGCCCCGCCTGGCCTGTCAGGACATTGATGTCAGGCTTGAGCTGGCGGACCAGCTTCCGGAGGTGAACTGTTTTCCGGATCAAATCCAGCAGGTGCTCATTAACTTGATAGCCAACGCGGTGGATGCCATGCCGGAGGGGGGAAGGCTCACTGTGCGGACGGAATTTCAAAAGGAACGGGCCCATTGTATGATAAAAGATACCGGGGGAGGGATACCCCGGCAGCATCTGGATTATCTGTTTGACCCCTTTTTCAGCACGAAGGAAAATCATTACGGGTTGGGATTGACGATTTGTGATAATATAGTATCCCAGCACAAAGGAAAGATTGAGGTTAAAAACACCAGCACGCAGGGAACCTGCGTGATATTCGAACTCCCGATTGGAGGATGAGTATGACGGCGAGAATTTTAATTGTTGACGACGAAAAAGCGGTCCGGGAATCCCTGGAGGAGCTGTTGATTCTGGAGGACTATCAGGTGGAATCGGCGGCCAGCGGAGAGAAAGCGCTGGAGATCCTGGGGGAAAAGGACATCGATCTGCTGCTGCTGGATATCAAGATGCCCGGCGTGGACGGTGTGGAGGTGATGAAGCAGACCAAGAAATACCACCCGGAAACCAAGGTGATTGTCATCACCGGCCACGGATCGCTGGAATCGGCTATCGAGGCCATCCGCAGCGGGGCCGAGGATTACTTGCTGAAACCGTATGACACCGGGGATATCCTGGCCAGCATTGGGAAAGCGCTGAGCGAAAAAGCGGCCAAACAGCGCAAGGAGCTGCTCATCGAGCAGCTGGAGTCCTCGCTGGATCAGCTTAAGGATGTAGAGGGCATCCGCACCCCGGATGTGCCGGCCCGCCGGGTGATCAACCTGGCCCAGGGTATTATGGTGGACCTGGAGCGCCGTGAGATGTGGCGGGGCGGGGAACGGGCTCACCTCACGCCCACCGAGGGGAAGCTGCTCAGCGTCTTTTTAGAGAACCGCGGTCGGGTGATGACTCATAAGGAGATTGTCTTCCTGGTGCAGGGCTACGAGACCACCGAGTGGGAAGCGCCGGAAGTGCTGCGGCCGATGATCAGCCGCCTGCGCAAAAAGCTGGCCACCTTCCCCGGCGTGGATGAGTGGGTGACCAACGTGCGCGGCACCGGCTACCTGTTCGACCCGGCCTGACCGCCGGCCGACCCGGAAACCAGCAGACCTCCCCGGTTCGGGGAGGTCTTTGCGGTTAAAGAAGCAGAGCGGGTGACGGGATTCGAACCCGTGAATGTCAGCTTGGGAAGCTGATGCCTTACCACTTGGCCACACCCGCTGAGTGGGGAAATTATATCAGAATTTTTTCTGTCTTCAAGGATGTTGGCCGGGCCAATCTGCTGATCGCCCAACTGGGGGCTCCTGCTCGCTTGGTTTGTCTCAAGGAAGTGTTCCCGGGGACTTTCCAGGCTGCTGTCTGGAAATCAGGCGGTACTCCAGGCGCTCCTCCGGGATGGTGACGGTGAACAGCAGGCCGATGGGGAAATCCTTCACCGAAAAGTGCTCCACACTGCCCAGCTGCAGGGGGCGGACCCGCTGTTGAAAGAACCAGGCGGAAAGCTGCGTATAGGCAGTGAGATCGCGGACGCATTCCGGCGTGCCCGGACAGGATAGATAGCTGGCTTCCTCCAGGTGTTCCGGCGCCGGCGTGATCAGCTGATAAACCAGCTCATCTGCAGCGGGACCGCTGTGCTGAACGCTTTCCAGCTGGAGATGGGCGTCCAGCCGGAAGGGCACCGGGCCCTGGCGGGAGATTTCCCGCTGCCATTCCAATCCCCGGGCTCCCCCCCCTGGATGCAGCTGTCGGCGGGATATCAGCTGGAGCCAGTTCTCCTGCCGGAACGGTTTTCCCCCGCCAGCAGGGAACCAGAGCTTTACGCTGTATTCCCCGGTATACTCCGAGGCTTCGCCGTTTAACTGCAGAGCAGCATGGGAGGTCAGGCGGGTTTCGATTTCTCCAAAAAATCCCACAAAACGATATTCGGTCATGCTTTCCGGTGGTTCCTCCTGGCAAAAATCCTCTGATCGAAGCCGACAATGAATGGAGACAGGTCCTCAGGTCTGCAGGCCTAAAAAACCCGGTTTGCCCGATTATAGAGGAAAATCATCACCACCCAGCTTACAGGATCTTTAGAATTCAAGGATTGAAGGCTCTGATACGGGGGTCTTACCTTACAGGACAGCCCTGAGAAAGGGCCTGGTGAAAACAGGCTGCTGTTGTGCCCGGGTCTCTGGTGGGGCCGGTTTTAGAAACCGGCGGGCCCGTGGGAGAAGGACCCGCGGGGGCATACGTTTTTCTTCATTGTCCGATGATGGATGTGAAAGGTCGATCCGGGAATCCTTGGTAGAATAAGAGAGGTTTGAAGAGCAGAGGTCCAGGCATTTTCCGAAAGGATGGCGGTGCATGAGCGAGGCGGAAAAAAAGCCTTATCCAGAAGAACGACGGCTGGTCAGCGTGCTGTTTGCTGATATCATCGGCTTCTCCGAGCTGGCCGACCAGCTGGATTTTGAAGTGGTCAGCGATTTAATGCGCAGCATGTGGCTGAAACTGGATCAGGTGATTGTCGAATACGGCGGGTATATCGATAAGCATATCGGCGACGCCTTCATGGTAGTCTGGGGAGCCCCG
This sequence comes from uncultured Anaerolineales bacterium, assembly GCA_964603385.1. Lineage (GTDB taxonomy): Bacteria > Chloroflexota > Anaerolineae > Anaerolineales > UBA11858 > B10-G9. The sequence goes on along the minus strand of CAZRUS010000010.1, from coordinate 41,480 downwards.
CAGTCCATGGAGGACGACGCCGAGCGAGCAGTTTCCGCCGGGCTGGCCATCCTGGATGCTTTGGAGGAATTTAAGCAGGAAGCTGAACACCCCCTGGCCAAAAAACTGCAAATGCGGGTGGGGATCCACTCCGGGCTGGTGCTGGCCGGCTATGTCGGCATCCGCGGAGAGTATACGGTGATGGGCGATACCGTCAACACCGCCAAGCGGATGGAGGAAAACGCCGATCCGGGTACACTGCAGATCAGTGAGGCCAGCTACCAGTTTATTCGCGGCGCATTCCAGATCAAACGATTGACCCCCATCGAGCTGAAAGGCACTCAGCGACTGACCAATGTCTATCAGGTGGTGGAACGGCTGCCCCAGCCCAGCAAACTGCGCTACCGCAGTAAGGGAGGGCTGAAGACCAATCTGGTGGGGCGTCAGGAAGAACTGGAACGCTTGAAGAAGATCTTTCAGCGCGCCCAGGGGTTGAAAAAACCCAGCTATGTGCTGGTCACTGGAGATGTTGGGGTGGGGAAATCCAGGCTGCTGATGGAATTTGTCAGCCTGCTGGACGGGGAATACCCCCAACTCACTGTGATGTCCAGCCGGGCTCTGGAGCAGACCTCCCAGGTTCCTTACTACCTCTGGAAAGAACTCTGGTTCAACAGATTTGACCTCAATGAAGATGATCCCTTGGAAGAGGCCCATCGCAAGGTGATTGAAGGGGTGCTCACCCTGTGGGGACAGCAGCTGGGGGAATATCCGGCGGTTGAGGCAGCTCATTTTATCGGTGACCTGATTGGCGTTCACTGGGATACCAGCCGCTACCTGGATCCATACCGGGAGAACGCTGAGGCCCGGACCCAGCGGTCATTTTTGCTCCAGGCGGAGCTATTTCACCGGGCGCTGATCCGCGGGCCGGTGGTGTTGATCCTGGATGATCTCCACTGGGCGGATCGGGGCAGTCTTAACCTGATTAATTATCTGCGGGCCGAGAAAACCAGAGAGCTGCCGCTGCTCATTCTGGCTGGCGCCCGCCCGGAATTTCTTCAAGAGAGCCCCGATCTCGTCCAGGGCGGGGAGGTGATCGATCTTCCGCCTCTGCCCATGGAAGCGGAGATCGTCCGCAGCGCTTATCCAGCTCTCAAGAAAGCCCCTGAGCCGGTGCTGACCGCCCTGGCCCGGCGCTCGGAGGGCAACCCCTACTTCTTAGAGGAATTGGTCAAAACTGTGCTGCCGGGAGGCATTGAAAACATTTTGAAGGAGGAGATCGACAGGAAGCTCCCCAGGTCGCTCAGGGTGCTGCTGCAGTCCCGCCTGGATTCGCTGTCGATCGAAGCCCGGGCAACGGCGCTGTTTGCTGCTGTGGTGGGCCGTGTCTTTTGGCAGGGAGCGGTGCTGGCCGCTTTCCGGGGATCAGAAGGCGTGACCGCGGCCTTGAAAGTCTCCAGCTACAATATCGTCGGCAAGGTGCAGAAAGCGCTGGAAGAACTGATGGAAAAGGAAATGGCCTTTCCCCGGGTGGGAAGTGCCTTTTCCGGGGAGAAAGAGTATATCTTCAAACACTCGCTGCTCCGCGATGTCGCTTATCAGCGGCTGCCGAAAAAATACCGTTCCGATGCCCATCTGGCGATTGCCAGATGGCTGGTTGATCGGGCCAGTCCGGAACGCAGCGTCTCGGTTGCCCGCCATTTTGAGCTTGCCGGGGATATTGCCGAGGCTCAGCGCTTTTATACCGAGGCAGCGGAGTATGCCCGCACGATTGGCAACATCGAGGAAGCTGATCATCTGCAGTTCCATGCCCGGACTTTATAAATCCGTCTCAGAAAAAACTTAGCGGGGTGAGGTATGCGCGTCTATCTGGAAGATATCCCACTGGAGGAAGCACGGAACCGTCTGGAAACCGCCCTGGAGGAAGCTGGGCTGCGGGGTGTGCTGGGGAAGGAAACCATCCCCCTTGATCAGGGGGCAGTGGGACGCGTGCTGGCGGATCCCATTTGGGCGGAGATTTCTTCTCCCCATTATCATGCCTCGGCCATGGATGGTTTTGCTGTCAGCGCAGAAAGCACCTACGGCGCGCTGGAAACCGCGCCGGTAACCCTCTCTTTCGGGAAGGAATCTGTCTATCTGGATACCGGGGATCCGGTCCCGCTGTGGGCGGATGCGGTGATTCCGATTGAGCATGTCGAGCCGCTGGACCATCAGGGCAGGGCGGCTGCTGACCCCAGAAAACCGGCAGCCATCCGCATCCGGGGAGCTGCCAAACCGTGGATGAACATCCGGCCGATGGGAGAGGATATGGTGGCAACAGAACTGGTGCTGCCCGCGGGTCACCAGCTGCGCCCGGTGGATCTGGGAGCCGCCGCCGGCTGCGGTCATGACCGTTTGATCGTTTCCCGGAAACCTTCCGTGGCCATCCTGCCCACGGGCAGTGAGCTGGTGAACCCCGGCGATCCGGTCAAGGAGGGGGAGATCATCGAGTACAACTCGATTGTTCTGGCAGCCCAGATGCGGACCTGGGGGGCAGAGGCGACGCGCTTTGATAATTTGCCCGATGATCCGGATCTGCTTCAGCAAGCGGTGCAGCAGGCTGCAGCAGATCATGACCTCATTTTGGTCATTGCCGGTTCCTCGGCTGGGTCGGAGGACTACACCGCCAGAATTGTCGAGGAAAGTGGGGAACTGCTGGTCCACGGTGTGGCGGTCCGCCCCGGACATCCCGTGATCATGGGAATGATCCAGGGTGCTGGGAAAACTCCCCTGATTGGCGTTCCCGGATACCCGGTTTCAGCGGCTCTGACCGCGGAGATCTTTGTGGAGCCCCTGCTGGCCGAATGGCTGGGACGGAGGCCAGAAACACCCCAGCGGATGCAGGCCGCGCTGACGAGAAAGATCACTTCTCCAGCCGGTGACGATGATTACGTACGGGTTGCCGTCGGGTATGTGGAGGACCGCCCCCTGGCAGCGCCTCTATCCCGCGGCTCCGGGGTGATTACCTCGCTGGTTCGAGCGGATGGTCTTGTGGTCATCCCCAGGGGCTCCCAGGGACTGCCAGCCGGTGCGCAGGTCAGCGTGCGGCTGATCCGCTCCCGGGAGGAAATTCGGCGGACCATTTTTGCTATCGGTTCTCATGATATTACCTTGGATATCCTGGCGCAGTATCTGGCCCGGGAGGACCGCCGGTTGACGTCGGCAAATGTGGGCAGCCTGGCGGGCATCATGGCCTTGAAACGGCGGGAAACGCACCTGGCTGGGGCCCACCTGCTGGATCCTCAAACCGGTGAGTACAACCTGCCTTTTCTGGAGAAACACCTTCCCGGAAGAGCTCTACGGGTGATCACCCTGGTGGGCCGTACTCAGGGATTGATTGTGCCCCGGGGAAATCCCCGCCGGATCCGGACGCTGGAAGATCTGGCAGGTGGGGAACTGCGTTTTGTCAACCGCCAGCCGGGAGCAGGTACCCGGCTGCTGCTGGACTACCATCTGGAAAAATCTGGGTTGGATCCCGGGGAAATCAAAGGCTACGGTCATGAGGAGTACACCCACCTGACAGCGGCTGCCGCAGTGGCATCCGGACGGGCAGACTGCACCTTGGGCATTGAGGCCGCGGCCCGGGCGCTGGAGCTGGATTTCATTCCCCTGGATACCGAACGGTACGACCTGATCATCCCCCGGCAGTATCTGGAGGGTGACTTACTGACGCCCCTGCTGGCCCTGCTTGATGATCCCGCTTTCCGGCAGGCTGTAGCCTCCCGGCCGGGATATGATACTTCCCAGATGGGGACAGTAGTCGCTGATCTATCTTAAGGGAGCCGTCTGTCAGGACCCTCCCTGGGAATGGAAACACAGCAGTACTTTCCCGGTTCCGGGTTTTGGCTAATAAGTTAAACTCGTCTATAATAGGGGATGAATTGTTTGCAGGACCACTACGTGGAGGAAATTCAATGGCCAATGTTAAGAAAACCAAAGGAGTTATCGGCATTTTAACCGGTGGGGGGGATGTTCCGGGGTTGAACCCGGCCATCCGGGCGGTGACCATTCGCGCCCTGAGGGAAGGGTATCAAGTGATTGGTCTGCGCCGGGGCTGGGCAGGAATTATGGAGCTGATCCGGGAAAAGGATGCAGACAATCAGCACAACTACGAGGTGCTTACCGAGGAGCGGGTCAACCGTAAAGGCCGCACCGGCGGCACCTTCCTGCACACCTCCCGGACCCGACCCAGCAAGGTGCCCAAAAGCGACGTCCCCGCTCATCTGAAAGATATCTACGATGAGGACGTCAATGATCTCACTCCGGAAGTGATTCAGAATCTGGATTATCTGGGGATTGATTATCTGATTCCCATCGGCGGCGATGACACATTAAGCTATGCGGTGGAGCTTTATCAGAAAGGGGTCAACATTGTTGGTATCCCCAAAACGATGGATAACGATGTTCCCGGCACGGATTACTGCATCGGCTTCAGCACCTGTGTGACCCGGACGATTGAGATGACTAACAACCTGCGCACCACGGCCGGCTCCCATGAGCGCTTCCTGGTGCTGGAGGTATTTGGACGCTACGCTGGATTTACAGCCATGCTTCCCACCATGGCCGGTGCTGCCAACCGCTGTGTGATTCCGGAGCATAGATTTGACATTGAAAGGCTGACCGAGCTGCTGGTTGAGGATCGTTTTAAATATCCCAGCCGTTATTCGATCGTCCTGGTTTCCGAAGGGGCGATGTTCGAAGGGGGAGATATGGTGTTCAAGGACTCGACCACAGATGCCTATGGACATAAAAAATTGGGGGGGATTGGGGATCTGGTCTCGGAGGAGCTAAAAAACCGGTCGGCAAAATACAACAAGGGAAAGAAGATCAACACCGTTAACCAGCGCCTGGGATATCTGGTCCGGGGAGGAGACCCGGATGCGATCGACTCCATTGTCCCCATGGCCTTTGGCAATCTGGCCCTGGACCTGATTCTGCAAAACGTCCACGGTCGGCTGGTGGTGCTGAAGAACGGCCGCTATGACAATATGCCCATCGAAGTACTGGAAGGCCGCAGCAAAGTGGTTGACGTGGATCGTTTTTACAACACAGAACGGCTCCGTCCTCACTACAAACGCTTCGCCATGAAACCACTCTTTATCATGACCAATGAAGGAGAATAGGGGATTGATTACGGTTCATTTCAGAAAACGATCTCCCAACCTGCCTGGCGGGATGCTATAATACAGGATGAGCCAGGGAAGGGTTTTCAGTTCAATTCAGGAGGCTTAGCCGTGGGGCAGAATTCCGATCATCAACAGAAAGGTCTTCCGGGTTGGATCTGGGCAGTCCTGATTGTTGTACCTGCAGTGATCCTGTTCCGAATTGTCTACTGGTGGCTGCTGATCCCCAGTTATAAACGGATGGCAGCCATGGAGATTGACTCCCCCCGCAGGCTGAAGAAAGTTATCTCCTCTACACCGGATGATCTCACCAAATTGAAAGGGATTGGCCCGAAAATCTCCCAAGCTTTGCAGGATGCCGGAGTGTTCAGTTTTGCCCAGCTGGCCTTACTGAATGCCGATGAACTGCAGTCGGTGCTTGACCAGGCCAATGCCCGGATGACGGACATCAGTGCCATCCAGGCGCAGGCCCGTCTGGCTGCCAGCGAGGATTGGGAAGGGCTCAAAGAGCTTCAAAACTATATCTAATTGTACAGAAAGCCGGACCAACAGCAAAACCCCCCGCGGGATTCAGCCCAGCGGGGGGTCTTTGTGTTCAGGAAAGGAGTGTTCAGCGAGAAACCGCCAGCTTGACCATCCTCCCGGATTGGTCAAAGGTTACCCTGGCGTAATGTCTGTGAATGGTCCTGCCGCTGTTCTGGGGGATTTCAAACTGTTTGCTGAGCGTGACCACTTTCCGCTGATGAAGGTGTTTGCTGTGCACCTTGGTCCCGAACTGGGCGGTGGCGCATTGATGGCTTTCACCCTGACAGACATCGTGCTCGATGCCCAATATCATCTCAGCGCCCTCCATTCCCGGCAGGTAGCGTTTTACCACCCGCTTGACCTGTTTCAGGGTTTCCGAGGGGATGTCTTTGGTCAGGGAGGAACGGTCACAGACGGTTTTAACCTGAACTGGATCTGTCCTGGGCACCCAGGCAGATTTTGGCTGCCTGCGTTTGGCGGTTTGAGGGCTGGCCAGCGGATCGCCGAAGTGAATGAAGGAAACCAGCGTTTTTTGATCTTCGCCGTCCAGGTAGCCCTGCCGCTTGTTCATCTCTTCCGCCATTTTGACCTTGGCGTGCTGTAAAGCAATCCCGCTGGCATAACCGCGGTCGATCAGCTGCCAGTATTTTTCTGCCAGTAAATCGGCGGCAATCAGCGGCGCGGCAACAGAGCCGTATGCGGTTACGGTGGATCCGACCACCGCATGGCTGCCCCGGGAGAGATATTTCAAGGCAATTGAATCTTCCACTGCCCGACCATCTAAATGGACGCCGTAGCAGGCTTCAGTGAAGACAAACAAAGGCGCATCCTCATACTCGTTAATATCCTGGGGACGGAGGGCAATGGGATAATCCGGGCCTGCGCTTCCATTGGTGAGATCTTTTTGTCCGTACCAGCCAGCGCTGTCCTCCACGCCGTGCAGGTTGAAATATCCCAGGCGGGTGATCGGAACAGGGATCTCAGCGTGTTTTCCGAATGGCGGAGAGGTGACCAGATTCCCGTGATCCTGGATGGCCTTAAAGACATCCCGGGAAGCCTTCTCCCAGGCTTCTGCCACATAACCGAAGCTGTGGTTGGCGGGTCGGGTTCCCGAAAAGATTCTGGCCAGCCAGGCGATAAACCGCTCCCAGAGGGTGAGCGCATCCTTCGGTTTCCCCATATGGTGATCCGCCACCCGACGGAGGAGATCCAGAAGCAGGCCCGGGTCACTGCCTGCGCCCCCGGGGAGCCGGCCAACCGGCCACTCGGGGATGAAATAATTCTCATCAATCGTCGCATATGGATTATCGGAAGGAACATGGGCATCGACATCTTCTACCGGATTGGGCAGATGATGGAAGGGGACGACGTTATGATCCCCGACGATCAGCAGCGCACCGATCATCAGGCCGTTTTCTGCCAGCGCTTCATCAAGGTCAGCCAGAGCCAGCTTGAGCGCCCAGGGATCGTCGGACAGGGTGGGCTTGAGTCCGAAATTGGCCATGCTGGATGGGTCATCAGGCAGCACCATCACCGCTCCCCAGCCCGGTTTTAAGCGCACCGCATAGGTGGCTTTTTTCATCTCATCAATCAATATTTCGGTGGTCTCCGGGCCGTATTTGTTCTCCAGCCCCTTTCGTGTTGAAAAAACCACATACATCGGGAAGCGGCCGTCCGCCCTTCCCGCCCCTTTGGCGCCCAGCGTGTCAACCATGTCCTCGAGTTCATCCTCGATGGACTGCAGTGTTTCCGGAGACAATGAGCGGATCGCTTCCAGGTCTTCATCAAGGTGGGCATCCAGGTCAACGTCCTGCGGTTCCAGGGATTCCGGGGCTGCGCTGTTTTTGGGATCGGTTGTCGTATTCTCCCCAGCGGGACCGGCAGGAAGCTGGTTCCAGCCCAGGGCGGCCGCTGCGGCAGCGGGAATGCGGGCCTCAATATGGGCTTGCAGAGAATTCGGCCACAGGGAGCGGTAGGAAAAATTTGCCCCCCAAATCCGTTCAGGAACCTGACCGGCAACATCCTGAGAGGCAGCTTTATGGAGCAGCCTGACAGCCTGATCTGATTTCCCAGCTTGATTGAGGGCATCCGCGAGCAGCAGGCTGCAGCCGATGGTCTCCGGCCATCGCTTAGAATAATGCTCGGCCATCTGCAGCAAGGCGGTCTCGGGAGTCGCGGTGTCTGCTCTCAGCACCTCGAGATGGGTGAGTGCGGCCAGCGGGGAGGCGGGATTTGCGCCCAGCAGATCTGGCAGCTGGCGGGCGGCTTGTTCCAGCGTTCCTTCGGCCAGGGCAGCCCGGATTTCCACCAGCAGTTTTGCCCACGGAGGGATTTCCAGCGGGGGTTTTTCCATGCGGAAACGCCGATTTTCAGGGTGGAGCGCATATAGTTCTCCCAGGGAAATAGCGTCCAGCTCCCGGAACGAATTCAGGAAAGCCGCCCGGAGCTGCTGGGCTGCTAGATTCTCCGGGTCCCGCAGGCAGATGGTCTCCACCTGGGATCTGGCCTGTTCAGGGAAACCTTCTCTGTGCAGAGCCTGGGCATGAAAAAGCTGCACCTGGAGATCGCCCGGATAGACAGCCAGCCAGCTCATGGCTGCCTGCCGGATAAATCCATATTCATTGACAGCTGCAGCAATATTGAGCAGATCGATCAGCAGCTCTCTGGACCAGGCAGCTCCAGCGGAGGGGGGGGAGAGGAGGGTTTTTTTGATCATAGCGTTTGTCCGTTTGGTGTTGTCTGCGATTGCAATACCGCGGAAGATCTCAGCAGCGGTCAGGCGGCTGCTTCGACCTTCGCTTCTCCATGGACCAGGTTGAGGGTGACCAACACGCCCAGCTGGCGGTGAATTTTGAGATCATTGGGGGCCAGTTTTGCCGCTCGGCGCAGCATACGCTCGGCCCGATCATACTGCTTGAGCTCCTTGAGCACCTTCCCGGCTTGATAATAAGCTTCTGCTGTTTGCGGGGAAAGTTTGATTGCCTGCTGAATCTGGTTTAGAGCCTGATCGTACTGGCGGCGGTCCTGGTGAACCCTTCCCAATTCAAGCGCAGCATCAAAGGCAGCATGATCCACTTTTTTCGCCTGGTGAAGGTGGTGAACAGCCTGGTCAAGCTGTCCGGCGGCACGAAGCAGCCTTCCGGTGATCAGGTGCAGGTCCGCCTTCTGGTCTGGCGTGTGGCTGAGCTCGCCGTTGTGGAGGATCTCCTGGGCAGTACGGATGGCCTGATCGCTTTCTCCAGCTTCTGCCAGAGTCTTCACCAGGGCAAGGATCAGCGGATACCGATCCGGGTAGCGGCTGCCGATCAAGCGCAGGGCATCCACAGCAGCGTGGGGTCCTTCGATCTCTTTGATCAAAGAAGCTCGCTGCAGCTCCAGGTCAAGCTTGTTTTCGCTGATCTGAAGCGCTTTCTCGACAATCGCCAGTCCTTGCTCGGGCTGTTTCTGGGCGGCCAGCGTACTGGCCAGGAGGGACATGGCTTCTGTATCGTGAGGATCTTGACCCAGCAGGGTGATCAAGTGCTGCTCGGCTTCTCGATAATTTCCCTGCTGATGGCAAATTCTGGCTGCCGCTTTCCGGGCCGGGAGGTGATCCTCCGCCAGATCCAGCACCCGGGATGTACATTCCAGGGCCTGCCCGGTTTTATTCATCCTGCGGTAGCTTTCTGCCAGTGCCAGCCAGCCATCGAGGAGATCTTCGTTGAGCGAAACAGCTTTCTCCAGGGCGGAGACTGCTTGATCCGGGGTTCCGTTCTCTAGCAGCGCCTTGCCCATAGCGTAGTGATGGCCGGCAAACGCTGGTTCCAGCTGGATGGCTTTTTCCAGGTGTTCCGCTGTTTCCCTGGGATGGAGGGCGATCTCGGCAGCCAGGGCATACCAGCGGGGTTCGTCCGGCCAGATTTCCAGGGCAGCAGCAGCCGCTGAGGAAGCTGCCTGGCGGTTCCCGGCCTGATGTTCAGCCATGGCCAGCAGGACATAGAAATATGGTGTGAAGCTGGGCTGCTGACGCTGAGCAGCTTTCAGGGCGGATCGAGCGCACCGCACGGCTTCTTCGGGTTTGATTTTCAATACAGCCAGGCTGATTTGGGCATCCAGCAGGGCACACTCACCCAGTCGATCGAGTTCATCCAGGGCGAATTCAGCTGCCAGATTCATCTGCCGGCAGTGGCGGTAGGCTGCGATCACAGCCGCCTTTTCTTCCAGGTCAGAAGCTGAGGTGGCCAGCGCTTGTGCGCTTTCCAGATTGGGAGTCAAGACAGCCCGGGCCCGTTTTTCAAACTGCGCGATTTGCCCGGGATCAAAATCGGAGTCTTTCAGCGCCTGCAGTGAACTCTCCAGCAGGGTCCAGGTGTCCGCTGAAATTGCGCGGGCTGCAGGGGCATGATGGATCACCCGCAGGGAGGAAGCCAAACGGTAGATTTCTGCCCTGATGATCAGTGTCCTGATCAAATTGATCAGCGCCCGCTGTTCCTGCGGAGCACTGCGGGTGGCATGCTGGAAATGGGTCAGGGCCTCTTCATAGAGCTGCAGTTCACGGGCTGTGGTGCCGAGGGCGGCTTCTGTTCCCGCTGGGAATCGATGGTAAAGGTGTTTGTTCTCCTTACGCAGGGTGATGGCCTTTTGCAGGGTTTGCTGGGCTTCCTGGGGATTCCCTTGGCGGGCAAGGATTCTGGCCTGCAGGGCCAGCACCCGGGGGTGTTGAGGAGCAGCAGAAACCAGCAGGTTGCCGAGCTCTGCGGCTTCAATTTCCTGGTTTTTATGTAGAGAAAGCTCTGCTTTCAAACACAGACCGTGCAGCACGGCGGCATCCGGGTCGTCTTTCAGCGCAGGTGCCGGGTCCGGGAGAGCAGTCAGGGCATCCCAGGCCTGGGTATGGTCCAGCTTCCCGGCGGCGAGATCTGCTGTCAGGGCTGAAGCCCGGTAAAAATTGGCATCCTGATCCCGGCCTTCGGCCAGGTACCCGGAAAGAGATTCCTGGGCATGATAGAGTGCTTGAGAATAGCTGCCCACCCGGGAGAGCACCTCTGCCATCTTGTAATGCAGTTCAGGATCCTGAGGACGGAGGTCAAGGGCGTTTTTCAGACTGGCAATTGCCGCCTGATATTTCTCCAGCTTGATCAGCAGGTCAGATTTCTGCACCCGCCAGGAGGGCTGGTCCAGATCCGCTTCTATGGCTTTATCGAGCAGAGAGAGCGCCTGCTGGGAATCTCCATTCATCTCGTAGGCTGAGGAAAGGCGGGCGTAAATTTTGGGAAGCAGGCCATCGGGGTCAGGGTTTTCTTCACAAATATGCGCGGCTTTATACAGACTGTTGAGACCGCTGTCCAGCTCCCCGAGGTTGATTAATGCATCTCCGGCCTGATAGAGCAGATTCGGCTTCACTTCTACTTGTTTGGAAAGCGTACTGAAGCTGGCGACAGCTTTTTGGCAGCTGCCTGCGGCAGCCTGGGCCTGACCCAGCTGTAGATAGAATTCATGATGATCGGGATTTCGCTTAATTAAGTTTTTCAGGGCAGTGACTGATTCCTCAGGGGCGTTTACCTGCAGTCCAAAGTCTGCGATCCAGCGGAGGATTTCCTCATCTTCAGGGGCAGCCAGGGCGGCTTTGTGGATCAATTCTACGGCGTTGCTGTTCAGATCCGCCTGCCGGTAAGCTTCCGCCAACCCCCGGATCAATCCGGGATGCTGAGGGGCTTTCTCATAACCATCTTTGAGGGTGGCCAGCGCAGTGTCGGTTTTTCCCAGCGCCAGAGCAGACTTCCCCAACCCCAGGGTGATTCTGGGACCCCAAAAAGGATGCCGGCTGAGAGAGGTTTCCAGCGCGGTTTGAAAGGATTTCAGGGCTTCGTCAAGCTCCCCGGCTTCTGCCTGAGCTTCCCCGATCAAGGCCAGGGCTTTCTGGTTGTCCGGCTCAATCTCCAGGGCCTGCTGAAGGGCACGGGCGGCAGCCTCGGGATTGAGCCCAATCCGCAGATGAGCATCAGCATAATGAACGTAAGGGTCGGCTGCCCTGGGGTTCGATTCCACAACCCGGGACAGGTAGGGCAGTGCTCCTCTGGGTTCATCCAGGTCCAGCAGCACCTGACCGTAAGTGAGCTGTCCTTCCTGGGAGGCGGGATATCGGAGCTGGAGGGAATGCAGCGTGCTCCGGGCTCGATCAAGATGACCGAGCTGGTAATAGGCGCGGCCCAGGTCGCAGAGGATGCGGGCGGCCTTTTTCTGCGGGACAGATTCTTCCTCCAGCCGGTCCGCTGACTGCCGGAAGGCATCCAGGGCTTTGGCAAGGGCTCCTTCTGCCTGATGAATTTTTCCCCGGGCATGGAAAATCTTTGCGCTGCTGTTGGCGGCATTGATCCCCAGCTGCAGGGTTTTGACTGCTTTCTGGGGGTGACCGGAAGAAAACTGCGCATCTGCGAGGGCAATCCAGGTTTCTTCCCGCTCAGGTGCGGCGACCACCGCTTTTTCCAGATGCTGATATGCTTCCTCTTCCTGATTCAGCTTCAGCAGGCTTTTTCCCAGGGTACTGTGCGCCGGCCCGTGATCGGGTTGGCTGTGAAGGATTTGCCTGGCTGCGGCAGCAGCCCGCTGGTACTGTCCGCCAGCATAGGCACAGCGGGCAAAAGCCTGCAGGTCTTCTGCCGGCAGGAACGGCTCGGAGGAGGATTTGGCCTGGTTGGTCTTCTGGAGTTTTGTAAGGATCCGGGAGCGGACGGCAATGGCTTCCTGGTAGTCCTCCGCTTCTTCCAGATACACGGCCAGCTTCCGCTGCAAATCAAGCTGATCCGGTTTCATGAGTGCGGCAACTTCGATCTGTCTGGCAGCCGCAAGCGGATCGCCGCTTCTGGACAGCGCTTCTGCATAAACAGCAACCGTGGGACCGTGATTGGGGGCTTTTTCCAGCAGCTGCTGGCTGGCCTGCAAACACTCCTCGTTCATCCCCATCTCCAGCAGCAGGGGAGAAATTGCTTTTGGCGGCGGGGCGTTGAGGGGAGTTTTTTCCAGGGCCAGCAAAGCTAATTCCCCTGCCCTGGTTTGCTGACCCTGCTCCAGAGCAAAGGCGGCCATGGCAGTCAGCAGCTCGGGTTGGTCAGGGAGGGAGTCCTGCAAGGCAGCCAGCAGCTGCTCTGCAGCCTGCTGGTGGTCATTTTCCAGCAGGGAAAATACCACAGAAGCAATTTCTTTTCCATGGTGGTCCAGCTGATCGCGGTCCTGGACGATCTCCAGTAAATCCTGCCAGGATTTCTGGCTTATCTCCGGGGTGGACACTGCAGCAATGACCTTGTTCAGATTGGCTGACAGGGACTTTTGGAGAAGGGCATTCTGACTGGAAGCCTGCTGGAACAGGGACAGCGCCTGCTGGGTGTTTCCGGCTGCCTGATTCAGCTCCGCAGTGAGAATTATCTCATCCAGCTGGACAGGCTGCGCGGATTGCTGTTTGAGGAGCTCGGCTGCCAGCACAGCAGTCAAGGCCGGGTTTTCATCGGCCAGCACCTGGAGCCAGCTCAGCTGCTGACCGGGGTCAAGGCGGTTGATCGTATCGATCAGGGTCAGCTGTTTGCTGGAGGGATCCTCCGGGATGGTGAACAGGAGGTGCACTGCTGTTTCCGGGGAGAGCCAGGCCAGAAAAGATTCCTGGCTGTCCACCAATCCAAAAACTATCGTTAACACGGACTGCCAGCGGTTTTCAACGGGCATTTCTGAGAGAATATTCTGCCAGCTTTTTCCGGATTGAACCTCTCCCCAGAGCCCCAGGGCGAGACGCGTGAAATCAGTCAGTCTGTACTCTGCAAGCTCATCTCCCTGGGATGCCTGATAGCTCTGGTGGACCTGCTGGCTGATTTCCGGCGGCAGAGCCTGGAAAGAAGTCAGCGGCCAAGGGAGATCGGCTCCAGTTTGGTGTTCGAGGATAGTGAGAGCAATCCGGGTGGGTGTCCAGCGGCTGGGACGGTCGCCCAGGCGGTCCTGAACGGCTGCCAGCAAGTCGGGCTTGTGCAGCGCTGACCAGATCATGGATTCCCGCCGCAGCGCGGGAATAGTCCAGGGGAGGCTGTCTTCCGGGAAGAAAGCTTTCAGCGCGGGAAGGGGGGAGGTTTCCTGTTCTGCCATAGTCATTCCGTCAGCTCAATCCCAGGTAGAGGGTCAGTGTTATGCCCAGCAGCATAAAGACAGAGCCGCTGATGATCAAAAAGACCCCGATTCCTTTGGTAGTCTGAATCAGCTCCCGGGTGGCGGTCATCAGCGAGGAAGCATTTCCAATTAATCCGGAGACCTCATCGGTGATCCCTTTGTTGGTAAGCTGAAGGACAGATTTACTGATCGCTCTGGTATCCTGGCCGATGGAGCGGATTACCAGCACCGCCACCCCGGTGGCAAAGGTGACCAGGCCGATCAGGAACAATCCTGCAGCCATGGCAGATAAGACACGGGCGATTTCAAAAATGGTCATGGTCATCATCAAACTCCTTTGTTCGGTTTCCCAGTATTGTGCAAGTACTGTGCCGGAGAGGTCTTCCGCCACCTGGAAGGGAGCCGGGAAGAGGGGATTCCGCGGCGCTTTTCCAGATTCAGGGGGGAATCTCTGTGGAGGGATATGTTGCAATCCCCGGGCCAAAGGGTGTTTTCCAGGATCAGAACCTGCTGGATCAGCTCCTCCATCCCCGCTGGATCAGGGGGTGGTCCAGACACTCCGGGCAGGATTCCAGACTTGCAGGAGAAATGGTCACTGCTTGGCCTCGCTTTCCATCCCAGGCCTGCTCGCCGATAACTCCTCTAGCGACCATATTTCTCCTGCTTTCCAACCCGTCTCAGGGTGAGCAGGGAAAGGGCAGGCCGGGAATGCTCCGGGGACGGGAGAGCAGGAAGCTGGCCGGGGAGGACCTGCCAGGGAGGGACAGCCGGGGCTGGTATTGACGAAAGCCCCCCGGCAAGTTACAATTTGCTCTGCCTGTCAGGTATCGTCACCTGCAGGGTGGCGGTCTTTTTTTGCCCGGATCTGGCAGATGTGCTGCCCGCTGCAGGGGCACTCCTGCAGGCAGAAACACAGACAACAAATCTAGAGGAGCGAAGGTAACTCTGCAGACCAGCAGCAGTGAGAGGCGCTCCAAGGACGGAACCAATGGATCAGATTACTCTGGAAGCGGAACAAAGAACTGTCTTGGGGAAAAAGGTGAAAGCCTTACGGCGGGAAGGGAAGCTCCCCGCCGTCATTTACGGGAAAGGGGTCGATCCGCTGCCCATTACCCTCGATGCCAGGGATGTGCGAATCACATTAGCTGAAATCGGGGCGAACACTTTGATCACGATAAAAATCGACGGCGAAGACCATCTGGCGCTGGTGCGCGATCTGCAGCGTGAGGTGATCAGCCGCGGCTTACTGCATGTTGATTTTCAGGCGGTATCGCTGGAAGAAAGCATCTCCACCACCGTTCCGGTGGCGGTAGAGGGCGAGGCACCAGCAGTCAGCGAATACAATGCCCTGTTGGTGACAGAACTGGAAGAGCTGGAGATCGAGGCCAAGGCGAAGGATCTCCCGGACCGCATCACAGTCGATGTTACCGGTCTGACCGAGATTGGTGATAACATCCTGATTCGGGATTTAGTGATTTCCGGGGATGTCAAGATTCTCAACGATCCGGATGAGATTGTCATCGTGGTCGCCGCTCCGACCGTGCTGGAGATTGAGATCGAAGAGGAAGAGGAAGCGGAACTGCTCGAAGAACTCCCCGAAGCCGAACTCCTGGGAGAAGAACTGGAAGAGGGCGAGGTGGGCGAAGAGCTGGAAGAACTTCCCGAGGAAGAGGAGGAGTAAATCTTCCCCGACAAGGTACAAACCGACCATCCCGCCGGGTCACACCGGCAGGATGGTTTTTCCATTTCTGGCAGGCAACAGGCACCATGATGATTAGAAAACGATTTTGGCTGTTGTGTTTTTCCACGCTGTTATTGGCTGCCGCGGCCGCGGCTTGCAGACCCGGCGGACAGCCTGCCGCCGCGGGAGACCCAACCGCAGAGAGCCCAGCACAGACGGCTGCTGAAACATCTCCATCCCTGGCTGCCTCAGAGAATTTGATCCGGCAGTGGGCAGTGGAAGCTGAGGCCAGTTCGGAATTTTCTGTCCCCGAATGGTCTGCGGAAAAGGCCACCGGGGCCCCCGATGCCCCGGGTTGCGGTGACACCCAATTCGCCTGGGCTTCTGCCGCCAGCGATTCCATTGCCACGCTCACCTTGCGCTACCCGGATGAAGTCATTCCCCGGGAGATTATTATTCACCAGAGCTATAATCCTGATCAGGTGGTCAAGGTGGAGGTGTTTCAGGAATCCAGGCAGTCATACTTTACTGTGCTGCAGAAAAATCCCCAGCCGGTGGACCGTCCCTGCCCGTACCGGCTCTCAATCCCGGTGGAGGAAATTGATTTCCCCACCCGTCAGGTGAGGATCACGGTCGATCAATCCCAGCTGGGACTGGGCTGGAATGAAATTGATGCCGTCGAGCTGGTTGGCGTGCCTGACTAACTCTTCCCCTCCTCCCGCAACCCCACCATCTCCAGAAAGTCAAGCACCATCCGGGCTGTCGCTCCCCAGAGGATCTCTTCCCCTATTCTCTGGTAGAAGACGACCCGCTGAGGGGGATATTTCCCAGGATCTGATGTCCACTCTTTAATCTCGAAATTCTCGGGATTTCCCAACCAATCAAGGGAGAGGGGGATAATTTCATCCACTTCCAGCGGGGAGAGACTCCAGGGGTAGGGCCAAGGGACCACGCCGACAAAAGGAGTCACCCGGTAATCCGTGACTGTATCCCGGCTGGGCAGGCGGCCCAGAATGGCGGCATCCCCGGGGAGAAGTCCGATTTCTTCCTCCGCTTCCCGCAACGCTGTGTCCAGCAAGGATGAGTCCCCCCTTTCTGAACGCCCGCCGGGAAAAGCAATCTGTCCGCTGTGGCGGTCCGATTTGTGAACCGCCCTTTTGATGAAGAGCAGGTGCCAATGCTGGTTTTCCTGGAACAGGGGCACCAGCACTGCTGCTGGATGCACCCTGTCCGGCTGGTTGGTCAGAGGAGGGACAGTTTTGCCGGGCTGAGTGGGAATTAAAGACTGCTGGATGGCTTCAACTGAGAGATTCATGATTGATCAATTTGATGAAACCATTCCCCGATGAAAAGCAATCCAAGGCTGACTAATCCCCCGGGTCCAGCCTGAACTGGCCCAATCGGCAGCAGACGAATCCCCCAGCTGATGGCCAGCAGATGACCGATCGTGAAACCAAGCCAGGAAAGGATCAGATTGACGACCAGGCGGCCGCCGCCGCCCCCTTTCCAGAAATGGAAACCTGTTCCCAGAAACGAGGCCAGGAAAAAACTGAACAGCAATGCTGGTGTGGTCATATTAATCCCTGGTGATGATTCCACCCCCCAGACAGATCTCATCCTGGTAAAAAACTGCTGCCTGTCCGGGGGTGATGTCTGGCAGTGGCTGATCGAATTTTATTGTGACCCGTTTTTCTTCTTGGAGAGAGACCACTGCCTGCTTTTCCGGTGCGCGGTAGCGAATCTTTACCCCGGCGCGGAACGGGAAGCGGGGTGGGCTCCCAGCGATCCAGTTTACATTGGCAGCTGTTAGCTGATCCCGGCCTAATTCCTCCCTGGGGCCGACGATCAAGGTGTTGCTGGGGGCAATTTTATCGATCACATAATGAGGTTGGGGCGGAGAGATTCCCAATCCTTTCCGCTGCCCAATGGTGAAATGGGCCAGTCCGGGGTGCTCCCCAAGTTGTTTCCCCTGGGTATTGAGGATAGGTCCAGGAACCAGGCAATCCGGGGCTGCCTGGGCCAGGAACGCCCGGTATCCCTCGGGTCCGATAAAGCAGAGATCCTGACTGTCGGGGCGGTTGGCAGCCGGGAGCTCCCGGGAGCGGGCAATTTCCCGGACCTGGTCTTTGGTCAAGGAACCCAGGGGGAGAAGTGTTTTTTTCAGGGCGGCTTGATCGAGAACGTGGAGCACGTAGGATTGATCCTTGAAGGGGTCGTCCGCCTTGAGCAGCTTCACCTGTCCCTGAGGATTGATCTCCAGCCTGGCGTAATGGCCGGTGGCCAGGAAGTCAGCGCCAAAGGCTCCGGCCCGTTCCATCAGAAAGCCCCAGCGGATAAAGCGGTTGCAAACCAGACAGGGATTGGGAGTGATTCCTTGCGCATAGCCATTAATAAAGGACTGCACCACCTGGGAGTGAAAAATCTTCCGGGCGTCAATGGTGTAAAAGGGGATTTCCAGCTGGTCGGCCACCCGTCGCGCGCTGACCATCGCTTCCCCAGCGCAGCAGCGGTTCTCTTTCTCGGGCTGACTCCAAAGGCGAAGCATGACCCCGATCACCTCCCAGCCCTGCTCCTTCAGAAGGGCGGCAGCCACCGAACTGTCCACGCCGCCGCTCATACCCACCACCACACGGCGGCCGTTCCCTCTGGCAGTCATGAGAGCTCCCTCACCCGCTGAACACAGTCGGGAAGAACAGCCAGGAAGCGGGCCACATCCTCTTCGGAAGTGTCCTTTCCAACCGTTACCCGCAGTGATCCCAGCGCCTGGGATCTTGAAAAACCCAGGCCCAGCAAAACGGAGGAAGGCTGAGGACTGCCTGTTTTACAGGCGGAGCCTGAGGAGCAGGCGAATCCTTCACTGTCCAGAACGGAGACCAGCAGATTGCAGTCGACACCGGAAAAGATAAAGCTGGCGTGGTTGGGCAGCCGCTTCTCGGGGTGGCCGGTGAGCTGGCTGCCGGGGATGCTCCGCAGCACAGTAGTAATAATCTGATTCCGCAGGAGCAGACAATGCTCCCGCCGTTCTTGGTGTTCTTCCTGAACCAGCTGGAAAGCTTTCGCCATGCCAACACACAGGGGCACATTTTCCGTTGCTGCCCGGAGCCCATATTCCTGGGATCCACCTGTCTGGATGGGAAGAATCTCTGTTCCCCTGCGGATGTACAGGGCTCCAACGCCTTTTGGCCCATAAAACTTATGCGCTCCCAAGGAAAGTAAATCCACTGCCAGATGATCGACATCCAGCGGAAAATGAGCCGCACTCTGAACAGCATCCGAATGGAAAGGAATGCCCGCTTCCCGGCAGATCTGACCAATTTCTGCGATGGGATTCAACGTTCCGACCTCGTTGTTGGCCTGCATCAGGGAGACAAGGGCGACATCCTTGTCCAGCTGCTCGCGGACTATATCAGCCCCGATCAGACCCTGATCGTCCGTTTCCAGCCAGGTAATCTCGAAATCAAACAGCGTGGCCAGCTGTTCCGCCGTGCCGGCCACTGCAGGGTGCTCCAGGGGAGAAGTCAGGATCCGTCTGGCACCCCTTGAGCGGCGGGCCGCCAGCGCGGTACCCCGCAGGGCCAGATTGTCGCTTTCCGTCCCACAGCAGGTAAAGATGATTTCTTCTGGATGGGCGGCAATGCTCTCTGCGATCTGCTGCCGGGCGCCCTCCAGAGCCGCTTCTGATTGCTGACCGAGGCGGTGCACAGAGGAGGGGTTGCCGTAGATCTTGCTGAAATACGGTTTGATGGCTTCCATCACGCGGGGATCCACCGGCGTCGTTGCGGCATGATCCAGATAGACAGTTTTCATGATCCTACCTCCTCTGCGATTATAGCACGGGCTCCCCGGCAGGCATTCTTGCCTTCATTTCAGATTCCGATGGGAGCAGAATCTACTTTTCCCGGAGGCCAAAAAAAAGGGAAAGTGAAGGGAGAACTGGCGGCCCAAATCTGGTTTCTCTTTGTTATAATAATCACGCCAAGCGACCCAGACCAGTGGAGGTGATATGAGCCAGCAGATCAAATTTGGAACCGATGGATGGCGGGGACATGTCGGTGAGGATTACACTTTTGCGAACGTCAGACGATGTGCGCAGGGGTTTGCCACCTATCTGAAAAATCAGGACCTGGAAGGGGATTGGGTCGTTGTGGGACATGATCGTCGTTATCAGGGAGAGCTCTTTGCGGCTGCGGTTGCTGAAGTGCTGGCTGGAAATGGATTTAAAGTATATTTGACCGATGGCCCCACACCAACTCCGGTTATTTCCTATTCCGTGGTGGATAAAAATGCCTCGGCTGCTGTAAATATCACTGCTTCCCATAATCCTTATACGGATAATGGATTCAAAGTTCGCGACCAGTTTGGGGGGGCAATTGACCCGGAGGGATTGCGGGAAATTGAAAACAGCATTCCTGAACAGGAATCGCAGGTCATCCGGATTTCCCTTTCTGAGGCAGAGGAATCTGGTCAGGTGAGGAAATTTGATCCTGCCCCCGGCTACATCCAGCATCTGGAATCAATGATCGATCTCGAACCCATCCGGAAGGCCGGCCTGCGGGTGCTGGTCGACCCCATGTGGGGCAATGGTGCCGGCTGGTTTCCCAGGTTGATCGGGGGTGGGAAAACCGAGGTCATGGAAATTCACGAAACCAGGAATCCGCTGTTTCCGGAAATGACCCGCCCGGAACCCATTCCCCCCAACGTCGATCCGGCGCTCGCTAAAATTACTCAGGTGGACGCGGATGTTTTGATAATCAATGATGGAGATGCCGATCGAGTGGGCATTGGGGATGAGAACGGAGAATTCATTGACCAGCTGCGGGTCTACGGACTGCTGGCTTATTACCTGCTGGAAGTCCGGGAACTGCGCGGACCCATCGTCAAGACGCTCTCCACCACCACCATGCTGGAGAAGCTGGCCAAGATTTATGATGTCCCGGTTTACAACACCGGCGTGGGCTTCAAGTACGTGGCTCCCAAGATGCTGGAGACGGATGCGCTGGTAGGCGGCGAGGAATCCGGCGGATATGCTTTTCGGGGAAATGTCCCGGAGCGGGACGGCATTCTGGCCGGACTGTATTTTCTGGATTTCATGGTCAAACTGGGAAAGAAGCCTTCTGAACTGCTTGAGGTGCTTTTTGAGAAGGTGGGCGCTCATTATTACGACCGCATTGATACCCCTTTCAGTGGAGACCGCCAGGAGAGGATCGAACGGATTGAATCTGCATCACCTGAGGAGATTGCTGGATTAAAGGTCACAGATACAGTCAGGATCGACGGCTATCAGTATCTGCTGGAAGACGGCGGCTGGCTGCTGATCCGCTTTTCAGGCACCGAGCCGATCATCCGGGTGTACTGTGAAACCACGTATGAGGAGAAAGTGGATCAGATTCTGAAGGCTGGACTGCAGATTGCCGGCATTGACGACCAGCCGTGATTCTTACCGACACCCACTGCCACCTGTATTTTGAGGCCTACCGGAAAGATCTCCCAGATGTAATCCGCCGGGCGGCTGATCAGGGAGTCTTCCGGGTGCTGGTCCCTGGAATTGATTTGCAAACCAGCAGGCGGGCGGTAGAGCTGGCGGAGCAGTTCCCCATGGTTTATGCTGCGGTGGGAGTTCATCCCAACAGCGCTGAAACATGGACGCAGGAAACAGCAGCGGAACTGCGACTGCTGGCAGCCCACCCCAAAGTGGCAGCCATCGGGGAAATCGGTCTGGATTACTACCGAGATCAAGCCCCACCAGAAAATCAGCAGGAGGTGCTTGAGCGGCAGCTGACACTGGCTTCCTCGCTGGGCCTTCCCGTGGTGCTGCATTTTCGCAACACCAGCGAGCAGGAGAGAGCTTGCATTGAAGACCTGCTGGATCTGCTGGCTGGGTGGGTGGAGCAAGCAGCCGAACAATCCCCGGGGCTGAAGCACCGTTGGGGTGTGCTGCACTCATTCTCCGGGAATCTCCAGGAGAGTCAGCAGGCAAGAAAGTTGGGTTTTTTCATCGGCATTACTGGCCCGATCACATTTAAAAATGCCGAATCCCTCCGGGCGGTGGTCCGAGCTTGCCCTCAGGACAAGCTGCTGGTCGAGACGGATGGGCCATTTCTCACCCCGCAGCCCCATCGTGGGAAGAGAAATGAACCCGCTTATGTCCGATTTGTGGTGGAAAAAATGGCTCAGGTTACTCGGCGGCCGGAAGCAGAACTTGCGGCGCAGACAGCCAAAAACGCCCAGCGCCTGTTTCATTGGAGTGAATCTTTGTGAAAGACTTAGCGTTTCTGGATTTTCTGGATGAAAAAATTGATCTGGTCGAAGGAAAAATGCTCTCCGGATCAGAACGGTTCCACCCGGATTTAAAGGCAGCTCTGGTTCATTTGCTTTCCTCGGGGGGTAAGCGCCTTCGTCCCAAGGTCGCGCTGCTGGTGGGATCCTTGCTGGAGGCTGATCAGGAGCAGCTGATCAATCTAGGAGCGGCCATTGAAATGCTGCACACAGCCACCTTGGTTCATGATGATTTGATTGACGGCGCTTTGCTCCGCCGGGGAAACCCGACCTTGAATTCTAATTGGACGCCGGCAGCTACTGTGCTCACCGGGGATTTCATCTTCGCTAGGGCTGCCTTCCTGGCGGCTGAAGTGGGATCTCCGGAAGTGACCAGCTTATTTGCTGAAACGCTGAGTACTATTGTTAATGGAGAAATCACCCAGCTGTTTGATCGCCATCAAATCACGGAACAGGAGACCTATTACCGCTGGATCTATGAGAAAACGGGCTCCATGTTTGTGCTGGCGGCGAAAGCCTCTGCCATTCTGGGGACGGCTGATGAGGGGCTTATTCAAGCGGCGCAGGATTATGGGCGGGAGATCGGCAAGGCCTTTCAAATTATTGATGATATCCTTGATTTCACCGGGGAGACCACCCGGGTAGGCAAACCCGTGGGCAATGATCTCCGGCAGGGGGTGATCACCCTTCCTGCCCTGTATTTCATGGATCTTCATCCGCAGGATAATGACTTGAGGGATGTTCTGGCTGGGAAAATTACTTCTCAGAGAATCGAGACCCTGGTGGGAAAAATCAAACACAGCGGGGTCATACAGCGGGCTCTCAAGGATGCGGTGCAGTGTTCCGAACAAGCGGTGGAGCATCTCAATGATTTCCCCACCGGGCGCAGCAAGGAGGCACTCATCCAGCTCAGCCGCTATATCGTTCAGCGGGATCTCTAGCGCTGATCAGGGCAGGATGGTCACATACCGGAGAAAAGCGCTGAATATCGCTGGATGCCCCGGTTTTCTTTCAGGAAATGGTCTGGTTGTAAAAGTTGTAGATTGCCTCTGAGAGCCGGCCGACCAGCACAGAGGCGTTGTCCCAAATCAGCTGTTGGGGGTGATAGAGGAAGATCACCAGCACATAATCTCCGCCTGGCGAATAGATAATCCCGGCATCTCCTAGAGTCTGCATAATGCCGTTGTAAGTCACCCAGCCGTGCTTATGGGCGACCTCCGTGACATCCGGGACGCCTGCTTCAATCAGCGAAGGCATCCTATTTTGAGCCAGATAATCAATCATAATCTGGCATTCCCGCTGGGTGATCTCATCGCCGAAGACAGCTTTGAAAGTTCCCTGTCCGTTTTCAGCACACTGATAAATATCTTCCAGCAGCATGCCGATATCCGAGGGAGTGGACTGGTTGTAGAGGTCGGGATCTGTATTGACATCCTCACGCTGGTTGGCCGGCGTGGTGTATTTCCTGAGCAGGGGGGAAAAGTCGGCAAACTCTCCGGCCAGGAAGGTATTTTCCAGGCCGAGCTGCTGCATGTCCTCTGTGATTTCCAGCGGGGCAAGATCAGGATGAATCACCCGTTCCATCACCCAGTCCGCCGGGTCATTGCCGGATTCGATGATCATCTTCTGCAGCAGGTTGAGGGTTTCCGGGTCTTGATCTTCATCAATCCTCCGGAATATCGAGGTCATAATGGGGATTTTGACAATGCTGGCGGTGGTAAAGGCAACATCGGGATTGGTGGCGAGGTCTGTCCCGTTTTGATAGGCAAAATGGATATTTTCCCGGGTGCTGAGATTAAACATATACAGACCAACAATCCCATCAAATTCATCGATATCAATGGTTTGCTTGAGCAGCGTTTCCAGGTTTTTTAGCGAGGGTCGAGGGGGATTGGTCTGCTGTCTGGGCAGGCTGACCACGCGATTATCAATGGAATAGAGGGCATTTTCGATCAGCAGTACAGCCTGATCTGTGTCCAGCACAGTCCCAAAGCTTCCCGGGGTAAATTTAACTGTGCCGGTTTGGGGGACAGCCGGGGAGGGGGGTTGATCATAGCGGGAGGCAATTTCGTCCTGCAGATAAGTCCGCAGACGGGCTTCCGAGTAATCCGCCCGTAAGGGGATGGAGGTTCCCGATGCCTGACGCCCCCACAGATAGTCCCAGAAACCAGTCCAGAAAGACTGCTGTGTTCTTTCCAGATCAGCAGCGGCCAGCATGCTTTCCAGATCGAGTTCAAATCCGGTCACAGAGGGTTCCAGAAGGATTGTCTCATCCCCGTAGCGAAGCTCAACCGGCAGGGAATATGCCTCCAGCAAACGCTGGGCGGCCTGCTGCCGATCCAGTCCCCCCACCGGGATATCGGCAATTTCCATGCCCGGCGGGTAGGTGGTGCGCAGTCGGCTGAAACGGATAAACTGCAGGGTGGTGACCAGCACAGCGGCTATCAAAAAGAAGACCCCCAGCCAGCTGAGGGCGGAAAATGAACTTCGTTTAATGACTACACCTCCAAACAGATCCTCTCATCTTTCATGGGGAGTGTATCATATCATGCAGGCAGTGCCAAATAAAGGCATTATTAAAGCCAGGGACCATGCAGGGAGAAAAACAGCCGCTAAAACCTCCCAGGGCCGGAAAAACCGCATGAATTTAATCAATTACTGTTGAGGAGCTTCTGGAATTTCGATAACGCAGTTATCCTTGCCGAAGTGGCCCAGAATGTACTCGTCCGCTTCCCATTCGTTATACCAGACCTTATTATTGATCAGGTAGCGGAACTCATAATTCTGCCCCGGTTCCAGGTCACGAATGACTTTAAAATCGCCGTTTTTCAGCGCTTTCATGGGGGTGCTGGTTCTGCTCCAATCATTAAAATCACCTACTAAATGAACGGAGTCAATTTCCATATCCGGCTGTTCGTGCTTCGCCAGGCGAAATGTCACTTTGTATACATCGCGGCTTTTGACGTATTGTTTTTTGAGCATTTTCTCCCTCTCATATGACATTCGTCCAAATTTGACGTTAATTCTATCATAATAATTGGGAATTTCCTGCGCAGGGGAAGAGATATTTTGGTTAAGAATTCTTAATATCAAGGAGAGCGAAGAACTCTGTGACGGGAGGTATTGGCCGCAAACCAGGGCCCTGATCTGGGCATACCTTGAGGTTGCCCTACCTTTCCGGTTTCAGATTCGGCATCTGTCCGGGCACGTCCTGGATTGATGATCATGATCTCAACAAATCTACCTTACCGGCGGCTTGGGTGAGCAGGTCGCCCTGGTTTCCAAGGATTCTGGCCCCTGGCCCTGCCCCCTGAGGTTCTTGGTTATGATCTTACTCCGGCAGGGGGCCGGGGCCAAGAGGAGGGGGCCACACCCGCCCTGAGAGGCCCCAGCTGCGTGGGAAAATAACACCTCCTAAAATCTCCCCCAGGAGGTGTTTTGGGGAGTTTTCAGCGCTGGAGGAAGGATTTATTCCAGCTCCACCGACCGGGTGATCTCCAGTCCCTTCCGGAGCAAATTGGAAACGGGACAGCCCTGATCGGCTTTAGCGGCGATTTCTTCGAAAGCTGATTGCTCAATACCTTCCACTTCAGCGTGGACATGAAGGTCCATGGCGGTGATTTCAAAACCACCGTTGAGCGGGACCAGCGTACAGGTAGCGCTGGTGACGATGTTGATCGGCTGGTAGCCTTCCTGCTTGAGGGTGTTGGCCAGCGCCATGCTGTAGCAGCCGGCATGTGCGGCCGCGATCAGCTCTTCGGGGTTGGTGCCCTCCTCCGAGTGCTCAAAACGGGTGGAGAAGTTGTATGGGTATTTGAAAAGCGCCTTACTCTCGGTGCTGATCAGGCCGCTGCCTTCTTTTAATGTGCCTTCCCAGATCGCTCCGGCCTTGCGTTTTAGCTGTGCCATTTTCTAGCCTCCTTTGTGGGGCCGGTTCTCCTGAATCAGGGCCCCGGCGGTGGGTAGTTTCCATAAACGGAGATTAACACGATGATTTCATCCTGAGGCAGCCGCTGTCTGCCCAGCAGCGACTTCTTCAAACCCCAGACTTCCTTCGGATAGCAGACAGAAGCGCGGTCCATTTTCTGTCAGCGCAGTGTTCACAACCACGGCCTATGGTCTGAACCTGAGGGCAGCTGTCAAGCTTGTTCGCCCATGCTGATCATTTTCCTGCATCGCATGCCTTTTGGAGGAGCTGGCAGTCTGGATCAGTTACTGTTCCCTGACAGATTCGCGCAGTTGATCGCCCAGGAAGGGCAGGCCGAAGAGCGGAGCGAAGAGGCAAAAATCCAGGACACCCGCCGCCAGCGGAATCAGCCCGACAAGGATCAGCACCCACTGCCAGATACCGGGTACCACCCAGAGGCCCAGGGAAATTAAAATCAGGCCGGCCAGGGCTCGGACCCATCTGCCGATGCTGCTGCCTAAAAACTGAAACATATATTCCTCCTTATAAACTACCGGAATTTGCTGTCATCTCTATTGCTCTTATTTAACTCTATGAAAATATTTCCCTACCGTCCATAGGCAGCCCTCCTGGAAGCGATCTATCTTTGGATATAAAGCAGGCCTACTGCAGCCGGGTCAGTGAGGCCGCCGGTGTCGGTCCTACTGCGGAACGGGGGCTCAATCATTAAGCTGGATTTTCGGATCCAAGGCTGCGTAGAGCAGATCGGCAGCCAGATTGGAAAGTGCAAAGCCGGCCACCGTGATCACTGCCACCGCTTGAATGACGGGAAAATCCTGATTGTTAATTGCGGAGACCAGCAGCCGGCCCATCCCTGGATAGTTGAACACGTTTTCTACCACGATCAATCCGCTGATCAGCCAGCCTGCGCTGATCGCCAGCACGGTGATGGTGGGAAGCAGAGCGTTTCTGAGCACATGTCGCAGAATCACCCGGGTGTAGGAGAGTCCTTTCAACTCTGCGGTACGAACATAGGGTTGTTTAAGCTCTTCAATTACCCCCGATCGAGTCAGCCGGGCGACATAGGCAATCAGCACCTGGGTAGCGGTAAAGGCCGGCAGGATTAACATCGGCAGTGCTTCCCGGAAGCTGGCTTCGGGAGGGATGGAGGAATTGGCCGGGAAGATCTGCAATTGAAAGGCAAACAGTTGAATTAATACCAGCCCGGTCACGAATTCTGGCAAGCCCACCACAGCCAGAGAGGAAATGCTGATGATGTTGTCCAGCAGAGATCCCTCGGTCATCCCGGCAGCTACCCCCAGAATCAGGGAGATGGGGACAGAGATGATCAGGGTGACCAGGCCCAGCATGAGGGAATTTTCCAGACGGGACCAGACCAGTGGACGGACAGCAGCATTGCTGCTGAAAGAAATCCCCCAATCTCCTACGATAAAGTCTGTCAGCCAGTTCCAATAGCGAACAGGCAGGGGCTGGTTCAGCCCCAGATCTTCCCGCAGCTGCTCCAGCGCCTCCTGACCAGCTTCACGGCCAAGCAGGATCCTGGCGACGTCACCTGGCAGCAGCTGTGTAATTAAAAAGATCAAAATCGAGGTGATCAGCAGGGTGAGGATCAAAAATCCCATCCTGCGCAGGAAAAATTGCAGCATATGTCAGGTTTCCTCCGCTGTCCGGCTAGAAAAACGGAAAGTCCGCGATTGCTGGGCAGTCAGATCTTCAATTTTTATATGGCAGTAGATCCACTTTTTTGCCTGGGGATCTTTTCTCCAGGGGGGCTGTTTCTCCACACAGATGTCACCCAGAAAACGCGGGCAGCGGGTGTGGAATGGACAGCCGCTGATCTCTTCTGAGGGGCTGGGAATCTCCCCCTCCAGGCGGATCTTCTTCTGTTCTCCTTCCGGGTCGATCAGCGGGACTGCTGACAGCAGGGACTCCATGTAGGGATGAAAGGGGGGCTGGAAAGCAGACTCAATGGGGCTTCTTTCCATCAGCTCTCCCAGATATATCACTGCGATCTCATCAGCCAAGAATCCAACTACAGCAAGGTCGTGGGAGATAAACAGCAGGCTGAGGCTCTGGTCGCGCTGCAGCTCGTTGAATAGATTGAGAATAGATGCCTGGACGGAGACATCCAACGAAGAAATTGGCTCGTCCGCAATTATCAAATCCGGATGGGTTGCCAGCGCCCGGGCAATGGCCACACGCTGCTTCTGGCCGCCGCTGATCTGACCGGGAAGTCGGCTGGCTAGCTGAGGGGAAAGGTGGACTGCCTCCAGCAGGTCAAAGACCTGCTGTCTGACCTTGTCATCGGAAAGATTCTGGAAGCGCATGAGGGGACGGCTGAGGATCTGGTAGATCGTCCGGTAGGGATTGAGGGTTTCCTGTGGGTTCTGGAAGACGATCTGCAGACGGCTGAGCGTCTCCCGACTGCGGTCCGAGATATCCAAAGGCAGGAGCAGGTCCTGAAAGTGAATTGTCCCTTCCGATTCTCCCGCCAGTCCCAATAAGGATCTGGCCAGGGTGGTCTTCCCACTGCCGCTCTCTCCCACCAGTCCAAGCACAACGCCGGCAGGAATCTCCAGGTCCACCCCGTTCACTGCCCGAACGATAGTCCCCGGGGAACCGCGCAGCAGATCGCCAATCGTACGACCTTCCCGGTAGTGCACCCGGATATTTTCCATCTGCAGCAGGGATGTCTGTTCCCCGGGTTTCTGGGACGTATTAGCAGCCGCAGGCCGGGGCTGACGAGGATTGATCTCACCAGCCTCGATTTCCTCCCAGCGGTGGCAGCGGCTGTAGTGTCTGCCTTCCACCTGATACAGGGGAGGATAATCTCGGCATACATCAACGGCCAGAGGGCAGCGTGGGCGGAAGATACATCCGGATGGCCGTTCTGAAAGCGGTGGAATGCGTCCCTGAATGGGACGCAGGCTGACCTGGGATTTGTTATCGCCCAGCTTGGGGACGCTGTCGATCAAGGCGGTGGTATAGGGATGGCGCGAGCGTTGGTAAATCTCTTTTGTTGATCCCAGTTCGACCATTTCCCCAGCGTACATCACGGCTACATGGTCGCAGATTTGAGCCACAACACCCAGGTTATGGGTGATATACAGCACAGCAGTGTCCGGATTCTGGTCAATGAGTTCACGGTAGAGATCGAGGATGGCCGCTTGGGTGGTGACATCCAGACTGCTGGTGGGTTCATCGAGGATCAACAGATCCGGCTCGGTGCTGATTGCCATGGCAGTGAGCACTCTTTGCAGCATCCCCCCGCTGAGCTGATGCGGGTAAGCGCTCATCACCCGGTCTGCATCGCCCAGCTGGACCTGATGAAAAAGCTCTCTGGTACGCTGGAGAGCTTTTCCGCCAGACAGACCCATTTTTCGCTGCAGCAGCTCACCGACCTGGTCAGCGATGGACAATGAAGGGTTGAGGGAAGCCTGCGCGTTCTGAGGCACAAGCGCCATCCGACGACCCCAGAGGGAGCGCATCTCATTTTTTGACAGTTCGGTGAGATTTCTGCCGTTAAACAACACTTCACCGTTGGAGATGATCCCCTCTTTTGGCAGATAGCGCAGCACAGCCAGCGCCAGGGTGGTTTTCCCCGATCCGCTTTCTCCAACCAGTCCCATGGTCTGGTCTGGACAGATCTCCAGGGAGGCTTCATTGACAGCGGTTACGGCTGCCCCCCCCTGTTGATACTTGACGGTCAGATTCTTGATGGAGAGCAAGCTGTCTTGGTCAGGGGACAAGGCTATCTCCTCAGCTGAGAGGGAGTTTGCATGATATCTTTCAAGGCGTCGGAGAGCAAATTGACGCTGATGACTAGTAGAGCGATTGCTGCCGCCGGGAAATACAGCGCCCACGGCGTCTGAGTAAAATTAGCGCGGCCTTCCTTGACCATCAATCCCCAATCTGGGCTGGGCGGTTGAACCCCTACACCCAAAAACCCCAGAGAGGCAACTAGAAAGATGGCGTAGGAGAAGCGCAGGCTGGCTTCAACAGCCAGGGTGGGAAGAGCGGAAGGGAAGATCTCTCGAAATAATATCGACCAGACGGACTCTCCCTGGATGCGAGCTGCTTCCACAAAGCTTTTCGATTTGATGGACAGGGCTGCCGAACGGATCACCCGGGTAACGATCGGCGTGTAGACCACAGCGATGACGATCAGGATGCTGGGCCGGGAAGGCCCCAGAGCGCCCAGCAGCACCAGGGCCAGCAGGAGCGCTGGCAAAGCCAGCAGGCTGTCAAAAAATCGAAGAACGATTTCATCGAACCAACCCCCTAGATACCCGGTGAGCAGACCGATGATCGTCCCCAGTATGACCGCCAGCAGCGTGCCCAGGCCCGCCAAAGCCAGCACGTCACGAGCACCCAGGACGATCCGACTGAAGATATCCCTGCCCAGGTGATCGGTCCCAAAGAGGTGATTCCAGGAGGGGGGCTGGCGGGCATCCGCATAGATCTGTTGGTTGGCTCCATAGGGAGCGATCAGAGGTCCCAGCAAAGCGATCAGCAGGAGCAGGAGTAAAAACGATGCAGCCAGAGCAGAAGGGAGGCGGTTGTAAATCCCTTTAATGACCTGGAAAAAACGTCTTCCCTCACTCCGGGGATTATTTTTTGTAGTGGATTTTGCAGCGCTCAATTGTTCTCCTGGAGGTAGATCTGCCGCAGGTCCGTTCTGCCGGAGAAAGCCTTTAATTCAAACCCGCCCAACTGATCATTGATGACCCCATATTCAGCAAAGAAATAGGGGACAATCATCGGACCGCGTTCGATCATGATTTGCTGGATTTCCTGGTAGGCCTCAACCCGCTCAGCTTCAGAAAGCGTGGTGCCAGCGGTTGCGATCAGCTCATCCAGCTCTTGATCACAAAACCGGGCTTCGTTCCATTTGGCCCCGCATTTCAGCATGACATCAAGATAAAATTGCGGGTAGGGCCTGTGGCCCCAGCCGGTGATGCCCAGGGGAACCTCCAGCCATTCCCCTTCCCCGTAATAAACACTTTCTGGAAGGGTGACGATTTCTACCTCAATGCCCGCTGCTGACCACTGGTCCTTGAGGACGACTGCAAGATCAGGGAAGTTCAGAGTGTCTAGAAGATTCAGCTCCAGGGAGATACCATCTGGATAGTCGGCCTCCTCCAGCAGCTGGCGGGCAGCTTGGGGATCACGTTCCGGAAGGATTGTTTCTTCCGTATAGTAATCATCAAAAATCGGCCCAATTGGGGAATCCCTCCCCGGAGCGCCGTAGCCCTGCTGGACCAATTCGAAGATTGCCTGACGATCAGTAGCCAGTTTGAAGGCCTGAATAACCTCAGGGTTGTTCCCCGGCTCCATGTCTGTCCGCAGGCGGACAGCGGCAAATTGATTGGTGGCGATGTCCACAGCCTGCAGCCCCTCCTCCGCACTCAAACTTTCGTACAGCGGTGTGGTCAAATCCATAGTCAGATCGATCTGACCGCCCCGGAGCGCATCGGCAGCTGCAGCCTCCTCATTAAAAAAGATCACCGTCAGTCCATCCATTTTGGGAAGTCCTTCAAGGAAATAATCCGGATTGGCCCTCATGGTGATCCTGTTTTCCGGACTGTAGGAATCGACGATGAATGGTCCGGTCCCGTTGAAGTTTTCCGGATCCTCCGTTCCGGCCTTCATCATCAGGGCATGGTTGTCACTGAGATCGTAAAGGAAGAAGGGGTTGGGTTCGGCAAGCGTGAACTGAACCTCGTATTCAGACAATGCCTCAATGGAGTCAATATTGGCATAAAGATTGGCTGTGGGCAGCCCTTCTGTATCCCGCAGCCGCTGATAGGTCCAGACTACATCTTCGGCACTGAAACTGCTCCCGTCATGAAAGTGCACACCTTCCGAAAGCTGAAAGGTATAGACCAGGCCGTCCTCACTTCGGCTCCATTCCCGTGCCAGACGGGGAGCGATTTCATTCTCGGCATCAACATCAATTAGATAATCATAGACATGATTGGCAATCAGCACCTCACTGTCGGAAGATATGGTTGCTGGATCCGTCTGGTTGATGGGAAAAGCGCTCACTTTCAGGATGCGTTCTTCTTCGGCAGCAGGTTCGGTTTCCTCAACCGCCGGGGTGGACCCCTGGTCAGCAGGGGACGGTTCTTTCCCTCCGCAGCCGGGGATCAGCAGCACAGCAAGCATCGCGGCAGCAGCCAGGGTCCAGGAAGCTGGTTTTCTCCATTTTGCAGTCATCTGTTTCCTCACTTTTGGGTTGGTTATCACGCGGAATGAAATTTTCTCGCCAGGGTTGGAAGGGCCTCTGCGTATGCTGGGTGAATGTACATCGCGGAGGCCAGGTCCTGCCAGGTCGCCTCGGTCTGAATATGGGCCAGAAGAATATGCACCAGCTCTGCTGCCTGGGGTCCGATCAACGTCGCTCCCAGGATGCGTCCGCTGCTTTCTTCAATCACCATGCTGTAGAAGCCTCGTGTCCGTCCCACCTCCAGCGCCCGGGCAACCTCATTCAAAGGCAGGGTTTCCTGCCTGGCGGAGAAGCCCCGCTCCTGGGCTTGGGAGAGGCTCAAACCAGCCCGCCCTACTTGAGGGCTGGTAAAAAAAGCATAAGCCAGGGGCCGATCCCCCTGCTGGCGGCCGCCGTTCTCCAGAATGGAACCCAGCCGGCGGTGATCTTCCCAGGAGACATGAGTGAATGCTGGCTGACCGGTGACATCCCCGATGGCATATATCCCCTCCGCACTGGTCTGGAAGTGTTTGTCCACCACAATATGGCCCCTCTGATCTGTCTCTAGCTGAAAACCATTTCCAAACAACGCCTCCGTGTTGGGCTTTCGCCCGGTAGACATCAACAGCCCATCCCCTGCAATGGTTTCACCACTGGCCATTTCCACCAGGATGCTTCCATTCTGGTGATTAATGGCTTTGATGTCTGCCTGAAAATGGAATTTGACCCCATCCTCAGCCAGGGCCTGCTGGATGAGCTCACTGACCCGCTCTTCTTCCCGGTGGATGATACGTTGATTGCGTTCCAGGATCTCCACTTCGGTTCCCAGTCGGGCCATCCCCTGGCCCAGTTCAACCCCGGTATATCCACCGCCAACGATGATCATCCGGTCTGGCTGAGATTCCATCCCCCAAAAGTTCTCATACGTCAGGAAAGGAACGTTTTCAATGCCGCTTATAGGCGGTACAAATGGGGATTTCCCGCTGTTGATGATGATCTGCTCAGCCCGGTATTCCTCTCCACCTGCGGCGGCTGTCAGGGAGTCGATCAGGACGGCCTCCTGATTTACTTTAGTAATGTTGGGATGGGAAAGGCGATCCTCGACTCCGGAGGACCAGCTGGAGATGATCTCTCTGACCCGGTCCATGACCGCCGGAAAATCAATCCGCAGCTGACCGTGGATACCCAGACGGCCGGCATCGCGGATGGTTTGTGCGGTATGCGCGGAAGCGAGAAAAGATTTTGAGGGCGTGCAGCCGTAATTAATGCAGGACCCTCCCCAGGAGGAGCGCTCAAAGATCACCACCTGACGGCCTTTTTCGGCCATTTCCACTGCCAGCGGGACGCCACCCTGGCCGGAACCAATGATCAACAAGTCTGCCTGCATCATAAAACCTCCTCATGATTCAATGTCTACGCGGTGCTGCTGCGATATAAGCAGTCATCATACGGGGAGCAGGAAAATTTCCTGGATGTCCCCATTCAACCCGGTCAACGGAGCCCATTGCCAATCCTTCAGGGAAGCCGTAAGCAAGGAGCCGCTGGAAAGCAGGGCAATCAGTCGACCTCGGCTGCTTAAAAACTTCTCCACCATCTTGTTTCTCCAGGGAGCCTCCTCCAGCCCGGCTTGCTGAGTTTTCCAGGTCATCCCAGCGTTCCGGGATTGCTCGATTCTGCCTTCTTGATCCGGTCCCGCTGCGCTGCCCAGCACCAGATGATCAGAGCTGTCGGGGTTGATCCACAGCGCCCGGCAGTAGGCGGGATGGATTTTCTCCCAGGGAGCATCTTCTGCGGGGGAACGATACAACCCGCCGCCGGTAGCTGCATAGATCCGCTCCGGGTAATTTGGATCAGAGAACAGATCATGCACATCCGGGTGAACGTCTCCTGGCTCGGGAGGAGTGTGGGGTTCTCCGCTGCTGCCCGGTTCCAGACCCCACTTGCTTTCGGACCGTTCTGCCGTCAGAACTCCACCCTGTTCAACCGCGGCATACAGTTTGCCGGCCCGATTGGTAAACCCCCGGACGCAGCCCGCCTCTGGCGCATAAGGCAGGTTCCAGCCCCGGTCATCCCTCAGCGCTGCGACTTCCGGCGAGTGCTGCCAGCTGATCCCCCGATCCTCAGAGCGCAGAATGCCTGCCGGCTGCGTTCCGGCCAGCATCAGCGGGCTGTTAGCCGAGCCCAGGATGATCTTCAGAGATCGGATATGCTCCGGTGAAGGGAGGGGCTCCACTGCCTGCCAGTCATTTCCGCCGTTTTTAGAGCGGTAAATTCCTGTCCTTCCTCCCCCGACAAGCAGCTGACCTTGTCCCGTCAGCGCCCGCAAGGGCGCAGGTAGACTGAGAAGACGGGGGTTCTTCCACAATCCGTCCTCCGTTTGTTCCATGGTATAAAGCCCCTCTCGGGAAGCAGCGAACAACAGACAACCCATAGTGAGCATAATCCTGAGCAAGTGGTAGGCAGCAACCTTCACCTTAATCTTCAGTGAGGAGAGAGAGGATTGCTATAGATAATCAGAGGCGGTTGGGTATATCCTGGGATATATTTCCTGAATTTCATCCGGTAATTCCGGATTGAGCCTCAGCACCATCAACAGGGTGGTACTTCTGCTCCCCTGATCATCATCAGGGCGGTGAAGGCTCGATCTCTGACTTTTTGCGTGGAAAGCAATTATCTTTGACCCTGATAATTCTGGTTGTTTATCCTATAGTTTAAAGAGAAAAAGGAGCTGCAGTTCTGGTGGAGAGACAATGCTGAGAGCGCTGCTGATCTATCTTTCCCGGGCGGGATGGGCGCGCCGATTTGTCCAGTCCTGGGGAGTTGCCCGGCGAATGGCCGCCCGCTTTGTAGCCGGGGAGACTCTTGAGGAGGCGGTGCAGGTGGTGCAGAAGCTCAACCAGCGGGGGATTACCGCCACGCTGGACCATCTGGGCGAGCATGTCGGCAGCCGGGAGGAAGCCCGCAGTGCTGCCGAAGAGATCCTGGAGATCATCGATCGTCTGGATCGGGAACAGGCAGCCTGCGGTGTTTCGATTAAACTCAGTCAGCTTGGACTGGACCTTGACCAAGCGTTCTGTCGGGATCTGGTGGTGGCCATTCTGGAGCGGGCCAAAACCAGCAGGATTTTCCTCCGTATTGACATGGAGGATTCCCGGGTGACCGAGCAAACGCTGAACCTCTTCAAACAGGTGAGAAATCAAGGGTTCGAGGATTTCGTGGGTATTGTCCTGCAGTCTTATCTTTACCGCAGCGAGGAGGATCTTCGAAAGCTGCTGCATGTGGGCAGCAAAGTACGCTTGTGCAAAGGAGCCTACAGGGAACCTCCGGAGGTGGCTTATCCCAAGAAGAGGGATGTTGATAAAAACTTTGACCACCTGACCCGCCTGCTGCTGGACGCCTCGCTGGCCCGGGAATCCCGGATCAGTGATGATGGTGTCTTTCCCCCCATCCCGGCGATTGCCACCCATGATGAGCAGCGAATCCATTTCGCCAGGCAGTATGCCGAAGAGATTGATCTGCCGTCCACCGGCATGGAATTCCAGATGCTGTACGGCATCCGCAGTGATCTCCAGGAACACCTGACCGCTGAGGGGTATCCGGTGCGGGTTTATGTTCCCTACGGAACGGAATGGTATCCATATTTTGTCAGGCGCCTGGCGGAACGCCCAGCCAATCTGTGGTTTTTCCTTTCCAACTACTTCCGGGGTTAATCATCTGCTGGGAGCGGGTTTCCGGGGGTCAACTTCCGGGGGGAGATGTCATCAAACCGGAAAGGACGATATAATCATGCTATATGTCTTCTTTTTCTAAAAACCGCTTCCTGGAGCGCCTTCGTCCCCTACATGTAGTGAGCCTGGTAGCCTGCTATCTGCTGGGGGCGGGATTGGCCCGTCATCTTGGTGTTTTGATTAATTGGTCCGCTTTCCTGTTGGGATTGCTGTGGAGTGTGTTTACCGCGGTGGGGTTTTTCATGCTGGCCGACCATTTCCAGACTGGAGAGCGGCTGGGATTTATGCTGAGGCTTCCTTTTCAACCAGACAGGGATTCTGAGCGAACAGAAGAAAAGCAGTCCGAAGAGTTAATTTATCTTGCTGCTTCTCTGCTGGCTGCTGCTGCTGTGACCAGCCTGTTTATCTTTCGCCTGCCGGTGTTCAGTATCGAAACGGCATTTCTGATGATCCTTTTTTTTGGAGGGTTCTTTCTGCTCACCGCACCCGGCATCCAGTTGACAGACTCCGGTTTGGCAGAACCGCTGACCTCGCTATTGCTGGTGCTGATTCCACCAGCGCTTGGTTATACTCTGCAGACCGGGGAGTATCATCGTTTCTTGGCACTGAGTGTTTTTCCGCTATACCCGCTTCATCTGGCCATGCTGCTCTTCTGGCAGCTGCCTGGATACCCCCGTGACCTGCGGCTGGGAAGGAAAACCTTGATGATCCGCCTGGGCTGGGTGCAGGGGATATTTGTTCATAACCTCCTGGTGCTGATTGGTTTCCTGCTGTTCGGCGCCGGGGTGCTGTTTGGCTTTCCAGCTCGGATTGGATGGCCGATCCTGTTGGTGCTGCCCCTGGCTGGCTACCTGATCTGGTATCTTTCCCGCTTGAAGGATGGAGCGCCCCCACGATGGCTGCCGCTCAGCCTGCTTTCGGGGAGCATTTTTTTTATTCCAGTTTACTTGATCACCTATTCTTATTGGATTCGATGAAGGCTTTCCAAGGTGGCTGACCATGCCCGAATTTTTAACCCTGATTGACCCTGATGCAGCTCTCTCCCATCTCTTTGCTCATTTTCAGCCTCATCCTCAGGTTGAGAAAATCCCCACTGTGGAAGGACTTGGGCGGGTCACGGCTGAAGCCGTTCCTTCTCCTCACCCGCTTCCGGCATTCCGGCGCTCCACCGTGGACGGCTATGCCGTCCGAGCCCGGGATACGCACGGGGCCAGTGAGTCGCTGCCTGCCTATCTTCCCCTCACAGGAGAAGTCCCGATGGGGGATCGACCCTCATTTTCTCTTATGGAGCGTGAATGCGCCTTGATTCACACCGGCGGAATGCTCCCCGAGGGAGCGGATGCGGTGGTGATGGTCGAGCACACGCAATCCCTGCCGGACAGTGAGATAGAAATTCTGCGCGCAGCGGCTGTGGGTGAAAACGTGATCGATGTGGGCGAGGATATTCAGCAAGGAGAGGTAGTCATTCCGCAGGGAACCAGGATCAGACCGCCTGAGATCGGCGGGTTGCTCGCTCTGGGGATCACTGAAGTGTCCGTGGCCAGTCGACCGCGGGTGGGGATCATCTCCAGTGGAGATGAGGTCATCCCCCCACAAGGAGACCCCCGGCCCGGACAGGTGCGGGATATCAACACCTATACCTTGAGCGGTCTGGTCAGGGAAGCCGGGGGCAATGTCGTTCCCTATGGTATTATTCCAGATGACCGGGAGCCCATGCTGACAACCCTGCGTAAGGCGCATCAGGAGTGTGACCTGGTTGTGGTCACAGCAGGGTCATCGGCAAGCAGCCGCGATCTCACTGCAGAGCTGATGGATGCCCTGGGCGAACCCGGCGTGCTGGTCCATGGGGTGAATGTTAAACCCGGAAAGCCAACCATTTTCGCTGTTGCTGGAGAGAAGGTGATGATCGGCCTCCCTGGCAACCCGGTAAGTGCACTGGTGATTGCCTCCCTGTATGTGGTGCCGGTGATTGAAGCCATGCTGGGCCTGCGTTCGGAAAAATTCACGCCCTTCATCAGCGCTGAACTGACCATTAATCTCTCCTCACAAACCGGCAGAGAGGATTGGATCCCGGTGCAGCTGAGGACCACCCCGGAAGGGAAAGTCCTTGCCGAGCCGGTATTCGGCAAAAGCAACCTGATTTTCGTGCTGGTCAAAGCACGGGGGCTGGTGCGGATCCCCGCCGATGCCGGGGGGATGGAAGCGGGATCTCAGGTCAGAGTACGTTTGCTTTAAGAAGCGAGGGGAGGATGACTGCAACGCTGACAATTCCTGCACTGCTCTACCTGGTCACCGGTTTTTTTGTGTTCAGCGTGCTGGTAAACGCCGTTCGGAAACTCCGGGTCTATAAGCTGGCAGATTATCTGCTGGTCATCTACCTGGGGGTATTGTTCCTTATCAATCTGGCTCTCTTTGGAGGAGAGCTGGACTGGTGGCGGAGATTCAGCCCGGAGCTTCAATCTCACCTGCATTGGTTTGGTGTGCTGCTGCTCAGCGGCGTGTTCTATGCGCTGACCAGGGCCGTTTTCGGGAAAGAGCACCCCGGGTGGGGATGGCTGGCTGGCAGTCTGGGGATCCTCACAGCCGTTGTTCTGGTGGATTCGCGGGCATTTTTGAAAGAGGATATCTTCCTGCGCATCAACTGGGGAGTGTATACGAGATCAATCATCACCATGGTGATCCTTGCGCTGGGATGGGGGGTGTTTCTAATTTTCACTGCGCTGTATTTGCTGCAGGCTTACCGGAAGGCGGAGCGAAATGTCGTCCGCCAGCGGAGCATTTATTGGACGGCAGCGCTGGTGATTTTTACCGGCAGTTCCATTCTCTATCTCAACGATCATCCGCTGCTGGGCACCTTTCTGCTGGTCTTCAACACCCTGATTATCAATTATCTGGTACTCACCTATCGGCTGCCTGATCTGCGGATGGTGCTGCTGCAGACCAGCTGCTATTCGCTGACTGGGCTGCTGATGGTGCTGCTTTATGCCGTCGGGTTTCTGCTGCTGGAGCGGGTCTTCAACAGCTACGTCTGGTACCAGCCTGTGTATAATGGGGCGTTTCTGTTTGTATTTTCCCTGGCGGTGTTCTCTCCAGTTAACCACACGGTGAAGTCCACGCTGGAAAAGATCATTATTCAGGAGCGTGACCGGACGAAGGAGATTCGCAATTACAGTAAAACCTTGAGCAGTATTCTGGATATTGAGCTGCTCTCGAAGGTGACTATGGAAATGATCTGCGATGCCCTCGATGTCAAGAAGGGCAGCCTTTTTTTGGTCGATCCGCTGGAATCAGAGGGCGGTCCTCTTAATTGGCGCCTGCGGGCGGTGCCTTGCACGACCACCACGCTGCCGGATCTGGATTTTTTGCCGGCCGGCACCCCGATCACCAGGGTGCTCAGTGAGGAAAAACGGCCTCTGACGCAGTCTGAGCTGGAATTCATCCCCAAGTTTCAAACCATTCCGGAAAATATTCTTACCTGGATCCGTGATCTGGAGGTGGAAGCGTTTATACCCATTCATACCGAGGACGAATGGATCGGTCTTTTTGCGCTCTCTCAAAAGCGCTCGGGTGCTTCCTTTACCGATGAGGAGATCGAGTTCCTTTCCACGCTGGCAGATCAAACCTCGGTGGCCCTGCAGAACGCCCGTCTGGTGGAAAGCCTGACAAATATTGATAACCAGCTGCGCCGTGCCAAGGCTTCCAAGAATACTGCGCTGGATAAAATTGAACACATCAAGCGTTCGGCCTCTGACATTATCAGCATCAAGGCTCATGAACTGCGGTCCTCATTAACCGTGATGAGCGGATATACCCAGCTGCTGGCCAACAGTGTTGAGCTGATGGAAGATGATTATTATGCTGAACTGATCAACGGCATGCTCTCTGGACTGGAACAGCTGCAGCAAACAATTGATTCCATGATTTCCTCGGCCAATGTCAAGCCCGGTAATCTGGAGATTGACACCAGACCGACCTCTCTGTATTCCTTGATAGACGGCATCTGCCGGGATCTGGCAGAAAAAGTTCAAGCCCGGAAGATCACCCTGTCACATGACAGCCTGGGAGAAATCCCGCCTGTCTACGGAGATCTGGACGCGCTCCGGAAATCCTTCCGAACCCTGATCGTCTATGCCATGACGCATACACCCAGTGGTGGGAAAATCCGCATCACCGGCCGGTACATTCCTCCCCGGTCAGATGTGTTGAAATGGGAAGGGGCTGAAATCATCGTTTGTGATACAGGTATTGGGATAGATGAGGAAGCCCAGGATCGTTTTTTCCAGGAGCAAATGCCCAGTGATTTGGAGCAGTATCTGGCGGAGGATTTATCTCTGGAGGACGGTAAACCGGCTGATCAGCTGGCCGTGGTGCGCGGGATCATCGAAGCCCACAGCGGCAGGGTGTGGGTGGAGCGCACTGAGAAGGACACTGATCATCTGCCGGGCAGCGAATTCCATGTCGTTCTGCCGCTGGAACAGCGCACTCATCCTACTCAGAAGGTGAAAACGCAGCCCCCCTTCCGGGAAACCAAAACCGGCTGAATGATCAGCCAGAGATTAGAGAGCTCCGCGCTTATTCTGTTTAATGGAAAAAAATCCGGGAAACCCGGGCGCTGATCCCGCAGGTGACTTCATAATTGATCGTCCCCCAGTTCCGGGCAATCTCCTCTGCGGTGATTTGTTCCTCCCCCTGCCTGCCAATCAATACCACCTCGTCTCCTACCTGAGGGTTGTCGATCCCGTCCAGCTGCACCATGCATTGGTCCATGCATACCCTGCCCACCACCGGGACGCGTTTCCCGTGAATTAACACCTGATTTCCGGCGGTTCGCCGAAAACCATCCGCATACCCCAGCGGTAAAACCCCGATGGTCTCCTTGCTGGAGGTGGTATAAGCGTGGCCGTAGCTGACGCCATGTTTGGGGGGGAGAACTTTTACACTGGCCAGGACGGTTTTCCAGGTCAGCGCGGGACGAATGCCGGCAGGCAGGGGGGCCTCAGGAGCGGGAGGCATGCCGTAGAGCACAATCCCAGGTCGGATGAGGTTGAAATGGGTGGAAGGGAAGCCCAGGCTGCCGGCAGAATTCGCCATATGAATGTACGGGGGCAGCAGGTCTGCCTGATCCAGGTTTCCAATTACCCCTCGGAAGACGGCTTCCTGCTGCTCCGTTGTGGTGGGATCGACGTCGTCCGCTTTGGCAAGATGGGAGAGCAGCCCTTCAACGTTCAACCGGGGATAGGCGACGGCCATTTTCACCAATTCCAGTGTTTTTTCTGGGTGACAGCCCAGCCTCCCCATGCCGGTATCGGTCAAAATATGCACGTTGGCCTGCAGGCCAGTCCGCTCCGCAGCAGCGGAGATCTGCTGCAGGTGGGCCTCCGTCCAGGCAGTGAGGGAGATGCTGTGTTCCAGCATCTCTGTGATGCGTTCCGGGGGAAAATATCCCAGAATAAGCATTTTGCAATCCAGCCCGGCTTCCCGCAGGGCGGTGGCCATGCCCGGTCGGGCCAGTCCGCACCAGGAGGCACCGGCTTCCACGGCAGCTTTCGCCACCGGGATAAACCCGTGTCCATAGGCATTGGCTTTGACCACCGCCATGATTTCGCTTGTGGTCAGCTCTTTGATGATGCGCACGTTTTCCCGGACGGCATCCAGATCCACTTCCACCCAGGTGGAGTAGGGTTGTGTTGCTTTGGTCATGGAAATCAATCCTCAGGGGGGTATCGCTGTAACACAGGCATTATTCTACCAGAGAATGATTAAGAGCACAGCAGGTAGTTTTCCTGTTTTTCCCTGTATCTGGGCTCCTCTTGTGTTCCACCCCCAGCGGTGGGACTTGACAAACTAGAACATATGTTCTAGACTGGAG
>CAZRUS010000009.1:0-106662 GCA_964603385.1 uncultured Anaerolineales bacterium | reverse complement strand
GGATACACCTGACCTACTTTTTAATCTAAATTTACAGAAAGAACTTTACACTACTCCCTCCTTTTCAAGTTAATGTAACGAAAAAGGTACATTGGTGCCTCTATTGTAAGGGAAGCTTTACGTTCTTAACCAGGGAGTGGTTGTCAAACATCCAGATTTTTCTCTTCGGGGAGTTCAATTTGGGTTGGGATCTTGGTGGGGTAGGTTCAAGTCTGCTTGGCTGCCCGCTGGCGGGCGCTGTGATCCAGGATCCGTTTACGAATCCGCAGACTGCGCGGGGTGACTTCCAGCAGTTCATCATCATTCAGGAATTCAATGTATTGATCCAGACTCATCTCCCGGGGTGCGACCAACCGCTGGTCAATTTCCCGGAAGCTTTCCCGCATGTTGGTGAGGTGCTTGGTCTTGCAGACATTAATTTCAATATCCCCCGATCGGCGGTTTTCTCCCACCACCATGCCGGCATACACCCGGGTTCCCGGTCCGATGAACAGGCTTCCCCGCTCCTCCGCGTTCTGGAGTCCAAAAGTGGTAGCAGTGCCGGTTTCCCAGGCAATCAGGGCTCCATGGGAACGAGTATCAACCCCCCCTGCCTGCGGCGCATAACTGTGGAAAGAGGTGTTGATTGTCCCGGTTCCCCGGGTCATGGTCAGAAAATGGTGCCTGAAGCCCAGGATACCCCGGGTGGGAGCCAGAAAGGTGAGCAGCATGGTGCCGGTGCTGGATTCGCGCATTTCCAGCAGCTCTCCCTGGCGGTCGTTCAAGGCGGTCATTACCGAGCCGATATCATCTGGCAGAATCTCCAGGCGGATCTCCTCGAAGGGCTCCAGGATCTTTCCGTCCTCAGCAGTTTTCAGAATGACCTGGGGACGGGAGACCTGAAATTCATATCCCTC
The DNA here is from genome assembly GCA_964603385.1 of uncultured Anaerolineales bacterium. Lineage (GTDB taxonomy): Bacteria > Chloroflexota > Anaerolineae > Anaerolineales > UBA11858 > B10-G9. Next base: position 105,766 of record CAZRUS010000009.1, on the reverse strand, counting down.
CCGGCGCATGGTTTCAATCAGAACGGCCAGATGGAGTTCACCCCGCCCGGAGACCAGCAGGGTATCGGCCTGCGGGGATTCTTCCACCCGCAGGGCCAGATTGCTGCGGGTCTCCCGGAAGAGACGCTCGTGCAGCTTGCGGGAGGTTTTCCACTTCCCCTCTTCCCCGAAGAAGGGCGAAGTGTTGACGCCGAAGCTCATCCGCACGGTTGGAGCTTCCACATCAATCCTCGGCAGCGCCTTTGGCTGGAGGGGATCGGTCAGGGTATCTCCGATAGAAATGCCCTCCGGTCCGCTCAGAGCGACGATCTCCCCCGCGCTGGCTTCCTTTACTTCGATCCGGTCCAACCCCTGATAACGATGGAGATAGGTGACTTCCCAGGTATGGATGCTTTGATCGGCTTTGATCAGCGCCACTGGCTGGTCGACCTGAATCCTTCCTGCTGTGATCCGGCCAATGGCAGTGGGTCCCCGGTAGGGATCGTATTCCAAACTGGTGACCAGCATCTGCAGGGGGCCTTCCAGGTCTACCTCGGGTGCCGGAATGGCCCGGAGAATTGTCCTGAAAAGCGGCTGGAGATCCGGGCCAACTTCGGGGGAAAGGCCGGCCCTTCCCTCGGTAGCCACCGTGTACACTACCGGAAAATCCGCCTGTTGTTCCGTGGCCCCCAGCTCGATGAAGAGATCAAAAGTGTCGTTGAGAACCTGCCGGGCGTCGGCAAATTTCCGGTCGACTTTGTTGATGACCACGATCACCTGGTGGCCCAGCTGGAGAGCTTTCTGGAGCACAAACCGGGTCTGCGGGCGGGGGCCTTCGGCGGCATCCACCAGCAGCAGCACCCCGTCCACCATATTGAGCACCCGCTCCACTTCGCCGCCGAAATCGGCATGGCCGGGGGTGTCGACAATGTTGATCCGGACCGGTTGATCGCTGTCCGGATCGATAATTTCCACAGCGGTGTTCTTGGAGAGGATGGTGATTCCCCTTTCCCGCTCCAGTTCATTGGAGTCCAACACCCGCTCCTGGATCTGCTTATTTTCGTGAAACGTGTTGGCTTGCTTCAACAGGCCATCGACCAGCGTGGTTTTCCCGTGATCCACGTGGGCGATAATGGCAATATTGCGGAGGTCGTTCCGGATGATGGTCATCAATCTCTAATCCCACACAAAAAAACCGGCCAATCACGGCCGGGCTTCATCTCGTCATTCGGCATGAGTCTACCAGAATGAGCGGATTCTGAACAGGGCACCAGCCGGGGATGGTTATTGCCCTGCTGCTTTTCAAAGCAATTTCACGGAAAGTTTATCAGGTCGGACATTTTTTCGTGTAAACTATAGCCAAACAGGAGCGCGAAAATGCCTAAGATCAATTTCAAGAATATCCTCAAGGATCTTTATCAGCCATCCGGGCAGGAATTCACGCTGGTCGAGGTCCCCGATATGCAGTTCCTGATGATCGACGGACACGGAGACCCCAACACGGTGTCCGCTTACCAGCAGGCGGTGGAATCCCTCTACGCGGTGGCCTACAAGCTTAAATTTCTCAGCAAAGAGAATGCCCAGGACTATGTCGTTCCCCCCCTGGAAGGGCTGTGGTGGGCGCAGGATAGGGAAGCTTTCACCACTGCCCGTGATAAGAGCCAGTGGGACTGGACGATGATGATCATGACCCCGGATTGGATCAGTCCCGCGCTCTATAAGACGGCTCTGGATTTGGTGAGAGAGAAAAAGGATCTCCCCGCGCTGGATATCATCCGCCTGGAATCCTACCACGAAGGATTATCTGCCCAGATCCTGCACATCGGTTCTTATGATCAGGAAGGCCCGACCTTGAAACGTCTTCATGAAGAATGGCTGCCGGCGCAGGGGCTGGCACCGGCCGGCAAGCACCACGAGATCTACCTCAGCGATCCCCGCCGGGTGGGGCCCGAAAAATTGAGGACCATTCTCCGCCAGCCCGTTGCCCCCATCCAGAGGGGTTGACCCATGGCCACGCGGCCGACATACAGCTACCAGGAATACGACTGCTGGCAGGTGAGGCACACCTGCCCGCGCTGCGGTGAAGAGGCCGAGCTGACCGTGCGCACGGTAGAAGTCAAAGCCAAGGTCAACTTCCTCATTCCGCTGGGCACCTACCGGGAAATCTGGGCTGCCTGCAGCCAGTGTGGAAAGGAATTCACCACCACTCCCGACCTCTCCCGGATGCTGCAGCCCTCCCGGAAGGCCAGGCGGCTTAACCTGGCTGCCTGGTTGACCCTGCCGATTCCCTTTGTCAGTCTGCTATTGATGATCCTCACCCTCCGGAATACCCCCAAAACCAGCAATGACATCCGCATGTGGGCGCTGATCGGCCTGGTGCCCACAGGGATGATCACAGGGATGTTCCTCCTTTTGCTGATCTCGCTCTAGGGTCTGAGCTCTACAGGTCAATTCCTGGAGTATCCAGATGCTGTGCCAGGGGGCTTCCCGATCTTAGAATCGTATATAAACCTGTCTGACTCCCTGTCAATCCCCTCCGCAGAATAGTACGATAACACTACTGTATATTCGTTTTAGATTACTGGAGGTATTTCATGGCGGTTGACAGTTACCCAAAATTGTTTAAACAGGTCCAACAATCGATGGGCGAATACGGCAAGGTCAGCCCGGAGATCATGGAAGGGTTTCAGGAGCTGCACCATGCGGCTTCTACAGAGGGCGCGCTGAGCGCCAAGGTAAAGGAGCTGATTGCCCTGGCCATCGGCATCGCCGTCCGCTGCGACGGCTGCATTGCCTTTCACGTCCACGATGCGCTGAAAGCGGGCGCCACGGAGGCCGAGATCGCCGATACGATCGGCGTGGCCATTCTGATGGGCGGCGGCCCGGCTGTGGTGTACGGGTCAGCAGCTCTGGAAGCCTTAAAGCAGTTCAAGGAAGAGTAAGCTCAGTTTACAACAGCCGGAGGCCGTCCCCAGGACGGCCTCCGGCAGATTTCAGAGAGCCCCGATCGCCGGTTGTTCATGGTTCATCCGGGGCGCAGGGGATCTTTCCGGAGGGGGTCTGAAACCCGGAGCGAACACCGGTTACATTCCAGGAACAATCACTTTCTGATTTGCCGGCGGCCGGAGGAGCTGGAACCTGCCCGCGGCGGGAGAAGGGCTTCGCCAGGGGATATTGCAGGCCCGCTAGAGACAGCGTTGCGGACAGGAAGGGAGGATACCGGTCTTTTAGAAGGGGCGCTTGCCGCCGGCCCAGGGGATAGCTACCGAAAACAAGGGAGGAAATATGGCCAGCACAAAATTTATTTTAGGGAAAAGAACCAAGATATTTGGATCCGGTTTAATGCTGATGATCTTTCTGGTCACAGCCTGCAGCAGCCTGACGGAAGAGGTGCTGGGCCCTGAGGAGCTCAGCGAAATGGAAAGGCAGCAAACAGAAGCGGTACTGACGCTGGACGCCCTGGGGACAGCTGCCGAGGATCCCAATCCACCTCAGGAGGACACCTCCACGCCGGTGCCCTCTCCCACCCAGACGGGAACCCCGACCCCGACCCCGGATGCCGGGGACAGCGGCGGGGCGCAGCCGCGAATTTATATGTCGGAGAACACCTTCTGCCGTTCCGGACCGGGGATTCCCTATGACCGGGAGGCGGTGGTGTATCGGGGAGAAGAATCCCCGGCTTTTGCCCAGAACCCGGACCGGGATTTCTGGTACATCGAAAATCCAGATCAGCCCGGAGACCGCTGCTGGACCTGGGGTCAATTTGCTACACCGGTGGGGGATACGCAAGAGCTGCCCGTCTACACACCGCCGCCGACACCAACGCCGGCGATCAATTTCACAGTCACTTATCAATCACTGGAAGGGCCCTGCTTTGGTGGGTATGCCGTCATGTACAGGATCAACAACGTGGGCGGTGAAATTCTGCGATCCTGGAAATCTGAAGCCATTGATTATACCGGCGGGTCGCTGCCCCAGACCTGGTACAACAATGATTTTGTGCGCTATGATGGCTGCAGTGTAGTGGACCGGCAGATCAACCTCACCGCCGGAAACGGCGAAAGCTACTTCTTTGTCAGCCGTTTTGCTGACAACCCGGAAGGGCATGAAATTGGTACCCGGATTACCGTGTGTACCGAGGACTGGTTGAACGGACACTGCTCCACCCAGACCATCCGCCATGTCCCCTAAAACTGCCGGAGGCAGCAGATAGGAAATCCAGGGACCCGATCTGCGGAAAGATCAGGTCCCTGACGGATTAATTGAGTACAATACAGGAAAATACTCAGCAAGGCAGCAAAGTAAGAACGGCACCGCTGATCAAGATCAGGAGGCTGCTTGATGAATGAATTGCCCATGCTGGAAGAATACTTCCCGGAAGGAAACCTGGAGGGGGGCATCCGCCTGGCTAACAGGTTGGATTGGGGATTGGTGGTGGCAAAAACTGACCGGGGATGGACTGTCTCCAGCGGCGATCGGCTGATCCTGCGAACGGAAAGCCGGGATGCCCTGGAGACATTTTTTTACGGGATGGGAATGGCCTATGCCGTGCTCCCGGATGAAGTCTTCGATGCCCTGGAAGCTGCGCTGAAAGAAATATAAACACAACCGGTTCCCTTGCCGGCGGTCGTCTGGCCGGAAGGGATCTCCGAGAAAGCTGTAGGAGGAGTAATGGCCAACATCCAACCTTCGCAAACCATGACCCGTCGTTTTTCTCTCCTCACCGGGTTGATGGTGATCATTTTGGCCAGTCTGGCCTGCAATCTGCCGAGCGGGAGTGAGGGAGGAGTTGAAACCCCGGAGGGGTTTGTAGAAACCAGCATTGCCCAGACGGTGGCTGCCTCGGAACCGCAGCCAGCGGGAGAATCTCCTCAACCGCCAGCTGCAACGAACACCCAGGGACCGAGTCCGACTCCGGAACCGACAGCAACTGAAACTCTCACCCCGACGGCAACTCTCACCGCCACCCCGGAAGGGCCCCTGGTTTACGTTTCGGAGAATACCAACTGCCGCTTTGGCCCCGGTGCTGTCTATGAACTCCTGGCTCTGCTGATGAGTGGAGAGGAATCCGAGGTGGTTGCCAAAGACCCCACGGAAAACTACTGGTACATCCGCAATCCGGACCAGCCGGACAGCTTCTGCTGGCTGTGGGGCAAGTATGCCACCCCGGAAGGGGATACGGAATCGCTACCGGTCTATACCCCGCCTCCTTCACCAACACCCAGCATGGATTTCACCCTCTCCTATGTGCGGAGTGAGTTTTGTGCCCCCCAGACAGGATTAATTTACCGGGTCAACAATACCGGGTCACTGACTCTGGAATCCTTCCGGACCACAGCGACGGACCATACCGGTGGTTCGAGTCCGGTGGGGTATGATGGCAACGAGTTCCAGGATTTCAACGGCTGCCTGGTTGCCAGCAGCCAGGTGGATCTCACACCCGGGGAAAGCCATTATGTGCTGATGACTTTCGATGGAGACCCGATTGGACATGACATCACCACCAAGATCAAAATATGCACTGAAGATGGCTTGGGTGGAGAGTGCCTTACCAAGAATATCCGTCATACGCCATGATGCCCATGTGCTGCAGCGCGTGTTTTTCCAACAATTTCCTCCTGCCCAGCAGGAAAGGATAGCGAATCCAGCTATGATCCCCGGTGTAAATCTGGCAGAAAAATTTTCTAAAATTACGGAGCAGTGGGATCCCAAGATCATCGCCCAGCTGAACGATTATGATCTAAAAATTGCCAAAATCCAGGGGGAATTCGTCTGGCACAGCCACCCGGAGACGGATGAGCTCTTTCTGGTGGTGGCGGGGGAGATGGTCATGCATCTGAGGGACGGCGACCTACCCCTCCAGGCAGGTGAACTTTGCGTGGTCCCGGCCGGTGTGGAGCACAAGCCGGCCGCCGACCAGGAATGCCAGATCCTGATGCTGGAGCCTGCCGGAACCCGGAACACCGGTGATGCCGGCGGCGAGCGCACGGTTGCTGAAGTGGACTGGATTTAATCGGCTGCCTGGCAGCTGATGTTCAGGTGGATCTGACAGTAGATCCGGGCTCACCGCCTGAGCCCGGATCAGGGGAGTTTTCCATGCTAGAAAATTTCCGTTCCTTGTGGATCCCAGGTGCCTATCACGGCCGGGGAAAAGGAAAGGTGTTTTTTGAGGGCTGGTATCTCAAATTGGTCAACCGGGACCGCAGCGCCCGCTGGGCTGTGATTCCCGGGGTCTTTCAGCATCCCGATCCGCAGCAGGCCCATGCCTTTATTCAGGTCCTGGACGGGACAGCCAGTCAGGTGGTCTACCACCGTTATCCGCTAGATGCCTTTCAGGCCTCCCGGTCTGATTTTGATCTCCGGGTGGGCTCCAGCCGCTTCAGCGCGGCGTGCTGTCTGCTGGATATCCAAGGGCAGGGGCAGGTCATTCAGGGGGAGATTACCTTTGGGGATCTCCACCCCTGGCCGGTTGATCTCTTTTCGCCCGGGGTAATGGGACCTTATGGGCTGATTCCCTTTCTGCAGACTTATCACGGGGTGCTCAGCCTGGATCATTCCCTGGAGGGCAGCCTGGTGATCAACGGCAGGCAGGAAGAATTTTCCGGAGGGCGGGGCTACATGGAGAAGGATTGGGGACAAACCTTCCCCCGGGCCTACATCTGGATGCAGAGCAATCATTTTGAAAAGACCGGGGTCTCCCTGACCGCCTCCGTGGCCACCATCCCCTGGCTGGGAAGCTGGTTTCGGGGGTTTATCGTTGGCCTGCTTCTGGAGGAGAGGATTTTCCGTTTTGCAACCTACCTGGGATCGAAAATCTCCCGGCTGTCCCTGACGGACAGTCATGTGTCCTGGACCCTGGAAGGGAAGCGGCGATCTGATCCGCAGGGGCGGTTCCCGGGCTTACGGCTGGAGATCCAGGCTGAACGTGGAAAAGGGGGGCTGCTTTCCTCCCCGGAACTGGACGGGATGACCCCGCGGATCCTGGAGAGCCTTACTGCCTGTGTTGATGTTCGCCTCCTGGCTCTGGACGGCGGCGGCCAGACGGAAGAAATTCTCTTTCAGGGCCGCGGGGACTGCGCTGGGCTGGAAGTGGCCGGTTCAGTGGCGGATATTTTGGATTGAGCGGGGTGGGAAAGCCATGATTCAGCTCTCAGAGCGCTGGAAAGAACTGCAGCCCGAGGGCAGTGTTGGTCTCCTGGTCCTCCGGAATCTGGAGAACCCCACCACCCATCCTGCTCTGGAGGCTGCTGCAGATCAAGCAGCCGAAAAATTACGCCAGCGCTGGGGAGATCTGGACCGTCCCGGCCTCCGGGCGCAGCCCGGTCTGGCTGCGTATGACGATTTTTACCGTCAGTTCCGGAAAACCTACCATGTGCTGCTGCAGCTGGAGAGCGTGGTTTTTCAGGGTAAGCCCATCCGGGCTCCCTCCGCTTTAATCACCGCCATGTTCCTGGTCGAGCTGGAAACCGGTCTGCTGACTGCAGTTCATGATCGGGACAGGCTGAAAGAGCCTCTCCTGGCTGATATCTCCCGGAGTGGTGAGAAGTTCACTCAGCTCAGCGGGCAGGATCAGGAGCTGAAAGCGGGTGATCTCTATATCACCGACCAGCAGGGTATTGTTTCCTCAGTGATTTACGGTCCTGACCGGCGGACGCGAATCCGACCGGATACCACGGCGGCCGCTTTCACCACCTACGGTACTCCGGGGATCTCCGGGGGGGATATCAGGCAGCAGCTGGAAAGAATCGAGGCCTGCGTGGGCATCTTTTCCCCGCAGCTGGAGCGGGAACTCCTGCTGGTGCTGCCGGAATGAGGAGGGCCCGGGTCAAAAGGGGACTCCTTCCCGGGGCTCCGCCAGGGCGGCAGCTTTCCACCGTGACCTGTCCTCTGCAGCTGGGGATTGAATTTGAGCGGACGGCCATTGCCCGAAGCATCTCCATGCTCTCCGGCCAGTTCCATTTTGGGCTCAGCTTCCGACCCTCCGCCTGGGCTGTTGACCGGCCGTCAATTCTGGACTTCAGCCAGCGGGGTCCACTTTCCGGGAAAGGCATCACTGCGCCAGCCGCACCACCTGCTCTTTACGGGCGGATTGGTAGAGCGCTAAAACGGTGGCGATATGATTCCGGGATTCCTCCAGGCTGATCAACGGGGGCTGGCTGTCCAGGATGGCCCGGTGCATATCTTCGATTTCTCCCAGGTAGAGCGGCTTTCGGGACGATCGAAGTTTGCGGCGCCGTCCATTCTTGGCGGTGAAAACCACCTGCCTGCGCTGGTTGAGATTGGTGAAAGGCCTGGTCAGGGTAAGTCTCCCCTGGCTGCCGATGATCTCCACCCGGGTGTGAAAGGGTGTTTCAAAGGAGCTGGCAATTTGAGCGGCGGCGCCGGGCTGCTGGAAAGGGGAATAGCCCAGCTGCCCCACGAAGGTCTCATCCACCCCGGTCTCGCCCTGCTTGCTGCTGCCGAATACCCAGGTGGGAGCTCTGCCTATCAGGAACTGGGCCAGGCTGATCGGATATACCCCAACGTCCCAGAGAGACCCCCCGCCGTATTCTGGAACGAGCCGGATGTTGAGCTGCTCCGGGCGCCGCTGTTTTTTACCCAGCTGGAAATTGAATACCCCCCGGATCAAGTAGATTTCTCCCAGTCTGCCGGTATGCACCCAGGCCCCAATCTGTTTTGTCTGCGGATGATGGCGGTACATGAAGGCCTCTGCCAGCACCCGCTCTTGCTCCCGGCTGGCAGTGATCATGGCATCAACCTCTTCCAGGGAGAGAGCCAGGGGTTTCTCGCAAAGGACGTGCAGGCCGGCCTGCAGTGCCTGCAGGGACCATTTCGCATGCAGGTGGTTAGGCAGGCTGAGGTAGACGGCGTCAACTGCCCCGGAAGTGAGCATATCCCGGTAGCTGCCGAAAGCCCGGGGGATGTCCCACTGGCGGGCATAGGCGTCAGCTTTGCTCTGGCTGCGGCTGGCAACGGCAGCCAGGATGCCCCGCGCGGAGCGGCGGATAGCAGGGATGATTTTGCGGTTGATATGGGCGGTGGACAGCAAACCCCAGCGGACTTCATTCATGGTACCTCCTGGTGTTGAAACGCACTGGTTGCAGCCTGTGGCCTTGATTATATCCCCAGGTCAGCACACATTGGGCTGACTCCCGGATTTGGGGATTGAGCTTTTCTACCGGTGAGATACAATACAAGAAGTCTTTCCGCACCGCCTCAGGATGGGTCGGTTTCTCCCTGAAGCGATGCCTGCTGGAAGAAAACCAAAGGAGAGCAAGCGGTGAGTGCAAAAACAATCGTCTATCTGCATGGATTTGCTTCTTCCGATCAGGGGGAGAAAGGGAAATTCTTGTCAGAAAATGCGCCCCAGCTTTCCGGGGCGGAGTATCTGGCCGTAAATTTCAATCCCACCCCGCGGGACTTCCGCCATCTGACCATCACCGGGATGATCAACCGATTGCGTCAGTTCCTGCTGGATCATGAGGTAGAAAAGCCGCAGCTGATCGGCAGCTCTCTGGGGGGGTTGGTCAGCCTTCGCTATGCCGAGGTGTACCGGGTGGAAAAAATGCTGCTGCTGGCGCCGCTGCTGGCTTACCAGTCGCTGCAGATGAATGAGGAGGAGCTTTCCTACTGGAAGCAGCAGGGAACGGTGAATATCGATCATTATGCTTTCGCGGGAAAACTACCGCTGGGCTACCAGTTTCACCGGGATGGGCTGAACTATCAGGAGATGGTTGCGCCCGGAGCCGAGGCGGAGATTATCCACGGGCGGAGGGACAAGACTGTGCCGATCGAAGACAGCCGGTATTATGCGCAGCAGCATGGAGAGAAGGTTTCCCTGCTGGAGGTGGAATCCGACCACCGCCTGGCAGATCAGCATGAATTCATCTGGGAGCGGATTAATAAGTTTTTACTAGAGAAGTGATTTCAGGAGCTGCATGAACATACAGGATTATTTACCCGTTATCTTGTCTATTTTTATCATTATCGCGGTTGCGGTGCTGCAGCGGCAGAGTAAGCTGGTTGCTGCGGTGACCGCCACCATGCCCATTAAGGTTCCGCTGGCGCTCTGGGTGGTGTATGCCGCCAATCAGGGCAGTCAGCAGGCCATGGAGGATTTCAGCCGCAGCCTGCTGGTCAGCATTGTGCCCACCATTGGTTTTTTGATGGCCGCCTGGGTTGCCGCTCGCAAGGGACTCAAACTGATCCCCACCCTGCTGGTAGGGTATCTGGTCTGGGGGGCCGGGGTGGGGCTGACGGTGCTGTTCCGGAACACGTTGGGCGTGTAAGGATGAAGAAAAAAGATCTTCTCCCCGTTCTGCTCTCCGTGCTGGTGATCATTCTGGTGGCCTTGCTGGAAAACCAGTCCAAATTGTTTGCTGCCATCACAGCTACCATGCCAACCAAGGTGCCCCTGGCGCTCTGGGTGGTCTACGCCGCCAACCAGGGCAAGCGGGAGCCTATTGTCTCCTTCAGCCGCAGTTTGCTGGTCACCATCTTCCCCACCATTGGTTTTATGCTCACGGCCTGGCTGGCATCGGCTGCCGGCTGGAGCTTTTTGATCACCCTGCTGGCCGGGTTTGCGGTTTGGGGTGCTGGTGTGGGGCTGACGTTTCTTTTTCGTGGGAAAGTGGAAGGATAACCGGCGGGAATATGCGGCTGGGTGGAGCGGAGTAATTTTCCCCACCGCAGCAGGACAGTAATGGGAGCTCCAGCAGATCAGCAGACAATCAGTCTTCAGCCCACCGAGACCATCCGACGCCGGATGATATCCTATCTAATCCTGTTTGTGCTGCTCGTCTATGCCGGGCTGCAGCATCAGCACCCTGCCGGTTTGCTGAAGGCGGTGAGCGAATATTCCCCGGAAGATTTGATCGTCATCGGCTACTGGTTCGCTGTGCTCTTTCTAATCGGTGCTGCCCTGCGGCTGATCAATCGCTTGCGGTTTGCCCGTCAGCTGGACCGGGCAGGGGTGGCAGTTACGGGGAAAATCACCGGTCGACGGCGGGTGGAAGCCAGCTATTACAGCGACTTTTTCCTGGATTATTTGTACCTGGACGAACTGCAGGGAGCTGCCAGGGTGCCGCCGGACAGCTACCACAGGGCCAGAACGGGCGACCCTGTTCAGGTGACCATTCTCAATCACAACCCGCATATCTCCCGGCTGGAGCTTTCTTCCATTCCCGGGCGCGGAGATCCTTCCCCAGCAGCTGCCCGGCCGGAACCGTATGATGAGGATTGATGTTCCAGTCAGCTGGTATGTTTTCATCTTTCCCTAACTTGACAAAGATTTGATCGTGTTATATCCTTTCTCTGAAATAACTGCATAGAAAAAGACTGTGAAGAGGAATAGTAAGCATCGGAAGTGACGGTGCAGAGAGTGAGCGGTGCTGGAAGTCTCACCCGCATGAAGATGCTGAATGGGCCTCGGAGTTGCCGGGCGAACGTGAAAGCAAGTAGCCTGGGACGGAGCTGCCACCGTTATCAGGGTAAAAGATATAAGCCAGGGAAAATCCCGGGCCGTATCTAATTGAGTGAGGCTGGCCGTCAGGGCTGCTGTGAGCACAAATCCCGTCGCATCACCGGCGGGTTTTTCTGTTAATCCTGAGGTCGGACTAAGTTGGGTGGCACCGCGAGCGAATGTTAACAGCCCTCGTCCCATTGAGGACGAGGGCTGTTTTATTTTCCCGCCAGGGGAAATGGAGGAAATATGACTGAAAAGAAACGCATATTAACAGGGGATCGGCCGACAGGTCCCCTACACCTGGGTCACTACATCGGCAGTCTGCAGAATCGCATCAGCTACCAGCAGACCCATGAGTGCTTTTTTATCATCGCTGATCTGCACACCCTGACCACCCGGTCTGATCCCTCTCAAATCGCCGGGCTTAAAGAGCGGATTGAGGGTATGGTGCTGGATTATCTATCGGTAGGGATCGATCCGGCGCAGGCGACGATCTTCTTGCAGAGCAGCATCCCGGCGGTTTCGGAACTCAGCCTGCTGCTGGGTATGCTGGTCTCGGTACCCCGGCTGGAGCGGATCCCTTCGCTGAAGGAAATGGCTGCCGCTGAGGGGTTGGATACTCTGCCCTTTGGCCTGCTGGGATACCCGGTGCTGATGGCGGCCGACATTCTTTTACCCCGGGCTACCCTGGTTCCGGTGGGGGCCGATAATCAGGGGAATGTCGAGCTGGCTCGGGAGCTGGCCCGGCGCTTCAACCACCGCTACCAGGAGATCTTTCCCATTCCGGAGATGGTCATCGAGAGTACGCTGGTAGGGACTGATGGGGGTGCCAAAATGAGCAAAAGTCTGGGGAATGCCATCTTTCTTTCTGACAGCGCGGAAGAAGTCACCCGGAAGGTGATGGGTATGTACACCGATCCCAACCGCATCCGGGCGGATATTCCCGGCCGGGTGGCAGGCAACCCGGTGTTTATTTATCATGATCATTTCAATCCCGACCGCGATCAGGTTGCTGAACTCAAGGAACGCTACCGCAGGGGAAAGGTTGGGGATGTAGAAGTGAAGAAAAAATTGGCTGCTGCTCTGAATGATTTTCTGGAGCCGATTCGGGAGCGCAGAGAGCGCTTCAGCCAGCAGCCGGATTTAGTCCGGCAGATTCTGGTAGCAGGGGCGGAGCGGATGAACGCGGAAGGGGAGGGCACGCTCGGACTGGTCCGAGGAGCCCTGCAGCTTCCCCAGTTCGGCGGCAGTCCATTAACACACAAGCGGCCCAGCCGCCTGGAGGCGCTGGGTGGCCTGGCCTTTATGTAATCAAGGCAGGGCTCGTTATCAACAGGAGGTTAACAATGGAACAGAAAAAATACCTTTTAGATGAAAGCCAGCTTCCGGATGCCTGGTACAACATCAGTGCAGATATGCCGGTCCCGCCACAGCCGGTGCTTCACCCGCAAACCCTGGAACCGGTCAGCCCGGAGTTTCTCTCCCAGATCTTCCCCATGGCGTTGATTGAGCAGGAGGTGAGCACCGAGCGCTACCTTCCCATTCCGGAAAAAGTGCAGCAGATCTACCGACTGTGGCGGCCGACCCCGCTGGTGCGGGCCCTGCAGCTGGAGCAGGCCCTGGATACCCCGGCTCATATCTATTTTAAGAATGAGAGTGTTTCCCCCTCAGGAAGCCATAAGCCAAACACAGCCGTTCCGCAGGCCTACTACAACAAAACCGCCGGAATTCAATGTTTGACCACGGAGACCGGGGCCGGGCAGTGGGGAACGGCGCTCTCGATGGCAGGTTCCTTCTTCGACCTGGAAATCGAAGTCTATATGGTCAAGGTCTCCTATCAGCAGAAACCTTACCGGAGGTTGATGATGGAAACTTTCGGCGGGCAGGTCTTTGCCAGTCCGACGGACCGGACCGCGTACGGACGCTCGGTCCTGGCCCGGGATCCGGAGACCCCCGGAACGCTGGGGATGGCCATCTCCGAAGCTGTGGAGGCAGCGGTCACCTCCGGGGGAAAGAAAAAATACAGCCTGGGATCGGTGCTCAATCATGTGCTGATGCACCAGACAGTGATCGGAGAGGAAACCCTGCTGCAGATGGAGCAGGCCGGGGAATACCCGGATGTGGTCATCGGCTGTGTCGGAGGAGGATCGAACTTTGGCGGCATCGCCTTCCCGTTTTTCCGGGAAAATAGATTGAACGGCCGCAAAACACGCCTGCTGGCGGTCGAGCCGGCCGCCACATCGACCCTGACGCGCGGAGAATACCGCTTTGACTTCGGGGATACCGCCCGGATGGCGCCGGTGATGAAGATGTATACCCTTGGTCATGAATTTGTCCCCGCTCCTTTACATGCTGGCGGACTGCGCTACCATGGAATGGCGGCTACCATCTCCTCTCTCTATGAGGAGGGGCTGCTGGAGGCGGTGGCGTTGCCCCAGCTGGAGACCTTCGAAGCAGCGCTGCTCTTTGCCCGCACAGAGGGGATTGTCCCGGCGCCCGAATCAGCCCATGCCATCCGGGCTGCGGTGCGGGAGGCCCTGGAGGCCAAAGAGAAAGGAGAGCAGCGGGTAATCGTCTTCAACCTCTCCGGGCATGGCTACTTTGATCTGGCTGCTTACCAGGAGTACCTGGGCGGAAAGCTGGAGAACTACCGCCATCCGCAGGAGGAAATTGACCGGGCGCTGGAGCATCTGCCCCAGGTGTCTCGTTGAATAAGGCCGGAAAGGCGGCAGCGCCCGCTCCCGCCTTTCCCTGGCTGCTTTGCAGTATAATGGGGAGGTCATTTAACTGCAGGCAGGAAAGGGATACGGTACATCAACAATGGCATCATCTGCATGGACACCGACCTCTGGAAGCGAATCGGGAGCCCTCCAGAAAATGTCCTGGGGCCTGTCCCTGCTCCCTTTTGGCATTCCGGCCCTGGTCATGGCCGCAGCCTTTTACCTGCTGCTGCCGGCCCTGATCCGGCAGGGGATGTTTTCCTATCAAGCTTACCTGGTCAGCCTGGGACTGTCCCTGCTGGGTCTGCTGCTGGCTTCGCCGGGCGTTCTCCGGCTGGAAGGGGTTCCACTGATCTGGAGTGGGCTGGCAGGCCGCTGCTGTTATCAGCCCAGGTCCGGAACGGATTGGCGCTGGACTGGGGGGATCTTTGCAGAGGAAATGGCAGGGTATTTGCTCATATTCCGGCTCACCAATTGGCTGCTCACTCAGGAGCTGATTCCCCTACCGGCAAAACTTCCAGCGTTTCTTCACCCTCAGACTCTGTGGACAGCGGGGATACTGGAGAATGCAGCCGGAGACCTCCAGTTCCCGTGGAGGTGTTCTGGCTCACCCTCGGGGTGCTGGCCGTGAATATTCTTGGTGAGGTGTTCTGGTGGAGGGGAGTGGTTATTCCCCGCCAGGCAGCGGCATTTGGGGCGGTCGTTTGGCTGGTTCTCGGTTTGTTCTGGAACGGATATCACGCCTACAAAATGTGGGACTTAATCCATCTGCTCCCCCACAGTTTGGGGCTCTCCTTTGCTGTGCCCAAGTCAGGGAAAAGCACGCCGGCGCTGATCAACCACCTGATCACCAATGGGGTGGGGAAGGCCCCGAGTTACTTTCAGGTGCTGGGCGGTAAAAATCGCTATGAATCATGATCTCAAAAAACATCGCTGGAGATGGGTGAAAGGAATCTACCCGGCAGCTGTACTGCTGCTGGGGACGATGGCCTGCCGGCCGGTGCTCACCATCGGCTGGGGAGAAATGCTGTTCCTGCTGGTTGTGCTCTTTCTGGTGCTGGCGCCGCTGATTCTCCGTGTGGTGAGAACGGTGCTCAGAACGGGGGAAGAGCACTCTGACCGGAAAAAGGGTGATCAATGACCCCCCCCTGGCCAGCCGGGAATTCACTCTAAAATCAGCAGGGTTTGTTTGCGCTCCACATTTTGATTTTCCGAGACATGAATTCTGGAGATTTTTCCATCCCGCGGCGCGGTGAGTTCATTCTGCATTTTCATGGATTCCAGCATCAGCAGCACATCGCCTTTTTGTACCGGCTCGCCCTCCTGGACTGAGATTTCGATCACCAGACCCGGCATGGGTGCCTGGATGGGTACTTTCTCCTTGAGCGGGGAGGGCTCGCCCGCGGCCAGCCGCATCCGCCTCTCCCGTTCATCCTCCACCCGCACCGAATACTGACGCCCGCGCAGGATGATCTCCCAGGATCCGTTCTCCTGGTAAATATTGGTTTCAAAGGAATCTCCGTCAACCAGCAGGGAGTAGGTCAGCTTCTGGCGCAGTGGCTGAAAGCTGATCCGGTGCGGGAGGCCATTAATGCGCACTTCCCGATCATTGATAATCTCGATCAGATATTCTGTGCCGTTGATTTCGGCGATGTATTTTGTATCCATAGCTGCCTTTTTATTGCCGGGTCCGCTCCCAGCGGCTGACCCATTTCCAGTTGCTGGTGTCCCGGCTGGCTCGGCGGATGACCAGGGCTGACTGCTGATTGCGCTGATGGGCGGCCAGCACAGCTGCCAGGGCGGCGATTTCCGGGTGGCCGTTTTCCTGCTCCTGGGATGAGTGACCGGACAGCTTCTCCGCGACAAACTGGGTGTTGAACTGTCCGGCCTGGAAGTCGGGGTGCTGCAGCAGATGCTGGTGGAAAGGGATACTGGTGCGCACTCCGATAATTCGATATTCTTCCAGGGCTCTGCGCATGCGGGCCAGGGCGGTCTGGCGGCTGGTATCATGCACAATGAGTTTGGCCAGCAGGGCATCGTAGTAGGGGGAAATCTCAAATCCGGAGTACACCCCGGAATCCACCCGCACCCCGGGCCCGGTGGGAAGCAGGGCATGGGAGATGATGCCGGTGGAGGGCAGAAATCCGCGGAAGGGATCCTCGGCATTGATACGGCATTCCAGGGCCCAGCCCTTGAACTCCACCTCCTGCTGCCGGATGGAGAGCGGTTCTCCAGCCGCAATCTTGATCTGTTCCTTAACAATGTCCACCCCAGTAACCGCTTCCGTGACCGGATGCTCCACCTGCAGGCGGGTGTTCATCTCCAGGAAGTAAAAATTTTTCTCCCGGTCAACCAGAAACTCAATGGTGCCGGCGTTGACATAATCCACAGCCCGGGCGGCCTGAACGGCGACCGCTCCCATCAACTCCCTGAGATCAGGGTCACCGTCGATAAACGGCGAGGGGGCTTCTTCGAGCAGCTTTTGATGGCGGCGCTGGATGGAGCACTCCCGCTCGCCGAGGTGAATCACATTGCCATGGTGATCGGCCAGGATCTGGAATTCGATATGCCGGGCATCCTCAACCACTTTCTCCAGGTATATACTGTCATCTCCGAAGGAGGCTTTGGCCTCCCGCCGGGCTGCGGTCAGCAGATTGGGCATTTCTTTCCAATCAAGCACCTCGCGCATGCCCTTTCCGCCGCCTCCTGCCGCGGGCTTGATCAGCAGAGGAAAGCCAATTTCCGGCGCCAGAGAGAGCAGGGTTTCATTGGAGAGATCTCCCTGACCTTCCGTGCCGGGGACAACCGGAACACCGGCTTCTGAGACTGTCGTCCGGGCTACCTGTTTATCGCCCATGGCAGCAATGGAGGAGGCTTTGGGACCGATGAATGTAATCCCCGATTTCTGGCAGGCGCGGGCGAAATCAGCCCGTTCGGCCAGAAAGCCATATCCGGGGTGGACGGCATCTGCTCCGGAGCGTCTGGCGATCTCCAGGATCTTCTCTCCCCGCAGATAGGATTCGCTGGCTTTGGGAGGTCCCAACCGGTAGGCCTCATCAGCGTAGCGGACATGCAAACTCTGCCGGTCGGCATCCGAATACACGGCGACGGTGGGGATGTCCAGCTCCCGGCAGGCGCGGATGATGCGGACGGCGATTTCTCCTCGATTGGCAATTAATACTTTTTTGAACATACATGTGATCCTGATCCGCCTAGAGCGGAATGTTGCCGTGCTTCTTGGGCGGGTTTTTATCGCGTTTATTGCTGAGCATTTCCAGGGCATTGATCAGCCGGGTGCGGGTGCCGCTGGGTTCAATCACATCGTCAATGTACCCCCGTGAGGCCGCGATGTAGGGGTTGGCAAATTTTTCCCGATATTCCTGGACGAGCTCTTTGCGCCGCTGTTGAGGATTGTCTGCTTCTGCCAGCTCCTTACGGAAGATGATGTTCACCGCGCCTTCCGGCCCCATCACAGCGATCTCTGCGCTCGGCCAGGCGAAGTTGATATCGCCCCGGATGTGTTTGCTGCTCATCACATCGTAGGCTCCCCCGTACGCTTTCCGGGTGATCACTGTCAGCTTAGGCACCGTGGCTTCCGAATAAGCATGGAGCAGTTTGGCGCCGGCGCGGATAATCCCCCCGTGCTCCTGGTCTATCCCGGGCATGAATCCGGGGACATCCACAAAGGTGAGCAGCGGAATGTTAAAAGCGTCGCAGAAGCGGACAAACCTGCTGGCTTTCTCCGAGGAGTCTATATCAAGCACGCCGGCCAGATGGGTGGGCTGGTTGGCAACGATTCCGATGCTGTGGCCGCCCAGCCTGGCAAATCCGACCACGATATTACAGGCATATTTTTCCTGAATCTCGAAGAACTCCCCATCGTCGACAATCAAAGAAATCACCTGTTTAATGTCATAGGCTTTGGAGGGATCATCAGGGATGATGCTGTCCAGGGCGGGTTCGCGGCGCAGCGGGCTGTCATCGGTGAGAAGGAAGGGGGGATCTTCCATGTTGTTCTGGGGGAGATAGGAGAACAGTTTGCGGACCAGGAACAGGGTGTTGGCTTCCGTGTCTGCGGCCACGTGGCAGACGCCGGATTTCTCGGCATGCACATCGGCGCCGCCCAGCTCCTCAAAGGTGACTTCCTCGTGGGTGACTGTTTTGACCACCTCCGGCCCGGTGATGAACATGAAGGAGGAATCCCGGACCATGAAGATGAAATCGGTCAACGCCGGTGAATAGACGGCTCCACCGGCGCAGGGCCCCATGATCACGCTGATCTGAGGGATGACGCCAGAGCAGAGGGTGTTGCGCAGAAAGATGTCCGCGTATCCCCCCAGAGAAACCACCCCTTCCTGAATGCGGGCTCCACCGGAATCGTTCAAGCCGATCATCGGAGAGCCATTTCGCAGGGCCATCTCCATGACTTTGACCACTTTCTCCGCATGGACCTCTCCCAGACTGCCTCCGAACACGGTGAAATCCTGGGAGAAGACATAAACCAGTCGTTTGTTGATCGTCCCCCAGCCGGTGACTACAGAATCGCCGGGAATTTTCTTATCCTCCATACCAAAATCGGTCGTCCGGTGGACGACGAAGGGGTCAATTTCCCGAAAGGATCCTTTATCCAGCAGCAGATCAAGCCGCTCCCGGGCAGTCAGGCGTCCTTTCTCGTGCTGCTTTTTAATGCCTTCTTTGCCGCCTCCTAAGCGGGAGCGGGCTTTTTTTTCACGCAGCTCTTGAATTTTCGGGGTTTTCTCTTGATCAGCCATAATAACTCCACGGATGTGAGATTAAGATTGATTTTCAAAGTATTTTTTACTGGCAGGATGCTGGAACAAGTACAACATCAAACCGAGAAAAAGCATGGTCACCAGCAGCTGAAACGGCCAGCGGGTCTGCAGACGCAGGACATCAGCAGAAAGCAGCAGCTCTCCCCAGGAGCGAACCACCACCAGCAGGCAGGCGCTCAGGCCGATTCTTTTGGACCAGGATTGGTTGGACCATGCCCCCCATACGAAGAGCAGTTCCACGACTCCCTCCCCAAGGCTGATGGCAGCCAGTACTTCGGGAGGAACTGCCAGGGAAAGGAAGGAAAGCATCTCCCAATGCTGGAGTATCAGAATAAATCGAACCAGCTGGCGAATACCGAGAACGAGAAATACAGCAGCCAGAAAGACGATCGAGAAAGGGCGCTGTGATTTTTCCGGGGAAGAGACAGAGATTAGATCCCCCTGGTTTTTCTGGGTTTGATGTTGCCTCATTGGTTAATTGGACTGCTCCTCGGGGGTTGCTTCCAGGGGGATCTGATCAATGCCGAAACAGAGAACCACCCCGGCAGCTGTATCGGCAAGTCCCAGGGGAACATCCCAGGGACGGTACTGGAATTGATAGGGATGCTCGCCGCTGGGAGCCTGGGCGGTAATCCACTGGCTGCTTTCCAGTTGAATCCCCCTGAGCAATGTCCACTGTGTTTGATCCATCCAGCCCTCCTCTGTTTATCAGGATCAATCTGGAGATTCCATTGTTCAGCGCAGGCCTGTTTCCAGCCGGGAAATTACCAGGCGCTGAATTTCGCTGGTGCCTTCGTAGATTTCTGTGACCTTGGCATCCCGGTAGTACTTTTCAATGGGAAGTTCTTTGGAATACCCCATACCGCCGTGAATTTGTACGGCGGCGTCGGCGCAGAAAGTGGCGGTTTCCGAGGCGAACAGCTTGGCCATGGCTGCCTCCAGGGTGAATCGGTCTCCTGTTTTCTTAAAGTGCTCTTGGGCCGCGGCGGCCTGGTAAATCAGCAGGCGGGAGGCTTCGATGCGGGTTTTCATATCAGCCAGAGGAAAGGATACCCCCTGAAACTCGCCGATCTTTTTTCCGAATGCTTCCCGCTCCCTGGCGTAACTGAGGCTGGCCTCGTAGGCTGCTTCGGCGATGCCCAGGGCTTGAGCGGCGATCCCGATCCGACCGGCATCGAGCACCAGCATGGCGATTTTGAATCCTTCCCCTTCCTCTCCGAGTCGGTTTTTCAATGGACAGCGGTAATTTTCAAAGATCAGCTCACTGGTTGCCGAAGCACGAATGCCCAGCTTTGGTTCCTTTTTGGAGCGGATGAATCCGGGTTGATCGGCCTCAACGATAAAAGCAGTCACACCGCGGTGCTTTTTTGCTGGTTCTGTCATCATGAAAACAACGACATAATCTGCCACCGGTCCGCTGGAGACCCAGGATTTCAGGCCGTTGAGCAAATATTCGTCGCCGTCCCGCACAGCCCGGCTGCGCATGGTTCCGGCATCAGAACCGGACATGGGTTCGGTCAGGGCGTACCCGCCAATTTTTTCCCCGGAAGCCACGGGAAAGAGAAATTTCTCTTTCTGGTAATCCGTGCCGAGCTGCAGCAGACCGTAGTTGTACAGGGAATTATTCACAGACATGATCGTCCCGTGGGCGGCATCGGCTTTGCAGATCTCCTCCAGG
This sequence comes from uncultured Anaerolineales bacterium, assembly GCA_964603385.1. Classification (GTDB taxonomy): domain Bacteria; phylum Chloroflexota; class Anaerolineae; order Anaerolineales; family UBA11858; genus B10-G9. Next base: position 85,132 of record CAZRUS010000009.1, on the reverse strand, counting down.
GCGAGTACATAGGCCAGGGTGTCCAACCCGGCACCGCCGTATTCCTCCGGGACTTCGATACCCATAAAGCCCATTTCTCCCATCTTTTGAACGGTTTCCAGAGGAAATTCCCCGCTTTCATCGAATTCTGCGGCAATGGGGGCAATTTCATTGCGGGCAAAATTGCGGGCTGCTTTTTGGATCATTCGATGCTCATCACTGAGCTTGAAGCTGTGATCGCGGCTGGACACAGCACAACCTCCTCCGGCATTATGCGCTGCTGGTAACAGGATAAATCGATTATAGCACCCGGCCGCTCTCAAAACCTTGCAGGGCCGGTAGAGGGCAGCCGGGTCCACGAGGGAGGGCATCCTGGTTCGCTGGATGGCTGCCTGGAAAGAATGATAAAATACAGCATGTCTTGCTTCAATTCGATCTGAAAGGAACGCATATGGCTGAAAATATCACCCCGGAAGTGTTTCAAAAACTGCTCTCTTTAGCAGCCCTGGAGGTTCCCGAGGAGGAAGAGGAGTACCTGCGGGGGGAATTAAACAATCAGATGATTTCCGTGGAAGTCCTGGAGTCGATCCCCATTGATGCGGAGACCGATCCTGCGGATCACGGTGTCCCGTATAGCGAGGAAAACAGCCCCTCACCCCGACCTGATCAATCCCGTCCGGATGTCCACCGGAAAGACATCCTGCAGCAGGCTCCCGAGACCGAGGGCGATTTCATTGTGGTCCCAGATATTTCTCATGAGGAGCTGTAATTGACCATGGAACTCTGTGATCTTCCTGCATATCAACTGGCAGATTATGTCCGCACCGGCCAGGTCAGCGCCGTAGAAGCGCTGGAAAGCACGCTGAAACGCATCCAGGAAGTGGATGGCCGGCCCGGCAGTGTGGAAGAGGATCCCACTCTGACGGATAAGGATCGGGATACCATTCACGCCATGATCACCCTTTCCGAGGCGTATGCCCGCGCTCAGGCCGAAGCGGTGGACAGCCTGATTAAGGAGGGGGAGGACCCCGGGCCGCTTGCCGGTGTCCCCTACACAGCCAAGGATATTTTTACCGTCAAAGGGGTGAAAACCACGGCGGGATCGAAGATCCTTCACAACTATATCGCTCCCTATTCCGCAACGGTGGTAGAGCGGATGAACAAAGCTGGAGCGGTGCTGGTGGGGAAAGTCAATCTGGATGAGTTCACCTATGGATCCTCCAGTGAGTCCTCTGCATTTAAGCCGGTGCCCAGAAATCCCTGGGATACCAGCCGGGTGGTCGGCGGATCCTCGGGCGGCAGCGCGGCCGCTGTGGCTGCCGGTGAGGGGGCTCTCTCTCTGGGGACGGATACCGGGGGGTCCATCCGACATCCGGCATCATTTTGCGGGACAGTGGGTTTAAAGCCCACCTATGGGCGGGTTTCCCGCTACGGGCTGATTGCCTTTGGTTCCTCACTTGACTGCCCGGGTCCGCTCAGCCGCAATGTGACGGATGCCGCGCTGGCCCTGCAGACGATCGCCGGCGAGGATCCCCGCGACAGTACGGCGGCCTCTGTCCCCGTGCCGGATTATCTGGCTGAAATGGAAAAAAGCATCCGGGGACTGCGGATTGGTCTCTCTGAGGAATTTTTCCGGGTGACCTTTTTTGACGCCGAGACCGGAGAACTTCACGAAAACCCCATTGATGACGAAATCCGGGAAGCAGTCATGAGCACGGCAGGATTCCTGGCCGAACTGGGGGCGGATATTGTTATGGACGTTCCCCTGCCGCATACCAAGTACGGCATTCCCACCTACTTTGTGATTTCCCGGGTGGAAGCGTCTTCCAATCTGCTCCGATATGACGGCGTGAAATACGGCTACCGGACGCCCGATCAGGTGGATGACCTCCGTGAACTGTATCGCAGAACCCGCGGTCAGGCGTTTGGTGTTGAACCCAAACTGCGCATGCTGATGGGGATTTATCTCAGCGCAGCCCAGTTTGACAAAGGCTATTACCAGCGCGCTTTGAAGGCCCGGGGCTTGATCCGCAGGGATTTTGAATCCATCTTTGACCCCCGGGGGGAGTACCAGCTGGATGCTCTGCTGACACCGACCACCCCTTCCACAGCCTTTCCGATTGGCGGTGTGTACGGGGACTCCGTGCTGATGCAGTACTCTGACCAGCTGACAGTGACCACCAATCATGCCGGAATCCCTGGCTTGAGTGTGCCGGTGGGGTTCGACCATCAGGGGCTGCCGATCGGGGTACAGTTTCTGGGCCGGGATTACCAGGAAGGACTGCTGCTGCGTCTTGGCCGGGCTTTTGAGAAGGTCACGGAAGACAAGGAATGGCGCCGCAGGCGGCCGCCAGTTATCGCCGCGGAGCCGTGAGATGGCCGGTGGTGTTGCTGTCCTTGGGAATGTCACCCTCGATGTGATCTGTTTTCCAGTGAATGATGTCCCCCGAGAGGAATCCATCGCCTTTCAACGTGCTGCCGTTACACCCGGGGGGTGCGGATCCAATACTGCCATCCGGCTGGCCCAATTAGGCACCCCGGTCTATCTGATCGCCTGCACCGGCTCAGATCCTGCTGCCGAGCTGCTGCACCGCAGCTGGCAGGAAGTCGGGGTCAAGACCCGTTTCATCCGGCAAATTCAGGGAGAAACCACCGGGGTCAGCGTTGGGCTGGTGGACAGAGATTATCAACCCCGCTTTGTGCACACACCGGGCGCCAATGCCCACCTGACACCAGCCGCGGTGGAGATCACGGCGCTGATCAGGCTGGGGGTGGGGCTGTTTTATCTGGGAGGCTATTTTGTCCTGCCCGGCCTGCTGACAGGTTCTTCGGCTGGATTGTTTGAGCGGCTGCAAAATGCGGGGATAATAACTGCGCTGGATGTGGTCACCTCCCCGGCGATGGCGGACCCTGATCCGCTCTGGGAGCTGCTGCCCTGGCTGGATTATTTTTTCTGCAATCAAGCTGAAGCCCGCCGCATGACCGGCAGGACGGACAGCCGAGCAGCAGCAGCTGCCCTGATGGCCAAAGGAGCCGGCACGGTAATCATCAAGCAGGGGGAGGAAGGATGCCTGCTGTACACTGAAGAAGGCCCGGTCGTTCTCCCCCCCGTACAGAGCGGGCAGGTGGTCGACACCACTGGGGCCGGAGATGCCTTTGCTGCCGGTTTTCTCTCTGCCCTGGATGCAGGCAGCTCCCTGGAGGAGGCCTGCCGGCGGGGAAACCAGGAAGGTTCCCGAACGGTCGGTTTTCTCGGTGCAGTGAAAATTCCTTAAGCTCCGAAACCAGGAGATCTCATGTTTGATTGGATTGCTTTTGATGCCGATGACACCCTCTGGGAAAATGAAGAACTCTACCGGAAGGGCCGGGAAACCTTTGCCAAGATGATGGCCAAATACGGAGTTGACCACAGCATTGAGCACCGGGTAGATGAGCTGGAAACGGACAACATCCGCTACTACGGATATGGGGTAATGAGCTTTGTGCTCTCCTTGATTGAAATGGGTATCAAGGAAACGGAAGGCCAACTGCAGACCGAGGATGTCCAGCGGCTGCTGGATCTTTCCAAAGAAATGCTTACTGCGGAAGTGGTGCTGATGCCGGGGGTGGAGAAGGTGATCAAACAGGTCAGGAAGCTGGCTCCTTTAATGCTGATTACTAAGGGAGATCTGCTCCATCAAGAGCGGAAGGTAGCAGAGTCCGGCCTGTCGGGGTATTTTCGGGCGGTTGAGGTGGTCAGCGATAAATCCCCTGAAGTTTATGCAGCGATCCTTGCCAAGTATCAAATCCAGCCGGAGCGCTTTCTCATGGTCGGCAATTCTCTGCGGTCAGATGTCATCCCGGTGCTGACAATCGGAGGATGGGCAGTTCATCTTGCCGACCACCTCACCTGGTCCCATGAGGACGGCGGCTTGGAGGGGCAAAATCAGGATCGGTTTCTGGAGGTCGCCAGTATTCAGGAAGTGGGGCGGATATTGGAGGACCTGGTGGCTGACCAACACGGCAGGTAATCGACCCCTGCGCTGGGGCTTGAACCTCTTCCCCCGCCCTGGTAACCCTCATTTTTACTGCTGGAATTGTCGGACCCCTTTATGTTCCGGAAAGGATGGATGCTCCTTCCGGTCAATTGTTGGGTTCTGATGATCAGGAACTTTTTGGGGCTTGTGGGCGTCCTTTCTTTACAGCGCGATCAAGGAGGCGACCATGTCCCGGAAAAACATCTCTTGGTTTCTGCTGCCGGCAGTTTTAATGACGGCAGCTGTGATTTGGCTGAGCACCCCGCTGTCTGTTCAGGCAGATGGAATTGTCATTCCTGATCCTCCGCCGGATACGACACCGGTTCCCCTGGAAGAATCCTGGCTGGAGATCCGATATCACCGTGTTAATGTCCGCATTGAAGACCAGCTCGCAGTCACTCGAGTCGAGCAGGAATTTTTCAATCCCTATCACCGGGAGGTGGAGGGAACCTATATCTTTCCGCTTCCCCAAGGAGCAGCGGTCTCGGGTTTTCAGCTCTGGGTGGATGGCAGGGCTGTCAAAGCAGAGATCCTCTCTGCAGAAGAAGCCAGACAGATTTATGAGCAGATCGTCCACAGCCGGCGTGACCCCGCCCTGCTGGAATACATCGGCCGGGAAGCTGTCCGGGTGAGAATTTTCCCCATTCCTCCCGGAGGAGCCACCAAAATGGTTCTGGAATATAGCCAGGTCCTATGGCAAGAAAATGGATTGATTCAATACAGCTATCCCCTCAATACAGAAAAATTCTCTGCCCGACCGCTGCAGGATTGTTCCATCCGGGTCGAAGTTCAGAGCAGCTTCCCTATCCGATCCATCTATTCTCCCTCCCACCAGGATCGTTTGGTGGTCCGCCGGGAAGGGGATCACAGCGCCCTGATTGGTTATCAGGAATCCCTGGTGAGGCCGGATGAGGACTTTGACCTCATATACACGGTCAGCCGGGAGGATGTCGGCATCCACCTTCTACCCTACCGGCCCGATCCGGAGCAGCCGGGGTATTTTTTGCTGCTGGCAGCCCCTTCTATTGAGGTTGATCATGTCCTCCCCCGGGATATTTTCCTCGTGCTGGACACCTCAGGATCCATGGAAGGGGTCAAGTTGTCCCAGGCTAAAGAGGCCCTGAGCTACGTTCTCAGCCAACTCAATCCTGAGGATAGATTCAATGTCATCTCATTTTCGACCGGTGTGCGGTTGTTCGCCCCGGAACTGCAGCCGGCAGACCGAGCTGATGAGGCAGCTGCTTGGGTGGCGGAGATGGAGGCGCTGGGAGGAACGGACATCAATCTGGCCCTCCTGGAAGCGCTGAGTCAGCAGCAAACCGGCAGCCGCCGTCCCCGGGTGGTCCTCTTTCTTACCGATGGTTTACCGACGGAAGGCGTGACGGACATCAGCCAGATTCTGGCTAATGTTCGCAGCAGCAGTACGGCAGATGTGCGGCTGTTTCCCTTTGGAGTGGGGGATGATGTTAACACGCTGCTGCTGGACACGCTGGCGGAGGACAACCGGGGAAGAACCACGTATGTCAGATCGGAGGAGGAAATTCAGGAAAGGGTTTCCGGTTATTATGCCCGCATCAGCACACCGGTGCTGCGGGATCTGAGGCTCGAGTTTGAGGGTATGCTGGTGGAGGAGCTGTACCCGGCCGATCTCCCGGATCTCTTTGCAGGATCCGGTCTGCTTCTCACCGGACGATTCCGAAATCTGGAATCTGAGGATGGCAAGGTCACCGTCACCCTGTATGGGCGCGCTGAAGGGGAAATGCGGGCCTACACTAAGACGGTGTCCTTGCTGGATGGGGGACAGGCCCCGGCTGTCCAGCAGGCTGTCCCCAGATTGTGGGCGGCAAGAAAAATTGGCCATCTGCTGACCCAGATTCGCCTCCAGGGTGAGAATCCAGAATGGATCCAGGCGGTGATTGATCTCAGCATTCAATACGGCGTGATGACCCCATACACTTCATTTCTTATTCAAGAAGAGGACATCCTCACCGCGGAGAGCAGGGAGAATGCGGCTGAAAAATGGTTGAACGCGGAGGAGGCTCCGCCAGTGGTGGGATCGGAGGCGGTTTCTCAGGCGGAAGCCGAAGGTGTGCTCAGGGAAGCAGAGGCAGTGCCCGATCTGGGTCGTGTGTGGCTCGATGGAGAGGAGCGTGAACAGCGGTCCATCCTCCGTCAGGCGGGGATGAAGACCTTTCTACTGCAAGGAGAGTTCTGGGTGGATACCGCCTATGTCCCGGAAAGGATGACTCCCCGGGAGATACTCTTTGGATCAGCGGAATATTTCCGGATGCTGGATGATCATCCTCACTGGGGGATCTATTATGCACTCGGTTCGCAGGTGATTTTTGTGGATGGGGAAGAGGCTTACCGTATCAAGGAAGATGGAGAGGTCGATGAAATCAGTGCGCAGGGGCAGTCTCCCCGGCCGGTATCCCTCCCTCCACAGGATGACGACGCCCTGCTGCTCACCGCCTGCGGTGTTTTTCTGCTGACCGGCGGGGTGTTGTGGAAAACCGTCTGCGGACAGCTGAAGGGGGACAGGGGGTGAGAAATGGATCCATTATTGAGATCTGGAGCGGTCAATCCTCCGCAGCTTGAGAGCTGAGGACATTGTAGAGGAGTGAGATCAGCAGGCCGATCAGAAAACCATCCAGGAAACCCCAGATAAAAGCATACAGGCTCCCCACCGGGCTGATGGAAAAACCCCGGTAGATGCGGCCGATCAGCGTGATCTCGCGGGTAATGCCTTCGTTCAGGATTAACCACCAGGTGAGGGCGAACCAATTGATTCCCCAGACGATCCCGGTGGCCAGCGAAAAGGCCTTGACATTGATCTTCATCAGCAGTCCCTCCTCAGGAATCCCTACCTGAATTATACATAAAAATAGATTTCCAGCTGCAGGAGGTACCCGGATCCGAGCGGCTTGATTCAGCCAGATCTTTTCCTGGAGGAATTCAGGGGAAGGAGGCAAGGGCTGCCTTTCTATCTCCGGGGGGAGAAATCCAGTGCCGGTGTGTCAGAACGCAGCTGGCTGCTCAAATCCCGGTGGTGATCACCGGGCGGGGGATTTTCCCTGGGATCAAAAGCCCGCTGCAGCGCCGGAAACAATCCAGGAGAGAGGACTTGTTCTATGGTGGGTTGTGCCTGTTTGCCAAGGGCCAATAAGACGCCGCAGCCGTGTGCCCGGACACACGGCTGGTTTTTTCATTTAATGGAGGTGGGCTGGCTTTATTGGCTGTCGGGTTCTTGGGAAGCTAGATGGTAGCTGCTGGGACTTTCCCCTTCCGAATAGCCGGCGAGGAGCACCAAAGCATTGGTAACGGTATTGCCGGGGTTGTTCCAGTGATGTTCCAGATCTCCTTTGAAGAGCAGAGCATCTCCCGATTCCAGGTGATAGGTCTCCCCTTCGACCTGGTAATCAAGTTTTCCCCGCAGACAGAAGACAAATTCGTGTCCGGAATGCCCCATCGGGAACCGTCCACTGCTGGCGCCTGCTTCCAGGGTGAGCATAAACGGCTCCACCTGTCCGGTGAATTTCTCTCCTCCCAGCCCTTCCCACAACCCCCGATGGAAGGGAATCCGATTGCGCTTTCCGGCCCGGATAAGGACAATATCATTTTCTGAGGGGTCTTCCTCAAAAAAAGTAACGATGGGGATTTCCAGCGCTGAAGCCACTTTGAACAGCGTGCTGACCGAGGGGGAGGATTTTCCCCGTTCAATCACGCTCAAAGCGTTGGCGGAAAGCCCGCTGAGCCGGCCCAAAGCCCGGATCGATAATCCACGTTTTTCCCGGATTTCCCGGAGCCGCTTGCTGATATTGACCGAAAGTGCTTCCTGATCGTAAATATCCATAGGACCCCTTTATGGTGACACGTTATGGATTATAACAAAGAAGCCTGCCCTGCGTCGCCACATTGTGGGATTGGTCATATCTCACAGGGCAGTCAGGTGAGCAGAGTGCAACTTCTCCCGGTTTTATCCGTATAGTATGGTTAAGAAAACAAGGGATCGTTAGTCATCAGGAGAGAGAAATATGGCACAGGAGTATCAAAGACTGTTCCGTTCCAGAGAAGATCGTCTGATCGCTGGTGTTTGTGGCGGGCTGGGTGATTATTTTAATCTGGATCCGACGCTGATCCGGCTGCTCTTTGTTGTGGGCTTTTTCGCCACTGGAAGCGGCCTGCTGTGGGGGTATTTGATCATGATGATCATCGTCCCCGAGGAGGTGCCGGCTTCCCGTGATGTGGTCGCCGGCGATGCTGAAGAGATCTCTGCGGAATAGAATTTTTCCCTGACTGACCCGGAAAACAGCCCGGGACTTTCCGGGCTGTTTGATGGTTTTTCCTCCCTTATTCGATAAAAATCTCGACGTGTTCCTGATCGATCTCATCCACCACATCGACGATCTTTCCCTGTATGTCTTCCGAGAGGGCTGTCCGGACCGTTTCCATCACCTGCTCTTCCCGGATTTCGGGAGCGAACTGGGAAGCGATGCTTAATCCGGCATCCAGCAGCTTCAAAGGCAGATTGACATTGACCTTGGTTTTCCCTGTGGCCATATCCGTGACCCGGACCCTGAGCCACTGATCAGCCAGCTGACGCCCCGGGGACTTTTTGGGTTTATCACTGCCTTTGCTGAGAGCTTTTAACAGCTCAGCGCCTTCTACAGCGGTGATTTTTCCCTCGTTGATCATTTTTAATATTTTCATGCGCTCTTCACTGGTAACCATCTTGCTCTCCTCTGGGTCTTTCTACCCAATGATCAGGGTAATTTGTTCTCCACTCTCTGCATCGTTGATTTCGATCTGCAGCGGCTGCTTTTGCAGTTTTTCTGTCTTGAGATACGTTTTTATCTCCATCAAGCCGTCAGCCTCCAATCCGGGGATATGGTGGCCAAGCACCTCCAGCAGCCAGCCGGCAAACTGGATGGGTAAGGGCAGATTCATGTCGATCTGCTGCGGTTTTTCTCCCGGCGCCTGGCGAATCCGGATATGCAGCCAGGGGCCTGTCCGGCTGTTCCAGCCCAGAAGGAGGACAGCCAATCCAAACAGGAAAGGAAGCCAGGAGAGGAAAAATAATACCCCCAACCCCCGGGCATCCCAGGCTGCATAAATCAACCAGCTGGATAACACAGTGACCGCCACCCCTGTCCAGAAGGGGATCACCCACCAGCGTTTCCATTTCGGCACCTGTTGTGATGCTTTCCAGGTGGGCTGTTGGATCGCGTTGTGATCCGCAAGCGGTAATTCGGGCTGGGGTTGTTCCAGCGCTTCCAGCAAAGCTGCTCCTTCCTCTGCGCTGATCGTGCCCCGTTGGATCATTCTGAGGATTTCCTGCTGCTCGTCTTGTGCTACCATTCTTAATCCTTCTTTTCCAGAGCGTTAATTAATGCCGCAGCTTCCGCAGAGGAGATCTTCTGTTCCTCGAGCATCTTGAGGATCAGCATCCGCTCCTGGTCTGCACTGCTGGGGGATGATTTTTCTCCAAACAAGAATTCTTCCAGATTGAAATCCTTGTTCTTCTCCTGGAAGGATCTGGCTTTCTGCTGGGCCTTGGTGATGCTTTGGTGGATTTTTTGCTCAGCCTTCTGGGCAGCGATTTTCGTTTTTTGGGCAGCCCGGTGTGTGGATTCCCGGAGGCGAACCTTCAGCTCTTCCAGCTTTTGCTCGGTCAGCCCGGAGGAGTCCAGGGATGCGGAGAGGCCAGTCAGGGCTTGCTGCAGGTCTTTCTCCAGGGAATCGAGCTGCCCCTCAAGCTGCCGGGCAGTCTGGTGGGAGAAATCACGCAGCAGCTGATCGACATACCAGAAGCTTTCCGGAGGGCTGCCTGCCCGCTGAGGCCCCGACAGGGATTCCAGAATGCGCACACTTCCCCCCGCGCTGAGCTGTAGTGGAGCACCATTCTCTCCTATCTGCAGCGTGTGGTCTCTGGCCTCGATGACCTGATCGTAATCGGAAAGGTTTACTGTGATCTGTTCTGCACCGCTTTTCATTTCCAGCGCGACCGCCGCTGAGGGAGGGAGATAGACGGTCAGGTCGCCATCGCTGTGCACCTGGTAGACCTGCCAGGGCAGGGGGTCGAAAACGAGGACTGCATCCCCCCCGGTGGAGAGAGCTGCCCCCCGGCTGAATGCATTGATCTCCAGATCCCCTCCAGCATCAAGGGACAGCTGTCCGCCCACATCCCGGGCTTTTCCATCCCCCCCCAGTTTGTTAACGATCAGGTCCCCGAGAACTCGGACGGCATGGAGATCTCCGCCGATTTCAGCGATGGTCACAGCGGCTGTATTCTGCAAACTGGTATCTCCGCCCACGCTGTCAATCTCCAACCCCTGACTGAGGTTTCTAATAACCAGGTCCCCGCTGATTGTTTCTATCCGGACCTTCAGGTGATGGGGGACCGAGAGATGGGTGTCCCCTTCCAGCTGCAGGCTGATGGTTTTGGCTTTCTGCTCTGGTTCGAGAGCATTGCCGAGGATCTGGACTTCTTCGCGGGCCCAGCCCTGAATGACCAGGTCTCCGTCAAGCTCTTTGATAACCAGCTGTGTGTCCGAAGTTACCGGGAAGGTGCTTGGCGTCATCGATCCGCCTTCCCGCTTTTTTCAAGCAGCTGAATGGCTTCCTCCGCCGTGATTTCCCCGGCATCCAGGTCTTCCAGGATCTGCCGCCGCTGATCTTCCGGCAGCTCATCCTCTCCACCCGGTTCGTAGCCCAGGGTGCGGATGATCTCATGAAGGCGGTTGCGGATGGTGGGGTAGGAAAGCTCGAGCTCCTTTTCCATATGGGTTATCTTTCCCTCCAGACGGACAAAGGTCTCCACGAAATCCATCTGTTCAGGGCTGAGCTGGGAAAACGTGCGGGAGGAAAACCTGCCTTCCATGGTGGTGCCGCAGTCCCGGCAGCTGATCTTGGTGACAATGACCTCGCCCCCGCAGAGGGGACACTGGGAAGGTAATGCTTGCATGGTTAGCTCCTTATGGTTGATTCCGGGATGCGGTAGATTGTCCTGGAGGGCCTCTTGAGTTGATTGCCAGCGGTTATCAAGATCTCCGCAATCAGGCACCGCAGCCGCGAAGGCGCAGCTGCCCTGGAGGACAGACTGCGAATCAGCCGCTGATGAGCGGCCTGTCGTTCTCGTTCCTGTCGGTTGAAGCGAATCTCTTCCAGATTGGCGGTGAACATACGTTTTATCCTTTTCTTTCTTAACATTGACAATATTATATCAAAAAAATTTAAAAAGTCAAGGATAAATATTAAAAATATTTAATCACATATAAGAATTATTCATTATTTTGTTTTGGTCGGGGGTGCCGGTTGGTCTGATGGGCAGGGGGGATGACTTGTTAACAAAAAAAACCGGTCAGGGACCGGAGAAGGAACGTCGGGCGGTGAGCAGGGGATCAGGGGGCGTCCCGCTGGGCGGAGATGAGACTTTTTTCTTCGGCATCCACGCTGGCGAACACGGTTTCGGTAAAGCGGGTCATGCTTCCCTGGTATTCTTCCTCCCCGTCCTTCGGAATCCAGTTGTTGAGGTTGAAAGGGATGGTTCCGGCAGCGGGGATCCACTGGCCGTTGAATTTGCGGGCAATGTGGACATGGGATCCAGTGCTTTCTCCACCCTCGCAGGAGGGATGCCCGATAGGGTCCCCGGCCTGGAGCAGCGTTCCTTCAGCGGCCCGGCCCTCGCTGCCGAGATGCAGGTAGAAGACCACCCAGCCGGTTCTGGGATCGCCGTCCCCGTCCAGGTCGAGCTCCACCAGGCCGGGTTCTGAGCGGGCAACCACGCCGGGGGCCACCGCTGCTGCCCATTCTGCAGTGGGTTCGCAGCCTCCGGCTGCGCTGGGCGGGGCAAAATCAAGGGCGGCCCAGGGATCTCCCCGGCCCCAGGCGGTGTGAGGACCGCCGGTGAGAGCCCAGGTTTTATTGTGGTCAAAGGGCAGCTGCATCTCCGGCTGCTGCAGACTGCCAGGTATGTGCGGGGGGGTTGTCCAGGGGTCATCAAAGAGCATCTGGTAGGTGTGGATAAAGCCTTCAGGCCCCACCACCTGATCAAATTCTTTTGGGGGCAGGATCTGAGAGAAATAATAATGCAATGCGACGGTAGCTGCTGTTTGCCAGGGGTCAGGGCGCTGGATGGTTTGATCAGAAAACTCCAGGGTATTCAAATGGCCGGTCAGCCAGCCGTAATAGCCTTGATTGAGCGAGTTTGCTGCCCAGACCAGTTGGATGTAGAGGCCGTGGTAACCGGTTGAGTCGTACCCGAGCGGATAGGCGTCGATATCTTCCGGGGGGGCAGGATCACTTAGCGCGCCGGTTTGATATTCGAGCAGGGCCAGCAGCAGTCGGGGGCTGATGCTGAAATGGGAGGCGATATAGTCGATGATCTCAGCGCCGGTGCGCTGCTTCCCACCGGCGTACTGCTCATGCGCCCGCAGCCAGCCGGGCTGGCTGTTGACATATTCGATGACATCAAAGCCCTGTTCGGCGGGCCCGTTGACGAATACGCTGTTGGGAAGGATTTGATATGCCGTCCCCCACAGGGTTTGATAGTAAACAGGAATTTCCATGGGGAGACCGGGGGGAAGGGTGGTGACTTCTGCGGGAATGATGGGGTTGGCTGTTAAAATTTCCTCCGGGGTGGTGTTAAACCGGCAGGCCAGGTTTTTCAGCGTGTCCCCGGCCTGGGCGGTGTATTCCACCAGCTCACCCGGGGAGTAAGCCGGGCGCTTTGGGATCGGTGTGGGAGAAACAGCCGGTGTCGGTGTTTGTGGGGTGGGGAAGGGCGTGGTTTCCACTGTCGCCTGCGGCTGACAGGAAGTCAGCAGCACAGCGGGCAGCAGCACCAGCAGGATCAGCAAGCGGGATATGCCCAGTCGTTTTTCCAGCAGAACCTTCATAACGGGACTATTTTACCGCGAAATCTGGCTTCCCGGTGCGCTGTAGGAGCTCGCTCTTATCATTTGCCCATCTTTGATCAGGGTGCCTGCGTAAGGTTTACTGCCGTTTTGGGCGGCCCAGCCGCTGAGCACCAGGGGGATGGGGCCGTTGGCAGCCATCCACTCCCCGTTGTATTTTCTGGCCATGTGCACATGGGTGCCGGTGGACCTTCCCCCTTCACAGGAGGGATGGCCCAGTTTATCCCCGGTTTCCACCCAATCTCCCACCTGCACCAATCTTCCCTGGGTGGCGATGTGCAGATAGAGCAGCACCCAGCCGGTCCGGGTATCCCCGTCCCCGTCGAGGTCCAGCTCGACCGCGCCGTCCTCGGCCCGGATGACCAGGCCGGGCGCTGATGCGGTGACGTAGGCAAAGGAGCGGGAGCATTCCCCCCCAAATCCCGAGGGAGCGAAGTCAATCGCTGCCCAGGACCCTTCTCCCTCCCAGGCGCCGTGCGGTCCCCCGGTGTAGTTCCAGACGGTTCCGGGAGTGAAGGGCAGTTCCAGGGGAGGCTGTTCAAGGTTGTGAGAGAACAGCGGTTCATATTCCCGGCGGTTGGCTGGGTCGCCGAACAGGGATCGATAAGTGGCCATAAATCCCGTGTTCTCATCCAGGGCCTGGATCCATTCTTCACTGTCATAGATCTGGGAGAAATAATACTGCAGAGCGACAGTGCCTGCGTTCAGGGTGGGATCAATCCGGGCGGTTACCATCTGAGAAGGGTTTTCTGAATCCCGCAGGTAGATCTCGGTCAGCCGGCCTTCCCGCCATCCGTAATACCCAATGGAGAGCTGATTGACCGCCCAGCGCAGCTGGTAGACCAGCCCTTCCTGTTGATAATCGATCTCTCCCAGCGGGTATTTCAATTGAACCAGATTCTGCGGCTCGCCGTACACCCAATTGCTCTGGTATTCCAGCAGCGCCAGCAGCAGAAAGGGATTGATCGAGTTGTTCTCAGCAATTTGCTTAACGATCTCCCCGCCGTTGATCAAGGTGGTGTGCTGATATTCCCGGGGGATGCTCAGATAACCGCCAGCTTCCTCCACAAAACGGACAGGATCTGCGGGAAAATCTGAGTCCTCTACAGCCCGGGAATTGACGAATTCACTGTCCGGCAGCAGGTGGGTCCCCGAGGTGGTATTGATCAAGACCTGGGGGATGACCAGCCTGGTTCCAGGGTTAATAAAGGAATCATCGGGGAGAGTGCCCTGATAGCGGATCTGGTCTTTGGATACGCCGAAGTGCGTGGCCACAACGGAGAGCGTATCTCCTGCCTGCGCTTGATAGACAATCGGCTCCAGCTCAACTTCCGGCGTGGGAACCAGCGTCTTCGTGGGCGGCGGCGGCTCTGTTGGGGCTGGTGTGGGAGAAAGGGCCGGGGTGGTGGGGGCTGTTTCTGGAGTGGAGATTGCTTCCGTGGGCTGCTGTGAGGTGGGCTGGACCTCCTCGACAGGGACCGGGGTAGCTGTGTAGCCTACCGGCGGGACGAAAACAGGCGGCCGGGAGTAATACAGGCGGCAGCCTGTGGAGGCGAACATCAAAATCAGCAGGAGGAAGCAGTTTAATCGTTTCACGTTTTCAGCGGGTAATCTGGTTGCTATCGGTCAGATAATCATCAGCTTTAAGGGTGGTCCCACCCCGGTGCAGGGTTCCCTGATATTCACTGCCTGAACTGCCAGAAATCCAGCCCTCCAGGTTAAAGGGGATATGCTGGTCAGCGGGAATCCATTCGCCATTATACCGCCGCGCCAGATGGAGGTGCGTGCCGGTGGAGATCCCGCCCTCACAGGAGGGATGGCCAATTCGATCTCCTGCATACAGGTAGGTGCCGGCCTCGACGCGGTCCCGGCTTTCAATGTGCAAGTACAGCAGGGACCAACCGGTCTGCATATAAGGGTCTCCGTCCAGGCTTTGAACCACCGCCCCGCGGTCAGATTGAACAATCATGCCGTCAGCCGCCGCCACCACCCATTCGTTGCTAAGGGTGCAGCCCTGGTTCCCCGGCGGGGGAGCAAAGTCCAGCGCTGCCCAGGCAGAACCGTTCCCCCAGCCGCCGTGCGGGCCGCCGGTGAAGGCCCAGGTCACCCCGGGTTCAAAGGGAAGCTGCAATTTCGGCTGCTGCAGATCTGACGGCAGCAGCGGGCTGAAAGTGAAATCAAACGGGTAGCCAAACAAGCGCTGGTAGGTGTTGATCAGACCGTCTTCTGACATGGTTTTCAGCCATTGTTGATGAGTCTGAAGCTGGGAGAAGACCTGCTGCAGACCGGCTGTCCCGGCATTAATCGTGCTGTCAATGGGCACATTCACGCCGTCTGTGGTGATCCAGCTGCCAACAGCTTTGGCTTTCCAGAGATAATATCCGCGGTTGAGTTCGTTGGCAGCCCAGGAAAGCTGCCGGTACAACCCCTCATAACCGACTTCCTGAAATCCCAGCGGGTAAGGGGCATCCGGATTGCCGCCGCCGGTCACCCATCCTGCCTGATGCTCGATGAGGGTCAGCAGCAGCCGGGGATTGACCGAATAGTCCCAGGCGATCCGTTCCACGATCTCTGCACCGCTGGCGATTTCCCCCTCAACTTCCTCTTCATGGACTGCCAGTTGGCCGCCCTGATTTTCAATAAAGGAAGCGGGGTTGAACCGCACAGTGTAGGGTCCCAGAACCAGCTCCGAATTGGGGATGATTTTAAAGCTGGGACCTGTTTTGCCGATAACAGGGGCCGGCAGAAGCAGCTGCTGGCCGGCATAGATCAGATTCGGATTGGTGATTTGATTGGCGTCAATAATCTGTTCGGGGAGCAGTTGATAGCGAAGGGCAATGGATTTTAAAGTGTCCCCCTGCCGGACGTAATAGATTGTATCCTGAGTTCGCAGGGTGGGCACTGGTTTGGGCCGATTCGGGGTGGGGGTCTGGATGGGCTGGTCAGGCTGCCGGGTCGGAGGTAGATAGGGATCGCTGGTAGGGGCTGTTTCGGTGTTTCGATAGGTTTTTGAGAAGTTGATATACGGTGCAGTGTGGGCAGTTTTTGTGCATGCACTGAGGATGATAACCAGACAACCAATGAACATCCATAGCCTACGAGTCATATTTCAGAGATATTTTACCTTTAAGTTAGCATTCTGTCGAAAGTGGGGTCCTTTAACAAGGATTGCAAGCTTCATACCACTTCCCCAGTGGTCCCCAGCCGGGGTGAAGAAGGTCAATTGTGCTGTATAATAAACCGCCAGGATAAGGTATACTATTCGTGTTTTAGGGTCTACTTTGCAAGGAGAATGACATGGGTTCCTATATCATCTACGCAGTACTGGCAGGCGTTGCCTGGGGGCTGGGTGGATTCTTTGAAAAGACAGGCCTGCAGGCCTTGAAACTGCCTCCGATCGCTGGCATTACGCTGCGGACGGTGATAGCGCTGGTCATTCTGGGGACCCTGTCCATTCCCGCCTGGAAGCAAATTGAAAATCCCGGCAATATCAAAGCCTGGTTGATGGTTGCCATCGGCGGGGGTGTGATTGCGGGTAGTATAGGCATGTGGAGCTTCTATTCCTCCCTTTCCTTGACCGAAAACCTTGGTGTTACCCTGGCAATTGCCTTCGCCTTTTCTCCGATTGCCGGTACGGTGACCGGATTGATCGCCGGCACTCAAAAAATTGATCTAAAAATCGCACTGGGGCTGATGGCTATCGTTATTGGCATTGTGCTCATTCAGCTGGCACACCGGCCGGCAGCTCATTAGCCGTATTAGCCGCGGCAGCAGGGGGAAGGGGGCAGGTTTGCTGCCCGTTCGATTCTGGCAGCAGATGCTCAACCCGCAGCGGGGAGGATGGAATTTGATATGAGAGTGCTGGTTATCTCAGACATTCATGGAAATCGAACCGCCCTGGAAACGGTCCTTGAGGATGCAGGGAAGATCGATGCTGTGTGGTGTCTGGGAGATATCATCGGCTACGGACCTGACCCCAATGACTGCATGGCAATCATCCGGGATCTGCCGGGATTGATCTGTCTGCGGGGCAATCATGATAGTGCGGTGGTGGGGCTGACGGAACAAGCCAAGTTCAATTACGCCGCACAGGAAGTTCTGCAGTGGACCGCCGACCAGCTCAATCCCACCCATCATCATTACATAAAACAACTCCAGCCTGTGCAGGAATTTGAGGGGATCACCCTGGCACATGGAAGTCCCCGGGATCCAATCTGGGAATATATCATGGATATCTATACTGCTCAGGCAAACTTTGAATATTTTTCAACTGCCAACTGTTTTGTGGGTCATTCACACCTCCCTGTGGTGTATACACTGAGCGAGAAAAATGGCCAGGCGCGGGTGGATTTTTGTAAGGATCATCAATCCCTGTCGTTGAACGGGAAAACCATCGCCAATCCCGGGTCGGTCGGTCAGCCCAGGGATCATGATCCGCGGGCTGCCTATGCCATTTATGACGGTGAGAAGAACCGCTGGACGCAGCACCGCATCGCTTACGACATTGAGGCAGTTCAAAGAAGAATGTCCCTGGCAGGACTGCCCAGGGAGTATATTCAGCGGTTGGATTTAGGGTGGTAAGGGGAACTTTTTTGAAGCTGCAGGCGTCATAATTAATACTGACGACACCTGATCAAGGAGAGAAAATCATGTTTAAAAGATTGCTGTTGCTGGGGCTGATCTCGTTGCTGCTGACAGCCTGTGGAAGTTCTCCCTTCAACCAGACGATGAGTGAATCGATCCCCCCGCAGGGAAAGAATGCTGATTTCGGCGGCGAGGCCTATGCCCCGGAAGCTGAGGTCAGCTATGAACCATCCCGGAGCTCCTCGCTAACTGACGGGGGCCAGGAAGGGCGGTTGGTGATAAAAAATGCCTCCCTGTCCATCGTGGTTGAGGACCCATCGGCCACCATGGATGCCATCAGCCAGATGGCGGACGAGATGGGCGGCTTTGTGGTCTCATCCAATCTCTATCAGACCCGAACCGACCGGGGTCTGGAGGTCCCGGAAGCGAATATTACCATCCGGGTACCCGCCGAACGATTGGATCAGGCTTTGCAAGTGATTAAATCCGGGGCAGGAGATATCCTCAGCGAGACGGTAACCGGGGAGGATGTCACTCAAGAGTACACAGATCTCTCATCGCGTCTCCGCAATCTGGAAAATACCGAAGAGCAGCTAACCGAGATTATGAAGGACGCCATCCGGACAGAGGAAGTGCTCAGTGTTTATAACCAGCTGGTTGAAGTCCGGGAAGAGATTGAAATTATCAAAGGTCAGATGCAGTATTATCAGCAGGCCGCTGCTCTCTCCGCCATCTCGGTCAGCATTCAGGCCAATGAGGCGGTTCAGCCCCTTCAGATTGGCGGCTGGCAGCCGGTTGGAGTTGCCAAGCGGGCCATTCAAGCATTAATTAACACCCTGGAATTCTTTGGGGATGCTCTCATCTGGCTGCTGATCTACATTGTACCGGTCGTGCTGATCCTTTACTTCCCCATCCGCTGGATCTGGAAAGGGCTTAAAAGGCTGTTCAGCCGCAGAAAAAAGGATCAGGAAGAGGAAAAACAGCAGGAGTAGCCCGGATTCTTCGCCATGTCTCTGGCCCCTGAAAACCGGGGCCAGATTTTTTTATCTCAACCCCCATCCTGTATAATGGTGAGCGATGGACGCTTTGATAAATGAAACCAGAGATTTGATTGGAGTGACCCTGACGGACAAGCAGCTGGCCTGCCTGAAGATCTACGCCAGAGAGCTGGACGAGTGGAATCAACGCTACAGCCTCACCGCCATCGTCGAGCCGGAAAAAGTTCGCGTGAAGCACTTTCTGGATTCTTTTTCCCCCTATCTGGTGATGAAAGGATCCCCGGGCCAGCGGGTCATCGATGTGGGCACCGGAGCGGGTTTTCCAGGGATCCCTCTGAAAATCCTCCTCCCCGATCTGCAGGTGACCCTGGTGGATTCGGTGAGAAAAAAAACTGAGTTCTGCCGGCATGTTATCGATGTGCTGCAGCTTCCGGGAATCCAGGTAGAGCGCGCCCGGATTGAGCATTTGGGACAGCAGCCAGCGTATCGGGAGCGGTATGACTGGGCGATCGCCCGGGCGGTGGCCCATCTGTCCACGCTGAGTGAGTATCTGCTTCCCCTGGTCAGGGTCGGGGGGAAGGCGCTGGCCATGAAAGGAGAACAGGGGCCCCACGAGGCCCATCAGGCCCAGTCTGCGGTGTCTTTGCTGGGGGGAGATTTGCAGCAGATCAAAAAGGTGACCCTGCCCGGCGTGGTTGAAGAACGCTACCTGATCACCATTCACAAGCAGGCCACCACCCCGGAGAAATATCCCCGCAGAGTAGGAACTCCGGGAAAAAGACCGCTGTAGCTACTCCACTTCCAGCTGTCCGCTGTGCACCCGCCACCGGGCGGCAGTTTGTTGAAATTCAGGGGAGAAAAGGCTGAGATCGGTGGTGGTAAGCAGGGCCTGCTCAGTTTGGGTGAGCCTTTCCAGTAAATCATTCCGCCGGATGTCGTCCAGCTCTGCCAGCACCTCATCCAGCAGCAGCACCGGCCAGTGGCCGGTTTTTTCTTTAAACCAGGCAATTTCCGCCAGCTTAAGGGAGAGCAGCGTGGTGCGGATCTGCCCCCGGCTTCCAAATCTGCCCAGGTCGAGCCCATTGCTGAGAAAAATCACCTCATCCCGGTGAGGTCCAATGGTGGTCACCCCCCGGAGGATCTCCTGCTCCCGCAGGTTGAGAAGCTCCTCCCGGAAGCCCTGCTGGATCTCCTCCAGGGAGAGGACGCTGCGGTCAACTGGGTTGGCGATGGGCAGCTCCATCTGACCAGGAGGGGCGGGCAGCGGATCATATTGGGGGAGATACTGCAGCCGGAGGATCTCTTCTCCTCGGGTAAGATCGGCATGAATGCTGGACGCCAGCTGTTCCAGGTCTTTGAGGGCCAGGATGCGGGCCAGGATCAGATAAGAGCCTGATTGGATGATTTTTTCGTCCCAATAGGAGAGCTGATCGGGATCCCCGTTGGTCTCTTTGAGCTGCTTGAGGAGGGCATTGCGCTGGGTAAGCGAGCGGTTGTAGGCTGTGGTATGTTCGTTGTACTTGGGATCTACCTGGGAGATGGTGACATCCAGATAGTGACGGCGCCGACTGGGAGAACCGGTGATGATCTGCATCATATCGGGCAGGAAAAGGACAGCATTAAAGTGCCCGATGACCTCATTAAGCGTTCGCTCCCGACCATCCAGAAGGACTTCTTTGCGTACGGTGGTGCTGCCGTTAACTGCGGTGTTTTGGATGATGCGGACTTCCAGATGATGGGAATTCCCGCCTTTGATGTAATCCGCCACAATCCGGCTGACGGCGAGATCATTCTGCTGGGCAAAAAAGTTGATTAACTCGCCAGCACTGCCTGCCTGAAAGGATTCCATCGCCGAGAGGAAATAAACCGATTCCAGCAGAGTGGTTTTTCCCTGGGCGTTTTCGCCCACGAGAATTAAGGACTTCTTGGGAACCTCCTGGTCAAGGCGGGAAAATATCCGGAAGTCCGTCAGGGACAGGTGGGTCAGATACATACCGGGCTAAACAGGATCGTAATCCTCTTCCGTTTTCCAGACCTGCTGGGCCCGGTCGGTGTAGAGAATGCCGTTGATGTGGTCGATTTCATGTTGAAAAACACGGGCCAGCCAGCCCTGCGGGTGGAGTTTGACCTCGCTGCCAAAGCGATCCTGAGCCTCGACGGTGACCTGGTATGCCCGGTCTACTTCTCCCATCAATCCGGGGATGGATAAACAGCCCTCGGCGCCGGACACCGTGTCCGGGGAGAAGCGGGTGATGCGGGGATTGACCAGCGTATAAAGCGCTGCGGGGACTTCCGGGTCGTCTTCGCTGCCAAACTCAATGACAATTACCCGTTGGGAGACATCGATCTGCGGGGCAGCCAGCCCTACGCCAGCTTCTTGACGCATGGTTTCTACCATATCGTCAATCAGCTGCTGCAGTTCTTGATCGAATTCTTCCACCTGGGCTGCCTTCTTCCGCAGCGTTGGATGGGGAACGGTTATCACGTCGCGAAGGGCCATGCCTGGGTACTCCTCCGATACTCTCAGCGCTCCTGTGCCGATGAAGTGGATTCATCCAGGGCACCGGCGTCGGGTTGATTTTCCTGATGGTAAGCCGCAAGAAATTCTACCATATCATCGCGGCGCCGTTGCGCTTCCTCCCGTTCCTTTTCTTTGATGGCTGTGTTGTAGCGTTCGAAAATCTCATTCTGGACGGCTTTCGGTCGGGCGACATTCTCAAAGTCCAGCTGAATGTCCCCGACGTTGATGGCCACTGTTCCGAAATCAAACAGACGCTGGAGGATATTTTTTCTCTGGTAGTCCAGGCTGAGGATGTTTTCAAGCAGAGCTGAGCGCTTCGTTTCCCGGCCCAGCGGGGTGCGGTCCAGATCGACGATCTGCTTCTCTGTAATCTGAAAGCGATCATTGGCCCAATTGGCGAAAACATAGCCCAGGCCGAGCAGGCTGACAGCGATCAGCAGCCCGATCCAGGGCAGGCTGGGAAAAGTCAGCAGATTGACCAGGCGAGCAAAGAAAGCGCTGATCAGCAGCACCAGCAGGAGCAGCAGCCACCAGGACTGCTTCACGAGAATAAACTTATGCTTGCGGTAGGTAATTACACCGTTAACCTCATATCGGGCCCGGAAGAGATTCAGGAACTCCTGCAGCGGGGTGATGGTTTCTGTCAGCTGCGGACCGGCTGGAGGGGAAGGGACCTCAGAGCTGGATTCCAGATCCCGCTGATCATCACTCATCCTCAAACGAGTTCGGATGGTTTCACCAATCTCGTCCAGTTCCGTCTCCCGGGCTTGCTCCCGGGTCAGCTTTTGAGTTTCCAGGATCAGATCCAGCAGCACCTTCGGATGGGAAGCGTTGCGCATGGGCATATCCCCGGTGTAGGTGCGGATGATGACATCCCCATAACCGAACACCCGCTGTACTTGATTGGAAGAGAGATTTACAGAAAGGATGGACTGCAGGGGAATTTCTCTGCGCTGGTCGTGCAGCCAGAGCACCTTTTCTACCCAGGCGACCCGTTCCGTGGTCACCAGATAAAAATCATTCCCCCAATCCATCCAGTGCCACCAGGTCCAGAGACCAAATATCAACAGGAGAACGGGCAGGAAAATGACCGGGTTGAATTGGAGGTAGAGCCCGCCAAGCACACCGATGGACAGAAAGAGCACCGGAAAAACCATCTGCTGGTAAAACAGGTGAATGTGCTTACGGTCAAGGAAGCGGATCTGTTCCCGCTCTCCGATCCAGGGAAAGTCGGTTTTTTCGCGCAGTCGCAGGCTGTTTCTGAGGGCCCGCAGCCTAGCCTTGACCGTCGGATAGGCATTTAATATCGCCAGGAAGCCGCGTCGGTTGACCGCCAGGAGGCGGGTGGTTTCCAGCGCCTGGGCCGTGTGCTCCCGGACAGCCTCCCCAAAAAGCTCCTCTTCGCCAAAAGGCTCGCGCGCATACACTTTCTTGGCAGGTTGATCTTCCCGAAGCAGGAGCATGGCCCCCGAGACGATGATGAAAAAATTCCGGCCTGGGAAACCAGCCCGGAAGAGAACCTCGCCTTTCTGCAGGGAGATGGGCTGAAAGAGAGGAAGAATCTGCCCCAGCTCCTCATCGCTGAGCTGGTTGAATATGGGATGCTCTCGCAGGAACGCGTAAATAGTCTTTGAGTCCATAGATGGTGGTTTGATTCCTGAATGTATCTGAATTTTAACATACTCCCACGCCGGGAGTGGAGAGCCGGACGGGTCACGACCCTTCCTCCCGTTGGAGTCGTTCGGTGATAGAATAGGTACGGTTCGTTACGGAGAACAAAGGAGCAAGAAATATGCCGATCAGTTTTGGCACGGATGGCTGGCGGGCAGTGATGTCTGACACCTTTACCTTTCATAATCTCAGACTGGTCACCCAGGCGATCGCAGATGCAGTTCGCTCAGGACACTGGGTGGATGAATCCATTTTGAAAATTGATCCCGACCCCAACCGCTTTGTGGTCGGCTTTGATACCCGTTTTCTGTCTGACCGCTTTGCCCGGGATGTGGCCCGGGTTCTGGCAGCCAATGGGTATACGGTCCACCTCACCCAGGCGGATGCCCCCACCCCGGCAATTTCATATGCGGTTAAAAACCAGAAGGCGATCGGCGGCATTGTGATCACAGCCTCTCATAATGCCCCCCGCTATAACGGCGTTAAAATCAAAACGCCCACGGGGAGTGCAGCCTCGCCGGAACATTCCCGCCGGGTAGAAATATTTCTCAACGATAATCAGGAACGCGGCCGGGGACCCAACCTGATGGATTGGAATCAGGCGGTGGATTCCGGATTAATCCACCGCTTTAACCCCATCCCTGATTACTATCAGCATCTGCGGACACTGATTGATTTTGATGCCATCGCTGAAAATCCCCCCCAGGTGGTGGTCGACTCCATGCACGGCTCGGGTCGTGGGGTGATCAAAGGCATTCTACAGGGAACCGGCTGTGAAGTTCAGGAGATCCGGGGGGAGATGAATCCAGGGTTCGGTGGTGCTCACCCGGAGCCGATCGGGAAACATCTGGGGGCCCTGGCTGGCGCCATCAGCACAGGTATGGGCACCCTGGGTCTGGCCCTGGATGGGGACGGAGACCGTATTGGTGCGATGGATGAACGGGGGAACTATGTTGACCCTCACAAGATAATGTCGCTGGCCTTGCAGTATCTGGTAGAAAAACGGGGCTGGCAGGGACCAGTGGTGCGCACGGTGTCCACCACCCGGATGATTGACCGGCTGGCAGGGGAATATGATCTGCCGGTTTATGAAACCCCGGTGGGTTTCAATCACATTGCCGATCACATGCTCTCGGAGGATATCCTGCTGGGAGGGGAGGAATCCGGGGGGATCTCTTTCCGGGGGCATATTCCCGAAGGAGATGGGGTGCTGATGGGACTGCTGCTGGTGGAAATGGTGGCTGTCACCCAGAAATCGCTCCATCAACTGGTCAGTGATTTGCTGGACAGGGTCGGCCCGGCATTCTATCAGCGCAAAGACCAGCGCCTGCAGTATCCCGTTCAAAAAAAGCGCATGGTTGGATATCTTAAGGACCAGGCGCCGGCAGAGATTGCCGGTCTCAAAGTAGCCGAGATGATGACCACTGATGGGGTGAAATACATTCTGGAAGACGATTCCTGGCTGTTGATCCGCCCTTCGGGCACCGAGCCGGTGCTGCGTTTATATGCAGAAGGGCGCAGTGAGGAGATCATGGAAGCGCTGCTTGGATATGGGGAGGAAGTCGCGGATCAAGTGACCTGACCCGGAAGATGACAGCAAACAACCACAGGGAAGATGGATTTCTTCGCTGTGGTTGTTTTTTTAAATGGGCAGAGAGCGGTGAGTTCCCGGGCTCAGGTGCTGGATGAGCGCAGCCGCCGGCTGAGAATAATGACAACTACCAGGACGGCGGCACCCAGGAGCAGGCCGGGTACGCCAAAATCATCCCCGAGGCCGGTGTCCGGCAGCGCAGTCGCTGTGGCAATCGGAGTGCCTGCTCCGCCCCCTTCATCGCCCGCCTGCTGGGTGAGCAGTGCCGCAACCGTCTGGGTAGCTGGATCAGGGGTGGCGGTATCCACCTCCGGTGTGTTGGTCGGCGCCACAACCGGGGTGGCCGTTTCCGTTGCTGTGGGAACAGGGGTTTCAGTGGGAGGAAGTGTGTTGGTGACCGTGGGGGTTGCGGTGGTCTGCTTGGCGATAGCGGTCAGCTGACTCTGTTCAGCGATTGCCGTATTGGTTGCATTGACCGCTGCCACCTGAGTTTGCTCTCCGGTCTGTCTGCCGGGCAAAATGACTACTGCATAAGCAGCGATGGCTATCAAGGCCAGCAGGAGAATGCCGCCGAGAATCCCTGCCACCACCAGAAAGGTCCGGTTGGACCCTCCTGAGGTGGTGATGGTTTGATCGGCATCCATGTCCTCAAATTCCAAATCTTCAAAATCATCAAAATCGCTCATGCCCATGGTCAACTCCTCTGTGTTGTCTGTCTATGTAGAAGAGAACGCAATTGAAATTAATATTCCTGTGAAGACAATAGTCTGACGTTGTTTGCCGGAACGATCACCGGCGCCCCGCCTTCCATTTCGATCTCGATCGCCGGGGCAGCAACTCCGCTGGCAAAGGTAAATTTTCCTTCCAGCAGTCTGGCTACGGTGCCAATTTTGCCAATCCTGGCCCCGCTGATCATAATCACCCGCTGCCCAGGGATGAGTTCCTCAGCTTCCACCGGGGTGTTGAAATCTTTCTGAATAGGCAGGGAGATGATTACTTCTGGATATTTCCCCCGGTAAGGTTGATGGCGCTGGGCGTTGAGAGCGATATTGCGGTCCCGATTGGTGACCAGCAATTGCTCCGCCCGATTGTTCATCGGTATCGATCCAAAACCATCAATCACCATAATCGGATAGCTCATCGATTTGGCTGTTGGAATCAGGGAGGCTGACATACTGCCCAGGATCAATCCTTTGATGGGCACGGCAGCAGCGGCTTCCAGGACTTCGGCTTTGCTGCAGGACCCGGCAGCCATGATTGCCCCTCGAAAGCTGATGTCAATTTGCTCACTTTCCACTTCTTTGCTGAGGTCTTTGCTGATCGGTTGAATAACTCCATAGGCGATCCTGCCGTTTCCCCAGATGCCCTGGATCAAGGCCCCTTTGGTTTCGATGATTGCTCCTCGATCCGGGATGATGCCGGTAATGGTGCCGTCCATGCCGGCAGGAAGCTCATACTCCTCTGCAGAGATTTCGAAAAGCACTTTTCCTTCCCCGGCGATGCGTATGACACCATTCTCCGGTGCCCGGATCACCCGCTGGAACAAACCTACCGGTCCGGCAATGACATCCCCTTTGGAGAGGTCATCCCCAGGCTGCCTCTGAAGGAGCTCGTCCGCCCGGGAAGGGGATACATTCAGGCCCCGGGCGATATCCAGCAGCAGATATTGGGGGGCCAGGGGGGCGGTGACGATGATATCGGTGGGGGTGACCTTCTGCATCCGCCGTGTGATCACCTGCCCGGAAACGGGGACTACCCGCTCCCGGCGGATGTTGGTCAGAGGGTGAATATGTTTGAGTAAGGTTATCATAGCTGTTGCGGAACCGCCTTCCAGTCCGATCACTCAAATTTCTGCAGGTTTTTTTTCCAGGCAGCGTTCCGTTTAATATTTTTTTCGCGGTCAGCAAAGAACCGCAGAGGTCGTCCTCTGGCATCGATGATCACACCCAGCGCTCCTCCGACGGCATTCACTTTGCCAGCTTTCCCCGGGCCCCCCATCCCAACGTCAAATTTATGCAGGGGACGGAGGTGGAGGGTGACCTTTTCACCGGTTTCTACCGGCAGCACCACCAGCGAGCCAAATTTGATATCTCTGGTGGCCGTTCTCCCATCCGAGCGGTTGACCTGGATGCGCAGGATTGTGGTGCCCGGGCGGGCACTTCCCAAGGGTGCAATAATTGTGCCTAAATTGAGAAAGGTGCTGGTTTCGACAATCTGTACGGTCATCAGAGGATTTCGGTCTGCAATCGCCCCCAGACTGGCCAGGATATCATTCTGATCCAGCGCCAGGGTTGTCACCCCCGTGGGCTGCAGGCCGTCCAGGAGAATGCCCAGACTGTCAGCCCGGTTTGGCGCCTGAGTGAGCACCCGCCCGGCGCCGATGATCGGCTCTACGGCAGGCAGCAGTCCATCCGCAGACCGTTGGGTTCTTTTCGGGAAGCAGGGAATGCTTTGCGAGGCCGCCAGCCGGAGCACCTGGCGGGCCAGGGCATGTTCAATCGCTAAATGTTCCGGTTCTGCCGGGATGCTGTCCGGGTAGGCGGTCTTCTGGTAGAGATAATTCTCCACTGTCTGGTCGCTCAAAGGCAGGGACAGCCAGCGGGTGATCTCCGGCAGGGAAGTTTCCTCCAGCACGCTGGCAGCACTGGCTCCCACCCCGAGATCGGGGAACACCCGCAGGGTTTCTTCTCCTGAAAACGCTGCCGCCAGTACGGTGTTGGAGGAACCGATATCGATTCCCAGCACCCCTTTTTCCGGCTCAAATTTCTGGCTCAGGAAGCGGATCAAACGACCAAAACCGGAAGCAGAGGAAGCGAAATGCCCATTCGCCCAGGAGAGCAGCTCCCGGACACCTGCCGACTGCTGCTTTCTGATCTCATTGAAGATGGATTTGAGTTTTTTCTGAGCTGGGTAGAGCTGCTCTTCCTCAAGCACCGGCTGAATGTTGGCCGCCAGGTGCAGATTGCTGATGTTCTCCAAACTGGACTTCACTTCATCGTGAAGCTGCTCGTTCCCCACATAAAGGACATGAGGTTTGTGGTTTTTTTCAATAAAATAGCTGGCCAGACCGACCATCTCCAGCATGTTCAGCGTTGCCTGGGTGGCTCCCCCGTTGGTCCCACCGGCCATGATGATCAAATCCGGCCGGACGGTGGTAATCAGGTTGATGCGGTCGGAGGGGCTGCGGTGATCGTTAAGGGAAATCTCATCCACCACGCTGGCATAGGTGGTCTCAGCAAGGTGTCGGGCTGTTTTCAGAGAAACGTCATCCAGCAGCCCTACCGTGATCACTTTCAAAGGATCGCCGGCTGACATGGTGGCGACCATCATGTCCACACCTTCATTTTCCGGGGTGCTGGGGATGATTACCCCTTCATCCTTGCTGAGAAAAGTCCGCTCGGTGATCAGCTGGAGCTCTTCAATGGCCCGCCAGATGCCCTCTGCGGCATCATAGATCGGTGCGCCCGCTGTTGTGGGGGCCGATCCCCTGCCGATAAAACGGAAGCGTCCATTGACCACATCAAAAAACAGCACCCGGGTGAGGGAACTGCCGATGTCAATGGCCAGAAGGGATTTCGCTGCTTGGCTTGATGTGTTCATAGTCAGGAGAAAAGCTGGACTCCCATGCTGTTAAGGAAGTCCCATAAAAATGTCAATCGTTCCACGAAGGCAGAAAGAGCAGCCAGATAAACGCCGGCAAAAAGGGCCCCAAAGGTGACTGCCAAAAAGATCTGACCGATCCGGCTGATCTGCTCAATCAGCGCTGGGCGCTGGTCGGGCTGACCGGGTCTGACCCGAATCCCGAAATGGAAATAGATCAAGGTGGTAACTGTACCCAATACTATCACAGCTCCATTGAGTGTGGCCATCCAGGGATTCACCAGGGTTGATCTGGCTCCGGGATCTACCGCATTGATGGTTCCCAGGATCTGGGGGAAGAGGGTTCCGGTGACCGCTCCGCCGATAGCGGTGGCGGAGCCAATACCCACCAGGATGGCAACCGTCCAGTTGCCGGCTTTCCGCAGCGGGGTTGCTTTGGTCAGTAAAAACAGGCTGGGGATGATTAGCAGGATAGATAACAGCCGTTCTCCGCTGCTGCCCTGAAAAAGCGGCGTGATTAAGCGGGGGATGAGGACGTTATTTACTGTAATGATGGCTGCATAGGCAGCCGAAACACCGATGAAAATATGGATAGCCAGCCGGAAGAAGGGGTTATCTCCCAGCAGATAACTGAAGACCAGGATGGTGAGCAGAAAGCCCAGTGAGAACCCTATGAAATCCACCAGGGAAAGAGCTGCAAAGTTCACTGGCTGTCTCCTCGTTCGCGGGTGCGGTGCTGGGTGAAGAGGGCCAGAATACCGTTGGCCATGCCGCCGATGAAGATGGTTCCAGCGCCAATAACGATCCCAATGTTAAAGGGAAGCCAAATGGCATGGGCGGACCCTGGGCTGCTGTTCAAACGCTCGTAATTCATGCTGTCGATGATGCCGGCGGCGTACCCATCCACCGGCTGGGGGTTGGATTGGTAATAGGGCTGCACCAGCGGTTCTGCCTGGGCGCTGATGATCATCACCAGCGGGGTATTGAGCAGGTAGGGCTCTACCTGTTCAATCCAGATTTTTGCTGAATTGGGATCGTCGGTGATCACCAGAACGGTTTCGAAATCTGCTAATCTTTCCACCGCAACCAAAGGGGGAGCTCCCCAGGCATTGGATCCGTCATAAGCCAGGGGAATGATCTGTTTTGGAGCCCTGACAAAGCTCAGCAGCCCGGCTGCCTCACCGGGAAGGTAGCCCAGGTTGACATACTGCTGGCTGGAGCGATACTCAAATGCACTCTGGGTGGAGCGCAGAAAATATTCCCCCAGGGCTGGTCCGGTGGGTTTTGTGGAGATCAGGGACAGGTAAGTACCCTGCTCCATCAAGTGGCTGATCACCGGGGCTGCTGCGGTGTTCATTTCTCCAGCCGATGCTGGGAGATAGTCAAAGGCCAGCAGCACAGGGTCTTCCGCTTCTAAATTCCCGATAATTTCATACAGGGAGACGAAACCGAGCTGGCTGTTTTGATCAGGGGGAGGGTCTTGCATTTCAACGGGTCCGCCAAAGATGATCGATCCACCCACGGTGATGATCAGGATCAGTGCGATCAGCCAGCGAAGCATGCGCTGAGTAGCGATTGGCGCAGGTTTTTGGATTGTTTTGGTCTTGCCTTCAGCAGCGATCATCTGCTGAAGCAACCCGACATATTCCTGCTGGGTTTTGGTCACGACCAGGTCAAGTTTTTGAGTAGAAGGTGAGTCTGGATCCAGCTGGGTTTCTGCTTCTGCCGGCAGGATGCTGGGAATACCGGCCAGCGGGCCGTAATTCTCGATATATTCATCCTCATCTTCATATTCCAGCGCTTCCGCAGATTCCACCACCGGTCTCATCGCTTCCACCCAACCGGGCAGTTCTGCCTGGGCGAGGTCCTCCTCCGGTAGATTAACCTCCTGGCTTGAGGCGCTGGTCAGCCAGTCGGGCAGCTCCTCTTCAAAAAGATCATCCAGCATGTCCTCTTCTTCGATTTGGAAAGGATCGACTGCGGGACCGCCTTCCTCCCCCTCATCCTCCATTTCCCCCGCCAGGAAGCGCAGTTCGTCCGGCACCTGCCGGGCAGATTCCCGGTCTTCATCGCTGGCCCAGGAGGGGAACTTCGGTGGTTCTTCAGGCTCCTCCTGGGGAGGCTCCGGCTCCGGGGTTTCTTCTGCTGCCTCCCTGCGCATCCCGTATTCCGCATCCTGAAGGGATTTTTGCTTCAAGAATTCGTTGAGGAGCTCATCCTCGTCATCCATCTGCAGCCAGTCCGGAAGTTCATCGTCTGGCGGCGGGGATGGTTCGGCCGTCTGTTCTTCTGCGCTTTTTTGCTCGCCGCCGGCCACTGCCAGCCAATCCGGGAAGGAGGAATCGTCATCGACTTGCTCACTGCTCTGGTCGAGCCTTTTGATCCTCTCCAGCCAATCCGTTTCAGGTTTTTCTTGTCTTCGGGGCGCCTCCGGCGGGGGAGCTGGGGGCTCTTCAGCGGAGAAGAGGTCATCTCTGGGCCCTTGATCGCGGTCCTCTCCCAGCATATCCAGCCATCCAACCTGGTCCTCCGGCTCTTCCCCGGGGACCTGATCCTCCGGCAGCGGAGCAGGGAGGGCAGGCTCTTCTTCCGGGGTGGGGGGAAGCTGTTCTTCGGCAGGCTGATCTGCTTCTTCTTCTGGAAAACTGGACAGCCGCTGGCCGTAAATTGCAGCATCCGGCGTTTCCAGAGAGGCCCCACAGAATTCGCAGGACTCTCTGAATTCAGAATTTGGCCTTCCGCAGACAGGGCAGCGGATCTCAGTCATCTGTTATCCCCCATAAGGACGGTCTGTCCCTGTCAGTATTCTCAACCCGGTGGCTATCGTTCCCAGGGCAATTCCCAGCAGCAGTCCCCGGGCACCCCCCATCGCCGGAACCTGAATCAGCCAGTTGCGTACACCAGCCAGCAGGGGACTGGTCGCTGGCGGAATAGAGAAGGAGCCCAACAGCACCAGAATAAGAACCAAATAAAATATCATCGAATACAGATCCATTCTTTTCCGCAGGATGGTGGCAGCGGCATAGGTCAGACTGATCGTGGTCACCGCCATCAGGCTGATCTCTATGGGCAGGTGGATGTAATTGAACACCCAGCTGGTTACGCGGAAGTTTGGCTGCCCGAACATATACGTTTGGAACATGTCGGTGATCCCAATTATCAGAGTGACCACCAGGGAGATGACCAGGATGAGACTGTAGCCGCTGTTTTCGCTGTCAGAACCGATTTTTCTCAGGTGCACAACGATTAGATTAATGATGCCTACCAGCAGTGCCACAGCTGAGAGCACCAGCCCGGTCCGCAGCAGGGCATAGCGAATATTAATGATGGAAGGGATGAAATAGCCAGCCAGAACAACAATGCCAACCCCGATGGCGATCGCTGTGGAGACCGGTGCTTTAATCTTGATGTTCACAATGAACCTGCCAGAATACTTTCCAGGAATCGATCCAGCCCGAGGATGTTCAGCAGGACTCCACCCAGAATCAGGGCAATGATGATCCAGCGAAATACATCCTGGGTGGTCACACCCGCCCGGTGCAGTTTTCCCGCACCCAGGTAAGCGCCTCCGGCATACAGCTCTTCGCCAATCAAGGGTTGAGAAGCAGAGGCATACATCACTGCCTGGGCGGGCAGCTGGCCGGTACCGGCGATGGTGGGGGAGCTCTGACGCTCACCGGCAGTGGTTAGCCAGATGGTCTCGCTGCCGAACCAGCCGGTGAATACATTGGCGGAAACATTCTCATCCCGGATGGTGGTCAGGGTGCCGGCGGCATAAGAGAACGGTGTTAAGCCCACCAGTTCCCCATAAGAAAGGCGGTCGTGTTGGCCAACTTTAATGGCCTTGGATGTGCCTTTGATGGTGTCCTGAGCGAGGATGGAAATGGTCGCTTCCCCGGTGGTGGCCAGCGGGGGATAATCACAAACCGATGATTTCTGAATCACCTGTTGAAGGATCGAGAGACCGGCCAGGGCGGCAGCAGATTCTGGACCGTTAATACCCGCCCTTCCCAGGGAGATGTGCAGCTGTGTTCCGTCTTCGACAGCCTGGTTGATCTGCTCAGATATCTTCTTGTAGCCCGGGATTTCCCGCAGGGAATCTTCTTCTCGATCCTCGCGGATAAAATAGAAAAAGATCATCAATCCCAAAAAAAGGAGGATGACGACGATCCCGGTAAAACCTGTTGCTGACAAAATGACGCTCCTCCCACCGATTATGATTTCGGCGAGCTGGTCCTCAGGGCATCGATCAAGAGAGCTGTATCCTGGGGATCCTCCAGGGTGGTGGCAAAATCCTGGGACTGTTCCGGCGGCACAAAAAGGGACAGCACCGGTTCACTGACATAAATCATCTGGGCGATGAGCACATTGACGGGACCCAGTGCCTCTAAAAAGGCCGCTGTGAATTCATGCAGCTGCAGTTTCCGCAGTGTTTTGACCAACGGATCCCATGTTTTCCGGTTCATAGTTCAGATTTAGTATAGCATAATTTCATCTTTCCAGTGAGTGCCAGGCACCACAGGAAGATTGTGATAAATGGTACGCCGGCCCGGTGATTTCCCCTACTTGGCGGAGGAAATTGAGTGAGTTAAGGTAACATGAACAAGGAGTTCCTGCTGATCAGGAACCTGAGGGGATCGATATGCAGCCTGATATCACAGAAGAAGTGCGCGAATTGGTTCGTTTGGCGGCGACCGATCTGCCGCAGGATGTGGAGTGCTCGCTGCACCGGGCTCGGGAGCGAGAGGAGCCCGGTTCGGCAGCGCAGGGCGCCCTGGATGCGATGTTAAAAAATATCAAGCTGGCCAGACAGAATTCCACCCCAATCTGCCAGGATACCGGGACGCCGATTTTTCTTGTCGATCATCCCCGGGGTTGGAGCACCCAGCTCCTCCGCTCCCAGATTGAGCAAGCATTGGTTGAAGCTACCCGGCAGGCAATTCTGCGGCCAAATTCTGTCCATCCGGTGACCGGTAAGAATACCGGAGATAACACCGGCGATGAGTACTACCCCTCCATTCACTTCTGGGAGGTAGAGCGGGAGCGTCTGACTGTCCACCTGATGCTTAAAGGGGGAGGGTGCGAGAATGTCAGCCGGCAGTATGACCTCCCCGACGTCAGTCTGGGGGCCCGGAGGGACCTGGAAGGGGTGCGCAAGACTGCGCTGGATGCTGTCTATCGAGCGCAGGGGAAAGGCTGCGCCCCGGGTGTGCTGGGGATCGCTCTGGGCGGGGACAGGGCAGCATCGTATGCTGCATCCAAAGAAGCCCTGTTCCGACCCCTGGATGATGAGCATCCCCGGGTAGAGCTGGCTGCACTGGAGGAGGCGATTACCGATCAATCCAACCAGCTGGGGATTGGACCGATGGGCTTCTCTGGGAAGACCACTGTGCTGGGCGCGAAAATCAAAGTCATTCACCGGCTGCCGGCCTGCTATTTTGTTTCCATCTCCTATATGTGCTGGGCTTACCGGAGGCGCCGCCTGGTTTATGAGAACGGAGAAGCCCGCTACAGCTGAGAGATCAACCACAAGCGTGTATAATGAGCCGGACGGGGGCTGACGCCCCTGTTTTTTTTTGGGGTCTGGTGATATCCAAGCAGCGTATCGAACCCTTCCACATCGGGTTATTAATGAGTAGATCATTCTTCAGAGATTATTAAGGAGAACATTATGCAGGCTGTCTTTTCCTCCCAGGGAATGAAAACCAGGCGACGCTGGCTGTGGTATCTGTACGATATCGGAAATTCCGCCTATGCAGCGGTGGTCATTCTGGCAATTTATGCCGCCTATTTTAAGGGACATGTCGTTGGGGGGGTGGAAGGATCCCGCCTTTGGGGAGTTTCCGTGGGAATTGCCATGCTGGTCGTGGCGGTGATCTCCCCTGTACTGGGGGTGATCGCAGATTACACTGGAAAGAAGAAACAGTTTCTACTGTATTTCACTGTTCTTTCTGTCGGCTGCACTGCGTTGCTCTTTTTTGTCCGCCAGGGGGATGTTCTGATGGGGATGGTCTTTTTTATTCTAGCCGAGATCGGCTACCGGGGAGGGCAGGTGTTTTACAATTCCCTGCTTCCAGAAGTGGCCGATCGGGATGAGATCGGCCGGGTTTCCGGAAACGGCTGGGCAATCGGTCTGCTGGGGGGAATTGTCTGCCTTTTCCTGGTGCTGGCCCTGGTAACTTTTAACGAAGGGACCTTTTTTGTGCGCGTTTCCCTGGTTATCACGGCCGTCTATTTTGCTGTCTTTGCAGCGCCGCTGCTGGTCTGGTTCCGGGAGCGGGACCACGGCCAACCGCTGCAGCCGGGGGAGAATGTCATAGGAATAGCTGTCAAGCGGCTGCAGCATTCTTTCCGGACCGTTCGTCACCATCGAGAATTCCTCAAATACATCCTCGCCTTTCTGATATATAACGACGGGATTTTGATGGCGATCAATTTTGCTGCCATTTTTGGAGCGGTGATGTTTGGTTTGGATCAGCAGCAGATCATTCTATTCATGATCCTGATCCAGTTTACCAGTGTGATCGGCGCCTATATCTCCGGATGGATGGCGGACCGCTGGAGCAGCAAATCGACCCTGGTAATTTTTCTGGTGCTCATGCTGGCTGCCGTGGTGGGGCTGTTTGTTAATGAAACTGTGCTGGGGTTTTATATCGTCGGAGGGATTGCCGGTCTGGCCCTTTCCTCTGTACAGGCCGTCAGCCGAGCGATGGTCAGCAATCTCAGTCCGCGGGGACGGAGCGCGGAATTCTACGGTTTCTTCGCTGTCGCTGGCAGAACCTCGTCCTTTATTGGGCCGACCATTTACGGCATTATTGCTGCTGAAGCAGCCCTGTTCTTTGAAGCCCAGGGGGAGCAGGCTTCCTTTTTATGGTTCCGGCTGCTGGAAGGGGGCGCGCCGCTGGCAGAACAGCTGGGCCAGCGGGTGGCCCTGATCCCGGTGATGATCTTCCTGATTGCAGGATTGGGATTACTTTATAAGGTAGATGAACGCAGGGCCCGGCGAACCCCGGCGGGAGAAACCGTCAGCAGTCACCGCTGAACACTCAAGTTACACCCTGAAGGTCTTTGCTGTACTGCTGGTAGCTCTGCTCAGCGACAATTACCCGCATCCGATCCAGCGCCCGATGGATATCGCTGAACCGGGTGTACAGCGGGGCGATCCCCAGCCGGATGTTGTCCGGGGAGCGGAAATCCGGAATCACCCGGAGGTCGCTTTCCTGGGGATCCGGATTGATCATTGCCCTGCTGATCCGGTAGGCTTCGGGGTGCTGCACTGAAACATGGGATCCCCGTTTCTTTGCCTCCACCGGGGAGCCCAGCCGAAATCCCAGCGGCTGCAGCCATTCCCTGAATAGATAGATCAGATATTCACACTGCTGGATGCTCTTTTCGCGGAGGTTTTCCATGCCTGCCTCGAGCAAAATATCCACTGCGGGTTCGATGCCGGCCATAGAAAGAATGTGAGGGGTGCTGACCAGGAATCGGGAGGCTCCAGCTCCAGTTTCATAGTCCAGGTTGAAGGCGAAGGGCTTCTGGGTGCCGAACCAGCCCCAGATAGGGGGAATAAGCTCATCCTGGAGCTCTTTACGGACGTACAGAAAAGCCGGGGAGCCCGGGCCACCGTTAAGATATTTATAGGTGCATCCCACCGCCAGATCAACACCGCAGCCGTTCAGATCGAGGGGCACAGCACCGATGGAATGGGAGAGATCCCAGAGCATCAGCGCTCCGGCCTGGTGAGCCAGCTCGGTAACCCGGGCCATGTCGTACATGAAGGCGCTTTTAAAAGCAACATGAGTCAGAGCCACCAGGGCGGTGTGCTCATCAATGGCTTCTTCCACGGCTCGATCGCTGATTTCTATTGAGTTCTTGGAAGGGATCAGATCCAGTTGATGACCCGCGCCAAGCAGATCGGCCGTTCCCTGAAAAACGTAAAGATCGGAGGGAAAGTTCAGCTCATCGCTGATGATGCGGGTTCTGTCCGGTCGAGCCCGCAGCGCCGCCGCGGTGAGTTTAAAGAGATTGATGCAGGTGGTGTCGCAGACCAGCACTTCCCCGGGTTGCGCACCGAGCAGAGCTGCCAGGCGTTCGCCCAGAACCTGCGGTTTTTTGAACCAGCCCTCATTCCAGCTTCCGATCAGTTTGTTCCCCCACTCCTCGTTGATGACCTGATCGAGATGCCCGGGAGTGGCTGCCGGCAGCCTGCCCAGCGAATTTCCATCCAGATAGATCAGATCAGGATCGTCAATGATAAAACGATCCCGGAAGCCAGCCAGCGGGTCTTGCTGATCAAGCTGTTGGGCGTAGGATAGATCGGTTGACTTATGCATGGGCAACACCTTATCTGGGTAGATGTGGTTTTGGATGGCGGTCAGTCAGCAAAATGGGAGTAAGTGTTATCCTTCAAGCGCTGCCGGCCAATTTCCAGCAGCTCCTCGGGAATGACCCGTAAGGTTTCTCCCTGGTCGGGATCCTGGGGGAGGCGGGGAACATCCCCGCTGGCGATCCGTTTCAAGGCTTCTGCCATCAGCTCTCCAGCCAGAATCGCCACTCGATAATTGAGGCTTTCATAGCTGTCCCGGCGGTAAACTGGCAGCTCCCGGGAGATGATGATGTCGCCGACATCAATCCCTGGATCGACAAAGTGCGCTGTGGCGCCCTGAGGCAGGTCTTTGTAGAGTGCCCAGCCGACGGAGGCCGAACCCCGCAGCTCAGGCAGCAAGCCAGGGTGAGAATTGACCGTTCCCTGCGGGGGAATTTCCAGGATCCTCGGTTTAATGATCCGGGTACCGCCCAGCACCAGCACCTCCGGCTGCTCCGCAGTTAACAGTTCCTGACAAAGCCGGTCATTGTGATTGCCCACGCAGTAGATAGGGATCTTGTGACCGCTGATCAGCTCGGTCAGTCTCGGTGGGACCGGCTGGCCGGAGATGCGCCGGAGAAATTTTTCCCGTTCCAGGTCCCCAACCTCAGAGACCTCCTGGAGGATCAGGCTGGGGATGAGATCGTTCTCCAGCAGAATCCGCAGCATCTCCCGGCCGTAGGGGTGTTCTTCCAGCACTAAAAAAGCGAAATGGAGGGTCATAGCAGCTACCTTTCTCTCCTAGAGAGCAGCATCCAGAAGGTATTCTCTTTCCGGGGGTCAAACCACCCGGACAAAACGCCGTTTTCCCACCTGGAGGATCCCTTTCCCGGGGAAAGGTTGATGGGGGTCGGTGAGCTTCTCATCATTGAGGCGGACAGCATTCTGCTGGATCATCCGGCGGGCCTGGCTGCGGCTCTTGACCAGTCCAGCATCATCCAGTACATCAAGCACGGTTTGGTCCGGCGGCAGGGTGTATTCCGGCATATCTTCCGGCACCCCCTGGTCCTGGAAAATGCGGATGAATTCCTTTTCCGCCTGAGCAGCAGCCTGCTCGCCGTGATAAATGGAGACGATCTCCCGGGCCAGCCGCATTTTGGCATCCTTGGGATGTAAGCTGCCTTCCGCCAGCTGCTCTTCAAAGGTTGCGACCTCATCTGGGGTCCAGCTGGTGATCAGTCGGGCGTAGACACCCATGGCTTTATCCGGCAGGCTCATCAGCTTCCCGTACATATCCTTGGGATCGCCAGCGATGGGGATGTCATTCCCCAGAGACTTACTCATGCGCACTTCCCCGTCCGTGCCGGGGAGGATGGACATAGTGATGCCGATGTTTGGTTTTCTGCCCAGGGCGGTCATCATTTTCCGGGCTGCGGTGAGAATATTGAACAGCTGGTCGCTGCCGCCGACCTGGACATCCGCTTCCAGATGGTAGGCATCATAGCCCTGCATGACGGCATAAAAGAATTCGTGCAGGAAGATGGCATCATTATTTTCATAGCGCTTTCTGAAGTTTTCCCGGTTGAGAAACTGCTGCACGGTGAAGTTGGCACTCAATTTGACGATATCCGCGAAGGACAGCTTGGAGAGCCATTCCGCGTTGTGCACGACCCGGGTTTGCTCCGGATCGAGGATCTTAAAAGCTTGATCCGCATAGCTCCGGGCATTCCTGGCGACCTGCTGGGGGGAGAGCTGGGGACGGAGCTTGTCCTTATCAGAAGGATCGCCAATCAGGGAGGTGAAATCTCCAATGACAAAGTAGACCTGATGGCCGAGCTCCTGGAATTGGCGCAGCTTGCGCATGGTCACCGTGTGACCGAGGTGGAGATCGGGAGCGGTGGGATCATATCCGCAGTAGACCCGCAGCGGTCGCTTTTCCTCGGCTGCCTGAAGCAGGCGCTCTTTCAGCTCAGCTGCCATGGCGTCGCGCAGGTCGGGATCGCCGTAGTCGGCGCCCTGCATCAGGTAATCTACTTGCTGTTCAATCGTGAGGTTCTTTTTATCAGACATGGGTATCTCTCGGGGTATTATCCATAGATGAACACGCCCCCGGGAGGGAGGCGTGTTGGGAAGTGGCCTTGGCATCAGATCCAGGCAGCACTTCTAGCAGTCAGTATAGGTCAATCCGTCAGTTTGCTTCATGTTTGCTTTGCTGGGTTAACGGTGGCTCCTGTCTGAGGTGATTATAACAGATCAGCTAACAGATCAGCGCCGGATCTGCCCGCTTGATCTGCCCTCAGCCGACCACTTCCAGCCCCAGGGTGACCTGTTCGCCCTCAAACTCGTCCGTGCCCACAAACATCCCCTCATCGGGTGTGCCCTCCGCCATCTCCACCGCCAGCGTTTCCTCCATGATGTATTCCCGGTGTTCTTCAGCAGCCCGGGTCAGATCTGGCGTGGCCTGGTAGACCAGTTGGATGCGGTCAGCGATATCAAAATCGGCCTGCTTGCGAAAATCCTGGATGCGCCGGACCAGTTCTCTGGCCAGGCCCTCTGCCCGCAGCGCTGCTGTGATGGTGGTGTCAATGGCCACGGTAAGCAGCTTGCTGTCCACC
Organism: uncultured Anaerolineales bacterium; assembly: GCA_964603385.1. Lineage (GTDB taxonomy): Bacteria > Chloroflexota > Anaerolineae > Anaerolineales > UBA11858 > B10-G9. The sequence continues at coordinate 46,337 of CAZRUS010000009.1, read as the reverse complement.
GTGGAAAAGCCTTCAGCAGCTTCGGTGCGGATCATGATCTCTTCCGGTTCAAGCTGGATGGTTTCTCCCTCGATTTCAACGGCGATCGGATGGCCTTCCTCCACCTGGGAGGCGACCTGATCGGGATTCAGATTATCCAGTGCACCTCGAATTTTGGGGAAATCCTCTCCATACTTCGGCCCCAGCAGGCGGTTGACGGGGAAAACTTTGTAGCTGACCAGTTTTTCAGGATCATCGACAAACTCCAAATTCTGGATGTTAAGTTCGTCGGTGACGATTTCCACCAGTTCTTCGGAAAGTTCAGCGCGGCCCTGCTTGACATAAACGAGTACTGTGGACAGCGGCTGACGGACCTTGATGCCCTCATTACTGCGGGCGCTCAAGCCCTGGCTGGCGATCTCCCGGGCCAGCCCCATCTGGTCAATCAGCTGCCCGTCCACAGCAGAGGGATCTGTTTCCGGCCAGCGGGTGTGATGAATGCTGTCCCGGGCCGCTGGGAACTGCTCCCGCACCAGATTCTGATAAATTGTTTCTGTCAGGAAGGGAATGATCGGGGCCAGCGCCCGGCTCATCTTGACCAGCACATGCCAGAGGGTCTGATAAGCCAGCTGCTTATCCCGGTCTGTTTCTGTCTTCCAGAACCGCCGGCGGGAGCGCCGGACATACCAGTTGCTGAGGTCATCCAGCAGGGTTTCAAATTCCTGGGTGGCGGTGAAGGCGTCTGAATTTTCCAACCGGTCTTCCACAGTTTGCAGGGATTGATTCAAACGCCCTAGAATCCAGCGGTCCAGCGGGTTGCTGCTTTCCGGGGTGGACCCTTCCGGATAATCCGGATCAAACCGGCCTTCGTCCGGCGTCCAGCCATCGATCTCGGCGTAGGTGGTGAAGAAGGAATAGACATTCCAGTAGGGGATGATGAAGCGGCGCCGGGTTTCTTCTGCCCGGTGGTAGCCGAAGAGCAGGTTGTTCTCCGGTTTGTGTGCACAGTACAGCCAGCGCATGACGTCAACACCCATCCTGTCGGCGGCTTCATTGAACTCGATGGCGTTCCCCCAGGATTTGTGCATTTCCCGGCCATCCTCCGCGTACAGGCTGGCGTAGCTGAAGTTCTCCAGGAAAGGGGGGGATTGATCGATCACCGTGGCCATGGCCAGCAAACTGTAGAACCAGTTGCGAAATTGCCCCGGGAAGGATTCACTGATCCAATCCGCAGGATACCATTGATCCCAGTATTCCCGGTCTGTGCGGTATCTCAGCGTGGAGAAAGGGACAATCCCGGCATCCAGCCAGGGATTGCCGACGTCCGGGATGCGGTTCATGCGCCCACCGCATTCGCCGCAGGTCAATTTCACCCGGTCAATAAAGGGCCGGTGAGGGGTATGACCGGCCAGCTCCTGGTATCCTTCCACAGCCCGCTCGGCCAGTTCGACCTCATCGCCGATGACATGATAATGACTGCATTCCTCACAAACCCAGATGGGCAGGGCCAGCCCCCAGTAGCGTTTTTTGGAGATCATCCAGTCGTGCATATTGCGCAGCCAGTCCAGCTCCCGGGCATGTCCGAATTCCGGGATCCAGCGGATCTGGTCGACCACATCCATGATTTGGTAGCGCAGGCTGTCGGCTTTTTCCGCTTCGGTCAGCTGTTCCCTTGGTTTCTGATAATTCTCTCCCATATCAATGAACCACTCATCGACCAGTCGAAAAACCAGCTCGGTCTTGCAGCGCCAGCAGGTGGGGTAGCGGTGGGTATAGGGTTCAATCTGGTAGAGGATGCCTTTTTCTTTCAGGCTTTCAAAGATGGGGTCAGCGACTTCGGAGACATGTTCCCCGGTCAGCCAATCAAACCCCTCAATGAAATACCCTTCTTCGGTGAGGGGAGCAATGCGGGGCAGCTGATATTCGTAAGAGAGCTCAAAGTCCTCCGCACCGCAGCCTGGAGCGATATGGACGATGCCGGTGCCCTCTTCTTCTCCAACGTCCTCCCAGAGGATCACCCGGTGGGCCTGAATGGCGTTGTGGTCAATCCCTGCTTGAAGTTCTTTCAGCTCTGTGACGCCTCCGGGAGATTGGGCGGCCGGCAGCTCATCGAAAGGCCCATCGTAGGTCCAGCCTTCCATGTCGCGCCCCGGCAGTTCTTCCAGGATCTCCACCTCTCCCTGGAGCATGGCAAGGGTGCCCTTGGAGAGGTAGAGGATGCTTTCCTCCCCTGTTTCCCCGGGGGGTGATTTGACCCGCGCTTTGACGTAAGTGAGGTCAGGGCCGACCGCTGCTGCCACATTGGAAGTCAGCGTCCAGGGAGTGGTCGTCCAGACCAGCAGGGATTCACCAGGTTTTTCTCGCAGGGGAAACCGCAGGGTGACTGAGCGGTGGGTGAGCTCAGCGTACCCGTCGGTGACGATCTCGTGCTGGCTGATGGCAGTGGCACAGCGCGGACACCAGGGCATGACATCAGCTCCCCGGTAGAGCCAGCCGTTCTCCCAGGTCTTCTTGAGAAATTTCCAGATCATGTAATTGTTCTCATTGGAAAACGTGAAATAGCTGCCGCCCAGTTCAGGCAGACCCAACCGGCCGACGATCTGTTCCACCGTGTCGGTCACCGGTCCCTCCGGACCGTCAACCGTGATCACCTGGAGGGGATCCTCCAGCAGTTTCTCAGCCAGGTCCCGCAGCCGATCGGGATCATTCCAGTCCATCCAGTATCCCAGACGCTGCGACTGCTCGGTCTGCACGGCGGCGTAGCGCAGCACCCGGGCTTTGCATTCCCGGACGAAGGTATCCAATCCGTATTCTTCGATGTCTTTTTTGGATTGAAAGCCTTTCTCCTTCTCCACCTCCACTTCCACCCACAGCCCCTGACAATCAAAACCGTTCTGGTAGCGCAGTTCGCGACCGCGCATGGTCCAGTAGCGGTTGAAGAGGTCCTTATAGGTCCTGCCCCAACCGTGATGCACACCCATGGGATTATTGGCAGTGATCGGGCCGTCAATGAAAGACCAGCGCGGTTCCCCCTGATGGAGTTTGCAGAGGGTTTTAAAGGCCCGGGATTCTTCCCAGATCTTCAGAATGTGGTGTTCGTTTTCGATAAAATCAAATTCATGCGGTGCTTTTTCGATGGCCATACTGCCTCCAGAAACAAAAAAACTCGTCCCCACTGGGACGAGAGTAATCACTCACGCGGTACCACCCGGATTCCCGCTGGCTGGCGGGCGCTCGGCAAAGACCCGGCGCAACGCCGCTGTGGGAAAGTTTCCCTCGCGGCAGGTTCTGATGGATCTCTGCACCCTGGTAACGGGGGGTGAGGTCGGATTCCTTACTTGCCTGAGGGCGTTCAGTGCACAGCTCCGAAAGGATTTTCGAGCGGCTGTTTCTGACCCGGCTTTCACCATTTCCGGGCTCGCTGAGGGCCCCAGTCCGCCTTACTCGTTTTCATCTCTGCTTTTCCATGTGTCGGGATGATTATGCCACAAACCCCCGCCGGGGTCAACACTGCCGGATCTGCGGGCAGCCCGGATCACTCAACAGCGGGGTGGCGGTCAAGCAGCGGCCCGACCGATGGGTCAGGCTGACCGCTGTTGATGTGTTTAATCCTTTCCCCTGCTTTGAGATGCAGGCCGGCAAAGATAGCAGCCGAACAGAGTAGGACCAGCCCCGCACCATACCAGACCCAATGGGGATTGTAGCGGTCCATGATCACCCCGGCCAGCAGGGGGGCAAAGGCATTGGGAATGGTCCAGGAAAAACCATACACTGCCATATACCGACCCCGCATGGCGGTAGGGGAGAGGGCGGCGACCAGCGATTGGCCGATCGGAGCGATCAGCATCTCGCCGATGGTGATAATGACCATGGCGGTGATGAACAGAAGCATCCCGGCGACAAATCCGTACATGGTGAAGCCAACTGCGTAGAGCACCACGCCGAGCACCATGGTGATCATGGGGGGAAGCCCCTTGATCCGGCGGGTGACCCAGAACTGAAACAGCACCACCATCCCGGCGTTGATGCTCAGGATCAGCCCGTAGCCCTGGTCCGGCACGCCGTGCACGTCGCGGAGGTAGACCGAAAGCGTGGAATTCATCTGCATATAGGCTGCCACCATGAGCAGGGAGCCGAACAGGAAGACCATATACAGCGTATCTCGGGTTACGGCCAGATATCCGGACAGCGATTGCAGCAGAGTCTCTTCCCGCTGCTGTTCCTCCTGCCCGGAGACCGCCGGTTTGGTCTCAGGCACGGCAATGAAAAAGAACACCGCCACCAGCGAGCTGGTGATGACGTCAATGATGAACAGCAGGGTGTAGGACTGCGCTGCCAGCAGACCGCCGATCGCAGGCCCGATGGCCACCGCCAGGTTGAAGGCTACCCGCAGCAGACCGAAGCCTTCCGCCCGCTGGTGCTCCGGCAGCACATCGGCGATCATCGCCTGGTGGGCCGGGCCGGCCATGTGGCCGAACAAGCCCACGATGAAACCGGATAGATAAATAAACCGCAGGTTCGGTGCAAAGGCAAACAACAGGGTGCTGGCTGCGCTGAAGATCAGCCCCAGAATGATGATCAGCTTGCGGCCAAACTTATCGGTAAAAGCCCCTCCAGCCAAACTCCCAAAGACGCTGGTGATGGCGATGATGGAAAACAGCACACCGACCTGGGTCATACCGGCGTTATAGTTGGCGGTGATGTAAAGCGCAAAGAAGGGGAAAATCAGGGCTCCACCCAGGCGATCCACAAAGGAAGCACCCAGGATGATCCAGAATGTGCGCGGATATTCGCGGTAAAGGTCAGAAAGCCTGGTCAGCATAAGGCACCTTAAAAAAGTTTAGTAATTTTTGCTAATAAGCGCCACAATTGTAACATGATAATTAATTATGTCAAACACAAAATTGGAAATATTGATATTCCCTGCAAATATTTTAAAGGATGAATATGGGCCTGGAATTACCAGATTAGGATGGAAAAGGATTTCCCAGATCTCTTCCCTTGACATTATTTTAGGAATACCTAAAATAAGTATTAGATAAGCAGAAAGGAATATCGCCATGAGACAGACCGGATTTTCGGAAACGATTGAGGATTATCTGAAAATTATCTATCAGCTCACCGCAGAGGCTGAGCGCGCCAGCACCGGTGAGATTGCCGCGGAGCTGAACATCAGCCCGGCCTCGGTGACCGATATGCTGCAGCGGCTGGCTGGCGAGCAAACGCCGCTGGTGGATTACCGCAAGCACCGGGGAGCGGCCCTGACAGCCCAGGGACGCCGGATCGCACTGGAGGTCATCCGCCACCACCGCCTGCTGGAGCTCTTTTTACATCAGTATCTGGGGTATACCTGGGACCAGGTGCATGAAGAGGCTGACCGTCTGGAACATGTCATCTCCGAGGTGTTTGAAGACCGGCTGGCCGAGGTGCTGGGGCATCCCCAGCGGGGACTGCACGGAAAACCGATCCCCACCCGGTCTCTCGAGATGCCGGATGAGGATACTCTATATCTGCATGATGTCCCCCCGGGAAAGCGGGGGACCATTCATTCTGTGCAGGACGATGATCCGGGCTTTCTCCGCTATCTGGCGGAGAAAGGTCTGGTGCCGGAAGCGGAGTTCCTGGTGCTGGATTTTTCTCCCTACGATGACACCCTGCATCTGCAGATTCAGGGTCGGGAGGAGAAAAGCGTGCTGGGTGCCAGCGCAACCGCTCAGATTCTGGTGCGGATCTCCCCGTAACGGTCCAGAATTCCAGGCAGTCCAGGGAGCTGAGAGGATGAGCTTTTAAAAAAGCTCAGAACAGAGAGCAGATCAGGAAAATTTGGGAGAAAGGCAATGATTGACCCCTTATTGGCCTTTGTTGCAGGAAGTGTGATGGTGATCTTAGCCGGGTACCTGTTCTGGCCTGAGAACGGGCTGATCTGGCAGCTGCAGCGCCGACGGGAGTTAACCGACCGGGTGCTGGTCGAGGATGCTCTGAAGTATCTTTACAAATCAGAACGGTATCAGAATCCCTGCACGGTGGAAAGTCTGGCTGGGGCGCTATCCATCTCGCGCGATCGGGTCTCGGAGCTGATGGCCTCCTCTCAGGCGAAAGGGCTGGTGGTGATCCGGGGGAATCAGTTCCAGCTGACTGAACGCGGCCGGGATACTGCCGTCCAGATCGTCCGGGCGCACCGCCTTTGGGAGAAATATCTGGCAGAAGCCACCGGCTTTTCCGAGCAGGAATGGCATCAGCGCGCTGAGCGCTATGAGCATCAGCTGACGGCTGAAGAGGCAGATCAACTGTCAGCCAGCCTGGGCAATCCCACTCATGATCCCCATGGGGATCCAATTCCCACAGCAGCAGGGCAGCTGGTAGGTCACGGGGGGATGCCATTGACCGATATGCGTCAGCAGGTCCCAGCCCGGATCGTCCATATCGAGGATGAGCCCGATGTCGTCTACGCACAAATACTTGCTGAAGGGCTTCACCCTCAGCAGATTATTGAAGTTGATGAGATCTCTGAACAGCGGGTGCGCATCTGGAGTGATGATCAGGAGCACATTCTTGCTCCTGTGGTTGCAGCCAATATTTCGGTCACTCCTCTGGTGCAGGAGGAGCAGCTCCGGGAATCAGCAGGAGTCCCCTTGAGTTCCCTGAAGCAGGGTACCGGGGGGAAGGTGATTGAAATCGCCCCGCTCTGCCGGGGGCTGGAACGGCGCCGGCTGCTCGACCTGGGGGTGATTCCCGGAACGGAGATTGAGGTGGAAATGGTCAGCCCCGGCGGAGACCCCACGGCCTATAGAATTCGCGGATCCCTGATCGCTCTCCGCGAACAGCAGGCCAGGATGATCTACGTGGAACCCAAAAACGGATCTCAGCGGGATGTTCCCCACCCACCCAGGAGAGAGCAATGAGGAAAGAGGCTGACCAATCTCAGAATAGTTTCCCCGATCTGACGCAGGGGAAAGACCGCAGCGGCTGTGCTTCCTGTCCGGTGCATCACGCGGCCAATCTGAAAAAGCTGGGGGTCGATATGGAGGATTGGGATTTTGTGGTCGCCCTGGCCGGAAATCCTAATACTGGCAAAAGCACTGTATTTAATGCCCTGACCGGCCTCCGTCAGCACACCGGCAATTGGCCGGGGAAAACTGTCACCAGGGCCGAGGGGGGATTTGATTACCGGGATCATCGCTATAAACTGGTCGATCTTCCTGGGACCTATTCTCTGCTGGCGACCAGTCTGGATGAGGAGATCGCCAGGGATTTCATCCTATTCGGCCGGCCGGATGTCACCGTGGTGGTGGTGGATGCCACCCGACTGGAGCGAAATTTAAACCTGGCCCTGCAGGTGCTGGAAATCACCAGCCGGATGGTGATCTGTTTAAATTTGATGGATGAGGCTGAGCGCCATCAAATCCAGGTTGATCACCGCCGTCTGGCCCGCGATCTCGGCGTCCCGGTGGTGCCCACGGTTGCCCGCTATCAACAGGGGCTGGATGAGCTGGTGCAGGCCATCAGTGAGGTTGCGCTGGGGGAGACCATTGGAACCCCTTATCGGGTGGACTATCACCATCCGGCTGTGGATCGGGCGGTCAGCGACCTGACCGGGCAAATTGAAGCCGCCTTTCCGGATGTCCCCAACGCAAAATGGGTCGCGCTCCGGCTTTTGGATGGAGATCGAAGGATTATCGAGGCGGTCAAAAATGGGGAACTGGGGGATCTGGCGTACTCCTTGGAAGAACTTGACGAAGACACAAAAAAGTCTGCCGGACGCGAAGGATTCCCAGGAGGGAGCGAAACCGGAGAGGGATTAAATCAACTCTGACAGGTGGATGGTATGAATAAAACTGCTGAGAAAATATTAAAAACAGCCCAGGACCTGCGCTGGAAGGTGGGGGGAGATTTTCACGAAAAGATTATGGAATCAATTTACCAGGATGCCTCCAGGATTGCCGACCTGGCGGTCACCCGGACCGGAGAGCCCAGGGGTTTTGATCTGGATCGCTTTCTGGACCGGTTGGTCACCAGCCGTGTCTGGGGATTTCCGATCATGCTGCTGCTTCTCACCGGGGTGTTCTGGCTGACGATTACCGGAGCAAATTACCCTTCCGGGATGCTGGCCCGTCTGCTGCTGGACACCATCCATCCTTTCCTGAAGGATCTATCGGCCCAACTCGGGGTCCCCTACTGGATTGATGGAGTACTGCTGGATGGAGCCTATCTGGCCACAGCCTGGGTGGTCAGCGTGATGCTGCCCCCAATGGCGATCTTCTTTCCGCTGTTCACCCTGCTGGAGGATTTTGGTTATTTACCCCGGGTGGCCTTCAACCTCGACCACATCTTCCGGAAAGCCGGTGCACACGGCAAGCAGGCATTGAGCATGACCATGGGGTTTGGCTGCAACGCTGCCGGGGTGATTTCAACCCGCATCATTGACAGCCCCCGGGAGCGGTTGATCGCCATCATCACCAACAATTTTGCCCTCTGCAATGGCCGCTGGCCGACCCAGATTCTGATCGCTACCCTGTTTGTCGGCAGCCTGGTCCCCGCCCACCTGGCCGGGCTGATCTCAGCGCTCGCTGTGGTGGGGATTGCCCTGCTGGGGGTGCTGCTCACCCTGGGGGTTTCCTGGACACTTTCCCGGACGGTGCTCAAAGGTGAGGTTTCCACCTTTACTCTGGAGCTGCCGCCCTACCGCCCTCCCCGGATTCTGCAAACCCTGTATACCTCGGTGATTGACCGGACACTGATTGTGCTCTGGCGGGCGGTGGTCTTCGCGCTCCCCGCCGGGATCGTGCTCTGGGTGAGCGCCAACCTGCATATCGGTGGGATCAGTATTGCCGAGCATCTGATCAACTTCCTGAATCCCTTGGGACTGCTAATGGGACTGAACGGTGTCATCCTGGTCGCTTATATTGTCGCTATCCCGGCTAATGAGATCGTCATTCCTACTGTGCTGATGCTCACCGTGTTGGTTTCCGGAGTTTCCGGATTAGGAGAAGGAGCCGGGGTGATGTTCGAATTGGATTCCGCTGCCAAAACAATGGACCTCTTCCGGGCCGGCGGTTGGACTCTGCTGACCGGGGTTAATCTCATGCTTTTCAGTTTGATCCACAACCCCTGCAGCACCACTATCTATACGATCTATGAGGAAACCAAAAGTATCAAGTGGACCGCTGTGGCCACCCTGCTGCCCCTGGTTCTGGGGTTTGTGGTGACTTTCTTTGTGGCACAAATCTGGCGCATTCTTGCCGCCCTGGTTTAAGCCGGGCTTCTGGCAGGGGACAGGGCGGGGGAAGTTTGCTGATGGGATTGATGGTAAAATCTTTCAGCTTCAACAGCAAAGGAAAAGGGAATGGCTCAACTGGCGATTGATATTCAGGGACTGGTAAAGTGGTATGGGTCGGTACAGGCGCTGCGGGGCGTGGATCTGACCGTCCATCAGGGGGAGCTGCTGGGCTTTTTAGGGCCCAATGGTGCCGGAAAAACCACTACCATCCGCTGTCTGCTGGATCAAATTCGACCGCAGGAAGGAACCATCCGGGTGCTCGGGCTGGATCCTCGGCACAGTCCGGTTGCCGTGCAGCGGCGGACCGGCTATTTGCCCGGGGAATTAAACCTGGAGGGGTCTCTCCAAGTGAGGCAGTTTTTGCAGTACCTGCGGGAACTGCGGGGAAACCAGATTAATCTGGACTACCTTGACGAACTGATTGATCGGCTGGAAGTGGACCCGAGGCGGACGATCAAAAATCTTTCCAGTGGAAACAAACAAAAGGTGGGCATTGTCCAGGCCCTGATGCATCAGCCTGAGCTGCTCATTCTGGATGAACCGACATCAGGATTAGATCCGCTCATGCAGCAGGAAGTCTACCGGCTGCTGAAAGAAGCCCAGGCCCGCGGCACCACGGTGTTCTTTTCTTCCCATATTCTCAGTGAAGTGGAGGCGTTAGCGGATCGAGTGGCGATCATTCGCAAAGGACGGATTGTTGAGGAGTCGACACCGGCCAAGCTTACCGAGATGGCAATTCGGCGGGTGGAGGTCAGATTTTTGGAGCCGGTTGATGTCCGACCGTTGGAAGAGTTGGCGGGTGTGGAGGTGTTATCGCACCAGGGGGGGGTATCTGCCCGGCTCCAGGTGGAAGGGGAGATGGATCCGCTGGTGAAATCGCTGGCCGATTTTCCGGTAAAAGACCTGCAAACTACCGCTCATTCTCTGGAGGAGATCTTCCTCAGGTATTACCGCGAAGACAGCGAGGGATAAAAAGCTGGTTGAATTCAAACAGGGACTGCGGTGTAGGGGAAACAAATTCTCCGCCGGGGAACCAGTCCTGTTCTGCAGGCTGCACTCCAGCTGTTTGGCTGGTTGATCTGGCGGCGCTTTCTGCTTCGGGATGTCCCGGGGTGGGAAGCAGGGCTGGCGGGGCTGCTGAATTTGCTCCCCTCTCTACCCCACAGGCACTTTTATAAATATCCGCTTGGTGGGATTCGATGCTTGATGCCAGCTCAACAGGGGTGGAGATAAAAAAAAAGGAAGCCGGATCCCGGCTTCCTTTCATTAACAACCAGCAAATCTCTGTCTCAGTCCAGGGCGTCGTATCCAGGGCCCTCGACGAAGTAGTCCTCATTGCGCTGAATGGCCGGGGTGAGGTCGACCACTTCGCCCTCGTCCAGCACACGGGTGGCTTTCAGCGTCCAGACGTTTCCGTCTACGTCCTCGGACTCAAATTCTTCATCAAAACCTTCCGTTCCGACCGGCATGCTCATGCGTTCATCGCCGTAAGCTTCATAGGCTGAGGGGACCTCGTCTTCCATGTAAATCGCCTCATAAGGGCATTCAGGGACGCAGGCGCCGCAGTCAATGCAGGTCTCCGCGTCGATATAATAGGAGGGCCATTCTTCGACGGGCTTGCCGGGCACGATGCATTCCACAGGGCAAACATCAACACAGCTGCCGTCATGCAGGCAGAAATTGGTAATAACGTGGGCCATAGGATCTCTCCTTAAATCTAGCTAGATATTGTAGGATCTGTCAGAATTCCAGGCTGCTGCTGTATAATAAGCAACCTAAGTTCGAATTGTAGTCCCGGGGAAATCCTTTGTCAAGAAAAAAGGACCTTGTTGACCCTTTCTATGTCAAAGAGGTTACATTCTTCATGAAAAAGATGGTCAACCCTCCACTGCCTCCTCTGCTGGTTATTCCCCTGGGGATTGCTGCGGTTTCCACTGCTTCTATCTGGATTCGTCTTGCTCAGGAATCCGCGGGTTCTTTGACCATTGCTGCTTTTCGGCTCGGACTGGCAGTGATCCTGCTCTCCCCTCATGTCCTTCTTAACCACCGGAAAGACCTGGGACTGCTCTCCCGACGGGATTTCTCCCTCACTCTGCTGGCCGGTCTGCTGCTGGCAGTGCATTTTGCTTCCTGGATTACCTCTCTGGAGTATACAACCGTGGCCAGTTCTGTGGTGCTGGTGAGCACGACACCGCTCTGGGTGGCAGCTGCCTCTCCGCTGCTGCTGGGAGAAAAAACCAACCGCGCGGTGCTGATGGGCATGCTGCTGGCGCTGGGGGGCGGGGGGATTGTTGCGGTCAGTGACAGCTGCACGGCTGGCGCTGGTCAGCTGGTCTGCCCCTCTCTGGAGAGGATCCTGCAGGGGAGAGCCTTTCGGGGAGATTTCCTGGCCCTGCTGGGAGCAATATCCGGGGCGGGGTATTTGATGATTGGCCGCCATCTGCGGGGAAAATTTGCTCTTGCTCCCTATATCTTTCTGGTGTACGGGACAGCAGCTGTTTATTTAACCGCCGGAATGCTGGTGGTGGATGGGGTCCCTGCGGGGCTGCCTTCCCGAGTTTACCTTTATTTCCTGCTGCTGGCTGTGTTTCCCCAGCTGCTGGGGCATTCCGTTTTCAACTGGGCGCTCCGTTATCTTCCGGCTGGTTACGTCTCGGTCACCCTGCTGGGAGAACCGATCGGTTCCACAATTCTGGCTTACATTTTTCTCAAGGAGAAGCCCGTTCAGCTGAAAATAATTGGTGCTATACTTATTCTTGTCGGGATTGGGATCGCCTCTTTCCGGCCCAAAGACAGCAAGCACCCTCCCCCTGACGGACCATTCCCATGACTAAAAACCAGGAACCACGGGAAATTAAAGATATCCTGGATGCCCTGGCTCAGAAAGGAAGCTCCTTTTCTGGGCTGTGGAGCCGTCTCCAGGGATACAGCTGGGATATTGGAGGCATCCTGGTGCTTTCCATTTCGGTGATGGCGCTGATCGCTTTCCTTTTTCCCGGGTTGGTGTCAGGCTCAGCCCTGCTCAATTGGGTGAACGTCTTCCGCCTGGGGTTGGGCTGGGGCAGTCTGCTGATTATCGCCTCCCTGGTTTATCTGGGCTTCTGGATGCTGCTCCAGCAGGGTGGGGAAGATCCAGAGGTGAACTGGGGGCGCGTATTTGCCCTGGAGGGGGCGGTGTTTTGCGTGATCATGCTGCTGACTGTGCTGGGAGGGCATTCCCTGGACCGGGCCCGGGCAGGCTTGGACGGGGGACTGGTTGGCTGGGGGCTGACCGAGGCGGTTGCCAGCCTGCTGGGCTTGTTCTGGACGGGACTGCTGGCTTTGACCGGCGCGGCTGGCGGCCTGGTGATCGGTCTGGACCTACGGGATTACATCCAGGAGCAGCTCCGCCGGGTGGCTGATGCCGCCCCGGAGAATGAACCTGCCGCTGAAGCAGCGTCCGCTGCAGCGGCGTTGGAGTCTGCCAGTCAACCGGAAACTCTGGAGGATCGACGCAGACGCCTCCCCCCGGAGTTCCGCAAACAGTTCCGGGTGGAGGTCAAGGAGGAGAAAGCAGTCAAGCCCCCACCCCGGGATGATCGTCTGCCGGCGCTGAGTTTGCTGTCATCGGACCGATCTGCGAAACCAAATGAGCGCCATATCAATACCAGCGCGGGGTTGATCGAGAAAACGCTGGCTGAGTTTGGTATTCCGGCGCAGGTGGTGGGTTTTCAGGTGGGTCCCACGGTGACCCAATTTGCCGTCAAACCTGGCTATCTAAATGGAGGGGAAGACGAGGATGAGGAAAAGAAAAAAGTCCGCGTCTCCCGAATTACCTCCTTGAAAAAAGACCTCGCCCTGGCTTTGTCTGCCAAACAGCTGCGGATAGAAGCCCCGGTGCCGGGGCGGGCGTATATCGGGATCGAAGTCCCCAATGAAAAGTCCTCCCTGGTACGGCTGCGGTCGCTGCTGGAATCGGATCCATTTTATCGGCTGGATTCTCCGCTGGCGGTCGCCCTGGGGAGGGATGTGTCCGGTGAGCCCGTGGTGGCGGATCTGGCGAATATGCCTCACTTATTAATTGCCGGAACCACCGGTTCCGGGAAGTCGGTCTGCATTACCGCTCTGACCACCTGCCTGGTGATGAACAACACGCCGGAACAGCTCCGGCTGGTGATGATTGATCCCAAAATGGTGGAACTGGTTCGCTTCAATGGTCTGCCGCATTTATACGGAAAGGTCGAAACCGATCTGGAGCGCATTCTGGGTGTGCTGCAGTGGGTGGTCGCCGAGATGGATAAACGCTACCAGCTGCTGGAGCAGACCCGATCCCGCAATATCGACACCTACAACCGGAAGGTCCGCCGCCGCAAAGACGGCCAGCCGCTTCCGCGAATTGTGGTCATGATCGATGAGCTGGCTGACTTAATGATGATGGCCCCGGCTCAAACGGAGCACAGCCTGGTCCGCCTGGCGCAGATGGCCCGTGCTACCGGGATTCACCTGGTGGTGGCTACCCAGCGGCCCAGCACCGATGTAGTCACCGGACTGATCAAGGCCAACTTTCCAGCCCGCCTATCTTTCGCAGTGGCCTCCTCGGTTGACTCACGGGTGATTCTGGATACCAACGGCGCGGAGTCGCTGCTGGGGAACGGGGATATGCTCTTTCTGCCTCCCGAGGCGGGAAGTCCCATCCGGGCTCAGGGCTGCCTGGTGACCAAAGAGGAGCTGGAGCGGGTGATCAAAGCCTGGAAAGGGATCGCTGATGATGAACTTGAAGGGGACACACCGCCCTGGGAATCCATGCTGGCTGAACAGGCTGCGTTGGATGAGTATGATGATCTGATTGAAGATGCCTTCAAAATCGTTCGCGATTCCCAGCGGGCTTCGACCTCGATGATCCAGCGCAAACTGCATATTGGCTACCCCCGGGCAGCCAGATTGATGGATGAGCTGGCTTCCCTGGGCTATGTGGGTCCCTCCCAGGGCAGCGGGGTGGAGAGAGAAGTGTTCATTGAATCCGATGAGGATTTTGGCGCCCGTTTTTAACGGCGGGAAAGAGCTCTTGAAAAGAGTATAGTGTTCGCAAACCTATGACTACTGGGATTAAAGTTGGACCGCTGACCATTCGTTATTACGGGATTGTGATTTCCGCCGGCATTCTGGCAGCCCTGCTGCTCACCCAGCATCTGGCCCGCAGGTGGGGAAAAAGGATAGATGACCTGCTGGACGCCCTTCCCTGGATGTTTTTGGGAGGCTTGCTGGGAGCCAGACTCTGGCACATCCTGACCCCGCCGGAATCCATGGTGCAGCAGGGGATCACCACCCGCTATTACCTCACCCACCTCAACGAAGCCCTTGCCATCTGGAAGGGCGGGGTCGGCATTCTGGGTGCAATTCTCGGGGGAACGGCTGCGCTGTGGATTTACTCCCGGGTGACAGGTAAACCATTTCTGATCTGGCTGGATATCCTTGCACCGGGGGCTGCCCTGGCGCAGGCGGTGGGCCGCTGGGGAAACTTCATCAATCAGGAGGTTTACGGCCTGCCTGCTAATTTGCCCTGGGCGATTTATATCGAGCCGAGGCGCCGCCTGCCTGGCTATGAACAGGCGGCTTTTTACCATCCCTTATTTTTGTATGAGTCTCTCTTGAGCCTGCTCAATATGGTCGTGCTGCTGTGGTTGGGAAACCGCTATCGGCATCAGCTGCGGCCGGGAAGTTTGTTCTGGATCTACCTGCTGGTTTACGGCACCGGCAGAGCGGGCCTGGAATTTCTGCGTCTGGATGTCTCCACTGCTGCAGGTGTGAATATCAATCAGGCGGCAGCGGTTGGAGCAGCTCTCCTGGGCGGCGTCATGCTCTACCTGAGGCAGAAAGATCAAAGTCCTAAGGAAGTCAGCGAAGATGATCAGCACCACTAAGCTCACCAAGTATTTCAAGGATTTCCTGGCGGTAGACAGCCTGGATTTGGAAGTGTCTACCGGGGAAGTGCTGGCTTTGCTGGGGCCGAACGGCGCCGGGAAAACCACCACCGTGCGCATGCTTACCACAGTGCTGCGTCCCAGTCAGGGGACTGCCAGGGTTGCCGATTATGATATTCTTGAAGATCCGGAAAAAGTCAGATCCTCAGTTGGCGTGCTGACCGAGGACCATGGCTTATACGACCGCATGTATATTGAGGAGTATCTGGATTTTTTCGGGCAAACCTACCAGATCCCCCCCGCCCGCCGCCAGGAGAGGATTGCCTATTTACTCCGAAAATTTGATCTGGAAAACGCCGTTGACAGGCGTATTGGAAAATTTTCTAAAGGGATGCGCCAGAAGCTGTCCCTGGCCCGGGCCCTGCTCCATGAGCCGCCTGTACTGCTGCTGGACGAACCAACCTCAGCGATGGATCCGGCCAGCGCCCGTCTGGTGCGCAACGCGATTAAAACGCTGCGCTCGGCAGAGCGCACCATTATCGTCTGCACCCACAACCTGGCAGAGGCGGAGGATCTGGCAGATCAAATCGCCATTATCAGGGATGGAAAAATTATCGCCCAGGGAACGCCCCGCGATTTGAAGAAGCAGCTGCTGGGCCCCAGTGAATTCCGGGTGCATCTGAACAGCCCGCTGGACGGTCGAGAACTGCCGCTCCCTGATCGGGTGGAATTGATCCGCAGAGGTCAGAGCTGGTTCAGCTATCAGACAGAGGATGCTGCCAGAGATAATCCCCTGCTGCTGCAGCGCCTGGTGGCGGAGCAGTATGCGGTGGTCAGCCTTTCCGAGGTGCAGCGCAGTTTAGAATCCGTCTATTTGAAAGCGGTAGGAGAACCGGAAGATCGAGGATTAGATGATGCTTAAACAACTGCAGGGCGCTCTGATTATCACCCGGAGGGAGATCCGCGATCAGTTCCGCGACTGGCGGATCGTCGCTCCCATCATCATCCTAACGGTTTTCTTTCCCGGTTTGATGAACTTCACCGCTGAGCAGGCGGTTGAGTTTGTGGCCCAGTACGGGGCTGAGATCATCGCTGACCGCCTGATCCCCTTCCTGCTCATGGTAGTGGGGTTTTTCCCGATTTCTGTCTCTCTGGTGATTGCCCTGGAGAGCTTTGTGGGGGAAAAGGAACGCCGCAGCATAGAGCCGCTGCTTTCCACCCCGCTGACCGACGTTCAGCTGTACCTGGGCAAGCTGATGGCTGTGATATTCCCCCCCCTGGTAGCCAGCTTTCTGGGCATCGGCGTTTATCTGTTTGGGGTCTACCGTCAGGTTGGCTGGGTGCCTGACCCTACCCTGCTGGTCCAGGTAGTGGCCCTGGCCTCGGTGCAGTCTCTGGTCATGGTCAGCGGAGCCGTGGTGGTTTCCTCCCAGACTACCTCGGTGCGGGCAGCAAATCTGCTGGCGTCCTTCATTATCATCCCCATGGCCCTGCTGCTGATTGGGGAGAGCATGATCATGTTCTGGGCCCGCTACCACATTTTATGGTGGGCGATCTTCGGTCAGATGATCATCGCCGGTCTGCTGATCCGAACCGGTCTGGCCCATTTCAACCGGGAGGAACTCCTGGGGCGGGAGCTGGATACCCTGAATCTACCCTGGGCCTGGCGCGTGTTCCGCGGTGCCTTTCAGGGGGAGCGCGAGACCGCGGGAGCATGGTGGCGAAACAACCTCTGGCAGCCTTTGCAGAATATGCGCTGGCCGATCCTGATTTCCCTGTTGATCATGGCTGCGGCCGGGTTGTTCGGTGCTTCCCAGGCGGAGATCTACTCCCTTCCTCCTGGTGTGCTGGATTGGGAAAACATTGAAGAAGGCTTTGTCACTGGACTGGAGCAGATCGGGCCGATTCGCTTTTTCTCCGTTGAGGGAGTTGGCCGGATCTTCCTGCACAACCTGCGGGTGATTGCCCTGGCCACTTTGCTGGGAATCTTCTCATTTGGTGTGCTTGGGGTGCTCATTCTCGCGCTTCCATTTGCGCTGATCGGCTATTTTTCCGCTGTCGCTGCCCAGACAGGATTTTCTCCGGGGTATTTTTTGCTGGGATTCATCCTTCCCCATGGGATTATCGAGATTCCAGCGATTGTTCTCACCGGGGCGATAATCATCCGGTTGGGATTGGTTCTGGTCACCCCCCAGGAGGAATATACAATCGGTGAAGCCTGGGTCCGCTCGCTGGCAGAATGGGCCAGGTTAATGGTCTTTGTGGTCCTGCCCCTCTTCCTGTTGGCCGCGGTGCTGGAAATTTACCTCACACCGCAGGCTGCGTTGTGGATTTTCCAGCAGTAAAAATATCGATGAGATTGCTGAGGTGATGCCGTGGCAAAATTGATCTTTCTGGGAACCTCCAGCGCCGTGGCCTCTCTGGGCCGGGAAAACACCCATCTGCTGTTGGTGGGCAGTCAGTCCGTGGTCATGGTGGACTGCGGGGGGAACCCGCTGCGACGCCTGGCGGAAGCAGAAGTCCCTTATCAGGATCTCACCGACCTGATCCTGACTCACTTTCATCCCGATCACGTCTCGGGCCTGCCCATGCTGTTGATGCAAATGTGGATTCTGGGACGGAAGGAGCCCCTCAATATCTACGGCCTTCACCATACGCTGCTGCGGGTAAACAAGATGATGGATCTGTTCGATTGGGAGGACTGGAACAATTTTTTCCCGGTTGTGCTGCACCATCTACCGGGGGATGAACTCGCTCCCGTCCTGGAGAATGGGGAATTTTCCATCAAGTCCTCTCCGGTACAGCATATGATTCCCACTCTGGGTCTGCGAATGGAGCACCTTCCCACCGGGTTCACCGTGGCGTATTCCAGTGACACCGATCCCTGTCCGGCCACAGCTGCCCTATCGCGGGATGCAGATATTCTCATTCATGAGGCAGCCGGGGCCTTTCCGGGCCATTCCACCCCGGAAGAAGCCGGCGGGATTGCCGAGCAGGCCGGGGCCGGGGCGCTGTATCTGGTTCATTATCCCCTGCATGGCTCTACCAGAGAGGAGCTGGCCGCTGCAGCCCGGAAGTCCTTCCCGGGGCAGGTCGTGGTTGCTCAAGATTTGATGGCCATTGATCTGGAGGATTCAGCGGGAAGCGGCTTTACCAGCCTTCAATAAAGGGTTCCCATTCCTGATAGCGGTTGAGATATTTCCGGAACAGGTAGGCAGCTGAGCCCGGAGGTTTCCGGGGTGTCTTTAACAGGCTTAGCCCTGACTGTTCCAGGGTGAGGCCCCCTTTTTGATGATTACAGGCCGCACAGGCTGTGACCAGATTTGACCAGGTGGACTCGCCTCCCATGTGCTGAGGCAGAATATGATCTACCGTTAAGTCGCGAGACTGCTGGCCGCAGTATTGACAGCGGTAGCCGTCCCGCCGGAAAATCTCATGCTTGGACAGCTTTACGCTGGGTCGGGGCCGTTGGACGAAATAATGCAGGCGAATAATGGAAGGTCTGGGGTATTCTTTCGAAACTGTGCGCACCACGCCGCGTCCATCCAGGACCAGGTTGGCTTTTCCAACCATGATCAATCCCATCGCCCGCTTGGTGGTGCAGACATTGATGGGGGCGTAATTCCCGTTTAATACCAGGACCGGCTCATTCATTGACTGCGTCATTTTCAAAATTATAGCATGGGGGTTCTCAACATCTCAAGAGCTTTTTAACTCCCGGAATAACCGCACAGCGCCAGGGCTCCCGGGCCGGTATTCACGCCCAATACGGGGCCGGTGATGTTGATCAGCAGTTCCTGGGGGGAATACTGCTCCCGGATCTCTTGTGCCAGTCTCTCTGCATCGCCAGGTACGTCCCCATGCAGTACGGCCACGTGCAGAGGAGTCCCGGGGTTAAAATGGCTGAAAAATTTTGCCTGCAGAGCTGCCAGTCCTTTCTCCCGGGTGCGCACCCTGCCGGCAGCTTCCACGACCCCCTGCTCGTGGTTAATGGATACCAGGGGTTTGAAATCCAGCAGGCTGCCCAAAAGCATCGCCGCCCGTCCGATCCGCCCGCCCTTATGAAGGTACTTTAAAGTGTCCATGAAGACAACCTGCACCAGGCTGCTGCGTGTTTCGGCAGCGGCCTGGATCATCTGGTAGCGGTCTCCCCCGGCTTCCCGCCGGCGCGCTGCTGCCAGCACCTGCCAGCCCAGGCTCATCGATGGTCCCCTGGAATCGATCACCTCAATCGGCTGCTGGAAATCCTCCGCTATCTGCTGCACCAGCTGGAATGTCCCGCTCATCTGGCTGCTGACGGTAAATACCAGGATGCTGTCTGCGCCCTGCTGAAATTCTTTCTGGAAAACCTTCCGGATGGTTTCCGGGGCTGGCAGCGTGGTTTTTGGGTGGCGGTTGTCGTTTTCCAGGCGTTGATAGAATTCCGCCGGGGAGATATCAATCCGATCCCGGAAGGTCTCCTCCCCCCAGATCAAGCGCTGGGGAAGAATCTGGATGTGATGCTTCTCGATGGATGCTTGGGGGATGTCGCAGGTGCTGTCCGTGACCAGTGCCGTTCGATGGGTGTTCATTATCTGATTTCCCTGATGAATTTCAGATGTTTTCTTCTCACTGGAGAGCATTATATCCCAGCCTGTCTCTGGCGGGACTAGGGTTCCGTTCCGGGCTCCTGTCCCCCTTTATTCTGGGGGTTTCTGGCCAAGGCCCGGGTTTGTAAGGTAAAATGGGGGTGTTGATTCCTGGGGAGGGTTCCTTGAAAAAATACCTTCGGGCGTACACGTTTCTGCTGCCAATTGCTGTTCTGCTGCTTTTTCTTGATCAATGGACCAAAACCATTGTTCGCCAAAATCTATCGGTCAATGAATTCTGGATGCCGGTAGACTGGCTGGCTCCTTATGTCAGAATCGTTAATTGGCATAATACTGGAGCCGCTTTCGGCATATTTCAGGGGATGAATGATCTCTTTACCATCATTTCGGTGGTGATTATCATTGCCATTCTGCTGTATTTCCCTCAGATCCCCTCTTCCGAATATTTTTTTCGGCTGGCACTTACCCTGCAGTTGTCAGGCGCAACCGGCAATCTGATTGATCGTGTTGCCAGAGGATATGTGACCGATTTCATTTCCATCGGCAGTTTTCCCGTATTTAATGTTGCTGATTCCTGCATCACCATGGGCGTAGGGGTCTTGATCATCGGTATCTGGATTGAAGAACGCAGGGCTCGGGATGACTGAAGAGTGGAAAGCGTTTACCTTTCAGGGTGATCACGAGATCCGGCTTGATAAGCTGCTGGCAAAACAGCTCTCTGGCTACTCACGGACATTTCTGCAGCGATTAATCAACGATGGGGAGGTGTCGGTAGATGGGGAGACTGTCTGGCGGAAAGCGGAGCCGATCTTACCCGGGTCAGAGATTGATGTGCACATTCCTCCTGCGGAGGAAAGCTCCTTGGAGCCGGAGCATATTCCTTTAAAGATCCTTTTCGAAAACGACGATGTGCTGGTGCTGAATAAGCCGGCAGGGATGGTGGTGCATCCCTCTGCTGGACACAGCAGCGGCACGCTAGTCAATGCAGTTCTCGGCTACCTCCCCGACATTCAGGGGGTGGGCGGGGTCAAGCGCCCGGGGGTTGTTCATCGGCTGGATCAGGATACTTCCGGGGTGCTGATCATGGCCAAGAACGATCGCGCCCATCGTTTTTTACAGCAGCAGTTCCAAGAAAGGAGCGTTGCTAAGACCTATCTGGCTCTGGTGGATGGTCGTCCGCCGACTCCCCAGGGGAGGGTTGAGGTGGCTATCGGACGGCATCCCAGGCAGCGACAGAAGCTGGCCGCTGTCCCGGTCAAGGACGGCAAAGAAGCAGTCAGTGAATATTATACTTTGGCTTCATTTCCGGAACATACGCTGCTGGAAATCAAGATCCTCACCGGGAGAACCCATCAGATCCGCATTCATCTATCTTATCTTGACTGCCCGGTGGTGGGAGACACCACATACGGTCGGAGCAGCCCCAGCCTCCCTCTGGACCGGCAGTTTTTGCATGCCGCGAGGCTGGGCATTCGACTTCCCGGAGAGCGAATCCAGCGAAAATTTGAAGCTCCGCTGCCCCCGGAATTGAAGTCCATCTTGGAAACTCTCGGTTATCACAAGGAAGGATGACATGGATTGGATTGATCTGCGTTCAGATACGGTGACGAAACCTACACCGGAAATGAGGGATGCAATGGCCCGCGCAGAAGTTGGAGATGATGTATATGGGGAGGATCCCACCGTCAACCGACTGGAAGCCCGCGCTGCAGAGCTGCTGGGAAAGCAGGCTGGCTTATATGTCCCTTCCGGGACCATGGGAAATTTGGCGGCCGTGCTCACGCATTGTGGCCGAGGCAGCGAAATCATCTTGGGAGAGAAAGCCCATACGTTTTTATATGAGGTAGGTGGGATTTCCGCCTTGGGCGGGATCCATCCTCATACCATTCCCAATCAATCAGATGGGACGCTGAAGTTGGAGGATATCCGCGGCGCCGTACGGGGGGAGGATATCCACGATCCCCCCACCCGGTTGATCCTCCTGGAGAACACCCACAACCGCTGCGGCGGTGTGGTGCTGTCCCCAGCTTACACCCGCCAGGTAGCAGCTCTGGCGGCTGAGCGGGGATTGAAGGTCCACCTCGATGGGGCCAGGATATTCAATGCCGCTGCGGCGCTTGACGTGGACCCGGTGGAGCTGACCGATCCCGTGGACTCGGTGATGTTTTGTTTAAGTAAGGGGCTGAGTGCTCCTGTGGGATCGGTGCTCTGCGGTTCCAGGGAATTTATCGACCGGGCTAGAAAAATCCGCAAGATGCTGGGTGGAGGGATGCGGCAGGCCGGGGTGATCGCCGCGGCAGGATTATATGCCCTGGAACATGTCCGCCCCCGCTTAACTGAGGATCACCGTCGGGCGCAAGCGCTGGCTGCAGGGTTAACGGAAGTGCCAGGACTGGTGCTGGATCCTCCCCAGCCGGCAACCAATATGGTCTACTGCAACCTCGCCCCGGAGGTCGATCTCAGTGCAGAAGAAGTCGCCCGGCGAATGCGCCAGCGGGGCGTGTTGATCGGCGTTACCGGCGAGCGCAGACATCGTTTGGTCACTCATCTGTGGATTGATGACGCTCAGGTGCATGCGGTCGTGGCTGCCTTTGAGGAGGTGCTGGCTGGCTGAGGAAACAGCGATTACTTATTCCGGGAGACATCCAGGAAGTCGGGAGATCCCGTTGTGAGGCTGATGATATAATACATAGTTGTTTACGACCTTCAGCAAGGACAGAGATCCGCATGAAGAACACCTATACCTTGGAAGAAATTGACCGCATCGTCAAGGAAATCCGTTCCAGAACAGCCATGGAACCCCGGATTGGGATGATCCTGGGATCCGGGCTGGGACCTCTGTCTGCTGAGGTTGCTGACCCGGTGACCATCCCTTATCGGGAGCTTCCCCTCTGGCCGGTTTCGACTGTGGAAGGTCACGCCGGAGAGCTGGTGGTCGGCACGCTGGAGGGCAAAGATGTTCTGGTCATGAACGGCCGGATTCATTACTACGAAGGCTATGAAATGCACCAGGTGACGCTGCCCATCCGGGTGATGCAGCGGTTGGGCATAGACATCATCATCATTACCAACGCCGCCGGCGGGATCAATCAGGATTTTGAACCCGGACATCCAATGCTGATTACCGACCATTTTAACCTGCTGGGAATGGCGGGCGCAAATCCGCTGCGGGGCCCCAATATTGACGAGCTTGGCCCGCGATTTCCGGATATGAGCAAAGCCTATGACCCTGATTTGGCTGAGCTGGCCAGAAAAACCGCTCAGGATCTGGATCTCACCCTCTACGAAGGAATCTATGTTTGCCTGGCCGGTCCCACGTATGAAACCCCGGCAGACTTGCGGTTTTTGGCGAGCGCGGGCGTGGATGCCGTTGGTATGTCCACGGTTCCCGAGGTGATCGTTGCCAATCATGGTGGGCAGCGGGTGCTGGGAATATCGGGGATCACCAATAAATCCTACCTTTACGGGGAAGGCGAAACCACTCACGAAGAGGTCATTGAGACCGGCAAAATTCTCACGCCCAAGATGATGGCCCTGATCCGGGGCGTACTGCAAAAACTATAAACCCAGGTTTTATCCAGAGGGGGAAAAGCTGTTTTTCTGTGCTGTCCAGCGCGTCCCGGCTGCCAGGGGTCCGGATATCTGTTCCTATGAATGAGATCATTCGCTTCCTGAAAAATTATGAGATCTTGATCTACATTGTGCTGGGGACTCTGGCGGTATGGCAGATTCGGAAATTTTTATTGGCCTGGGAGGAGCTCCGGTCGGCAGCCTTTGGTCTTGAAAAAGAGAGTGCCCAATCACGCTTGAACAGTGCTGCGATTGTTCTGGCCGTCCTCCTGGCGCTGACGGTGGCAGAATATGGTCTGGTTACCTATCTGGCGCCGACAGTACCGGATGCTCAGCCGCTGCCTACGCCAACCCTGGATCTGCTGGCCACACCCACGACCACCCTGCTTCCCCCAGCAGAAGGGGCAGACCCTACCCTCCAGCCAACCGAGGCTGTCGGGGGGACGCCGGGTATCAGCGGCTGCCGACCGGGGGAAGTGATGATCACATCTCCGGAACCGGAGGCTGCGGTCAGCGGCATTATCGAGATCGAGGGCACAGTGGATATCCCGGATTTTGGGTTTTATAAGTTTGAGATTGCCCCGGCTGATAGCCAGAACTGGTTGACTATTCAGGCCAGTGATCTGCCCGCAGTGGAGGAGCAGCTCGGTTTCTGGGACACTACCCAGCTGGAACCCGGGGGCTATCAGCTCCGTCTGGTGGTCACAGATAACCAGGGGACAGAGCTCGACCCCTGCCAGGTGTCGCTGTATGTTGAAGCCCCCCGGGAATAACAGGTCAGGAGAGTTCATGCCCGAGATCCAAATCCGTCCCGCTTTTTCTTCCGACATCCCTAAAATGACCTCCCTGGATCATAATTATTCCACCGATCGGGTCTGGCAGATGACTTTGGATATCACCGAAATCCAAACCCAGATCTCCTTCCGGGAAGTGCGATTACCACGGGAGGTCCATGTCAATTATCCCCGTCTGCCCCGTTTGCTGGCGGATACCTGGACTGAAAAGCATCTGCTGCTGCTGGCTGAACAGGGAGAACAAGTGTACGGATATCTCTCCCTGCGGTTGGATCTCGCTCCATCCAGCGCCTGGATTGAGGACCTGGTGGTTGACCGCATCTCCCGACAGCAGGGCATTGGCAGTGCCCTGGTTCTGGCGGCGCAGGATTGGTGCGGGCGGAAGGGGGTTCACCGCCTGATCCTGGAGATGCAGCCTAAAAACTATCCTGCCATTCAATTTGCCTCCAAATTAGGGTTTGAATTTTCCGGGTACAATGATCAGTACTATCATCATCAGGAGATCGCGCTTTTCTTCTCAACGTTTGTGTAATTATGGTGATCAATGGTCTTCAAACCATCAACCAGCTGCTGACAGCAGGGATCGCTATCACTGCCTTTTCTCTGCTGCTCTATGCGCTTTCCTTTAATCTCAAAGATCGAGTGGCCCGTTCTTTTGCTTTCATGATGGGCTGTGTGGTGGTGGTCTTCGTCGGGGAAGCGGTGGCCAGCGTACTCAACACCCGGCTGTGGATTGAGCGCTGGTACCAATTTCAGTGGCTGGGGATTACTTTTCTGCCGGCTGCGTACAACCAACTTTCTGATGCTGTCCTGGCAACCACGGGAAGACCCTCCCGGGGAAGGCGAACCAAGCTAGTCTATGTTTCTTATCTGATCTCGGCAGTTTTTTTAGTGCTGATCCCCCTGGAAATTCTGGTAGGGCCGCTGGTTGTAGAAAATGTGGTCTCCCCCCATCTGCAGCGCACCAACCTCACCTGGCTGTTTTCCGCTTATTATCTGATCAGCATGATCTGGTCCTGGTTTACCTTCCAGCGAGCCTACTTCCGGACAGTGACCCGGTCCAGCCGGCGGCGGATGAGCTATCTGATCGGCGGTGCGCTGGCCCCAGCGCTGGGATCCTTCCCCTATCTGCTCTTCGGGTCGGGATTTGCAGGAAACCACCCTTATGTCTTCTGGTCTGCTGCCATTCTGAGTAATATTCTGGTTTCGGCGCTGATTGTTATTATGGCTTACGCAGTAGCTTTCTTCGGTGTGCCCTGGCCCGATCGGGTGGTCAAGCGCCGCCTGATTAAATGGGTGATGCGCGGGCCGGTCACAGCCTCCACCGTGCTGGCGCTGACCACCATTACCCGCCGGGCGGGAGAGCCCTTCTCCGTGTTTGCCCCCGTGGTGATGGTCGGTTCAGTTCTCCTGATGCAGTACATGATTACCATGCTGTCTCCTTATTGGGAACGCTGGTTTCTGTACAGTGATGGGCAGCAAGATCTGGCCCTGATCCAGAATCTGGAAGAGCGGCTGCTGACCACCGCCGACCTGAAGCAGTTTCTGGAATCAGTGCTGGCGGCCATCTGTGATCGCCTGCAGGTTAAGACCGCCTTTGCTGCCTCCGTGGATATTGGGGGGTTGGATTTTCTGGTCAATGTGGGGAAGATGAAAGAACTGCAGGGGGAAGAGCTCTCCCAAAAAATCCTTGAGTCGGTCAATCCGGAGCAGGAAACGGAGGGCCTGGAATTGTATTCCTGGGGGGATTTCTGGCTGATTCCACTCTTCAAGGATGGCAACCCCCAGGAACTGCTGGGGTTGGTCGGTGTGGAACGTTCCGATCAGGAAATTCTCGAGGAGCAGTGGGAAGCGCTCCACATGCTGGCCTTCCGGGCCTCTCAGGCGCTGGAAGACCGCTTCAATCAGCAGCAGGTGTTTACCTCTCTGGAAGATTTAACGCCGCAGATGACCCGCCTGCAGCAGCTTCGAGCTGCAGCGCAGTATGACGGCAGCACAATCCTGACCGGCCCCAATGAGAAGGAACTTCCAGACGAGAGTACGATCATCGAATGGGTGCGGGACGCCCTGTCGGATTACTGGGGTGGGCCGGATCTCTCAGAATCCCCCCTCCTTCAATTAGCAGTGGTTCAGCAGGCGCTGGAGGAGCATGACGGCATTTCTGTCAAAGCAGTCCGGGCTATATTGCGGGAGGCCATCGATAAAATCCGACCGGAAGGGACCCGACGTTTTACCCTGGATTGGGTGCTTTACAATATATTGGAGATGAAGTTCCTCAAAGGTCAGAAAGTGCGGGATGTCGCCAAGCGCCTGGCTATGTCTGAAGCCAATCTTTACCGGAAGCAGAAGGTAGCGATTGAAGTGGTGGCAAAAACGATCATAGAAATGGAAAAACAGGCGCTGGAAGAGAGGAATCAATCTTCACACCATCCGGGTTGAGCGTAAAAAATCACCTGAGAATAGGAAAGAAGCAACTTCTTGAGCGTCAAAAAAATGATACAATACAAAATGGTGAAACTTCTGGGGTATTGTTAATGGTTCAAGAAGAACACAATCAACTGGATTCAGCAACCCCGCCTTCCCTGGGAGAATCCTGGTGGAAAGCTGCCCTCAGCGAAGGCGAAAAGGAATTCCCGCCGGAGGCCGCGAATCCTTGGCCCCTGGCAAAGGATACGCCACCTGAAAAATCCCGGATGGTATATGACCAACCGGATAACGATTGGCAGTATATCCAGGATCAGTACAGCAGGGATGAGGTGGTCTCCCTGAAAGTTGTCGGCTGTAATCAGGGGGGGCTGCTTGTCCAGGGGGAGAGTATTAATGGCTTTGTTCCCTGCTCGCATCTGCTCCAGGGGGATGACAAAAAAGCTTATCTTCAGCAAACGATTGCCCTGAAAATTATTGAATATGACCGGGATCGCTGCCGGGTGGTGCTCTCCGAAAGAGCTGCCCAGGCAGGCCCGGGGAAGCGCTTGAAACTGCTGGACACCCTGGAAGAGGGCACCTGCATTCCCGGTGTGGTCACCACCATAACGGACTTCGGCGCTTTTGTTGATTTGGGAGGGATGGAAGGGCTGATCCATATCTCAGAACTATCCTGGGGGCGGGTGGATCATCCTTCAGATGTGGTTTCCGTAGGCGACCAGCTTGAGGTCTATGTGCTGAACGTGGATAGAGAGGAGAACAAAGTAGCTCTCAGCCTGAAGAAGCTGTGTTCCAACCCCTGGGAGACCATCCAGGACCGCTATCAAACCGGTCAGGTGGTCGAGGCAGTGGTCAAGAATATCGTCTCCTACGGTGCCTTTGTTCAATTGGAAGAAGGGGTGGATGGATTGATCCACGTCTCAGAACTGGGGGGAAATGGGGACCATATCTCTCCCTGGGATGTGCTCCAGGAAAATCAGCGGGTTTCAGTGGAAATCATTCATCTGGATCCCACTGAACAGCGGTTAGGCCTCAGCCTGGAAATGGGGGAATGATCTAGGGCTGTTTTCTGATGTTCAACCGAGTGGGGGATCTACTGCTGGGTGTACTCTTCGGCCTGTTCTGCGCCGGATTGATCCTGCTGGTCTGCAGGCCGGATCCGGGCAAAGCTGTTCTGCTGCGTCCACCCCCTAGTCCAGCGCCCATCAAGGTGGATGTCGAAGGTGCGGTGCATTCACCAGGGGTCTATGCCCTGCCGCCGGACAGCCGGGTGGAGGATGCGGTCGCCGCGGCAGGAGGGTGCCGTCCAGATGCCTACCGGGGAGCCCTGAATCTGGCCGAGTTTCTGGAGGATGGCACCCGAATTTATGTGCCGATTCGCAGGCCGACCGCCCCGGGAAATGAATTGGGCTCGATCACCGAGGAGGCTGTATACCAGCTTGAGGATGGAAGGCAGGTGATCGATATCAACCTGGCTTCGCAGGCTGCCTTAGAAACATTACCGGGAATTGGTCCGGTCACTGCTCAGGCTATACTGGAATACCGTCAGGAAAACCCCTTTGCAATGATTGAAGAAATTCAGCAGGTGCCCGGCATCGGAGCAGCCACCTTTGAACAGATTCGCAAATACATTACTGTCGGGGAATAATCTGTTAACAAAGGATCCCCCCAGGTTATTCATGGGGGGGATCAGGATCTTCGTTGTGTGCTGAACGGTTTGTCGATTTTTGGTGATTCTTCAACAGGCTTTGCTG
Source organism: uncultured Anaerolineales bacterium (assembly GCA_964603385.1). GTDB lineage: Bacteria > Chloroflexota > Anaerolineae > Anaerolineales > UBA11858 > B10-G9. Next base: position 18,050 of record CAZRUS010000009.1, on the reverse strand, counting down.
TTGTTGGGCGGATGCATATTCCCCGGATGTTAGAAAGCTGCCGGATTTTCTTTCCGGTTGTGACTCTCCCGGAGAGGATGCTGCGTTACTGGTTTTTCTTCAGTACGGGCAGTCCGTTCTTGCTTTCAGAAACCATGTAACCCATCGGCACGCTGTCCAGAGCTTCATCTTTGATTTCTTTGGCGAAATAATACAGGGTTGATTTTTTCCCACTCTTCAGGGTGCGGGTCTTTCCGTGCAGGTAGTAGGTCTTTCCTTTTGAGTTTGTATAACTGTAAGCCATAGGATCTCCTTTATCCACATAACATGCTTCTTTACCGTCCAACAACTGCGGGTCTGGGATTTCCCACCCAGGGTGCCATCGAGCTGCTTTTTAAGCTGCACATCCTTGCAGAGCCGCAAATGAACCCGGTTTGTAGCGGGATTTAATTTCTCAAGGGGGCTCTCCAGATCAACTGTTCTGCTGATCCCTGAAGAGGCTCAGGAATGAATACCGCCTTCGACGGGGCCACTTTGCTGTCAGGGATGAGGGGAAATGGGAACTGGCTGATCTGCCTCTATTTTACCCTGAAAGAGCAGCTTTGGGGGCAAAATCGGCTTGTTTCGGGGTGGTTTTTCAGAAAATAGTGCTTATTTCCGCCTCTGCAAGGTATATTCTCCGTACCGGGCGGTGACCTTGAAGCCGATTTTTCGGTAGCAGGCCAGGGCTGCAGGATTGTCCTGCCGCACATTTAACCCGATGGCATCCACTTCCCGGAGCAGCGACCGACACAGGGCAGCAGTGACGCTCTTCCCCAGGCCTTGATTGCGGTAATCCGGGTGCGTGGTGATATTTCCCAGCGCGGCAATGCGGTAGCTGGGTGAGTAGACATGAACACCCGCGATACTGCACAGCCGGCCCTGCCGGCGAATTCCCCGGTACTGTCCGGTTTGCAGCAGGCGGGAATCAAACCAGTTTCCGGGGTAGCTTTCCTGGTACAGCTGAATAATTTCCTGCTGATCTTCCCGCGACAGGGGCTCTACCTCTCTACCGGAAAACTGCCCCAGCTGTTCAGGCTGGAGCAGGCCCATTTTGTAATGGGGCCCGTGAGCCTGGATCTGGTATCCGGGTTGGAAATATTGTTTCAATCCCGGGCTGAGATGGGCATAAAATCGGTCCGGTAAGATGGGGATCAGGGACTGCAGGTAAGCCGCTGTCTCTGCCCCGGGATCGAGAAAAGCCAGCAACACCGGCAGCTCCCCACCGGTATAGATGAGCACAACCCGGTCAACCCCGTGCGCTGTGCTGATTCCGTACCAGCGGGTGTTCGGCCAGTAGAAATCATCCAGATCCCCCAGGCTGTAGAGGTGCAGGTATAGATTCCGGCGGAAATAAGCTTCCAGTTGAGTTCGATCGTGGAGCTGCTGCGGTTTCATATCCTGCCGCCATTGTACCAGCTGAGATGACAGAGGAAGGGCTGCTGCAGGAATTATTCAATCTGCCCTCAGCTTACTGCCGGGACTCAGTTTAGTGGATATCCAGCGGCCAGAATCAGACCCTGGGAAATCAGGGTGCGCAGATGTGAGATATTTTCTCCACTCAGGTTGGAAACCTCCAGGGAGGTGCAGTGACCTTTCCAGCTGGAGCGGATTCCTTATATGAGTTCGATGACATACTTTTTTCCGGTCGCGATGCTCTCCGGGGTGAACTGATGATTTTCTTTTTGATCAGGATGGGTGCCCACCAGGATCAAGTTGGTTTGCTCGCTGCTGATCTCGCAGACCTTTTCCGCCCAGTATTCCAGGTCGTGAAAGGTTTCTATTTGGGGTACCTTATAAGAAAGCAGCACCACATCCACCCGGCGGATGATGGGCTGATATATGCGCAGCACCTGGTCGAAGGATCGGCTGCGGGGGTCAACTTCAAATACCTTCTGCCCGGGGGGATCAAGTATTGGTGCAGGAGGTCATACTGGGATGAGTTAGTTCAAACTTTATCCGTGACGTATTGAAATTCCAGGTTGACTGTTTTTTGAACCTGGCTGAGGTGATCCTGCCAATCCGTTGGCAGCTGGTCATGCTGCAGGGTAAGGGCCAGACTGGTTTTTCCAACTGCCCCGTTGCCCACCGGCATGACATATCCGGTGACTTTTTGAAGGTTTTTTTAGAGATAGGACTCTTCAATGCGGGCCGGCCGCTGGGAACGATATTCAAGGTTGGAGTCATGGTGAACCGGGATCTCCCAAAGCTCGTCCTGACAGCGGTGGCGGATGTATAGACGGTTGGTTCTGGTGCCCATCTTTTCCTCAACAATGACGCCCTGATTGAGAACGGGAAAGGTGCGGACACCATCGATAAGGGAATAGTTAACCAGTTTTCCACAGTGGTCGCAGCGCACAGAGTGGCGTTTGAGGAGCATGGACAGGGTAAAGTGGTCTTTGATGCCGACTTGCTTGAGAAAGCGCAGCACAGCTGCTTTGCGGCTGATTTTCTGGCCGGACTCAACTGTGTAGAGGCGCTGGTTGTGGAGGGTGATCAGCTGGTGGCTCTGGGCCATGAAGAGCATCAGTGCGCTGATCAGGTGAAAGGTCAGATCTTTTTTTCTATGACAATTGACTGGTAAATCCGATCCCCTTCCCGGCTCAACGCCCCTTTGGCAGCCAGTGAGATCAGAATGGTTTCCGGCAGCACCAGCGGTTGATGGCGCAGGGTGTTGAGCTTTTCCAAATGGGACGGACCAGGAAGATTTCTGTCCCATACAGCTTGCCGGTCCGCTCAAAGAACATATCCCGGGAGATCACGCCCAGAAAGACACCTTTATTCAGAATGATGACTCCGGGTACAAGCAGATCCTCTGAAAATAAATCCGCGACTTTCTGCCCGGATGTGCCGGGATCCACGGCCCGGGCGTAGGAGGGAAGGTCCATTAACATGGAGTCCAGCGTTAAGTCTTGAAAATCTGGAAGCAGAACTTCAAACGGCCTGGTAGGAGCTTGATTCTGCAGGTGGGGTGTTTGGCACTCTGGTTCTGGTGGCCATGATATCGACTGCTGTGAATTAAACAAGGAGACTCTTCCGGGAGGATAATCACCCGCGGATAGTACTCTTAAAGTTATCATCTTCATGACAGGGAAGATTGAACAGGTTGTAAAGATACAGTTAATGTGGGTTTGATCAAGATTTCAGGCAGGGATGACAATGATTTCTGCCCCTGTCTAGCAGCCCCGATGGAGGGTAGGAGAAGAAAGCTGCTTCACCACGGCAGCGGCCGGTTGGTGCTTGATCACCGGGGGCTAAACTTCGGTATAATTCAGGCAGATAATTCATGCTCCGTTGCCGAGTTATAAAATATAAGGAACCTGTTATGATTTCGCCTCTTGTGGAATGCATTCCCAACTTTTCTGAAGGACGCCGACCGGAGGTGGTGGAAGCGATCAGCAAAGCCATCGCCGCGGTGAAAGGCGCCTATGTGCTGGATCATCATATGGATGCCGATCACAACCGCAGTGTGATCACCTTTGTGGGCACACCGGAAGCAGTAGAAGAAGGTGCTTTTCAGGCCATCGCCGCGGCTGCGGAGTTGATCGATATGGAATCCCACCAGGGAGAGCATCCGCGCATTGGAGCCACAGATGTGGTTCCCTTTGTACCCATCTCCGGAATCACCATGGCGGAGTGCGTGGAAATTGCCCACCGGCTGGGGGAGCGGGTTGCCAGGGAACTGCAGATCCCGATTTTTTTCTACGAACAGGCAGCCCTTCGCCCAGAGCGCAGGCGGCTGGAAGTCATCCGCCGGGGACAGTACGAGCAGCTTAAAGAGGAGATCGGTACGGTGCCGGAGCGGGCGCCGGATCAGGGACCTTCAGAGCTGGGATCCGCCGGGGCCACAGTGATTGGGGCCCGGGAATTCTTAATTGCCTACAATGTTTACCTGACCACGGAGGATGAAAGCATTGCCGCTGCCATCGCCCGCGCGGTGCGGCATTCTTCCGGCGGCCTGCGCTATGTCAAGGCGCTGGGCATGCTGGTGGACGGCCAGGCGCAGGTCTCCATGAATCTGACCAACTTCAAGAAGACTCCGCTAGCCCTGGTTGTGGAAACCATCCGCCGGGAAGCCGAGCGTTATGGGGTGGGGATCAGCCACAGCGAGCTGGTGGGGTTGATTCCCCAGCAGGCCATGGTGGATGCTGCCGTCTGGTACACGCAGATGGATATGTTTGAGCCGGAGCAGGTGCTGGAGCAGAAGATTTCCGCCGCGCTGCAGGAGGAACAGGAGGAGGATTTCCTGGATGCCCTGGCAGCGGGAACACCCACCCCCGGAGGGGGGTCTGCAGCAGCCTACGCCGGGGCCATGGGGGCGGGGCTGGTGGCCATGGTAGCCCGTCTGACCGTGGGCAAGAAGAAATACGCTGCCGTGGAGCGGGAGATGAGCGATGTGCTCAATGAGGCGGAGAAGCTGCGCAGGGAACTTTCCAAAGGGGTAGAGCGTGATGCTGCGGCTTTTCAGGAGCTGATGGCTGCTTACCGATTGGACAGAGAGGATCCGCAGCGAGCAGAAAACATTCATCAGGCAACGCTGCAGGCTGCTGCTGTGCCCCTGCAGGCGGCCCGCAAAGCGCTCCGGGTGATGGAGCTGGGCGTGCGGGCAGCGGAGCTGGGCAATCTCAATGCCATTTCGGATGCGGCCTCCGGGGTCAACCTGGCCAAGGCCGCCTTCCACAGCGCAGGATACAACGTGCGCATCAATCTGCAGGATCTACAGGATGACCCGAAGGCAGAAAAAATGCTGCAGGAGCTGGAGGAGATGCAGGGGAAAACAGAAGGGTCTCTGAATGAGCTCTATCGGCTGCTCAAGGACCGGGGAGGATTGTTCTGAGTCCATGATTGCCTCCAGAAGCTGGATTAGCAAGCTGCACCACAACGGGAGGCGGCTGGATCAGCGCCCGGTATTTTTAGTGTCTCTCCAAGATCTATGAAAAAAAAGACCCCCTGGATGATCATTACTGGTGTTCTGGCACTGCTCAGCACGGCTGTGCTGATGGTCCTGTTTGGCAGGCAGTTGCTTGTCCCGGATTCGGCTGCGCCCACTGCTCAGGTCTTCATTCCCCCTGCAGAGCATCACAATCCGACGCCGACCCATTTTTCACCCACCACCCCCACCCCGACCCTGCTGCCTCCCGCTGTCTGGCTGGATCCGGCTCTACCGGCAGATTTTCGGGATGGCATTCAAGTTCCAGCAGGGATTCTCCTCAGTGAGGATCCCGACCAGGCAGTGATCCACCTTTCTCTGGGAGGGGAAAATCCGGTCAGACGCTGGGTGTATGCCCTGGCCGCGCCTTTTCCCACCGTGACGGACGGCATTTCCAGCCAGGAACTGGAAACAGCCTGGCGGGGTGATCCCCCGGCTGATTTCCAGGCCAGCCCACTGCTGCTCACCCAGGAAACGCTGGAGGTATTCCGGTCCCTTTGGGGGGAACCGGCTGTTGGCGCCGTTCAGGTGACCACCGCGGAGGGGCTTTCTGATCGGGCCTGGCGCAACCGCCCCTCCTGGGCGCTGCTGCCTTTTGAGGAACTGAGTCCGTCCTGGAAAGTGCTGGCCGTGGACGGCGTTTCTCCGCTGGACAGGGACTTTCAAGCAGCGGATTATCCTCTGGTTCTGCCCATCTCCCTGGAAGGAGATCTGCCCGGAGGGATGATTCTGCCGGCATCCAACCGCGAAGAGGAGAAACTGACCACGGTGATGCTTACCGGGGTGACCGCTCTGGTGCGGGCCACAGCCTGGACCATGGAGATGGAAGGTGTGGAATATCCGGCCCGGGATATCCAGGACTGGCTGGTGGCGGCGGATATCCTGCACATCAGCAATGAGGTCCCCTTTGTGCGCGGCTGTCCTTATCCCAATCCAAGTCAGTCCGATTTGAAGTTCTGCAGCCATCCCAAATACATCCGGCTGCTGGAGACGATCGGTACCGATGTGGTCGAACTGACCGGGGACCATTTCGGGGATTACGGCCCGCTGGCCATGCTCAACACTTTGGAGCTGTATGACCTACGGGAGTGGCCCTATTACGGCGGCGGGGCTACCCGGCAGGAAGCCCAGCAGCCGGTCCTCTTCGAGCACAACGGCAACCGGATCGCTTTTATCGGCTGCAACGCCAAGGGGGGCGGCTACGCCACCGCAGGTCCGGCGCAGCCAGGCGCGGTGGCCTGTGATTTCGACCAGATCACCGCTGCCGTCGAGGACCTGACCCGGCAGGGGTACCTGGTGATCGGCACCTTTCAGCATTTCGAGTACTATACCTACGCTGCCCAGCCGGATCAGATCCGGGACGCAGCCCGGCTGACCGACGCCGGGGCGGTGATCGTCAGCGGCAGCCAGGCCCACCAGCCCCAGGGGTTTGAGATCAAGGAAGGGGCCTTCGTGCACCACGGCCTGGGGAACCTGTTCTTCGACCAGATCTATGAGATTCCCCCCAACACCGCCACGGCATTTATCGACCGCCACGTTTTTTACGACGGCAGGCACATCAGCACTGAGCTGCTCACCATTCGGTTTGAAGATTTTGCCCGGGCCCGGCCGATGACGACGCAGGAACGGGAGACCCTGCTGGAGACGGTCTTCCGGGCCAGTGGATGGTAGCGAAGCGGCGTGGAAGGCAGCTTCGGACCGGGGATTGAGGACAGGAGACCGGAGGTGGGGAATGGGACGGAAGACCGGGGATGGAGGACCGATAAAATCTCCAGAAATAGTCTCCGGTCTTTGGTCAGGAACTATTCAACCCTGGCGCTGTGATAGACCGGAAAACAGGATGGGAGGTAACCATGGGCAGCATGACAGATATTCCCGGATTCAAGGTGGGACATACCCAGCATCTGGCGGCGCTGACCGGCTGCAGTGTGGTGCTCTGTCCCCCCGATACCCGGGGGGCGGTGGATCAGGGCGGCGGGGCGCCCGGCACCCGGGAGACCGATCTGCTGCGCAGTGGGCAGCTGGTCAACCGGGTTCATGCCGTGCTGCTGACCGGCGGTTCGGCCTTTGGGCTGGCGGCAGCGGATGGGGTGATGCGCTGCCTGGAAGAACAGGGGATCGGTCTCGACGTCGGCCCCACCGCAGTACCGATCGTCCCCGCCGCGGTGCTTTTCGATCTCGCCGTGGGGGATCCTTCGGTCCGGCCGGATGCCGCGATGGGCTACCAGGCCTGTCTGAACGCCTCTGGTGGAGAAGTTGCTGAGGGAAATGTCGGCGCCGGGACCGGGGCTACGGTGGGGAAAATTCTCGGTATGAAGCGGGCTATGAAATCAGGCATCGGTACCGCTTCGATGGACATCGGCGGCGGTGGGAAGGTGGCTGCGCTGGTGGCGGTCAACGCCTTCGGAGATGTGCTCGATCCCGAGACGGGGGAGATCCTGGCCGGTGCCCGCGGGGTGACCGGTTTTGCGGACACTCAAAAGATCATGAGGACATTTGTGGGCCGAAAGATCATGAAATTTGCCGCTGCGGAGAACACCGTGATCGGCGTGATAGCCACTAACGTCCGTCTTTCCAAGGATCAGCTCCGCCGGGTGGCCCGGATGGCCCACAGCGGGTTGGCCCGCTGCATCCGGCCGGCATTCACCCTGCTGGACGGCGATACCTGCTTCGCCCTCTCCGCCGGCGAAGTGGAGATGGATGTCAATATTGTCGGGGCTTATGCAGCTCAGGTCTATCAGGAGTCCATTCTGCGGGCAGTGCGCACCGCGGAAAAGGTGAAAGGGCTGCCTGCTGCGGCATCCTGATTCCTGATGGCTGAGCCTGAAAAATGATCAACCCTCCCGAGAACAAGCGGGAGGGTGTTGAACTTAACCATCACCTGAATCAACGCCGGCGCTGTTCCTTCCAGACATCGCCTTCGTTGTGGTAGCCGGCCTGCTCCCAGAAGCCGAGCTGGTCTTCAGTAAGAAACTCCAGTCCCGTCAGCCATTTAGCCCCCTTCCAGAAATAGGGCGTTTTCAGATCCTTCCGGTCCGGGATCTGGCCCACGATCCCCCGCAGCGGATAACCGTGCTCGGGGGTGAGCGGCTCGCCGTTGTAATGGGTGGCCAGCAGAAAGTTGTCCTGCAGCAGAATCTCCAAAGGCAGGTTGGTGGTATAGCCGCCCTCGGCATGCTGTATCACATAATTGGCTGTGGGCAGCGGCCGGAGGATTTCTTGATCAATTAAGGCCTTCACGGAGACCCCTGCCCAGCTGGTGTCAAATTTGCTCCAGCGGGTCACGCAGTGGATATCCAGGGTGGTTTCTGTTCGGGGCAGACGGGAAAACTCCTCCCAGCGCCAGCTGAGCTCCTCCTCGACCTCCCCCCAGATTCGGAAGCGCCAGGTTTGGGGATCAAAGGCAGGAATGGCACCGTAATGGAGCACGGGAAATTTCTGGGTCAGGGATTGGCCGGGAGGCAGCCGGTCTTCCTTCTTGATTTGTTGTTCCTGTGTTTGTCGGTTGATCGGTGGGCTCATGGTGCTCCTCGTTGATTAAAAGTCCAGGCTGGTATCCGGTTCGACAACCTGCACCACAGCATCGGTGGCCGCTTCCACGCGGGCCTTCCAGGCTTCCGGGTCCTGGGCAATCAGGTCCCAGGTATTGTAGTGGGTGGGGATGACTGTCCGGGGCTGAAGCAGCTTTACCGCCCGCAGGGCGTCATCCGGCCCCATGGTGTAGTTGTCACCGATGGGCAGCAGGGCCAGGTCGATGCCCTCCTCGCCGATCAGTTCCATTCCGGCAAACAGCCCGGTGTCCCCGGCGATGTAGATGACTTCCTCCTCGGCGGTGGTGATCAGGAAGCCGCCCGGCATCCCGCCGTAGGATCCGTCCGGCAGCGACGAGCCGTGAATGGCCTGGGTCATCTTGACATAGCCAAAGGGATGATGGTAACCCCCGCCGATCTGCTGAGCGTGGGTTTTAATCTCCGCCTGTTTGGCCAGCCAGCTGACCACCTCCACGCTGCCAATTAGCAGTGAACCCGTCCGCTGGGCGATGGCGGCGGCATCCCCGATATGGTCGCCGTGGCCGTGAGTGACCAGGATGTAGTCTGCCTTCAGGTCATCCGGATCAGCCTGCGTGACCGGGTTGTTACTGAAGAAGGGATCCACCAGCAGACGGTGTCCCTGAATCTGGAAACCGAACGTGCTGTGCCCGTAATAGGTGAACTGGAAACTCATCTGGACCTCCCTGGAGCAGTCAGAATCTCAAGGTGATTGTGCAGAAACTATTATATGCCAGACGGCGGATTCCGGGGAAAAACCTCTCCAACACCGGTCAGATCATGTGGGGACTTTTTCAAGGGTCCTGCCGCTCAGGGCCCGGTAGAAATTGACTTGTCAGCGGTGCAAAGCCCATCTACAATGCAGGTACAGCGGAAATTTGCACTCACAGATCCTGGAGGAGACCATGATGACCCCCACGCTGCTTTATCTTTCTCAGCAGGACGTCCGATCGGTTGGTCTGGAGATGGTGGAGATCATCTCTCTGGTGGAGACGGCCTTCCTGGAAAAAGGCAAGGGGGAGGTGGAAATGCCCCCGAAGCCGGGCATCCATCCCGGTGAAGGAGATAATTTTATCCACGCCATGCCGGCGTATATTCCGGCGATGGACTCCGCCGGGGTGAAATGGGTCAGCGGGTTTCCCGGCAACCAGGACAAGGGGCTGCCCTATATCACCGGGCTGCTGATATTGAATGATCAAAACACTGGTTTGCCGCTGGCGGTGATGGACTGTGTGTGGATCACCGCCATGCGCACGGCGGCGGCCACCGCAGTGGCCGCGAAATACCTGGCCCGGCCGGATTCCTTCACGCTGGGCGTGCTGGGCTGCGGTGTACAGGGTAGAACCAACGCTGAGGCGCTCAATGTGCTCTTTCCCCTTAAAAAGGTCCGGGCTTATGACCTGGTTCCGGAAGCGGCCCAGGCTTACCAGGAGGAGATTTCCAGCCGGTTGGATCTGGAAGTCGAGCTGGTCGACAGCCCCCGACAGGCGGTTTCGGGCTGTGATCTGATTGTCACTGCCGGGCCGATCCTCAAAGAGCCTCACCAGACCATCCTCCCCGGCTGGATGGAGGAAGGCGCTTTTGCCTCCCTGGTGGATTTTGACTCTTACTGGCATCCGGAGGCCATGCTGGAAGTGGACAAATTCTGCACTGATGACACCGCCCAGCTGCGTTTCTACCAGGAGGCCGGTTACTTCCAGAAAATTCCGGAAATCTATGCCGATCTGGGAGAACTGACCCTGGGCCAGCAGCCGGGTCGGGAATCTTCCTCGGAGCGGACAATGACAGCCAACCTCGGCCTGGCCATCGATGATCTGGCGGTGGCCCCGACCCTCTACCGCAGGGCGCAGGAAAAGGGCATCGGCACCCGCCTGCCGCTGTAACTTTTCATGCCGGCCGTGATGGGTCGAATTGATTTACAACCGGGAAATGTCCTTCGACCGGCAGCAGCAGATACGGTAAAATCAGGCCAGATCTTTCCCTTCAGACAGGCAGCATCAGACAACGCGATGAAGTTCCGGTCAGATTGCTTCTGAAATTTATTCCAGAGATGTGAGGTATTCATGGCAGACCTAAGCGACCGATTCTATCTGGGCCGGATTTATGATCCCGGGAAGCAGGAGGTCACCGAGAAGGATGTTTTCTACGATCCCGATGATCTGACCACGCATGCCGTGGCTGTGGGGATGACCGGCTCCGGGAAGACCGGACTGTGCATCGATTTACTCGAGGAAGCCGCCCTGCAGGGCATCCCGGCGCTGATGATCGATCCCAAGGGCGATATTACCAACGCCCTGCTGCATTTCCCTGAACTGCGTCCGGAGGATTTTCAGCCCTGGGTGGATCCCGATCAGGCCCGCCGTGAGGAGAAAACCCTGGCGCAGGCTGCCGAGGAAGCCGCCGAGCTGTGGCGCAGCGGATTGGAAGACTGGGGGATTTCCTCGGACCGCATTCAGGCCCTGGCTGATTCCGCTCACTTTGCCGTCTACACACCGGGGTCGGAGGCTGGGATCCCGGTGGATATCCTGGCTTCCTTCGCTGCCCCCGATCTGGACTGGGAGAAGAACCGGGAGACTCTGCTGGAGAAAATTTCCGGGACTGCCATGGGACTGCTCGGCCTGGTCGGGCTGGAGGACCTCGATCCGGTCCGCTCACGGGAGCACATTTTGCTCAGCAATCTCTTCGAACGAGCCTGGAGCCGGGGGGAGGACCTCAACCTGAGCGAGCTCATTCTGCAGATCCAGAACCCGCCTTTCCAGAAGCTGGGTGTGCTGGACATAGAGAGCTTTTTCCCGGAGAAGGATCGTCAAGAGCTGGCCATGCTGCTTAACAACATCCTGGCTGCCCCCTCTTTTCAAAGCTGGATTAAAGGCCAGACGCTGGATATCCCCGGGCTGCTGTTCGGGGAGGACGGCCGTCCCCGCCACAGCGTATTTTATATTGCTCACCTCAGCGATGCCGAGCGGATGTTTTTCGTCACCCTGCTTTACAGTGCTGTAGAAACCTGGATGCGCACCCAGAAGGGATCCAGCTCGCTGCGGGCGCTGCTGTATTTTGATGAGATCTACGGCTATCTGCCCCCGGTCAAGAATCCCCCCTCTAAGACGCCCATGCTGCGCATGCTCAAACAGGCCCGAGCCTTCGGCGTAGGACAGGTGCTGGTGACCCAGAACCCGGTGGATGTCGATTATAAAGCGCTCTCCAATGCCGGAACCTGGTTCATTGGCAAACTGCAGACCGAGCAGGACAAGAACCGGCTGCTGGATGGCTTGGAAGGGGCGGCACCCGGCCTGGATAGAAAATCCTACGACAATATGATCTCCCGGCTGGATAAGCGGGTTTTCCTGCTGCACAACGTTCATGAAAAAGAACCGCTGCTGTTCTACACCCGCTGGGCGATGAATTATCTCACCGGCCCGCTCACCCGGGCGCAGATTCCCGCTCTTAACCAGCTGGTAGGAGCAGCGCTCCCGGCTGACCGGGCTGAGGGGAAGGCTGGCTCCCCAACAGTCACTGCCGGCAAACCCCGGGAGGCTGATGAGCAGCCGGCGGTGGAAGGGTCAGCCACCCGGCCGAAAGTGCCCTCCGGTGCAGGGGAGTATTTCCTTCCCATCCGGCACAGCTCAGAGGAAGCTGCCCAAGCCCGAGGAATCCAGGTCGATGGGGAAAGCGAACTGCAAATTTTCTACCGTCCCGCACTGCTCGCTCAAGCCCGGGTGCGTTTTTTAAAAAGAAACTACAATCTGGATTATGATCTGCTGACCGCCTGTCTGGCTGATGATCCTGGACGTCAGGGGCGGGTGGACTGGGAGGATTGGCAAACGGAACCAATTGATCCGGACAGGCTGGACAGCCGGCCGGCTGCGGAATCCCGCTTCCTGGAACTTTTCCCTCCTCTTTCCGATGGGTCTGTGCTCAAAGATCTGGAAAGTGATTTCAAAGATTGGATTTATCATGAAGTGACTGTGGCTGTTCGGGCCAATGAGGAGCTGGAAGTCTTCGCCGGTCCGCAGATCTCGCAGGGGGAGTTCCGGAAGATGTGCGCGGATGCGGCCCGGGAGGAGCTGGAGGAAGAAAGAGAGGAGCTGGAGGAAAAATTTGACCGCAAACTGGATACCATCAAAGAGCGCCTGCTGCGGGAGGAGCGGGAGCTGGAGGAGGATCAGGCGGAATTCTCCCAGCGCCGGCTGGAAGAGCTGGGCACCCATGCGGAGAACCTGCTCAGCCTGCTGGCCGGCCGGCGCCGGCGGATGACCACCTCGCTGACCAAGCGGCGCATGACCAGCAAAGCCAAAGCGGATATTCAGGAATCTTTGGATGTGATTGATCAGTATAAAGATGAAATTGAAGAGCTGGAAGCGGAGCGAGCCCAAATGCGGGAGGAAGTGGAGGAGAAATGGCATCAGGTGCTGGAAGACACCAGTGAAATTCCGGTAACCCCGTACAAGAAGGATATCCTGGTGGAGCTGTTTGGCGTTGCCTGGGTGCCGGTGTACAGGGGGGAAAGCGGCGGCCGTCGCCTGGAGCTGTCTGCCTATTAGGGTCCGGAAGTTGCTTGATGAAAACCAGCCTCTCCCGAATAGGGCGAGGCTGGTTTCCTTAAGAGAGGGACTGATAGATTAGAAAAGACGCTGCTGCGTTTGCCAGACCGATCAGTGCTCCGACGATCATATCCAGCAGATAATGGACGCCGAGAGCGATGCGGGCCAGGATGACCAGCAGCGCCCAGAGGATCAAACCGAGGCCGATCCAGGGAGATCCCAGCAGAAAGGCCAGCAGGGTGAGCAAACTGACCCGGGCAGCATGCCCGGAGGGGAAAGAATGGGGATCGGAGCCGCGGTAGACCTGCCCCCAATCGCCTTCCGGCCGGGGACGCTGGATGACAAACTTCAGCAGCAGCACCAGCGCGGCTGTGGCCGTGATGCTGAATATCAGCAGCAGGATTTCCCCCCGCCAGGCGGCCGGCCCCAGCAGCCAGACCAGGGCCAGTCCGGCCAGCCAGAACCAGGAATCCGCCGAATGGGCCAGCACGGCGGCGGCAGTTTTCAGGGCCGGCCGGGTATCGGGGATGCGCAGGCTGGCAGAGATTTGAGCGTCAATGAGCAGCAGCCGTTTAGAAGACATAGCCAGAAACTCCCGTGAAGGGAAGGGATCCACCGGCCAGGGATGGCCGGCCTGACTAGAGTATACCGTAAGTTGAAAGATCTGATCCGATTGGGATCGCAGGGGGGGCGCAGCAAAAAAAAAGCAGCCGCTTTTTTTGCGGCTGCTTTGGCGTTTCTTGATCAGGGATCACAGCAGGGTTATGGAATCTGCAGAGTTTGTCCGCTGGTCAGCGTTTGATTAATGTCAATATCGTTGGCGGCAGCGATCGCCCGCGGATCAACATCGCCGTAATAGCAGGCGATGGAATACAGCGTGTCATCCGGCTGCACTGTATACGTATCGGGGTGGAATCGCAGGGGGCGCTGCCCCGGGAAGGAGCGGGAATTGGACGGCACTGTAATGGACAGGCCGGGATAGAGAATATCATCGCGGCCCAGTCCGTTGACGGCCAGCAGATCATCCGGATGGATGTTCCAGCGCCGGCCCAGACAGTAGGCGTGTTCCCCGCTTTTTACCGTGTACGTGTCGGGTACAGCATATTCTGTAGTCACATCTCCGGCTGATGCTGTCGCCGGTGAGGAGGTGGGGGTAGCCGTGTTCGGAGCGGCTGTGGGCTCCGTCGCAGAAGTTTCGGCTGGGGTTTCCTGCGCTGTTTCTGTGCCGTCAGGAGCCTGTGTCTCTCCGGCTTTGGGGGTCTTGGCAATGGCTGTTTGTGTGGCCTGCCGGGCGATCTCGCTCAAGTTAGTGGTCGGGGTAACCGGCGGGGGTGTGGACGCAGACATGGTGCATGCTGAAAGGACAATGGAGGTCATGAGAATGATTGGAATCAGCACAGCTTGCTTTTTCATCGGAAAGTCTCTCCTTCTTCGGGGCGCTATTTTCCGTCGATTGCCAACAATCTGGGAAAACCATCACCTGATTACGGCTGTTTTGATACTAGCATACTTCTTTAAGAGCGTCAACAAAAATGAAATCCACTCTGACAGGGGAATTATGTGCAAGATCAATGCCACATTGAGAGCTTGGGGGATGGATTTAAGTTGATCGAGCTGAGGCCTGATTGACCCGCCGGTTGGCTTCTGATACACTAGGAATTGATTCTGGGTAACAGGGTGTTGCTGGATTAAATGACAGGCAGGGATTCCCCTTATGACACAGGTGCTGTATTTAAAATGGAGACCGAAAACCTGGACCGAGGTTGTCGGCCAGGAACATGTCATCACCACACTGCGCAACGCGGTTAAACAGGACCGGGTGTCGCACGCCCAGCTGTTTTCGGGCCCCCGCGGCACCGGGAAGACCAGCACAGCCCGGCTGCTGGCCAAAGCTGTCAACTGTCTGGCGGAGGATCTCTCCGCAAGGCCTTGCAATCAGTGCGCTCACTGCCGGGCGGTCAACCGGGGGGAGTTTTTGGATCTGATCGAGATTGATGCTGCCTCCAATACCAGTGTTGATGATGTCAGGGACCTGCGGGAGAAGATCAACTTTTCTCCCAATCAGGGGCGGTTTAAAGTCTACATAATTGACGAAGTTCACATGCTTTCCAAGCCGGCTTTTAACGCTTTGCTGAAAACATTGGAGGAGCCGCCGGAGCATGCCATGTTTATCCTGGCCACCACCGAACCCCATAAGATCCCCACCACTGTGCTCTCCCGCTGCCAGCGGCATGATTTCCGGAGGATTCCCGTGGATCAGATTGTCGCTCAGCTGCAGCAGATGGCCGCGGCGGAAGGTTTGCAGGTTGAGGAAGGGGTGCTCACCTTGCTGGCCCGTCAGGCCACGGGAAGTTTACGGGATGCCATTTCCATTCTCGATCAGCTATCCTCGGCGGAGGGATCCATCACCCTGGAACTGGCCCACCAGGTGCTGGGGACATCAACCAACCAGGCTGTGCTCGATCTCATCGAGGCGTTGATCTCCGGGAATGCTTCCCGGGGATTGAATACGCTGCATGAGGCCGCAGCAAGGGGAAGCGATCCCCGCCAGTTTAACCGCCAGATTATCGGCTATCTGCGCAATATGCTGCTGCTGAAAATGGGCAATTCCCAGCGCATCGATCTGCCCGCGGAGATGCTCTCGGTGCTCCGGCAGCAAAGCAGCTCGCTGACCGTGACCCAAATTCTGGATCTGATCCGCATTTTTAATGAGGCTGTCAATGACCGTGGGGGGTCGTGGATGCCCATCCTGCCGCTGGAGATGGCTTTTGTAGAAGGACTCAATGCTGCCGCCGGGAATCAACCTGGAGCGGATCACAGCACCGGCGGCGGCCCTCCGCCCGATCGACAGCAGCCCGGGCCGGCTGATCCGCAGCCGGGGGAAGCGGTTGAACAGTCGACAGCGCCCAGGCAGCCGAACGCTCACGAGCCATCTGGAGAGCGGAATCCCGGCGCGGTGCTCAAAAAATGGTCGACAATCCTGGAGCAGATCTCCCGGGAAAGCCCGTCTACCCATGGACTGCTCCGGGCCTGCAAGCCGCTGGGCATCCAGGAGGGAGAGCTGGTGCTCAGTTTTCGCGATGAGACCATGAAAACTAAACTGGAAAAGGATGATCACCTGCAGGTTTGCCAGCGGGTGATCGAACGGATCCTGGGGATTCCGCTGCCCCTCTGCTGTGTGATCCGGGCTGCCGATCAGCAGGGGCTGCCGGACTCGGTTGATCCCGAGGGATTGGTTGCCACAGCAGTGCGCGACCTGGGTGGAAAATACGTCTCAGGTCAAGCCGAGCAGGGGGGATAGAGAAATTGGTGTTAATTGGATTCAAACCATGGGGATACTCAGGGAGAACAGGGAGGTAGGGATGCCGAAACGACCGATACCAGGGGGAGGACAGCGGGGCGGGATGGATGTCATGAAGCAGATTCAGCAGCTGCAGGAGCAGATGCTCAAGGCCCAGGAGGAGCTGGCTGAGGAGCAGGTGACCGGGTCAGCAGGGGGGGGAGCCGTGCAGGTCACCGTCAGCGGAGATCAGCGGCTGCTCGAGGTCCGCATTGACCCCGCGCTGCTGGAAGACGGCGATGTTGACCTGCTCCAGGATCTGGTGCTGGCGGCAGTCAATCAGGGGCTGGATCAGTCCCGGGAGCTGGCCGCAAAGAAGCTGGGCCCGCTGGCCGGTCAGGGTTTGCCCTTTTAATCAGGAGAAGGACTGACCATGCTGCCGGAGCCGATTCAAAAATGTATTGATGCTTTTTCCAGGCTGCCGGGGATCGGCCCAAAAACGGGCTCCCGGCTGACTTTTTATCTACTGCGCCTGACCGATGATGATCTGGCGCTGCGCCTGGCGGAAGCGCTGACCGAGCTGAGAACCGGGACGGATGTGTGTCCGGTGTGTTTCCATATCATGGCGGCCGGCCGGCGGGAATGCCGGATCTGTGCCGATCCGGATCGGGATGCCAGTCAGATCTGTGTGGTGGAAGAACCGCTGGATGTGGTGGCCCTGGAGCGGACCTCCGGCTACCGCGGACGCTATCATGTGCTCCAGGGGGCGCTGTCTCCGGTGGAGGGGATTACCCCGGATGATCTGCGCATTGCCGAGCTGCTGGCGCGGGTCAAGGAGGGGGAGGTCAGCGAGGTGATCATCGCCACCAATCCCAGCATGGAGGGGGATGCCACGGGGATGTACCTGCAGCAGCAGCTGACTGCCACTGATGTGCGGCTGACCCGCCTGGCCCGGGGGCTGCCCATGGGGGGCGACCTGGAATATGCCGATCAGCACACCCTGCTGCGCGCGCTGATGGGCCGTCAGGAAGTCGACTGAAGAGGCGCCGGACGGTGGGCGGATAAATCTTCCCTGATTTCACCCCAGTTCCCTTGACAGGGGGAGCTTATTGGCTATAATGGCGGCAGTGAATTAACAAACGATTTCGCCTGCAGAAGGCAAATCTGAAAAACTGAACGAGCGTAGGCCCAGGACCGAAGCGCAGCGATGTGCCGAGGCGCGACCGACGTCACAAAAAGGGATGTCGGAGGGTCTATTGTTCTCTCTGAAGGAAGTGCCCTTGACGCCGAGATGCCGGGGTGATAGAATAGACCTCGCTCTAGTGAAGGGCCTTGAACCTTAACAGCTGAATAGTGATAGAAAGCCAACCAGCAAGCAAAACTTTGAGATTTATCTTCGTAAACTCATCCCACTTCAGGTGGGATAATCTTTTGCGGAGAGTTTGATCCTGGCTCAGGATGAACGCTGGCGGCGTGCCTAATACATGCAAGTCGAACGAAGATGTTCTTGTGTTCGCACGAGAGCTCTTAGTGGCGGACGGGTGAGTAACGCGTTGGTGACCTGCCCTAAAGAAGAGAATAACCTCGGGAAACTGAGGCTAATACTCTATGCACTTCTAGAGGTTAGAGACTTTAGAAGTAAATGGTTCTGAGGACGAAAGACTTCAGCGCCGCTTTAGGAGGGGCCTGCGTCCCATCAGCTAGTTGGTAGGGTAATGGCCTACCAAGGCGAT
>CAZRUS010000008.1:0-119818 GCA_964603385.1 uncultured Anaerolineales bacterium | reverse complement strand
CGGGGCCGAGGACAGAAAAAGCGGACGGGGCCGAGGACAGAAAAAGCGGACGGGGTAGAGGAGTGAAAAAGCGGACGGGGCCGAGGACAGAAAAAGCGGTCGGGGTAGAGGAGTGAAAAAGCGGTCGGGGCCGGGGGCTGAAAAATGGGAGTGGGATAAGGAAACAGCCTGGGGAGACCAGGCTGCCTGTGATCAGGAGGAGGCCAGCCGACAGCCCCCGCATCCTGAGATGGAAACAATTCCGCTATGACAACAACCCGGAGCGCCTACAATCGTTTCCGAACTGCCGGGATGCGGTAAATCAGAAGCAGCAGCATCCCTGCTGCGTAGTACCAGGGCCGCAGCACGCCCGGCTTGACTGCCATGATGAAATGCAGCGCCGCCAGGGCTCCGGCCAGATAAACCAATCGATGGAGCACTTTCCAGCGTTTGCCCAGCATTTTCACCAGCCCATTCCAGGAAGTCACTGCCAGCACCAGCAGGATCAGCCCGGAGGCGAACCCGATCAGGGCGAAGGGCCGTTCCAGAAAAGCCCGGGGAATCAACGACCAATTAAAGCCGTAGTCCAGTCCCAGGAAAATGGCAAAATGAGCCGCTGCATAGGCAAAGGAATACAGTCCCAGCGGTCTGCGCAGCTTGCCGATCTGCGGCCAGTTAAGAATTTTCTGCAGCGGGGAAACAGCCAGAGAAAGCATCAGCAGAATCAGGGCGCTTAACCCGGTCCGGTGGGTGAGCTCCAGGATGGGATTCGGCCCCAGATTTCCCCGCCAGAAATCCCAGAGCATGATCAGCAGGGGAAGATTTGCCCCTAGATGGCTGATCAGGTGCAGCCGGGCGGCTGCCGGGCGGCGTATTTTCCGCCAGGGTTTAGAAATTTTCTCGGAGATCCATGCCTTCATAAAGCCCTGCTACCTCGTCTTCATATCCGTTGAACATCAGGGTGGGCCGTCGGGAGATTTCGCCGATGCGCCTTTCTGTGGCCTGCGACCAGCGGGGATGATCGACATTGGGGTTGACGTTGGCGTAGAACCCGTATTCATTGGGGGCGGATTCCATCCACAGGGATGTCGGCATATCCTCCACCAGATCAATCTTGACTATGGATTTGATGCTCTTGAAGCCGTATTTCCAGGGTACTACCAGGCGAATCGGGGCCCCGTTTTGGGGCAGCAGATCTTTCCCGTACAGTCCGGTGGACAGGATGGTCAGGTTGTGATAAGCTTCATCCATCCGCAGTCCTTCCACATACGGCCAGGGGAAATAGGATCTTTTCTGACCGGGGAGTTCCTTGGGGTCATAAATGGATTCAAAGCGTACGTATTTCGCTTCCGGTGTGGGTTGGACCGCTTCCAGCAGGTCAGCCAGCGGGAAGCCCTCCCAGGGGATAACCATAGACCAGCCTTCCACGCATCGCATCCGGTAAATACGCTCCTCGGTAGGGAACATCGATCGGATATCGCTGATGCTGTATGTCCCTGGATTCTCCACCAGTCCACCAATCTGCACTTCCCAGGGAGAAGTCTGAAAATTCTTTGCCAGCCGAGCCACCCCCCGTTTATCGGTGGTGAACTCGTAAAAATTGTTATAGCTGGTGACATCCTCAAAAGAAGTCAGTGGATCTCCCAGCTCATCAGTGGGGATGGAAGCTGCATCGCCGCTGTTCTCTCCAGCTGGGGGGGTGAGCTGATCGCCGGGGATAAAGGGCTTCTGCCGGCAAGCAGCCAGAATAGCTGCTGATGCGCTCACAACCCCTAACGATTTCAGGAACTTTCTCCGGGAAAGGTAGGTGCTTTCCGGGGTAATTTCAGATTTCAGTTTTTCGTCCATCTCTGTCTCCTATCACTGGTTCCCCGGATATGTTAGCAGAACGAGTTTAGACTATGATTAAGGAGGGGATAACTTTTAGAGTGGTTGAGCTCGGGAAATCTTTCCAAAACAAAACCCCTCCCCGTTCCCGGGGAGGGGGATAAAATGCGGTCGGATGGACCTTGATCACTCCTCCTGCAAGACAGGGAAGCGGATCACCCGGTTGTTGCGTGTATCTGATACCCAGATGCCACCCTGGAGGTCTGCATCCAACCCGGTGGGGTAGCTCATTAAGCCGGCTTCCTCATCTGCGGCTCCCCAGGCTGCCAGGAAATCCCCCTCGGGGGTAAAGACCAGAATCCGGGAGAGCTCAGGGTCACTGACGTAGAGGTTGCCGTCGCCGGCAAAAGTCAGGTAGGGTTTGTTGTCCAGTGATTGACCATACCAGGCGGCCAGATCCCATTTTCTCAAGAAGGTTTGCGCGATGCCGTTGAGGTTGGGGGCGAAGACCTGGATCCGCTGATTCCAGGTGTCAGCGACATAGAGATTGCCATCCTGATCCAGTGCCAGACCGGAAGGTTCGTCAAACTGCCCGTCGCCAAGACCGACTTCGCCGAATTCAGCGAGAAAATCTCCCGATTCATCAAACACCAGGATGCGTTTATTTCCGGTATCGGTCACGTAGACATGCCCCTGAGGATCCACAGCCACATCTCGCGGGCCCCACATCGAATAGGGGGTTTCCCGCTGGCCGAATTGACCCCAGGCAGTCAGAAATTCTCCCTGGGAGGAGAATTTTTGAATGCGGTGATTCCAGGTATCGGCCACATAAACGCTGCCGTCCGGTCCGATATCAATCCCCCAGGGTTCATTGAAGGCCCCTTCTGGGATGAAATCACCATCTGCTTCATTCCCGCTGAATTCCCCCCAGCTGTTTAGAATCTGCCCGCTGGTGTCGATATGCAGCACCCGATGATTATTGGTATCCAGGACGTAAAGAGTTCCATCCGGGGCAGCGGCCAGATTGCGGGGAGTGTTCAGATTCAAGGAGTCCAGGGAAATCTCCGGCTGACGGTTGATGACATTTCCTTCGTAGGGATCCGCGGTGAGCTCGGTGAAATCCAGATCGGGGGTGCCGTAATTCCAGACTTTGTTGGCCACGTCTTTTCGAATGTACAATCTCATCTGATCCGCCGGGCTCCAGGTGGCCAGGGACATATTTCTACCGGTCACTTCTGCGTATTTGGTGTAATCCCGGTGCAGCCAGATATCGAAGATTGCCTTTCTCATCTGAGGGTTGCCCAGGGCATTCCTGATCCGCTCCCAGGTGAGATTAAAGTAATCCTGATTGGGCCAGACGATGCGGTTGTAGGTGAACTCGTAATAAGCGTTCCCTACCACCGGCTCCAGTTTCCCGTAGTTGTTATTGCCCACCAGGATGGCCGGCGCGGACCGCAGGTCCCGGGTGGGATTCTCTGCGTAGTAACGCTGGTTTTCGTAATTGCGCAGGTACCACCAGTACGGATAGGTGGTCTCGTTGTCAAAAGCGACCTCCATGGCCAGGCCATCTGTGGTGCGGTAGGAGAGCTCCTCGATTTGGGCCAGTGCTTCTTTGACTCCCCGTCCTCCATGGGCGTAGACCAGGTATTCCTCCGGGCTGTCGTATTTGATGAAAGCAGCCAGATAGGCGGTGTGAATGGTGAGCACTGTCAGGATGGCCAGGGAAGTCAAGGCGCCGGTGATCAAGAGCTGTTTGAACCTCCAGTTGATGACCAAAAAAGCCAGTCCGACGCCGCTGGCAGCAAAGATCACCAGTGCGGTCAGGAAATCACCGGTCGATCGAAGCTGATGGAGCTCCTGGCCTTGAAAGGGGGGATGGGGGGAGAGCAGTGAGCCCAGGGCAGCGGCAAGGCTGAGCACAAGCACACCGCTAAGCAGCATCACCAACCAGCCATTTTTTTGGCGGAAGGCATCCCAGTTAAAATGGGTCATCATCTGCTGGAATCCATAGGCGCTGAGCAGGATCAGAGGAAAGGCGATGTGCACGGTCAGCCAGGGCATCTTCTCCCCGGCAATGGGGTAGGCAACCAGGCTGCTCAGCGCCCAGAATGAGAGCAGGGCGAACACCGGTGTCCGGCTTTCTACCTGGGGAGACCCTTCTGCTTCTTGGTTTCTCCCCCAGGAGAGCAGCCGCTGGATGCCCACACCTATCAGCGCAAAAAAGCTGCCGATGGCCGGCAGATATTCATAAATTGGCACCTGGATAAGCCAGTAATAATACCAGGGCTGGCTGCCGCGTTCCACAGCCTGCTGGTCAAGCCAGTATCCCAAGGATCCTACCAGGCCGGTGAAAAACCCGGCGCCGTTGGTGAACATGGTGGTGAAAAGCAGGGTGAAGGGCAGATAGAATATGCCGGCACAGATCAGCCAGACCTGAGGATTCCAGGCCAGGCCAATGGCCACGGCGACTGCCGACAGACCGATCACAAAAGCACCTGTCCGCCACATCCCCACCCGGCTGTAATCGAGGGGTTCCCAGCCTACCCATTCTACCGGGAAAGGGGCCAGTTGGGGAAGAACCAGGGTGCCCAACACCAGCAGGGCGCTGAAGGAAGGCAGCTGGCTTAAATTCTTCCAGCCGTAGCCCAGGATGGCCATCAGCAGGGCGAGGAAGAGGGAGACAACCACCAGGATCAGCGGAACCAGCAGCTGCAGGGGCATGCCGGCAGGGGCTTCAACCCCTTCAGGAGCTTCGGGTGCAGCGATCTGGGCAACCACAACCAGGGCTAAAAACAGGGCTGCTGCTATCAGGGCAGCGATAAATACCCTGCGGAAATTGGGGGTCTCCCATTTCCTTCTGATCAGATCGTCAATGAAGATTATCCCGAGGAAGACCATTGCCTGGGCGGTGTAAATGAAGGCCGTTTCCTTGGCGGTGAAATGGAGCACCGTAGCTGCACTCAGCCAGTACAGGAACCGCGGCTGCCGGGTTTCCAGGTAGCGGAGAAGAGACCAGATGGTCACCACCCCAAAGAGGGCCACGAAGGCTTCGTTGCGAACATAGCGGCCATAATAGAGCATAAAAGGGGAGATCAAAGTCATGGCGGCTGCTGCGATCGTCCCCCAGCTGCCCAGGTAGCGGCGGTATTTCCAGAGAAAGAGGACTGTGGCCACACTGGAGATGGCGGCTGGAATGCGCGCTGTAAAATCATTATCCCCGAACAGAAAGTAGATAAAAGCCAGGAAGTGAAACTGGAACGGTCCATGCGTGATGGGATCATGACTGTACCCCATTCCCCTGAAAAGCCGCCAGGCATAATAGACATGGGAAGTTTCGTCATGACTGATCACGCGTGCTCCCAGGTCATAAAAACGGGAGAGGACGGCCAGCAGGACGATGCCGGCGAAAATGAGGATCTCCCAGGAGGGTTTAAACTTGGTCAGCGGACTCCTCGAGAGCAGGGGTTCTTGGTTGGAGGCAGAGTGTTTATCCATGTCATTCCCTTTGATGATCAGGATTGTTTTAATTTCCTGATTTCCGGTTCAGTCAGCCGGCGCCATTCCCCGGGTTGGAGCTCTCCCAGATGAAGAGAGGCCATTCGGACGCGGATCAGCCGCTGGATGGTCAGGTTTTCAGCGGCAGCCATGCGGCGCAGCTGACGGTTCTTTCCTTCTCTGAGGATGACGCCGAGCCAGGTTTCGGCGGGACCCCGGCTCTCAATCCAGACCTCGGCAGGCAGGGTGGAGCTGTCGTCTTCCAGAGTGATGCCGCTGCGCCAGCGCTGCAGGGTTGATTGCTCAACCCGTTCGTTTACCAGCAGCCGGTATTCCTTTTCATGCTCATAGCGGGGATGGGTGAGCCTGTTTGTCAACCGCCCATCATTCGTCATCAGCATTAAGCCCTCGCTGTCATAGTCCAGGCGTCCTACCGGATACAGGCGTCCTGGAATTTGAACCAGGTCCCGGACCGTGGTGCGGTTTCCGGGTGATTTGACAGTGGAAAGCACATCGGTGGGTTTGTAGAGGGCGATGTATTTCAGTTGCTCCGCTTCCGGGATGGGGGTTCCATCCACCGTGATTTCATCCAGCTCTGGGTCAGCTTTGTCACCCAGGGAAGCGACATGGCCGTTGACGTGCACCCGTCCGTTAGCGATGATTTCTTCGCATCCCCGTCGAGAACCATATCCAGCGCGGGCGAGAACCTTCTGCAGCCTAACCTTCATAAAGATCCCGAAATGTGTGGTCGGGGCTTATCCTTTGAGCACTTCAGGCACAGCCTGAGCGTGGTGGTCTTCAATGTTCAGCGGGGGAAGCTCATCATAGGAGGTCAGTCCAAAATATTTCAAGAATTCAGTCGTTGTGCTGTAGAGGATCGGCCTTCCCGGTCCCTCCGCTCTGCCGATCTCAGTTATCAGACCTTTGCTGATCAGCGTTTTCAGGACCGCGTCGCTGTTCACACCGCGGATTGCATCCACCTGAGGCCTGGTTACCGGCTGTTGATACGCGATAATTGACAGAGTTTCCAGGGCCGCCTGGGAAAGGCTGCTGGTGGATTCCAGCTCCAGATAAGACTCAATCAGGAAAGCAAATTCAGGAGCAGACACCAGCTGAATCTTTCCATCATGATGCTGCAGGCGGATCCCCCGCTGTTGATAGAGTTCTTCCAGCTCCTCTAAAGCTTTTTTAATCGCCCAGGGAGATTCCTCAAGGATCGTGCTGATTTGATAGGGAGAAATCGGCTCTGGAGCTACGAATAAAATCGCTTCCACCTGGGCAGAGAGCTCCAGGGTCTTTTCCTGAGCTGTTGTGGAGTTTTGTTCATCTACCATGCTATAATTTTGAGTTAGAATGCACAAGCTGCTTGGGTTTGGCCCAATAAGAATGTCAGTGATTACCGGTTACCTGAGATGAGATTATACCATTATCTTTTTCAATTTTTTTTGGCAGCTGTTCTGGCGGCTGCAGCAGCGTCCTGTGCTCCCACGCCGGAAACGCCTGATCCGGGACAGATTACCGTGGAGACTTTGGCGGATGGAAAGAGGATTTCCGTTACCCTCTCTGCCGGGGCGACGGTGGAAGATGTGCTGAAGGCTGCCGGTTTGTCACTGGAAGGGAAAGACCGTGTGGAACCCCGTGAGGGAACAATTTTGATGGAAGACACCCAGGTGCAGGTGATCCGGGTGGAAGAAATCATTGAGACGAAAGAGGAAGTCATCCCTTACCAGGTCATTCGGCAGCCGACGGAAAATTTGCCTATTGGGGAGGAGCAGCTGCTGCAGGCCGGTAAAAATGGTCTCAGGGAAATTGCTTATGTTCGCACGCTGGAAAATGAACAGGAAGTATCTTACCGTGAGGTCAATAATGTCATTATAGAGCAGGCCGTCGATGAGATCATCCTGGTGGGTGTGCGCTCATCGAGCAGCCCGGTGGCAATTCCAGGACGGCTGGTTTACATCTCCAATGGAAATGCCTGGATGATGGAACAGTCCAGTTCTAATAGAACTCTGCTGATTTCCACTGGAGACCTGGATGGACGGGTTTTCAGCCTTTCTCCGGATGGGGACTGGCTGCTGTTTACCCGGGCGGATGAGGATGAAGAGGTTATCAATACCCTGTGGGCAGCAAAAATCGACCCGCCTGGTGAGGGGCTGGTGGACCTGAAGGTGGAGAATATCATCCACTTCGCTGATTGGGTGCCGGATGACGAACAATCAGTGGCGTATTCAACGGTGGAACCCCGGGTTTCTGCCCCCGGGTGGCAGGCTAACAACAACTTGATCGTCCGGAAATTCAGCGAGAGCGGTTGGTCAGTGGTTTCCTATCAGGTCCTGGAGACCGGGTATATAGGCGTCTATGGCTGGTGGGGCACCGAGTTCCAATATCCTCCCAGTGGAGAGTATGTTGCTTATGCCAGCCCCGATCAAGTTGGGATTGTTGATGTGGAGAGCGGGGAGATGGTGCCTTATCTGGAGATGGCTCCCTACCGCACAACCGGGGATTGGGCCTGGATGTCCGGTCTGGGCGTGGGTCCGCTGGGGAATATCATCTATGCAGTGGAGCATGTACCCGAGGATGGCCAGGAGGGGACCGCTGCGGCTGAAGAATCCCCTAAATTTGATCTCACCGCCATATCCATTGCCGCCGGCATTTCCACCCGGATCCTGGAAGATGTGGGCATGTTTGCTTATCCCCTGCCCTCGCCTATGCAGGGGAAAGCCTCCGGGGAGTCTTCCTTCCAGGTGGCATATCTGCAGGCAATTTTTCCTGAGCAGAGTGCAAACAGCAGATACCGGGTAGCAGTCATTGATCGGGACGGCTCCAATCCCCGGGAGGTTTTCCCTCCTGCAGAGAAACCAGGCCTTCAGCCGCTGCGCGGATGGGGGGCCTGGTCTCCGGCAGCGGGGGAAGATCAGGGGGGGCACCAGCTGGCAGTGCTCTATGAAGGCAACATCTGGGTTCTGGATCCTCTCAGCGGCGAATCCCGGCAGGTGACGGGAGATGGCCGCGTTCAGCGTCTGGATTGGTAAAAAAAAAGAATTGGAAGATTTGTGCTGGGAGGTTTCTCCTGAAGGGGATGAGGAGTTTATGAAGATTTTAGTCACCGGTGCGGCTGGTTTTCTGGGTTCGCACCTCTGTGATCGGCTGCTTTCGGAAGGGCATCAGGTGATCGGGGTGGATAATTTCATCACCGGACGTCCGGAAAATCTTTCCCACTTGAAGGCAGACCCCCGGTTCACTTTTGTGGAGCATGATGTCAGTAAATTTATTGAAGTTCCTGGGGACAGTGTGGATGCGGTGATGCATTTTGCTTCGCCGGCCAGTCCCAACCCGCACTCTCCCTATGGATACGTCAATTTACCCATCCAGACCATGAAAGCTGGCGCGCTGGGTACGCTTAACTCTCTGGGCGTTGCCCGGGCATACCAGGCCCGCTTCATGCTGGCCTCCACCAGTGAAATCTACGGCGATCCCGAAGTTCATCCCCAGCCGGAAAGCTATTGGGGGCATGTCAACCCTATTGGGGAGCGCTCCGTATATGATGAGGCCAAGCGGTTTGCGGAAGCCCTCACCCTGGCGTATCACCGCTATCATGGGATAGACACCCGGATTGTGCGTATTTTCAATACCTATGGGCCCAGAATGCGGCTGGATGACGGCAGGGTAATCCCTAATTTCATTAAACAGGCCCTTTGTAAGCAGCCCCTGACCATCTACGGCGACGGATCTCAAACCCGTAGTTTCTGTTATGTTGATGACCTGATCGAGGGAATATACCGTCTGCTGCTCTCCGATGAATACCGACCGGTGAATATTGGCAACCCGGCGGAGATCAGCATTCTCGAGCTCGCCGAACGGGTCAATGACCTCTTTGAGAATCCAGCGGAAATCACCATGTTCCCGGAGAAACGGGGGGAAGGCGATCCTCAGCGCAGGCGGCCGGATATCAGCCGGGCTCAGGAAGTTCTCGACTGGCAGCCGCAGGTGGATCTTGAGGCCGGTTTACTGAAGACGCTGCCGTACTTCAAGAAAAATCTGGAGTGAGATCATGAAGCCCTCCAATATCGTCACCGACCCCCGGGAGCGGGAGCGATTTATTAAATTCTGTGTGGTGGGCGCTCTTGGCGCCCTGGTGGACTTTGGCTCTTTTCACCTCTTTATTACCGTCCTGCCGCTGACGCCTGTCACTGCGCAGGCCCTCTCCTTCACGGCAGCGATCACCAGCAACTTTCTCTGGAACCGGTACTGGACCTACCCGGATTCCCGATCAAAATCCGTCTACGCCCAGATGGTGAGCTTTTTTGTGGTCAATGTGATTGGGCTGGCCATCCGCACGCCGATCTTTACCTATCTGGAAGAACCGCTGCGGCAGCTGTTTGGAAAACTGCCTGTCCTCCCCCTATCCATTCTGACAGCAGACCGGCTGGGCTATACCTTTGCGCTTGGTGTGGCTGTGGTGGTGGTCATGTTCTGGAATTTTTTCATCAACCGGATGTGGACATACAGCGATGTGGATTGATTGCCCCCGATTGTTTACAGGAAGAGGGGGAGATCAAAGCGCTGATAGAAAGCTTCTATGATTGACCAGAGGGTCCCGGGAAGGATCTCTTTTACCTGTCTGGTAATCTGTGCTGGGACCCCATAAAAGGCTTCAGCAGCTGCCCCGGCAATGCAGGCCAGGGTGTCGCTGTCTCCCCCCAGGGAGACGGCCAGCCGGACGGCATGCTCGAAATTCTCGGAATCCAGAAAGGCGATCAGCGCTTCCGGAACAGTGCCCTGGCAGGAGACGTCGAAGCTGTAGCCGGGCCGGATCTCTTCCACACTGCGGTATAAATCGTAATGAAATTGGTCCGCTATGCGCTCTCTGAGGTCGCTCTTCAGCATCCCTCGACGGGCCAGCAGCACGGTCAGCGCAGCTGCCTGGGCTCCTTTAATGCCCTCCGGATGGTCATGGGAGACAGCCGCGGTTTTTTGGGCCTCCTGAAGGACCTTGTTTTCCTCATGAAAGGCAAATCCCACCGGACTCACCCGCATAGCAGCGCCATTCCCCCAGCTGTTGTAAGGCTTAACCTCCTGCTCAAAAATCCACTGATAAAAGTTGCCCCCGTACCCTGCCTGTGGATAAGCGCGGCCGAATTCTTTCAGAGTCCAGCCGTATTCCTCTTTCCCTTCCAGAATTGCCTGAGCCAATGCCAGGGTGAGCACACTGTCGTCCGTGAAGTGGGAATGATCCTGGAAAAGGGGAAACCGGGTGGTTTTTATGGGGCGGTGCTCATAGACTGAGCCGATGATATCTCCGGCAACTGCGCCGAGCATGGTTTCTCCTTTGATTATATCGCTTTCGTTCCTTAATCATACCCAATTTTGGATTTTTATGTTGGGTAGGTAGGAGCGATCATTCTATCGAATTGAAGCTGAAGATTGGAATCTGCCAATAAAGTCCCCTGGTTTCAGCTAGTATAATGTTAATTAATCCAAATTGAGCTTGGATAAGGCGGAATGATGCCCGAAAGACATTCAAAGGCACCGATTGAAAACCAGCCCGAGCTGATTACCGAGGTGGGCTCCCTGCAGGAGCTGCTCGAGAAAGCCTCCGGCGTGAAAGCGCTGGTGGAACACGAAGGGGAGGATGCCGGACTGGCTGAAAATATCCCCTTTCCTTTCCTGGCTTTGGTCGGCCAGCAGGAGATGAAGCTGGCGCTGCTGCTCTCTTTGCTCAATCCTAATCTGGGCGGGGTGCTGCTGATCGGTCCCCGCGGGACCGGGAAAACCACCGCGGTGCGCAGTCTGGTCGACCTGCTTCCAGAGGTGCGCCGCAGCCTGTGCTACTACGGCTGCCTGGAGGAAGACATTGAAAGCGGGGGAATGGATGCGGTCTGTCCGGACTGTGCCAAAAAGTACGGCCAGGGGGAGCCGCTCTCCAAACTGGAAAAAGTGAGATTGATTGAACTGCCCCTCAATGCCACACTGGAGGATGTGGTTGGTGGACTGGACCCTCGGGCCCAGGCTAACTCCAGGATGCGGTTGAAGCGGGGGATCCTCTCCCGGGCAGACAAAAATTTACTCTATGTTGATGAAGTCAACCTGCTCAACGACCAGGTGGTGGATGCCATTCTGGATGCCGCCGCCCAGGGCCAGTACACCGTGCGGCGGGGAGCGATGTCCGCCACCTACCGCTCCCAGTTCACACTGATCGGATCGATGAACCCCGAGGAAGGACACCTGCGGCCCCAGATTATGGACCGCTTCGGACTGCGGGTGCTGGTCAAGGGGTTGGAGGAAAAGGAAAATCGGCTGGAAGCCTACCGGCGAACGCGGGCATTTCTGGAAAACCGGCGATCCTTTACCGCCCAATATCAGGAATCCATTGCTATATTCCGGGAGGAAATTCAGACTGGAAGACAGTCCCTGAAAAATGTGGTCTTAGCGGAGGATGTGGCCCGGATGGGGTTGGATTTAATTGAGCACCTGGAGTTGGATTCTCTACGGGCGGAGATCACCCTGTTTGAGGCCGCCCGGGCCCATGCCGTGGCGGACGGCCGCTCCCAGGTGCAGGTAGGAGATATTCGGGCAGTAGCGCCCATGTCCCTGCGGCTGCGGCGGTCCCAGTTTATCGAACAGTACCTGGAAGATCAAAACAGCGAAGCCAGGGTGCTGGAGCAGGCCCTGGATGATTTCGTAGGCCCGGGTGAACCAGCAGCCGGAGAGGAGGCCTGATGGGGGGACTCTCCGTGATCGGCGGCAAAGTGGGGGGGTTTAACCTCCGCTCGGTGCCTGGCGGGAGGACCCGCCCGGTGATGGCCAAGGTGAAAGAGGCCGTCTTTAATATTGTTGCTCCTTATATCCTGGACTCCGTGTGGCTGGACCTGTTTGCAGGAACGGGCAGCGTGGGCATCGAGGCGTTGAGCAGGGGAGCGGCGTTTGCCCGCTTTCTGGACAATCAGGCTGCTGCGGTGGAGACCATCCAGGCCAACCTGAAACATACCGGGCTGGAAGAACAGGCAGAAGTCTGGCATGCGGATGCCTTTTCCTTTCTGGGATCGGAGCCGGATCGCAGGTTTGATTTTATTTATGTTGCCCCTCCGCAGTTCAAAGAGATGTGGATTAAGGCGCTTCAGGCGCTGGACCGCCGTCCGGAATGGCTGTTTGATGACGGCTGGGTGATCGTTCAAATTGACAAGGTGGAATACCAACCCCAGGAGCTCAGCAGTCTGCAGCTCTTTGATCGCCGCAGCTACGGAAGCACCGAACTGGCTTTCTACATGGTGGCGGATCAAGACGGAGATCAGCGTTCCGGATGAGCTCGGGGGAGAACTGAGATCAATTGTCCGCAAAGGAAATCTGCAGTTCCCCTTGCTGGTTGTAAGAATATTGGGCTGAAAAGGGGGGCTGACCCTCCTGGTGGGAAAGCACCCGGGGCAGAAGCTGGGGCAAATCCTCCACCAGGGGTTTTGCTTCCAGCTTGTCAACAGGGACCCATTCCAGCGTCCCTTCCTGGGAAGGCGCTGGGGTTCCCGATGAAGATTTTCCTGTAAAGACGTAGATCCCGATGCCGATCTTCTGCTGGGTATCGACGGTCACAGTTCCGCACAGGCGCAGGTCATCACCGGCCAACCCGGTCTCTTCCAGCAGTTCCCGGCGGGCGGCGCTGAGCACATCTTCTCCCTGCTCAACATGGCCGCCCACCCCGTTGTATTGATTGGCCCAGAGCCTTTTCTCCGGGGCCCCCTTGAGAAGTAAAACAGATTCCCCACGGGTGAGAAAAATCAACGTCCGGGGAATCAGCAGGTAGCGATCGCGGGTCACCCCCTGATCGGAAACCGGCATCTCAATCTGCCAGGTCGGAGGTATCTTCCGGCTCGACGTCTCCCAGCAGATAACCCTCGATCTCAGGATCGATCTTTACCGGGTGGACAAACTTGTCCACATATTTTCGGGTGTCTGCCAGGCTGAGGCGGTCGAACAGATTACGAAACTGGGTTTCCCAGGCATTGTAAATCTCGGTGAGCTTTTCCTGGGATAAATTCCAGATTTGGTCTTTGTACTCTCCCAGCGCCCGCTTGCGTGTCTTGTAATAAAACTGGTCGTCGGTCTGGCCTTCCTTGCGTTCGTGGGCATGGTGCTCATCTAGGTAGCTGTAAATGTCCTCCACCAGGTCCTTGGGAAGGCGGTCATAGAGGATGTTCTGGAAGTTGGTCGCCAGGTGTACTTCGAGAGCTTCCGCCTCAACAAACTTATTGAAGGCTTCTTCCGGCAGGGTGGAGGCGCCGTGCTGGACCGCGCCGCCCAGGCCGTAGCTATCGCGGGCAACCCGTCCCAGCTGCTGGAGCACATCAAAAGCCACACTGACCTCTTTGATGCTGCCGTCCGGCAGGACCACGCCGCCGTGAGAGGTGCCGGTGAGAATGCTGATTTTGCTCAAGCCGGCCGCATCCGGGGCAGCAGAGTTGAGTTCCTGGTTGTAGCCGTCCATGAAGGCGCGGAGTTCTTCTTCCGTGGAGTTGCCCTCTCCGACCTCACCAATTTCTCCCCCGATGGAAACGGTCACGCCGTCCGGTTCCAGATGGCGGATAAATTTGGTGAACATAGCGGTGAGCTCACAGTTGAGCTCCTGCTGCTCAGGGACACTTTCCCGGCTGAGATCCACCAGCGTGGAGGCATCCACATCAATGTTGAAGAAGCCGGCATCGAGCGCTTCCCCGGTGAGGTCCTTCAGCGCCTGAATTTCCGGGTCCGGGTTGTCTTGATAGCGGGAGGCAGAGATCTGGTAGTGGTCGCCCTGGATAAAGACTGGACCGCGGTAGCCCTCCGCAATCGCCGCTCCGAGCACGTTGGCGGCATATTCTGAAGGACGCTGGTCGGTATATCCGGTTTCTGAGCGGGCGATTTCGAAGATAAAAGCCCCGGCATTGATTTCTTCTGCAATGTGGTAAATTGCTTTGGCAGCATAATAAGACAGACTGCGTAAATTGATGGCCGGGGTTGTGAAGCTGTTGGGAACATCCCCGCGGCCCCTGGCCAGGTACAGATCATGGATGGAGCTGGGAACAATGTCCAGAGCCAGTGCGATTTTGCGGATCAGGAAGCGGGCCAGATAGCGGTTGCTCTCATTTTCATCCAGCACCGCCGCTCTAACCAGCGTTTCTATCTGATTACGTACCGCCTGTTCCTCGTTTATTTTTACATCGCCTGCCACCCAATTCACGCTGCCGTCGAAAGAGTCCAATAATGACTGCAGTTGTTGCTCGTACATGATATCTCCTGTTTTGGTAACCTTGGTTTATCAATATCATTATAAACCATCTGGTTTTTCTCAGCGCAGGAAGCTTTCCGCGGGCAGGATGGTTCGGAAGCCCCTTCCAGGAAGCGGCCGTTTGCATTCTGAACAAATTGTCATTTTTAGATTTGTCAAGGTATAATAAAATTTGATAATCCAGCGGTTCAGAACAAGGAGGGATCATGAATGATTTTCAGGGTCAGATCGAGGAGCAGCGGGGAAAATTGAAAGAGCTGCTTTTAAAAGTTCCCGGGTTTAAAGGTTATATTGAGATGGAGGACCGCCGCACAGCGGATAAATTGATGCGTGAGACGGTGGCTGACCACTATCAGGAGCTGATCGATCAGCTGACGTCTTTTCAGGCATCCCTGGTGGACGAGGGATATCTGGATTTCGTGGATGATCTGGAAAACATTGTGGTCAGGCTGCGCACTTTTATAGACCGGATTCGGCATGCCTCTTATGGTTATTCCAGCTTTTTCTCCGCTGTCAAGATTGATACGGAGACCCTGGACCGTCTTTATGAATATGATCGCTCCTTGCTGGATGGGATCGATCAATTCCGTGATTTGATCGCTGCCCTGGAGCAGGCCCAGGAAGAGGAGGAGGTGAAGGAAGCCGTTTCCCAGCTGCAGCAGCTGTCAAGGCAGATTGTCAGTCAGGCCGATCAACGGGCTGAAGTAATTACCCAAGAATAATTTTAAGAGGAGCTAGTTCAATGGCCAGGATTTTTGATGTAATTGAATACCCGAATGAGATGAAGGATGAGCTCATTCACCGCTTCCCGGAGGGGGAATCCGGTGATTTCCGGATTGGGTCTCAGGTGATTGTCAGGGAATCCCAGACGGCAGTCTTTTTCCGGGATGGAAAGGCGCTGGATTCTTTTGGTCCAGGCCGCCATACCATTACCACCGCCAATATTCCGTTATTGATTAATGTCATCGAGAAAGCTTTTTCTGATCGGACACCTTTCACAGCTGAGGTGTATTTTGTCTCCCGGCGGGAGTTCCCGGATCAGAAGTGGGGGACCCCGCAGCCGATCATCGTCCGCAATCCGGGCATGGGGCTGGGCGTAGCCCTGCTGAAAGGTTTCGGAACCTTTGGGTACCAGATCTCCCAGCCCCAGCAGTTTGTCACCCAGCTGGTGGGTGCCCAGGGTATGTTCCGGGCGCAGGACATTGAGGACCGTCTGCGCAATATTTTGCTGACCATCCTGAGCGATCTGCTGGGAGAAACGGCCAGCGAGAATGATGTTACCAACCTGGTGGGCATGTTGAATGAAATCAGCGCGTCCGTGCGGGCCAAGGCAGCAGATCAATTTGCTGCTCTGGGGTTGGAGCTGAAATCATTTTTAATCGCTAATCTGCGACCCTCGGAACAGTCCATCCAGGAACTGCGGGACATGGGTGTGCTGGATACAGATACTTACACCCGCCTGCAGGCAGCAGATGCACTGCTGGAAGCGGCCCAGAACCCCAGCGGCGGAGCAGGGCTGACCGCCGGGATCGGCGCAGGGTTGGGGGTCGGGAATATTCTCAACCAGTCTCTTCAGGGAATGACCGGGGGAGGCAGCCCAGCAGCGGCTGGAGGGATGCCGGAGGTGATGAGTGCCTCGGAAGCTGCCCAGTTCTTGAAAGTTGCTGAAGAGGATGTCGTGGCAGCGATCGAGGCCGGGGAGTTGAAAGGGAAAAAGCTGGGCAGCGCTTACCGGATCAGCCGGGAAGCACTGAAAGCATTCTTGAACGAGTAGCAGCAGCAATACCAGCGGGGAAAAAAACAGGGCTGTCTGATTCGAAATCAGACAGCCCTGTATTGCTGCTGAGAAGAAAATTTTTACAGCTCCAGCGCATCCTGCACGGTCCTGACCACGGTCATAGAAAGGGAGCGGTCCCCTTTGGCTTCCTTGCGAATCATCTTCTTCAACTGGTTGATATGCAGGGTTGGTGTGGGAGCGTGCTCAGCTTCGACCCGGGCTTTCTCACTGGTGAACAGCAGAGCGGCGCGGGGTTGTGGTGCTTCCAATCCGGGGATCTTTGCCAGCATTTTGTTGACAGCCTTCCTGGCATTGCGAATTTCCTGGGAGGGGCGGCCGATGCTGTCCTGGGCGAAAAACTTCAAATAGAAGTTGCCGCCGATTCGCTTCCAGCGCTCCTTCTCCTGGTCATAAATGATTTTCCCCTTCTGATAAAAGGGAAGCAGGACCCAGATGCCGGCAGGCCCGACCAGCAGGTGGGAGACCGCGGTCTGATAGTGATAGAGCGCATAGCGGTCATCCAGCCCTTTCAGGGCAGCATCAATTTTCTGATCCGGTCGGGGAGAGCGGCCAAAGCGGTTGGTATAAAAAACACTGATCTGAGAAAGTGTAAACCCGAACACCAGCGAGAGGAAGGAGTAGAGGATCTGTTCCTGAAACTGGATGCTCAGATACATGCCACCGCCCAGGATGAATATCGCCAGAATACCGCTGTATTGACCGATGGTCTTTCGCCGTTTGATGTACTTTTCATCGCGGATGATTTTCATCAGCTGTCTCCTGTGGTCTGGTCGGCTGTTTTTAATTCCTCCTGGATGGCCTGCTTGAGATGGGGAAGGAGTTCGGCATCCACAGATTGTTTCGCCAGCTTGAGGGCGTTGACCAGCGCAGTAGCATCCGAGCGCCCGTGGCCCACAAAGACCAGCCCATTGATGCCCAGCAGCGGGGCAGCACCGACATTGCGAGGGTCAAGCCGGTTCCGGACTTCCCGGAATGCCGGCATGGCCAACCCTGCTCCCAGCTTCGTGCGCAGTGAGGAAGTCAGCTCTTGTTTGAGGATGTCCAGCAGCAGCTTGGAGATCGCCTCGCTGGTTTTAATGAGGATATTCCCTGTGAAGCCGTCAAAGACGACCACGTCGACCTCTCCTCCAAAAAACTCCTTGGGCTCAACATTCCCTGCAAAATTCAGGGTGCTCCTTTTGAACAGCGGAAAGGTCTCTTTGACCAGGCTGTTGCCTTTGCCTTCTTCCTCCCCGTTGGAAAGCAGGCCCACCCGGGGATGCTTGACACCAAGGACTTTTTCGGCATAGATTGATCCCATGATTCCAAATTGGAGCAGGAAAAGGGGTTTGCAGTCGGCATTGGCGCCGATATCCACGGCGACCGCTGATCCGGTCTGGGTGGGAAGCACGGTGGTCAGGGCGGGCCGTTTCACTCCCCGGATGCGGCCCAGACGGAAAAGTCCGTTGGCCATCGCCCCGCCGGTGTTTCCTGCGGTGACAAAGGCATCCGCCTGGCCGGATTTGACCAGGTCCATCCCCACAGCCATGGAGTTGTCAGCCTTCCGGCGGGCGTTTCTGGCAGGTTTGTCGGTCATTTCCAGGACCTCGGGGGCATGCACCAGCTGGACTCGATCGTTGCCGGGGTACTGATCGATCAACGGCTGGAGCCGTTGCTGCTGTCCTACCAGGATGATTTCCGTTTGCAGCTGATCGGCAGCCAAGAAGGCGGCTTCCACCTCCGGATCGGGAAACCGATCGCTCCCCATCGCATCTAACACTATCGCCATTTCTGCTCTCCTTCGCTGGAATTCAGGATGTCTTGACAAGCTTCTCTGGAAGATTATAATACCACTGCCTTCCAGCGGAGAGAAGAACGGCCGGGGAGAGGGCAAAAAAAACAGACTTGCGCTGGTGCTGGAACTGGCAGACAGGTATGGTTGAGGGCCATATGCCCTAACAGGCGTGCGGGTTCGATTCCCGCCCAGCGCACTAAAAAAAACCGCTGCAAAGCGGTTTTTCTTATTAATCTCAACGGCACCGGAATCCCTCCCCGGCGAGTTCCAGAGCCGCGGTATTTCCACAGGGAGGATCCAATGGGGCACTTCATTTCTGCTTGTTTTTCACCCTCATTGTACTGAACCGGAACGGTGTGTAGAGAGGGCAGAAGGAAACCAGGCTGGTCAGCAGGAAAACCGCACTGAACCCCAGGAGGATTACTCCCACTGTGCCTGGGATAATGCCGGTGAAGTAGAGCCCAGCGAAGATCACTGCCAGGATGGTACGGATAATGCGATCCGCCGTCCCCATATTTCTGTTTAAATTCATTACCTTAACTCCTTTCTGAGGGCTGCTTGAGATAATTTCGATGCTGCTGTTGGCTATCCAGGTAATATTTAGATGCCCTTAATCGCAAATAATTACATTAAACTTTGATTAGTTGCCCATCCAGCGGCATTATGAGATGGGGAGGATGCTGGGTGGTTTCCTTGCTATAATCACATAGAAACCTAACAGCAGGGAAGGGATGGATATGTTTGCCAGTCTGGGACAGGTGTATGATCTCGACAATCCAGCTTACATTGACGCCAACCGCTCCGGCCGGATCACCATCGAGCAGCGGGAGTTCCTGGGCAGCAGGGTAGCCGGTTGGGTCGGCTTTCTGCGGTTTGCGAGGGGACTCCGCTGGGCGGTGATGTTATTTTTCTTGATTCCTGTCCTGACCATTTTTCTATTTGCCTGGGGGATTCATGCTTTCTATGTGGGGGGATTTTTCCTGCTCGCTGGGGGAGCCCTGCTGGGGTGGCTGCTGGTGAAGTGGTTTCGCTATCGCCGCTGGAGGAAGACTCTCAACAGGGAGCTGGAGCAGGGAATTATTCACCATGATGTTGGCACGCTCCGCTTTGGCAGCAGGTACTATCAGGTCTCCCTTCCAGATCGCCGGTTAGTCCTTCCCTTTCTGGGAAAAGAGGATCTGCAGCCGGGAGTCCGCTATCGGTTTTACTATCTTCCTGAATCCGGAACCGTTCTTTCCGCAGAGGCAATCAGTGCGGCGCCGCAGCAGGAGGGCGTTCGAGGCCTGACTGCAGTCCTGGCTGAGGTGAATAAATTTCAGGTCAAGGCGCTGCCGATGAACCGGCGGGGGGAACTCTCTCCTTCCCAGCTGCCGCTTCTTACCCGGCATTTGGCAGGAAGTCTGCTGGTTGTCTTGATTCCAGTGGCAATTGGGGTTTATCTATTCATCAATGAGGGGTTTGCTTCCCGCATTCGCGGGTCGGGCGAGGGGTTGGTCGCCCTGATCCGGGAGATTGACACTCCCTTGTGGGTCACCGGCGGGGTGCTGGCAGCTGTTTTTATTTTTCTGCTGATCCGGTTTCTGAGGGCATTCCTGGACTATTGGGACCGTCGGGTGATATCAGTGGAGGGGCAGGGTTCGGTGCATGTGGACAGTTCTACAGACGATGAAGGGGGGACGAAACACACCTATTATTACCTGGTTGCGGATCGGAAATTCAGGGTCAAACGTCGGGCGTTTCTGGCCTTCGAGCCGGGTCGGACCTACCGGGCTTATTTCACCCCTCGCAGTAAAAAACTGGTCAATATCGAAGTCCTGGATTGATCCTCCGTGTGGGGCTGCTTCCGCCAGACCAGCGCCATAGTCCCCGCTGGTTTTTCCGGCCCTGGATGCTCAATCAAGCGGTTCGAATGTGGCGGTGAAGTGGCGCATCAGCCGGGGGGCTTTCACGATCCGGAACCCTTTCAGCTCCTCCCTGTGCTCGTAGATCTCTGCCAGCACATTGACGACATAATCCAGATGGCTCTGTGTGTAGGTTCTTCTGGGAAGAGCCAGGCGAACCAGCTCCATCTCCGGATAGATGATCTCTCCGGTATCTGGATCAGGATACGCAAAAGCCACCGAACCCAGTTCTACCGCTCTGATTCCTCCCCGCCGGTACATCTCGGCGACCAGCGCCTGTCCCGGGAATTCCTGCTGGGGGATATCAGGTAGCAGCTCACCGGCGTTGATATATACTGCATGTCCGCCGGCCGGCTCTAATACCGGGATATCCTTTGTCAGCAGCTGTTCTACCAGGTAGCGAGTCTGACTTAACCGATAGTTAAGATACTCCTCATCGAGTCCTTCCCGGAGACCGACAGCGATCGCGTCCAGATCTCTCCCAGCCAGTCCCCCATAGGTGATAAAGCCTTCCCGCAGGATGAGTTCACTGCAGATTTTCTCATAGAGCTGATCGTCGTTGACGGCTAAAAACCCGCCGATGTTGGCGATGGCATCCTTTTTAGCGCTCATGGTGGCCCCATCCGCCAGGGAAAATATCTCCCGGGCGATCTCCAGGGTGGATTTTTGCGCGTAGCCAGGTTCGCGAAGTTTGATGAAATAGGCATTCTCTGCGTAGCGGCAGGCATCAATAAAGAAGGGGATGCCGTGCCGATGGTAAATCTCCGCGACACCGCGGAGGTTTTCTAGGGAGACCGGCTGCCCGCCTCCGGCGTTGTTGGTGATGGTGATCATCCCCAGAGGAATGTTTTCCGGGCCGGTGCGCTGGATGAATCTCTCCAGTTTTTCCAGATCCATGTTCCCTTTGAAGTCGTGGTGGCTGTGGGTGTCAAAAGCCTCCTCAATCACCAGGTTGGTTGGCCTGCCGCCCCGGGCCCGGATGTTGCCCTCCGTGGTGTCAAAATGCATATTGGAAGGCACGTACTGCCCTTCCTGGAGGAGAACTGCACAGAGGATGTTTTCCGCTGCCCGCCCCTGGTGGGTGGGAACAAAGTGGCGGAATCCGAAGATGTCCTCCATGGTTTCCGTAAGGCGGACATGGGAACGGGCTCCTGCATAGGACTCATCTCCCAGCATCATCGCTGACCACTGGTTCTGACTCATTGCCCCGGTGCCGGAGTCTGTCAGCAGATCGATGAAAATATCCTCCGCTGGTATCCCAAAGACGTTGTAACCGGCCTCTTCCAGGGCTGCTTCCCGGCGGGCAGGATCGATCAAGGTTATGGGTTCAACCATTTTTATCCGGAACGGCTCCGGAGGATGTACGGCCATGCCAAACCTCCCATCATTGAAACTGTTTTGTTAGGGGAAGTCTAACACGTCAGCTGATCTTTCCCAAGTGACTTTCCACAGTTCTCAGCTATAATAGCTGCTGACCCAGCTGTTTGACGGCTGATTAAAGAGAGGAAAAATGCTGCAGATCGATACATTTACCCTGGGGCCGGCAGCAACGAACTGCTATCTGGTTGCGGATCCCGATTGTGGACAGGCTGTGATCATTGATCCCGCCTGGGACGGTCAGCGCCTGGCGAAAGCCGTGCGGGATAAAGGGCTGGAAGTGAAACAGATTTGGCTGACTCACGCTCATTTTGACCATTTTGGGGGTCTGGCGAAGCTGCAGGAGGCACTTCAGGAGCAGCAGGGAAGCCCGGTGGAAGCCGGCATGCATCCTGGAGAGGAGACGCTGTGGAATGTGAAAGGCGGGGCGGGCTTCTTTGGCGTGGAAGTTGATGATGCGCCGCAGCCAACGCTGGAATTGCAGGAAGGGGAACAGCTGACGGTCGGCAGTTATCCCTTTCAGGTTCTGCATGCCCCCGGTCATTCTGCAGGTCATGTCATGTTCTACTGTCCCCCTTCCCGGGTCCTGTTCGCAGGGGATGTGATCTTCAAAGCAGGAATCGGCAGAACGGACCTGCTCGGGGGGGACTACCAGATGCTGCTCGATTCCATCCGGCAGCA
Source organism: uncultured Anaerolineales bacterium (assembly GCA_964603385.1). Lineage (GTDB taxonomy): Bacteria > Chloroflexota > Anaerolineae > Anaerolineales > UBA11858 > B10-G9. The sequence goes on along the minus strand of CAZRUS010000008.1, from coordinate 97,730 downwards.
GGTGCTAAGTTTACCCGATGAGACCCACATTTATCCCGGACACGGCCCCTCCACCACGGTAGGGGAAGAGCGGAGGGGGAATCTCTTTTTATAAGACTCCCGTGCTCTCTTAAAAAAAAACCTCCAGCCTTTGGACCCGGCTGGAGGTTCGAAATTCATCAGGGTTTAGGGGGCTTATTTTGCATAATCGACCGTGCGGGTCTCCCGGATCACGGTGACTTTGATCTTCCCGGGGTACTGCATGGTCTCCTCGATGGTTTTGGAGATATCCCGGGCCAGGCGGGAGGCGGCCAGGTCATCCACCTGTTTGGGCTTGACGAAAATGCGCACCTCTCTGCCGGCCTGCAGGGCGTAGCTGTTCCTGACGCCGTCATAGGAGTTGGCGACATCCTCCAGGGCTCGCACGCGTTTCAGGTACTGCTCCAGGCTTTCGCGCCGCGCTCCCGGCCGGGCCCCCGAGATGGCATCGGCTGCTTCCACGATGACAGCCTCGACCGACTCCTGCTCCACCTCGTGGTGGTGGGAAGCGATGGTGTTGACTACCTTGGGGGGAACACCGTGGCGTTCGGCAAATTCAGCGCCGATCTGGGCGTGGGTACCTTCCACGTTGTGATCCATGGCTTTGCCGAGGTCGTGGAGCAGCGCGCCTGCTTTGGCAATTTCCACATTGGCGCCCATTTCAGCGGCCAGAATCGCACCCAGTTTGGCGGATTCCACCGCGTGGGAGAGCTGATTTTGGCCGTAGGAAGTCCGGAACTTCAGCCGACCGAGCATTTTGAGAATTTCCGGATGCAAGCCGGGAACACCGGCCTCATAGGCTGCCTGTTCTCCTGCCTCATTGATTACTTTGTCGATGTTCTCCTGCTCCTTTTCGATGATCTTTTCGATATGAGCGGGATGGATGCGGCCGTCAAGGACCAATTTCTGCATGGCCTGCTTGGCCACCTCTCTGCGGACGGAGTCAAAGCAGGAGATGGTGATCGCTTCTGGTGTGTCATCGACAATAACATCCACACCAGCCGCTTTCTCAAAGGCGCGGATATTCCGTCCGTTGCGGCCGATGATCCGGCCTTTCATATCATCTGAGGGCAGGGCGACGGTCGAAGAGGTGACCTCTTCGACATGATCCGAGGCCACGCGCTGAATGGCGTCGGCAATGATTTTGCGGGCTTTGCGCTCTCCCTGCTCCCGGGCCTCATCTTCGATCTCCCGGACAATGCGGGACATGTCGTTGCGGGCTTCCTGCTCCACCCTGTCCAGCAGCAGTGCCCGGGCTTCTGTCTGGGTCATCTGGCTGACCCGCTCCAGCTCAGCGGCCACCTCGGTGTACATTTCTTCCACCTGATGGGATTTTTTATCAAGGGCGCTCTGCCGCTGGCTGATGGCATGCTCGCGGTCTTCCAGTTTCTCCGCCCGGCGGTCCAGCTGGTCGCTGCGGCTTTGCAGCCTCTCTTCATAGCGGTTCAGCTCCAGCCGCCTGCGCTGAGCCTCTTTTTCGGCCGTCTGGCGGATGTCGACGGCCTGGTTCTGAGCTTCTTTGATCAGCTCTGCGGATGAGCGATCCGCTTCCGCCAGGATTTGATCTGCTCGCTGCTGTTTTTTCTCGGTTTCCTGTATGACCTGGTAATTCTTGATGAAATATCCGATTCCACCCCCCAGCAGTAATGCCGCTAAACTGATAATGAGTAGGGTTCCGTTCATAGTGGGTTCCTCTTTTTCAATGGAAGCAGACTTCGTAAAGTCTGCTGGTTCAATGGATGATCTTCAGTCATGATTGCTGTTGCTTCTCCTCCCAGAGCTGATTAACCAGCTGGTTGCAAAGGGAGTAGTGAAATCCTTTTCTGGAGAGGTATCCGTAGAGCTTTTTAAAAAACTCTTCCCGATCAAGATGGCTGACCCGGGGCAGCTTCTTTCGGGCCAGTTTGCGGGCCATGGCTTCCTCGTCAACCTCTTCCAGAACCTGATCGATAATCTGGCTTGAAACGCCTTTCTGAGAGAGTTCTGATGCCAGCGCTTTCTTTCCCCGGGGGCGAAAAGCTGCTCGATTTTCAACCCACTGGGCGGCGAATTCCTGATCATTCACCAGGGTTTGGTCGCGCAGCCGATCCAGCACCGACTGGATGACCTCTTCGGGCAGGTCATGCTTTCTCAAATTTCGCTGTATTTCTGCTTCTGAACGGGGACGGTAGCTGAGGAAATGAAGAGCTCGCTGGTAAGCTTGGTCCTGCTGATCTTCAGTCTTCAGCTCCTGAATCTCCTCCGCAGTCAATTCCCTGCCTACCTGGAGCCAGGGGGCAACCGCCCGGGCGATCCCGAAGCCAAATTCTCCCTCAAGGTAAACATTAAGGCGTTCCGGGTTATTTTTCTGAGGTTCCAACCTGGTGATTTTAACCATAAAACAGCCGTGATACTGCCTTAACGGCCACGGCTGCTGAGTATTTGAAATCGATTACCATGCACTGCTGTGTGGTACGCCGGGATAGCCGGTATTTAATGAATAGAATCCACCGCTGCCAAGCGTTTACCTGCCTACTCTTGGTGCTCTTACCTTATACTTTTGTGTTTCCTGCGCTTAATACCACGTAGTGATGGTAATTCTTTTTTTCAGTTGCCGTAGCCGCTGATACCCTGCGGCAGGTGATTGGTAGGGACGGGGGGATTTCTTCTCCCGGTGCTGCATCTGATCCAACGATCAATCTCAGCGTAGGCTTGCTGCCGTGCTGTTCGGTTTCAGGCAGCCGTCCCTTCATTTGATCCGGGTTTTTCCCGGGATCCCGATGTTGGGTTATTTGAATTGTCTCCCTTTTCAGAAAGCAGTTGGCCTTCCTTAAAGGTTTTATGTATTATACACCATCTAGAAAATTTTGCTACGGGAAATATTACCTGTCCAGGGGGCTTCCACCTGCCTGGGAATCCCAGCCTGCATCCCCAGGCAGGTGACGGGCAGGGCGCCAGATGGTAGGATATAGGCGGAAGGAGGTACAGGTATGCGAATTATTTTTGTGTGTTTGGGCAATATTGTCCGCAGTCCGCTGGCAGAGAACCTGTTCCGCCATTTGGCCAAAGAACGGGAGGTAGAGGATCATTACCAGGTCGATTCTGCCGGCACTTCCGCTTATCATGTCGGCGAAACGCCGGATGGCAGGATGCGGAAGGTAGCCCGGGAGAAGGGGTTGTTTTACTCCGGAGAAGCCCGCCAGTTCCAGCTGGATGATTTTTATCAATTTGATCTGGTGATTGCTATGGACCAGGAAAACCAGCAGATGCTGGAAAAGATGGCTGATTCCCCGGAGAATCGGGCCAAGATTCGTCTGCTGCGGGAATTTGATCCCCAGGCAAATCAGGAGCTGGATGTGCCCGACCCCTATTATGGGGGGATGGACGGTTTTCACCATGTCTATGATCTGGTAGAGCGCTCGCTGGCAGGGCTGCTGGAATATCTGGAAAATGAGCGCAGTTCCTGAAGCCGTTCAGCAGTGGCTACGCGCCCACAATCACGGCCAGGTGACCGCAGTCCGGTCGACCAGCGGCGGCTGCATCCATCAGAGTATGACGGTTGAGACTGCCGCCGGAGCGACTTTTTTCCTTAAGGTCAACAGCACAGCCCCCGAGGACATGTTTGAGAGGGAGGCTGCCGGTTTAGAGGCGCTGCGGGCCGCCGGCGGTCCAAAAATCCCTCAGGTATTCTTGCAGAGGCAGGACTTTCTGCTGCTTGAGGATCTGCAGCCGGGCAGCCCTTCCCCGGATTACTGGACGATACTGGGGAGACAGCTGGCGGCAGTTCATCAAAAGCACAGTTCGCGGTTCGGGTTTGAGCATGATAATTACATCGGCAGTACCCCGCAGCCCAACGGCTGGGATGAGGACGGTTGGCGGTTCTTTGCCGACCAGCGGTTGCGCTATCAGGCGAAGCTGGCCCGTGATCGGGGGTATCTGGACCGGGCGGACATTCAGCGGCTGGAGCGGCTCTGCACTCGTCTACCGGAAATGATCCCTGAACAGAAGGCCTCTCTGCTTCACGGCGATCTGTGGAGCGGAAATGTGATCTCCGATGGCAAGGGACATCCCGCTTTGATCGATCCAGCAGTCTATTACGGCTGGGCAGAGGCGGATCTGGCCATGACCGAATTGTTTGGATCCCTGCCGGAAGAATGTTACCAGGCCTACCAGACAGCGCGGCCGCTGGATCCCGGCTGGCGTTCCCGGTATCCAATCTATAATCTTTACCACCTGCTCAATCATCTCAATCTGTTTGGAAGGGGATATCTATCCCGGGTACAGGGGATTCTCAAACGGTTTGGGTGAAGGTCCTCTACAGCGGGTTTATGCAAATTGTTAATAGATTAAGCTGTTCAGGATGATAAAATTTGAGCTGATTGTCTTTCTCTGAGGAGGCGGAATCTTTTTCGTATGACAGTACCTTACTGGGTTCAGGATGCAGTTTTTTACCAGATTTTTCCCGATCGCTTTGCAAATGGGGATCCCCATAATGATCCCCCCAATGTGCAGCCCTGGGATGCGGAACCAACCATCTGGAACTTCCTGGGTGGGGACCTGCGGGGAGTGATCCAGAAGTTTGATTACCTGCTGGATCTGGGGATCACGGCGGTTTATTTCAATCCCATCTTTCAAGCCACATCCAATCACCGCTATAACATCAGCAATTATTATCAGATTGAACCCAAACTGGGGGATGAAAAGGATTTCCAGGCGCTGCTGGATGTCGCCCACCGCAGCAATGTCCGGGTGATTCTGGACGGCGTCTTCAATCACTGCGGTAGGGGCTTTTTCGCCTTCAATGATGTTCTGGAAAATCACTCCCATTCTCCCTATATTGATTGGTTTCACCTCAACAATATCCCCCCGGATGCTTATTCCCCGGGGGATGCCGATGATTATGAAGCCTGGTGGCGGTTTAAAAGTCTGCCCAAATTTAATACCGATAATCCCCAGGTGCGGAAGTACATTCTAGAAGTTGCCCGCTATTGGATCCGAGCCGGTGCTGACGGTTGGCGGTTGGATGTCCCCAACGAAATAGATGACGCCGCCTTCTGGGAGGAATTCCGGGATGTGGTCAAATCGGAAAACCCGGATGCCTATCTGGTGGGGGAAATCTGGGATGGGGACCCCCGCTGGGTCGGAGAAGGTTCGTTTGACGGCTTGATGAACTATCCGCTGCGGGATGCTCTTCTGGAGCTGCTTCAGGAAAAGATCACCACGGAATTATTGGCGGACCGTGTAAGCCGTCTTCTGGAACAGTATCCGCGGGAAAATGTATATGCGATGTACCTTCCCCTGGGATCTCATGACACGGTGCGCTTGAGGACAGCACTGGAAGATGATCTCCAGAAGGTGGAACTGGCAGTGATGTTCCAAATGGCTTTTCCCGGTGCGCCGGCGGTTTACTATGGAGATGAAATCGGGATGGAGGGGGGAAAAGACCCGGACTGCCGCCGGGCATTCCCCTGGGATAAATCCCGGTGGGAGCAGGATCTCCGCAGTCTCGTCCAGCGCTTGATCACCCTGCGCAAACGCCTCCCTGTCCTGCGGCGCGGGGATTATCGGACGGTACTGGTGGATGGTAAGCGCGGAGGGTATGCCTTTGCCAGAACGCTGGGGGATGAAGTGGTGCTGGTGCTGATCAATGCCAGCTCGACCCGCCGGCACTACCATCTCCCCGTTCAGGATCTGCGCTGGGCGGATGGCCGCATTGTTAAGAACTTGCTGAACAGTCAGGAGTTTATCATATCCGGCGATGAGCTGGGGATCACCGCTGATCCCTGGAGCGGGTATTGGATTTGTTAACATCTTCTCGGGGAAAGGGGACGGGCTGATCGGCCCGCCCAGATCTTTGCCGTTCAGCAGACAGCTGATAAATGGTACAATAAGACGCTTGGAGGCAGGTGCAGCAAAGCCTACCTCTTTATTTATCTTGGAATTGTAAATTATTTGACTAGGAGGTTAGTGATGGCAGACCAAAAATGGGTCTACACCTTTGGAGAGGTGGAGAAAGCAGAAGAGCATGTGGACGGATCCTGGGAAGGTGTCCGTGCTTTATTAGGTGGAAAAGGAGCAAATCTGGCTGAAATGACCCGGATTGGCATCCCTGTGCCCCCCGGGTTTACGGTGACTACGGAAGCTTGTAATGCCTACATTGAGGCCGGTGAGGAATTTCCTGAAGGAATGTGGGATCAGGAGCTGGCAGCCATGGAGGCCATCGAAGAGCAAACCGGAAAAAAATTCGGCGATGCAGAGAATCCCCTGCTGGTATCCTGCCGTTCAGGGGCGGTCAAGTCCATGCCCGGGATGATGGATACTGTGCTCAATCTCGGTTTGAATGATCAAACGGCCGAAGGCATGGTTGAGCTCACCGGAGATGAGCGATTTGTCTATGATGCCTACCGACGTCTGGTGCAGATGTTCGGCTCGGTGGTGCTGGGGATCGATGATGAGGCCTTTGAGGAAGTCCTTGATGAATACAAAGAGGACAAAGGCGTTGAGCTGGACACGGATCTGGAAGCCGAGGACTGGAAGAAGCTCACCCAGGCGTTCCAGAAGATTATTAAAGACGAAAAGGGCTTTGAGTTTCCTCAGGATCCCATTGAGCAGCTGCGCATGGCAACGGAAGCCGTCTTTGCCTCCTGGAATGGGAAACGGGCGGTGGACTACCGCAATGCAGCCGGCATTCCTCACGACCTGGGAACGGCCGTTAACGTGATGACCATGGTGTTCGGGAACATGGGGGACAATTCCGGGACCGGTGTGGCCTTCACCCGCAACCCCTCCACCGGCGAAAAAGAGCTCTGGGGGGAGTACCTGCTCAACGCCCAGGGAGAGGATGTGGTTGCCGGGATCCGCAATGCCGAGGACATCAGCAAGCTGCAGGAAGAGATGCCCGAGGTCTATCAGGAATTTCAGGAAATCACCACCAAACTGGAGCAGCACTACCGCGAGGTGCAGGACGTCGAGTTCACCATTGAACGCGGCAAGCTGTGGATGCTGCAAACCCGGGACGGCAAGCGGACCGCGAAGGCAGCGGTCAAGATTGCCGTTGATATGGCCAATGAAGGGTTGATCAGCAACGAGGAAGCCGTGATGCGGGTGGAGCCCTCTCAGGTTGATACGCTGCTTCATCCCCAGTTTATTCCCGAGGAGAAGGAAAAAGCCCAGAAAGAAGGCAATCTGCTGGCCACCGGTGTGAATGCCTCACCGGGCGCAGCTGTGGGCAGGGTTTATTTTGACGCTGACACCGCTGAGATGAAGTCAAAGGAAGACGGCGAGGACGTGATCATGGTCCGGCCTTTCACCAAGCCGGATGACGTCCACGGGATGCTGGCCTCCAAGGGCATCTTCACCAGTGAGGGGGGAGCCACCAGTCATGCCGCTGTGGTAGCCCGCCAGTTTGGCATTCCCTGCGTGGTCGGTGCCTCCGCTGTGCAAATTACCATGGAGAAACGCCAGCTGGTAGCCAACGGCGTGACCGTCCAAGAAGGAGATTATGTCTCCGTGGACGGCACCACCGGGGAAGTCTTCCTGGGCGAGATCCCTTCCATTGCTCCCTCTCTGGAAGAGCAGCATGAACTGATGGAAATCCTGGAATGGGCGGACGAAATTTCCGCCACTGAAGATATCCGGGAGGCCCCGGATGGCTGGCCCACCCGCGGTCTGCAGGTTTGGGCCAACGCTGATTATCCTGAAGATGCCCAGCGGGCAAGGACATACGGAGCGAAGGGGATTGGCCTCTGCCGGACGGAGCACATGTTCTTTGAGCCGGAGCGGCTTCCCATTGTTCAACGTATGATTCTGGCGGACAAAGTAGAAAAACGCCAGCAGGCGCTGGATGAGCTGCTGCCTTACCAGCGGAGTGACTTTGATGGACTCTTCGAGGCCATGACCGGACTGCCGGTGATCATCCGTTTGATCGATCCCCCGCTGCACGAGTTCATGCCCGATGAGCAGGAACTGCTGGAAGAGGTGATTGCCAACCGCATCAAAGGCAAAGAGGACCAAGAAAAAGAAGAGCTGCTGACCAGTGTACAGAATCTGCATGAAAGCAACCCGATGATGGGACTGCGGGGGGTGCGGCTGAGCGTGGTCATGCCTGAAATTGTCGGCATGCAGGTGCGGGCCATCTTCGAGGCGGCTGCCGATGTGAAGCTGCGCGGCTTCGAGCCCAAACCTGAGGTGATGATCCCTCTGACCGGGCACATCAACGAGCTGCATTTCATCCAGCCCAAGCTGGAAGAAATTGCCAAAGATGTGATGGATGAAAAGGGCGTCGAATTTGAATATAAATTTGGCACCATGATCGAAATCCCCCGGGCCGGGTTGACTGCGGATGAGATCGCAGAAACCGCAGAATTCTTCTCCTTTGGGACCAACGATCTGACCCAGTTTACCTTTGGGTACAGTCGGGACGATGCCGAACGTAACTTCCTGGTCAAATATGTTGAGGATGGAATTTTACCGGAGAATCCTTTCCAGACTATCGACATTCACGGCGTGGGCCAGCTGATGGACCTCACTGTGAAGAAGGGGCGCGGGACCCGCCCCGATCTGGAGGTGGGCATCTGCGGTGAGCACGGCGGAGATCCGCAGTCGATCAACTGGTGCTATCGGATCGGACTTGACTATGTGAGCTGCTCCCCCTTCCGGGTGCCTGTAGCCCGGCTGGCGGCAGCGCAGTCAGCGGTCAAGAACCGCCAGTAAGCGTCCGGCAAGATAATCATAACCGGGGCTGTCTCCTGATCTTGGGGGACAGCCCCGGTTTTGGTTTCCAGCGTTTGGATCAGCTGCGCTCTCCGGGCAGGGGAAGCTCGCCGCATGGAGCTGATCACCGGGGAGGCCCTGCACACGCGCTTGTCGTGGCAGCAGTATCCTTGGGAAAGCAGGCGCAACGGACAGCGATCAGGGGCAGGAGGGTGGCTTGCCGCACAGAAACAGGGAAGACAGGGATATCTTTAGACGGCAGTGGCGTTTGACCCGGACTGAAGCAGGCGCAGTCGAGCGTTTGCAGGCAGCTGGCAGGGAAGGCAGTGGGGAGAAGATACCGGCGCGCCGCTGATTTTTCAGGAGGGAGGGGATCCCTGATTTGGAGCAGCTTGGGCCGGCCCACTCAGGCTCCTTTCCTGGTGGATAATATTAATCCACAGAAAAAAATCATGTTATGATGATAGCAGGGAAGCAGTTATCTCATTCAATTGTTGAAAAAGGAGCTGAATGATGGATTTCGGGAGAGCATTTACCTTTGTGTTTGATGATGAGGAATGGCTCAAAAAGATTGCTCTGGGGGCGGTGATCTCATTGATACCGATTGTGGGGCAGTTTGTGGTCATGGGCTGGGGACTGGAAGTCACCCGGCGGTTGATCAAAGGGGAAGGAGAGGCCCTGCCGGGGTGGGATGATTTCGGCGGGTATCTTGTCAGTGGTTTAATGGTCTTTGTGATCGGATTTGTTTATTATCTGCCCATGATCCTGATTCAGAGCTGTGGCTATGGGGGAATCGCGCTTCTTTCCGGGACAGCCGAGCAGGAAGCCTTTCTGACCGCCGGGGGGATCGTCACCACATGCCTGGCCTGTCTGGCCATTATCTACAGTATTGCAGCATCCCTGCTGGTGATGGCCGGGGTCGGGAAATATGCGGATACCGGTGAGCTGGGCGCAGCTTTCAAGTTTGGGGAAGTCTTCCGTATGGTGCGGGGGAACCTGGGTCCGTATTTCCTGGTCTTGCTGGGCACCATCGTTTCCGGTTTTGTCGCCTCCCTGGGGACCATCCTCTGTGTGATTGGCGTGCTGGTGACCACGGCATACTCCATCCTGGTCAACGGCCATCTGGTCGGCCAGGCCTATACTGTTGCCCAGGGGAAAAGTGATCTGCCTGATGAGCCCATTCCTGCTGCCAGCTGAGGGGCAATCTGACTAAAAAACAAAGAGCGGTGCCCCTGGCGGGCACCGCTCTGATTATTTTACTGAGGTTTATGATCAGCCGGCCTTGACCCGCGACCGCTCAGCAAAAGCAAAACCCCGGTCCAGGGCATTAAAGTTCATCGGCAGAGTTTTGCGGTGTCGCTCTGGAATGTGCTCCTCCAGGGCTGCTTTGACATCCTCCAGGCTGAGGATGGGTTTCAGGCTGGTCAGGGCCCCAACCATGATCATATTGGCAAGTCGGGCCATGCCGATCTCCTCCGCGATATCATTGGCCGGGATCAGCAGGGAGTGGATGTCCTCCCGTTCCAGCGCCCGGTTGACCAGGCTGGCGTTGGCGATTAATACCCCTCCCTCCGGCAGCAGGTGCTCGTATTTATCCACCGAGGGCAGGTTGAGGGCCAGCACAACATCGGGTTTCCTGACCAGCGGAGACCCGATTGGTTCTTCAGAGATGATCACCGTGCAGTGAGCGGTGCCGCCCCGCATCTCGGGGCCATAAGAAGGGATCCAGGTGACGTGAAATCCGCAATCCAGAGCCGCATAGGCCAGCACCTGACCGGCAAAAAGGGTTCCCTGTCCGCCAAATCCGGAGATGATAAAGCTGGTTTCTTCCATGGTGAGAAACTCCTTAAACCTTGAGTGATTTCAGGTCAGCGACCACCTGGTAGTCCCCGAGAGGGTAGACGGGAACCATCTTTTCCGCCACGAAATCCAGCGCTTCCTGGGGCGACATCTTCCAGTTCGTCGGACAGGAAGAGAGCAGCTCCACCATCGAAAAGCCCAAACCGCGTTCCTGGGCTTCGAAGGCCAACCGGATGGCTTTCTTTGCTTTGCGAATATGGGCTGCATTGTGCAGACTGCGGCGGACAACATAGCCGGCACCGTCGACCGTAGCCAGGATTTCCGACATGCGGACCGGATACCCTGCCAGTTCAACATCCCGGCCATAAGGCGAGCTGGTGGTTTTCATGCCCGGCAGGGTGGTGGGGGCCATCTGCCCCCCGGTCATACCGTAAATGGCATTGTTGATGAAGATCACCGTGATGTTTTCCCCCCGGATGGCGGTGTGCATGATCTCCGCCATGCCGATCGAGGCCAGGTCCCCGTCGCCCTGATAGGTAAAGACGGTGTTTCCGGGCAGCACGCGCTTGATGCCGGTGGCCATGGCCGGAGCCCGGCCGTGGGCGGCTTCCACAAAGTCCATCTCAAAATACTTGTAGGCGAACACGGAACAGCCGACCGGGGCCACGCCGATGGTTTTTTCCCGCAGGCCCATCTCATCGATCACCTCGGCGATCAGCCGGTGAGCCACACCGTGTGTGCAGCCCGGGCAGTAATGAGTGTGGAGGTTCGTTAATGAGTCGGGGCGCTGATAAGTCACTTCCGCTGTTGAAGATATCATGATTGTTCTCCCATGATTTTCGATTCCATCCGGGTGATCCAGGCATCCCGGGGATCTCCCTCCACCGGACCCTGGTTTTGGGCGGTTCGTTTGATTTCTGCCAGGATTTCATCAGGCAGCGGGGTGACCCCACCCATGCGGCCGTAAAACTCGACCGGCACCCTGCCCTGAACGATCTTGAGCACATCTTCCAGCATCATGCCGGAATTCATCTCCACCACCAGGATGCGCCTGACCTGATTGCTGAGCTCTCTGAGACGCTCCTCGGGGAAGGGGGCCAGGGTGATCGGACGCAGCAGACCAACCGGGATGCCTTCCTCCCGCGCTTCCCGCACCGCCGAGGAGGCTACCCTGCCGGCGGTGCCAAACCCGATGACCAGGATTTCCAGCTTCTCCATGTGGTATTCCTGGAAGCGGACTTCGTTGTTTTGAACTTCTTTCCAGCGCTTGAGCAGCCGCAGGTTGGTGACCTCTTCCTCCTCGGGGTCGATATAGATGGAGGTGAGCACACGGGGATCGCGGCCCCTGGCGCCGGAAATCGCCCATTCGGGGAGTTCTGTGGGGATTTCCCGCATGGGGGGCAGCTCGGCGGGCTCCATCATCTGGCCCATGTTGCCGTCCACGATCACGTGGACGATCGAGCGGTATTTTTCCGCCAGGTCGAAGGCCAGGCTGATGGAGTCAATGGCTTCCTGCACACTGGCTGGCGCCAGGACGAGGGGAAAATAATCCCCATGGCCGCCCCCTTTCACCATCTGATAATAATCTCCCTGTGAGGGGGCGATATTGCCCAGACCGGGGCCGCCGCGCATGACGTTGACCACTACCGCTGGCACTTCCGTACCGGCAATGTAGGAGATTCCTTCCATCATCAGACTGACCCCCGGACTGGAGGAGGCAGTCATCACCCGTTTCCCGGTGCAGGCTGCGCCGTACACCATATTGATGGCGGCAACCTCACTCTCCGCCTGAACGAAAGCCCGTCCCAGCTCCGGCATTCGTCTGGCCATGTGCTCCAGGAATTCTGTGGATGGGGTGATCGGATATCCGAAGAAGGCCTCCACGCCGGCCCGAATGGCCGCTTCTGCAAAGGCATGGTTTCCTTTTAATAGTTCTTTCGCCACAGATGTTACCTCCTGGCTTTTTCTGTTGTCTTTTCCCGGTGTACCGTAATCGCCGCGTCGGGACAGACTACAGCGCAAATGCCGCAGCCGGTGCAGGACTTGGTGATCATTTTTGCCGGGTGATACCCTTTCGGGGTCAGGCGATCCATATCCAGCGCTAATACTTCCTGCGGGCAGGCATCCACACAGAGGCCGCAGCCTTTGCAGTAAAGTTCTTCCACTTTGATCCAACCGGAAACTGGCATTGTCGCTGCTCCTTTTGATGGTTTGTCAGCAGTACGAATAAGACAGGCTGTCACCCTTGATAACACAGACCTGCACTGGGGGATCAGCTGGGCTGATCACGATATTGATCCCTGTCTATTATAAGAGCACTTCCCTTTCCATCCTAGTGACAAGATTCAGGTATGAAGGGGTTGATTATCAGGTAGCGAGGGCTGGAAATGGGGCTGGATGAGCGGACCGGGCTTTATTGACACGGCCACACGCTCTGGTATAATGGCACGGCATCTAAGGCCAAGGCCTTATGATGAGATGTAAGCATGAAAAAATTCCCCCAACTTCCCCGCCGCCCGGTGGGAGAGCTCCCTCAAACGCGGGGTCTGCGGTGAAGTGAAGCTTGGAGGCTAGACATGAAATATGCAATTGTGGTCAGCGGCGGGAAGCAGTACAAAGCCATCCCCGGGGAAACCCTGCGGGTAGATCGGCTTCCCCAGGAAGTGGAAGATCAGGTTGTCCTCGATGAGGTACTGCTGGTGGCCGAAGAGGATCAGCTGGCGATCGGCGAACCGCTCGTCAAAGGCGCAGCGGTAAAAACCACGGTCACCGGGCAGATCAAGGGCCCCAAAATTCGGGTTTTCAAATACAAACCCAAGGTCCGCTACCGGAAAACACAGGGACATCGTCAACATTACACACTGCTACGGGTTGACGAGATTGTGACGGAATAAGGAGAATCCAATGGCTCATAAAAAAGGCGGCGGGTCAACCCGCAATGGTCGTGACAGCAACTCAAAACGGCTGGGTGTGAAGAAATACGGCGGTCAGGCCGTTCGCTCCGGCAATATTCTGGTCCGGCAGCGTGGAACAAGAATTCACCCGGGCTTGAATGTCGGCCGGGGAGGGGATGACACGTTGTTTGCAACCGCAGATGGTGTGGTTTCCTATCAGACTTTCCGCGGTGGCAAAAAGCGCGTTAACGTCATTCCAACCGAATAAGAGGACGCTACATAATGAAAGAGGATATACACCCCACCTATTATCCCGAGGCCAAAGTAGTCTGTGCCTGCGGGAATACCTGGACCACCGGTTCCACCCAGGAGCTGATCCGGACGGACGTCTGTTCGGACTGCCACCCCTTCTTCACCGGGGAGCAGCGCATCGTGGATACCGAAGGACAGGTGGACCGCTTCTACAAGAAGCTCAAGGTCCATGAAGAATATCAGAAGAAGCAGCAGGCCCGTGAGGAGAAAAAAGTCTCTGCGGATGTCAGCCTGGAAACCCTGGAATTGGGCACCCGGGTGGAAAACATCCTCATGGATGCGGAGCTCACCACGGTGGCAGATGTGCTCTCGCTGATGGAAGACGGTGATCAAGCCCTGCTGGATATCAAGGGCTTCGGCCGCAAATCCCTCATCGATCTGAAGAAAGCGCTGCGCAGTAAAGAGTACGAAATTCCGGAAGCTGCTGAAGAGATCTCAGTTTAAGATTCAGGGATTGATAGTTTGATACAATACAGGCAGATTCAAGTAATCTGCCTGTTTTTGTTTGCCGGTACACAGCGGGTGCTGAGAAGAAATATCATACAGGAGAGGATGGGGATGAAACACCGCAATGGGAGATTGGAAGTCATCACGGGACCGATGTTCTGCGGGAAGACGGATGAGCTGCTGCGCAGGCTGCGCAGGGCAGTGATTGCCAGGCAGAAGATCCAGGTATTCAAGCCGGGCTTTGATGCCCGCTACGGAACGGGGAAGGTCACTTCACACGCAGGGAATGAATATGATGCTCTGGCAATTGACAGCGCTTCAGAGATCCCGGCCCTGCTGGACGACGGTGTCACGGTGGTGGCGGTCGATGAGGCTCAGTTCTTCGATGAGGACATCGTCCCCGTCATTCAGGACCTGGTGGAAAAGAACATCCGGGTGATTGTCGCCGGTTTGGATATGAACTTTCGGGGAGAACCATTTGGACAGATGCCCATTCTGCTGGCCCAGGCGGAGGTTGTCGATAAGCTCCATGCCATCTGCATGACCTGCGGGGAGCAAGCCACCCGGACCCAGCGGCTGGTGGACGGCAGACCGGCCCATTATAATGATCCGGTGATCATTGTCGGCGCCTCTGAACTTTATGAGGCTCGCTGCCGTAAACACCACCAGGTTCCTCGAGGTAGAAAGGAAGCACAGGATGCAGTCATATCATGAATTTCTCAGTGAGGTTTTAATCCCGGAGCAGGAACTTCAAGATAAAATTCAGGAGCTGGGAGAAGCCATCAGCCGGGACTATCAGGGAGAAGATCTCCACCTGATCTGTATTCTCCGCGGCGGGGTGATGTTCCTGACGGATTTGATGAGGTCGATTACAGTTCCTCATTCTATTGACTTCATGGCCATTTCCTCTTATGGGGTGGGAGACCGGGATTCCTCCGGTCATGTCCGGCTGACCATGGACCTGCGGGATGACATCCAGGACCGGGATGTGCTGCTGGTGGAGGACATTGTTGACAGCGGACATACCCTGAACTCTGTCCTTGGGCTGCTGGCCACCAGAAAGCCGGCTTCCCTCAAAGTATGCACGCTGCTCGATAAGGCAGAACGGAGGGAAATTGAGGTACCGCTCGATTATGTGGGTTTTGTGATTCCCAACAAGTATGTCTTTGGGTACGGCCTGGATTTGGATGAATATTACCGGGAGCTGCCTTTTATTGGGGTTGTCAACCAAAAGAATTACACCCCTCCCCGGCATTGATCCTCCCTTGATTTTTGCTCCGGGTGCGGGTGATACCCGGTTCCCGGTTGATTGCCACCGGTGCGCCGCTTAATCTGGCGGACCGCTTTTTGTTCCTGGGGATAACAGAGACGATGATCAAGCTCAATGTTCCGCCGCTTTACCAGAAAATAGTCGATGTGCTTGGCGACCGGGAGGCCTATCTGGTCGGGGGGGCTGTCCGCGATCTGCTTCTCGGGGAGGACATTCATGACCTCGACTTTGCTCTTCCCGAGCAGGTCCTGCCCACAGCCAGACGGGTGGCTGATCGCTTGGAGGGGGATTATTATCTTCTGGATGCCGAGCGTGGGGCTGCCCGGGTGATCCTGTATCCTCTGGAATGCAAACGGTTAATTGTTGATTTTACCCACTTTCAAGGGGTAACCATTGAAGATGACCTGCGCGCCAGGGATTTTACGATCACTGCCATGGGAGTGTCCATCCACCAGCCGGATCAACTGCTCGATCCCTGTGGAGGGGCGCAGGATCTCCAGCAGAAAGTGATCCGGAGCTGCTCACGGGAGGCGCTGATCGCTGATCCTCTTCGCGCAGTTCGAGGCCTGCGGATGGCAGTCAAGTATGGTTTTCATATTCTTCCGAACACACAAGAGCAGATGCGAAAAGTGATTCCCAGGTTGGTGGAAATTTCAGCCGAGCGGATGCGGGACGAATTTTTCCGCATCCTGGAAGGTCCACATCAGGCGGCGGCGCTGCAGATCATGAGCCAGATGGGAATGCTGAAGGTCATTCTTCCCGGTCTGGAGGAGAACCTCGGTCTGCGGATCCGCACTCAGCGGAAGCTGGAAGAAATTCTGGGAGGGCTGGGACTGGATTTCGAACAGGAAATGGCAGTCAGCTCGGCGCTGGAGATACTGGTCCACCGGCTGGGGGACTATCGGGAACCGCTGGCGAACACCCTGCGCTGCCAGCTGGTCCCGGGCAGGGATCTCTTTCAATTGATTTTCTTCGCCGCCCTGTATCTGCCTGATTCTGGGGGGAAGGATGATGGGAAACCGGGGCTGGATCCTCCCCCTGGCAGCAGGAATTCCCTGCAGCTCAGCAACCAGGAGCAGCAGGAACTTTCCGCCAGTCTGCAGGCCGCGGTGCAGTTCCATCTGCTGGCTGGTGATGGATCCATCGAACGGCGGGAGATTTACCGCTATTTCAGAAATTTTTCCCGGGCCGGTGTGCTGGGAATTTTCCTTTCGCTGGCCTATTTTCTGGCCCAGCACAGCAAAACCATCCCCCGGGAGACCTGGCCGGTGCAGCTGGAAGCAGCACGGACACTGCTGGAGGCCTGGTGGGAATACCCTGAAGAGCGGGTCTCCCCGCCGCAGCTGCTGGATGGAAATCAGCTGCAGGAAGTTACAGGGCTGCCCCCGGGACCGCAGATCGGTGAGCTGCTGGAGGCGATCCGGGAAGCTCAGGCGGTGGGGAAACTTACCACCCGGGAAGAGGCAGCAGTTTTCGCCCAAAAGCTGGTGGATCAGGGAAAAATGGAGGGCGTTGATGAAAGAGATTGATCCCGCCCTCTTCGGGAGGATCTATCAATATTTCTCGGCTCCTGTCACCCGCCTGGACTGCGAGAAAAAATGCGGCCCGCACAATCTGAGGGGAGCACCTTTCTGCTGTGATCTGGACCACACCATTCCAGCTGCATATCAGAAAGAGTGGGAATATTTGCAGAGCAGCACCGATCTGTGGCGGCGCTGGGAGGAGAAAACCCCCGGGCAGGAGCGGCAGCTGCGGCGACAGCTGCAGGAGGGGCAGCAGCTGATTGGCTGTAAAGGCCACCGATTCTGCCAGCGGGAGTACCGTTCCATCGCCTGCCGAACTTTTCCCTTTTTTCCCTATCTATCCAGCCAGGGAGAATTTCTGGGCCTTTCCTACTACCGGGAGTACCGGGACCGCTGCTGGGTGATCAGCCATCTGGATCAGATTGAGGAGGTCTTTCTGGCCCAGTTCGTTAAGGCCTTTCAGGAGCTGTTTTCCCTTTATCCGGATTCCAGGAGGGCATATCAAGGCTATTCCCGCCAGGTCCGCCGGCATACTGCCCAGAAGGGGGAGCAGCTGGTGCTCCTCAAGCCAAGCAAAGAGGCCTGGCAGATCGATCCCCAAACGGAAAAAGAGACGGCTGTGAAGCTGGATGACTTACCGGCTTTTGCGCCCTATGATATCATTCGTCAGATGCCTTTCCCGGACGAATTGGAGGAAAGGAATTCCCTGGTGGATTGGGATGATGGAGAGTGATGGAAAATACGCTGCAAAGCTCTGAATTTACCCTCCCCAAGAAGCACC
This sequence comes from uncultured Anaerolineales bacterium, assembly GCA_964603385.1. GTDB lineage: Bacteria > Chloroflexota > Anaerolineae > Anaerolineales > UBA11858 > B10-G9. Next base: position 79,994 of record CAZRUS010000008.1, on the reverse strand, counting down.
GGGTATCCGAGCGGATCCGCAATGCCCGTTCCAGTGCTGAAAAATGGATTGCCGCCCATTTCCTTGAGTACTGGTATCTGGGCTTGAGCATGCTGATCGGTGCCATCGGCAATGCCGGCCTGGCGGCAGCTGTACCGATTCTGGTCGGTCAAGCTCTGGATGCTCTGGTGGCGGACCCGGCCCGGGTGGAAAGCCTGGGGAGGTTCGCCCTGTTGATTGCCGGCACCCAGATAATCCGCGGGATGCTCCAGTTTGGCCGGAACTTCAGCGCTGAGCTGATCGGTCAGCGGCTGGAGCGGGATATCCGCCATGAGTTCTACACCAGCCTGCTGGGGAAGAGCATGACTTACCACAGTCTGCTGCCGGTGGGAGATGTCATGGCGCGAGCCACCAATGATGTCCGGGAGATCAATTTCATGTTCAGTCCCGGGATCAACCTGGTGGTGGGCTCGGCCAATTTCATCATCATGCCCATTCTTCTCTCCACCCGCTATCATCCAGCGCTGATCATTGCCCCCCTGGTCTTTTTGGTGCTGTACATGCTCGCGCTGTGGCAGTATCTGTCGGAACTGAAGCCGATTACCATGGCGGTTCGGAAAGCTTTTGGCACGTTGAACACCCGGCTGGCAGAAGCGGTTGACGGGATAGAAACAGTCAAGGGCATGGCCGAGGAAAAGAGTGAGGTCGGCCTTTTTGAGAAGAACGCCCGCAGGTTCCGGGATCGGGAAATTCACCAGGGGGATGTTGAAGCGCGTTTTTTACCGCTGCTGCTGATGGGAATTGTTCAGGCAGGGGGATTGTTCCACGCGGTGGTCCTTTTCCGGAGAGGAACCATTGAGGTAGGGGATATTGTCGGCTATTTCGGGCTGCTGCTGCTGTTTGGCTTCCCGACTTTTGTCTCCCTGTTTGCCTATTCCCAGGTGTCTCTGGGAGTAGCCGGCGCCAACCGGATTCTGGAGCTGATCAACCGCAGGACGGAACTGGATCAGAACGAGACCGGCTATGCGGAGAGAATCCAGGGAAGAATCAACTTCCGGGGGGTGACGTTTGCCTATCCGGAGAGTGATCCGGTACTGGTTGACTTGAATTTCAATATCCAGCCGGGTCAGACTGTGGCCATCGTCGGCCAGACAGGCTCAGGAAAAACTACCCTGGCGAAGCTGGTCAACCGCACTTATGATATCCAGGAGGGGACCATCGCTGTGGATGGGGTGGATGTCCGGGATTGGAACCTGGCGATGCTCCGCAGACAAATCTCCATCATTGAACAGGATGTCTTCTTATTTTCTGATACGATCGCTGAAAATATTGCCTTTGGAAACCCAGACGCGAGCCGGGAAGAGGTCGAGCGGGCGGCGAAATCCGCTCAGGCGCATGAATTCATCCTTTCCTTTCAGGAAGGCTATGAGACTGTGCTGGGGGAGCGGGGGGTAACGCTCTCCGGCGGCCAGCGGCAGCGGCTTGCTCTGGCGCGGGCGTTTTTGACCGACCCGCGGATCTTAATTCTGGATGATTCCACCAGTTCCATTGACAGTGCTACCGAGGACGAAATTCAGAAAGCGATTTTTGCTGCTGCTGAGGGCAGGACGACATTAATCATCACCCATCGGCTCTCCCAGATTCGGTGGGCGGACCAAATCCTGGTGCTGCGGAAGGGGAGGATCACCGCCAGCGGCACGCATCAGGAGCTGATGGATCAATCAGCGGTTTACCGGCAGATCTTTCAGGAGTAGCTCCTCCCGTTGAGAGCAGGAGGGGTTTAGTGGACCAGGATGGATGGGATAAGATAGATGGGATTTTTCTCAGGTTTAGATGTAGAAGCCTATGATCGGGAGTACAGCGATTGGGAGCTGATCAACCGCATCTGGCAGTATCTCAAACCCCACAGAAGAAAGCTGATTTGGATCTCCTTCTTTCTGATTGTAGTAGCTTTTTCCGGAGCCTCTCTGCCCCTGCTGGTCTCCAATGGGGTGGACCGCCTGTCCGCCAATCCCGGTGATCAGCTTATCTTCCTGCTGGTGGGTCTGGTGCTGCTTAGCGGCATTATCAACTGGGGCGGCAATTGGGTTCGCCGCCGGTTGACTGTGCGAACGGTTTCCAATATGGTGATGTCCCTGCGCATAGATGCCTTTGATTCCGCAGCCAACCATGACTTATCCTTCTACGACCGATTTTCCTCAGGCCGGGTGGTATCAAGGATCACCTCGGATACCCGGGAGTACGGTCAGCTGGTGGTGCTGGTCACCGATCTAATCTCCCAGCTGGTGCAGGCTGTCATCCTTGGCGTGGTGCTGTCGCAAATCCAGTTCCGGTTGTTCCTCTACGTAATTGGATTTCTGCCGCTGTTGTTCCTGCTGGCATTGGGCTTCCGGAAGGTGGCCCGGCGGGTGACCCGGGAGGGGATGCGGGCCATGGCCCAGGTCAACGCAGCCATCAAGGAAACGGTCAGCGGCATCGCCGTGGCAAAAAATTTCCGCCAGGAGCGGGCCATCTTTAATAAGTTCAACCAGGCCAATCAGGTATCCTTTGAGATGAATGTCCAGCGCGGCCTGGTCCTTTCCGTGGTCTTTCCCGTACTGAACGCGCTGGGCGGGGTGGGAACAGCCATCCTGGTCTATGTGGGAGGGATGGACGTTGCTCAGGGCCTGGTGACAGTTGGCGCCTGGTATCTGTTTCTGCTCAGCCTGGACCGATTCTTCTTTCCGATCCTGAATCTGTCTGCCTTTTGGGCGCAGGTGCAGGCGGGTCTGTCGGCTTCGGAACGTGTTTTTGCACTGATTGACGCCGAGCCGGCTGTTGTCCAACGAAAGTCGCTTATCCCAGGTCGTCTGTCCGGGGAGATCCTTTTTGACCAGGTTGATTTCCAGTACACCGAAGGGGAGTGGATTTTCCGGGATTTCAACCTGCACGTGCAGCCCGGGGAGAGCATCGCCCTGGTGGGTCATACCGGGGCCGGAAAATCATCTATCGCGAAATTGATTGCCCGTTTCTATGAATTTCAGTCGGGGGAGATCTATGTGGATGGCTACAATATCCGCGATCTGGACCTGACCGCCTACCGCCGCCAGCTGGGGATCATCTCCCAGGTGCCTTTCCTGTTCTCCGGTACGGTTGCCGAGAATATCCAGTATGCCTGCGGGGGTTGTGAGATAGAAAACATGCGCAGCCTGGCAAAAAAGATCGGCGGCGGGGATTGGCTGGAAACGCTGCCCGACGGACTGCACACCGAGGTCGGGGAACGCGGAGGCCAGCTTTCCATGGGCCAGCGTCAGCTGGTCGCGCTGCTGCGGGTGTTGATCCAGAATCCGGCCATTTTCATCCTGGATGAAGCCACAGCCAGCATAGATCCGTTCACGGAGCGGCAGATTCAGCAGGCGCTGGAGCTCGTGCTGGAGGACAGCACCAGCATTCTGATTGCCCACCGTCTGTCAACAGTGAAATCTGCTGATCGGATTGTTGTCCTTCAGCAGGGAAGGATCATTGAGGAAGGAAACCACGACCAGCTGATAGAACGAGGGGGTCACTACGCCAATCTCTACAATACCTATTTCCGCCATCAGAGCCTGGAATATGTTGAGGAGACTGGAAAACTGCTCCACAGCTGAATACTGGGGCGGCGCCCGGTAATAAACAATCCGCGGCGGAAAGCCGCGGATTGTTGTTCCCAGTCAGGTTCTCACCCTGTTCAGATGACAAATTTCCCATCTTTATAGAGCAGCTCGCCATCCACCCGAATTTCGCTGTCTTCTTGAATATCACAGATCATGTCCCAGTGGATGCCGGAGCGGTTCTTACTGCCTGTCTCCGGATAGCCGGCACCCAGGGCCATATGGAAGGAGCCGCCGATTTTTTCATCAAAAAGAATACTCTTGGTGAATTTTTGAATGCCGTAATTGGTGCCGATGGCGAACTCACCCAGGTAGCGCGCGCCTTCATCCATGTCCAGCATGGCCTGCAGGTAGGCTTCGTTTTTCTCAGCACTGGCCTTGACCACTTTGCCATCCTCGAATTCCAGCCGAATCCCGGCAACCTCACGACCTTTGCGGATGGCCGGGTAGGTAAACTCCACCCAGCCGTTGGCTGAATCCTCAACCGGTCCGGTGAACACCTCACCGCTGGGCATGTTATTGGTTCCGTCGGAATTAATGAACGTTCTGCCCTCTATGGAAAGCGCCAGGTCAGCATGGGGACTTTTCACCGTGACCTGTTTCTTTCCTTTCAGCCAATCGACCACTTTCTGCTGCTGGTCGTGGATGCGCTTCCACTCCGCAACAGGATCCTCCTGATCAACATAGGTAGCGGAGAAGACAAAATCCTCGAACTCAGCCAGGCTCATGTCCGCTTCCTGGGCGTAGGCTGGGCAGGGAAAATCGGTCAGCGTCCATTTTAGATCCCCTTCCGCAGCCCGCTTCATGTATAGTTCCGTCAGTTCCTGGCGGGATTTATTGCGCAGCTGCTGCTTCTGAGGATCGATTCCGGTCAGCGATCGGGTGTTGCTGGCACCCCGCAGGTGAATGAGTACGTCAGCCTCGTCGTAATACAACCGCTCTACCGGGGAGATCCAGCTGAGCTGATCATCATCGCTGAAGCGGTAGGTGATCTCCTGGATTTCATCGGAGTAAAAAGACACATTGGGATTCCCCCCTGCTTCCAACACAGCGCGGAGAACTTCGTTTGCCAACGGTTCGGCGACCAGGTGGCCGCGGATTAACACCCATTCTCCGGGCTGAACATCAACGGAGTAGTTGACCAGCAGATCAGCCAATTTTTTCATGCGCGGGTCTTTCATTTGGGCATCCTTTCTTTTCTAATGGTGAGTTCAGATCTCGCTAATCTTATCATACTGGTGGGACAGTTCAAGCCATCTTGCCAGGGAAAGAGATTGCGCCCGCCGCCGCGGTTCAATCTCCGTGCCCGCCAGCAGTTCATCCACACGTTCTTTAGGCCAACCCAGGCCGGCGGCCAGAGAATTACGGAGGGTCTTCCGCTTGTGCAGGAAGCCCGCTTTCACCAGGGTAAAATAATGCTCCCGAAGTGGGTTGGGAAGCAGCGGTTGGGGATAGAGGTCGATGCGGATGACAGCAGAATCCACCTCCGGCGGGGGATGAAAGGCGGCAGCGGGGATGCGGGCGGTCAAATAGGGTTCTCCATAAACCAGCACACTCAGCGCCAGCACGGATAACTGCCCAGCAGTGGCACAGATCCGCTGGGCTACTTCGTACTGGACGGTCAGAATCATGCGCCGCGGTTTTAATTCCGCTTCCAGCAGGTGCCGGATGATCGCCGAGGTGATGTAATAGGGGATATTGGCAACCACCAGGTAGGAATCCTGGTTTATCAATTCCCGGGGGTGCAGCTGAAGGATGTCCCCCTGAACGATGCGGATGTTGTCATGGGGACGGAGAACTTCCTCCAGCGGCTGGAGCAGACGTTCATCCAGTTCAACCGCGACCACCTGCCCGGCAGCCGCAGCCAGCCAGCGGGTAAGGTGACCGATACCGGCGCCGATTTCCAATACGGTATCTTGGGGATCGAGGTCAGCGACCTCGACGATCCGCTGCAGGGCAGAGGAGTCCCTTAAAAAGTTCTGTCCCAGACTTTTGTCCGGTCTTAGGCCGTATTTTTCCATCAGCGCGGAGATGTTGATCGGTTGGATCGCGGTCATAAAGTGAGAGAATCCTTGTTTTGATGCACACCGATTATATCACTCACCGGAACTGGGATAGCCTTTCACAGCGCTGTGATAAGATGGGTGGGAATGCAATCAAAAAGAAGCCGAGGGAAAAATGAGCATCAACCAGAAACTGCCCAAACCAATCTTCAGCGACCAGAAAGGATCCTGGGCCTATACCACGATCACCGAGCGGCTGCCGGAAATTCTGGAGCGGGTGCTGACTGAGAATACCTATCGGGGAGAGGAACTCAGGAGCCTAAAGAAACTGATGGAGGAAATTCCGGAGGGTCCCATTCGACTGCTGCGGGAGGGTGACGCTCCCGATCTCTCATCCTGGCAGAAATACATCCAGCCCTGGGCGGGAAAAAGCTGGTTCAAAGTACCCTGGTTTTTCGCCGAACACTATTTCTATCGACGGATCATGGAGGCGACAGCGTATTTCCAGCGGGGGGAGGACCCCTTTCTGGGACAGAAAAAAGCTGGCCTGTGTCAATCTCTGGATGCGTTTTCCGGCTATGCCGCTACCCTGGAAAGCTGGCTGGTGGACCCCCCTTCCTGCTCCCAGATGCTGCGGGAAGGGCTGCTGCGCTCCTTATGGGGCAATCAGGCTGATCTCAGCCTGTGGCCGGCCGGCAGCCAGGACGCACCCGATCACGGCGATCTGGCAGCGCTGCGGGATCACCTGCTGAACGACCAGAGTGGCGAAGTCATCCGCCTGCTGACCCGATCGAGTGGGACCGCTCTCAAAGTGGCCCTGATGGCAGATAATGCCGGTTCCGAGCTGCTGGGTGATCTGGCCCTGATTGATCTCCTGCTGGCTCATGGGAGGGCCGCTGAGGTGCAGCTGCTGGTGAAAGCCCATCCGACCTTTGTCTCTGACGTCACCGCCGATGATCTCAGCTGGACCCTGGGGAGCCTCTCCAAAGCGCAAGCTGGGCCGGTGCGGTCTCTGGCGGAGCGCCTGGAGTCCTATCTGGTGCAGGGGCGATTGATTGTCAAGGCAGATTTCTTCTGGAATTCTCCGCTGCCGATGTGGGAGCTCCCCGGTTCCCTTACCGAGCAGCTGTCCAGGCTGGATTTATTGATCAGCAAGGGGGATGCTAACTACCGGAGACTGCTGGGGGATCGCCAGTGGGATATCAGCACACCATTTTCTGAGGTGGTGGATTATCTGCCGGTGCCATTGACGGCTCTACGGGCTTTAAAGGCGGAGCTGGCTGTTGATCTATCGCTGAACCAGGTAATGAAAATTCACAATCAAGATCCCCGCTGGATGATCGATGGAAAATGGGCAGTGATTCACTTCGCTCCGGTCAGTAAAGAACGTACATAATATTTTCGGGTGGGGGCGGTGGGGCCAGGAAATAAACTTCCACATTCTGGCTCCAGGGGACGTATTCTTCCACCTCATAGCCCAGATCCACCCAGAATTTACCGGGAATCCCTCCGCCAACATCCTCAATGGTCCCAAAACCATATCCTGGTATATAAACTTTCGCGCCTTTCATATAGCGGTACCATTCCAGGGTGACAGCGATGGTTCCTTTCTGCAAGCGGGTGCCACTGGCCGTCCAGTTATCGCACCCTGGACAGTTTTTATTGTAGGAGGTGGCATAAGCGGTGATCTTCCGCCAGTAGCGGATCTCACCGTCCGGTGTGCTGGTGGATCGGATGTTGATCTGTGTACCGTAGCCGATAATCCGCGGCTGCGGTTCTTTCACCACCCATTCCTTTTCCACCTCCCGGGAAACTTCGCTGCCGTTTTCGCTGACGACCCGGATGCGCTGCGCTTTCAGGCCGTATTCTCCGCCTTCCAGGATTTGCACCTGGTCGAGTTCCAGATCATTGGTGGCCTGGTATTGGCTGGTAAATTCAATCGGCTCCTGATTGAGGATATAGTTTTCCTGCACCCGGATGATCTGCACGGCTTCATCCTGGGGGAGAGGGGCCTGTTCAGCTGGAATGCTGTAGTCCAACCCCTGGAGCGGCAATCCGGCATCTGCCAGCGCGCTTCCCACCGTGTCCCCTGCAGAGCGGATGGTAAGGGTTTCCTGGGGAAGCTGAACCAGGACCGGCTTTGAGGAGGTCAGGGAGACTTCAAGCGGTTTGCCTGCCAGCGCTGTTCCCAGCGGTTGACTGGACCGGTCTCCTTCATAGAGGGGGATGTCCTGCTGGTAGAGGGCTCCGGCCAGGGTCGGAGCGCTGCTGTGAAGGGTCAGCGGTTGATTGTCAATCTGCAGCTCAACTGCTGCTGCCCGTCGGATCTGAATGGTGTGGGATTCCCCGGGAGACAGCAGATGATTTTCTTCCCCGGTGTGTCCGTTGACAATCAGTTCATCTTCCGGGTAGAGCGGGATCTCCAGGTCGTGCAGGATGTTGGCAGGGCGCCGCTTGCTGGAGATCAAAAATCGGTATTGATCGTCATCAAAGACATGAATGAGGCTTGCCTGGTTGAGGTGAATGGTTTCCCCTCCCCAGAGCAGTTTTCCTTCCGGGATGGATAACTGATCCTTTTCGCCGACCACCAACCCCTGTTCACGCAGCACACCGCCGGTGGTAAGCGCATAAGTGGTGATTTCCTGAGGGCTGCCGTTGACTACCAGGGTGATGGTTTTATGGACGGCAACAAGACCCAGGATCAGCCCTGCCACCAGCAGTCCCACAGCGGCGATCAAGAGGGGTTTTCGTCTCCAGTCCAGGGGGAATGTATTCTCAATAAAGGACATCATCGCATCATCCCAGGGGTCATCATGCTCAATAAAGGGAAAAAGCTCCGGGCAGGCACACCGGCGGCACCCAGAGGATCCTCCTTAGTGCTGCTTCCTTTCGGATCTGACACGGTTCGCAGGGCTCTGCCGCGCCGGACCCACCCGAAGCTCGGGGGCATGATACCGCAGGTGGGATGCGATGTCAACAGAGGGGCGGAGGGGACCGGGGGCTTCAGTATCCTGGAGTCGGTGGCTGAGGCCCATAACGGGTTTGATTTCAGGAACTTCCCGGGGAATTGTTCTGCCGGAGACCTTTCCATCCCCTGGAAAGGATGACCCCAGCGATGATAATTAGGACAATGGCAGCTGCACCGATGATCAGCCCTTCGGTGTCCCCAGACTGCAGGGGCAAATCCCCTCTCCCGTTTCCGGGCGGCGGTGTAGGGGTGTTCTCCTGCTGGATGAAGGCCGATTCTATACTGGCGGGGGAACTGAAGATGGAAAGCAAGATCAGACCGATCATCAGTCCGCAGAGAAAGATCTGGTAAGGTTTCATTTTATCGCTGTCATTGTGCGCTGGTGAGGCGTTTTCAGACAGGCCTATTATACCCTATTCTGTCACCCAGCGATTTGCTGGGTTGTATTCCGCCCCTCCCGGGCGATGTTTTTTTTCCGGGGAATGAATGCAGAGAATCGGGACGGAGTCGAAGCGCCCGGCCGGCAGGGAATGCAAGAGGCCGCAGCTTGCTGTGGTGATAAGGGAACAGCTGTCCGGTTATATCGAGACATCTGGTTTAATTGGCTGAATCAGCTATAATTGTCAAATGCTAAGCAGGATATGATTACAAAAGGGTTCCAGGGAGTGGATATGAAAATCATCACAGATCGTGCAGCCAATCTCAGTCTTGAGGAGGAACTGTCACTGGGTTTGACTGTTGCTCCCTTGTATATTCAGTTTCCCGGTGAGGAGGTGGATTCATCTACCATTGAACCGGATGATCTCTACGAACGAATGGAAGCCATCAAACCGATCATTCCCACCACAGCACAGCCTTCTGCCGGAAGTTTTTCTGAGCTGTATGAAAAGATCCTGCAGACGGGTGAGGAGATTCTATCCATCCATCTCTCGGAGGGGCTGAGCGGGACAATTCAATCTGCCAGATTGGGCGCTCAACAGCTGCTGCAGGGCAAGGTGACCATTTTTGATTCTAAGACCCTCTCCGGTGGACAGCGTTTCCAGGTGCTGGCAGCGGTGCTGGCTTCCCGGGCTGGGTGGGCGCTGGACAAAATTCTGGACCTGCTGGTTGAGATCCGGGAGCAGGCTGAAGTGGTGTATTCGCTGGATACTCTGGAATATTTGGAGCACGGCGGAAGGATTGGAAGGGTGCAGTCCCTGGTCAGTTCGCTGCTGCATATCAAGCCGGTCATTCATGTTGATAAAGCGGATGGAAAGTATTCAACCGTTGGGAAAGCCCGCACACTCTCCAAAACCCTGCAGGTGATCACCGACCATCTCCAGGCTCTCTACCCTGACGATCCGCTCTGGGTAACTGTCCTCCATGGGCGGCTCCCGGAGGAGGCGGAGCAGCTGCTGGCTCAAATCAAGGAGCGTTTGCAGGTGGAAAAAGCTGAGATCATGCGGGTGACGCCGATTCTGGGGGTACATACCGGCCCCGGGATTGTCGGCGCGGCCGCGCTGCCGATAAGGTTGGTAGCTGATCTGTTTTAGCCGCCCTGCCTGTTTTCTTGCTTGTTCAGGAGCCCTCTTGCTCTGACAGAGGCGGGCATTTACAGGAAATCCCTTCCTCTGCGTTCTCCGGCCAGCAGTTGTTGGCAGACAGGCAGGATGAGCGCTCCTTTTCTCCCTTCTGGAAAAGCAAAGGGAGATCCGGTTCGCGGATCAGCGGCCTGCTCAGGGAGATAAAATCAGCAGCGCCGGAAAGCAGCGCCTGCTCCATCACCTTCCGGGAACGAAAACCGCCCACCGCCAAGAGGGGAAGATCAGTGACCATTCTGGCCTGTTGGACAAAGGGCAGGAAATATGCTTCTTGGTCCGCTGAGCGGACGCCTTTCTGAATGCTCCGGAAGTCATCCCCGCTGAATCCGGAGCTGATTTCTATCCCGTCTACTCCCCACGCCGCCATGCGTTCCACAAGCTGCAGGCCGTCTTCGAGCGACAGTCCACCCGCTTTTCCGTCTGCGATCCCAAATTTAACCAGCAGTGGATAATCCGGTCCCACCTGATCCCGGGCTTGCTGGCAGACCTGCCGCAGCAGCCGGGAGCGATTTTCCAGGGTTCCCCCCCAATTGTCCTCACGCTGGTTGGTCAGGGGGGAAAGAAACTGACTGAGCAGGTAGCCGTGGGCGCTGTGAATCTGCACGGCGTCAAATCCTGCAGCAGCCCCCCGTTGGGCAGCCTGACGAAAATCGCTGATCACCTGCTGGATTTCCTCTTCGGTGATCTGTCTGGCAGGCTGTTTGAAGATCTCCCCTGGCTCAGCCGAGGGAGCGACCGGATCAGCAACCGTCTCCGGTGCACAGTTTCCGCCGCCGTGATTGATCTGGACGGCAATTTTTCCCCCTTCTTGATGAACCGCTTCCGTTAATCGCTGTAAATCCGGGATGAGGTCATCGCGGTGGATGCCGGTCATTTCCGGGTGGCATTTCCCTTCTTCCGAGACATACATATGGCCGGTGATGATTAATCCCACGCCCCCCCGGGCCAATTCCCGGTAGAGTGCTTCCAGATCCGGTTTCGGGGCCCCGTCCGGCAGGGCCATTTTCTCAGCAGTTGCCGATCTGATCAGCCGGTTGGGCAGGGTCAGCGGCCCCAGCGGGCCGGGGGTGAACAGCATAGCAATTCCTCCCTGTTCTCTGAGCAGGAAAAATTTTCCTTCAGCAGGTATGAAAATCGCCCAGCATTCACTGAGCGACTTCGATTTCAGGCGGAGGGGGTGGGATTCGAACCCACGATCCCCAGAAGGGATACGCGCTCTCCAGGCGCGCGCACTAGGCCAGACTATGCGACCCCTCCGAACGGTATTCAATTGCGGACGCGATTATACCAAACCGTCCCCAAGCTGGCAACTATACCGGGGGGGGTGCCGGGCAGAATTGCCGCAGCGCTGTCCAGAGCGAAGCTGTTTATCTTCTCTGCGGAGAGGGCGTTCTCCCGGCAGACTGCGCCATAAAGATCAGCGCTGCGGCGCTTGATCCGGGCCTGGGTATTCCTGTTCAGCTCCCAGAGCCCGAAACGCTGGCTCCAGCCGCGCTCCCATTCGAAGTTGTCCACCAGTGTCCAGTGGAAGTAGCCTTTGACCGGCCAGCCGTGTTGAAGCGTTTTCCAGAGGGCGTGGATGTGCTCAGCCAGGTAGCGGGGACGGATGGTGTCATGACTGTCATCAATCCCGTTTTCCGTGATGAACAGCGGCACCTGGTAGCCTGCGCCCCAGCGAACTGCCTCAAAGAGCCCCTGCGGTGTCAGGGCGATGTACCCAGTTTCACTGTGTTTCACCCCAGGGTCCAGAAAACGGTGCAGGAAAAAATTTTCTGAGGCTGAAAAACGCAGGGTCACTTTTTCTGCGGTGTAATAGTTGATCCCCAGAAAGTCCTGAGAGCCCTGTATTTCCGGCCGTCGGATCCGACGGTGGGGAAAGATCAGCCAACCGGTTTGCGCCGCCCGGGGGAAAAATTCGTTGAAGAGAGACCGGTGCAGGCGGCTGACAAGATGGTCAAGTGGATTTCCAGGCTGGGCTGGTTGGAAATGACGGTAGTGGATGACTGAGCCCACCCGGGCCTGCGGCTGCAGCCTATGAATGGTCTGGTAGGCAGCCGCCTGGGCGCGGGCTAAGTGGGTCATCACCCGGAATAAGGAGGACAGATCTGATTTACCGGGTGGGAAATCTCCCAGCAGATAGCCCAGAAAGGCATAGACGTTAGGTTCATTGATTGGACACCAGAGCTTGACGTATTCTCGAAGCGCCGGGACGATTTTCTCGATAAAGTGCTGGAAGTGCAGGACCGCTTGCGGGTTTTCCCAGCCGCCTTGTTCCATCAGCCAGCGGGGATTGGTAAAGTGGTGCAGGGTGACCATCGGGGTCAGCCCTCGATCTACCATCCCTCTGACCATAGCACGGTAGTGGTCGATGGCGTTTTCATTCCAGCGGTTCGGGTCAGGCTGAATTCGGGACCATTCAATGGAGAATCGGTGGGCATTCTGGCCGGCTTCGGCGGCTCGATCCAGATCCAGCTTCCACTGCCCTGCCCACCAGTCGCAGGCCCGGCCGCAAACATGGTCCTGGTAGATCCGCCCCTTCTGCTCCCATTCGTACCAATCATTCCAGACGTTTCCGCCTTCTACCTGGTGAGCGGCCGTGGCGGTTCCCCACATAAACTGATCCGGGAAAGTATATTTTGCTTGAATCATTCCATCTCCTGGCGTGGTTCCTGCAGGCTGCTGCTGGTATTGTAATCGGCTGGGGGAAGATTGACAATCAGAGCCAGATTTGGATGTGTTATCCTTATCCATAGCTTTAAAACCTAGAGGATAAAAAAGATGAGGTGACGGTGGGTGGAATCATTGTTTACCTGGCCCTTGGATCCAATCAAGGGGACCGGCTGGGATATCTAAATCAGGCTTTGAACTCTTTCCCTCCTGAGGTGGAGGTCATCAAACCATCCCCGGTATATGAGACCGAACCCTGGGGGTATGAGGAACAACCAGATTTTTTAAATCAGGTGGTCAAAGCCAAAACCAGCTTATCTCCCCGGGAACTGCTGGATTATTTGCAGGGGATTGAGCAGGAGCTGGGGCGAAAGCGTACGTTCCGAAATGCCCCCCGGGTCATTGATCTGGATATTCTCTATTATGGGGATCAGGTCATTGATCTGGAGTGTCTGCAGATTCCGCATCCCCGGATCCCGGAACGGGATTTTGTGCTGGTCCCCCTGGCGGATATTGCTCCCGATTTACGCTCTCCCCGAAGCGGAAGGATGGTCAAGGAGATGCTGGCGGATATTGATGCCAAGGATATCGAACGATATCAGCGCTGAGCAGTTATGTTTCTGATTATTGTTCCGTTTCTGCTTTTGCTGACAGCTGCTGCCGCTGCTTACACATCCTGGAAGCAGCTGTCCCTCCCCTGGCTGCGACTGGCGTTGGCGGCTGCAGCTGCCCTGAGCTGGCTGTTTTTCCTGCTGCTGCCTGACGGAGCTGGATTTTCTGGGCTCTTCGCCGGTCAGGCCGGGGATACTTCCCTGCTGCCTGAAATGGAGCTGATTGTACGGGCAGCAACCCGCCCGCTGGGGTTGGCTGTTCCGGCGGTGCTGTTCCTGGTGAGTCTGGAGCGGAGTTTTTCCCTCTCCCAAGCTGCCTGGGCTTATGCGCTCGGAGCAGGCAGCCTGATTGCTCTGCTGGCGGGAAACACATATTCCCTGCTCATGGGATGGACGCTGATTGAACTGATCTGGCTGGGGTACTGCTTTATTCATCAAAGGGAGGAACAGCGGAGCACTTATCTAAGCATGCCTTTTGCCGCCCGTTTGCTTGGCCCGGGATTGTTGATCTATGCCGGACTGATCGGCGTTAATTCCGGAGCGGAGGGGCTCTTTTTCAGCTCCCGGCCGGATTTTCTGCCCATTGCGGCAGCCGCCAGCGTTTTCCGCTGGGGCATCTGGCTGCCAACGGGTTTCCTGGAAGACCCCCGGGAGCACCACAGCTTCCATACTGTGCTGGCGGCTCTGCCGAGCGTCGTGAGTTTTTCCCTCATAGCTCAGCTTTCTGAGGTTGGATTTTCCTGGTCTGCCCTCGAACCTGGTGGGTTGATTCTGTCTGTCCTGCTGCTGCTGACCGGAGCGGTTTGGGCTGCCGGCAAGCGTACCAGGGAACCCTGGAAGCTGTTCTTTTTTGGGCTGATTTCTCTCAGCTATCTGGGAGCGGGTTATCAACTGCCTTCCGCCAGCATCAGCTTTGGATTGGGGGTGCTGCTTTCCGGACTGCTGCTGTTTTTCCCGGCAAGGGCGGTTCCCCTGGACTGGGTCCGGGTGGGCGTGATCGGCCTGGGGCTGCTGCCCCTGCCGTTTTTTCCTCTGGCTGGAGGAGCAGAGCTTTATACCCGGGGGTGGGTGGGCATGCTCTCGGCACTCGGCATGGGTTTACTGCTGGCCGGCGCAGGGGATCGGCTGCTGCGCAACCCGGTGGCTGCCTCCCCGGAAAAATGGCTGCAGGATTTGAATATCATCCCTGCCTGGCTGCTGCTCTTGATCACGCAAATCACGGCTGCCATCTGGCTGCTGCCGAATTCCCCTGAAGCCATCCTGCCCAGCTGGGATTGGCGTTTTCTGATCCCGCTGGCTGTGGGGGCAGTTCTTCTAGCAGCAATCAAACATTGGAAACTGAAGAGGAACCTTCCGGTGCTGACCGGGCTTTGGGATGACCTGTACAGCAGTCTTTATGAGATCGGAAAATTTATGGAAAGCCTGGTTGGGTTTGTCCTGGAACTGCTGGAGGGCAGGGGGGGGCTGATCTGGACGCTGTTGATTGGCTTCCTGATTTTGACTCTGCTCAATTTGCAGGGGGGGAGATAGCATGCTCCCAATCATGCTGAACAGCGCGGTCTGGTTGGTTTTGGCTACCTCTTTCAGCATCCTGCTGGTGCAAAACTGGCGCTGGATGCTGGGTCTGCTGGCTGTGCAGTATGTGGGTGTGATGGGTTTGGTGGCTTACAGCTGGCCGCTGGAAATAGCGGTGGTCAAGCTGGTTGCCGGATGGATGGCTGCCTCGGTGTTGATGATGACACACCTTAACCTGCCTGCGCTGAAAGTGGATCAGGAACCGCTGCTGCTCCCTGGAATACTGTTCCGGGGCCTGACCGCAGTATTAATCGCTTTGTCTGTTTATTCCCTGCTGCCGGAGGCATTGCGGTGGTTCCTGAGTGCAACACCGCAGCAGGCGCTGGGCGGTCTGCTGCTCCTCGGTTTGGGGCTGCTCCAGGCAGGTCTCGCGCTCACCGGGATCAGGATCGTTCTGGCCATGCTGACCGTGCTTTCCGGATTCGAGATCCTCTATGCCACGCTGGAGGCTTCGGTCTTGATGACCGGGCTGCTGGCTGTGCTGCAGGTGGGGATCGCTTTTGTGGGCGCCTATTTGCAGTTCAGCGCCCAGCTGGAGGTGGAGCGGTGAACGCCCCTCTGCTGTGGATTTTCTCCCCGCTGCTGATCTCCGGGTTGATGCTCTTGATCCTCAACCGTCAGTGGATGCTGAAGTGGCTGGGGACAGCAACCGCCTTGATCTACAGCGCAGCCGCCTGGCTCCTCCCAGTAGGAAGTGAATCTCGACTGCTGTTCTGGGATCTGCGGATTTCCGAGGAACTGCTTGTCTTCGGGCGGCGGTTCATTCTTGGGGAAGCGGATCAAGCTCTGGTAGCTCTGCTGTTTACGATCACATTCTTCTGGTTCTTTATTCTTGAACCGGACTATGTGCCCCCGCAATTGATCCCCCTGGGGCTGATCAGTACATCCCTGATCCTGGCCGGGTTTGCGGTGGAGCCGATCTTTTACGGGGCGCTATTTTTTGCCTTCCTGGCGCTGGTACTGGTGATTTTATTATCCCCGCCGGGTGAACCCTCGACTCCAGGCATCTACCGCTTCCTGATCTATCAGCTGTTGGGGGTCATTTTTGTGCTGTTTGCTTCCTGGCTGGGCAGCTGGATTGATTTTGATACCAGCGAGCAGCAGCTTTTTTTCCGAGCAGCGGTCCTGCTTGGTCTGGGCTTTTCTTTCCTGCTGGGATTGTTCCCATTTTCCAGCTGGATTTCGATGGTGGCCGAGAGAAATCATCCTTTCTCAGCGGCTTATGTTTTTAACATCTATCTCCTGGGAGGGATAATTTTTGCCCTGAGATTTCTCAACGAGCCCGGCTGGCTGCAGGGGACGCTGACCCTCCGCGAACCGATGCAGCTGGCCGGCATGGTCATGGTCGCATTGGGGGCAGTCGCTGCTGTCTTTTCTGATCATCTGGGTCGGATCATGGCTGCCGCAGTGTTTGTGGAAGTTGGCCGTTCTTTAGGAGCGCTCAGCCTGCCCGGCTCCGGAACCCTGCTGTACTTTTCATTCCTGATTATCCAAATGCTTGCTTTGGGCGTCTGGGGATTATCCCTCACCCTCCTCCGCAGTGTGGTGGCGGATGGTCGGCTTTCTTCTCTGGCAGGAGCAGGAAGGCAATGGCCGATTCTGTCTTTTGGTGTTCTCGTGGGGTTATTCACCCTGGCTGGCCTGCCATTCCTGGGAGGATTTCCCCATTACTGGTCATTCAGCAGCCAGCTGACCGGGAATGGGCTCTGGCTCCCGGCATGGTATTTTATCGGCAGTTTTGGGCTGATTGTCAGTGGGCTGCGTTCATTCTCCTGGCTGGCCAGGAAATCTGGAGAAGAAAAGGTTTTTCAAATTGGGAATCCCTTTACCCATGTGATCATCCTGGGGATCAGTTTGCTATTGCTGACGGTCGGGTTGTTTCCCGGTGTGATTGTCAGCTGGGCTTCCAGGGTAGCAGCTGTTTTTTAACCCTGCCAGAAGAAAAGGAATGGGAATTCCTGGCGGTTGCTGCCGATAGGAAATCAATTCAGCCCGTGCTATAATCTCAATGCCGGGCTGGTTTTTGCGACAGGAGTAAATTCATGGATACCGAACAGCTCCAGAAAAAGATCGAATGGCTGGATGAGGAACGCCGCCGAGACAAAGATACCATCCAAAAAATGGAGGAAAAAATTTTCCTGCTGGAAGGGAAAATTGACGGCTCGGAGAAGAAAGCTCAGGAGATGGACAGTGATCTCACCCGCCTGCGGACTTCGATTGGCCGGGTGGATGATTTTGAGGAAGCGCTGGCGGATTTCAGAGTGGACCGGACCAAGGCCATCAATGAGTTTGAGAAGGATGTCAAAAACTGGATTGAGGATGCCAAGAAAGTCCTTCGAACCCAAATTGAGGGGTTGGAAGGTCAGATGAAGGCCCATCAGGATGAGCTCAAGCGGGTCAAAGATCTTGAAAAGGAGATGTCCGCCCGTGCCGAAGGAGAGGACCGCCTCAGCAATCAATTCAATGACCTGGACAAAGAATTCCGAGACATCAAAAGAAAATCGGAGGATCTGGTCAGACAATCACGGATCCACAAGGAAGAGCGTCAGAAGGAAATCAAGCGGCTGACTGATATTCAGGGGGAGCAGTCCGCCATCCGCAAACGGGTGGATGCCCAGAGCGGACAGCTGGATCTGATCAAAGGGGATTTCCAGAAATTAAAAACTCGCCTGGAAGGTCTGGAGAGTTTGCGCAGGGAATTGAAGAAAGAACAGGAAGCCTTTATTGAAGATATCACCTTGAAATTCACCATGCGAGATAATGTTTGGAAGAGCTGGCAGGCCAGATTCGAGACCATCGAAGAACAGGCGGAGTCGCTTGAGGAGCAGATGGGCAAATTGGATTCCACCCACCGCAGTGTCAAGCGCATGCAGGAAGAAGTTAGTGAACTATCCAACCTGCTGGATCGCAGGGTAAATGAAATCACTGAGATGCAGCGCCTGGCAGAAGAGCGCTTCCGGAACGAATGGTCCATATTCACGGCAGATGACCAAAAACGCTGGACAAACTACACACTTTCCCAAAAAGAGCTCAACAAAGAACAGGACAGACAGCTCAAGGCGGTGGAGGAGCGGATCACTCTGCTGGAAGACGGCTACCAGGAAGTGGAGGATCATCTGAAACAGCTGAGCACTTTCACCGACGGCAGCATGCAGTCCCTGCTGGCTATGTTCCGGGATTGGGTGGGGGAATATGAACAGATTCTGGAAAGTATGCGCTGAGATCACTGGGCGCTGAAAAAGGGATCAACCTGGATAAAGGCAAAATTCCAGAGGCTGAATATATGTATGTTATCGGGACAGCTGGCCATGTCGATCATGGAAAATCGACCCTGATTGAAGCCATCACGGGCAGGCATCCAGACCGCCTGGCCGAAGAACGCCAACGGCAGATGAGCATTGTGCTCGGTTTTGATTCCCTGCACCTGCCGGACGGCAAAGAAGTAAGCATTGTTGATGTCCCGGGCCATCGGGATTTTATTGAGAACATGCTTTCCGGGGTGGGGGCGATAGATGCCACCGTTTTTGTAGTGGCTGCTGATGAGGGTGTGATGCCTCAGACGCGGGAGCATCTGGCGATCCTTGATTTGCTGGGGATTGACAGCGGAGTCCTGGCCATCACCAAGGTGGATCTGATCGATGATCCGGAATGGCTTGACCTGGTGGAGCTGGAAATTCATGAATTGATCCAGGATACGGTGCTGAATAATGCCCCGGTGGTTCGGGTGTCAGCCAGGACCGGCGCCGGGATGGGGGAATTAATGGACGCCCTGACCAAGGTCCTGGAAGGAAAATCTCCCCGTCAGGACCTTGGTAGGCCGCGGCTGTCTGTGGACCGGGCGTTTTCGGTGGCCGGGTTTGGCACTGTGGTTACCGGGACGCTGCTGGACGGCAGCTTAGAAGTCGGAGATGAGGTGGTGGTGCTTCCTCAGGGCCTTCGGGGACGCATCCGCGGACTGCAGTCGCACAACCAGAACCAGGAACGCATCCAGCCAGGAACCCGGACCGCGGTCAATATTTCCGGGGTGGATGTTCAGGAGATCCAGCGGGGGGATCTGATTGCCTTTCCGGGGGATTACCGTCCTACCAGGCGGCTGGATGTCCGCTTCCAGTATTTACCGGACGTGGAGAAACCGCTGAGCCACAACACCGAAGCAAAATTATTTCTGGGTGCAGATGAAACCATTGCCCGCGTCCGCCTGTTGGGCCGGCAGCAGCTTTTGCCCGGAGAAACCGGCTGGCTGCAGCTGGAAGCCTCCCAACCGGTGGTGGCGCTGCGTGGTGATCGGTATATCCTCCGGCAGCCATCTCCCTCACTGACGGTTGGAGGGGGCATGGTCGTCGATCCCCATCCTAAAAAACGCTACCGGCGCTTTGATGAGCAAAATCTGCAGCGGTTAGAAGCGCTTACCAGCCAGGACCCGGCGGAAATCGTCCGCCAGATATTGCAGAAAGAAGGGGTCCTACCCTGGGAGGTGCTGGCTCTGCAGACCAGCCTGGAGGAGGAACAGCTGACCGAAGCGGTAGATCAGCTGGTGGAGGAAGGATTTGCCGCGGTGTCCGCGGCTGCACAGGGCAGGGAGCGCTGGGTAAGTGCCCGGAATCAATGGGAGCAGTTAAAGAATCGTCTCCTGAGCCATATTGACAGCTATCATAATACCTATCCATTGCGTCTGGGGATGCCCAGGGAAGAGCTGAAGAGCCAGTCCGGCATACCGGATCAGGTCTTCGAACAGCTGCTGGCCGAGCTGATCTCTGCAGAAGCTCTCCATCAGGAAGGTCCCCGGGTTGCCGATCCCGCTCACCGGGTGGAATTCTCTGAGGAGCAGCAGAAAAAAGTCAGCGCTTTACTGGAAAAATTTGCAGCTTCTCCGCATTCTCCTCCCACGGTCAGCGAAAGTCAGAAGCTGGTGGGCGAGGATCTCTTCGATGCCCTGGTTGCCCTGGGAAAACTTAAAAAGCTCTCTGAAGAGGTTGTTTTTACGTCCCGGACCTATCAGAAAATGATCACTGCCCTGCAGGCGCATCTACAGGAGCATGAAACGATCACCGTCGCCGAAGCCCGGGATCTGTTTCAGAGCAGCCGGCGTTATATGCTGGCGCTGCTGGAAGCGCTGGATGCGGAAAAGATCACCATCCGGGAGGGGGATTACCGCCGGCTGCGCCAATAGCTGCGGTCTGTTTTGGGGAGGGGAAAAAATTTTCAGGTTGGTAAGCGAATAGCAATCAGATCAAAAGGAGCGGTAAACCCACTCTCCGGCTATCATGGTCCCCACGGGTTTCAAGTTCTTAAGCTCATCGGCCGGCAGGGTGAAGGGATCCTGCTCCAGCACGATCAGGTCAGCGGCAAAGCCGGGGATAAGTTTTCCCAGGAAGTGTTCCCGGCGTGCGGCTTGTGCCGGAGCGGATGTAAATCCCTGAAAAGCCTCTTTGACATTGATGCGCTCGTCGGGAATCCAGCCCTGTGGACCGGGGGAGCCATCCACTCGCTGGCGGGTGACCGCGGCATGGATTCCCAGGAAGGGATTAAAGCTTTCCACCGGGGCATCGGATCCGAAAACAACCAGGGCGCCCTGATCCAGCTGTGTTTTGGAGGCATAGGCAAGGGAGACCCGCTCGCCCCAGAAGCGATCCGCCATTTTCATATCGGAAACAGCGTGGATGGGCTGCATCGAAGCGGTGATGTCTAAATCGGCCAGCCGCCCTTTGTCTTGCGGGCTGATCAATTGGACGTGCTCAATGCGGTGGGGAAGGGCGGGGAGGCCATTTTTTTGCTCATACCGGCGCACTTTTTCCAGCGCGTTGAGCACAATCCGGTTGGCCCGGTCTCCAATCGCATGCACGGCCATGGCCAGGCCGGAGTCGGCAGCCTGAATAGCCTGGGCGGTGAGATCCTCCTCGGTGATCAGCAGCAGGCCGCGATCCGTTTCGGATCCCTGATAGGGGTCCAGCAGGGCAGCAGTTTGCGGTCCCAGGGCGCCGTCCGCGAAGGCTTTTATCCCCCCGATCCAGAGCATTTCCCCCCCAAACCCCGTCCTTAAACCCAATTCTATTGCTTCAGAAAGCAGGGCCAGGGGAATGCTTTTCAATACGCGCAGTTTGAGCTTTTGGCGGGCATCCAGCAGCTGCAGGGCAGCAAAGCAGGTCCTGCGGTCAAAGTCATGAACCCCTGTCAGACCAGCTTTCCAGAGCTTCGGCTGGGCCTGATGGATTGCCCGGGCAGTTTCTTCGACGTCCGGGTCGGGGAGGACTTGCTCAAGAAGCTGCACCGCCGATTCAAACAGGAATCCGGTTGGAGTCCCCCGCTGATCTCGGGACAGCCTGCCGCCCTGGGGATCGGCAGTCTCCGCTGTGATACCAGCTTTTTCCAGGGCTAATGAGTTGGCCCAGGAGGCGTGCAGGGATTTTGCTGTCAGATAAACCGGGTTTTCAGGCGCTGCCTGATCAAGATCGCCTGGAGTTCCGTAGCCCTCCTGCCAGCGGTTCTGATTCCAGCCGTGTCCCAGGATCCATTCCCCCGCCGGGAGCTCTCTGGCCCGGGCGGCGACGCGTTGGAGGCATTCTGATCGGGTCTCCGTCTCGACATCCAGCTGTTTGAGGTTCAGGGCGACTTTTCTGAGATGAAGGTGGGCATCGGTCAGACCGGGAAGGATGGTCCGTCCTTGTAAATCTTGCGTGTGTTTCTGATGGGGGATGGATCGGGAGCGATCATCATCCAGCGCCTGAATGCGTCCGTTTTCCAGGGTCAGCGAGGACGCCAGCGCGCGCGATGGGTCCATGGTATAGATGCGGGCATTGGTGAGTCTGGAAAGGGACATGGTGAGTCCGCCCTGTGCGCAGCGGTCAGTCTGTGTCTTTCAGCAGATCGAGCAGGGAGTTAAATTCTTCATGGGAGTAAAAATGGATGGTGATGGTCCCTTTCCCCTGCTGGTTTTGTTTGAGGCGAACTTTTGTACCCAGCGCTGCCTGGAGGTCATCCTCCAGGGCTTGAATTTCCGGCGGCTGGGTTTTCTTTTTGGCCCTGGGCGGTTCTTTTTTGCCCTTGAGCTTTTTTACCAGGTCTTCTGTCTGGCGGACATTGAGATCCTTGGTGAGGATCGTTTGCAGGGCAGCTGTCTGGGATTCCAATGATTCCAGCGGGAGCAGAGCGCGAGCGTGGCCCATGCTGATCTGATCTTTCCGGACCGCCTGTTGAACTACATCGGGAAGATCAAGCAGCCGCAGGATGTTGGTCACAGCTGAGCGGCTTTTCCCAACCCGCTCTCCAATTTCCTCATGGGAGAGATTGAATTCAACCGCCAGCGCTTGATAGGCAGAGGCCGTTTCCAGGGGATTAAGATCCGCCCGCTGTACGTTCTCTATCAGGGCTACCAGCAGCCGCTGCTGGCTGGTGGCATCGCGCAGGATGGCTGGAACGGAGTCCAATCCAGCAATGCGGGCAGCCCGCAGCCGCCGCTCGCCGGCGATCAGCTGGTATCGATCCGGGCTGTTATCCTCCCGGGTGAGCACCAGGGGCTGGATGATGCCGTGTTCTTTGATTGAGGCAGCCAGCTCATTCAGTGAATCCTGGTCGAATCCCCGGCGGGGCTGGTGGGGATTGGCGGAGATGGCTTCCAGGGGAATTTCCATCACGCCGGAGCCGGCTTCCCACTGAGTTCCTTGCTGCTGAGAGGGGATTAGTGCATCTAGGCCTTTTCCCAGGCCGGGTCGTCTTTTTGCCATAAGTGTTGCTAATCTGTTGTCTAGAGAATATTTGGCCAGCTTGCGCAAGAGCATCTTGCTGCTGTCAGGTATTATACCTCAGGTAGCGGTCGCCCGTCCTCCCTGAGCAGCGATTTGGCCAGCTGCTGATAGGCTTCTGCGCCAATCGAGTCCGGGGCATAAAGGGTGATGGGCACCCCATAAGAGGGGGCTTCTGCCAGGCGGATGGAACGGGGAATGACCGATTCAAACACCTGCCCCGGGAAGAATTTTTTGACTTCTTCGACCACATCATGGGCCAAATTCGTCCTGCCGTCGTACATGGTCAGAATCACGCCGCGGATGGACAGGTCCGGAGCCAGAACCCGCTGGACCCGCTCGATGGTGGAAATCAGCTGGCCGAGTCCTTCCATAGCCAGATATTCACATTGAACTGGGATGAGTATGCCGTTGACTGCAGTGACCAGGCCGTTTAATGTCAGCAGGCCCAGAGAGGGAGGACAATCAACCAGGATGTAATCATAATCCTCCTGGATGGTCAGCAGCTTTCGTTTCAGCAGGCTTTCCCGGCCGACCTCATTGACCAGCTCGACCTCTGCCCCTGCTAAATCTGGCGAGGCGGGAAGTAAGGAAAGCTTTAACCGGGGGTTGCGGAGGATGAAATCCTGAATTGCTCCTTCTTCCAGGATGGCTTCATAGGTACCGCCGCGGATTTCATGCTTATCCACGCCCAGCGAGGAGGTAGCATTTGCCTGGGGATCGATATCCACCAGCAGCACATTCTGGCCGTAATGAGCCAGGTATGCGCCCAGGTTGATGGTTGTGGTGGTTTTTCCTACCCCACCTTTCTGATTGGCGATTGTGTAAATACGTCCCATATGATTATTAAACCTCATGCATGTTCAGGAGCTCCATTGTGTTTGGCACCCCGGCAATGCCAACCCGACGGACTGATTTGGCTGCCAGGGAGGTTGCCCAGTGGGCGGCATCCAGAAGAGGGGTTCCCTGGAGAAACAGACCGATAAAAAAGGCGGCAGCAAAAATGTCTCCTGCTCCGGTCGGGTCGGTTTCTTCCCGGGGGGTGGTGTCTACCGGAATGATTTTTCCTCCAGAGTAGATGTCGGCGCCCGCTTTTCCTTTGGTTACCACCAGATGGGTAAAGAGTGGCAGCAGCCGGTCAATGTCTTGTTCCTCACCGCCGATGTCCTCCTGGCTAAGGACTGCAGCAGAATCGGGGGGAGCAGATGAAAAGGAAGCTGGCAGTGGTTTGGCCCGGACGCTTCCTGAGCTGTCACGATGGCGGAGCCATCCTTGCAGGGTGCATCCCAGGCAGGAGGTCGGAAAACGGTCGATCAAACAGGGATTGATCTCTCCAGCCACCGGGGCGAGATGAACCAGCCGGGCGGACCGCCAGGGTCTGGGGATGTGGTCATACTTCAGAGGCTCGGCCAGCTGGTGGATGATCTGCCTCCGCTTGGACCGGATATAGCGGTTTTCAAAAGTTGTGCTCTGCCCGGCAGGCACGTTGACCATTGGTATGCCGCTGAGAGGGTTCAGGTTAAGTCCCGGACCGGTGGAGGTGACCAGGCCAACTTCGATTCCCAATCTTTTCGCCAGCAAAGCGCTGAATGCTGCGGTCCCTCCCAACCGGGAGCCGTTCGGGGTGATATCCCGGGTGATATGTCCCAGGATCAGATAATCCACGGGCTGGATTTCAGCGCTGGTATTCATGGCTGAATTATACCTGAAAGCGGTCCTTTCCAAAGCGGTTACCGGGTCTGCGAAAACAGATGCCGCGGTGGGGAATCAGACCCTGTCCGATCCCGGTTCGGCTGTTTTTGAGCGATCTGGCGGGATAACAAAAGGCACGGAAGAAATTTCCGTGCCCTCAGGTTTGATAACCCGCTGCGATCAGGGAGCGGGGTGAATGACCACTTTACGGTGGGGGTCTTCGCCTTCGCTTTCTGTGAAGACTTTTTCGTTGTCCTTCAATTCAATATGGGCAAATCGTCGTTCATTGGGCGGCATGGGTTCCAGGGCCTGACTGCGCTGGGTGTCGGCCACCTGATCTGCCACCCGACGCGCCAGCTGTCGAACCTGCTCTTCCCGGCGTTGCCGGTACCCTTCCACGTCGATAGTCAAGGGGACGCCCTGTTCCAGCTCTTTCCCCATGATCAAGCGGGTGATGTACTGCAGCGCGTTGAGAGTTCGCCCTCGACGACCAATCAGGATGCTGAGGTCATCCCCGGTGATGTCTACTCGCATGGGGCGCAGGGGCAGGTTTTCCACCTCTTCCCCATAGGATGCCTTGACATTTGCTGTCAGATTCATCCTCTCCAGCAGGTCGGAGACCACTTCCTCGGCCAGCTTGAGGACGGCCTGTTCATCTCCGGGCTCCACTGAAGCAGGCGCCGCCGCTGCCTCCTGTTCCCCTGTCTGGGGAGCGCTTTGTTCTTTTTCAGCCAGCACGGAAATACGCACCCGCGCCTGGCGGGATCCCAATCCCAGCACTCCCTGGCTGCCCTCATCCAGGACAGTGATTTCCACGGCTTCCCGGGGGAGTCCCAAATCCCGCAGTCCTTTTTCCACCGCTTCGTCTACAGATTGAGCTATAACTTCAAGGGTTGCGCGGTTTTCATTCATAATCTCTCTTCCCGTTTATGATTGCTGAATCTGATATTTCCTGGTTTGTTGATCCGGTCAGGACCGGGACGGCAGCAAATTCTTGAAATCGGCCCGGCCGAGGAGAATATACTGAGCAATGGTGGTCAGGTTAGTGGCGATGAAATACAGCCCCAGACCGGAGGCGAAGGTCAGCGCCAGATACCCCATGAAAAAGGGCATGTACAAACTCATCGCCTGACTCATCTGGGCCCCCTGCCCCCCGGCATCGCCGGGATTTGTACTCGGGGTGATCATCTTGGTCTGGATATAGGAGGTGATCACCACCAGGATGGCCAGCACCGGGATGCCAAATCCAAATACCTGAAGCCTTTCCGGTTCGCTGAGCTCCATCCACAGAAACTGACTGTTGATGGGGATCAGGCCGCTGCCGTTGTTGATGTGGTTAGAAAGATTGAGCAGCTGTACCGGAGTGACAGCGAGGGCTCGGATGATCGCCTGATAGAGACCAATGATAATTGGAAACTGAATCAGCAGGGGAAGACAGCTGCCGAAGGGACTGATACCCATCTCCTGGTAAATTTCCATCTGTTTCTGGGCCAGGGTTTCCCGGTCATCCTTGTACTTTTTCTGGATGTCCTGCCATTTCTTGGACTGCTGTAAATCCTGCATGGCCTGGCTGCTTTTCATCTGCCGGGCAGTCAGCGGATAGGTGATCAGGCGGACCAGCACGGTAAAGATAATGATCGCTATACCGAAATTTTGACCCACAAGATCATAAATCCACATCAGGATTGTGATCATCAAGGTAATAAAAGATTCCCACATATTATTCTTCCGTTTTCCTAGGGTTTAGCGTCCGGGCTTCCTCTGGGCCGTTATTCAGCGGGAGGGTAATCCCAGACTGTATTTCCATTCTCGTCCAGGGCGATCAGGATTTGATCAGCTTCAGCAGGGCTGACCAGGAGCAAATCCGCGGCAGCTGCCGGGCTGGAGTACAGTTTCCCCTCCACCTCCTGATTGCGCTGAATGGTCCCTGTTTTGCTGATCGTGACCAGCGTACCTTCGGTCGTGCTGAAGATGATCTCTCCCTCTCTGACCAGGGGAGAGGAAACGATCGCCCCCCCGGGCTGAACCTGCCAGTTTAACTCCCCGGACTGGGTGTCTAAAGCATAGAGTGTCCCGGAGATATCGCTGGCATACAGCTGGTCGCCATCTATTACCGGGCTGGCCCAGGCCCAATCCTCAGTTTCAAAACTCCAGATAATGCCAGCATCCTCTTCGGAAAGGGCTAAAACCTGGTTTCCAAATGTGCTGACATAGATCATACCGTCTCCGGAGAGGGCTGGTTTGCTAACCATGGGGCCACCGAGTTCAGCGGATTTCCAGAGCAGGGTTCCATCTCTGGGGTCGATGGCATAAAGATACCGATCCATGGAAACCAGGTAGAGACAGCTGCAGGCATCCGAGTACACCGGAGATGCCCAGATGGGTTCCTCCGTTTCGAAGGGCTCCCAAAGCTGACTGCCGTCAAAATCAACTGCATACAGCCGGTTATCCGCGGAGGGAGCAAAAATTCCCTGTTCTGTCACCAGCGGGCTGGCAATATAGCGGTCCTCGGCTCCATTGAAGGTCCACTGCTGGACGCCCGAATCCGGATTGATGCTGTAGAGCACGCTGTCATAGCCGCCGACCAGCAGCTGTTCGCCCTCAATTAAGACTGGGGCGGCATAAAATTCCACCCCGCGCTGAGGCTCCTCCGGAAACTGCCATTTCAGGGAACCGTTTCTGAGATTAACTGCATGAACGGATGTCCCGGCAGAAAGATAAAGGGTCTCTTCCGCTGTGGTGAGTCCGGACCAGCCGGTTGCGACCACCCGCCTTCCACAGGCGCCAGCGGAGAGGGCCAGAATGATAGTGAGTAGGATCAGTATATGTTTTTTCATAGACGTCATATATGGAAATAAATCCCATTCTCAAGGAACAGGATCAAACCCTCCTTTTGAAAATGGGTTGCAGCGCAAAATCCGCCATCCGGCCATCAAGCTGCCCCGGATTAATCCGTATTTGTATATCGCTTGATAGCTGTAATGGGAACAGCTGGGGGAATACCGGCAGGTGTTCTCAGGCAGCGCCCTGGAGAGAGTTTTTTGATAGAAAAGGATCAGGGCAAGAACCGGGAACCTTGGCAGTGTCCAGAGCGTAAGCGGTAGATCCTTCAATTTGGGATCATGACCGTGTTCCCGCGGGTCAGTTTGTTGATAACTCACTTCGGTTTTCATAAAATTCAGACTCAAGTAGATCGGCTTGGGTGAAAAGTGTCTTCAGCGCTTTCTGCGTTTGTTGATAATCTGCCCTGGCCAGAGGTGCTCTGGCGATGATGAGCCCATTCCGACCCTTCTTCACCCCTTCAAGCATCGGACGCAGTGCTGCCCGGATGAGGCGTTTTGCCCGGTTTCTCTTCACAGCATTGCCGACTGATTTTCCTGCTGAGACCGCAAATCGAGAACCCTCTCGCTCACTTCTCTCAATAATCAAAACAAGAAGCGGGTGGGCATAGGATCTACCCCTGCGCCGCACCCGCTTGATCTCACTTGAGCTCGTTAATCGAAATCTCCGATCCACAAAAACCTGATTCAAGCAGGTTTAACTTTTCCAGTTGGTTTTCTTAACGTGGTTATTCGCCGTGTGAGCAAGTTTATAGCGGCCTTTCTGCCGTCTGCGTTTGAGCACTTTCTGTCCGCCTTTACTTTTCATGCGCGCGCGAAACCCGTGGGTTCGAGCTCTTCGTCGCTTTTTCGGCTGATATGTTCGTTTTGGCATGGTCAAGCAACTCCTTCATTTCCAGCGAAACTACAGCACCCCATTATACCGTGCTGGTAGATTTTGGTCAAATTTTGTTCAGGGAGGATTATTCCTGATTCCAGCCTTCACAATCCGTTGCCTATCGGCTCTCCCCGGTCCCAAGGCGCTCTATTCTAGTCGGAAAGCATTATAATCTGTGCAAAGCCACCCTGAAGGAACTTGTCTATGAAAAACATTTATACCACGATCCTCTCCTCCTTGATAGACCACCCGGTGCAAACGGTGAGGATTGGTTTACATTGGACTGCCGTGGTGGTGGAAAAGGAATCCGGACTGCAGTGCGGCCTTTCCTCTACCCTCTCCGGTGAGCATCATCACACCGGGGAGCCGATCATCCCTGATCCCGGCGGTCTGGAAGCGCTTTCCGGGATGGAGCTGGCCAGCTGGATTGCCAGCGACCACCCGCTGCGCTGGAGCGTGGGTTGTGCGGCCATTAATGCCCTGCTGCCCCGGGAACCGGCGCTGTGGGTGAATCAAAATGCTGAGGCGGAAATCCTCCGCCGCGGACGGGGAAAAAAGACTGTCCTGATAGGACATTTTCCTTTTGTGACACGGCTCCGTCAGGAGCTGGACGATTTTTTAGTCGTTGAGCTCAATCCCATCGGGGCAGATCTGCCGGCTGAGGAAGGTTGGGAGCATATTCCGGAGGCGGACGTGCTGGCGGTAACGGGGATGACCTTTGTCAACCATACCCTGCAGGGACTGCTTCCCAGGATCAATCCCTCTGCCTATGTGATCATGCTGGGACCGTCCACACCGCTCAGCCCGATACTGCATTCGGTGGGGTTTGATGTCCTGGCCGGTGCTGTGGTGGAGGATATTCCGGCTGTGTTGGGTGCGCTGGGGCAGGGGGCAAATTTCCGGCAGGTTCACCATGCCGGCGTGCGTCTGGTCACCCAGGCTGAAGCCAGGTGAAGGGCGCCGGGGAGAAGGAGCAGGAGAACATGGAGATCAAATATCGACAAATTGGCATCATCCGCAGTCCCTTTCAGGACCCAGCGGGGATGCCCATTCAGCCCAATTCAGCGCAAGGGGTGGAGGGCACGGTGGTCGTTGAGGAGGCACTGGCCCCCGGGTTGCGGGATCTGGATGGTTTCTCACACATCATTCTGCTGTACCATTTTCATCTCTCCCGGGGAGTGGAGCTGCTGGTCAAGCCCTTTCTGGATGATCAGGTGCGGGGTCTGTTTGCCACCCGGGCCCCCCGGCGGCCGAACAGTATTGGTTTGTCGATCGTCGAGCTGCTGGAAGTTCGCGGCAATATTCTTCGCATAGCCAATGTAGATGTGCTTGACAGGACTCCACTGCTGGATATCAAGCCTTATGTGTCGTATTTTGATCAACCGGAGGCCACCCGTCTGGGATGGCTGGCGGGTGCCGCTGAGAAGTCAAAAAGCAAACAATCCGATGATCGCTTCAGCGCCTGAAATCCTGGGGTGATCTTTATAAGGTTCCCCGGGGGAGCGCCTGATAGAAAAAAACCGGCCGATTAAGGCCGGTTTTTGCATTGACAGGATGGCTTTTCAGCGGAAGTCCGGCTGCTGGCCCAGCCGCACCTCCAGTTCGACCTTCTCCCCCTCGCGCAGAACATGAACCGGGATGTTTTCTCCGGGGGAATACTCGTAGAGGGCGTTGATGAACGGTGTGTTTTCAGCCAGTTCGATATCCCCAAAACGAACGATAATATCCCGCTGCTGCAGTCCAGACTCAGCGGCTGGAGTATCCGGCATCACATAGGTGACATAAACACCCCATTCTACCGGCAGGTTGTACATCCGGGCAATGGAAGGGGTAATGGATTCCCAGCGGATGCCCAGATAGGGACGGGCAAAGAATCCCTGTTGGATGATCTGTTCGGCGACTGCCCGGGCCATATTGGAGGGGATGGCAAATCCCAGGCCCTCGGCAGCGGAACTGCCCCCACCCCGAACGATTAGAGTGTTAATGCCGACCACTTCTCCGGCCAGATTGACCAGAGGGCCGCCAGAGTTGCCCTGGTTAATGGCGGCGTCTGTCTGGATCAAACCTTCCATCTGATAGTTTTCATTGATCCTCAGCATACGTTCAGTGGCGCTGACCACCCCGACCGTAACCGTGTTTTTAAATCTGCCCAAGGGGGAGCCGATGGCAATTACTGATTCGCCGGGGGAGAGATTGTCCGAATTGCCCAGGTCAGCCACCCCGGGGACCTGCTCTGGATCTGTCCACAGCACTGCCAGGTCAGCAAATTCATCCGTACCGACCACCTCGGCATCGACCTCGGTGCCGTCCGCCAGGATGATTGATTGCTCCTCCGTGCCCTCGATGACGTGATTATTGGTCAGGATATACCCATCCTCTGAGATGATCACCCCGCTGCCGCTGACTTCCTGGTTGGCTGCCTGACTGAAGAAATTGCCCTGACCGGGGATCACCCCCAGGACAGTGACTACCGAGGGGCTGATGTCCCGGACCGCGTCCGTGATGGTTGTTTCCAGATCTGTGTTAGAGAGCTGAAACACAGTCGTTTCTGGGGTGCTGCTGGGAGAAGGCAGGGGGACGGGTGTGGAGGAGATAGGTTCCGGTTCCCCAGCCACCAGGCCATAGATCACCGCTCCGCTGACCAAGCCGCCCCCCAGCGCAGAAAGAACGATCAGCACCAGCCCCAGAAAGACAAACCTGCTTTTATTGATAAACATAGGAGGCTCCAAATTTAAGCTTGGAAAAGTTTCAGCGGCGGCGGCTGCCTCCAGAAACCAGGGAGACAAAGTAGAGCAGCTGCATCACCGCGGTAAATAAGGAAGCCACATAGGTGAGCGCTGCCGCGTTGAGCACACTGTTAACCCCTTTCTGCTCCTTCTCATTCTGGATGATGCCGCTTTTTCTCAGCAGCTGCTTGGCTCGGGCGGAGGCGTTCAGCTCCACCGGCAGGGTGGCCAGGGCGAAGACTGCCCCGCCCGAAAAGGCAAACACGCCCAGCCAGGCGATGCCCAGGGCATTGATCAGCAGACCGACCATGATCAATATCCAGCCCAGGGTGGATCCAATATTTACAGCCGGGACCAGCATGGACCGCAGCCGCAGCGGGAAATAGCCTTGCTTATCCTGCAGGGCGTGACCCAGTTCGTGGGCGGCAATGGCTACAGCGGCAACAGAACTTCCCTGGTAAACACCCTGGGAAAGACTGAGCACCTTTTTTCTGGGGTCATAGTGGTCGCTCAGCTCGCCGGAGATCTGGCGCACTTGAACATCATACAATCCGCCGCTATTTTTTAACCGTTGGGTAGCTTGTTCTCCGGTAATCCTGCTTGTGGTGGGCACGCGGCCCCATTTGTTGTAGGTTGAACGCACATACCACTGGGCAGCCAGCATGACAATTAATGCCGGCGCCATGAAGATCAGGTACTGGGGGTTTAAGTAAAACATAAGGATTTAGCTCCTCTCCTCAATCAGATCCAGCAGCACCTCAACAGCCTTCTCTAACTGCGGGTCCTGTTCATTTTGAAAATCTTCTTCGGTGTAATCGACTTCGTACTCCGGGGTGAGGCCCTCTTCATGAATCTGGCGCTTATCAGGGGTCAGCCAGCGGGCGATGGTCACCCGGACGGCTCCCTGGTCATTACTCAATTCAATCCAATTCTGCACGGAGCCTTTTCCAAAGGTGGTTTTTCCCACCAGGGGAGCCCGCTGGTAATCCTGAAAGGCGCCGGCGACGATTTCTGATGCAGAGGCCGAACCCTCATTGACCAGCAAAACCAGCGGAATTTCCGTGGCCAGACCGCCCCGGTTAGCTTCAAACGTTTTCAGCGCTTGATCGGGACCGTAATCTTCATAGAGAATGACCTCTTCGGAGATAAATTCGGAAGCCACCTGAACGGCAGTTTGCAGATAGCCGCCTCCGTTATTGCGCAGATCAACCACCAGGCCGTCCGGGTTCTTATCAAGCAGTTCTTGTAATCCATCCCTGAGTTCCCCGCGGGTATCTGAACCAAATGTATAGATCTGCACGTAACCGATATTTTCCTGGTCAAAAAATTCCACTTCCACACTGGGCATGGAAATCTTTTCCCGGATAATGCTGACATCGAATGGATCCGGTCGGCCTTCGCGGCGAATGGTGAGCACAACCTCGGATCCGGCAGGGCCAAGCACCTTTTTGATAGCGACATTGCCGTCAATCCCGGTCATGTCTTCCCCGTTGATGGCGATGACCTCGTCCCCGGGCTGCAGTCCGGCTTTTTCCGCCGGAGAGTCCGGCATGGGACTGATAATTGTCAGATATTCGCTGTCCGTATCGACCCAGGCGCCGATCCCTTCATATTCTCCATCCATAGGGATGTTGGCCTGATAGAATTCATCCGGGTCCATATAGGAGGTATGCTGGTCACCCAGCGCTTCCAGCATCCCGGTTATGGCACCACGCATCAGGGCTACATTATCTACCGGCTGATCAACATACTGCTCCTGGACGATGGCCCACGCCTCCCAGAAGGGCTGAAAAAGCTCCTCCAAGCTGGAAGAATCGGGTTGCCCAGGCAGTTCTTCACCGGTGGATTTCATCGGATCTACGGGAAGCCCACTGAGCGTTGTCTGCGGCAGGAAGGCGTTGCCGACGATGACCCCAGCAGCAAATGTGCCGGCGATGAAGACCACTGCAGCCAGGACACCAAAGATCATCAAGGACCGCTTGTTCATAATAAACTCCACATTGTATTTAAAGATATAGATGCGGGCAGACGGGATTTAATTCCTACATAGAATATCATTATGAGATTAATGATTTGTAAGTATCATATTTAATTTTTGTTTTAAAGCTCGGATCCAGACCAAGTTGCCCCCATTTTCTTCCCTGAACGATTTCTGCGGTCCGATTTCATTCCGAACGGTAGGTGGGGAGCCGGATCATCTCCAGAATCAACGGTCGGTCAAGGGCTTCTTCCAGCTCCCGGTCCAGCTCATCCACCCGGTTTTGACCGACTGGATCCGTGGAGCGAATGGTCACGGTGATGGTCAGCAGGCCCTGGGTTTCTGTGCGTTCGATTTCCATCACAGTGAATTCATTTCTCTCGCTGTTCTCCGTCAGTACTTGTTCGATGGTTCTCTGATCCTGGACCTGATTGATGATGCCATTCATGATGATCCCCAGCGGGATGGTGATCAGCACCACCAGGAAAGTCATCCCGATAATTCCCCGCCTCACCCGGCGTTTGGTCTCCGGCTCGACGTTGAGGGGGTGGATACCCAGCAGGATGAAGGTCAGCACGCCGGCCAGGCTGATGGTGATGATGTTGGTGACGAAAAGCAGCATCGCCCCGCCGGCAACCTGAACATTCCCGGTGGCCACACCAACACCAACCGCACTCAGCGGCGGTGCAAGTGCGGCAGCGATGGCCACACCGGGGAGAGCTGCGCTGACTCCTTTGCGGCTGAGGGCATAGGCGCCGGCCATACCCGATGCCAGGGCAATAAACAGATCCAGCAGCGTGGGCTGGGTGCGGGCAAGAATCTCCGCGGTAATCTCTTTAAACGGGGAGATCAAACCCACCAGCAGGGAGACAACCACAGAAGCGATGGTGCCTTTGAGCACGGATTCCAGGGAGGAGCGGATCAGGCGGACTTCCCCAAGCACTATGCCCATGGAGAAAGCCAGGATGGGGGACATCAGGGGAGCGACCAGCATGGCGCCGATGACCACCGCCGGGCTGTTAAGCAGCAGTCCGAGGGTGGCGATGATCGAAGAAAGAATGATCATCACGAAATAGTTGGTTCCTGGTTGGGCATCTCCTACCAGTTCTTCCCGGACTTCCAGCTGTTCCTCGGTGGTCAGTGTTGGGAAGAGGTTGAATAATGTGGTCAGGAAGCGGCGCAGCCAGAATTCCGGTGTTCCCTTGAAGCCTTTAACGATCAGGGACATCTTTGGGGCCTGAGCAGCGATTCGCTGGGGAAAGCTGCCGAAGGTGAACTGGTCCAGAGTGCCCTGTTCGGAGGCACCGATAATCACCAGATCATAGGTTTCCGCCTCGGCGTTGATGCCATCCAGCACGTTATCTGCCATGATAACTTTAGTTTCCGGCGGCGTTCCGAATTTCAGGTCGGAAAATGTCTCCTCAATGGTCTCCCGGTTTTCTTCCATCCGCCGGGGGGTCGCCCGCCCCACCTGGACATAGAGGCCGGTGACTTGGGCCTGGTAAGCACGGGAGAGGGTGGAAGCGACCCGGGCGCCGATGGGCGCATTCGGCCCGCCTGCGGTGGGGATAAGAATGGAGTTGATCTCCTCCCAGGCATCTCCTTTCATGACCAGCACATCACAGGGAGCATTCCGGATCACCGGATCAATCACCGGGCCCAGGGAAGCCTGGAAAGAGTGGGTTTCACCCTTCCAGCCGAGGATGATTTTATCAACTTTTTCCTCCCGGGCGGTGTCCAGTATGCCCTCGGCTACACTGCGGGAAACCCGGGTCATGGTCTGCACCCGGAAATCCTCCTGGGTAGCCTGGGCGATGGCCCTGTCCAGCAGCACCCGGTCGGATTCTGCCTGACGGCTTCCCTCGGAGAGGGACACCTGCTGGGGAACGGTAATCACCCGCAGGGCAATCACTTTTCCTTTCTGCTCCCGAACCAGTGTGCCGGCCATATGAAGCAATGTTTCTGCAGTATCCGGATTGGCAATGGGCACCAGCACGCGGATGCTTTGTTTTTCCTTCTGCTCCATCTGGGGGGCTTTAAATACTGTGATTCCCTCTTTGGCAGCAATGCTGCGGTGCCGGCCGTAAAGATAATAGATCAGACTGCCGACCAGCAGCACACCGGCAGCGTGAATAAGATATTCCTCCCAGGTCAGTGCCAGCAGTACATCAAGGACCACCGCCAATGAGGGCAGCCAGGGGTGGATCGGCAGGGTAAAGCTGGAAGAAGCCAGCTGCTCCCGCTGCACCAGTGAGAAGTTCACCGCCACCAGGACCAGCACATAGAGCAGGCTCCCGGTCTGGGCGAGCACCGCAGTGGGAATGAACAGGGAAATCAGCACCAGCAAAGTAAGCAGGCTGATCAGGATGATTGGTGTCCTGGACCGCTTATGGGTCCGCAGGAGAAATTTCGGCCAGAATCCGTCTCCCGCCATGGCATAGCCCAGCTGGGTGATCATCAGCAGCACCCTTCGCAGAGCGATGGGGATGGCCAGAATTCCCAGACTGATCATCAACAGTTGACCGGTTCTACCGGCGGCTGCACCGGCGGTCTCTACCAGGGGGAGAGAGGTTAACGCGCTCGATTCAGAGCCCAGCACCGCGATGATCAGGGAGCTGACCAGCGCGCTGATACCGGCTGCCAGAATGGGCACCAGCAGCAGCGCCCGGGGCGCATTGGTGGTTCGGCGGGTGATCTCTCCCTGCACACCTGCAGTAATTTCCACTCCCAGGAAAGCCAGCAGCAAGAAGTGAAATGCTGTTCTCCATTGATAATCGCCGATCTCCAGTCGAGAGATATCCGCCTGCGGGAGAGCGGCTAGGCTGAGTAAGATCCCTGCCAGAAGCAGGAGCATGAGCAGATAGCGGTTTTTTCGCTTTCGGATGGTGGTTATTTTATTGACGTAGATGATCAGCACCACAGCGGCTGCTGGCAGCGGGGGAGGCAGTGTGAATTTAAACAGCAGCTGGAGCAGCTGGTTAATCAGAACGGCAAACCCCTGGGCAAGCACACCTGCCGCAGCCGTCCCGGCTGCCAGCAGCAGCCAGCCGGTGCTGAAGGACAGCCAGTTTCCTTCCTGGCAGCTTTCCACCAGCTGGTAGGCTCCACCAGCATGGGGCACGCTCATCGAGAGTTCGATATAACCCAGCAGATTTGCCAGCAGGAACAATCCGGCCAGAACAACCAGCAGGGGGGTGAAACTCCCGGCAGCAGGGAAAACAACCCCCGGCAGGATGAACAAAGTGATTACCAGAATCACACCCAGGCTCATGGTCACGGCTCGAGCTAAACTGATGCCGTAGCTGAACCTGATTTGTCGGGGATATTGATTATCTTCCATTCGGGTTCCTTTCGCAGGAGGAGCAGGATGGATGACCGCTAAGGGATTGCATCCCGGTAGGATCAAGGGCTCATCTAACCGGCTGTCCTCTGGATCAGGGATTCGGGTGGGAGATCAGGGCAGAGGGTCAGCCCAGAGCTGGGGGAGTTTCGAGGGCATCTCGAGCAGGGAATCCAGCTGCAGATCCACTCCTTCAGCCCGGCCGTTTTTTCCTACCAGCACGGTGGTGAAGCCAAATTTTCCGGCAGCCAGCAGATTGGGGAGCAGGTCATCGAAAAGCAGGCAGGTCTTTCCATCTTCCTCTCCGGCCAATTTCAGGGCGGTGCGGTAAGCATCCGGGTTGGGTTTGACCATAAAATCCAGGGCGTAAAGGTCGATCACCCCTCGAAACAGGCCCTCAATCCCCAACCGCCGCAGTACCCGGGAGGCATGACGGTGGTCAGCGTTGGTAAAGACCCACAGCTCCTGGGGCAGACTGGACAGCAGGGTCTTCAGCGCAGGGTCTGGATCGAGGTACTGCTCCAGGGGAATGTTATGGACAAAATCCAGATAGTCATCCGGTTCAACCTGATGGTGGATGCGCAGGCCTTCCAGCGTGGTGCCGTAGGTTTTCCAATAATGCTCCCGCAGGGACGGGACCTCATGGTCCGGTATGCCCAGCTGCTCAATCATAAATCCATAAATCCGCTCCCGGATGACATCCCAGAGACCGCTGGAAGCCGGGTACAGGGTGGCATCGAGATCAAAAAACAGGGTGGTCATTTTCATAGGAGAATTATACCTGATCTTGGGCCCGGCGTGCCTGCCTGAAGACTGCGTTTCAGTGCGGCTGCGCGCAAAGATGAATCATGGCTGCCCTTGAGGACCTCCAGTATAATATCTTCATGCCCATCAAGATCCTGCCCGATGAAGTTGCCTCGCAGATCGCTGCCGGTGAAGTTGTAGAGCGGCCTGCTTCTGTGGTGAAAGAATTGATTGAGAATGCCCTTGATGCCTGTTCCCAGCGCATCTCGCTATCAGTGGAGGAAGCGGGGAAGAAATCCATTACCGTCGCCGACGACGGCCTGGGCATCCCCCCGGAAGAGATGCATCTGGCAGTGGCCCGCCATGCCACCAGCAAGCTCTCCACTGCGGAGGATTTGTTCCGTGTCTCCACCCTCGGTTTTCGTGGGGAAGCCCTGGCATCAATCGCTTCTGTTTCTCAGATGACGATCACCTCCCGGGTGGAGGGGCAAGAGCACGGGGCCCGGATTTCCATCGAGGGCGGAAAAATCACTGCCAGCGAACAGCTGGGCGCACCTCCGGGCACTATGGTGCAGGTCAGGAATCTCTTTTACAATGTTCCTGCTCGTTTGAAATTTCTTAAAAGCGACCGTACGGAATGGCGGCATATTAATGATCTGGTCAGTCAATATGCGCTGGCCAACCCCGGGGTCCGTTTTCATCTGGAGCATAACGGACGGGTCGTTTTTCAAACAACCGGCAGCGGCGAAACCAGAGAGGTGCTGGCCGCCGTTTACGGGGTGGAAACCGCCCAGAAAATGATCACCGTGCTGGCGGAAGAACAGCCGTTGAAAGTTTTCGGCTATCTCAGCCCTCCAGGGTTGACGCGATCCAACCGCCGGGAAATTTCTTTTTTCGTCAACAGCCGACCGGTGCAGGATGCAGCCCTGAGCAAAGCACTCACCCAGGGCTATCACACCCTGTTGATGAAAGGGCGCTACCCGCTGGCCGTATTGTTTTTAGAGCTTCCCCCCGAGCTGGTGGATGTCAATGTCCATCCCACCAAGGCCGAGGTCCGGTTCCGGAATCGAGGAGAGATTTTCCGGGGGGTGGAGAAGGCGGTCCGCCGGGCGCTGATGGTCCACACCCCGGTCCCCGAGATGGGAAGCCTGGCCGGCGCCAGCTTATGGCAGGGAGCGGCACCGGATCACAGCCGGGTTCGGCGTCGGGACCCGGAAGCTTGGGGCGCTGCTTCGGACCGCAGCCGGGGTGTGGGCCAGCGGGAGGAGGGGGAGGGAGCGGACCGGCCGCTTCTGGAAACGCCCATTCTGCGCCTGATTGGACAGGTGGCGGCCACTTATTTGATCGCCGAAGGACCGGATGGACTGTATTTAATTGACCAGCATGCTGCCCATGAACGAGTGCTGTTTGAGAAGTTTCTAGAGCAGCGGCAACAAACCCTGGATTCGCAATCTCTGCTGGAGCCAGCTGTGGTCCAGTTCACTCCCACCGCGGCCGATCTGGTAGCAGAACAGCTCGAGCTGCTGGAGGACCTGGGTTTTGAGCTGGAAGCATTTGGGGGGACAATGTTCAAGATCCGGTCCATACCGGTCCTGCTGTCCGGGATTTCCCCTGAGGCGGGCCTGCGGGCTGCTGTGGAAGACCTGGAAGTGGATGAGACTCCGCTGGAAGAGAATCTGGAGGAGAAAATCATCGCCCGGGTGTGCAAGCGGGCGGCGGTCAAGGCCGGCCAGGTGCTCTCTCCAGAGGAGCAAAAAACGCTGCTGAAAGATCTGGAAGCCTGCCAGTCTCCGCGGACCTGCCCGCACGGCCGGCCGACCATGATTCACCTTCCGGTGGATATGCTGGAGCGTAAATTCGGCCGAACCGGAAAACTCTAGCGTTTGTTTCGCGGGAAATCCCCACTGAAACTGCCCCCTACAACGGGATCATCAGGATTAAGCGTTCTGGTGGATGACGCGGTCAGCTGAGCTGCTTTTTGAACACGTCAGGGATCTCGTGGCATTCTCCGCAGCCCACTTTTGGTTCCTCAACTGCCTGTTTGGTTTTGGTGCAGTAGGCTTCGATTTTCACCCGGGGGGCAAGAATGAAGAAAGGACGCACGACCTCAGCGTTGAGCTGTAAGTGTTCGCAAGCGTTGGCCCGGAGGATCCCGGGCACCGGGCAGGTAAAACACAGCTTGGGCTGCCAGGGTTGGGGAGGATTGCTGTTTTTCAGCAGACGGCACTCTTCAATATTTCTGCCGCGGTGGTAATCCCCGTAGAAGTAGCGGCATTCAACACCGGCGGGAGTTTTCATACGCGGGTGACATACTCCCCGGTCCGGGTGTCAATGCGGATGACGTCTCCGGTTTCTACAAAGTTGGGCACGTCCACTTCCAGACCTGTCGCGGTGGTGACACTTTTGGTGACAGTGGTGGCGGTGTTACCGCGCACCGAGGGGTCAGCCCGGACGACTTCCTGATCCACGGTGGTAGGGAGCTCAATGTCCAGCGCTTCTCCCTGGTAAAAGGTCAGCTTGACCTCCATCTCCTCGGTGAGATACCTGGCGCTCTCCCCGAGCACCTCTGCGCGCAGGGCCGGCTGCTCATACGTTTCCACATCCATGAAATGGTACATTTCACCGTCGCTGTACATAAATTTCGCGTTCCGGTAGGTCAGCCGCACATCCTGGACGGAATCACCGGAGTTGAACTTTTTCTTTAACCGCACCCCGGAGCGCAGGTCCCGGACATCCACCCGGATGGTGGCTTTCCCCCGCCCCGGTTTGTGGTGATCATATTCCAGCACCTTGTAAATATTGCCATCCAGTTCAAATGTGACGCCTTTGCGCAGTTCATTGACATCGATCATGATCATTCCCTTGACCTATTTTTACGGAGGTAATTATGCCTGGAGATTATAGTCTACCCATCAAGGGGTGACAAGGGAGCGCGGAACAGCGCAGCCTCCTGGCAGGGCCTGTTGGCTCTCCACTTCTCCCTGCGATAATCCCTCCCGGGAGCTGCCCAGCAGGAAGCTGCCAGCTGCTTCCTGCTCAAAAAGAGGGGTAGAATTTATGGTAAACTTAGGGGAGATTAGCAAGGGGCCAGCCAGATGACAGATAAAAAGCGGATTGTGTGCATTGAGGATGAGCCGGAAACCACCAATCTGGTGAAGTTAATTCTTGCCAGAGAAGGATACGAGGTGCTGGGAGCGAATGGAGGCGAAGCCGGCCTGGATCTGGTCCGTGAGGAGCTGCCGGATCTCATTCTGCTCGACCTGATGATGCCGGACATGGACGGCTGGCAGGTGTACCAGCATCTGAAAGAGCAAGAAGCCACCCGGGATATCCCGGTTATCGTGGTCACCGCCAAAGTGCAGAGCATCGACAAGGTGCTTGGCCTGCAGGTGGCCAAAGTAGATGATTACATCACGAAACCATTTCGCCCTGAAGAGCTTTCCGAACGGGTGAAATACGTGCTCTCACAGTCCCAGGAATAGTTCATTTATCCCACCAGACAGGAATGATGAAATTCGTTAAGATTGCCAATACCACTCGAACACTGCCCCAACCCCTTCGAGTCCGCTACTGTGATGCCTTTTTCTGCCGACTGCGCGGGTTGATGTTTCAGAACCAGCTGAAAGATAATCAGGGGCTGCTGCTGGTCCAGAAAAGAGAAAACCGCCGGGACGCGGCCATTCACATGTTTTTCGTCGGCATGGACCTGGGCGTACTCTGGATGAACAGGGACCGTGAGGTGGTCGATCTCCAGCTGGCGAAAAGCTGGCGTCCGCTTTACACACCAAAGAAACCCGCGAAATATGTGCTGGAAATTCATCCCAGCCGGCTGGAAGATTTTGCACCTGGAGATATCCTGGATTTTGAAGAAAATTATTCGTATTAGCCTGATTCTGTTAGTTCTGCTGTTGATGTCCTCACCGGTGCTGGCCCAGGATGATCAGCCGCAGAATCCCACATACATCGTTCAGACCGGGGATACACTCTGGAACATCGCCCGGAAGCTGCACGTTTCTTATGATCAGCTGCTGTCCCAAAATGGGCTGGACGCAGACAGCTCCATCCTGCCGGGGAGGGAACTGCGGGTGCCGGGATTAGCCGGGATCAGCGGAGAATTAACCACCAGGCGGATCCAGTTTGGAGAATCCCTGACCAGCTTGAGCCGGATGTATCAGATCCCGGAAGGTACGCTGGCGCGCCTGAACCGGCTGACCACCCCCCAGGAATTATATGCCGGAGTCTCTGTGGTGCTCATGAAATCGGAAGGCGGGGAAGTGGTTCAGGGGAAGCGGGCGGCGCTGGCAGCGGGGGAATCTCCCCTGGAGCTGGCTGCCCAGGAAGGTGTCAACCCCTGGGCGCTGGTGGTGGAGAATCAACAGAAAAGCCGATGGAATTTGGTCCCGGGGGAGGTGCTTTATGTACCGGGAACCCCATCCGACGGTCCCGGTGCGCTGCCGGCTGAGATCAGCAAGGTCAGCTATTCCCCGGATACCTTTGTCCAGGGGAATACCATGGTAATCCGGCTGCAGGCTCCTGAAGAAACTGAGGTTCAGGGCCTTCTGGGGGACTATCCCCTGCACTTTTTCAGCAGCGGCGAAACCTCCTATGTGGCCCTGCAGGGTCTGCATGCCCGGGAGGACCTGGGGTTAAAACCGCTTTCTCTCTCGGGCACGCTGCCCGACGGCACCCCTTTTGCTCATCTGCAGATGGTGCGGGTGCTCAGCGGCAATTATCCATTCGAAGACATTCTCAATGTTCCCACTGAGACGGTAGGACTGGATCGGACGGAGGAGGAAGCCATCCGATTGGAGACCCTGGCTTCCGAAGTCACCTCCAACCGCATCTGGAGGGGGCAGTTCGTCAGTCCGGTTCAGCCGGAGTACAGCGAGTGCTGGTGGTCCTTTTTTGGAAACCGCCGCTCATTTAACGGCAGCGGCTATCTGTATTTCCACTCCGGCCTGGATTTCTGCAGTAACCTGGGGGACAGCATTTTTGCGGCAGCACCCGGCAGCGTGGTCTTCACTGGCGATTTACCCATTCACGGCGGCACCACCATGATCGACCACGGCTGGGGAGTCTACACCCTCTACTCCCACCAATCGGAGATCCTCATCCGGGAGGGGGAGAGCGTCAGCGCTGGCGATTTGATTGGCAGAATTGGGTCCACGGGACGCTCCAGCGGTCCTCACCTGCACTGGGAGGTCTGGGTCGGTGGAGTGCAGGTGGATCCGTTGGACTGGCTGCAGAACCGCTACCCCTGAAAGATGGCCGGCTGGAGCGCTGAGGGAACTTGTGCTGGTTGAAGAGTAGAGTATAATATATTGGCTCATCAGGGATCACTCCCCGGCCAGGAACAAACACAACTTGAGGCAATTTATGATGTCTGCATTACTGTCCCTCCGAGAGGATTACTGGGAGGAATTTGAACTTGAGGAAAAAGATATCGCTTTCCTCTATGAATATTTGCTGGAGAAAGAAACGCCGCTCACCTCCGAAGAGCTGATGCCTATCCTTCTGGAACAGCGCATCGAACGGGAAAAAGTGCAGCTCGAAGAGCAGCGGCTGGACGGCAATGACGTTTACCTGCCAAAAGAGCAGTACACGGAGGGCGCCGGGCTGGTTTTCCCGGCGTTTGACTGGCAAAAAGGGCAGGTAGTCGGGACGCGGGAAGGGGAAAATCCGGCCCTGGGCACATTCCAGGTCATTCAAGTGGCGTTTGAGGACGGCAAGGAACGCGAACTTGCCTCCGGAATTGAGGAGCATGTGCTCAATGAACCGCCGGAAACGGGTCAGGCGGATTCCCTGAACGTTGAGATGGTGATCGAGCAGTATGATGAGAAATTGGTGGAGCGCATCGAGGAAGGGCTGGCAGAGATGAATGAGTTCGTCCAGATCGCCGGCCGCTGGTTCCTGAGAGCGCTGCTGGTGGATGTCAATGTCGGTCACCTCAATCTGGCGGAAGCTGTGCTGGATATGCATCAGGGTGGGCCGCTTTCCACCCAGGACCTGATCGAAGAGGTCGAGCTGAAATCGGATGTCAATCCCAATTTGATTGCATTTTCCATGGATCACGCCCTGCAGGAGGATGCCCGCTTTGATGAGGTTGGTCCTGCCGGGAAAGTTGCCTGGTATTTGAAGAATCTGGAGCCGGAAGGGGTCCGGAAAACACCGCTTTACCTGCGGTATATTCCTATTGAATATGATGACAGCAGCTTAACGGAGGAAATGCTGGCGTTGGAGCAGTCCCTTAATGATGAGCTCACCCCCTGGGAGCGGCAGCCGCTCAGCCCCAAGAAGGAAGTTGAGGTGCGGCTGATCTTTCCGCATTGGCGAGCCGGCACGCTGCCCCTTACCAAGCGG
Source organism: uncultured Anaerolineales bacterium (assembly GCA_964603385.1). Lineage (GTDB taxonomy): Bacteria > Chloroflexota > Anaerolineae > Anaerolineales > UBA11858 > B10-G9. The sequence goes on along the minus strand of CAZRUS010000008.1, from coordinate 36,686 downwards.
CTGCGCCCGCTGTTTCCCACTGCCTATGAGGCGCCGCGGATCCGTTTTACCCTGGTGGATGGCAGAACCGGAGATCGCTTCCCCGGCTGGGTGGTCCGGGGGGAGAAATATGTCTTTGGGCTGGAGGAGTGGTACCAGGAAAAAGGACTCATTCCGGGCGGGATTGTGTGGGTAAAACCGGGCCAGGAGCCCGGCGAGGTGATTGTCGACACGAAAAGTTCCCGCTCTTCGAAAAACTGGATGCGAACCCTGTTGGTGGGATCGGACGGGGAGCTGGTCTTCGCCACCCTGAAGCAGATCGTCTCCTCCGATTACAATGAACGCATGGCCATTGTTGTCCCCGATATCGAACCGGTGGATGCAGTCTGGGAGCAGAAACAGAACAGCCCGCCGCCCTTTGAGCAGGTGGTGGTGGATATTGTCCGCGAACTGACTAAGCTCAACCCGCAGGGGCACGTCCACGTCACCGAGCTCTATGCAGCGGTGAACACGGTGCGGCGCTGCCCGCCGGGACCGCTGATGTCCCTGCTGGAGACCCGTCCCTGGTTTGTACATGTCGGCGACCTGCACTTCAGATTTGATGATTCCGAAGGAAAATGAGCAAAAGAGGAGAAGGAAGGAGAATGCGGTGGCGAAACCCAAGCTGTCGAGTTTGCTGAAACCCACGGTCGAGACACCGTTTCATATTGACTTTGACTGGTGGAAGGATCACGACCGCTCCTGGCGGGTGCACCTGCGCAGCACACTGTGCGAGGAGCACCAGGAGATGTACGCCGACCTCTCCGGGGGGGAGAAGGTGGACTGGATCGATCCTGAGACCGCCGAGGTGCAGCAGGTGGACGGTTTGCAGCATATTTTGATCTCCCACTGTGCCAAGCAGGAGGATTTCATCACCGAGCAAACCACGCTGACTGAAGCGCTTTTCCGGGTCTTCCTCTCCAACGGGAATCAATCGCTGACTCCAAACGAGCTGGCTGAAATCCTCGACCGTCCGCCCCAGAAGATTCTCCAAACCATCTCCGGCCCCCGGGTCTACCGCGGGATCCGTCCCGCACCCGAAAAATAACCCCCGGGTAGTATAATATCCCTATGCCCTCGTAGCTCAATTGGATAGAGCACCGGACTTCTAATCCGACGGCTGCAGGTTCGAGTCCTGCCGAGGGCGCCAGATGATTTTTGTTGAGAAGTGACCCTTCTACGGGGGGACAGCCTTTGTTAACCTCGTATATGATTTTCTCCCGGTCAGGAGACCCCTGACCGTTTCTATGTTAAAATTAATGATTGGTATCTGCTTGCCGTAGGGGTTTCCTGCTTATCTGGAAAAAATTCCCTGCCGCTGCGGATGGAATAGAACAAGCAAACAACATTTGCCGGATGAGTCCGGCAGAGAGACATCGAAGGAATTTGGGCAGTATGCCGGCATCCCTGTGGAATTCTGACTTTATTGACCTGCTGGAATGGGTGGAACGGGAGCATCTCTCCCTGGAGGACCTCTTTCTGGGCCAGGTGACATCGAATATTTCTGACCTGGAGCAACTCGAGGAAGGGGAGGAGCAGCGGGAAGACCTGCTGGCCAGGATCCCCGCTGAGGTTCCCATCCTGCCCCTGCGCGGTTTAGTGGTCTACCCGGAGACCGCGGTGCCGCTGTCCATTGGACAGCCCCGCTCCATCCGGCTGGTGGACGATGTGCTTTCTGAGGATGATCGCCTGATCGGCCTGCTGACCGCCACGGATCCCAAAAATGAACTGCCGGGCCCCGATGAGCTTTACCAGGTGGGCACCATCGCCTCCGTGCACCGGCTGTTCCGGGCTCCGGATGCCACCATCCGCCTGCTGGTGCAGGGAATCACCCGCTTCCGGGTCAGGCAGTTCACGGGGGAAGATCCCTATCTGAAGGCCGAAGTGGAGCTGATCCCGGTCCAGGATGAACGCAGTCTGGAGATCGACGCCCTCACCCGCCAGGCCCGCGACCAGTTTGCCAGCATCACGGATCTGGTGCCCTCCGTGCCCAAAGAGCTGGTGGAGGCGGTGATGTCGCTGGATGATCCCCTGCAGGTGATTTACACCATCGCCAATTTCCAGCGGTTGGATCTGGAGGATGCCCAGGAGCTGCTCGAGCTCAACACCGTCTCTGAGAAGCTGCACAAACTGGTCAATTTTCTCACCCGCGAGCTGGAGCTGCTCGAGATCGGCCAGCGCATTCAGAATCAAGCTCGCTCGGAGATCGAGAAAGTTCAGCGGGAATATTTCTTGCGCGAACAAATGAAGGCCATCCGCAGCGAACTGGGGGAAGAGGACGACCAGGCGGCAGAGATCGAAGAGTTCCGGCGGCAAATTGCCCGGGCCGAGATGCCGGAGGAGGCCGAAAAGCAGGCCCTGCGAGAGCTGGAACGGCTTTCCCACCTGCCCCCGGCCTCAGCCGAGTATGGGGTGATCCGCACTTACCTGGACTGGATGGTGGAGCTGCCCTGGGCGGAGGTCACTGAGGACAACCTGGCCATTACAAGGGCCCGGGAGGTGCTCGATGAGGACCACTACGGATTGGAGGATGTCAAAGAGCGCATCCTGGAATTCCTGGCCGTGCGCAAACTCCGTAAAGAGCGGGAGGGCGAGCTCGAAGAGACCTACGATGACGACATCCGCGGCATCCGTGAAGGGGTCATCCTCTGTTTTGTCGGACCCCCGGGAGTGGGAAAGACCTCACTGGGTCGCTCGATTGCCCGGGCGATGAACCGGAAATTTATCCGCATTTCCCTCGGCGGAGTGCGCGATGAGGCTGAAATCCGCGGCCACCGCCGCACCTACATCGGCGCCATGCCGGGACGGATCGTCCAGGCCCTGCGCCGTGTGGGCACCAACAATCCGGTGTTCATGATGGACGAGATTGACAAACTGGGCCGCGATTACCGGGGAGACCCCACCTCCGCCCTGCTGGAAGTGCTTGATCCCGAGCAGAATAACGAGTTCCGGGATCACTATGTCGAAGTGGCTTACGATCTCTCCAAGGTGATGTTCATCACCACGGCCAACCTGCTCGAGCCCATTCCCTCCCCACTGCGGGACCGGATGGAGATCATCAAACTCTCCGGGTACACTGACAACGAGAAAAAAGCCATCGCCAAGGGGTACCTGATCCCCCGCCAGATCCGCGAAAACGGTCTCCGGGAAGAGGAAATTTCCTTCACGGATGACGCCCTGCAGACTATCATCCGCTCCTACACCCGGGAATCCGGTGTGCGCAATCTGGAGCGGGAGATCGGCGCCCTGTGCCGCAAGGTGGTCACCCAGATCGCGGAGGGGAAGGCGGAAGGAGTGGAGATTGACGCTGGGAGAGTCTCCGAGTTTCTGGGCCGGCCGAAGTATTTCGGCGACGAGGAGCTCGCCGAGCGAACCTCCCTTCCCGGCGTGGCCACTGGATTAGCCTGGACCTCCACCGGCGGCGAGGTGCTCTTTGTGGAAGCCGCCACCATGGCCGGAGGGAAAAGTTTTCAACTCACCGGCTCCCTGGGAGATGTCATGAAAGAATCCGCCCAGGCGGCCCTCTCCTATGTACGCTCCCGCTCCAAGGAGCTGGGATTGGCGGAGGATTATTTTCAGGATCGGGACTTCCATCTCCATGTTCCTGCCGGCGCGCAGCCCAAAGACGGACCGTCCGCCGGCGTGACTATGGCGACCGCGATCGTTTCCCTGGTCACCGACCGACCGGTGAACAGCTGTGTGGGCATGACCGGGGAGATAACCTTGCGCGGTCAGGTGCTGCCGGTGGGCGGCATCAAGGAGAAGGTACTGGCGGCCTACCGGGCGGGGGTTACCACGGTGATCCTCCCCAAACGGAATCAGGCGGATCTGGAGGAGGATATTCCCCAGGAGGTCCTTGACGCCGTAGAGTTTGTCTTTGTAGAAACGGTGGAGGAGGTCTGGGAGGCTGCTCTCTCGCAGAAAGACCGTCCTTCCTCCCCCCGGCTGGAGGCAGAGAATGGGGAGTAGATGGCCAAACTGCTGATTGTCGAAGATCAGGAATCCATTCAAACCCTGCTTTCCACCCTGCTGGTTTTTGAAGGCCATCAGGTGGAGGTGGCGGTTGAGAAGGATGACATCCTTGAAGTGCTTGACCAGGGGGATGTTGATTTGGTGCTGCTGGACGTGCACTTAGAATCCCCCGATGGGAAGGAGATCTCTGGGTATGAAATCCTGGATATCATCCGACGCTCCCCGGGACTGCAGGACACCCGGGTGGTGATGACTTCCGGGATGAATTTCCAGAGCCAGGCGCTGCAGGCAGGGGCAGACGCTTTTCTGGCCAAACCTTATCTGCCGGAAGATTTATCAAAGGTCATCGATCAGGCTCTCAAAGCCGTGGATTGATGCCCTGCTTATTGAAGGCCTGCGGGCAGCCCGACAGCAAACTTGAAGGTGCCCCGCAGCCGCTAACATTGTATTCGATGATTATGATTGCGGTTTGTGAACTCAGCTGACTGTCTGGATGTCATTTTTTGATTCTGGACAGCTTCCAGTGATTTTCATTTATTTTCACAGCACCGCAGAGGTAGAGATATATTGTGGGAAATAACAACCAACGTTCTGGACTAAACTGGTATACGATAGATTTACATTTACACACCCCCGCTTCAGAAGACTATTTACAGCCCGAAGTCAGTTATCTGGATATCCTCAAGCAGGCAGCCGCCCGCGGCCTGGATATGATTGCCTTCACCGATCACAACACAGTGGCCGGATACCGCCGGATGCAGGAAGAGATTGATCAGCTCAAGCTGCTCAAGAAGCTCAACCGCCTGCTCCCCGAGGAGGAGACCCGGCTGTCGGAATACCAGCGCTTGCTTAAGCGTGTGCTGGTGCTGCCGGGTTTTGAGTTCACGGCCACCTTTGGATTTCACATCCTGGGGATTTTTCCCGAGGAAAAGCCTATCCGCGATATTGAGCACCTGCTGCTGGAGTTGAACATCCCCTCTGAACAGCTGGATGACGGCTCCGTGACGGTAGGAGCCAGCGTGGATGTGCTCACTGCGTATCGGCTGATTGATGAGGCGGACGGGATGGCCATTGCCGCCCATGCCAATTCCAACAACGGAGTGGCCATGCGGCGCTTTCCCTTCGGCGGTCAGACCAAAATCGCCTACACCCAGGATCCGCACCTGATCGCTCTGGAAGTCACCGACCTGGAGAAGAAAGGACGTTACACAACAGCTTCCTTTTTCAGCGGAAATAAGCCGGAGTACCCCCGCCGGATGCACTGCATCCAGGGTTCAGATGCCCACCTGCTCAAGCAGGACCAAGCCTATCAAAATAAGCTGGGTGTGGGGGACCGCACCACCGATGTGCGGCTGCCGGCCCGATCTTTCTTCGCCCTGCAGGAGCTTTTTGAAAGCAACAGCTTCTCCCGGGTTCGTCCCCACCGGGCGGATTCCCAGCCTGCCTACGACTTCATCCGGGATGCCCGCCAGGAGGGATCGACTTTCGTGCAGGATTTTCATCCTCGCATGACCGTCCGGGGAGGACACCTGTATTCGATCATTGCTGACGTGTGTGCTTTTTCCAACTCCAACGGCGGCACCCTTTACATTGGGCTCTCAGCTGATCCCCAGGAACCCTTTGATGGCATTTCCCGCCCGAAGCAGGGGGTGGATAAGTTGAAGGATGAGATCAGCAAACGGATCAGCCCGGAGCTGGAATGCAAGTTCGAGGTACAGAAATCGGACAATAAAAACATCATCCAGATCATGGTCCCCCGGGGGGAGGACCCGCCCTATGCGGTGGATGACAATAAAATTTATCTGCGAACAGAAAATGAGACTGGTATGGCCGTCCGCGATGAAATTGTCGACCTGGTCGTCCAGGGGCAGAAAATTCAGGCTGAACCGGAAACCATGCCGGTGCAGGCTGCGCCGCTGCCCATTCCGCGGTCTCAAGATGTCTATAAAATGGTCTCCGACCAGGCGGAGCCGGAAGATCCCCCCCGCACCGGGGTGGAAATTGTCACGGTGAACAAACGCGGCGGGGAGCAGTACTTCACAGTCCGCGATCTGCGCAACGGAAATGTGGTCAAGAATGTCACCTTGAAATCCTCCCGCCGGCTGTGGCATTATGCCATTTCTCAATATCTCAAGCAGCCCAGCTCCCCGAAAAATATGGATCTGAAGTGGTACGGCGATATGGCGTTGATGAACAAGAAGAAGCGGGGCAACTCCCACAGCTACGATCTCATTCAGCGAACTGCCGACGGCTATCGCTATTACTATGGGGTTACGGATGACGGTGTCCATGGAAAGTGGGAGCAGGTCGTCCATTAGGAGGAGGCGTGAAGCTGAAGACAGCCATTCTGACCATCTCAGATCGCTCCTCCCACGGGGAGCGGGAAGATCGCTCCGGTCCGGCCCTCCAGAAAGCGGTGGAATCGCAGGGCTGGGAGGTCAGCGGGATGGATATTATCCCTGACGAGAAGGCCGTCATCCAGCAGCGCTTAATCCGCTGGGCGGACAGCGGAGATCATGAGGTCATTCTCACTACCGGGGGAACCGGGTTTTCACCCCGGGATGTCACCCCGGAAGCCACCCGCTCCGTACTGGACCGGACAGCGCCTGGGCTGACAGAGGCCATGCGTGCGGCAAGCTTGAAAATTACCCCCCATGCTATGCTCTCCCGGGCTGAAGCCGGCATCCGCAGACAGGCCTTGATTGTGAATCTCCCCGGAAGCCCTCAGGGAGCCGTGGAAAACTTTCTGGTAATTGCCGAGGTGCTGCCCCATGCCGTAGAACTGCTCCAGGAGCAGAAAGGCGCTGAAAGTGGACACCGCCTGTCCGCTTCCGGATGAGATTTTTTGAAATCAATCAAGCGCGTTATTCTGCGGGGATAACGCGCCTTTGAAATAAGCAGCGGCAAGGCTTTCCCTGATCTGAAAGTTTTTCACCGCCAGGCTGATCCGACCAGAAGATTCCGGGCTGGGGGAGACTTCCCGGAGCTTTCCAGTTGATGAGATATGCTCCACTATCTGCAGCCGACCCGGTTCAGAGGCCCGGCAGGCAGATCCCGGCCGCTGGATACCGCTGGTTTTCCCGTGATGAGTATCCATCTGGCAGCTGAACGGAAAGCCCTGATGCGCCCCCGGCCCGTGTTATCAAGTATTCCTGATCGTTCCGCCGGGCGGCATCTGCGGTCATTTGCTGGGCAGCCTGGTGCAGGGCGATAGGTTTGAGCTGATCTGTGACGGCGTTTTGTCACAATCGAGGTTCCTCTCTCATCTGGTAATCCATTTTCTCCTCCCCGGGATCAAAGATCCCTTCTGGGGTGTCGCCGCCGGTCCCTTCCCCTCTGTCAGAGGGGAAGGGACGCTGAGTGGTGTTTTCCGGCAAAAAAAGGGGGAGGAAGCAGTCCAGGAGAGAACTTCCGCCCGGGATTGCCAGGGACGCTCTCTGGTAAAATCAGGTAGCGTGATTATTGCCAGGGTTGAACGAAACAGGAAAGGAAGGCGCTGTGGTGAAGAAGACAGCCATAATAACCGGGGCATCGTCGGGGATAGGGAGAGCCGCCGCAATAGCGCTGGCCAAGGAAGGGTATCGGGTGGTATTGGCTGCCAGACGGCTGGAAAAGCTGCAGAACTTGGCTGAGAGCATTCGGAGCCGGGGCGGGGAAGCGCTGTCCATCCGAACCGATCTGGGGGATAGCAGGTTGATTGAGGATCTTGTGAAAGGAGCACTGGACGCTACCGGGCGGATTGATCTGCTGGTGAATAACGCCGGCTTTGGCAGGTTGATCTGGTTGGAGGAACAGGATCTCGAAAAGGATATCGCTGCCCAGATCCAGGTAAATCTGACCGGTTCCCTTCAGCTCACCCGTGCCGTCCTTCCCACCATGCTGGCCCAGCAGAGCGGTCAGATCGTTTTTATCTCCTCGGTAGCCGGCTTTGTGGGTGTCCCTACTTACTCAATTTACTCAGCCAGCAAGTACGGCATCCGGGGATTTGCCCAGAGTTTACGAAGGGAGCTGCGGGGAAAAGGCATCCAGGTATCCGTGGTCTATCCCGGCGCTGTGGCCACCGAATTTGACCGTCATGCCGGGGTGGATTGGAAGACCACCCGGGTGACGCCGGGCTGGCTGCTGCTATCGGCTGAAGATGTGGCTGAGGAGATCGTCCGCGTGGTGCAGAGGGGGAAAAACAGGGTGATCCTCCCCCGGGTGATGAACCTGGCCATCTGGGGAAACATCTTCTTTCCGGGATTGGTGGGCTGGCTGCTCTCTCGGAGTTTTTACCGGGAAAAGGGAAGGACCGTCGCCTGGAACAGCAAAGACGAGGGGTGAAGATCGGACAGCGGTCTTTCCCTCTGGAGGGACACCCAATTAGCGAGGACTCCCTGCGCGCAGAGAGAAAGAAACAGCGCCGGTCAACGGCGCTGTTGGGAATTACTTTGAGGTCTTCTGGGCCTCAGCTCTGCAGCTGACCTTCCTCGATATTGGGGGGTTCGGGCATTTCCTGCTGGTTTTGTTCCTCTTCAATGATGAAGATCCCGTTGCGAACCTGGTTGAGCACGCGCTCCAGGGCGATTTCCAGATTGGTCAGCGTTTCGGCAACATATTGATCGGCATCTGACTGGGTGGCCTTGGCCCGCAGCTCTGCTTCCGCTTCGATCTGCTTGGCCCGTTTTCTGGCATCCTGGACAATGCTGTCGCGGTCAATGATCTTGTGACTTTTTTCTTTGGCAAGATTGATTGTCCGGGCGGCTTCCTCTTTGGCCTGGGCGATCACCCGATCCTTCTGAGCCAGCACCTGCTGGGATTTTTTAACTTCATCCGGGATGGCAACCCGCATTTGATCGATCAGGTCAAGCACGCGGTCCTCGTCGATGATCACATTGCGGGTGAATGGTATAGAACGGCTGCTGTTGATCAATTCTTCCAATCGATCCACAAGATGCAGGATATCCATGGTGCTCCTCCCAAAAGAAGTACCCTTTTAGTATATCATGAAAGTGGGTTCGATTCAGTCACGCAGAGATGTTCGGGGAACGATATTCTGATCCCGGCCCAGCTCCTGAAACCGTTCTTTCAGCGCCCGGGCGACCACATCCGGCACCAGCGAGCTGACATCACCGTCCAGAGCGGCGATCTCCCGGACCGTCGAGCCGCTCAGGAAAGTGTGATCCTTGTTGGTGATCAAGGCCACCACCTCGATATCCGGCGCCAAGCGGTGATTGGCCAGTGCCATCCGGAATTCGTATTCAAAATCGGAAAATACACGCAGACCACGAACGATTACCTGAGCGTCAATCTGATGGCAAAACTCCACTGTGAGTCCGCTGTAGCCCATGACCTGGATGTTGGCAGTGGAATGGAGAACTTCTTCGACCAGCTCAATGCGCTTTTGGGGGGAGAAGAGCAGCTTTTTTAAAGGCTGGTCATACACGGCGACCACCACCTCATCAAACAGGCGGGCAGCCCGGCGGGCGATGTCAATATGGCCGTAGTGGATGGGATCGAATGTTCCGGGAAAGACTGCTCTGATCATCAGGTTCTCCAATGCTAATGGGGCAGCTCAGCTGATATCGCCCTGGTTTTCTCCAGACCAGAACTGGTCCACAGCCTGGGCCAACTTTTGATGGTCCTGGTCCTTCAGGTCCGGATCAGCTTGAAATACCTCTGCCGCCTGGCTGCGGGCTTTCTCAATTAAAGCCAGATCGGACATGGTGGCTACTTTCAGTTCGGAAAATCCGGATTGACGGGTGCCCAGAAACTGCCCCGGTCCGCGCTGCTGGAGGTCAATCTCGGCCAGTTTAAAACCGTCTGTGGTGGTGGCCATGGCCTGCAAACGTTGATTTTCCACCGCCTCCGCGTTTCCCGGGATGAGGATGCAGTAAGATTTCTGATCCCCCCGTCCCACCCGGCCTCGGAACTGGTGCAGCTGGGCCAGGCCAAACCGATCTGCCCCTTCAATCAGCATCACGGTGGCGTCCGGAATGTCCAGGCCGACTTCCACAACCGATGTGGAAACCAGGATATCCAGCTCTTTCCTGCGAAACCGATCCATCACGGCTTCTTTTTCGTCCGGATGGAGTCGTCCGTGAAGCAGCCCCAATCGTTGCTTGGGGAAGACCTCCTGCTGCAGCCGCTGGTATTCATCGACGGCAGCTTTTTCATCACTTTTTTCACTTTCCTCGACCAGCGGGTAGATGATGAAGGCCTGGTTGCCTTTGGCTACCTGCTGGCGAACCAGATTGTACGACCTTTCAGTCTCTCTGGGGTACAGCACGTGGGTTTCCACCGGTTGTCTGCCGGGGGGCAGCTCGTCAATGATCGACAGCTCCAGATCCCCGTACAGAGTCAAAGCCAGCGAGCGGGGGATCGGTGTTGCGGTGGTCACCATCAGATGAGGATTGTTCCCTTTTTTCCGCAGGGTGCCCCGCTGTTCCACACCGAAGCGGTGCTGTTCGTCGATCACTGCCAGCTGCAGATCCTGAAATTCGACTGGATCCTGCAGCAGGGCATGGGTGCCGATGACCAGCTTGATGTCACCGCTGGCCAGCTGCTGGCGGATGTCTTCCTTTTCGGCTTCAGGCGTGGCGCCAATTAATAGGCGGATGTCCCCTTCCTGCAGGGCGCGCTCTGGACCGCTGAGTAGGGAGGAAAAACTGCGGTAGTGCTGTTCAGCCAGAATACTTGTCGGTGCCATCACCGCCGCCTGGGCACCGCCGTGAATGATGATCAGGGATGCCAGCGCGGCAATCACCGTCTTTCCTGAGCCGACATCTCCCTGCAGCAGTCTGTTCATGGGATGACCGGAACGCAGATCCTGCCGGACATGGTCCAGGGCCTGTGCCTGCGCTGCGGTAAGCTGGAAGGGAAGCTGCTCCAGCTGAGCAGCCACCCAGTCATCCGGACTGGCAAACACCCTGCCATCCCGGTTTTCCCACTGGTGTTTTTGTTTCATTACCCCCATTTGCAGATAGAAGATCTCGTTGAAAGCCAGCCGTTCCCGGGCTTTTTCAAGGGAGTGGTCTGAGTGAGGAAAATGCATCTCTTCCACTGCATCGGACAGGGGTAAAAGGCCGGTTTGTTCAAGCAGGGTCTCGGGCAGAGGATCTTCCAGATAAGCGGCATACTGCCCTACCAGATCGTGCATCAGCCCGCGGAGCCATTTCTGACTGAGGTCCTGGGTCAGCGGGTATACCGGAACGATGCGGTTGGTATGCAGCTGTTCTTCACTGAGAGGCTCCCAATCTGGATTGTTGAGGGTCAAGCGGCCAAGATACTGCTCAATCTCCCCGCTGAGGACCACCTGTTTTGCCCGGGACAGCTGCTGGGCGATCCAGGGCTGGTTGAACCAGGTGACCCGGATGGATCCGCTTTTATCAGAGATGAGCGCTTCGACAATTTTCATGCGGCCGCCGCGAACCGTACGGGTGTTGACGCTCTGCACCGTGCCGATGACTGTGACTTCTTCCCCATACCAGAGTGAGTTGATTGGTTTCAGCTTGGAGTAATCATCGTGCCTTCTCGGGAAGAGGTATAGAAGGTCACGTACGGTCTTCACCCCCATGCGCTCCAGTGCCTGGGAGCGCTTGGGGCCGATGCCATGTATGGATTCAATCGACGCCTGAAAATCGAGATCAGGAGGGGGAGGGCTGTTCTCCCTGACCGCCTCTCTGGCGGCCTCTCTGGCGGCCCTCACGGTCTGCGAGGATTCTGCTGAGGGGGGCGGTTCCGCTGGGGGAGAAACATCGGCAGCTGGCTGTCCGGCTGCTGAGTCATCCGCCCCCTGCGTTGGCAGATCGCTTGGCTCTGCTGCAGGCAGCGGACTTGGCTGCTCCTCCGGGGGTGAATCCTGCTCGTCGGGCAGGTTTTTGATTTCGTTCTGCAAACGCTGCCAGACCCCGTGAAGAACGACCTTCCGTGACTCACTGCTCAGACGATGGTAGTCGCGCAGGCGGGTGATCACTGCCTGGATGACTTGCTCAGGCAGGTTGTCCTTTCTGGCTTCCAGCTCCCATGAGGAGAGGATATTTGCCAGCCCGCCCATGACTGCTTTATTGTCATACCCCCTTTTGGCCTCTAATCTGAAGAATTTCCGTAACTTTTTTATTGATTTCATGGTTGATATTTATTTTACCACTGCTGCGAACCCGAGCCCATTCGGACCCACATGGGTGCCGATGACTGTGGTGACATTGACCAGCAGTGGGGCCCTGGGGATTAACTGCTGGTGGGTTTCTCGAAAAATACAGCCGTCCTTTTCTGCGTTGGTATGGAGCACAGCGAAATCTTCCAGCGGTCTCAGCGTTTGCAGAGACTCTTCCAGCAGCCGGATGCCCCGGTTGCGGGCCCGGGCCAGTCCGCGCTGAAAAACCTTTCCATCCCGCAGTTCGACCAGCGGTTTGATGTTCAGCAGCGATCCCAGGCGGGCTTTCGCCCAGGAAACCCGCCCGCTGCGGTGGATGTAAGTGAAGCTGTCCAGCAGGGCAAAGAGATGGATTCTATCTCGCAGGTTGCTGAGTCGCTCGAGGATCTGCTCCACCGGCAGACTGGCTGCCGCGTCTCTGGCTGCAGCTATGACCTGGAAGCCCAGCCCCAGGGAGAGCTGACGGCTGTCTACCACCGTGACTCTGGGGTTCACCTCCTCGGCTGCCAGGCGGGCGGCATTGAAGATCCCGCTCAGGTTGCTGGCCGCATGAATGGAAAGAATATTCCCATATCCCTCCTGGAAGATCCGCTGGTACAGCTCCTGAAATTCACCTGATGCCGGCGCCGCTGTGGTGGGAAGGGGAGTCAGGGAAGGAAGGCGCTGGTAGAATTCTTCCCTGGAAATCTCCTCACCATCCCGGTAAGTCCTGTCTTTCATGTGTAAGGCAGCCGGGACCTGGAAGATGCCCAGTTTTTCCAGAAGATAGCTGGGGATATCGGATGTGCTGTCAGTGACGACTGCAGTGGCCACGCGCTGCTCCTTTTGACTGCAAAAAACGGCGGACCTATTCTCAGGAGCGCCGCAGAGGATCGCTGGATTGTTCAGGGGGACTGCATTCCGGCTTTAATACCCTGGTACTTGTCCTATTCCAGGGAGATGATGAACTGGTAATGCGGCTGACCGCCAAATTGAAGCTCAACTACCTGATCGGGATATTCTTCTTCGATAATCCCTGCCATGGTTTTGGCTTCTGATCCGGATATGTTCTCCCCGTAGAAGAGGGTGATTAATTCAAAATTTTCCACCTCCGCTTCCTCAAGAAACTTCAGACAGCCTTCCCTGAGAGTGTGGGTGGAACTGACCAGTTTGCCGTTGTGCAGGGCGATAATCTCCCCTTTTTCTACCTCAATACCGTCTATCTCCGCATCCCGAACAGCAGTGGTCACCTCGCCGCTTTCCACCTCGGTCATGGCCTCCCGCATTTCCTCCGCGGTCCGATTCAGATCTTGACCGGGAATCAAGCGCAGCATAGCAGCCAGTCCCTGAGGAACGGTGAGGGTCGGGATTACCTCCACCTCTTTAACCGATAATTCCGCTGCGGATTGAGCGGCCATGAGAATGTTCTTATTATTGGGCAGGATGATCACCTGGTCGGTGGGCAGGTCTTCAAATGCAGCCAGGATTTCCTGGGTGCTGGGGTTCATGGTTTGTCCCCCTTCAACAATGGCTCCTGCTCCCAGGCTGGCGAAAATTCTCGAAAATCCAATTCCCGGGGAGACCGTGACGACAGCGATCTCTCCAGGCTTGACCGGATTGAGTTGAACCGATTCCCCCTGCTCTCCATCTCCACTGGGCGCGATCTGTTCCATCAGATTTTCAATATGTACTTTGGAAATCGTTCCCAGAGTCATGGTGTAGTCGATGGGTTCATAGCGTTTCTCAGTGGGGACATGAATGTGCATTCGATAAAGCCCGTCCCCTTCTCCCACCTGGATTGAAGTGCCAATTTTCTCCAGCTCTTCGTAAAAAGTTTCCAGCTCGAGCGGGGTTTTGGGGACGAAATCAACAATGACTTCATAATCCTGGCCTGGTTCGGCCGCGCTGATGGCTTCCTCTTTTCCAATCAGGGAAAGCGGTTTGACGTGAACAGGCTCAACATCCAAAGGTTCATTGTTCAGATAGCGAATCATTCCTTGAAAAATAAAATACAATCCTTGACCGCCGGCATCCACCACACCGGCTTCTCGGAGAACATCCAGCAGTTCTGGTGTCCTCTCCACGGATTGATGAGCTGCTTCGGTGACAATTTCCAGGATTTTGTAAGGATCGCTGTGATCCTGGAGGGCCTGCTCGGCCGCTTGAGCGGAGTCTTTGGTGACGGTGAGGATGGTCCCCTCCACCGGTCGGACCACTCCTTTGTATGCAGTATCGCGAGCCTGCTGAAGGCCTGCCACCAGGGTCTTACCATCCAGCAGCTGCACTGAACCGATTCCCTTGGAAAATCCGCGCCAAATCTGGGAAAGGATGACGCCGGAATTTCCCCGGGCACCCATCAAAGCGCCGTGGGCCAGGCGTTCCGCAAGACTGCCGACACCGTTATCCGGGCTGTTTTTGAGCTCGTCGCAGGCCGCCTGAAGGGTGAGAACCATGTTGGTGCCGGTATCTCCATCCGGGACCGGAAATACGTTCAGCGCGTTGACAGCTTCTTGATTGGTCCGCAGCCAGGTTAAACCGGCATGGAACAGCGCTTTGAACACCTGGCCGTCAATTCTGGAATTCTGCTTGTCTGCTTGTTGGTCACTCATGCATGATTGCTCCTGCCCAGATTTCCTGCTGGACGGTTGCGCCCGGGATCAATCTCCACCGTTGCTTACCCGCAGTCCCTGGACATGGATATTGATTTCGTTGACAGGCAGCCCCAGGGCATTTTCCACTTGATAGCGAACTGTGTTGGCCACACTGGAAGCCACCGATTTGATTCGCGTTCCATATTCCACAATAATATAGATATCAATATTGATCAGCTGATCTTTGTACTCCACATCAATGCCGTGGGTGGGGTCCTTGACAATGGCGTGAGCGATGCCGTCAGCGATATTCTTAGGTGCCAGGCCGACCACACCGTAAGAACGCTGCACAGCTTGAAAGGCGATGGTAGCGACGGCCTGTTTTGAGATCTGAATGTTGCCGTAAGCGGTCTGTTGGTTATCCATAGGGTT
The DNA here is from genome assembly GCA_964603385.1 of uncultured Anaerolineales bacterium. Lineage (GTDB taxonomy): Bacteria > Chloroflexota > Anaerolineae > Anaerolineales > UBA11858 > B10-G9. The sequence continues at coordinate 21,560 of CAZRUS010000008.1, read as the reverse complement.
ACTCCATCAGCTAACTGGGCAGATGCTGAGAAAAAACTGCCTTCAGATGCCACATGATAACATAAACGACGGTCTGTGGAAGGGTTCCTCTTGTGGATTGATCTGATGTATGGTAAGATTGCCGGGCTTTACGGGAATGATCCCCCGGTCTGGTATAATGACAATCCGGTCGAGAACTCCCCTGACGGGGGCTCCGCCGGGAAAAGGCAGTCGTTCGGTATTTTTCAGAAGAGGGCTAGTCATATGGCAAAATGTGAGCATTGTGGAAAAACCACCCAATTTGGACAAAATCGACCCTGGTCAAAGAAAGCGACCAAGCGGACGTTCAAACCCAACCTGCAGAAAGTTACTGTCTACGAGGACGGGAAAAAGATTCGTAAGACTCTCTGTACGCGCTGCATCCGCACGCTGACCAAAGTATAACTTCCAGTTTAGATAACACGAAAAACTGCTTCGGGTTACCCCGGTTTTTATCGGGGAACCCGATTTTTTATTCCTCATCCGGCAGCTGGTCTTTCAAAGCCTGGATTCCCGCTTCAATTCCCTGGGGATGTTGAAAAATCGCGCTGGCAGCCACGAACACCTGGGCCCCCTCTTCGATGGTGGAACCGATCGTTTCAGCGCTGATCCCGCCGTCCACTTCTATCAGTGCCCGGGGATTGCTCAGTTCCAGGTGTTGGCGGATTTGACCAATTTTTGGAACGACATCTGACTTGAAGGACTGTCCAGCATAGCCTGGCTTGACGGTCATCACCAGCACAAGATCAACCAGGGGTAGATAGGGTACGATCTTGCTGGCGGGTGTATCCGGATTGAGGGTGATCCCCGGTTGAGCGCCCAATTCCCGGATCCTCTCCAGCGTGGACTGGACCTCGGGACAGGTTTCGATGTGCACGGTCAGATAATCAGCCCCTGCGGCAGCGAAATCCTCAATGAGATCATCTGGATTGGTGATCATCAGGTGCACATCCAGGGGAAGGGTGGTAATGCGCCGGCAGGTTTCCACAATGAAGGGCCCCATGGTTAGATTGGGGACAAAATGTCCGTCCATGACATCAATATGGATCCAATCTGCGCCGGCCTGCTCGGCCTGATGAATTTGTTCACCGAGGCGGGCAAAATCGGCGGATAGGATCGAGGGGGAGAGATAGTATTTTTTGTTCATAAGGTGGCTCTGCCTGGGGAGTGAGAAATCTGGTGCTTCTGCTGGTAATCAATATACCGGCTGGGTGGAGAAAGGTCAATTGAACTGAAAGTATACCCAGATCCAGAAAGGAATCAGACCCCCGACTGCCGTCAAAGCCAGCAGACCGAGCACAATGGTCAGCCAGCGCTGGGCATGCTGCTTTTTCTCCAGGGTGGTCAAGGTCTCCTCGAGGTCCCGTTGGGAGTGAGGCCCGGATTCCTCTGCTGGCGCATCGATGACCGCTGGAGGTGGATCTCTCTGGGTGAAATTGATCATAATACGACCCAGCTGATCCGCGGTGCGGTAGCGGGCAGCAGGTTCTTTGGAGAGCACTTTGAGGAGGATGGTTTCCAGGTCTGGGGTAATTTCCGGGTTGATCCTCCGGGGAGAGGGGGGCTGCTGGTAGCGGTGCATCAGCGCCAGCTCCTGGGGGGAATTATGGGCAAAAGGAAGTTCCCCGGTGAGCATCTGGAAGAGGACCACACCCAGGCTGTAGACATCGGAGGCCGGGGAGGGGGCTCTACCGGCGGCCTGTTCGGGGGAGAAGTAGGCCGGGGAACCCCAAATTGCCTGGAACTGCTCATCCGGCTTCACAGAGGCCAGCGCCCGGGCGATGCCGAAGTCGGTCACCTTAAGGCGGTGATCCGGGGTGATGAGCATGTTGTGGGGTTTAATATCACAGTGCACCAGGCCGGCCCGGTGCGCATAGCCAATACCGGCACAGGCCTGAACGAAAAGGCGGGAGGCGTGATCGATGGAAAGGGGACCCTGCTGATCGATCAGGTTTTTGAGATCTGTTCCGGGCACAAACTCCATGACGATGAACAGCGCACCTTGATCGAGTCCAAAGTCGTGAACGGTAACAATGTTGGGGTGGGTGAGATTGGCAGCAGCCCGGGCTTCCTGTTTAAAGCGCTCCTGGAATGCCTGGGACGAAGAAAAATCAGCTTTAAGAACCTTGATGGCGATCGTTCTCTCCAGCATCAGATCCTTGGCCTGATAAACCAGGGCCATCCCTCCCTGGCCGAGCTGTTTTTCCAGCTGGTAGCGATCGTTGAGCACGTCCGGCATGAGCGATGTCCTTCCTCTGACGTCCGCAATGATTGTACCATCATTGAATTGACGGTGATCTGCGGATGGAGTACACTGGATGGTACCATGGGAGATGACCTTATCGGAGTGTTATGAAGGCGACGTTGATTTACAATCCAATGGCCGGTCGTTTTCCCTCCTTGCCCCTGGTCGAGCGGGCGGCAAATCTGCTGGAAACCAACGGATGGGAAATTGAAATTGCCCGGACTGCGGGCGGGGAAGACATCACTGACCTGGCCCGGAAAGCAGTGGAAGGGCAGAAGGAGGCGATTTTTGTCGCCGGGGGGGATGGCTCCATTCACCGCGCGGCGGCGGGGCTGATGGGCAGTCAAACTGCCCTCGGGGTGCTCCCGGCCGGGACCGCGAATGTCTGGGCGCAGGAACTGGGACTTCCCGGTCTCTCCTGGACCAATTGGACAGCCCTGGAAAATAGCGTCAAGAAGCTCCTCAACGGCAGCATCCGCACCATGGATCTCGGCACCTGCCAGGGAAAACCATTTTTATTGTGGACCGGCATTGGCTTCGATGCCTTTGTCGTTCATCATCTGGAACCGCGCTCCCGACTGCAGAAACAGTTTGCTCTTCCTCAGTATGCTGCTAACGTTGCCTGGTTTGCCCGCAACTGGTCCGGGATGAAGCTGGAGATTATCGTCAATGAACAGAAAATTTCCGGCACCTTCATCCTGGCCCTGGTCACCAATGTTCACCTTTATGCTGGCGGAATTGCAGAAATCTCTCCCTCGGCCCGCATCGATGATCAGCAGATGGACCTGTGGCTGTTTTCCGGTGAGACCCTGGCAGAAACCCTGCAGCATGTCTGGGCTGTTGTCACTGGCAGTCTTGCCCGGTCCAATCAGGTGGAATCCTATCCCTGTGAAAACATCCGCATTCGCTCTGATCAGGAGCTTTATCTGCAGTTAGATGGGGAGCCGCTTCCCCCGGCAAAGTCTATCCACATTGATATCCAGCCAAAATCTCTGCAGGTGATCGTTCCGGAAACCCTGCCCAGACCCCTATTTTCAGAAGGAAGCTGATGAAAGATTTGGTAAATCCCTGGGTGATTGCTGGTGCTGTGCTGCTCGCGGCAGGGATGCTGGCCGGGCTGTTCTGGTTGTCCGGGAGGATCACAGCCCCGAGCTGGCAGGAATACGGCGGGGAAGCGGCCCTGACCATCATCCCCAATCCGACCAGCACGGCTACCATCACCCCGACGCTTCCTGCCGCTACCCCCACCGTGGAAGCCAACCAGATCATTCAAATTGGAAGTTATGTCAAAATCTCGGGAACAGGGGGATCAGGGCTCCGGCTGCGGGAAGAGCCCTCGTTGAACGGCGAGGTAGTTTTCCTGGGCCTGGAGGATGAGATCTTTCTGGTCAAGGATGGACCCGAAGACCGGGATGGGTATTTATGGTGGTATCTTGAAGCGCCGGCTAATGACACCCGCAGTGGATGGGCAGCAGCCAATTTTCTTCAGCTCGACCAATCCCGTTAAGGAAAAAAACAGGAGGACGGTCAGGCGCCTCCTGCTTTCCGGGGATGGTTTCTTTAGGCTGCTTGATCAATCTTTTGTCAGATGCACCAGGTGATTTCGCAGATTATGCTTCACGGCGTATGCGGCTGCCTCGGCCCGGTTGCTGACATCAAGCTTGGAGAGGATGCTGCTGACGTAATTCCGCACGGTTCCTTCTCCCAGATAGAGAGTTTTGGCAATTTCCCGGTTGGTTTTTCCCTCTGAGACATGAATGAGAACGTGCTTTTCCTGATCGGTCAGATCGGCAAACGCTGAGGCTTCTTCTTCACGAGCCGCTTTGCGGACCTCCTTGAAGACACGCTGGGTGACCGCTGGATCCAGCAAAGCTTCTCCGCGGCCGACAGCTTCAATGGCGTCAATCAATTCATCGCTGCCCACCTGCTTGAGCACATACCCGGAAGCACCAGCCCGGATGGCGGAGAAGAGCATCTCATCTTCCGCATAGGAGGTGAGCATGATCACCTTGGTATCCGGATATTTTTCAATAATCTCGCTGCAGGCCTCTATGCCCGAACCGCCGGGGAGGCGGATGTCCATCACCACCACATCCGGATGGTACTGGTCTGCTTTGGCGACGGCTTCCTCTCCGGTGGCTGCTTCAGCAACCACCTGGAATTTCGAATGACGGTTAAGTAAGGACTTTAACCCCAGCCTGACCACCTCGTGGTCATCAACGAGCAAGATTCGCTGCATGGACATATCGGTAGATCTCCTCATTCTTGATGAGTTGAGTATAGCCTAGAGTAATCAGGCTGACAAGTAGGGGATGGCGCGCTATTGCTGCCGGTGCGGCAGGCCCTCTAGGCTGCCAGCCCGGGCTGGTGACACTCTCATTTCATGTTAATTCGCTGAGATTAGAAATGGATTAGCTGGTTATTAACAAGCTGCATGATTTCCTGACCGGGCAGGATAACCGGGGGTCATTCTTCGTTATCGCGGCGGAAATCAACAAATCGGTAGCCAACTCCGCGTTCAGTGAGGATGTATTTAGGGTTGGAAGGATCCTCCTCCAGCTTTTTCCGCAGATAGTTGACATACAATCTGACGTAGTGAGGTTCGTCCTGATATTCAAATCCCCACACCTTGGTGAGCAGCTGTTCGTGGGTGTTCACCCAGCCGGCGTTTTTAACCAGATGGTAAAGCAGGCGATACTCGGTAGGGCGGAGATCAACTTTCTCCCCTTCCACCCAGACCTCGCGGCGGGAGAAATCAATCTTCAGACGGTCATCCACCTCAACCACATCAATTTGATCCTCCTGGAAGGATTTGGTGCGTCGCAGGACAGCCTTGATGCGGCTGACCAGCTCCCGGGGGCTGAATGGCTTGGTGATATAGTCGTCCGCACCCAGCTCCAGCCCTTTAACCCGGTCATCCTCCTCGCCTTTGGCGGTGAGCATAATCACCGGGACTGTGCTGACTTCGCGGATTTTTTTCAATACTTCAAAGCCGTCTATGTCCGGCATCATGATATCCAGCAGTACCAGATCTGGAAGCTGTGTGCGCACCTGCTCCAGGGCTTCCCTGCCGTTGTAGGCGGTGACCACCTGAAAACCATCCTGCTCCAGGTTGAGCTGGATGAACCGCACCATGCGCTTCTCATCATCGACTGCCAGGATCTTGTATTTATTGCTGCTTAAATCCATTTTTATTTCACTCCCGGACGAAGCTGACAACGTCCTCTGCGCTCTCACCGGTCAGAATTTCTATAAAGGCGATATCATGCACGGGCCAGATCACGGTCACCACATTGTGTTCTAAAAAGACCAGATCTTTTCCATCTCGCTGGCGGGGATTGCTGAAGGTGACCAGTGTATCCGTTGGTCCGGGCAGCTCCTCGATTTCCGCGACGATGGGTTCGGCATTTCGAATATGTATGATGACAGATATGGACATACTTACTTACCCTTTTAGTTCCTTTGGCAGAATGACTTTGAGATTAAATTTTCCCAGCGTAATCACATCTCCATGGTTGAGAGGCACTTCAGAATTGGCCGGAATCTCATAGCCGTTGACGCGGGTACCGTTGGCAGATCCCAGATCGACAATAAAGATTTTTTCTTTTCCCTCGTCCACCCGCATGGTGGCGTGAAGCCGGGAAATGCCCCGGTCATAGGCGTCGTAGGGATTGAGATCAACATCCGGGGTGATCACCTGGCCTTCCACAATCCGGCCAATCGTAAATTCAGCCTGATCAGGCAGGTCGATCACCTTTTCTTTTTGCGGATCATAAAGCAGAAAGGTCTTATTCTGAAGATATTTTTTCGGGATGGTGTTGGATAAATCCATCACCATCCCCTGATTCTGGTTTGGATGGACCAATGTATCAATTTGTTCTCCCTCAGTCCGCACCAATTGGGAACCGCACTGACTGCAGAATATAGTGCCGTGATATTCCTGGCTGCCGCACACTTTGCAGGTGATCATAGGCTACCCCGGTAAGAGTAATCTTCTGGTTCCATATTTGAGCTGCTTTTTTCCATCCGGACTGAAGGTGTGATGGGATTTGATATAATCCGCCTCTTTCATGGCAATCTTTGCCAGATCGTTCTGACCTTTCGCCATCAAATGAGAAGAAAGATTAAGCAGTCGCTGATAGGCAGCCCCGGGATTCCCCTGAACGATATCCCGTTGTGCCTTTTCCTGCAGCCGGTAAAATGCCAGGTGGGAGATAGCCTGAAAGATTTCCCGGGGGGGACTGGAAGGATTGTCAACCGGTTCGATCAAGGGTCTTTCCAGGGTAAATGGCAGGGTGAAGTCACGGGGTTTTCTCTTTAAAATGAACTCTCCATTGGCGATGACCACCCGGTTAATTTTTTGGGGCACAGGTTGAATCAAGAATTCAAAAAGCACCCGGTGATGTTGGTCTTTCTTCATTACCCCGAGCGGGATTTCTTCTTCTGCGGGAAGCGGAAGCACTTCGGGGAGGATCCGGAAGCTGGAGAGTCTCTCCACCCCGGGAGCCGGCTGCATAAAGAGAGAGATTTGTCTGGCCGAGGCCTCTTTCAGGGAGAAGATGCTCTCCTTGAGAAAGTCTTTAACCTGACTGGGATTTTCGATAAATTTGCTTTCTCCTCCGGTGAGGGCGCAGAGCTCATCCACAAATTCATCATTCCATTCCACACCGATGCCCAGGCTGCTGAGCCCGATGTCCATTGTGGCGGCCGTTTTTGCTAATGTAAAGCAGTTATCTTCATCGCCGTAGGTATGACCATCGGTGATCAGCACAATATGGCTGATGTAGCTGTCCGTAGGCTTTTTGTTGATCTCCTCATAGGCGGCTTCCAATCCCTGGAAAATTTCTGTGCCGCCTTCGGCGAAAAGGGTGTTGATGCTGGATTCGACCTTCAGGGGCTGCGGGTTGGTTTGATTGGCGAGCAGCACCTGGGCCCGGTCATTAAAGCTGACCACCGAGACGGCGTCATCCGGATCCAGATCATGAATGATTTCTTTGGTGGCGGCTTTAAGGATCTCCAGACGTTTTCCCTTCATGGAGGTGGATGTATCCAGCACCAGGGCAATATTCAAGGGAAGGTTGCTGAGGTCCTTATCTTCCTCCGGGGACACCACGTCAATCAGGCTGTAAATGACCTGGGGTTCCTGGTAATGTTTTAAATGCTCGCTGCTGTACTGGACGGTGAGATGGACATCAGACTCGGAGGAGCGCGGTTCTCTGCCCTGATCATAGTCCGCTCTTTTCTGGGGATGAGAGAGCACCTGATAGGCTTCTTGAATGCCCAGGAAGAGTTCGGTAGCTCCGGTTTGCTTGTTGACATCCGGATGAGCTTGCTTGACTGCCATCCGGTAGGCTTGTTTTATGGCATCCTCTGAGGCGCCTGTGTGAATATTCAACCGGGAATAAAAGTCGGTTTTTTTCGGCATATCCTCAAGATCGGGTTGTGGAAATTCTAATTAATACTGCAGAAATGTTATCCGGTCCGCCGGCCTCGTTGGCGGCATCAATCAGCAGGTCGGTTGTTTCCTGGGCGCTTTTTCCAGCATTGAGAAATTGTTGGATTTTCGACTGTTTGACAATGCTCCACAGCCCATCTGAGCAGACCAGCAGCCCACCAGTGTTGGGTCGGCTGGTGGAAATGATCTCCGGCTCAAAAGGTTCTCCCTGGCCAAGTGCGCGGTAGAGTACGTTCCGCTGGGGGTGCACGGCCGCTTCTTCCGGGGTGATCTGGCCCAGCTCCTGGAGACGTTTGACCAGGGAGTGATCTCGCGTTAGAGCTTCTAAATTGCCAGCTGCGTCAATCGAGTACACCCGGCTGTCTCCCACATGGGCAATGGTCATTTGGTCCCCCACAATCAGCACAGCTGTGATGGTTGTGCCCCCCCCGTAGGAATGCCTGACGATCTCCTCGTTGGCTTTTTCAATGCTGATCTCAAAGACCTCCCGGAAAGAAAGCTCGCTTGGCTGGGGATTGAGGCCCATCAACGGGGAGTATATTTCTCTCAAGATAAACCCTGCGATCGTCCTGATGGCCAGTTCGCTGGCCACTTCCCCATTTTTATGCCCCCCCATGCCATCCGCGATGAGATAGAGACCGAAGGGCGTTTCAGTCTCGTTGTATGAAAACATGCTGGTCAGGGTGAAAAAAGCATCCTCATTGTGAGTCCGCTGCCGTCCGGTGGACAGTCCGTAGCCGACTTCCAACAGCAGAGAGCTGTGCATTTCTGGGGCTTTTTTTCCCCTATCGGGGTACTTTTTTAGCTCCTTGGTGGTGATTTTCGAATCAGCCACTGGCTGATCAGCTTCAGGTGGGGAAGCTGATCGACCTGGTTGGAAGATTTCGGTGAGGGAGGTGAGGATTTTTTTAATCATGGTTTTGGTTTCTTTTCAATCGCATCCAGATTTTAGGCGGGAAGGGCGTACACTTTGTGATCGGTCGATCCAATATAGACAATGTCATCTACTACAATCGGTGACCCGGTGATCGCTCCCTCAGTTTGATATTTCCACCGCAGCCTGCCGCTCTTGGCATGCAGGCTGTACACAAACCCATCAACATTCCCGAAGTAGACAGCTCCCTTGTGGTAATAGGGGGAGGTGTTAATCTGGTTGTCGGTGGCAAAATTCCAGACCTTCTTGGAGGATTTGATATTCACGCAGTACATATGATTATCTGTCGACCCTGCAAAGACAAAATTCTCGTGGGTGGTGGGGGTGGAGATGGAGCCGTTTTCCATGCGGAAGCGCCAGATTACCCAGCCGGATTTGGCGTCAATGGCGTACAAAAAGGAATCCAGCGAGGTGATATAGATGACATTTTCCTCATAATGGGGGGAAGCGGTGACTGCCCGTTTGGCAGCTGTGCGCCATTTGATATTCCCGCTGAAGTCATAACATTGAATTTCACCATTCTCGCTGCCCACATAGACCAGATCCCCGACCACCAGCGGGCTGGAGCGCACGCGAGAGCCCAGGCTGACCCGCCAGGCCTCTCTTCCGGCCATCAAATTCATGACATGAAGGTATTCATCATCGGAGCCGATAAAGAGATGCTCCTCGGCAATATGGGGGGAAGAATAAATGGGCCCATCCGTGGCCTGCACCCAGACCTTTTTTCCGTTTCGTATAGAAATGGCGTGAACGTTGAAGTCCGCCGAGCCAAAGTAGAGATTATTTTCATGGGCCACTGGTTTGCTGACAATCCCCCCGTCCGCTGCGTACTTCCAGATGAATTTTCCATTGGAGGCTTCCAGCGCATACATATTATGATCATAGGAGCCGATATACAGCACACCGTCTAAATAGCTGGGTGTGCCCCGGATTTCATCTTCACATTTAAATGTCCAGATCGGGGAATGGCTCTGATCTTGAAAATACTGGGTGGCCTGCTGGACGGAAATTTCTTCCGTGAGCATGCCGGAATGCTGAGCCAAACCAACCAGCGCTTTTCGCATGGTGGCGGCATTCTCAAAGCGGTCTTCCGGATTATACATCAGGGCGGTGTTGATGATCTGCTCCATCCCGGCTGAGATCTCAGGGTTTGCTTTGCGAAGGGGCCGTTCGTCAAAAGTGAACGGCGGTTCTGTCCGTGGATCCTGGTTGGAGAGCAGATGGTGAAGCGTCGCTCCCAGGGCGTAGATATCCACACTGGGGGTGGCTTCCCCGCGGTACTGCTCTGGTGGAGAATATCCCTCGGTTCCAATCATGGTTCCTTTCGCTCCGGCCTGAAAGGTCTTGGCGATGCCAAAGTCGACCAGACGAACCTGATTCCGTTTATTAATCATGATATTGGCCGGTTTGACGTCACGGAAAATGATCGGTTCCGGCTCGTGCGTGTGCAGATAGTCCAGGACATCACAGAGAGCGATCGCCCAGCTGATCACCAAGTCTTCTGGAAAAGGAGACCGGCGCTGCTGCAGTTTTATTTCCAGGTTATCGCCATCGATGAATTCCATCACCAGATAGGATCTGGAACCCAGGGTGAAGTAATCGTAGATGGTGGGGATCGACGGGTGGCTGACGGTGGCCAAAATGTTGGCTTCCCGTTCAAAGTTTTCCACAATGGTAGAGCGGATGTCCGGATCAGTCGCCTGGTTGATCATCTCTTTGACGGCGACAATTTTCTCGACGTGGAAGCGCAGGTCCTGGGCTTGATAGACAGCACCCATTCCCCCCCGCCCGACTGTGGAAAGGATTTTGTAACGCCCCTCCAGTTTAGTTCCAGGCTGAAGGTATTCCAATGATTTGGAACTTTCGTCGAGATTCTGGGTGATCTTTCTGGTTTCCAGAAAATTCCTCCCCGCTGTGCGGATTTCCTACCTATTATATACCCTTTGCCTGGGGGCGGGTACAATTAATGGGTAGATTTTATCATATTTCACCTGGCTGGAAACCGGTGCTGTTGCAAGCGGAAACTCATTCTGGAGACTACAGAAAAAGCCCCCGCTGACAGGAAGCGCTTGGTACACTATCCCTAGAACCGGCATGCTAGTCTGAGGAGCGATCATGGCACGATTTATGAAGTATCAATCTCCGTTTTCCTGGCGTTATGGATCCCGGGAGATGCGCCGCATCTGGAGTGAGCAGGAAAAACGACTGCTGTGGCGGAAAATCTGGGTCGCTCTGGCTGAAGCGGAGGCAGAGTTCGGGTTGATCAGCCAAGCCCAGGTCCGGGAGCTGAGGCAGCACCAGGAGGAGCTAGACATCGAAAGATCGCTGGAAATGGAACGGGAAATCCACCACGATCTGATGGCGGAGCTGAGCGTCTTCGCCGAGCAGTGTCCGGAGGCAGGCGGCATCCTTCATCTGGGAGCCACGTCGATGGATATCAAGGATAACACCGTCATGCTGCAGATCCAGCGTTCACTCGATTTGCTTCTGCAATCCCTCCATGGTCTGCTGGAGGATCTGCTGGATCAAATTGAGCGCTATCAAGATCTCACCGTGATCGGATTTACTCATCTGCAGCCCGCCGAGCCGACCACGCTGGGCTACCGGTTGGCCTTTAGCGGTCAGGACCTGGTAGATGGCTATCAGAATTTAACCCGGCTGCGGAAAACCATGCGGGGAAAAGGATTCACCGGGGCAGTGGGGACCAGTGCTTCCTTTGCGAGCCTGATTGGACGCGATCGCCTGCCGGCATTTCAGGAAAAGCTGGAGAAGCTGCTGGGGTTGGAGTTTTCTCCAGTGGTCAGCCAGACCTACCCACGTCGGCAGGAATACCTGCTGCTCAGCGAGCTCGCCGGGATTGGGGCTGCGCTGTATAAATTTGCTTTTGATCTCCGCTTTCTGCAGTCTCCGCCGCTTGCTGAGCTGTCCGAACCTTTTGGAGACCAACAGGTTGGTTCCTCGGCGATGCCCTTTAAGCGCAATCCCATCCAGGCGGAAAAAATTGATTCTTTAGCCCGCTGGTTGGCCCAGCTGCCCCGGACTGCCTGGGATAATGCTGCCCACTCCCTGCTGGAGCGCACGTTGGATGACAGCGCCAATCGGCGGACGATCCTCCCGGAAGCATTTCTGGTGATGGATGAGCTGCTCACAGCAAGCAGGGAAATCATCGCTGACCTGGCTGTATACGAACAGGGAATCCAGCGGAACTTAGCATCCTATGGTCCATTTGCTGCTCTGGAGCCCGTGCTGATGGCCGTGAGCAAAGCCGGTGCGGACCGACAGGAGATGCATGCTGTCCTGCAAAGCCATGCTCGGCTGGCCTGGGCAGCTGTCCAGGATGGTAAGCCCAATCCGCTGGAAGAGTTGCTGTTGGAAGATGAACGGATTGCACGCTATCTGACTGCATCACAGCTGAGCAGTCTGATGGAGGTCAGCGGCTACCTGGGCGATGCCCGGTATCGGACAAAAGATTTTCTGAGGACAGCCCGGGAACTGCTCTAGGCCGCTTCCAGCCCGAAGAGAACCAAACGCCAGCGGAATGCTCTCGCTGGCGCCGGGTGGTCTTGTTACCGGAAATCAGAGGGTGGGTTGGGTTGATTATCAAGGATTTTCTCGATTCTTGCCAGCACTTCGGGGGTCAGCTTTTCGACCACATCGATCGCTTTCATATTTTCCTTCACCTGTGAAGGGTTGGAAGCGCCGGTGATCACTGTACTGACATGGGGATTGGTCAGGCACCAGGCCAGCGCCAGCTGGGCCATAGAGCAGTCTAATTCTTCAGCCACCGGCATCAGCCGGCCCACTTTCTCAATCCGCTCCTGAGCCACTTCGCTGGTGAAGCGCTCCTTAAGCCATTCGTAGCCTTCCAGATCAGCCCGAGAGCCCTCCGGGATGCCCTCGTTGTACTTTCCGGTCAGCAAACCGCTGGCCAGCGGGCTCCAGATGGTTGTTCCCAGCCCGATCTGATCATAAAGGCGGCGATATTCGGCTTCAAAGCGCTCCCGGTGGAACATGTTGTACTGCGGCTGTTCCATCAGGGGGGGGATGAGGTGCTCCTGGCGGGCGATTCCGTAAGCTTCCCTGATCTCCTGGGCAGACCATTCACTGGTGCCCCAGTAAAAAGCTTTCCCCTGATTGATGACATGGTTCATGGCCCGGACGGTTTCCTCAATCGGGGTATGAATGTCAGGACGGTGGGCAAAGAGCAGGTCGACATATTGGACCTGCAGCCGGTTCAGGGAAGCATCCAACCCCTCGATAATGTGTTTCCGTGACAGCCCCCGATCATTGGGTCCCTCCCCTCCCCAGAAAATTTTTGTGGATAAGACGATGCTTTCACGCTCCCAGCCAGCGCGTTTGATGACCTCCCCCATGATCACCTCAGCGGTACCGTCGTTGTAGGCTTCGGCGTTGTCGAAAAAGTTCACCCCAGCTTCATAGGCAGCGGTCATCATTTCATAGGCTTCGTCGACACCCACCTGAGACCCAAAAGTTACCCAGGAACCAAATGAAAGCGCTGATACCTTTAATCCTGACTTACCAAGAAACCTGTATTCCATAACATTCCTCCCGTTCGAGTGGTTATCTCGCCTCAATATGATCATGTGCGAATTGGATGACTTTTCCGCTGGAAGCGGCCAGCAGCGGATAGTTATATTTATTATAATCTACGCCCGGCCGGGCAGGAAAAGGGGCTGAGTTTTGGAACCTCTCTATCACCCCACCGGCTTCTCTGACCACCAGCCAGGCCCCAGCCAGATCCCAGAGCTTGGCCCGGGTTTCAAAGGCCAGAATTGCTGTCCCTTTTGCGACCAGACATAGATGATAGGCTGCCGATCCCAGGGAGCGGGTTTTGTAAGGCAGTTTGTTCCGGTAGCGGCTGTTAAGCCGGGAGCAGTGGACAAAAAAAGAATAGCGATCCGGCTGATCTGAGGAGCTGCCCTGCAGAGCAGAACCGTTAAGTTCGGCACCAGCCCCCAATTCCGCGTGGTAGTGTTCTCGAACCAGGGGAAAATAGACTGTGGCCAGAACAGGCTGTCCTTGCTCCAGGCAGGCGATGGACACCCCCCAATGATGCAGGCCTTGACTGAAATTGGTCGTCCCGTCCAGGGGATCGATGACCCAGACCAGGGACTGCTCCGGATAGATGGTATTTTCCTCTTCGCTGAGAATCCCATCCTCTGGAAATTCACGGCGGATGGCTGCGCTGATGGTTTTGTTTGCCGCCCGGTCAGCTTCGGTAATCAACGTAAAATCGGCTTTAATATCAATTTCCTGGCTGTGATGATAAAAATAATCCTCCAGCAGCTCTCCTGTCTGGACAGCAATTCTTCTGGCAAATTGAGATCTGTTATTCTCCATAGTTCACCTGCAAGAACAAGCCTGGGGAGGGGTGTGCCGTCTCTTATCGCGGCGAGGTCAGATTGGGGTTCTCCAGGAAACGGTCCGTCGCTTCCCGCAGGGAGAGATTTCCCTGGATTACTTCATCCCGGTATCTGTGCAGCCAGTGAGAAAGCTGGGGTCGGGCGGTCCTTAATTCCTGGAGCACTACTTCCGCCAGAGGTCCTCCTGCTGAAATAAAATTTTCCCGTTCAAAATCCCGCTCTGCTTCCTTTATATCATAAGTCAGCCGGATGATCTGGGCCTTCCATTTCCCCCTGATGAGAGCTAGCCTGGCATACCCGGTGCGGGAATCGCCGTCAAAAGGCAGTCCAATAGATCCAGCATTGACGATGGTTGTCCGGTTGAACCTGCGGATTAATGGCTGGTGGGTATGTCCGACCAGCATTAATACCGGCGGTGGATGGATCAATTTCCTCAGCTCAGCAGGGCTGGTCTCCGGGTATATGCCCTTCCGCAGTCCCAGCATGGAGGCATGAACCGCCCTGATGTCCTGATCCGGGAAAGGTACGTCGTTAATTTCAGCCGGCAGATGCTGCAGATAGCTGATCTCCCCCTGGGAGAGCATCTGAAAGGTCCAGTGGATGATTCTGCGGATCTGCCGTTCGGGACCGATCGGGATGGATTCCGGGGAGGCAAAGTCGAGAACGTATTTTTCATGATTGCCGAGGATGATTTTCCACCCTGATCGTGCTTCCAGCTCCTGGATCAGCTGAAGGCAGTCCTGGGGACGGGGACCCCGGTTAATGGTATCTCCGAGGATGTACACTAGATCCGGCTGCCAGTCTGCCAGGTCTTCCAGCACGGCAGTCAGAGCCCGGTAGTTGCTGTGAATATCCGCCAGCGCGGCTATTTTCATTGCTCAGGTTTCCGCTTCGATGATCTGGACATAGTCCCTGGCAGCACTGACACGAGGGGAGACACCCAGCAGCTGCAGCAGATCATCGGCCAGGCGGGCTTTTTCCTCGGCATCCTCCAGGCTCCAGGTGCGGCTTTTCACCTCCAGGAATGTGCCCAGATCCGGATCATCGAGACGGTCTACATTGATGTAAAACTCGACATTCTGATAGCAGACTTTCCAGCGTTTGCGGTCTTTCTCGATGAACATTTCCCCGGTGGGCTGGAAATATTCCCGGTAAAAACGCAGGCTGTGCGTGGCAGGAGCGATGAAGCGGCTGCGTGAAAGCAGGACATCCTGGGGGAAGTGCTTTTCCCGGCGGGGTCCAATCAGCGTCAGCCGATAGCGGATGTTATCCACCTTTCCCCGGGGGTTAATGAATTCATCCTCCCGATAGCGCAGCCAGCCTTCTTCTGGATCCTCAAACTCGAAATAGGTGTCATACTCGTGGTAGTGACGGGAGTAGATGATCTCCAATTCGGACTCAAGCAGACGGTCAATTACTGATTGGGGATCTTTGACTTTGACCTTGACCTGGACCTCGTAGCTTTCCTGTTCTTCTGCGCCTCCAATAGCAATCAGCTTGGAGAAAACCGATTCCTCCCGTTTGGCCAGGAAATGATCAATCTCCTCAGCCAGAGATTGGGCTTTCGGAAGCAGCGTATCCACATTCACCGTGAGCAGCTCACGGGAGCGCATCAGCCAGCGGCCGTTGACCATGACATCCAGGACGTCGGTGGATTTGGCAGCATAGACAAGCTGGGCGTAGATGCTTTCCGGGTCCTTCCGAAAGTGGGGGGAATTGTGCAGGTTGTGGATATCCACCACAATCAGATCTGCTTTTTTGCCTGCCTCCAGCGATCCAGCCTGATCGGCGATATGAATGGCTTCCGCGCCCATTCTTGTCGCCATAGCCAGAGCAGTTTTGGCCGGTACCGCGGTGGGATTCCCGGTTGATCCTTTGGCCAGCAGGGCGGTAAGGCGCATCTCTTCAAACATATCGAGGTCATTGTTGGAGGAAACACCATCGGTACCGATCCCGACATGCAGGCCAATCTCCAGCATGCGTTGGACAGGGGCAATCCCGGAGGAAAGTTTGAGATTCGAGGTAGGATTATGAGCAATCCCGGCATGGTGGTGCAGCAGAGTATGCATTTCTCCCTCGTCGATGTGCACGCAGTGGGCGGCGATCACGTTGGCGTCGAGGACGTGCTGTTTTTTAATGTAAGGCACGACCGGCATATTCAGCTCACGAATGCTGTCCTCCACTTCCTGGGCCGTCTCGGCGACATGGATATGCAGGGGGACGTGGTAGCGCTGGGCCAATGCCGCGGCCTGCTGGAGGATGTCCACCGTCGCAGTATATGCCGCATGGGGAGCCACGGCCGGTGTGATCAGGGGATGATCGATCCATTTTTGAATCAGCTCTTCCGAGGCAGCCAGGGCCTCTTCATAACTATCGGCATCCGGGGAGGGGAATTTGAGGATCGTTTGGCAGCAGACCGCCCGCAGACCGGCTTCCGCTGTGGCTTCGGCTACCTGGTCCTCAAAATAATACATATCGGCAAAGGCGGTCACCCCGGAACGAATTAATTCTGCACAGGCCAGGGAGGTCCCCAGACGAACAAATTCCGGGGTGACAAATTCCCGTTCCACCGGCATGATATAGCCGAGCAGCCAGACATCCAGCCGAAGATCGTCAGCTAAGCCCCGCAGCAGGTTCATGGCAACGTGCGTATGGGCATTCACCAGGCCCGGCATGAGGACATTTCCTCCACAGTCCATCACCTGCCTGGCTTGGAATGATTTTTCAAGTTGATGGCTTTTTCCAACGCCAATGATTTGATCCCCTTTGACAGCAACAGCACCATCAGGATATTGATGGAAGCTCTCATCCATGGTGAGGACATAGGCATTTTTCAATAATAAGTCAATCCGCTCGGCCATGATTTTTCCCTTTTCTACCCGATCAAACAGCTTATTTCTCCCTTTCAGAAGCGAAGAGATGCTCTGCGGTCAAGATAACCTGATCCTGGGGAGATGTTTCCTGAAATTGTATCATCGAAGACTGAATCCATCCGGGAAACCGCCAGGGCAGACCAGGATGGGAGCCTTATTTGTCCCTTGACCCGACCGGGGGACGGTAGGCCTCCCGGTGGGGGTGGAGGGGGATTCCCTCCCCTCATCTATGGTAAAATAAGTGTTCGATGATGATAAATAATACCAGCAGGCTTCCGGACCCTCCCAATGTTATCAAAGCCATCCGCAGCGGATTTGATGCCATCACCAACCACATCGGTCTGGTGGGGTTCCCGGTATGCCTGGATGTCTTGCTTTGGTTTGCACCTCACCTGAGAATCAAAGGACAAATTGAACGATTATTGAGCGAGATGAATTCAGTTTCTTCTTTGCTGTCTGCTGACTTTCAGGAGATGATTCAGGTCAGCCAGGGCATCTGGACCGAGGCTGCCGGGAGGATAAATCTGCTGGCAGCATTGCGGTCTTACCCCGTGGGCGTTTTCAGCCTGATGACCTCGATTCTACCGGTCGAGCATCCGCTGGGCAAGCCGCTTTTCGTGGAAATTCAACGCCCGCAAACAGCCCTCTTGATTGCCGCTGGTTTCTTTGTCATCGGGGTGGGACTGGGGGGGGTGTATTTTGGAGCGGTCCGGCAGGCTGCCCTCTACGATCTGATCAAATGGCGGAATTTGATTCCGCAGTGGCCGCGCTTCACTGCCCAGTCCCTGCTGCTCTCGGGGATATTTTTGGTGTTCTTTCTGGGACTGCTTATCCTGGGAAGCTGCGCGGCAACAGGGTTAGCATTGATCAGCATTACGATGGGGCAGGCGGTAGTGCTGTTATTTGGGGTGATGGCTTTCTGGCTGATCTTCCCCCTCTTCTTCTCTCCCCATGGTATTTTTATCAAGAACCTAACGGCGGGAAGATCGCTGCTGAACAGCCTGCAGCTGACGAATTTAACCTTCTTCCGGACAGGGTTTTTCATCATGATCGCCCTGCTGGTTACCCAGGGGTTGACAATGCTCTGGCAGGTATCTCCGGAAGATTCCTGGCTGATGGTGATCAGCATCCTTGGTCATGGCTTTGTAAGCACAGGAATGCTGGCAGCCAGCTTTGTTTACTACCAGGATATGAACCGCTGGGTGAATGAACTGCGCACAATCCGGAAAGCAGAGCTTGCTTTTGGGGATAAAAATGGCAACCATAACAGCTAGCGGGCACAGCCAACTGTGGTTTTATAGTTACTTGAGTGGAGGAATACGTGGGAAATAGACAACAACCGACATCCTATGAAGCAAAAGATATCCAGGTGCTGGAAGGACTGGAAGCTGTTCGGATGCGACCCGGTATGTACGTCGGCGGCACAGATATCAGGGCGATGCACCACCTGATATACGAGGTGGTGGACAATTCGATTGATGAGGCGCTGGCTGAGTACTGTGACGAAATCGAAATCATCATTCATGCCGATGAGAGCGTAACGGTCACCGATAACGGACGGGGAATCCCCGTGGATATCCATCCGGAGAAACAGGTTCCTGCCCTGGAGCTGGTAATGACCGTGCTCCATGCTGGCGGCAAGTTTGGGGGCGCCGGTTATAAAGTATCCGGAGGGCTGCACGGGGTCGGCCTGTCGGCAGTCAATGCTCTTTCGGAGTGGTTTGAGGTCCGTGTCTGGCGGGATGGGAAAGAGTATTTTCAGCGTTATGAGCGCGGCCTGCC
Source organism: uncultured Anaerolineales bacterium (assembly GCA_964603385.1). GTDB lineage: Bacteria > Chloroflexota > Anaerolineae > Anaerolineales > UBA11858 > B10-G9. Next base: position 2,869 of record CAZRUS010000008.1, on the reverse strand, counting down.
GGTAACGGAGTTAAAGGTGGTGGGGAAGGCGCCCAAAGGGAAGACCGGAACCACGCAGACCTTCCTGTATGACAAAACCATCTTTGACCAGGATATTTCTTACCAGTTTGAGGCTCTGGTGCAGCGCTTTCGGGAAATGGCTTTTGTCACCCGGGCAGTGCTGATCCGCTTCGTGGACGAGCGTGATAACCAGGAGATGAACTTCTATTTTGATGGCGGAATCACCTCGTTTGTCCGCTACCTGAATCGCAATCGGGATAAGCTGCATTCTGTCATCCATGTGGAGAAAGAGATCGATGATATGATCATCGAGGCCGCTTTCCAGTACACGGACTCCTTCGCGGAATCGGTGTATGCTTTTGCGAATACCATCAATACTATTGACGGCGGTACCCACCTGACCGGCCTGCGGGCGGCTGTGACCAGGACGATCAATAATTATGCCCGCAGCAAGAAGCTGCTGAAAGATTCCGATCCTAATTTCACCGGTGAGGACACCCGGGAGGGCCTGACAGCCATTATCAGCATCAAGCATCCCTCGCCGCAGTTTGAAAGTCAAACCAAGGTGAAATTGATGAACGCCGAGGTAAAATCCCACGCCCAGCAGGTGGTTGGAGAAGGGATGGAAATCTTCCTGGAGGAAAACCCTTCGGCCGCAAAAGCAATAGTTAATAAGTGTCTCACATCAGCACGAGCGCGGCGGGCGGCCAGCAAAGCCCGGGATCTGGTTATCCGCAAATCAGCCCTGGAGAGCATGACTCTGCCGGGGAAACTAGCAGACTGCTCCTCCCGGGATCCGGAGGAATCAGAAATCTACATCGTCGAGGGGGACTCGGCTGGAGGGTCGGCCAAACAAGGGCGCGACCGCCATTTCCAGGCCATCCTACCGCTGCGGGGCAAGATCCTCAACACAGAACGCGCCAGATTGAATCAGATCCTGGCCAACAATGAGGTTAAATCCCTGATCTCTGCGCTCGGTGTGGGCATTGGGGAAAGCTTTGATATTGAGGGGCTGCGCTATCACCGGGTGATTATCATGACGGACGCGGATGTAGACGGCGCCCATATTCGGACGCTGCTGCTGACCTTCTTCTTCCGCTATATGCAGCCGCTGATTGAGAAAGGGCATCTCTTTATTGCCCAACCCCCCCTCTACAAGCTGCGGCATAAAAATAAAGACATCTACATTTTTACTGAACAGGAAAAAATCCGCACACTGAGAGAGCTGGGCGTAAAACCGGAAAAAGCCAATATCCAGCGCTACAAGGGTCTCGGGGAGATGAATCCGGACCAGCTCTGGGATACCACCATGGATCCGGACACCAGAACGCTGCTGCGGGTGACCATCGAGGATGCCGCCGCAGCCGATCGCACGTTTGATATGTTGATGGGGGCATCGGTCCCGCCCAGGAAGCGCTTCATCATCACGCATGCCAACGAGGTCCGGAATCTGGATATTTAGTTTATGTTTTCCTGGGCAGAACCAACGGTGGTTTTCCCCCCAGGACAGCAGCGCCGAGAGCCCGTAAGCCGGCAGCCCTGGATGGGGAGAGGCTCGAAACGCAGACTTTCGCGACCGTGATTGAACGTTATGACACTGGAACAGGGTTCGCTCCTTATCGATAGATACCGGATCATCGAGGTCCTTGGGCAGGGGGGAATGGGCTCGATTTATCGGGCGGTGGATGAAAACCTGGGCGTGGAAGTTGCCGTCAAGGAAAACATGTACACCATTGAGGACTATGCCCGTCAGTTTCGGCGGGAAGCGCTGATCCTCGCCAATCTCCGTCATCCCAATTTGCCCCGTGTTTCGGACCATTTTATCTTTGAAGATCAGGGTCAATACCTGATCATGGATTATATTGAAGGGGAGGACCTCCAGGAACGCATGGAGCGCATCGGCCAGCTCCCGGAAGAGGAAGTGATCTTCATTGGAGCCACGATCTGTGATGCTCTGGCTTATATGCACTCCCACAACCCGGTCGTGCTCCACCGCGATATTAAACCTGCTAATGTGCGGATTACACCAAACGGCGGAGTCTATCTGGTGGATTTCGGTTTGGCGAAAATCATGCATGGTGACAAAACTACCACAACCGGCGCTAGAGCGATGACCATGGGCTTTTCTCCACCGGAGCAGTACGGCGCCGCCAGGACGGATGCCCGAACGGATATTTACTCACTGGGGGCGACACTGTACACTGCGCTGACCGGTTTCACACCAGAGGACAGCCTGGCCCAGACAATGGATCAAGAGGAGCTCACCCCAGTGCGGGAGAGAAACCCTTCTGTCTCCCGCCGGGTGGCGGAAGCTGTCGAGAAAGCCCTCCAGGTCAGACCCAATGACCGTTTCCAGATGGCAGCTGAATTTAAGAATGAACTTCTCAAAGCCCAGAGCGGTCGTTTTAATATCAATATTGGTCTCAACCAGCTCTCCGAAAGCCCGGAGAAGAAGAAACAACCTGTGGGAGAGGATCGAGCGATCGTCAGGGGGGTGATCACCAAGCAACTTCACACCCAACCGGAGCGGGGGATACGTCAGGCCGGAAAGGGCGAAAAGAGATCCTGGCCTCGCCAATCGAGTGCTCAGGGCGGTTGGCTGGGACTGCTGGCCATTCTGGGGTTGATCTTTTTACTGGGGGTGATTGTGTTTACTCTGCTCTTTCCCCAATTTGCCAGCCAGCTGCTGGGCTTCTCCTTCTAGCCGCCGCTGGCTGCTGTGCACCAGGAGGAAATATTCAGAGATTGGGGTGGAAAAATCTTCCCGACCACCGGGAATAAATGCTTAATCCCAGATGAAAAATTTGTCTGACAATGCCAAGGCAAAGTTAAAATGTCCTATTGCCCAGCAAAGTTAAAATGTCCTAAT
>CAZRUS010000007.1:0-152606 GCA_964603385.1 uncultured Anaerolineales bacterium | reverse complement strand
GGTATCACACGCCTGCCGCGCCCCATCGCAATTCCATTCTAGTAACCCCCGCTGCCCGGGACGGATCTCCAACCCTGCGGCGGCGGGAACGCGGCCGTTTGGGGACTAACAGGGTATCGCGAAACGAACAACAGCAGCCAGCCCGGCGGCCTCTGCCCTTCCAGGCTGCTCTGCAAAGCTCATCCTTTGGGCCCTGCTTGATGCCTTTATTGAAAGGCGCATCTTATGACCAAAAATAGAAGGAGACTCCTGTTATGGAGAACATTCCCGAACAACTAGCACCGTGTGGTGTCTTCTGCGGAGCTTGCCCATCCTATAACAAAACTTGCTCAGGATGTGCATCAGAAAACCGAAAACAACAGAGAAAAAGTAAATGGAGTTGTAAAATCCGCAGATGCTGCTATGAAGAAAGAACAATAAGTTTTTGTGGATATTGCCCACAATTCCCCTGTGAGCAAGTGAACAAGAAACTGATCAATTCCCATCCTGGAGAAACAAAATTCAAATATCGGCACGAAATTCCCGAAAACTTTGCCAAACTAAGAGAGCTTGGTTTGGATGATTATCTAGAATACCAAAAACAAAGATGGTCATGTCCTTCTTGTGGCGGGAAATTATTATTTTATGATTATATCTGCAGTGAATGCGGAAAAGCAGCCATTGTTTGAAAACTCACGAGGGAGATCTCGCAGGGTCAAACAGCCTTCACACCGGGGTGATAACAGCTTTAGCGCGTCCGAAGCCCAGGGGAGCACGGCCCAACCCCAACTGCACCAGACCCGTCTGCGCCGCTGAAACCACAGCGCCGAATGCAATGATTGGTTATGATTGATGCAGCTTCAGGAGAAAAACCGGGCTGGTGAATATCTCCTTTCAGATTGGTACCATCAATCACACTGGAAATAAAAGGGGGCATTCACTTATGGAGCTGCGATGATTCTGTCTTCACCCAAAAAAGCGCTTGTGATTTTGATCATTTCTCTATCAACGTCAGGGTGCAAATGGGAATGATTTCTTAGCACTTTTGCTGGACAGGAATAATCGTTTGGTGTGGGGAAGTATGATCCCTTGTGCCATAATTGCAAAATATGAACCTCAAGAACTCTACGAAAAATACGAAAAAAAATCCAGCAGTAGAAGAAGGTTTAATAATCATTATAGACAGTGGTATAACACACTTAGCGACAATAGCGCCCGTAAAAGCAGACTATCAAAGGGAATTGTTACCCGAATAGGTAGACCATCCAGCGAATTGTAGCTCTCAAGATGTCTCTACCGCGAGGAAAAATATTGCCAAGCAGGTGATGACCATCACTGGCAGCAATTGTTAGAAGTGATCGAAACCCGAATGTCAAGGGTGATACCATCCCAGATAAAGCGGTTGTAAAAGGTTATGCGTTAAGCCAAAAAGCAATAAACAACCGGGTATATGGTGATTTGCACCTCTATGTCCAAATCTGAAACTGCCCAGCCCGGCTTCAAGCTGACGGGGCTGTCGCCCCGAGGATACGAAGCCGCAATTTGTTCAGGCAATTGTTATGCAAAGCGAGGGTCCGGGGAATGCCGCCCCACAGTTCAGGCAACTCGGTTGGTAGGTGTTGAGAATGAGAAAAGAAACTGAACCATCGTCGAAAACGGTAAACTAATTCAAGCGAACCTCCAGCCTTAATCAAATGAATATCATTTGAAGGGAGAAAGAAAGATGGCCTATATGCTGATGTTAGTTGTCAATGACACAGACCAGCTCAATGCAGTCATGAAGGCTTGGGATAGAATTCATGTGAATGATATTGTTTTTATGGACAGTGTATGCTTTCACCGCTATGGAGATGAACAGGCTCATGTCCCCATGCGGTATATGTTTGAGAGGTTGGAGCTGGGACGACGGCAATACTCAGTGACCATGTTTGGCATTGTCAAAGATAAAGCAGTGGTCCAGCAATGCATAGTCCAGGCGGAGACCGTCATAGGCGACCTTGAGGCTGCCAAAAATGTCATGCTGGTCGCCTGGCCGTTACCGATAATCAAGAGCTTTGCTGAAGATCTTGATAGTCAGGGGGAAACCGAATAATGCTTTGGGTGCGATTTTCCATTGGTGCTTTGATCCTGGTGCTTGCCGCCATCAAGCTGGCTGAATACGGGGATGCCATTGCTTATCACACCGGGTTGAGCGGTATGTTCATTGGGGCGCTGTTAATTGCCAGTGCCACATCACTGCCAGAGATACTGACAATGATCAACGCGATAAATCAGAATCACATCAATTTAACCGCGGGTGATCTATTTGGCAGCAGTATGTTCAACATGCTGCTGCTTGGGCTCCTGGATCTGCTGTTTTACAAGAATCGGATCTTGCGTCGGGTGGCACTGAAGCATGCGCTTACAGCCAGTTTAGGAACAATGCTCACAGGTATGGCAGTATTCTTTATCTTGAGCGATATTCATATCAAAATCGGCTGGTTCGGTTTAGATAGTTTACTGATGCTGACAGTGTATTTCGTGGGCGTATGGCTTTTGCGTTCCAATCCAGTAAGTGTTGGAATTGAGGATAGCCCGGTTGAGAGGGGACCGATGAGCAAATTCCCATCATTGCGTAACGCCCTGATAGGTTTTGTGGTTGCTGCCGGGGTGCTGATACTTGTCGTGCCCGGGATGGTTCGCAGTGGGTCAGAGATCGCTGTGGTAACGGGGTTGGGTGATGGTTTTGTTGGGGTGCTTCTGATAGCAGGCGTTACTTCCCTCCCGGAACTGGTGGCGATGATCTCAGCATCCCGCTTTAACGCCTATGACATGGCCGTAGGGAATCTATTTGGTAGCAATATGTTTAATATGTTTGCCCTGGCGCTGGCCGATCTTTTTTACCTGCAAGGAAGTTTCCTGGGGGCGATTGATCCCATCTTCGCGCTGGCTGGTTTGGTAGCGATGCTGCTCACAACCCTGGGTCTCATCGGCAACCTGGCTCAAGTAGAACGCCGTGTTTGGTTTGTGGAGGCGGATGCCCTGCTTTTAATCATAGTCTACACAGCTGGAATTTACTTTCTCTTTCTGCGCGGAGTGGGTGTGCAGTAGAGGGAAACACAAAATTTCTCCTCCGCGGAACCTATCATGCTGATTGGCTTTTCATATTGCGGAATGGCGGTGCTGCTGGGTAGCCTGCTATGCGCAGGAACGCAAGCTGTGCTGAGCTCGCTGAAGAAGCAGGCCATAATATCACTGCGAACCTTGAGGAAAGATATGACCTTCTGGATGCTCAGCTTACCGAAGATTGTTGATGAGGTGTACTTACGTATACGCTGTATGGCACGGGTCTCCGACCCTGCAGCGTGGGGAAGGCGGCGGGCAGGAGCCAGCCCCGGCCCTGATCGACCACCAGCGCAGGCCAGCACTTTGGCAGAGGTCCCTGCAGAAATACTCGCAAAGCTCATCCATTGGGCCCTAATTAATAGACACCGGGAATAAAGAAATATGGATTTCCAGCAGGCACTTAATCTTCATTTTCCGCAAGCGCTTTCAGAAGAAGCTTTTATCCAGCGATCCTATGATGCTTTGCTGCGTCACGGATTCAATGGTCAGAATTCCATCGCCTGTGTTAGTGTATGTCGGGATGAAATCACCCGTTCACTGGTAGACAGCATTCAAGCTGTGTGGGGAGAAGCCTTCAATTTCTCCAGTCTGGGAGGTATGGTATTTTTGGGAAAGACAGGGTTTACGGCGGCTCACCATCATGCGCCGGCCGATCAAGGTCGTGAACGGTATGTGTATTTTGCGATGGCCCATATTGCGATTGGTAAGAGAGGGCAAGTTGGCATCTGTAACCGGGCTGGACGTTCGGGTCCTTCAGGAGCGTGTGGGGCACTGATCGCCTTTCGGGAAGAGATATTAAAGGGTAGGCTTAACATTGAACTCGATATGGAAGACATCGAACAAAGCTTATTAAAACAGCGGTTGTTAACAAAAATCCCCTATGGCGAAATCCCGGACCTGGTGAAATTGACCCAAATAACGTACAGAGTCATCGTCGAAGATTTCCAACACATGGTGAAACTCACTGTCAACCCGGCAGCAAATGATTATGCAATCCTGAGCGGTATCCAAATTCATGGGCCGGAATGTGCGCAATATGTGTGGCCAGGAGAGATGTATGTCATGAAAGCTGGGGAAAGAAGCTTATTGGTCTTGTAGGAAGTCACGGGTATTAGCTGCAGAACAATGCAGGCCAACACACGCTCCCGACGGCGCAGCTTTTCCATTTTGAGCCGAACTCACATCTTGATGGGAATTCCACAAGCACTGGAATGCTTTCTCACCCTGGGGATCATTTCCTCCCTGATGGGGAGGGAACAGATCTTATTCAGCGAGAGACAATTACCTGGCCTGAACCACTAAAAATAATGGTACCAATTATTGGGATGGTCCATTTTCGTCGCTTACAGGAACAATTGAATAATAATAAAGCAATTCTTGAAAGCGAACCGGTGGCCGCTGGCTACGCCCGGCTGCACCTCACCAACTGGGTCCGCCTGGATACTACGTAATGCACGACGTGGACCGGCTGCTGCCATAAAATGGCGGACTTTCATCTTCCAATAACCTACCGGGAAGCGACCAAGCATTGCCTGCTCAGCGGCAAGCGCTTACCCGGTTAAGGGTCTCAAGGTTTCCGGAGCATTCTGAACTAAGAAGCCCTGTAGTTATCTCCGGGCTGAGCCGGGAACGAGCCTGCTGTTATCCCAGCAAGGAAAAAAGCTTTTTCAGATCCACGGGGGTAGATTCGCATTTAATCAACCAGGATGTGCCTGATCCAGCGAGACTGTACCATTGGGCAGGTTTTAATTCCGCCAGGAGAAGGATGCCAGCCAGGAAACATCCCTCTAAAATTCATCTGCAGAATTGAAATACCAGGCTTATCCCCCGCAAAATGTCTGCATATGAAGATGTCAGCGCTGATTATCAACATCGAGACAGCAGCATGGAAAAAGGGAAAGTTGAACTGGATTGGGTGAATATTCTGCCGGCCATTTTGATCTTTCTACTGCCGGGGGTAGGAGCCTCTTCTGGGTCCAATGCAGGGGTGCGGCTGAATTATTTTTATCTACAAAAAAGAAGTTAATGGAGTGTAAGCCCGACCAATATCAGGTTGACCGGGCTCCGCCCGGAGGATAGGCGGCCAAGTTTTTCTTCGTTTTACAGCTTGCTGAGGAAGCGTTCAAGCGCAGTTCGACTCACAGCTTATGCGAACCTTGCGATGGTGCTGAGCCGGTCAACTACAGAGGAACAAGATCGAAAGTATACATCGAGAGCAAGGTTCCTGGCAAGCAGGGACTGATTATATTCATGGAGGTCAACATGACGGACAAAAACAAGGCAGCTGCATCCATTGAAGCAATGTTCCGAAACCAGGTCAGCAAGGATAAGAACATCAAAAATGCCTATTTGCTGGTGCATTCGGACCCCAAGGACATTCATATCAATCTGGCCGAAGGGACAACCGGCGGCGTTCCCGCCGACCCGCGCCAACCCATTTATATGGCCAGCGTTGGCAAGTTATTTACCTCGACGATCATCGCTATTTTGCATGAGCAGAGCATGCTGTCTTTTGATGACCACATAACTGAGCACCTGGACCAGGAGCTGCTTAATGGCCTGCATGTCCATAAAGGAATCGATCATACCCTTGAGATCAGAATCAAGCATCTGCTGAATCAGACTTCAGGATTAGCGGATAATTTCGAACCGCTGCTGGATGAACTGCTGGAAGATCCGGATTTCAGGATTACTCCCCGGGAAGCGATTCAATGGGTGAAGAAGAATTCAGACCCTCATTTTGCACCGGGGGCCGGTTTTCAGTATACAGACACCAATTATCATCTACTCGGCCTGATCATCGAAAAGCGCACCGGCCTTCCTTTCCATGAAGCGTTGAAACAGTATATCTACCAGCCTCTGGAGATGAAGCACGCCTCCATGCTCCACTTTTTGGAGCCTCTGGAACCGAGCCCGTATCCCATCGCAGACTTCTATGTGCGGGGAACCCGACTAAATGAAGTGGAAGCCTACGGCAGTCTCGACTATGCGGGCGGCGGAGTGGTCGCTCCTGCTGAGGACCTGCTCAAGTTCATGAAGGCCCTGGTCTCGCATCAGCTGGTATCAGAAGAAACTATGCAGACCATGATGGCAGACAGGAAGAAGTTCTCCCTGGGGATTCGGTATGGGTACGGCATCTGGCATGTGACCCCAGTTCCTTTGTTAATGCCGAAGCGGTACGCCTCATGGGGAGCCGCGGGAGCCACAGGGGCCTTCCTGTTCTATCATCCTGACATGGATGCCTATTTTATTGGTTCCTTCAACGATTTTTCCTATCAACGAAATTTCCTTCGGTTCATGGGAAGAACGATGGATCAACTGTGGAAGAGTGAGTGAGCCATATCTGCAGGACGTTTTCGAATTTAGGGCATCGACTGCTTATCCGTTATCGTTAGTGCACCCTGTACCATTGGCTTTGAGGCATCGGGGCACCGCCTCGATGCTCAAACCAGCCGCTGGGTCAAACCCGAAGAACCTGGGGTCATAACTGATGTTTTCAATGAGATCATCTCAGGTGAACCCCCGCTGCTGGAGAAAGGGGGCGCGGCGGGCGGCGCAGTGAGCGGTGGATTTAATTACAGGAAGCAGAACTGATCTGGGGAGGGTGTTGATTTATAAACACACTGGTGCCATCACTCGGAGGCTGGCGATGATTGATATCAATCCGGGAAGAAAGCCTAAGTTTGCAGAAAAGGAATCTGACAATGTACGTATCCATGGACATAAGCATCAGCGCCTCCAAAGAAGAGGTCTGGAAGACCATCACCGATATCCGCAGCACCCCGGAAATCATTGAGGGAATTGAGAAAGTGGAGATCCTCAATGACCTTGCCGAAGGGCTGGTTGGTTTGAAATGGCGGCAAACGCGGACCATGTTGGGACAGGAAACCACGGAGACGATCTGGATCACCGAAGCCGCTCCCCTGGAGATGATTCAAACAGCGTCGGAAAGCCGCGGTACGGTCTATGTCACCAATACTTCCCTGGCCGCAGAGGAGGACGGGACGCGGTTGACGATGGATTTTCAGGGAACTCCGCAGACATTGATTGCCAGAGTGATTACCGTGATCACCAGCCCCCTGATAAAAAACACCACCAGAAAGTCGGTGGAAAAGGAATTGATGGATATCAAAGCCGCGGTGAAGAGTAAGGGATAGGAGAGGAGGAGATCCAATCGCAGGGACTCGATCCCCAGCAGCCGCCAGAAGCCTGCCCATGCTTCCTGAATGAATGGTAATGATCACAATCCCGGGAATGCTGTTCTCTGTCGGATCCGCCGCAAGGTCAGGTTGTTTCAGGGAAGCCGGGAGGAGGCAGCCGGGATGCCTGTTGCGCTTCAGCTCTTACGGGAATGGCATCCCTCATGCAGAGGTTGATTAGCAATTGGAATCAGAGGGACTCCTGAATCCCCCCAGGCAGCGCGGTTGTCATGGTGCAGATGACTAACTTTTTGCCCGGGCCAGTAAAAATCACCGGTCTGGATCCAGCTAAAATCCCTGACCGCTGCTGACAAATACGAAACCAGCGGAAGAGGACTTTGAATATCAATTTAGATGAGGAGAGATAGGAATGGAATACCTTAAGTTCAGTTTGTTGTTTACTCTGGCCCACACCCTGGCATACACCATTGCGGGAGTGATTGCACTGGGGTTCAGCAAGGATATCTATAAAACCAGGGACAGACACGCCACCTTCTTGAGAGATATGTCCGATGAAGAAGAGAGCAAGCACGTGTCGAGATTCGTTTTTCCAGCCCAGTTTATCCGCGGCCTGTTGATGTCGCTGGTCTTGTTTCCGCTGTTACGCTCCATTGCAGCCCTATCATTTGGCTTGACCGTGGTTTTTTTCAGCGGACTGATGTTTATCTACACACATCTGGCTGCCGTATCGCCTTTCATGGATAACATCGAGGGGTTGGTGTATTTCAAGGAAAAGTACCTGGTCAGAAAATTCTTCCTCAAATTCCAGGTTGAGATGATTCTCTACAGCTTGTTATTCGGCCTGCTGATTGGATTCGGTATGCGGTTTGTCATCTAACCGGCTTTTTGGCTGCTCTGAGGGTTTGGGCTGCGCGCAGATCCAGCGATCTCTGCCTGGGGTGCTGAGGTTGCTGGATCCGAGCATATTCAGGCGCCAGGCTTTGCGCCCAGTGCAGAGAAAATCTGGCCAGCGAATAACCTTCCCGGAGAAGGTGCTGGGCTTTCCCTACGTGCTGGGTTTTGGGCTCAGCCGATTTCTGGGGTAAAGCTGGTGGCTGAGAGAATGGAATCCCCACATCAAGCCCCATTCCCTGAACCGGCAGGGTCATCATTCAGTCAAGCGAGCTCCTGGGTGACTTTCGATCAGCTGGTTTCTACCCGGATAGCCATCAGCCGCATTGATGCCTTGGGAAAACTATCTGGAGATCCCCATCCGAAACGGGCATCGGTTGGGGATCCCTTCAGTCACCCAATTGCAGCAAGCAATCAGTTGACTGCAAATGAGTTCAAAGGCTCCCGATTTGCAGTCCCGGGAACCCCCTGGATCCTTTCGATCTGGGAAAATCCACTTCTTTCAACAAGACAGTATTACAATTCATACAGCACTTCGCCTAACAGAGCCTAGCCCTGGTGCGCCGGACATGGGCCTGGCGGGATTTGTGCCAGATTTGTGGCGCGGTTGATCCCTGTCCACCCCCCGCTGCCTGGGACGGAACTCCGAAACGGAGCGCTGGGAACGCACCGGTCAGGAGCCAGCCATATTTGCTCGGCCAGCAACCAAAACCGGATCGGCAGGCCAGATCCTGCCGGGATGCTGCCCACAGCTCGTTAATCTGGCACCAGATGGCTACCCAGGAGCGTGAATTATGTCCAGAAATCAGGAGATTCACAAGCAGATCACAAAATGGATGCGCAGGATTGCCCGACTAGGGAGCTTTCCAATCATCCTTTACACTCTCCTGCTGCTGATCGGGGTTCTATCGTCCTGGATAACTACCGGGGCAGCTGATCCCTACGCATTGGAAGACTACCCGCCTGTAGAATCACTGCCTCCCATCCTGATGATTCCGGGTATCATAGGATTAGGAATCGCCTGGCGGTGGGAAGGATTGGGTGTAGCGATTAACCTTTTTTTCCAGACAGCGGTGATTTTATCCCTATTATTTATCAGACCGATCACGGAGGATTTCTCTCGAGCAGTGATCCCGTTTTTTTTGCTGTAGCCGCTGCCGCTCCCGGGATTTTGTTCGTTTTATACTGGCGACGATCCAGCACATTACCGACTGCCGAAAACGGAGCCTGAGCTATCAGCTTTACTAGCCGGGTGGAAAACACCTCTGCGGCGGAGGGAAAGTACCGGATAAAAATCGACTGTGGTGCCAGCCTTCTCCAGCAGCAAATCCGGCGTCCCCTGGGCTTTTCCGGATAATCGACCTGGAGATCCTCTATCTATGCCTGAATGGACCGCGGAAACAGCAGAATGGTATGCAGCAAACTATGGAGATTCCCCTACCAACAGATTGACTGTGGAGAAGCTGGATATCCTGGATCAATCAACCATCGTTGATGTGGGCTGCGGTACTGGTTCTGCTCTCCGTCATGCAGCTGCGAAAATTAACAAGGGAAATCTGATTGGAATTGACCCGGTCCCGCGGATGATTGAAATTGCCATAGACTTAACAAAAGGGTACAAGACCAGTGATCTGATCAACTTTAAAGTTGGGTCAGCGGAACACATACCCGTCGAGGATTCTCTCGCAGATTTGGTCTTTGCTTTTGACTCGATTGATCACTGGAATGATATTCAGGCAGGATTAAAAGAAGTCCTCCGCCTCCTCAAACCTGAAGGCATGTTTATCGTGGTCAAAGATTTAAGCGTTCCCGGGGCAAAAAAGCAACTCACCATTCTCGAGCAAAAATTAGGCAGGGCAGGTTTTAATTTAAGCAATAAGGAGGTCATCAACACAGACGGGGTTCGTTTTGTGATCTGGAGTTGCAATCCAGAAAGATGAAAATAAACCATCAATTTCAATACAAATCGGCGTGCTATCCACCGCTGTCTGTGATGAAAGTCGGCGCAGGGAGCCGATAATTCCTATCCAGTAAGCAGACCAGATGATGGGTTCCAAGCCGATCCTGGTGGCAGGAAACCAGGGACCGCTTTCTGGGCATGGCGGCAGGAGAGCTTTTCCGTTAACCAGGAATGGATAAAGGAGAATAATCTATGGAGATTATATTTGCCCATATCAATATCGTCAGTGAAGATCCAGAAACTCTATCCCAATTCTATCAGGCTGTCTTTGGCTGTGAGATTGTTCCACCAAAAAGAGATCTTTCCGGTGATTGGTTGGACCAGGCAACCGGAGTGAAAAACGCGCATCTCAAAGGGATGCATTTACGCCTTCCAGGATTTGATGAAAAGGGCCCCACCCTGGAGATTTATCAATACGACCATATGGAGGATCGGCCAGAAACCGCGGCCAACCGAAAAGGATTCGGCCATATCGCCTTTTCAGTCGATGATGTGGCCAAAGTCAGAGAACTGGTTCTTGCCAACGGGGGTAGTGACGTAGGGAAAATTACCAGCGCAGAAATTCCTGGAGCCGGTATGATCCAGTTTCTATATATGAAAGACCCGGAAGGGAATATCCTGGAAATTCAGCGCTGGAACTGAGACCAGCAAATCTCTTCTTCATGGGACTGGCGGTCCGCCCACGGCTCAGTAAACCGTAGATAAGAAAACAATAAGCCAGGCAGATGATGAACAGAAAGGCAGATGACAAAAAGCATCCCCGGAAAACTGCTTTTGGATCCCAACCAGAGGTATTAAGCTGGGGGATTTCTTCCATATTAGCATCCACTTTGCTGCTATTTTTATTAATTTCATTCCTTATCTTCGCTGTGGGTCGTTTCAGTTTTTATCTTGGTTCCCTAATTAAGTCCATCATCTTTGGGTTATTCACGATCATCTTTTTCATCAAAGCCTATCACGGTATCGCCTTCCATTCAGTTCAAATTTTCCCCGAGCTACACCCACCTTTATCGGATGAGAGATCCTATGTTGGCGGGAGAGTTGAAAACCATCTCTCCGGAAAGGCGGGGAGAATCGCTGGATTTATCTTCCTTCTTCTGGGACAAATAAGTTTTGGTTTTCTGGTCAGGCAGATCAGTCCGTTAATCCGTGCTGTGGCCGTGTTTATCATCCGTCTTTAGTGGCTTGCCCCTGCTTCCCGGGACCGGGAGCTCTGTCAGCGATCCAGTCGGCCGCCAATCTGAAAACAATTGAGCTATGAACAGGCACCCAAGATTGTTGTCCATGAAACAACTAACAGGAGACCGCTTATTTGAAGTTGCCTTAATCCCCACTGCCTCCGTCTGAAAAGATCAAGCCTATACCGCGGTTTTGGACAGCAGCGGCCATACTCTCATCGTTCTGATCAGCCGCCTGACACCGGCTGGACCAGGTGGATTGCTCGCGAATGAAACAACCGAAAATCACAAAATGGAATCGACGCGCTTGATCCTACCCCCCCGGCGGATGTGCTGGCATAGGTGCCCCTCACATCCGGGTCGCGTTCAGGCCGCCTTTCGATAAGCGCTCAAATTTTCTCTTCCCTGGACTGTGTTCCCCGGCGCTACAGACAGGATCCCCCATCAGAAAAATAGCGGCAATAGCAGGTAGGCAAAGATCCCGTTGATGCCGTGCAGAACGATGCCCGTCCAGAGCCTGAATTTCCGTTCTAATGGACAGGTAGAAGGCTGGCCATCCAGCGGGTGCGGACCGGGCCCGGATCCCCTACACTCGGGTTTAAATCACCTGACAGGTCCCTGCCGGGTGATCAGAAGCCAATCAATGCCTCCACGGGGACATCTTATGAACAAGCGGCCCACCCAGTTCAACCATTCCAAGCCCAGGCCGGGGTTAAAACGCCTGCTCCTGATCGGGGCGCTGATCTTCCTGACAGCCGCCTGCGGCATAGTTTCCCCTGCCCCCCCACCCGAGAACTCCACTACAGAGGCCTTCGTGGAACACCTGGACCGCAGACTGCCGGCGCTTATGGAACGCTACCAGGTGCCGGGAGCAGCTGTTGCCCTGGTGGAAGAGGGGCGGATGGTGTGGTCCGACGCCTACGGGTACGCCGATCTGGCGCAAAGGATCAAGATGACCCCGGTCACCCACTGCCGGGCCCAGTCCATCGCCAAATCGATCACAGCCTGGGGTGTGATCAAGCTGGCGGATGAAGGGCGAATCGACCTGGACAGCCCGGTGAGCACTTACCTGACCTCCTGGGAATTCCCGGGAAACCCGGATTATGCCGGGGAAGTGACCGTCCGTCAGCTGCTCACCCACACCGGAGGCGTGCAGCGCGGAACGGTCGGCGTTCATTACCGCCCGGAAGAAGACCGGCCTTCGCTGTACAGCAACCTCAGCCAGGAGGCCCGCTTCCGACACCGCCCGGGAGAAACCTTCCTGTACTCCAACCCGGGCTACAATGTGCTGGAAGTCCTGGTGGAGGATGTCACCGGTCAATCTTTTGCCGATTATATGAAGCAGCACATCCTGCTCCCGCTGGGGATGAGGCAGGCAGATTTTGAATGGCAGCCGGACTGGATCCCGGGTGCTGCTGTAGGCTACGACGTCCAGGGCGACCCGGTGCCGGTCTACGTTTACCCGGAAAAGGCGTCCGGGGGATTGTTTGCCACCGTGGAGGATCTGGCTGCGTTTGCGGCCGCTGCTGCCGGGGAGCCGTCACCTGAAACGAGAGCTGTCCTCAACCCAGCCGCCCAGGCCCAGCTCTATACCCCGCAGGCAGCGCTGACCGGTCAGTACCGATTGATTTCGGAATCATACGGGTTAGGGCATTTTATTGAGCCGCTTTCGGAAGAGCGCAGCGCCGTCTGGCACGGCGGCCAGGGCCACGGCTGGATGACTCATTTCCACGCAGTACCCGGGACCGGCCGGGCGGTCGTCATCCTGACCAACAGCCAGCGCAGCTGGCCCGTGATCGCCCGGATACTGCGGGACTGGTCGGCCTGGAACGGCTTCGCTCCGCCAGGCATGGCACTGATCATCACCGGTTCCCGGGCCCTGACAGGCCTGGCAGTCGCCATCACCGGCCTGGTGCTGTGGGGGGCGTTCCGGCTGGGCAAGGAGATTCTGTCTCAAAAGCGTACTTTTGTAAAACACAGGGATCCGGGCAGTCCACAAAACCTGATCTGGATCGGCACCGGCCTGATCCTCAGCGGCAGTTTGATCTGGTTTTTCAGCCAGGAATACACCTTTTTCAGTGTGGTTTTTCCGCTGGCATCCCGCCGGCTGGGATTGAGCCTGGGGGCTGCTGCCTCGCTGCTGATCTGCCGGGGGCTGTTCCCCCGCAGGAGCTGAGCGATGAAACCACGATCAGCGGGCACTGCCGACCACACAGGTGCCAGAACACACAACCCGGCCGACGGCCAGCCGTCCCAGCTCGAATATCCAGATACCCATCCATCAAATCCTCACTCTTTAGAAAGCCACTATGGGAAGGGAAATCCAAAACATGGAAACCATTCTGTTCTACATCCTGGGAATCACCTCCCTCGCATTCCTGATCAGCTTGCTCTGGCGGGCTGTATCCAACCGGCAGAGCCTGCCCTGCCCATCCTGGCTGAGCTGGATGGTGGAGCTCGATAACCCTTTCACCCGGGTCAGCCGGGCTGATTTCATCGTAGACCATTTGCAGCTGGAACCCGGGATGAAAGTCCTGGATGCAGGCTGCGGTCCCGGCAGGGTGACCCTGCCCCTGGCCCGGGCCGTCGGGCACCGGGGAGAGGTGACCGCCCTGGACATCCAGGAAGGCATGCTGGAGCAGGTCCAGAGCAAGGCGGAAGCCGCAGCCATCAGCACGATCCGCACCCTGCAGGCTGAGCTGGGCCGGGGGACCCTCCCCCAGAACGGGTATGATCGGGCGATTCTGGTCAGCGTGCTGGGAGAAGTACCGGAGCAGCACGCCGCCCTGAAAGAGCTGTTCGCCGCCCTCAAGCCGGGCGGCATACTGTCAATCACGGAAGTGGTCTTTGACCCTCATTTCCAGCCGCGTTCCAAAGTCCTGCAGCTGGCTTGTGCAGCTGGTTTCCGGAAAAAAACCTTCCTGGGGAAAAAGCTGGCCTTCACCATGCATCTGGAAAAACCCGGGGATTAGCACACCTGAGCAGGTATGATTATTGAGAGGGATAAACAGCACAAAGAAACGGGACAGCCGGTCGGCTGACCCCGCCTGATGCGTCAGCTCATTTTGACAAACCCTTGCAACCCGACCACGGACAACCGATGACCACCGAGGAGGAACGATGGACTTTGTTCAAATGACCCAGTACGCCGGTCTGGCCGGCTTCTTGTTCTGGGCCCTGATCGAGCGGGGGTTCCACCTCTTCCAGCAGAAACAGCAGGCGGGGCAAAAACAGCATCAGGGTACGTACTGGCTGATCAGTTTATTGTGGTACGGCGGCATGCTGTATTCGTTCCTGGACAGCTGGAGCTAGCACCTGACCCTTTTTTCCAGCCCGCTGCGGCTGCTTCGAGGTCTCGGTCTGCTGCTTATCCTCAGCGGTCTTGTGATCCGTTTTCTGGCCCGGAAAGAATTGGGGAAAGAGTACAGCGTGCACGTGCAAACCTCCCCAGAGCATCAGCTGATTACTACGGGAATTTTTCGGTCGATGCGGCATCCGGCCTATTTGGGGCTGCTGCTGCTGTTTCTGGGCATTCCCCTCAGCCAGGGAAGCTGGGGAGGTCTGCTGCTCAGCCTTGGGGGCGGTGTGCCTGCCCTGGTGTACCGGATCAGGATCGAGGAGCATTCGCTCCAGAAGTGGTTTGGCAGGGACTACCAGGCCTATCAGGAGTCTTCCTGGCGGCTGATCCCGGGGATCTGGTGAGGGCCTGCCCCCGCGATCGTTGTAATATCAATAGAATCATTCTCAAAGGAGATAGTTGACATGATCAATCAGTCAGGTTTACAGGACCAAGCCCTGGCCCATCTGAAATATTTATGCGGGATCAAACCCAACCGGCGGACGGGATCCCCCGGGAATCGGGAGGCCGCAGCCTATCTGGCTGCTCAATTCCAGGACCTCGGGTACGAAGTCGATCAAACGCCCTTTGACACGCTGGATTATCAGACCTCGGGTGCCGTTCTTTCCGGACTTCCCCAAGAAGCTGAGATCCAAACCAGCCCCTACTCCCCCGGCTGTGATGTGTCTGCGGAGCTGATTGGGGTAAGTTCTGTGGAGGAGCTGAAAGCCGCGGAAGCGGCCGGTAAAGTGCTCCTGCTGCAGGGGGAGATCAGCGCTGAGCAGCTGATGCCCAAAAATTTTGTCTTCTACAACCCGGACCATCATCAGAGCATTATCGCCCTGCTGGAAGAAAAACGGCCGGCGGCCCTGATTACGGCCACCTCGGAAAGCCCGGGGGCAGCCGGCGCGCTTTCGCCTTTCCCGCTGATCGTGGACGGCGATTTCGAGATTCCCAGCGTCTACTGCAGCGAAACCAGCGGTCGGCAGATCGCAGAAAGCCTGGGCCGGGAGGTCCGGCTGGAGATCCGGTCGCAAAGACAGCCCGCCCGGGCCAACAACGTGATCGCCTCCCGCCGGGGAAAATCACCCCGGAAAGTCACTCTCATGGCCCATTTCGATACCTATGAAGATACCCCGGGAGCAATTGACAATGCTTCAGGCGTGATAATCCTGCTGCTGGCGGCGGATCTGCTGGCCGATTATCAGCCGGCGTTCAACCTGGAAATCGTCGCCTTTAACGGGGAGGACCATTACAGCGCTGGGGGACAGATGGACTATTTGCAGCGATACGGTCAGGACCTCCCCAAAATCGACCTGGCGGTCAACGTAGACGGGGTAGCCTTCCGGGGTGGAAAAACAGCCTGCTCCTTTTACGACTGCTCTCCGGAAATGGAAGCTATCGGGCGGCGTGTTTTCCAGAATTACCAGCACCTGGTGGAAGGCGAGGCCTGGTACAGCGGAGACCACATGATTTTCGTTCAGCATCAAGTCCCCTGCCTGGCCCTGACCTCCAGCCGGATGCCGGAATTGTTAACCACTGTGATCCACACCGAGCAAGATCTTCCCGAGCTGGTCAGCCCTCAGCAGCTCCATGAGGCCGCCTCGGCCCTGGCCGAACTGGTTCGCACGCTGTCCTGATCCTCTTTGCTGCTGGATTATGGTGGATTTTGCTTTCTGGCATATAATCCATCCAGGCGTTAAGCAAGGGACATCATGCCATTCTGATCAGCTGCCTGAAACGAAGGAGTCGGCGCGCAGCCAGCAGCCCAGCTGCCCCAGAGGCAGATTCCCGGCGGATTGCTTTCCAGGCTCTCCGCTTGCTCTGAGGAAAAAATAATCAATCCCTTTCACTGGAGACAGATTTGCTTCCCCTCAAAAAGCAGTACTTCCTAGTTTTATCCCTGTCCCTTTTTTCCATCATCTCCGCTGCCTGCGGTACCATCAATCCGGAATTACCAGCTGAGCCGGGTGACCCAGTAACCCAAACCAGGATCCAACCGGAAGCCCCCACAGCCGCAGGTACTGCTGAAGCACCTGCCACCGGGACGCCCCCCCAACCCTCTGCCGATTTTGAACCCACAGCTGAGATCAATAATATCTTTATCAGGTCCCGGGCAGAAAAAATCTCCCAGATAGTGGGGGATTATGACCGCGAGCGTCAAGCGCCGACCGGCAATCTCACCCACCAACGCTATCAAGTAGGACGAACGGACCTGGGCATCCCCTTTCAGCACAATGACCGCACTTACCTGCTGTTTGGAGATGCCTGGAATCCGCCCGATGATCCCATAGCCTATTCAAATGACACCAACCTGGAAGATGGACTGGATCTTGAATTTCTCCAGGACGACACCGGACGATATCGTCCCATCCAGATTCCCGGGATCAGCCTGGGCGCTTTTGAAGTGCCGACGGAAGGGATCAGCGTCAATGGAAGAATGTTCATCTATGTCACAACGGATCATTCAGATGAGACCGTCATGGGGCGGTCTGCTGTCGCTGTATCCGATGACGATGGAGAGACATTTGATTATCTGTATGACCTCTCCAGAGAGCATTTCATCAATGTCTCTCTGGTTGAAATCGGCCTGGCAGGGCGGGATGGTTTTCCGGCAGCAGACGGCGGTGGTCTGGTTATATTTGGTTCCGGCCGCTACCGGGAAAGTGATCTCCGCCTGGCCTTTCAACCCGCGGGGGAGATCGAAAACCCAGCTGAGATCCGATATTACGCGGGATTGAATGGGAAAAACCAGCCAACCTGGAGCAGCCGGGAAGAGGATGCCCGATCCCTGTTTGCTCAGCCCTGCATCGGGGAATTCTCAGTTTCCTACAATCAGTATCTTGAAAAGTGGCTCCTGCTCTACAACTGCGGCTTTGAAAATGCCCGGGGGATCAACCTCAGAACAGCAAACCACCCCTGGGGTCCGTGGTCCGATCCCCTGATTTTGTTCCACCCCTGGGATGATCAAGGGTACTGCCATTTTATGCATGTCAGCTGGGAATTTGAGACCTGCGATAACGTGCACGATGGAGGCAGGCAAAACGAATGGGGAGGGGAATACGGCCCCTATCAGTTTGAAGAACTGGCGGTTGGCGGTCCCTCTCAAACGACAATCTACTTCACCATGTCCACCTGGAACCCTTATACAGTCGTGCTGATGAAGGCAACCTTAGGAAAACGCTAGTTGTCCTCAGCTGTGCGAACCCACCAGCCTGGGAAGACCCTAACAGCGGTCCAGCCCCGGCTGCAGAGGCTCCCCCGGCCTTCACAGCCGGCCCGGTGCTTCGGAGATCTCCAAGCAGTCATCGATCAGGACCCAGACAAGAAGAAATTGGTTTGGTGGATCTAGCTGGGTACTCTTTTCTGCCCACCGGCCCCGGCGTTATTCCCCTGCCAACGCGTTCCCTCTGGTAGTTATTTGCTGGTATGATTATTTTTAGGGCATCAGAAATGGAGTAGAAACCTGAGCTTCTGATCCATTGGATATCAGCTAGGCAGTGGAGAGAATGATGAGGCCAAAATCCCAATCCACGGTTAAGAACAAAAAGAACCTTGCCCTTTTTGTTTTTTGCCTCAGCGCTTTTTTTCTCTGGCAGGTACCCCCAGGCAAAGCAAATCCCATTCATACAAAGGAAAATCAGCTGGCCTTCCCCATCCACTACAAAGGGGAAGGCCTAACCACCCAAGCCGAACTGGATCATTATTTGTTTGGAAATACCGTATGCACGTCTACGGCTACCTGGGAGATCACCCTGAATGACAATGGGACGTTGTTCGGCACTTATCTCAATACCGACCCGAAAGCAGCGAACAACGGGGAGTGCGTCAGCACCTATGACCGGGACCATCCTTCGCAGGGGGAGAACCGGATCGATTTTTCCGGGGTGCATTCCGATGGGTTTTTTGAGATCACGGAAAGCAACCTCTACTATGATTACACCCACACCCAGTTCCGGGGACATGATAAAAACATCCAGGGATATTATGATGCCGATCATATTTACACCTCCCCTGCTTACCGGTACGAAAGCAGTACCTATGCCAACTGGACGGATATGTTCGGCCACGAATTCGATCTGCCGAGGGTGGGAGGAGGAAGCGCACCTGTCGATCCTGAGCCGGAAGAGGGAATTTTGGAAGAGGACCAACCGGTAGCTGGGGGAGTGGACAGCCCCGGGCAGGACGAGTTTATCGATGAAGAGTCCAGCGGGATCAATCCCCTGCTGCCCGTGGCCGGTATCGGAGCGGCCAGTGCGGCAGCAGCCGCGGCAGCCGGCGGGGCAGCAGCGGCAGTGGCTTCCCGGACGGCAAACGGCAGCAGGAAAAAACCGGAGGATCAGAGAGAACAAAAAAAGAAAGATCCCTGCGCTGGAGAATTGGACCGTCTTCAGAAAGCCTCTGCTCAAGCCCGGGCCCTGCATGACGGCATTCAAACCCTGCGGAGCTATCTGGCATATCTGGACACGATGTATGAAAATGTCCGGCAGGCTGCTTACTGGAATTCTGCCGTTGATCTTGGGCTGCTGGGAGCTTCGATCTTCGGCGGACCGCTGAATGTTGCTCTGACTGGTAGGGCTGCTGTGGCGCCGGGGCTGGCCCGGGCTATGGGGGAATCAGCCCTCAGCTCTCTGGGTGCTGATATGGTCAAAAATGTAACCAACGGTATGCTGGAGCAGGGCATCAGCTGGGAGGGCCTGGCTAAAGCACCCTACGGCGGAGCAGAGGGTGCTGTTCTCCAGGAATTAATCAGCGATCTTCTCACCCAGAGATATCAAACCAGTCTTATTCAGCGGGGAACCCCCAAAGCGCTCCACAAGTCCCTGGTCAAGGGCTACTCCAAGCAGGTCGCCAGCCATTTGGCTTCTGCAGCAAGCCAGTTAATCAGCCTGGGAAAGATCGGCTCAGGCGCCTACACGGCCGCGAATAAGCTGGAGTTTATCCGGGAGGAGCTCAGCGAGATCCGGAAATCTCTGTTCGAAATGGAACTGAGCTATGAGGATTTGTTGACCGAGATGAGAATCTCCCGTTCTGTCTACCAGAAATGCCGCCAGACATGGCCGGCTCAGGGGCTGCAAAGATGACCAATTTTCGAAAATACACCCCCACAGAAATCAAAGCCCTGGTAGAAGACCTCAAACAGCAGCTGTCCGATGGGCTCCTGGCTGAAAAACCCCTGGAGAGTTTTAAGTTCCGGGGACCCGAGGGGAAAACCTGGACGTTGGTCCCGGAAACCGGGGAATGGTACTGCTTTACAGCCGGCAGCTGGCAGCAGGCGGAACCTCCGGACCAGCCGCTGGATGGATCCATGAAAATCCTGGACCTGGTCACCATGCCGCTTTCTCCCCTGGAAGCTCAGCCGCCAGAAGAACCTCCGCCATCCCAACCCGGGGGAGATTTCCTGCAAATGATTGAAAACGCAGTCCGCCGGGTGCGGGAGAGCTATGATTCCGGACGGCTGGACTCCGCTGGAGCGGAGCGACTGCTCATGGACCTCTGTTTGCTGGATCCAGCCGGATTGATCTGGGGCTACGGGATGCACTCAGAAGATTGGTATTTCTTCCGTGAGCAGGATTGGGAGCTTGCTGAAGATCAAAGGCCAGACCCGCAGGATTTTGAGACCAAACCTACAGATGAACCGCTGGTCTGCAGCAGCTGCGGTACCTCCCTGAGCGGTGGAAAATTCTGCTCGGAATGCGGCACTCCGGCCCCTGAACCTGAACCGACTTATTTGCAGGCGGCTAAAAAGGTGGTCGAGCGTTTTCATGAGGCCGATGCCGACCCGTTCCCGGAACCAGTCGTCCCCGCCTGGAACCCTGCCCCGGGAATTCCCGAAATAAAAAACACTGAAGATTTCCCGCCTGCCGAACCGGTGCTCTCCCCCCCGCAGCCGGAATGGAAGCTGCGGATTTCAGAGGGGGCCGGGGCAGGTGAAACCTTCCCGCTGGGAGAACGCACCCGGATGGGACGGAAGAAAACCAATCAAATCGTACTGGATGACGGCCAGTCTTCGCTGGTTCACGCGGAGATCCGGCGCCAGGATGATGCCTATCTCATCACCGATCAGGACAGCACCAACGGCACGATGGTTAACGGGGAGCGGATCGAATCCCCCACCTATTTGCAGCCGGGAGACATGATTGCCATCGGGGATACCAGGCTGGTGGTAGAAGAGGGGGAAGTGTACCCGGAAACGATCATCAGGGAGCGTCCCCTGACTGCAGAGAGCAAGTCAGGAATTGACCCGCCGGAATCATCTAACGCTCCGCCTGCAAAGCGCAATCGAACTGTATTTCTGGTTTTCCTGCTGGTCTTTGTTATTACCTGCCTGGGCTGTATTTGCATCGGTCTGGGCGGATATTTCTTGATCGATAACCAGGGGCTGGGGAGCCTTTTTGATAGTCGGGTTGGTTCCCAGGAATCCTTCATTGATCCCCAGTTTGAGCAGAACAGCGGAAGTACCTCCCCAACGGCCAGCACGGCACCAACGGATTTACCTCCGAAAATTACTGATCCTTTCGGTCTCGCCATGATGCTGGTTCCCGCAGGTGATTTTGAGATGGGAGATGACGCCGATGTTCTTTTTGCAGAGTTCCAGGCACTGCTTGATCCGGAGTACCTGGACTACGGCATGTTACTGCGCATGGAACCCAGGCATACCGTCACACTGGCTGACTATTATATCGATCAGTATGAGATCACCAACGCCCATTTCGCAGAATTTCTCAATGAAATGGGCAATCAGCAGGAAGCAGGGGTCTCCTGGTTGGATGTGGAAAGCGAGGAAGCCTTGATTGTTAACAGCGGCGGCAGCTGGCAGCCCCGGGAGGGCTATGCCGACCACCCGGTGGTCGAGGTCAGCTGGTACGGCGCCCGGGCCTACTGCCGTTGGCGCGGAGCCCGCTTGCCCACCGAAGCTGAATGGGAGAAGGCTGCCCGGGGAACCGATGCCCGCCTGTATCCCTGGGGATCCATGTTTGAAGGGGCCCATCTGAATTCCTGTGATCGGAACTGCCCCTTACCTTTTGCGAATGCGGATTTTGATGATGGCCATGCCCGAACAGCACCGGTGCACGTCTATTCCCATGGAGCCAGCCCATACGGGGTTTACAACCTGACAGGGAATGTCTCGGAATGGACGGCCGATTGGCTGGATGTCTATCCGGGCGGCGACCCGGAGGCATCAGAATTTTTCGGGCAGACATACCGTGTAATCCGGGGCGGTGCCTGGAGCAGCACAGGGGCGGTTGGGGCTACCTACCGTGCTGGAGGAGAACCGGATCAAACACAGGGCTCGATCGGATTCCGATGCAGCCGCTCTCCCTGATCCTGGCGAGGCAGGAGGCAGTATGAGGCGCTTTCTTCAAGCCAGCTGGTGGATTTATTCAGCAAAGGATCGCCGGGGTTTTTCCAGAAACAGCCGTTTTTTCACCGCAGTGCTTTCCGGTCTGATCTTTGGCATCAGCGCCTGTTTGGGAACCGATCCGGCATCGCCCGCTGCAGATCATCCGCAGATCTCCCCGACAACAATCAAGCTGCCGTCCACCTTTACTCCTGCTGCAGCAGTTGAGTCTTCCCTGACCGCTACCCTGTCGATTCAGCCCTCTTCCTTGACCACAGAACCCTCCCCTGCCCCCCGGACAAGCACAGCGGGTGCAGCCGCACTGCCCACGACCACCTCCAAGCCCGTATGCCAGATCCCCGATCCGGAAGGCAGTGTGTTTGTTTTGCACGACAAAGTCCTCTTTCATCCTGGCCCCTCCAGCGAGGATCTTGATGAAGCAATCGCCCAAACATACCCGGGCCTTGCCACGTTCAGGCAGCAACTAGATTGGTACGATGAGCCTGCCCGCGCTGGTCAAGTGATTGAAGATGCGTCCTTTGAAGAGACATTTCAGTTGAATTCTGCTGTTACACTGGTAACCGTCGGAGTGGACATCAACTGGCAGCTGCCCGCCTATGGGGATCTTTATTACCGGTCCCGCAAGACAGGAGAACAGCTGGTGACCAACTGGTATGAATATGCTTATCCAGGGAATGAAGAAATCCAGGCGCAGTATCCTCACATCGCAAATGGGGCCACATACGCACTGTTTAAATACTATGATTTCAACCTGGAGGCATTAATAGACTGGTGTGAGGCCTACAGGGCATTATTCAACACATCCCCGACCAGCCCTCCCTAGGCGAAAAATGAACTGGTGATATTATTCAGAAAGGACACCCCAAAAGGGATCTGGCTGGTCTTTTTCACCGCTATCATGTTTAACTCAAATCCACCATTTGGATTCCCACCCCGGCCGCCGCTGCCTGGAGATGAGCCTGCTGGAGTTCCAATGGGACGGCGGGGAAAAATCGCGGGGCCCGGGCAAGAAGTCCAAGCAGGGCTGTGACCTGGTGAGAAGACCCTCTCTCCCCGGCATCATCAAACCTCACAAAAACCTGGGGACGGACTTCCGTTGATTGACTCTTCCGGGAGATTTGCTTCCAGCGGACTCCGGAAAGCGCTTTCGGAATGCTTTGTCCGGATACCCTTTTTATCCAGAACGTGATGGAGGAGTAGATGAAATGTAGAGCGTATCAAACGGAGGAGACATCGGCCATCCAGGACTTATTTACCTCTGCATTCACTGAATCTGAAGGGGAATCGGAAGGGACTCTGATTGGCGGACTGGCAGTTGACTTGATTATCAGCACCGATAAACAGGATCTCTATGGATTTGTCGCTGTCGATCGGGAGCGGATTGTCGGCGGGGTCTTTTTCAGTCGATTAACCTTTGCGGAGGAGATTGATGTTTTCCTACTGGGCCCTGCTGCCGTCCATCCCGATTATCAGGGCAAGGGCATCGGCCAGAAGATGATCAACTACGGTCTCCGGCAGTTAGAGGAAGACGGAGTAGAGATGGTCACCACCTATGGGGATGAGGGATTTTATCGCAGAGTTGGTTTCTCTCCGCTCCCCCAGGATGTCATCGCACCTCCCCTGGATCTCTCGCAGCCGGAAGGATGGCTCGGGCAGTCACTTACAGGGGATGCCATCGATCCTATAGCCGGTCCCTCCACCTGCGAGGACGCCCTGGACAATCCGGTATACTGGTAAAAAGGCAAAATGGGCTCATCGAGTTCTGGCCAGAGCGCTCAGAAGGTCAGCTGGCGGGGAGAGGGCATCTCTTACCTCGCTGTTTCTCCAGCCAGGAAATTTTTTCACAGATCCAGCAGCTGTCTGATAGACAATGACCGCTTACTCAACCGGGTCCTAACAGCGGCACATCCAGCGTTCCCGGTTGCCGGATGGCAGGGAACCCAGGCAATTTTGACCCGGAGGAGCCTGCAGGATGACCAAAAAAGGAATTTTCAAGTTGGCGAGCATAAAACCCAAATTCAATGAGCTGACTGCATACCAGGCGGCACTTACGGTCATTTTACTGGGGCTGTATCGGCCTTCCCTGGTGGGGAAATTCTTTCAACTTCTCGCCCTGGATCAGCAAAGTCGCAACGATCCTGCCCGGGGGCTGCCTGTGGTGGGCATCTTTCTACTTCTCCTCCTGGTCCTGGGCTGTGTTCTTTCTATAGTTCATGTTTTTATTCCGGCGGTTAAGACGCCGGTGCAAAAATTTTTCATGGGCTGCTTTGCAATTCTCTCCAGCGGCTTTGCGGGATTAATGGCAACCCTGGAAACTCTGCCAGCAGGCTGGTCCCTGCTGTTAGTATTTCCGCTCTGGAATACCCTCTGGGGGATCGCATTGATTGATCAACTCGCCGTCCCTCATGAAGCCATCCTGGACGAGAACGCATCCACCCTGGATGTGGTAACGGCGACTTCAGCGGTGCTCTTTACCGTGTATTTTTCCCAGAGTTGGTTTGATTTTTCCTGGGCAGTCACCTTTTCCATTTCTCTGAGCTTTGCCTCCTTGTTCTCTTTTTTTGCTGAGGCGGTGGGATCCTTTTTCGCCAGAAACCTCTGACCTGCTTCGGGACGAGGGCTGCAGGCGGTGGGGAACACAGAATGAACAAAAAAACAATTACGGCAATGCTCATCGCGGCAGGGTTTCTGCTCATCACCGCTGCTGGAGCTGTTCTCGGGTTGAATTATCTGGATACCCAGCCCCAATCCTTCCAAACCCGGGAAGGCACTCTTACCGTCGCTTCAGAGGGGACTTTAATACCGGTACTCACCAGACTGGAAGTGGGTTTTGAGGAGCAGGATGATTTTTTAGATCTATTTGCTTACCGCGGTTCCCCCCGCTTTACGCAGTTCACCCTGCAGTCCCCGGCAGCGACCACGGTTGAGGAGTATGTGGCGCTTCGCAAGTGTATTTTCAAGGGAACCTGTGAGTTTACCGACAACCGGATCGATCTCTCCGACCAGGTGGTTCACCGTGGGGAGCAATCCCTCCGCTTTTACGCTGTCCCCCCGGAGGGGAACTATGTTTCCAAAAGCTCCCTGGACACCACCCTGCTGAAAATCGGAAACGGGGACCAGCTTTGGTTTTCAGGTTATTTTTATATTTCCGGAGGCATACCGCGCACCCTGGCAGATTTTGAAACCTCGGCCATGAAAGGGGGACCAGGGCCCAGGCTGATCCTGCTGGGTGACCTGACCGGGGACCCGCACCTGGGGTTGGAACTGAAGCACGGATTGAAGCCAACCTACCGTCAGGAAGGGGATCCGATCCCTTTCCCGCGGGACCAGTGGGCTCATGTCCTGCTTCACCTGGCGCTGTCCAATCGGGGAGACGGCCTGATCCAGATCTGGCAGAACTGTGAACTGATTATCAGCGCCCGGGGGAAGACCCTCCCCAAAGCCGCAGCTGTGCTGAACAGAATGCAGCTGGGGATCACCGCCACCCAGCTGGAAACCACGCTGTATGTCGATGACATTCTCCTGGCAGTCAATCCGGATTCCACCCAATACGAAACGTTTTGTCCCTGATCCGGAGTACCCGCTGACAGCGAAGGCAATCCAGGTCTCCTGTACGGAGCGGAAGTTCGCGAAGAAGGGCTGTCCGTCCCTGCAGATGATGGGGGACAGCTGATCCAGCCAGCAGAGCAATAATTTCACAGTGGGCCCTGATTAGCAGATGCCTGATCATAACTTAAAAGTGAGATTTTTGATCATCAAACGGTCTTAATGGATAAGTAATCAAAATAAGAAGGAGGGATTGACCATGTTGAACAGTATCTTTGCAGCAGGCCTGGTGGTTTTTACCATTTCCAGTGGATATTTCTATTTCAAAACACAGGACCAGAAAGGCCTCAACACCGCCTTCCTGGTCAGTTTTATCACCTTGATCTCCTATGCCCTGATGTGGCAGGGCTCCTTCACCGTGGTCACAGAAGCAGGAGAGTCGATTTACTGGACCCGCTGGATTTTCTACGCCCTGAGCTGTACGCTGCTGATCCTGGAAATCGCCCGGGTGAAAGGCATCCAGGACGGAACGCTGGTGGAATCAATTTATCTGACCGCCATCGTCATGCTCACCGGATTCCTGGCCGCGCGCGATCTATCTGATTTCCGGTGGATTTATCTGATAATCAGCACCATCGCGTATGGACTGCTGATCCTTAAAGTGCTGCCGGGCAAGACCCCGAAATCAAACTGGGTGAACCACTACATCTTTTTCGGATGGACGGTATTTCCGATTGTCTTTATCTTTGCCCCTACCGGCTTCGGCTTGATTGGCGCGGCTGCGGCGAATCTGCTTTATCTGGGACTTGACCTGTACACCAAGATCGTTTTCAACCTGCAGCTGGCAGGAAGCGAAAGGCAGGAAATCCCCGCCAATTAACTGCGGGCGAGATAATAAGGGCGCCGTTCCATATTTCGCCGGCAGCCAGGTATCCCCTGAGATGGGATCAGAGGGCCTGCGGATCAGCGGTGTTTTTACCGGTCCCCACTCTGCAGCCGCCTTCTCCCTGATCCCAGCTCCCGGCTCCTTTTTAGCTGGTCCCATGTGCTCAGGGGCCAGCAGGAGATCCCCCGGGAGCGTGCTGGATTTCTGCTCCCGGGTCTGCCAGCACTCAACTGATCTCCCGGTCAGGTTTGTGTCCGAGGATCAGGTTTACTGTGCTGGTTCAAGCTGGTGAAAAAGGACGCAAAAAACGATGCCGTTCCCACGGCAATAAAAGCCGGGCCCAGCGCCCACGGAGGCGGCCAGATCAGGGAAGCGAGATAGGTGAAGATAATCCCAATGACGACGCTGATCACACCATTGACGATCCCTGTCATCCATGTCCGGGTGTGCATATTTTTTCTCCTCATATTTTTTATTTAGCGGAAATTCAGTTTATGAAAATATCTTATCTTGACCTTATCATAGTTACACCTGCTGACTGAATCCATGTACCGGGAAACTGGAAAAGGCATATTTTTCGTTACATTTGGAGATTGGTTTCCAATCAGAATGAGTTCTTTTTTGTCTGGAGCATCAAATCAGATGATCAGGTTCACTCTGGGAACCATAGCATCCTCTGGATCGCTTATAATGCTAGAATATATGAAGCCGTCCCGAGGAAAGGAAGAATAAATGATTGAAGCACTGGTACCTATTGCCAACTACGCTTCCATGTTTATGGAAATCCTGGGGATTTTCATGATTGTGGTCTTTGGCGTCAATGCGCTGGCCCTGGGGGTGATTGGGGTCTTTCACCATGAGAGAAGGGAAGTTCTCTTTGACCGCATGAGGCAGCGTCTGGGCCGGGGGATCCTCATCGGTCTGGAATATATGGTCGCCGGAGATATCATTCATACCGTGGCGATTGAGTTCACTTTAAGAACTGTTAGCGTCCTGGCGATCATCGTCCTCATCCGTACTTTTCTTAGCTACACCCTGGAGGTGGAGCTTACCGGCTGCTGGCCCTGGAAGATCAACGGCTGATCCCTGTCATCTGACTCTCCCGAGCCCTCCGCCTGATCAACGCGCCAGCTGCAAAGCCCCGGCTGATGGCACCCGATATATCTTCCCATCTGATGACAGAGACCAGACCAGAGACCCGTTTTCTGGAAATCCAACCGCAGCACCTGCTGGCCTACTGTGAATACGGCGATCCCCAGGGCAGGCCGGTCTTTTTTTTCCATGGAACGCCGGGATCACGGCTTGAACCAGCTTTTGGAGACCAGGCCGGGATCAAACACGGCTTCCGCATCATCGCCCTGGACCGGCCCGGGGTGGGCGCTTCCGCGTTTTACCCGGGGAGAAAGCTGCTGGATTGGCCCCAGGATGTCCAGGCAGCTGCCGGACAGCTGAAGATCGACCGCTTCGGGGTGATGGGTTTTTCCGGCGGGGGGGCATATGCCCTGGCCTGCGCTCACTCGATGCCTGAGGTGCTGGACTTTGTGGTCCTGATGGGAAGCTGGGGTCCTGTAGCCGAAGAAGCAGCTTTATGGAAAAAAATGGCTCCGCTGGACCGTTTCTTTGGCAGGTTATCCAGAACTGCACCGCTGGCTTTTTATCTCCCCTTTTCTCTGCTCGGCCTCGCGGCAAAGCGGCTCTCCCTCCACCGATTCATTAAAGCACTTGCCAGCTCATTGAGTGAGCCGGACCGTGATCTGCTAAACGATCAGGCTGTGGCTCAATTTTTTACGAGCGATATCCGGGAAGCATTTGCCCAGGGAACCCGGGGGCCAGCGGATGACGCAATTATTTTATATCAATCCTGGGAGTTTGCAGTCCAGGAAGTCAGCCCACCGGTGACACTCTATCACGGCATTGAGGATAAATTTGCCCCCTTTCCCTTCGCCCTTTATCTGGATGATCAGCTGCCGGATTCCCAACTGCATGTTTTCCCGGGACAGGGCCACCTCTTTTTGATCAAACTCTTCGACCGGATTTTCCAGGACCTGGCTGGCGCCTGAACCAGGGGAAAGACCCCCCAGCACACAGAACCGGAAGCTGTCTGTTACAATTGGGGTCTGTCCGGAACAAGACCGCGGTAACCCAATCAGGAGCAAATATCTTGGCAGACCTGCTTACCCCTGAAGTACTCCTCGCCCTGGAGACCATCATCATGCTGCTGCTGGTGATTTTCACCGGGTTCCTGCTGCGCAGAAAAAAAATTCTCGACAGCCACTCTACCAACCGCCTGAGCACGCTGGTAGTCGATATCGCCTTTCCTGCTCTGGTTTTCCCTTCTCTTCTGAGCAGCGCCAATCCCGCTGATCTGATGGGAAGCTGGTATGTCCCCTTTTCGGGCTTGTTGATCATCCTGCTGGGACTGGGATTTGGCTATCTGATCTCGCCGCTGATTCATCCAGAGCAAGCTTCCCGGCGCGGATCAGCAGCTTTTGCCATCGGCATTCCCAACTGGATTTTTATCCCCTTACCGCTGGCTGCAGCGCTGTTCGGTATGGAGGGAGAACGGATTGTGCTGCTCTTTAATCTCGGAGCGCTGCTGGTATTCTGGAGCCTTGGGATTCTGGTCCTCCGGGACGGCAGTTCCCCGGGTGTTCCCCTGCAGCGCCTGCTGCTAAACCCCGGCCTGCTGGCCACCCTGCTGGGCATCCTGGTCGCGCTGGCTTTTCCAGCCTCGCGCACCCTGGAGCAGTCGAATATCCTGGAGCTCTCTCCCGTACTTGCAGCAGCG
Source organism: uncultured Anaerolineales bacterium (assembly GCA_964603385.1). Classification (GTDB taxonomy): domain Bacteria; phylum Chloroflexota; class Anaerolineae; order Anaerolineales; family UBA11858; genus B10-G9. The sequence continues at coordinate 123,413 of CAZRUS010000007.1, read as the reverse complement.
AGCATTGTGGTGAAAGCGACGGCCTTTGTAGGCAGCATCACCGTCCCCCTGTCCATGATCGTCACCGGCTCGCTGCTGGCCGAAGCGGGAACACGCCAGGCCTGGAACAGTCGCGTGCTGGGCATCAGCCTGATCAGGCTGCTGGTATTTCCCGGGATCATCCTCCTGCTCCTGCAGCTGGCAGAATGGATCGGCTTGCAGATCCAGACCGAGGTCAGCATGATCCTGGTGATGATTTCTGCCATGCCGGTGGCCGTATCCGGCTCGATTGTCGCTGAAAAAACCGGCGGCGACGTGGACTTGATCTCCCATACCGTCTTCGTCAGCACACTGGCCAGCGTGATCACCGTCCCGGCTTTTGTCTGGCTGATGCGCCTGATCGGGTACTAGTCAATATTCCACGGATCTTTTGGAGATAAACGCCTCTGGCAGCTGACAGCCCGGACCCGGCTCAGCCAACCCGGAGACGGCTTTCCGCTGACAGCCAGTTAAACGCCAGACGAATCTCAAGGAATTGAAAGTTAAGCCTTGATGAGCCAATAATGGAATGGCTTCTGCTGCCGGTTTTTCTCGGGAATCTGATCCAGAGGGTCTGCGCAAAAGTCGCCGGTGAGGTATTTTTAATTTCAGAGAGCAGATCTTTTTCAAAGGACAGGAGATTTATGACCCTTAAATTGCAAGTTGCCCGGGCCTGGTTCGTTCATTTTTACACTGCCCTGGGGTTGATCGCTGCCTTCGCTGCCTTCCAAGCCTTGATAGCTGGAAATGCCCGCTCGGTATTCCTCTGGTTGGGAGCGGCCCTGGTGCTGGATGCCACGGATGGACCCCTGGCCCGCCGCTGGCAGGTCACCAGATGGCTGCCGACATTCAGCGGCCGAAAACTGGATGATATTGTTGATTACATTAATTACACTTTGATCCCAGTTCTGTTTGCCTATCAGTTTCAACTGCTGACCGGGCTGTCCGGGGTTGTCCTGCCGCTGGTGCTGTTGGCATCTGTCTATGGTTTCTGCCAGCAGGAGGCCAAAACAGAGGACGGATATTTCACCGGTTTCCCCAATTACTGGAACCTGGTGATCTTCTACCTTTACCTGCTGGGAGCCCCTTCAGCCGTCTCCGCCGCTGTCCTGGCCTGCTTTGCACTGCTGGTATTCATCCCCATTAAGTACCTGACCTGGAAATCGCCGGTGCTGCGGCGGATGACATTTTCTCTCAGCATGGCCTGGGGGGTCAGCCTGGTGGGGTTGTTAATCTGGTTCCAAGCAGCACCGCTGTGGGCAGTCTGGCTGTCCCTGCTCTATCCGGCATACCATCTGGGTGCTTCTTTTTATCTGGCGCTTCGCCGGGGTTAAATCTGCCCTGGCTGCCGCTGTGATCCCCACCTTAATAGAATGACGCCGGAGCGCGGCTGCTGATCCCCCGCACCCCGGCTCACACCCCGTTTGATTGGATATGGATCAGAAGGTGATCAAGGGCTTGATCACTCCCTCCAGCTTTTCTTCCATCAGCTCAAACCCGCGATCGATCTCATCGAACGGCAGGGTATGGGTGGTCATCCTGGTAGGATCTAGGCGCTTGTTCTCCAGAATCCGCAGCAAGCGGGACATGCGCAGGCGCCCTCCCGGGCAGAGAATATTCTTGAGGTCAATTTCCGACATTCCCACTCCCCATTCCACTCGGGGGACATTGAGAAATTCTCCCTCACCGTGGTAGCCGATATTTGCAACCGTACCGCCGGCCTTGGTAACCTGAATACACTGCTGAAAAGTAATCTTGGAACCCAGCGCTTCGATCGCTGTGTCAACCCCTTCTCCCTCGGTCAGGTTGCGGATTTCCGCGACAACATCCGTCTCAGCGAAGTCCAAGACCTGATCCGCCCCATACTCCCGGGCCAGCTGGAAGCGTTTTTCCACCGTATCCACACCGATAATCAAACCAGCTCCGCGGAGCTTCGCACCGGCAACGGCCATCAGCCCTACCGGCCCAAGCGCAAAGACTGCCACCGTCCCGCCAATGGGGATGTTGCCGATTTCCGCCCCCGCGAAACCGGTGGAGAGCATATCGCAGCAGTAGACAGCTGCCTCATCAGATACCCCCTCGGGAATCCGCGCCAGGTTAGCGTCTGCCTGGTTGACCAGGAAGTATTCTCCGAAGACCCCATCCCGCGTGTTGGAGAACTGCCAGCCGCCCAGGGGCCCTCCTGATTGGGACGGGTGTCCTGCCTGGGACTCGAGGGCAAACCAATCAGGCGTGATCGCTCCTGCCACCACCCGCTCGCCCGCTTCGAAGAGTTTGACATTCTCTCCCACCTGATGGACGATGCCGACGGCCTCATGACCAAGGGTCAGGTTTTCTCGTTCCCCGATGGCGCCGTGAACGGTATGGGTATCCGAGGTGCAGATTAATGCCCGCGTGGTCTTGATCACCGCATCATCCGGTCCGGGGGTGGGAAGCGGTTTTTCCATGAAACCCACTTCGCCGATCTTTTTCATCACAAAGGTCTTCATCTTTTCTGCCATGGTGTAAAGTCCTCCCATTTAAGGCTGTTTCCAGATTTGTATGGAGCCTGATTATAGCAATCCTCCTGCCCGGAAGCATGTGTCTCTTCCCCCTGACCGGACATATTTCTGGATATAATTCCGGCTTCCTGGGATGATGTTGGCTCTCTCCTCCAGCAAGGCTTGGCCGAAAGAAACTTCCCGGCATGAATCCGCAAAGAAACCCCTTTATGGAATCAACCACCCCAACCCCCAACAGCGAATTGAAGGCTTCTGGCAGATTTCAAAACCGGCCCCACCGCTGGATCTTCCCGATCAGCAGGGAGCCGGCAGAGGGGAAGCTTCCCGGACGATGACCTCACCGTCAGAGAATTCTCTGGGTATAATCGTTGTGTAGGTCAGCAGGGCAGCTGTGCTGACGGCAGATCCTATCCTTGGAGGGGAAAACTCACCAGGAGGAGAAAATCAATCATGAATGGATTTCTTAGTACACATGCGTCACTGACCTCAGACCTCTCGCTGGTGCTCACCTGGCTGATCGGCATCGCAGCTGTCGTGGGAGGAATTAACGCCAGGCAGGAGCGCTTCAACCGGCACTGTCCCGTCATGGCGGCCGGAGCACTGCTGAACTGGATCCCGGCGCTGCTGGTAATGGTCCCACAAGCACTGGAAGTGTTTCAGGGAGGCGGGCCTGCCGGTGGAGCCCCTGTTCTTCCCCTGATCGGTCACAGCCTGCTCGGCAGCGGGACCCAGCTGTTGATGACCTATACAGTGGTGCGCATGTACTGGCTGGAAAACCTTCCTCCGAAAAATACTCTCGGGTTGATGCGGATCACGATCGCACTCTGGATGCTGAGCCTGCTGGGCGGCACCACGGTTTACACCGTGCTCTATGTGCTCTAAATCAAGAGGTAAAAGCTAACTTTCGACAGCTGCCTTGGAATAGGAATGAGATCCATCCTCAACAAGAACCCGGTTTTGGCCTAATATTTGATCACTTTCCTGTTCTCCTGGGGAGGGGTGCTGCTGGGAGCCCCCTACGGCATGCCGACCGCTCAAGCGGTTTTTAAGCAGCGCTACCGATTGTGTTCCTCCCCTACCGGCTCGGCCCGCTGGTGTCCGGACTGTTCCTGACCGCGGTCACCACCGGAAAAATGGGCTTCCGAACGCTTTTCTCCCGCCTGCTGCGCTGGCGGGTGAACTGGCGCTGGTAGGCGGCCGCCCGGCTGACCGCACCGCTGCTTGCCCTCAGCCTGCTGCTGATTTTTTCCTTCTTTAACCCCGATTACCTGCCGGCCGTCCTGACTGCCGCCGAGAAGGGATCGCTGCTTCTCTCCGGCCGGATAAAAACCGGCTCGGACCAGTGTTCCAGCCGGTGGAATTCTTCCAGAAAAAGATTCAGCTGAATCTGGCAAAATATCTTCATCAAGCATACAATAGCGAATGAAATTACTCTCATCAGAAAATACTTATCAGAGGACTGCAGCAAGAGCGGATCAACCTGATTCTTGTCTGTCAAGAGCCCAAGGAGGATGAATGACTGGAAAACCTCTGGCTGAAAAACTCCGCCTTTCGGAGGGGAACACCGTCCTGGTGATCAACGGGCCGGAAAATTACCGGGAGCTGCTGGGCAGGATTCCCGATCAGGTCAGCTTCCTGGCGGGGGCTGGCGAGGAAGTCGATTTCGTCCATCTGTTTGCAGCCAACAAACAAGAACTGCTGGAGCAAATTGATCAGGCCGTGCAGGCGGTGAAATATGACGGACTGCTGTGGATCTCCTACCCCAAGGGCAGCTCCGGGGTGGACACGGATATCAACCGGGACAGCATCTGGGAGCTGATTAAGGACCGGGGCATCCGTCCGGTCACCCAGGTTTCGGTGGATTCCACCTGGTCCGCCCTGCGCTTCCGACCGGCGGAGAGGGTCGGTAAATAAATCATTTTTCTCGCACAGGAAGGGAAACTCCATGAATGATCGGCCGACCGGAAATGAAACCCTGATGGCCGCCATTTCGCATGCGGCGGTAATTATCTTTGGACCAGGCCTGCTGGTGGGGGTGCTGGTCTGGATTACCCAGAAGGACAGAGCTCCCTACGCCAGCCGTCAGGGCCTGCAGGCGGCAGTCTACCAGCTGATCGGCATGATCCTGGCCATGGCGATCTGGGTTGTCTGGAGCCTCTTTTACGCCCTGACCTGGATCCCCTTGATCCAGAATCCCCAGCAGTATCAGGACGCCCCGCCGCCGATCTTCTGGATCGGTTTGGCCAGTATGGCCATCCCGCTGCTGTTCATGCTGATCTGGATCCTGTACGGCCTCTGGGGTGGATTTAAAACCCTCCGGGGAAAAGATTTCCATTATCCCTGGATGGAAAAATTTCTGGCCGGACAGGAAAACTGAAAGGGGTGCTGCCACGGAGTTCGAGGCCTGATGGAAAACAGCAATCCGCTTGCTCCAAAACAGATCGCCCCCTGCGGGATGAACTGCGGTCTGTGCAGCAAGTATCTGGCCTACCGGAACAATCTCAAACGCAGCCAGTGTCCTGGCTGCCGGCAGCGGGGCGAACCCTGCAGTTATTTATTTGCCAGGTGCAGTGGCATTAATCACGGACAGGCAGAGCGGGCTGCCTTCTGCTTTCACTGTGAGCAGTATCCCTGTCAGCAGCTCAAGCGCATGGACGCCCGGTACCGGAAGAATTACGGCATGAGCACCCTGTTGAATCTGGAATACATCCACCAGCACGGTGAGGAAGCTTTCCTGGAAGAACAAACCCGGCAGCACCGCTGCACCCGATGCGGGGAGATGATCTCCGTACACAACGGTCGGTGCTTTTCCTGCGACCCCATCAGCAAACTGGTCGAGAAGACTGAAGACCGGACCTGAGCAGAAAAACGCAAAGAGATACCAGATCGATTGAGAATTCATTTCTGGTTCTCGAATTATTGAAAGAAGGAAAACAGCAATGAAAATGTTACCTGATGTAGCCCTGACTTATGATGATGTGCTCCTGGTGCCCCAGCACTCCGATGTTGAATCCAGGCGCAAACTGCCCACCTCCACCCAGCTGACCACCGGGATCGAACTTCAGATTCCCATGATCTCAGCCAACATGGACACCGTGACCGAACACGAGATGGGCATCGCTATGGCCCATGCCGGAGGGATCGGGATCATTCACCGCTTCATGTCCATTGACGACCAGGTGAATCATATTCAGCAGGTCAAGAAAAGCGAATCCTACATCGTGGATGATCCCCTCACCCTGAAGGATTCCGATACAGTGGGAGATGTCAGGATGATTGTGGAGGAAACCTACACCGGGGGAATTATCATCCTGGATGATAACGACAAAGTGGTCGGCATCATCACCACCCGCGATCTGCTTTTCGAGAGGGATGACAGCAAACCGGTCAACCAGGTGATGACCCATGACCTGGTGACCGCTCCTCCGGGCACATCTCTCAAGGAAGCAGAAAAAATCCTCCATCAGCACCGGATCGAAAAATTGCCCCTGGTGGACGATCACGGCCGCCTCCGCGGACTGATCACCAACAAAGACATCATGAAGCTGGAAAAATACCCGCTGGCCACAAAGGATGCCAAAGGCCGTCTGGCGGTGGGCGCAGCGGTGGGGGTAAAACCGGGAGAAATCAAGCGGGTGGAGCGGCTGCTGGAGGCCGGAGCGGACTGCATTGTAGTGGATATCGCTCACGGTGATTCCCAACAGGAAATCGAGATTATTACCCGGATCCGTAAGGAGTTCCCTGATGCCCAGGTGATCGGAGGGAATGTGGCCACCACGGAAGGCACCCGACGCTTGATTGACGCCGGCGCCCAGGCTGTCAAAGTTGGCGTCGGGCCGGGATCGATCTGTATCACCCGGGTGGTGGCCGGGGCCGGCGTTCCCCAGCTGACAGCGGTGATCAACTGCGCAGAAGCGGCCCGCCCGCAGGGAATACCCATCATCGCAGACGGGGGCATCCGCACTTCGGGAGATATCGTCAAAGCGCTGGCTGCCGGTGCCTCCACCGTGATGATTGGCAGCATGCTGGCCGGCACGGATGAAAGCCCTGGATTCCTGGTCACCCGACAGGGGCACCGCTATAAAATGTCCCGGGGCATGGCCTCGCTGGAAGCCAACCTGGAGCGTAAGTCCCGGGAGAACCAATCCGAGATCACCAAAGAAGAAATCGAAGATTATGTCTCCGAGGGGGTGGAAGCCCTGGTCCCCTACCGGGGGTCGGTCAACGAGCTGCTGAAGCAGCTGGTGGGCGGACTGCAGTCGGGCATGAGCTACACCAACGCCCACTCGATTGATGAGCTCCATGAGAAGGCAGTCTTCGTCCGCATGACTCCGGGTGGATTAAGAGAATCCCGCGCTCATGATGTTGAAGTATTGTAGCTTTTGGTCCATCCTGGCTAAAATACCATCACAGATTCATGCTCTCCGCAGCAGTCTGGAAATAATCCACTTTCAGAAAACTAACCGGTTGGGCAGGTTTAATACTCTCCACCTTATCGGGGAGAGTATCCTGGTTTCAACACATAATCTAGTATTGAAAAACCCAGAAATAAAGTCAAAGAAAGACGGTAATGGCCAGAAACTTAATGCTCTCCAGGAAATCCCGCATCCTCCTTTTGGTGTTTTTCTTCCTCACGGCAGAAATCATCCTGGTGGGATGTCAATCGGCTGCCCCATCAGATCGGCAGAACGGGCTTGAAGAACGCATCGATGAATATATCTCTGCCTACAACAGCACCTATAGGGAGAGTGGGGAGCTGATCAACGGCACAATATTAATTGCCAAAGAAGGGGAAATCCTGGTCCACAAAGGCTATGGATACGCTGATCCTGAAGAATCTATTAAGAACAGCAGAAGAACTGTATACCGGATCGCTTCAATTACCAAACCCATCACCGCGCTGGCAGTGATGCAGCTGGAGGAAGAGGGGAAACTGGATCTGCACGAACCTCTTTCAAGATACCTCCCGGAAGCATCATTTCAGAAGGAGATCTCTATTCATCAGCTTCTTACCCATACAGCAGGCATCCGGAGGGATCCGCTGGTGGATATCTATGATCCTATCTCCCTGGAAAACCTGGCAAAACACATCCAATCTGTTCCGCTGGTCTCCGCACCAGGAACCCAAGTGCAGTACAGCAACTGCGGCTACCAGCTGCTGGCCTATCTGATAGAAACTGTCAGCGGGCAATCCTATGCAGCTTATCTGGAAGAGCACATCTTCACTCCCGGTGGGATGGATGACAGCGGCGTTAGCCTGAGCACCGAGGAACCAGAGCGGATGGCCAAGGGATATCGGCTGCTAGCTGGCAGGCTGGTGGCCCAAACGCCGATCGATATGTCCGTAGTATCGGGTTCCGGCAGCATATATGCTACAGCTGAGGATCTATATCAACTGGACCGTGCGCTGGAGGCAGGTGCTCTGGTCAGCGAGCAAACCAGGATGAAAATATTTCAAGATCAAACCCGCCTCGACAGTGACTTTCACTACGGGTACGGGTGGCAAATTTCAGACTGGAAAGGACAGCCGCTGTTTCACCACGGCGGCTATCTGATCAGCGGATACAGCGGCGAATGGTTGAAATTTCCCAACGAGGATCTGGTGGTCATTATTCTTAACAACACCCCAGCAAATAATTTATTCCAGGTTTCCAAAGTTTTGGCCGCCATCACCATGGGAGATTTCTATTCTCTACCCATTAAGGCGGACCCGATTCAGCTCGATCCCGGGCTCCTGCTCAGATATGAAGGTGAGTATCAACTGGTCGGCGAGGAGATCCCTGTCTCCATCACCAGCCGTGGACAGCGCCTGCAGGTAACCACGCCGATGTTTGAAGGAGATTTCCTGCCCTATTCTGATACCGGTTTCTTCTCCGCGGACAACCCCGAAACCAGGATCGTCTTTTCTATAGACGGGGATAGAAACGCAGTTGGTTTTGAACTCATCGATCCCTTGTCACGGATGGAATGCATCCGGGTTGGTCAGGACTAATTTCAGAGAATGAAAACATCACTCCCATTTAACGTTCTTGATGTCTCCCACCGGCAGCCAATCATCCATATTGCTGTACTCACTCTTATCGATAGCGAAAGGAGCGAGAGCTGCGAGTTCCTTGACAGAGATCAGCACCAGGTAGCGTTTTCCAGCCCACCGCTTGAACTGCCTGTCCGTGAGCTGCAGCTGATCCTGATGGTCGCTGACCAAATTAATCGACTGCTCCTTGGTCAGCTTTTCCGAGTTCATCACAGATTGGACCACTGCCCGGGCTTTGATCAACCCCTCGCCATCATTGTTGATGAAATAAAGGACATCCCCGCTTTCTACCCTACCGTAAGGCATTTTTCTGCCTGCCGCACCGCGGATAATCATTGTTTTCTCCCCCCCGAGCAGCCGGGACATTTCTTCCGCTTTAGCATCCAGATAAACGACATGATCCATGCTGAACCTCCAATTTTCCCTGATGATCAAGATGCCTTCAATATATCCCGGAAGGGTCTCCTCGACATCAGTCGGATGGCCAGCTCACTGCCTGTACCGCAGTCGAGTTAATCAAGGGAAAGCAGATTTTTCCTGCCTTTCAGCTTTCCTTCCCGTAGTTCTTTGCCCGCTCGAAGGTTGGCTGAATCCCACTGCAGTTAAACTTTTCTAGACCAATCAAGGACAGCAGAGATGAACCAAGCCCTAGAAACAAATCATCAACCCCAGCTGCATTCGATCAGCACTTCAATTCTCCTTCATTTGCTTCCGGGGATCCTCATCGGCGCAGTTTATTTTGCACTCGTACAGCCGGTAAAGGATTGGGGATATCCCTCCATCGCCGCCCTCAACCTGGCAGCCCTGCTGGCCCTGATTCCTTTCCAGGCAGGATTTTTACTCCTTCAGCAAAAACGGACCGGTGCGCCCCTTTTCGGCGGCATCATCCGCTATCAGCAGAAAATTCCCTGGCACCAGTATCTGCTCTGGGTGCCGGTGATTTTTGTCTCCTCCGGGATGATCATCAGCCTTCTGACCCCGCTCAGCGAGCTGCTGGAAGGCTGTTTCCTCTGGATTCCAGATATCTTCCGAATTGAAATGGGGCTCAGCGGTGGATACAGCAAACAGACCCTGATCATCACCTACTTGTCCTCCTTCCTGCTGGTGACTTTGATCGGTCCCCTCATCGAGGAATGCTACTTCCGGGGCTATTTGCTGCCCCGCATGCCGGATATGGGCGGATGGACGCCGCTGGTCCACAGTTCGCTGTTTGCTCTCTACCACACCTGGACACCCTGGCTGGCGGTCAGCAGAACTTTGGCCCTGCTGCCGCTGGTCTGCATTGTGCGCTGGAAGAAAAATCTTGCCCTGGGGATGATCGCCCACTGTCTGCTCAACAGCATAGACATAGCCATCGGGGTGGCATTTCTGTTAAATATCTCCTAGCTCACTCCTGCGGAATTGTCTCAACACAGCATCCCCATGTCTTCCACGCTGAAAGGTGATATCATTCCAGGACATCCAACCTGCAAGTTTTACCAAACACACAGCGGTCGATTTCAGGAAGCAAGCTCTGCAGTGCCTATCACGGAGAGATGAAATGGAAACCAATCATTACAAGCTGCTCAGCATTACTGTCAAATCCACCCTGGTCCATACGGTGACCTATTTTCTGGTCGGGCTGCTGGCCTTCACCTTCCTGGATTATTCAGCCAGGTTTTCTGAGGGTGGGTTGGAGCTGCTGATGCGGCCCACCGACCATCCCCTGGTGATGGCCGGCCCCCTCTTTCAGCCCCTTCGCGGTTTGCTGTTTGGATTTGCCTTTTATCTCCTTCGGGAAGCCTATTTCCCCAAGGGAAACGGCTGGCTGCGGATGTGGGCGGTCCTGGTGATTATGGGCATCCTCTCCCCGTTCGGTCCAGCACCGGGGTCCATTGAAGGCTTTATTTATACCACCCTGCCCCTGCGCAGTCAGCTCTCCCCCGGCATGCTGGAGGTGCTGCTCCAATCCCTGCTGCTGGCCTTCCTGGTCCATTACTGGGTTAACAACTCTCAGAAACGCTGGCTGACCTGGGTCTTCGGGATCCTCTTCACCCTCACCATCCTGCTGCCCCTGGCCGGACTGCTGGCTGCCAGCCTGACCAGCTAAAACTGGAGCGGCAGCTTTCTCGTTGGTCGGACAGCGGTCAACAAACGAGGTCAACTATGCGCAGCATTCTTCCTAATCTGCTGGCCCTGGGCCTGGTCGCGGGCTTGATTGGCTTGGGGATCTATTTCTTCGGCTTCGGTCAAACATTTCAGGGAGAGGTCCGGATCTCAGCAGAGCACGATGAACAGGGCGCGGTCGGCCTGGTCACGTTTCAATCCCGCTTCACGAACCGCCGCTTTCTGACCCATGCTGTCTATCTTGATCTCTTCCCTGATACCCCGGTTACCTACCGGGGGGTTCCCCTGGATCCCCGGCTGGCCGTAAAACAGTTCGCCGGGCAGAAGCTGAACGCCAGAGTCGGCTATCGGGAGGATCAATCAGGTCGGGGAGATACCCTTTCAGTGGATCTTGACCCCCCGGGAAGCTCCCCCAAAGAAGTGCTTCTGATCAGCTCCCTGCTGCTGATCTTCGGCTGCACAGCCGGGATGGCGATCCTGGCTCATAGAGAATAAACCGGCAGATACTCTGATAGAATGCCCCGCAGATCACAGGACCGCTTCTGGGCGATCCATTTCGGAGCGAGGTAGATCGATCAGCAATAATCTGCTTCTCTTTGTGCAATTTCCAAACTCCCGACCCTGTTCAGGCCCTATAATCTGGTCCGGCTGGCCGCCGGGAAATAAAGGAGCCGGCCCACAGGCCGGCTCTTCAGTTTCATCCCTGGAAAATTCAGGAATGTCTTTATTCCCCAAGCAGATTCTTCATCTGATTGTAAATGATATTTGCTGCCCGTTTGGGCATCAGGCGGTAGAGAAAATCCATCGTTCTGGCATCCTTCCCAACCACAGCCCGGAATTGTTTGTTCTCCATGGCAGCTGCAATCATCTCCGCAGCCTGGTCAGCTGGCAGGGATTCATAATCGCTTTCCTCCGCGCCCTCGACCGCAACACCGGAGTTCCCGGCGATATCCGTGGCCACCCCGCCCGGAAAGACAATGGTCACAGCAACATTGGTGTCGATCAGTTCGGAATACAGTCCCTCCGTGAGAAGTTTTACTGCTGCCTTGGAAGCGCCGTACACCGTCTGGCCGGGGACAGGGAGAAAGCCCCCCATGCTGGAGATATTGACAATCGAGGCTTCCGGACGCTCCAGCAGCAGGGGCAGGAAGGTTTTGGTCATGTACAGCAGCCCGTAAAAATTGACCTGCATCACCTGTTCGATGGCGTCATAGCTCAGGTCGTTGAGCTTCACAAAGGGCTGAATGATCCCGGCATTGTTTATCAGCCCATCCACGGCCCCGTGTTTTTGTATCACCGCTTCCGGCAGCGCTTCCACAGCAGCGCGGTCGGTGATATCCAGCACATGAATGGAAAGCCTGTCCTGCTGCTCCCCGGCCAGTTCCACAGTCTCCTTCAGCCCTGACTCGCTGACATCCACAGCAGCCACCCGGGCGCCTTTCTCAAGCAGGTTAAATACCAGCTCTCTACCAATGCCGTTGCCGCCACCAGTGACCACAATCACTTTATCTTTTACCAACATAGCTGACTCCTTTCAACTACCAACAAGCACAAATAATTGAGTTTGTGCAGCTTGAATTCCAACATATTTCTTTCGTTGTTAAGACGAGGTGGAGCCCTGCGGCCTTACTTCCAGCGATTCCGTTGCCATCCCTTCAAAAACTATTCAATACAGCTCACCAGATACCGAATCTGTAAGAGATAAATGGGCAGCCGATCTACCCGGTCCGCTGTCATCGCTGCTGTTTTTATATTGAGATGCTAACCTGCTGTCACCCCACACCAATACCATATCCTTTTTTTCAGGCTGCCCATTAATTCTGCAACTCCCTGACCAAGATTGACGTATACAAAGATGAGAATATGACTGCTAGCTTAAGCAGAATCGAAGGAGACCGTCAATGATTTCACATAGGAAATCCGCTGCTCTGGGATACAATTAGAAGAGCAACAGCGGAAAAATACTCCCGGAATATCTGGCGGGATCATCCATTTGCCAGGAGGGGCCTAAATGGTTCCAACTATTTACCAAAAGCTGGCCCACCGGCTGGATCAGCTCCCCAACAGCTACCCCGAAACCCAAAGCGGTGTGGAGCTGCGGCTGCTGGAAAAGATCTTTCAACCGGAGGAGGCTGCCCTGGCTGCGGTGATGCGTCTGGAGATGGAGCCGGCCGAGTCCATCGCTGCCCGGATGGATCAGGATCCCAAAAGAGCCAAAGCCATTCTCAAAAACATGGTCCGCAACGGTTTGATCCGTTTTTCCAGAGATCAGGGCCAGCTGTGCTTCGGGTTGATGCCTTTCGTGGTGGGATTTTATGAGGAACAGCTCCCCCGCATGGACGCAGAAATGGCGGCCCTCTTTGAGGAGTATTTTCAGGATACCCGCGGCGGCATCACCCTCGGTCCAGTATCCGTGCACCGGGTCATCCCTGTGGAGGAGTCGATTGATTTTGAAATGGAAATCTTCCCTTATGAGCGCGCTTCGGAGCTGATTGAGAGGGCCAAAGCCTGGGCTGTGCGGGACTGCATCTGCCGTGTTCAGCAGCAGCTGATCGGCAAGGACTGCGGACATCCCCTGGAAAACTGCCTGGTCTTAGCTCCTGTGGAAGGGGCCTTTGACCATAGTGAAGTCGATAGAGCGCTCAGTAAACAAGAAGCCCTGCGCATCCTCCGCGAGGCAGAAGCATCCAGGCTGGTGCATACCACCGGAAATTACATCGGCCCCCATTACTACATCTGCAGCTGCTGCACCTGCTCCTGCGGGATCCTGCGCAGTGTGGCGGAGTTCAACATCCCCACAGCAGTCGCCAAAGCGAATTTTCTGGCCGTGGTCGACCGTGAAGAGTGTCTGGGCTGTGAGGACTGTCTGCCTGCCTGCCAATTTGGAGCCCTCAGTGTTGTGGAAAACCTTTGCACAGTCAGCGAGGAAAACTGCGTCGGCTGCGGTTTATGTGCGCCAGCCTGCCCCACCGGCGCGCTCCAGCTTCTCCGCCGTCCGCCGGGGCAGGTCGACCCACCTCCGGAGACAATCAAAGAGTGGGGTCAGCGCCGGGCAGCCGCCCGCGGTGTCCCCGTCGACCAGAGTCACTGATCTACTGTCGGCGGCTGTCCTGTCCAGAAAATCAATGTCGAGGAGAGCATCATGGATAAGTACCGCGTCGAACCGGGAAGAAAAGTTGATCTCAACAGATGGGATCCAGACGATAAAAGCGCCTTCCCCCTCAAGAAAAAAGAAGGGAAAAAGCTACTCCAGAAACTCAATGAGGAACTGGAAGCCCTCCAGGAGCTGCTCTATGCAGAAGGGAAACATAAGCTGCTGGTCGTTCTTCAAGCCATGGATGCCGGTGGTAAAGATGGCACAATCCGCCATGTTTTCGAAGGCGTCAATCCCCAGGGGGTAAAAGTTGCCGGGTTTAAAGTGCCCACCCAAAAAGAGCTGGCTCACGATTATCTCTGGCGGGTTCACAAGCACACCCCGGCTAATGGGGAGATCGCCATCTTCAACCGCAGCCATTATGAGGATGTGCTGGTGGTCCGGGTGCACAATCTGGTACCAGAGGAAATCTGGTCCCGCCGCTATGAGCACATCCGGGCTTTTGAAAAACTGCTCGCCGATGAAGGCACCACCATCCGCAAGTTTTACCTGCACATCAATAAAGCTGAGCAGAAAGAACGCTTCCAGGCCAGGCTGGATGAGCCGGATAAAAATTGGAAATTCAGTCTGGGCGATCTTGACAAGCGCAAGCGCTGGGATCAGTATATTGAAGCTTATCAGCAGGCGCTGGAAAAAACCAGCACGGAATATGCGCCCTGGTACATCATCCCTGCCAACCGGAAGTGGTACCGCAATCTGGTCATCTCAACAATTCTCATCGAAACCCTGAAAAGCCTGCAGATGTCCTTCCCGGATCCGGAAGACGACCTCAGCGGCGTGGTCATCAACTGACCCTTTCCGACCTCGGAGGTCTGCACCGCTCCAGATACAGCTCCCGCCTGAGGAGAAATAATGGCAAAGCACCTGAGATCCAGTACTGGTCGTCCCCTGAAGCAGCAAAAGATTTTCATCCGGGGAATGCTCCTGCTCAGCTTCCTGTTCGCTTTCCCTCCAACTGCGTCTGCGGATGTCGGTCTTCCACCCGCTCATCCCGGCTCCTCAGTCACCCCGAAAGATACCCGGACCAATGTGCAGATGGTATCCGAAACGGTTGACATCATCATTGAGGAGGACCCGTATCAGGCTGTCGTCAGCGCAGAATTTCAGATGCGCAACAACAGCAGCCTGGAGGAAACCATCGAGGTCTGGTTCCCGCTGGGAGAACGCCAGATGTACGGGAAAGAATTAACCATCATCCAGGTGGAGGACTTTCACGCCCGGGTGAACGGAATCGATCAGGAAATCATCATCGAAGACGTCGATGAGTGGGAGCTGGTCTGGGCGCACTGGCCGGTCGTCTTTCCGGCCAACACCGGGGTGGAGATCGAGGTTTCCTATACGCTCTCACCAGCAGCTCTTCCCCCTCCCAGCTGGTACAGCCAATTTTCCTATCTACTGGAAACCGGAGCCGGCTGGTCGGGAAATATTGAACGGGCTGTCATTTCCGTCGAGCTCCCCTTTCCGCTGGATGGATTGGACCGACTGCTGGCCAACGGCAGTCCGGTAATCATCCAGCCCGAAGGATATTTCAAGAACGAGGCTCAGATTTATTGGGTGTTCACTGATTTTGAACCCACATCCGCGGAGAATATCGATGTGCGCATGCTGGATCCAGAGATCTGGCGCGAGCTTTTATCCTACCAAGAGATCCTGGTGTCTGACCCGGCAAGCTGGGAGAATCATTACCAGCTGGCAGTGAATCTGAACAAGTGGATTAACGCTCAAAAGAATGCCCTTTATTATGGCTTGATCAATTCCCCGGGAGATCTGACGGCCGTGCTGCAAACAGCCGGGGCTTCCTTCCGGAAAACCATCGAGCTTGACCCCCCGGATGCCACGCGGTACCAATCCGTGCTGAGTTTCTTCCGCAGCAACCCCGCCCTGATCGAGTCCCCTGAGCTCCATAATCTCTTTCAGGAAGCGCTGGGATATTTCCCGGAAGATGAAACCCTGAATCTTTTTTACCAGCAGGCGCTGGAGAAAGGGACCATCGAAGAAGGCCTGCTCGCGGCCAGCCTGACCCCGAGCGCCCCTCCCGACACAGCCACACCGGGTCCCCCAGCAGCAACCCCAGCCCCGCCCCCCCGCCAGACGGTGCCCCTCTCGGGATCGATATTCCTGATTGCCGGTCTGCTGTCCCTGGGCGGTGCCATTCTCCTGCTGTGGTACCTTTATCATCATCGCTTGCGGTAACATCCCCCCTCAGATTTCTGACCTGGTTCCCAACTGCGGGAACAATTGATCAGGTATACTAATCCTGAGCTATTCGGGAGCCCATCATGATGGAACAACCCACACAGCAGCAGACAGTCCCCTGGTCAGAAAGAGACCTGTGGTGGGGCACCGGCCTGTTCTTCCTCTGGCTGGCGGCTGCGGTGATCTTCGTTTTGCTCCAGGATGTTTATGCCTGGCAGGTGGATCTGGGCGTCTTCGTCGCAGTCTGGGAGCTGGCACTGATTTTCCCGGCCTGGTTTTTTGCAGTCCGCAAGTACGACTTGAGCTGGAACACCCTGGGGCTGAGGAGATTTGACCTGGAAACCGTGGCCATTGGGTGCGGGTTAATGCTGCTCTCCTTTGGTTTTAATTTGACCTACAACCTGATTCTGCTGCTTTTTGATCTGCAGCCGGGGGTGGATGCTGTGGCGCTGTTTGAGGAAGTCTCTTCTCCCTGGCCGCTGCTGCTGGGTGGGGTAGTGATTGCCCCCTTTGTGGAGGAGCTTTTCTTCCGCGGTTTTATCTTTGCCGGACTGCAGGAAAGAATGGGCTGGTTCCGGGCGGGTTTGATCAGCAGCCTGTTATTCGCCATCGCTCACCTGAATCTGCTCACCCTGCCGCCAATTTTGATTCTGGGTATGCTCTTCGCCTATCTCTACCACCGGACCCGCTCGATCTGGCCGGCGGTGATCATGCATGTACTCACCAACGGCCTCGCCCTGGGAGCCGCCTTGTTGGTCTCCCGCCTGGATATTCCCCTGGGATAAACCAGTCTGGAGACCAATGAAAAAGAGACAATTGTCCTCCAACAAATAAATATCGATCATGGAACCTGAAAAACATACTCCCTCCCACGACTCCATCCTGCTGTTTGCCCTTAAAGTTGGGGGCTTGCATTTCCTCCCCTGGCTGGCAGCCGTGCTGGCTGTCACCCTGGCAGGATACCCTGGGGTGATCTGTATCACTCCGCTGGCCTGGCTGCTCGCTCTCCGCGTGGGTTTACGAACCGTCAGCGCATCCTCCTCCAGCAGTCACCTACCGCAAGCAGCCCTGGCCGGGGCATTTTTAGGACTGCTTCAGGGTTTGCTCTTCTGGATGATCAGCCCCCGGCTGGGCCCTCTGAACTACGATGAAGCTCTCCCAGCAGCGCTGCTGATCGGGGCAGTTTTTGTCATCGGGATGGCAGTCGGTGCGGGTCTGGCCGGGTGCTCCGCCTATCTGGGGGAAAGAAGGAGGGCGCCGGTCTTCCGGGAAGAAAACCCTCCCAGGTGAGATCACGGTGAATCCTTCTCAACCCATGAACAGCTTACGTTCACAAATTCCTACCTTGTGGAAAATCCCCCCTGCTGCTGATCCCGGCCATGCTGACCGCCAAAGCGGTCAATCAAGCTTCATTCTGGGCTGCGGATCAATTGTATCCCCGGTTCTCCCAGCTTGATCCAGATCAGGTATTTCTACACATTTCCCTGCACCACCTCACGCAGCTGCTGCTCACCCTGGTATTGATGGCGACGGCTGCCTCGCTGCATCCCCAAATCCAGTTTAAAGAGTTCGGATTTAATCTTAAACAACTGATTTTCAGCTTGAAATGGGTTCTCAGCTTTGCCCTTGTCTGGTCGCTGATCCAGTTTGGGATTGGATATCTGCTGGTCAGATCCGGGTTCACCGCTCCCAGTGAATACCCACTGACCACAAGGAATTTGATCAGCATCTATTCATTCCAGATCTTTCTCTCCGGCACCGGGGAAGAACCGCTCTACCGGGGTTTGATCATGACCGTAATGCTGGTCGGCTGGCAGGGGCTGTACCGGAACCCGCGCCGCCTGGCTGCGGCAGCTGTTCTGGGATCCACCCTGGTCTTTATGGTTGACCATATTAACTTCAGCCTCGCCCCTCTGGCAGTCACTCACTTCAACCTGCTCCAGCAGCTCACCGTGATGATCTTCGGTTTCTTCTACGGCTGGCTGTTCTGGAAGACCGACAGCTTGAGTGGTCCCATTTTGGCCCACGGGATATTAATCGGGATCATCATCACCTCCGGGATTCTGCTGCCGGTGATGATTGTCTGCTGAAATCAGTGGGATATGCCCTACCTGCAGGACCTTTTCATCTTCAGCAAGACAGCAGATCAAGGAAAGTTTCTGTAATCCGTGACAAGAGGGTACTGAATTCAATCCCTCCCCAGAAGCATTTCAATTACCCGATAACAGGAACACAAGCCAGGGATAGGATCGTTTCCAGATCCATATCCCTGGTAATATCATCCTGGTTTTTCAGACTTTAATTATTCGCCGAAACGATCAGCGTCCAGCTGACATAGGCATATCCCCCGGAGTCCAGATAAACCCGGATGGTTTCCTGGTCGCTGTCATTGGTGACAAACTCAGTCCAGGTGTCATTGCAGGTCCCTCCGCCGAAGACTTTGGCATTGCCTACCCCCTCCCCACTGCAGGTCAGTGTAAAACTGACCTCCCCGGAGGTGACCACACCGTCAAAGCCGTCAATTTTGATAAATACCTGATCCAGTGAATCCCCTTCCGGATAGGAAATCACCCCCTGGAAGGTCTGCACATCATTTTTGATATTTAGTTCGGTCGAGAAATGCTCATCTGCTGGAGCTGTCTGTCCTCCTCCCCCGCCGTCAGCTGTCGGAGCGGGAGAGGTGGGGTCAGATTCTTCTCCTGCTGCCGCAGCTGGAGGGGGCGGGACATCCACAACCGGCACACCGCTGAGATCTCCCACGGTGGTGAAAGGTGTGGAAACCCATCCCGATCCACCGTCGTTCAAGGAAAGCAAAATCCAGCTGCCATCGTCGTTCTTGCCGATCACCGGGACGAGCTCACCTTCATAGAATGTACCCGTGATCGGATAGGCTGTACCGGGACCGCTGCGGATGTTCAGGTTTTGATTAGCGGTGGCCATCATCCCCCCATCCCCGGCCGCTTCTTCCTCCGGGGTCGGTCCCGGTTGGGGAGTGGCTGTGACCACAATGGTGACCACTTCAGCTGTAGGCGGCACAGGCGTGGGTTCCTCCACACTGACGGTGGAGAAGGGCAGACTGCAGGCCAGCGCAGCCAGTACTAAAAACGAAAAGGGGAAGAGAATTTTCCTGCGGCTCATACCAGTATCCTTTACTAATAAATAATGAAACGGAAGGGATAAAAAAAGTATAACGGGAATAAAAACCTCTGATGATTAATTTTCGATGAAGGCTCCAGGCTCAACCTTGAAAAGGAGGGTACGAAAACCGGTTTATATCTGTACCTTAAAATAGATCGCCGGAAGCGTGCCGATCTATAGCACTCCAACACCATATTGGATATCATCAAGTCAGCGTGATCACCCGGCCAGATGATCAGTGTTCCTGGGAGGATATCATTCCGAACTGGAATATTAGCCAAGGCCGGGTGGTCAGGGGGATTTACGGACCAGCCGGAGGGATCGTCATCTGATCAGAAGGGATTGGCGAGGAAAACATCAGCGGTCTTTCTCAGCATCGATGCCCTCCAACCCACACCCGGCAGGTGTGGTAGCTGAGGGGGCCCACTGCTGGATTTCGAAATCAACCGTCATTTTCCTCCTTAGGACAGCTTTCGGGATTGAGGTTCACCTCAATCCCGAAGCTGGTTGTGTAACTATGCCCGCAACACCGAGCGCATCGCTCAGGTGATGGCGACCTGATGTTGGTAGATGAGATATCAGCTGACCGGCTGGGAAAGCGGGGAAGCGATCAGTGAATTTCAGCTGCGGACACTGCCCGCAGCTGAAATTTAGGTTTCTGATCTGTCATCCGGAAGAACCACCAGCACCTTATCCACGCGGTTGTGGTCCATATCTACCACCTCGAAGTGGAAGCCCTCCCAGGCGAAGGAATCCGAAGCGGCTGGAATGTGCCCGACCCGGGTGACCACAAATCCGGCGACGGTATGATAATCACCCACTTCCTCCTCGGGCAGGGCTGGAAGAGAGAATACATTGATGAATTCGTTGATGGGCATCAACCCCTCCACCAGCCAGGAGCCGTCCTCCCGCTGCACAGCAAAGGGCTTTTCTTCCTCTTTGTACGCCGGGACCTCCCCGACGATCTCTTCCAGAAAATCCTGCATGGTCACCAGACCCTCGACTGCCCCGAACTCGTCCAGGACGATCGCCAGATGGGTCTGCCTGGCCCGAAAGAGCTCCAGCACGTCCAGGGCCGGCATGCTTTCCACGATAAACACCGGCTGAAACATAATCGCTTCCAGGTCAATTTCACCCTGACCCCCGTTTTTGATCACCTGGGCAAAGAGATCTCGCACCCGTACTGCGCCGACCACATTATCGAGATACTTCCGGCATACCGGATAGCGGGTCCTTCCCCCCTCAATTGCTTTCCTCAAGACGGTCCCCTGTTCATCTTCCAGGTCCAGCCAGATTATTTTTGTGCCCGGGGTCATAATCGCATCTACTTTGAGATCATCCAACCGCAGGGTGCGGTCGACGATATCTCGCTCAGCGATCTCGATCACACCTGCTTTGGTCCCCCGCTCCATCAGCAGACGGATTTCCTCTTCCGTCACCGGCGGCTCATCCGATCCGGCAATGGGCAGGATTTTCATCACCGCTTCTGTGGAGGCGCTGAGCACTTTCACCATTGGGCTGGCAATCCGGGAGAGCAGCCTCATCGGGCCAGCCAACCGCACAGCGATATCCTCGGCAGCGCCGAGGGCAATCCGCTTGGGGACCAGCTCCCCAATCACCAGGGTCAGGTAGGTCGTCCCCAGCACGACCACCACCACCCCAATGGTATGGCCGTAGGGCGCCAGGAAAGGGACCTCCTGGAGGGAAGTTTCAATCAAGCGGGCAATGGTATTGCCCCCGAAAACACCGGCATAAATTCCAATCAGGGTAATCCCGATCTGGATGGTGGAAAGGAATTTATTTAGATCCCGGGTTGCTTCCAGCGCGGTTTGAGCCCCCTTTTCGCCCTTTCCCGCTCGTTCCTCCAGGCGGGTGGTCCGGGCGGACACCACGGCAATCTCTGCCATGGCAAAGATCCCATTCCCAATGGCAAGTAAAAATAGGACCGTCAGGTCCGTTAACAGTTCAGAAATCATACCGATCCTTCACTTAACACCAAGCAAACAGCAGGCCCAAGATTTACTTCACAGGCATTATACTCGATAGAATATCAACAAGTTCTTAGAACGATCTCATTCGCGAATTAAAGATGCTCCCACCGCGGGGCCGCCATCCGGTCTGAAAGCAATCCACCGTGATAAATGCATTCCTGCGTCAATTTGCATTAAAATACAGGAAAATCTGTTGGATGGTGATCAGGAGTCACGGATGTGGAAATCAGGATTATCTTACTCTGCTGTTCACTGCCGGCGCAGCCATGAACCTGAGACCAATCTGCATCCTCGATCTGAAGATAATTCCTGGCACCGCTGCCGGATTTTTGGCGGTTTTTTTAACCCTCCAGAAAAGAGCTGCAGCCGGCGCTGTCAGAGGTAGCGTGGCGCTGCTGGGCAGTCCTTCGGAGCCTTGGTCAACGGCGGCATCGTCGGGCCTTAAGGGACTGCTCAGATCCTGAAAATTTTTGGCAACCAGGCAGGATTGATCAGTTCCACCGTCTGTTTTGGGGGAAACGAACTCCTGCTGTTGGCCGGCTCGGCTTCCCCGAAGGCCTTCCTCTGGTGGCGCCGGCGTAGGAATCAGAAAAGGGATCCTGCCCGGAAGATGTCAGACCGATTAGATCAAATCAAGAAGGAGGTTCAATCCCTAACTGAAGACGACAATCAATCCCGGTATGGATATCGGGTAGGGGATCGCCCCATCAAACGGCCAACCAGGCGTGCAGCCTGATGAATTACTGGAATGGGAAAATCCTTGCTTTGCTTGCATTCCATCCTCAGTTTCCTGAGTAGATTCACCGGCGGATTCAGATTACTGATTATTTTCACTCCCTGAAATTCATACACAGGATAGGGACCCAGAGCATGACTGAGAGCACTGGACCAGAGATCACCCGGAGAACACTGACGTATTCCTTGGCCTTGTCCCTGCTGGGCTGGTTGATCTTCATCCATGTTGTCCAACCCCTGCCATCGTTCGGCTATCCGGATCCGCAGATGGCGTATTTTGTAGATGCCTTGAATCCATTTCAGGGAGAAACCTACGGCTTTATCGACCATCCCGGCACGCCCATTTCAATCGTCAGTACAGGAATCCTGGGCATCACCTATCCATTCATCGGCGGGACAGCAAATCACTTCATTACGGTTCATCTCCAGAATCCAGAAATATTCCTGACCATCACTCACGCCGTGATGATGGCGATCGCCATTATTTCGCTGCTGCAGATCTCTAGAGCATCTTTGAGGATCGACCACTGGACTGACGGAGCAGCTGCCGCGGCGCTATCAGGATTTTTCTTCGTCCCCCATCCGGAATCATTGATCCAGATTAATCAGTTGTCCCACAATTCTCTCAACTTCCCGCTGGGCGCTGTCTTATCCTTATGGCTCCTCAATCTGCTCCGAAACCAGCAGGGGGTTCGAAAAAAGCACCTGATTTTGATCAGTACAGCTGCCGGGATCCTGTCCGCTGCTCAACTCTATTTTGCTGCCTGGGTGGTAGGAATTGCGGTGGCAGTCTCGCTGGTTTCCATCACTGAGCGGAAAAAATCGGCGCTGTCCTGGGCCGGGTATCGATCATCTTTGGATCAGCAGCTGCAGGCTTTATTCTCAGCACGCTGCCAATTATCAACCAATATCAAGAGTTCTTCCAATGGATTGCCAGCATTCTCTCCCATCAGGGACATTACGGAGGCGGAGCACCGGGCTTCGCAGCGCCGGAACAAATTTTCAGCAATCTCATTTATTTATCCATCCAATACCCGCAGATTTTCCTGACCACAGCCATCTTGTTTCTCTGGTCTGTGCTCTCATTCTCCCGGAAATCTCACAAAAGGATCCATGATACCGGTCCCTTGGCGGCCGCAGCCGGAATGAACGCTCAGATTATATTGCTCCTATTTCTGATTGGGAAGCACCCTAATCGATTGTATTTACAATCGATAGCTGCCGTTCTGCCCATCCTTCTGGCGGCCCTCTTATCAACTTCTTCAGCGAAACGAGCTGGAAAAACAGCTGCCGGACGGTTGTGGAAACTAGCTTTCAGTGCAGCAGTCCTGATTTTTTTCGGATTTACCCTTTCCCGCTCAATCCAAATCCAGAAATTTACCAGTGCACAGCTGAGACAAACCAGACAGGAAATTGATCACTTCCTGGAGGAATACACATAGGAAAATCAGCTTGAAAGTCAATCCTTAAATAGACTGCACACCTATGGGGTCCCCAATGAATGCTACGTCCTCTGGTATGGCAATCGGCATGCCCATTATGGGCTTTCTTCCCACATCCATCGGCTCTGCCCGCAGGACCGATTATTTGAGCTCTGGTCGGGACAGATTCATCTTCCTGGCGGCACCCTGACCCCTCTGGAGGATTATCCCTGGGATGTCTTGATCACTGTAGAAACCGCATTAATCGAATTCCCCTGGCTAACCGCTCAGGGCGAGGTGTACTACACGGAATCGAGACTCCCTACTTTTGGAAGGGCGGCCATCATCTTCCCGACCGGAAAGGACGCGCAGAGTGATTAACAGCTTGATCCGGGATAGCAAAAAAGCATCGAATCGAACGGCTTTACGGCTGAAGGCCCGCTGCAGCCGCTGGAGGGGGTCACCTCTGGCTGACGGTCCCAGCTGACCCCTGCTTCAGGTCGGCCAATCATCAGCGGAACCGTTTATCATCAATCAGGAAGATTTTTGAAATAAATAATGTGACACCAGGTATTCCCTGCCTTTCCGGTACCCCCAGGTCTCCTCACAGGCCAGGAAGAACAGCCGCCAGTTTACCCACCAGCGCTGGACCTGCTCCGGTCCATATGTCCTCGACAGCACTTCCCTGACCTGCTCCCCGCGGCTTTCCATGCGTTCCCGCCAGGCCCGCAGCGTTCGTTGATACTGGATTCCACTCACCCGCCAGTGATTCAGCAGCTGCAGGTGCTGCTGATAATGCAGCAGGAGATCATCGGAAGGCATCGTCCCACCGGTGAAGAACGTCTGCGCCATCCAATTGTTCTCCTCCTCCGCATCATATTCATAGGCAAACAGGCGGTGGTTAAAAAGATGGACAAACAGCTTCCCCTGCGGGTTGAGCAGCTGGCTGATTTTTCCCATCAGCAGACGGTAATTCTTCATGTGTTCAAACATCTCGATGGAAAACACCCGATCGAAGGTCTGATTCAACTCCAGCTGGTTGACGTCCATCACCCGCCCTTGTAGATGCTGATATCCTCGGGCCCTGGCCTGATCAAGAATAAAGCCAATCTGGTCCCGAGAATTGGAGAGCGCCAGCACGCGGCAGGCAGGGTAATTTTCGGCAATCCACAGACTCAGCGAGCCCCAGCCGCAGCCCAGGTCAAGCACGGTCATACCGTCCTCCAGATCGCCCCGCCGGCAGGTCAGCTCCAGCATGCTCTCTTCCGCTTCCTCCAGGGTGTCCACCCCCTCCGGCCAGAGACAGCAGCTGTATTTCAGCCGGTCTCCCAACACCAGCTGAAAGAACGCCGGGGGGACCTCATAATGCTGCACATTGGGCAGATCTGTATGGATAGCAATCGGGCTGCTCTCCAGGGACTTGAGCAGCGCCTGACGTCGGTTTTCCTGCACTTTCTGCGGCAAGCGATCCAGCTGGCGGATTTTCCTTCCAGTGACCCAGCGGAGCGCCAGTCGAAGCAAAGGGTCGGGCACCAAACCGGTATATAGAAGGTTCATGTACCACATGAGCGATGATCCTTTTCTGGGTGGGGTTCTCCGCCATTGTAGCACTGAATCATGGCTGCGTATTGAGCAAGCTGCGGTTTCAGGCACATTGCGCAGAACAGAGTGGTGCTGCCGACCCATTTAGTGATAATTTTCACAAATAGGGTGTACTATCCCGCTGTAATCGAGTAGAATTCAGTCATCAATATCGGTTAATTTAACTGGTGGAAAAAGGAACACTGCAATGGAAAATACATATAATCCCCGACTGGAGAGCAATGAAGTCAACCTGGCTATTTCAAAACTGGGCATTAAGAAATCCAATACCAAAATCTGGCAGCTTCTTCTGCTGGGTATGCTGGCTGGATTATACATCGGCTTAGGAGGTCAGCTCTACCTGGTTTCAGTAGCCAGCGGCCTGAGCAAAGTGATCGGCGGCGTGATGTTCAGCGTCGGGCTGATTTTGGTGGTCATCGCCGGCGCGGAGCTGTTTACCGGCAACCTGACCATTGTGGTTGGCGCGCTGACTGGCGTCATCCACATCAGGAAAATGTTCCGCAACCTGGTGACCGTATATATTGGCAACTTCATTGGCTCGATCCTCTTTGCCTGGCTGATGGCGGAATCGGGCTTGTTCGGAGCGCCGGGAGCGCTGAACCCATTGGGTTCTTTAGCATCTGACGTAGCAGCAGCCAAACTGGTTATCCCCTTCTGGCAGGCAGTCATCCGGGGAGTTTTTTGTAACATGCTGGTCATCCTGGCCATCATCATGTCCATTATGGCTAAAGACATCATCTCCAAAATCTTTACCATTATCTTCCCCATCACCTGCTTTGTGGCCTGCGGATTCGAACACTCGGTGGCCAATATGTATCTCATCCCGGTGGGTCTGCTGGTAGATGGTGTCCCCTTGCTGGAGACATTGACCGCGTTTCAGAACATCATTCCTGTAACCATCGGCAACCTGATCGGTGGCATCCTCATTCAGCTGCTGCATCCGAACCGCATCCGTCAGATTAAAACCCTGGTGCAGAATAGAGGATAACCCGGGCTGCAAGCTGATGCCCCATTAACCCCAAGAGCGGTCTTTGATTCCTGGAGGATTCATAGACCGCCCACTTTTGCTGCCAGCCGGGTGCTGTTTAATGGTCTTCCTGCAATTCCTGCCATTCCTGGACCGCCTGCCTCCAGCGCGCTATCAGGCTGAACACATAGCCGCCGATCAGCACAGACATCACCAGATAACCGGCAATGAGATAATTTGTAGTATCCGGTGCCAGAAAGGCAGTCATCCGCTTCTCCTCTCCCAGCGCTGACGCTGGAGTTTTTCGAGGTGTTCCCTTAAATCAGCCAGACGGATTCGGTGCCAGAGCAGGTCTGCGAAAAACACCGAAAAAGCAAATAAGCTGAAGAAAAAGGCTAGCTGCATGGAGGGAATCATCCGGAATGCTTCCTGTCCGCTCCCAATGACGACCGGATGAATGGTGCGCAGCAGCCGGATGGAAAGAAAAGTCAGCGGAACGCTGATAAACCCAAAAACCGCATACACGGCGGCAAATCTTGCCCGGCGTGCGGGTTCTTCCACTCCCTGACGGAGCAGCAGATAGGCAAAATAGATCAGCTCCACCACAGCTGCGGTGGTCAAACGCGGATCCCAGGTCCACCAGGTATTCCAGGCAGGGCGGGCCCAGATGGATCCTGTGACAATGGCTGCCAGGAAAAAGACCAGGCTGATCTCCACCGCAGCGTATTCCACCCGATCCCATCTTATGCGGCCGGTGCGCAGGTAGATCCCCCCTGCTGCCGCTGCCGCGCAAAATCCCAGCATCCCGACCCAGGCAGCAGCAACATGAAAATAAAATACCTTCTGAACCGGTCCCATGACTGCCTCAACCGGCGCATAGAAAAATACCAGACCGGCAGCTGCCAGAAGCAGCATCCCGGCAGTCCAATCCAGGATGGTCAGGGAGCGGGGCTTCTCAAGCATCAGGACTATTCCTCCACCACATAATCAAAGACCATCCAGGCCAGGGCTGCAAAGATGACATCATAAGCCACCAGCAGGTTGATCCATGATGCGAATTGTTCAACTGGAAGACCTGCCAGGGCGCCCTGACTGGCTTTCACAGCCGCAATCAACACCGGCAGCACCAGGGGAAAGAGCAGAATGGGCAGCAGAATATCCCGCGTGCGCACCTGCACAGCCATCACTGCCAGCAGAGTTCCCACTGCTGCGTACCCAAAGGATCCCAGCAGCAGCACCGGCAGCAGTCCAGGTTGAAAGACATTGACCCCAAACAAGAAGCTGTAAAGAGGAAGAACAACGGCTTCCACCACAAGGATGAACAGAAAATTTCCTCCCAGCTTTCCGAAGTAGATTATGCTGCGGTCAACCGGCGCCAGCAGCAGGCCGTCCAGACAGCCGCTGTCGCGTTCTGAGGCCATGGACCGGTTCAAACCAATCGTCCCGGCAAAGGTGAATGTAGTCCACAGCACCCCGGCCGTGACGGAATCTCTGGTCTGCGCATCCAGCTCCAGGGCAAAATTGAATATCAGCACAACCAGCAGAGCGAACACCAGCATGGAAGAAAGCAGCTCCCTGCTCCGCCACTCAGCGGTGAGGTCCTTCCAGAGGATCGCCCGGATGGCAGCCAGGGAAGATCTCATACCTGACCTGCTCCTCGCTGCAGTGCAGCGCGGTAAAACTCCACCAGCCGCTCTGCGCTGAGATCATTTCCCGCGGTGGACGCTGCAATCCTGCCCCGGGATAAGACGGCAATGCGCTCAGCCAGGTCCGCCGCCCGGGCCAGGTCATGGGAGGTCATCAAGATTGTCCTGCCTTTGCTGGAGAACTTCCGGAGGATGCTGTCCAGCTGCCCACCGGCATCCTGGTCGAGGCCGGTGTAGGGTTCATCAAATAGCAGCACATCGGGATCATGAATCACCGCCCGGGCGATGGATAAGCGCTGCATCATCCCCCGGGAGTATGTTCTCACCAGATCGTCCTTTCTGTCTTCAAGCCCGACATCCTCCAGAACCTGCAGAGATCTCCTCCGGTAATCGTCGACCCTGTACAGGCGGCTGAAAAACCACAGGTTTTCCTCAGCGGTCAGATCCCGGTAAAGCAGCGGCTGGTGGGATACCAATCCCACCTGGCGGCGTGCCTGCTCAGCTTGCTCCGGTATTTTCCAGGAGGATATTTCCAAATGCCCCGCATCGGCCCGGGACAATGAGGCCAACACGCGGAGCAAGGTAGTTTTCCCTGAGCCGTTGGGTCCCACCAACGCCAAGAATTCCCCCCGATGGACCTCCAGATCCAGATCCTGAAGGACGGTTTTATACCCAAAACACTTCCTCAATCCCTGGGCCCGGATCACCGCTGAGTGCTCCCTTCCTTCAGCAAGGTTTCTAAAGCTGTTTTCAGCTCCTTCCGTTTGCGCCGGTACTGCGCCACGGGAATTTCGCCTTCCTGATGGAGCTCATCCAGGGCGATGATGGCATCCAGCAGTCGGGTTTGCTCCTCTGAAAAGTCTTCCTCTTGCAGCTGCTCCTCAGCAGAATCCTCTCTTCTGCTTCTGAGGAAAAAAATCACCCCGAGGATAATCAAACCCAGCCCCAAGATCCCCAGGAAAATATACAACGTTTGATTGCCGTTCAGGGGCAGCACCGCGGTCGGTCTGGAAGAACCGCTGCTTCCGGTAACCTGAAAAGTCAGGGCGCCTCCTCGAGAAATTTCCCCCCCGGCGTAAACATGTATGCTCCCATTCTGGATCTCGCGTACACCGAGATCCTCCAGGTAGCTTCCTTTCAGACGGAGCTGCTCCACCGGTGTCAGGACAATAACTGCTCCCACCGGATAATTTATCTCCTGCACAAATTCGAGCTTATTCCCCTGATAAGGAAGGGTGAAAAAGGCCATCACCTGGTAGACCCCAGATCCCGGGGGAATGCTGGCGGTATCTCCAAAGCCATCTTGGGTCTTTACGAATCGTCCTCCCAGGCTGCCATTTTCAAACTCCAGATTGTCGGCCCCCTCTGGAAGGGGGAAATGGAGCACAGGGTCCCCGCTGGTCTCCGCGACTACCGTCTGATGGCCGTAATTAGAAATGATAAAAATTTCCCCTACCTGAAGCTGATCTCCCTGCTGCATGTCAAGAAAGACATGGACGCGATCCACCGAGAGCGTTGATGTGCTGCTGGTGGTCCCAAAAAGATCTACTTTTAAGCTCAGCGAACTGCTGTCCTCCTCAATTTCCACCAGATCAGAGCGATACACCGCATTCTGATATTCAACCGCGGCAAAGAAGTAAAGTCCGGGTTCCAGGGGCACACCGGTGAAGGCTGCTTTCCCATTCCTGCCGATAGTCTGGGTTTCGGAAAAGACTTTATCGGCATGGTCATACCCTTCCAGGCGCACAACCAGCTCCTGATCGACCGCATCCCCACTGTGGTTGATAACTCGCACTGACGCTGCGCCGTGCTTGACTTCCTGCTCTGCCTGATCCGTTTCTCCCTCCAGTGTCGGTTGAGCATCGCTGCCGTCTTCCGGGGTACTGCTGGAAACAGGCTTGATCGTCCCCAGGGGACTGGCTTCCGGGGGAGGCGTGACATCCTGAGAGAGCACGCCGCAGGCAGAAAGCAATCCCGCCCAGAAGAGCAGACCAGCGAATACGAGGGGCTTTGATCGGATAGCAGTCACAAACATTCTCCACATTGGCCGCAAAACTGGTCCCCTGGAAAGATATCAGCTCCACAGTGAGGACAGGATCTCCGCTGGTCTTTTCTAAGCTGCTGCCGCCGGGTCTCAATCAAGGTTTCCAGCTGATCCTCTTTGCTCTCGTCTTGCCTAGTGATTTCTCGTTTCAAGGAAGGCAGGGACCCGGTTAATTGATCCAGCTCTTCCAGCACCACTGCGGTTTGATGGATGAGGAACTTCCGCTTCCTTTGAAAATCCTCTTCAGGAAGCTTCTGGAGGGAATATTCCTCCTCCAGGTCCTCCAGCGCAGTCAGCAGCCGCTCTTTTTCTGCCAGCAGAGAGGAATAATCCGGGTCAACCACTGTGGACCTGCTCCCCGGGATGAGGAATGGTCGGATAAGCACCAGCACTGCCCCCAAAAATAATGCCGTAATAATCAACAAAGATCCAAGATCCATAAGCTTTGCACCTATCCAAACCCGAACTACTGACTTAACAGGGGATCAATCAGCGCTTGAATTTCCTCCTGGGACGCAAAGGGACCGATCTGGACATGAGCAACCCTTCCCTGCCGGTCAATGATGAAAGTTTCCGGAACTCCACGGATGCGAAAGGCCTGGGAGATCTCCGTGCGCAGATCCGGACCATTCGGGTAGGTGATCTGAAACTCTTCCAGATAAGCCAGCGCTTCCGGTCTGGTGTCCACATAGTCAACGCCGAGAAAAAGCACATCGCCGCGTTTCTGGTAAAAACGCCAGGCGTTCTCCAGGTCGACGGCTTCGGGTTTGCAGGATTCGCACCAGGAAGCCCAGAAATTAACCAGGACGACACTCCCCTGATAGTCAGATAATTGATATCGGTCCCCTGAAAATGATTCCAGTGTGAAATCCGGGGCAGGCTGACCGATACCCACCTGACCCTGCTGCGACCGCAGCAATCCAGCCCCCAAAATTACCAGGAAAATTCCCAATCCTCCCCAGATCAACAGCCGACGCAGTGTTTTACCCATGTCTTCTTCTTTTCAATTCCTCTTCAACCTTCTGGAGATAATCCGCTGATGGAGTTTGATCTCTTTTCTCTGCACCTGATGGGATCATCCCTTCCTCAGGAATCTCCTCCCGGTGCCAGCGTTGATACCCCAGAAAGAGGATCACCAGGCCGGCAGCAAATGCCAGCGGCGGCACCAGATAGACCAGCCAGTTGAAACCCCGGGCCGGCGGCTCGGCAAGGACACGATCTCCGTATTGGGAGACAAAATAAGCCTTGATTTGATCTGCACTCCAGCCTTCCGCCAGTTTCTCCCGGATCACGCCCCTCCACTGTTCACAAGCCGTGGTTCCACAGGCATCCAGCGGGATATTTTCACAAACTGGACAGTACAGCTCCCTGGCCACCTGATTGACCTCATCTTCCGTGGGTCCGGAACCCTGGGCGGACACGGCATCAGGGGAACCCAATACGGTCAGCAGAAACACCAGCAGCATGACCCCTGTTCGGAAAGTAGACCTCATTCTCTCCCTCCCCCCCTGCTCCGGGAGGGCAGCGCCAGGCGGTCCTTCTCCCCCTCGGGCCAGGCAGCGACCAGGATTCCAGCAATAAACAGCCCGGCACCGACCCAGATCCAGCGCACAAGCGGATTGTGATATACCTTAAAAGTTGCCCCGGCAGTAGAGATCTCCTTCCAATCCACCAGGATGACATAAAAGTCCTCTGCCAGGGTGGAGCGCAGACCCGGAATAGTCATCGGCTGATTGGAGTCATAGTAGTAATCCCTCCGCGGGTACAGCTGATCGAGCATCCTGCCGTCTTTCTCCAGGCGGACCACTGCCCGGGCGATGTTGCGGCCGTCCGCGGTATCAAAAATATCCAGTCGTTCATAGACCATCGTATATCCGGCCAGGTCCAACTCTCCCCCCCTGGGGATCGTCCCCTGGGTTTCAGTCTGGAATGATTCAATCCCCACCACACCCAGAGCCATCAGCGCCACCCCGATGTGGATGATCATCGCTCCGTATGTGCGGCGGTTTCTGATTGCCAGTGAAAGAATCCCCCGGCCGGAAGATTTCCTGCCCGCCGTCCAGCGGCGGAAAAGATCATAGCTGTTTACAGCCAGCACAAAAGTGATCAGCCAGAAAGCAATCAGAGCCGGCCAGTAAGTAATTCCCAACGCCAGAGGAACAGCCGATCCCAGCAGGGAAACGGCAAATGGTTTCCAGAGCAGCCTGCCCATGTGCCGGTAGGAGAAATAACTCCACACAGAAATCGGGCACAGCGCCATCAGAAAGAGCAGTCCTCCGAACATTGGCCCGGTAGCCCTTTCATAAAAAGGAGGGCCCACCGTGACTTTCTGTCCGGTGACAATTTCAGAAATCAAGGGGAACAAAACCCCCCAGAAAGAAGCCAGCAGTGCGCCAAGAAAAAGCACCACACTGAGAAGGATCAAGCCTTCCCGGGAGAAAAAGGATACCAGCATATGTTCCGATTTGAGATCCTGCCAGCGGTACAGCAGCAGACCCACAGAGACCGTCAGTGTGAGCGCAATGAAGACGAAAAAGGCCGGACCGATCGGGCTTTCGGCAAAGGAATGCACGGAGGAGAGCACGCCGGAGCGGGTCAGGAAGGACCCAAAAATCACCAGGTCGAAGGTGAGAATAATCAGCACCATGTTGAGCTGCTTGAACATGCCCCGCTTTTCCTGGATCATCACCGAATGCAGAAAAGCGGTTCCGGTCAGCCAGGGCATCAGGGCGGATACTTCCACCGGATCCCACCCCCAGTAGCCGCCCCAGCCCAGAACATCATAAGCCCAGCGAGCACCCAGCACCAGCCCCAGCGAGAGGAACAGCCAGGCCCACAGCGTCCACCGGCGGGTCAATCGAATCCAGCGGTCATCCGTCCGACCGGTGATCAGGGCTGCCAGCGCAAAGGCATAAGGGATGACAAAGGAGACAAATCCCAGATACTGCATCGGGGGATGAAGGATCATCCCGGGGTGGCGGAGCAGCGGATTCAATCCCTGCCCATCCTGAGGAAAAACTGGTACGCCGTTCTCTGGACGGGTCATGGCTGTGAGGATTCCCGCTGGAGTCCGCCAGAATCTGAGGAAAGGATTTTCAAAAAACACGGTCAAGAACACAAAAAATGCCAGGGTGACCAGGGTAACCACAATCACCCAGGGCAGCAAATCTCGATCCCGCTGCCATTGATGCAGGGTTGCCGCGGAGGCAAAACCTGCCAGCAGCCAGGACCAGAACAGCAGAGATCCCGCCTGTCCTCCCCACAGGGCCGTGATCTTTAGATAAAGCGGCATCCGCCGGCTGGTCACTTCAGCGACATAGGCTATCTGATATTGATCAGTCACCAGCAGGTAAATCAGGGACGCGATTGAGATGGTCAGCAGGGGAAAGACCAGGCGCATCGCCTGACGGGCACTTTCAACCCAGGCCTGCTCCTGCCTGCGCTGGCCAATGAATGCCGCTCCCACCCCGTACAGGGAAATCATCAGGGTAAGAAACAGGGCACCAAAGCCAATGTTAGCTGCCATCTACTCTCTCCAAAAAGCGGTTGTCTTGGCTGCAGCAGGTACGCGGGGTCAGTTCTCTCCAGACTGCTCCGGAACTGAGCTTTCATATTTCGTAGGGCATTTGAGCAGGATTTCTTCGGCTTGAAACACCCCCCTGGCATTCACCTGACCGGTGAGGATAGCCTGCGCTTCGTGCTGCAGCATGTCAGGAATGGGTCCGAGGTAGCGAACGTCAATGGTGGCCCGATCGGGATCGCTGACAGCATTATGCAGGGCTGCTGCCAACCCACCCTCCGCCTCAAGCAGCTGATTTTCAGCCGGGACATGCGCGATGGTAAATCCCAGCGTCAGGGAATCTTGATCATAAACAATACTGTCGCCCAATACGGCTCCAGATATTCGCACCTGGCGGTCATCCAGCTCCCCGGCTCGCTGCATGGCCAGGGTTTCTTCCACGGTAAGAAAGTACTGGGCACTGGCGCTGACAGAGGAGACAATTAAATAAATAATTGCCGCTGCGATCAGCATCCCACCAATGAGAAACTTGATGGATTTGCTGGCGGGTTTTATCTGCTCTTCAAATTCATTCATGCCGATAACTCATAAGCGCGCTCTGGAAAGGGGGAAAAGCGACAAAATAATTTTTGCACAGATAGATTAATGAGAGATGAAAAACAACCCAACAGATCATGAATATGGGCAGAATGTACTCCCCTGCAGGTGTTAGAAATCACAGCTGCCTGCAGCTGCGCTGATCCAGAGATGGATAGCCCCTGTTCTGCTCAGGAAAGCTTGCTTCCGCAGACTCTGCAAAAACGGTCTTCCTCACCGGTCCTGCTCCCACATTTGGGACAGAAATTGTTCTCCCTCTCTGCTGAGTCTTCCTTCAGGAAAGCCCTGGGAAGGTGGAGAGGAGAGTCCTCCCGTTGGGACTGCCAGTACAGAAGCACTGCAGAAAAAATAGCCAGCAAACCCACTCCCCCCACAACCCAGGGGATGACATCTCTGCCCCGGAGGGAAAATGTGATTTCCGGTTCAATGGGTGCGCCGGGTTGGACAGGCACATTGGCCGCACTGAGCTGATCGCCGCCTTTTTGATAGCTGAGCTGCAGGGAAAAATTTCCCGATTTCAGAGAGGGAATCGTCCCATAATAATAGGTCAGCCCATCACTGGCTTCAAAGCTGGTTTCCAGGGGGGGGCGGATGCTCATCTCGCTGGCGCCCCGGGGCTGCTGAACCTGAACAGCTGCCTGCTGGATGAGATGCTCATCCAGCCATTGGAAGGTGAAGCTGCGCAGGTCCCCCTCCTTTTCCAGTCCCGGATGATAGTACTCAAATTGAATCTCCCGGGAGGGGGAGAGAAAGCTGATCTCAGCCAGATCGCCGCGGACAATGCGCTCAAATTGCACCGACATCAGCTGGCCCTGTTCATCTCGAAAGGCGACCGCATGGGGCTGTCCGGCTTCTACCGGAATTTGAAAACTCACCTCAACAGGCAGGGATACGTTGGAGGAAAGAACTGCCCGGTAAATGACCAGCACTTCAGGTTGATCATATTCCGGCCAGAGCTCGATCAGCAGCTCCTCAAACTGCAGCCACTCCTGGGCTGTTGTGGGAGATGCGGCCGCTCCCAGGATGATCACCACCATCAGGAGCAGGAGAGATTTCTTCCTCTTTGTTGAACGATCAAGCATCGGAAAACCTTATTGAATAGCCTTGCGGAGCTGCTGGGTATAGCCTACAAATTGGCTGCTGTAGCGATCCTCTTCATGTCTGGGACGCGGTATGTCGATGTGCAGATCAAGGTTGAGCCTTCCCGGCTGGGGGCTGATCGCCAGCACCCGGTCAGCCAGGAAAACTGCTTCCGGGATATCATGGGTGATCATAATCACCGTTTTCTTGCGAGCCTGCCAGATTCTGAGCAGTTCGGTGCCCATTTTTTCCCGGGTCAGCGCGTCCAGAGCGCCAAAGGGCTCATCCATCAAGAGCACATCTGGATGGTGGATCAAACTGCGGGCGATAGCCACCCGCTGCAGCATCCCGCCGGATAAATCCCGGGGGTACCAATCCTCAAACCCTTCCAGCCCCACCAATTTTACCAAATCCAGGGCCCGCTGAGAGGATTCCTCTTCTGGTACATTGAGCACTTCCAGCGGCAGGGTGATATTTTTCAGCACCGTCCGCCAGGGCATCAAATTGGCTTTCTGGAAGACAATTCCCACCCCCCGACGGGGCCTG
The DNA here is from genome assembly GCA_964603385.1 of uncultured Anaerolineales bacterium. Taxonomy (GTDB): domain Bacteria; phylum Chloroflexota; class Anaerolineae; order Anaerolineales; family UBA11858; genus B10-G9. The sequence continues at coordinate 88,117 of CAZRUS010000007.1, read as the reverse complement.
GTCAGCGCTTCGCCGTAGAGCTGCACCTTCCCCGTTGACGGCGGCAGCAGGCCGGCCAGCACCCGGATCAGCGTGCTTTTCCCGCTGCCGGACGGCCCCACCACGCAGATAAACTGCTCCTTTTGCACAGAAAAGGTGATTTCCTGAAGCACCCGCAGCGATCCCTTTTCATCGGAAAAGGTCACTCCGAGGCGATCGACTTCCAGGACGGGAGCAGGATCAGCGGATGAATTCATTACTGTAGGTCTCATTAAGCTCAATTTCCTCTTTCATCAATCCCATTTGCAGCAGCACCTGCTGCATGTTCTCCCAGGCATCCTGGTCGCTGTAGCCGTAAGGATCCGTCTGGTAGAGGGAGATGGAAGTTTTCAAGACATCCATCTGCACCTGACGGTCAGCGTCTTCCAGCCCTTCCACAAATTTTTTGGAAATCTCATAGGCCTCATCCGGGTTTTCCACAGTATACTGGATGGCCTTCATGGTCGCTGAGACCATACCGCGAACCAGCTCCGGTTCGTTTTCGATGGTCACCTGATTGGTGATCAGCCCGTTGGAAACCAAATCGACATAATCAGCAACCGCAATGACATCAATGTCATACCCCTGAGCGCGGAGCTGAATGGGCTCATTGGCCAGATATCCGACCACGGCATCGTTGGCATCGGTTGCCAGCACCTCAACCTGATTGAACCCAATGGAATCCAGCCTGAGGTCGCTTTCCTTCAATCCGGCCTGAGCCAGCAGCGCCCGCAGACCGACATAATTGGCCCCAAACAAACCGGGCAGCCCGACGCGCTTTCCGGCCAGGTCTTCTGGTTCGGTAATCCCCTGCTCGCCCTTGGCGATGACTGCCACCGGATATTTCCCATACCAGGCCATGACATAAACAATCGGCAGGCCCTCCGCCCTGGCAATCGGCACCTGCTCCCCGGAAGCCAGAGAGAACTGCAGCTCATTGGCGCCGACCAGCGCCACGCCATCAGTCTCATAGGAATAATCAAAATCAATCTCCAGGTTCTCCTCAGCGAAGAATCCTTTCTCCATGCCGACATAGAAAGGAGCATACTGGATATTGGGCACATACCCCATCGGCAGCCGGATGCGTCTGAGTTGAGATTCTTCCGACCCGGGCATGGCCAGCGGTCCACAGGCGGAAGCGCTGAGCATCAGCAGGACGAGGATAAGCAACAGCGGTTGTCTTTTCATGTATCGATCTCCTTCCATGATTAACCTTCCTGGAGGGGGTCTTTCTGCCAGGAGAGGACTTTGTTTTCCAGCAGCACAACGGAACCATACAGCGCTAAGGCCAGCACAACCAGGGTGAAGACAGCCACAAAAACCAGGGCGGTGTCGTACATCCCCCGGCCGACATTGATCAAAAAACCCAGTCCCATATCAGCACCGACGAATTCTCCCACGACCGCACCGATCACCGCCAGGGTGGCGCCGATGCGCAGCCCTCCCAGGAAAACCGGCAGGGCAGCGGGGATCTCCAGCAGGGTGATCCGCTGCCAGGGACTGGCCTGAAGCGATTTCATCAAATCATACAGTTCTTCCGGCACGGAGCGGATCCCCACCACAGTGTTGACCAGCACCGGAAAAAAAACAATCAAGGCGCTGGTAAGGATCTTGGAAAGCAGTCCCGGGCCCAGCCAGATCACCAGCAGCGGGGCAATGGCTACAGTCGGGATGGATTGGCTGGCGACGATATAGGGAGCCAGCACCTGCTCTACCAGACGGGATTTTGCCAGCAGATAGCCCACCAGGATGGCTGCGAAGAGGCCGATGATTAACCCCAGAATCACCTCCAGCAGCGTCACCAGGGTGTGAAACAGCAAACTGCCATCCCGGACCACCAGCACAAATCGCCGCCAAACGTCCCCGGGGCTGGGGAATATGAACGCAGGCACATCACTCACGGCCGTGAAGACCTGCCAGAGGAGGATCCCCGTGAGCAGAGAAATCATACCGAGTGCGATTCTGCTGGATTTTCGGTTGAATACACTCATATTTTCAGCCCCTTGTTCAGCTGATAAAAAAACCGCCTGGGGAAGGCGGGGCGCGGTCTCTGGCGCTGCCGGGGAAAGAAAAACCCGAAAGCGGTTCGCTTTCGGGGCTTTGATTTCAGGCCAAAAATCACCAGAGAATCGTTACCTTCTCCTATCCGGACTGTACCGTCGGCCCCGGAGTTTCACCGGATCCTGCGCCTGTCACAGCGCTCGCGGGCTGTACCGCCGATTGGGAATTGCTTGCGCTCACCCTGCCCCGAAGGTAAGTATTTTATTGGGGAAGAATCACAGATCAAGTATACTATTCAAGCCGACCAGCGTCAACCTGAATTCCTCCTGCCCTGGCTGCACAGCTGATCATGCGCAGGGGGATTCCTCATGCGCTGCGATCCGGTGCTTGCCCACCCTCCTCCACCAGTTCTACCACCAGCGTGGCTTTGGAAACCAGCGCGGCCAGCGCACCCACAGCCGCCAGCTGAGGGGCCACCAGCGCGCCCAGCACGCCGACAGTCAGGGGGAGATCCAGCAAGGTCCGGCCGGATTGATCTTTGATGATGATTCGGCGAATATTCCCTTCGTGAACCAGCTCTTTGACTTTTTCCAGGAGTTTTTCTCCAGAAACCATAAACTCCTCTCTGCGCACATTCTCCTCAGACATTGATTTTCCTCCTCCGGGGTGGAAAGCGACCTGCCAGCACTGACAGGATAACACAGAAATTGGCGAAAGCACGCCCCGCTGCACCGTCAGGGAAACCGGCTATCTGGACGAAACCATCCCCCCGTGATAAAATGCTCTCGTTCCCGCTTTACAGCGGGCGGTTTTTTGTCACCCTACTACACACGCTTCTCGACCTACCGGTGCGTGCCGGATACCCTCCGGTCCCGGGATGGGCAGACAGAAGCGGAGGCTTAACGCAAGGAGATGAATATGCCTATTGTATCCATGAAAGAACTCTTAGAAAGTGGCGTCCATTTCGGGCACAGAACGCAGAAGTGGAACCCGTATATGGAACCCTATATTTTTGCTGCCAGAAATGATATCCACATCATTGACCTGCAGCAAACGGTCCAGGCCCTGGAAGAATCCTATCAGCTCGTCCGGGACAAGGTCGCTGAAGGTGGAACGGTGCTGTTTGTGGGCACCAAACGCCAGGCTCAGGAGATCATCAAGAAAAACGCTGAAAAAGTCGGCATGCCCTATGTCATCGGACGCTGGTTGGGCGGCACCCTGACCAACTGGCAGACCATCCGGGAGCGCATCCACGAGCTGGAACGGTTAGAAGCCATGCGCGACCGGGGGGAGTTTGAACTCTGGACGAAAAAAGAAGCCCTGGGAATGACCCGGGAGATTGAACGTCTGGAAAGCCGCCTGGGCGGCATCCGCGATATGGACGGTTTACCCGATTTGCTCTTTGTGGTGGACGTCTCCCGGGAAGAAATTCCCGTTCACGAAGCGAACCTGCTCAAGATCCCCGTGGTGGCCATGGTGGACACCAACTGCAACCCCAAGAACATCGACTACGTCATCCCTGCCAATGATGATGCCATCCGGGGCATTCAGCTGATTGTTTCCAAAATAGCGCAAGCGGTGAATGAGGGCATCAACATGCGCAAAGACAAGGAAGCCATGATGGATGCCGCCGAGGCGGAAGCCCAGCTTCCGGAAGAGCTGCGCGATGAACTCAGCGATGAGGATTTGCTGGGAGAAGCCACGCTGGCAAAGATGAAAGAAGAGGAGGCAGCAGAAGCCAAGCAAACTGCTGCCGATGAGGAGAAGGAAGAGGCCCAGGACGAGGAAGCTGAGGCAGAAGACGAACCGACCCCACAAGCTCAGGAAACCGAGGAGACAGAAGCATCCCGGGAACCTGAAGAAAGTGAGGCCTCCTCTGAAGATGATGCGGATGAGGATGAGGAAGAAGAAGAAAACGAGAAGGAAAATGAGGATTAACCCATGGATATTTCTGTCGAACAGATAAAAAAGCTCCGGGAAGCCACCGGCTCCGGAATCCTGGATGTCAAGGAAGCCCTGCAGGAAGCTGAGGGAGATTTTGATAAAGCGGTGGATTATCTGCGCCAAAAAGGTCTGGCCAAAGCAGCCAAGCGCTCTGATCGGGAAGCATCAGAAGGCACCATCGAGCTTTATTCCCACGGCAACGGTCGTGTCGGCGTGATGGTCGAAGTCAACTGTGAGACCGACTTCGTGGCCCGTTCGGATGATTTTCTGGAGTTTGCCCATGAGATCGCCCTGCAAATCGCTGCCTCTTCCCCCCAGTGGATCGATCAAGAACAGATTCCGGAGGAAGTTCTCGAGCGAGAAAAGGAAATTGCCCGCAAGCGGTATCAGGATGAAGGCAAACCCGATCACATTATTGATCGAATACTGGAAGGGATGATCGAAAAATTCCAGAAGGAAAACTGCCTGATGGATCAGGCTTACATTCGAGATGAGGAGATCACCATCCGGGAGCTCCTTCACGAAAATATCGCCTCCATTGGAGAAAACATCGTCATCCGCCGATTTGAGCGCTGGGAACGCGGTGAAAGCATCCCGGATTAATCATCAAGGCCAACCGTCAGGTTGGCCTTTTTCTTTTATAATACAGCACAGAAGCAATCCACAAAAAGGTGGGGTATGAGCGCTCAACCGGTTTACAACCGCATCCTGCTCAAAATCAGCGGAGAAGCTCTGGCCGGCCCTGACGGCTACGGCATTGACCCGCTCAGAGCGGAAGATTTAGCCGAACATCTGCGAACCATCTACAATCTGGATGTTGAGATCGCCGTGGTCATCGGTGCCGGCAACCTGTGGCGAGGTCGTCAGGGCCTGGAACGGGGAATGGATCGGGCCACAGCGGATTATATGGGCATGCTGGCCACCGTGATGAACGCCATGGCCTTGATGGATGCCCTGGAACGCCAGGGCATCATCACCCGGGTGCAGTCGGCGATTGAAATGCGCGCTGTGGCTGAACCCTACATCCGGCGCCGGGCCATCCGCCACCTGGAAAAGAAGCGCCTGGTGATCTTTGGTGCGGGAACCGGCAACCCCTACTTTTCCACCGACACCGCAGCCGCTCTGCGGGCGATGGAAATTGGAGCGGACGTGCTCATCAAAGCCACCAAAGTTGATGGTGTCTATGATGCCGATCCCGAGAAGGAGCCTGATGCCAAATTGTTCGACCACCTCACCTACATCGGCGCCATCAACCGGCGGCTGGAAGTGATGGACAGCACCGCCCTCTCATTGTGTATGGATAACCACCTGCCCATCCTGGTGCTAAATATGTGGGATGAAGCAGCCCTGCGGGCAGGCCTGCTGGGTGAAAAGGTGGGCACCCTGGTTTCAGAAAATCCACGCAGAAAATAAACTGGCAGGTCATCCTGATCAGCAGAACGGGACTCCGCAGCCGAACCTGCTCCCGTTCCAAAAATAAATCTTGAACTCCAAACAAAAACACATATAATAAACCTACCCTGATATTTGTCAATCCCGGCTTGAATTTCGGCTGGAAGGGATCAATTTGCAGGAGTAAGCTACTTATCGACCGCCCGGACCGGCGATCCGGCAGCAAATCCGGGTGCTGCTGTTCCAAGATTATCTGGAGGTTCATCATGCTCGATGATGTCTATCAAGAAACCAAAGAAAAGATGGAAAAAGCGGTCAAAGTCTTTCTTCATGACCTGAACACCATTCGAACAGGCCGGGCGAATCCCAGCCTGGTGGAAACACTCCCGGTGGAATATTACGGCACGCAGACAGCACTTCAGGAGTTGGCCAGCATCAGCGTCCCCGAAGCCCGATCGCTGCTCATACGCCCCTATGACCCCTCCTCCCTCTCTAATATTGAAAAAGCCATCCTGAAATCGGATCTGGGGTTGATGCCCAACAACGACGGCGAGAACATCCGCTTAACCCTGCCCACCCCGACCGAGGAGCGCCGCAAGGAGCTGGTCAAACTGGTAGGCACCAAAGCAGAAGAAACCCGGGTGGCAGTGCGCAATATCCGGCGGGAAAGCATCCGCACCCTGCGTGAATTTGAGGAAGAAAAGCTGATCACCGAAGATGATCTTCACCGCGGGGAGGAGAAAGTACAGGAAATCACCGACAACTACATCGAGAAGATTGACTCGCTGGCGGAACGGAAAGAAAACGAAATCATGGAAGTCTGACCCGGATCAACACAGTCAGCGGCTGTTCCCCCTGCTGCTGCCGAAATACCCGCTGGCAGCAATCAGACAGCATCAAGGTTAAATCAGCAAAAAACATGGACAATCTTCCTCCTCCGCGAAACACCCCCCAGCATGTGGCGATCATCATGGATGGAAACGGCCGCTGGGCCTTGGAAAAAGGGCTTCCCCGGCTGGCCGGACACAGGGCAGGGACTGAAAACCTCCGGGAAATTATCGAGGCCTGCGTTGAGTTTGACATCCAGTATCTGACCATCTATGCTTTTTCCACAGAGAACTGGAAGCGTCCCGAGGAGGAGGTCCAGGGCTTGATGCGCATCTTCCGGACGATGCTCGACCGGGAGCTGAAGAATCTGCATGAAAACGGCGTCCAGCTCCGTCATCTGGGCTGCCTGGATCCCATCGAAGAAAAATTGAAAAAAAAGGTCAAGGATGCCATTGAGCTTACCAGGAACAATCAACGCTTGATCCTTAACGTGGCCTTCAATTATGGAGGCCGGGATGAAATCCTCCAGGCGGTGCGGGAGATTATCTCTGAAGGTCATCCGCCGGAAGAGGTGGATGAACAGCTGCTCTCCCGCCACCTGTACACCACCAGCTCCCCTGACCCCGATTTAATCATTCGCACCTCGGGGGAATTCCGCTGCAGTAATTTTTTGATCTGGCAGGGTGCCTACGCTGAATGGTACTTCACCCCTACCTATTGGCCTGATTTTGACCGGGAAGAGCTCCGCAAAGCGCTGATCGCTTACCAGGAGCGCGACCGCCGCTTTGGTGACGTCCCCCCCAACAAGGAAGAATAACCCGGAATGCTTCAAAAGCGTCTGCTTGCTGCTGCTGTTATGCTGCCGATTGCGCTGGCTGCAATTTATCTGGGTGGAATGGTTTACAGCGGTTTGATCACAGTCCTTTTGCTGGTCGCTGCCTGGGAATATCACCGACTGTTCCACAAAATTGACCTCCATCCTTCTCTCCCCCTGGCCCTGCTGGGGGTGCTGCTGCTTTCCGGGAGCAGATCCTGGAGCGGATTTCAGCATACCCCTCCCCTGCTCACCGCGCTGATCCTGCTCTCCTCAGCCTACCATTTGCTCAGCTACGAAAGAAAGCCCAATCGGCAAGCAGCTGATCTCGGAGCCACTTTGAGCATCATCTTCTACATCGGCTGGCTGGGAAGCTACTTGATCTCCCTGCGGGAGCTCCCCGGCGGGATGTGGTGGACCTTTCTGATTCTGCCCACTGTCTGGATTGCAGACACGGCCGCCTACTTGATTGGATCCGCAGTTGGGAGCAGACCTCTCAGTCCAAACACCAGTCCCAACAAAACCTGGGAAGGATATCTGGGATCTGCTGCGGCAGGTTTGCTGGGCGGCTTCGCCCTGTCCTATCTCTACAGCCAGGTTCTCCAGGTCCCCGACCTGCTCACTCCCGCTGTGGGAGGAGCCCTGGGATTGATTATTTCCTTGACCATCCCGGTGGGAGATCTGGTGGAAAGCATGATCAAGCGGCAGGCATCCGTCAAGGACTCGGGAGATCTTTTTCCCGGTCATGGCGGTGTCTTCGACCGGCTGGACTCCCTCTTCTGGGCAGCCCCTTTGGGCTTTTATCTCATCCACTACCTGATACACTAAGGATTGCTTATGAACACAGGAAAGAAACCAACCAGAAACCTGGCCCTGGAACTTGTCCGGGTCACAGAAGCAGCCGCACTCTCCGCTGGCCGATTCATGGGCCGGGGCCAGAAAGAAGTGGCTGATAAAGCAGCTGTAGATGCTATGCGCCTGGTGCTGAACTCAATTGATATGGATGCAGTTGTGGTCATCGGAGAGGGAGAAAAAGATGAAGCCCCGATGCTGTTCAACGGGGAAAAAGTAGGCACGGGAAAACAACCGCTGGTGGATCTGGCTGTGGACCCTATCGACGGCACCCGGCCGTTGGCGGATGGGTTCCTGAATTCAATCGCGACCGTAGCCATCGCGCCCCGGGGGACCATGTTTGACCCCGGACCCTTTGTGTATATGAACAAAATCGCGGTGGGCCCCCCAGCAAAAGGATTGATCAATATTGAAGCCCCCCTGAAAGAAAACCTGCAGCAGATTGCTGAATCCGAGGACAAACACATCAAGGACGTCACTGTGGTCATCCTCGACCGCCCCCGGCATGAGGACCTTATCCGTGAGGTCAGGGAAATCGGAGCTCGCATTCGGTTGATCCCCGATGGAGATGTTGCCGGTGCTCTGATGACCTGTTTACCCGAATCTGGAATCGACGCCCTGCTGGGAGTTGGGGGAACTCCGGAAGGGGTAATTGCTGCCTGCGCCATCCGCGCCATGGGCGGAGAGCTGCAGGGAAAGCTGCACGTCCGCAATGACGGGGAAAAACAATTAGGAATTGAGATGGGTTACGTGCTGGACAAGGTCATCACCATGGATGATTTGGTTTCATCGGACGATGTCTTCTTTGCCGCTACCGGGATCACTGATGGAGAACTGATGGACGGTGTCCGATACAGCGGGATGGGAGCAGAAACCCACAGTTTGGTCATCCGGGGGAAAACCGGCTCTGTCCGCTGGATCACCGCCAAACATAATTTCGATAAATTAAATCCGATCAGCGAAATTGAATACTGAGCCTGGAGCAGCGCCGCCAGTTAGTCTGCCCCCTCAACCGCCTGGCTGAAGCACATCTCCTTGATGAGCTCTAGAATTTCCAGCATGGTAAATGGTTTTTGAAGCTGGCAGGCATAATCATCCGATAAGATCTTTTCATCACGGATGTGCGAGGGATGGCCGGTTATGAACAGGAACTGCTTCCTGGGATAATTTTTGCGGGCCTGATAATACATCTCCACCCCCCCCATATCCGGCATGACGATATCCGTAATCACCAGGGAAAGACGTTCCCCAATTTGCTGAATGATATTGGATCCCTTGCTCCCATTGCCGGCCAGGATGACCTGGAAATTATACTCTTCCAGCATATTCCAAAGGGCATTTCGCAGGCTCTCGTCATCCTCAACGATCAAAACTACCCTGCCTTGGCCGTTCAGGTGGACTTTTTCCTCCTCCTTTTCAGGCAGGGAAACTTGCTGATCATGGTAGGGGAAATAAACCCTGAATGTGGTCCCTTTCCCGGGTTCACTTGTCAGGTCAATATAACCGGCATGCTGTTTGACAATGCCGTACACCTGAGAGAGACCCAAGCCGGTGCCCTTGTTATTCTCTTTGGTGGTAAAGAAGGGGTCAAAAATGCGGCTTTGATCGCTTGGTGAGATTCCCACCCCCTCATCCTTGACCTGGAGACAGATCCACCTGCCCGGTTTCATGGTTGGGAATGGCGCTACCTCTCCCGCTGGCAAATAAAAAATGGACAGCAAAATCTCCAGACTCCCACCTTCCGGCATGGCATCGCGGGCGTTCAAGGCCAGGTTTAAGATCATCTGCTGGATGCGGGCGGGATCCCCAAACAAAAACAGCGATTTCACCCCGGTGGCAATCTGAAGATCCACCTGGATATTCTCCGGCAGCATCCTCTCCAGCAGCTCCTGGGAAGCCTGCAAAAAAGGCACCAGGTCAAAGGGTTTCTGTTCCAGCTGTGAATGCCGGCTGAAATCCAATATCTGTGAGATCAAATTGGTGGCTCGATGAGCTTGCTCCCGGATGGCATCAATCCTGGTCAGGTTTTTCTCGGAAATTTGCTCCTTTTTGATCACATCGGAGTAAACCAGAATCGCAGAGATGATGTTGTTGAAGTCATGAGCAATCCCAGCGGCAAATTGTCCCAGGGTGGCCATCCGCTCCTGAACCTGCATTCTTTTTCTGATTTCCCGCTCTCTGGTCACATCGGAAATGATCAAAATCCAGTATTTTCCTTCAATGGTCTCCACCCGGCGCATCAGCGCTTCATATACCGCCTTGGAAGGCGGTCCTTTTTTCACTTCCACCGGAAACGGGGCCCGGGCAAGCCTGATCAGATCCCTGATTTGCTTATCCCCCAGGCGCGAAATGGTTTGCTCCTTTCCGATTTCTCCCAGGTCTTTTATATGTTGGTGCCCCGGGCGGTTTCCCGATAGGATCCGGAAGTGGTCATCCAGCAGCAGGATGCCCATCGGCAGGTGCTCGAGCATCTTGTCCTGCAGCTCCTGCTTGGCCTTCAAGGAGTTAAGCAGAAAAGCCACTTCGACATAACGCTGGGCATTATTCAGCGCCAGACCTACCTGCTGAGCCATTGCTTCCAGCAGCTCTTTCTGGTCCCGGGAAAAGGCACCTACCTGGGAATGCAGGACCGAGATCGCGCCAGCCACCCGGTGATCAATGCACACGGGGACCGTAATCAAGGAATGAATCTCCGTATCCAGCAGAGGCATTTCAATCCAGAGGTCATTTTCCCGGACATTGGAGATGGAAATGCTCTCTCCATGTTCCCTCACCCAGCCGACGTCACTTTTATTTTCCCCGAAGGAAAGATAGTAGTTGATTTTTTCGATCTCGGATTGGGTTCTGCCCTGGGAGCGTTCCAGCTTGATCACATCCCCCTCCGGGTAGAACTGATAATAATCCGCTTTTTCCCCGCCCACAGCCTGCAGGGACAGCGCCAGGGCACGATCAATAATCAGGGGAGACTCCAATGTTGCGGCGAGTTCCTTATTGAGATCAAACAGTACCTGGAGACGCTTGGCGCTCCGTCTGGTTTCCTCAAAAAGCCGGGCGTTCTCTATCGCCACGGCTGCCTGATCAGCGAAAGCCCGGACGATGCGAATATCTTCCTCGGAATAGGCGTCCACCTCGCTGTGATCAACGTTCAAAAGGCCGATAAAGTGATCCTTAACCATCAGAGCAGCGCCGATCCAGGACAGGATATACGAGGCTTCGGGCAGCGGGAACCAGTTCTCACTATCCCTGGTGTCAGGAATGTAGATCGTGCGTTCACCTTCCCAGCGTGCCGGCAGAAACTTCTCCTGATGCGCAGCCAGTCCCCGATGCATGCGGTCGAGATGGTCGATCCCCCGGCTGGCAGCCAGGTAGACCCCCCGCCGTTCATCAAACAGGATCAATGAACAGGAGTCATATTCGACCACCTGCTCCAGCATTTCCAGGATTTTCTGCAGAAGTTCATTAAGGCTGGAGTAGCCGGTCAGCAGGGTTCCCATCTGCTGCAGCGTCTGCTGGAGTGCTTCTCGTCGGGAAAGCCCTTTCTTCCGCCAGGGAAGCGCCTTTCGTCCCTGCTGGATAAGCCGCTGGCGCAGGCGGAAAGGAAGCGACAGGGATACCACAACGACCATCAGCCCCCCCAGCAGCAGTCCCAGCAGTAACAGCCCCAGATCAGTCATCATATTAATACAGTCCGGATCGACATATCACCTGATCTTTTAAGTCACCCAACCAGTGACCGGAAAACCAGATTTAAAATTCTTTCACCAGATAGAGCTCCCCCCGTTCATATCCCCGGTCCAGGTAGTATCTCCGCGTCCCAACTGCAGAGATCACTGCCATGCGCTGGAACCCTTTGCGGCTGGCGATGCGCTCCGCTTCCTGCAGCAGGGCTGTCCCCAGGCCGGTATGCTGCGCTGCCCCTGCTTTTTCCTGTCCCACCCGCAGGGACTGCCCATAGACATGAACTTCCCGGATTAACGCCGCTTGCTCAAGATCGGAGGGAAGAGGATCGGCTCGTTCCTCAACCGGGAGAGACAGCCTCAGGAAGCCGGCCAGCTGATCATTCGGCGTGTCGAAGGAGATAAAATGCTCCTCAAATCCGTGGATCTGATACACCAAATCGTTTAACTGCAGCGCCTGGGGATCGACCTCCGCCCCCCGGATTTCTCGACAGCGAACACACAGACAGCGCTGTCCCCTCTTTTTTAGCTCACGGTGAACATCCTGGCGGAGGCTGGTCCGTTTATTCCCTTGAATGACATGATCCGATGGGATATCGCGGACGACCCGGTTCACTCTGCAGTAGCGGGGAATGCCGGTTTTTATATCCGCCAGCAGCTCAATCAGTTCCTCCGTAGTATACGGTTGATACCCTCCCTGCTGCCAGATTTCATGGAGCCGGGTATTTTCCAGCAGCTGGGTGGGGTAGATTTTTAATTCATCCGGGGCAATCAGCTCCCATAAGCGGGCAAAGTCTTTCCGGTCAGATTCCAGGGTAGCCCCGAGCAGGTTTGGCATCCAATGGACGACTATCTTAAAACCAGCAGCACGCAGCAGGGCAGTACCCTGCACGGCTTCTTCCACGGTATGCCCCCGGGCATTCAGGGCCAAAATCCGATTGTCCAGGCTCTGGACTCCTAACTGTACTTTGGTCACGCCGTAGCGGCGCAGGCGGATAATTTCCTGGTGTGTGATCAGGTCCGGACGGGTTTCGATGACCAGACCCACGTTTTTATGCCGGGCGGTTTCATTGACCGCCTGGGCCTCTTCCAGTGTCGCTGCTCTCTGATCGTTCAGGGCTTCAAAACAGCGGATTAAAAACCAGCGCTGGTAGTCCCTGGGATACGCACTCCAGGAGCCCCCCAGCACCAGCAGCTCCACCTTTTCGGTGGGATGGCCGATCTCATAGAGCGCCTGTAAGCGGGCCTGCACCTGGGTGAAAGGATCATAGTGATGCTTCAGCGCCCGCATAGCCCCAGGCTCGTCAGGAAGATAACTGACCGGCATCTCTTCGTACTCTGGACAAAAAATGCATTCCCCTGGACAGGGATGCGGTTCCGTGAGCACGGTTACTGTGGTCACCCCGGAAAGGGTGCGTGTCGGTTTCAGGCGAATTTTTGCCAGCAATCCCCGATCTTCCTCCCGCAGTCCCTGCTCGACCTGAGCCCGGTAAGCGGTGATCAAGGCATGTTTACTGAGAAACCCCTCCCCGCCGGGCAGAGGATGGCTGCGGATGGCCTGGAAAACCTTCTTTCCCTGTTCAATTTCCTCCAGCGCCAAACCGGCCAGACGCATTTCTTCGCGGCTGTACTCCGGGGAAATCTCAAAACTCTCCTCTCCAGTGTAATTCATAACAGCACCATTAATTAGTTTCAGCCTGGCGTTGACCTCCTCCCTGACCATTACCGTATAATAGGGATATGGATCCCGCCACCGCTGAAAAGCTGATTGCCATCAATAAACAATTTTACCAAAGCTTTGCAGACCATTTTTCGGAAACAAGAGGCCGCCTGCAGCCGGGGGTCCTCCAGGTGCTGGACGATTTTCCCCCTGCTGATCAGGTGCTGGACCTGGGCTGTGGAAATGGCCTGCTGGCCCGGGAAATCGTTTCCCGGGAGCTGCCCGTTCATTACTGGGGAGCGGATTTCAGCCCAGCCCTGCTGGAAAAAGCTCGCCAGAGGATGCCGGAGGATGCCCGGGCTGATTTTCTCGCCCTGGACATCACCCATCCAAACTGGGACCAACGGCTACCCGATGGCACCTTTGACATCATTCTCTGCTTTGCCGCTCTGCATCACATACCCGGCCGCTCCCACCGTTTGCAGATCTGCCACCAGGTCCATCAGCTATTGAAGCCGGAGGGCATGTTCATTCATTCCAACTGGCAGTTTCTAAAAAGCAAACGGCTCCGGGAGCGCATCCTGCCCTGGAGGACGATCAATCTCCCTGAGGACCGCGTCGATGAGGGAGATTACCTGATGGACTGGCGGAGAGGAGGGCGCGGGATCCGCTACGTTCATCATTTCACGGAAGGGGAGCTCCGTCTGCTGGCAGCTGCCAGCGATTTTGACATTCAGAAGACTTTTTATTCTGACGGCAAAGAGGGAAACTTGAGCATCTATCAGTACTGGAAACCCCGGGGGAATCAATAATCTGTCAGATATCCAAGCTCCACCAGCACTTCAGCAATTTTCTGCTCGCTGCCCGCCCGGATGATGACCGCGGTCGGACCCAGCTCTTCTTTCAAAAACCGCTTTGCCCGGCTTTGCTGCAGCTGTCGGAGCATATCGGGAGAACTCACCCGCAGAATGGGCTCCTGTTTGATCGAAGCCTGCACACCTTTTTGCTCCCAGTGTTTTAAAGCTGCTGTGATATTTGGTGGAATCGCCTCAGCATGACTTTCCAACAGCGTCAAAAGGTGAACCGTACGCAGCTGCTGACCTTCTGCCCGCTGCAGAGATTCCGGGGTGAGAGCATAGCGATAAGATTCCGCTTTAATCGGACGCCAATCGCAGAACCGCGCCAGCTGATAGCGGACTTTATGAGATACCTGCAAGGTCACCCGGATTTCCCCCAGGGAGCGAACCTGAATACAGGCCTCCTGTCGTTCTGGAATATCCGGCTCCTTGCCGCTGATCAGCTGATCAGCCCAGCGGGACATCCTGAAGGCGGTAACCCCGAAGCCCTGCTGCGCCTCAGCCAGATCAAGCACACCCAGCCAGTGCAGGGGTCCGGTAATCAAGTAGCGCAGGAGCGATCCCTCCACCCGCTCCCAATGTTCGAATCCTCGTAAAAACATTCCGCTGCGGCTGTCCCGGATATACCAGGAATCGTATTCCCCGGCCGTGCGTAAAAAATCAGGGTGGTGGGATTTCACCTGAGCGAGAAATGAATTCAGACTCCACCAGCTGGTGGGATCAAGCTGGCTGATCATTTCCAGGACACTACCCCTGACCTGGCGGGGAGATAACTCCGGCGTGGTTTCCAGTTCTATCCCCGGCGTGAGCAGGAGGTCATTATGATCTCCACTCTCCCGCCAGCTTTTCCAGAGGCGAAGGAACGCTGCCCTGGGGGAGAGGTCAAAATAAATCCGGAGAGCCTCCGGATCCGGCTGCCCTTCCGCTGTCAGCAGGTTCGCCGCCCGGCCCAACCCGGCCAGAAAAGCCCGCTGTTCCTCTCCTGATTCCTGCAGATGAATCGCGGGGTCCAGACCCATCCGGCGGGCCGCCAGCACAGTACAAAAATGATCGAGGAGTCGATCGTCCACCGGGAGGGGGATCGCCCGCTCCTCTTCGGTAGCCTGCCGGCAGACCATATCGCTCTCTGCCCTGCCCGCTTCCCCCGGCTGGAGAAGATCCTCAATCAGGGAGCGGATTTCTTCCGGAAGGTAAGCAAACTCCTGGGGTCCGGATTCCGTCTCAAAAAACCCCCTGGCAACCAGCGCCCGGTACCAGAGCATTTCAGCGGGGGAAGTCGGCGATTGGTCCGGGCGATCTCGCTCCAGCTTCCCCGCTCCCATTTCACGGATCTCCCCAAATTTGCGGATAAAGTGGGACCACCGGCGCCGGCCGTTATCCTTCTCCAGCCAGCTGAGTGCTTGCTGGGCTTCCTCAGGCAGCGCCTCAAGCCCATACTGCAAGCGGTCCGGATTGAGCAGGTGTTCTTCCAGCTCCGCTGCCGCCTGGCGGGCATCCCCGGCCGACAGCTCCACTGCCCAGTTTTCGGCGATAATTTTCAGCTGTGAGAAATCCAGCCGGGTCAGGCTTTGCTTCAGCTCGGGCATAACTCCCCGGTTAACTAATCAATTCCAGCGCCCCTGGGAACATCTCCACCTTGATTTTCCGCAGATCATTGGAAAATCCGGAAAAGATTTCCCCATCGGTGTGAATATACAGCGGTCGATCAGCCGTTACCTCAAGATCCCTGAACTGGTCCATGATGATGGAAGAAAACTGTCCATGGGTTCCTTTCATAAACGTCGGGATTAACCGCAGCATCATCAACCGGGAAATCCTGCGCACACCCACAAGGTCAAACTGACCATCATTCACCTGGGCTTCGGGACTGAGTTGAAATCCCCCGCCTTCTCTACCGCCGTTGCAGAGCGTGAGCATCAACAGCTCCTCTTCCTTGATCAGGCTGCTGTGCTGCCGGAGGGACATACTGATAGGATCATGATTGAGGAAAATGGTTTTCATCACCGCCGCAAAATACATCAAAAAGCCCCGTACGATGGGAAGCTGGTGAGAGTAGATGGTAACAATGGCATCGAAGCCGATTCCCACCGTATTAACCCAGTATTCCCGGCGGCCCAGGTCATCTTCAATACAGCCAACATCCACCTTCCGGGGTGAACCGGTAAAGATCTGTCTCAGGGCAGTCCAGGGCTTCTCAGCCATCCCCATGCTGCTGGCAAAATCATTCCCGGATCCCAGGGGCAGAACCGCCAGGCGAGGCCGCTGTTCGGGAGGGTACTCCATCACCGCATTGGCCATCTCATGAATTGTCCCATCCCCTCCCCCGGCTATCAGCAGCGAGTAGCCATCTTCAACCGCCTGCCGGGTGAGCTCAATGGTGTGGGTAGGATAAACAGAACCCGCCCAATCCGCGCCTCCATATTCGGCCATGATCGGCCGCAAATCAGCAGCCTGCCGCCAGGCCCGGCCCAGGTTGGCATTGGGATTGATAATAAATTTGACATCATGTTTTCGCATACAGCAACCCTTTTGGAGTGAGTACAGTCAGGAAAGAAATGGTCATCTGGGGTGTAATCTGGAGCCGTTCAATCAAGAATATTTCACTTTCAATGCCTTCACTGGCAGCACCACCTCCCCCTCCGATGGCTCCCCGAGTAAAGTCACCCCCTCGGGATGAAGGGCTGCTTTCCAGGCTGTATAGGCCGCCATCAGCGCTTCCAGCTCCTCCACAGTGTAGAGAATATCCCCTGGGAGCGTTCCCTGCAACATTTTATAGCGGGTAATCTCCTCAAAAAAGCCCATGGGGTCCGGCACGTCGACTCCCTGGGCATGAAGCACCAGCTGTCGCTGAAGCCTCCCCTCCAGAGATTTCTTCAAAAAAGGAATTCGCTCCAGCAAGACAGCATAACTGGCATGCGGATAGACCTCCAGCACCTGCTGGGGCGCCCTGTCAGCAGGGTATTGTTGGTATCCAAACTCCTCCAGTTTTTTGTACAGTTTGAAGCCTGTTCGCATCCAACCCGGACAGGCAGAGAGGCTGCCGTCCGTTCTGGGGATGCGCAGATTGCGTTTGAAAAGCAGATACTCCACCACCCGAAAGGTGGTATAGCGTCCTGGATTGGGAACCGGCTGGAGAGCATCCCGGATGGAATCCCGCTCCATCAACCCCTGATTTGGCCGTCGGGGGCCGTTGACCCCCACAAAGGCCGACTGCTGCCCCCCGGTGTAGGCCAGAATATCCCGCAGTTCCCCCTTGGAAAGCGCCAGCAGCTGGAGATCCCTGTCCAGGGCAGCATAGGTGATTTCCGCAGGCGAAGTGGGAGGATCTATCCCAATAAACACGGTATTCTGGAATAACATCGGCTCTCCCGGTTTCCCTGAAAATTATTGAATCTGCTATGAGTGTAGCGCAAAAGAATGGGAATGACAACCAGCGGTTCCGGGGGTGTTTCAACCCGGTGCGGGGACCTTAAACATTGGAGGGACTGTTCCCAGTCTTCCCAACAGTCCCTCCAGATCACTGCCCCCGCCTGACGATAGGGAATCAATCCTCCGGTCTGGTGAACATCAACCCCTCCTCACCCTGAGGATCGACATCAACCATGACTACGTCTCCCTGCTGGTACTCTCCCTGGAGCAGCTTCTTTGACAGGGGACTTTCGATAAACTTCTGGAGGGCGCGGGCCAGCGGTCTGGCGCCAAAATCCGGGTTGTATCCTTTCTCAGCCAGCCACTGTCGGGCCTCCTCAGTGAGGGTGACCTCCAATCCGTTCTCGGCCAGCCGGGCCTCGACATCTTCCAGCTGTAGATCGACAATCTTGACCATCTCTTCCAGCGTGAGAGGTGAAAAGGTGATGATCTCATCAATCCGGTTGAGAAATTCAGGGCGGAAGGCATCCTTCAGCGCCTGTTCGATTTTCTCTCTGCCGTTCTCTCCGGCTTCCCCACTCAGGAAGCCCAGGCTGCCGGAGCGGCTGACATATTCCGTTCCCAGGTTGCTGGTCATGATCAGGACAGTATTCCGGAAGTCAACCTGCCGTCCCTGACCATCGGTCAGTCGGCCGTCATCTAAAATTTGCAGCAGGGCGTTCCAGACCTCGGGATGCGCCTTTTCAATTTCATCAAAGAGGATCACCCGGTAAGGCCTACGGCGGACGGCTTCGGTGAGCTGCCCACCTTCCTCGTACCCGACATACCCGGGAGGTGCCCCGAACAGCCGGGAGACGGTGTGCTGTTCGCGGTACTCGCTCATATCCAGCCGCAGCAGGGCATCTTCATCATCAAAGAGGAACTCGGCCAGCGCTTTGGCCAGCTCGGTCTTCCCCACACCTGAGGGGCCGATAAAGATAAAGGAACCAATCGGCCGCTTGGGATCTTTCAATCCAGAGCGGGCCCGGCGGATGGCATCGGAAATCACGGTAATGGCTTCATGCTGACCGATAATCCGTTCATGAATGCGCTCCTCCATATGGAGGAGTTTTTCCGCTTCCGCCTCAAGCATCTGAGTCATGGGGATCCCGGTCCACTGGGACACCACTTCGGCGACATCATGTTCATCGACCACTTCGTCAAGTTCATGTTCCGCTTCCCAGGCATCCCGCTTCTCGAAGAATTCATCTTCCAGGCGCATGCGCTGGGTTTGCATGGTAGCGGCCCGCTCGTAATCGCGCTCCATGCCGGCGGATTCCTCCTCATTCTTGAGGTGCTCGACCTCCTGCTGCATCTCTTTCAAATCCGGCGGCAGGGAATACAGAGCCACCCGCAGTTTGGCTGCCGCTTCGTCCATCAGATCAATGGCTTTGTCCGGCAGATGCCTGTCGGTGACATAGCGGTCTGCCAGTTTGGCTGCGGTAGCAAGGGCTGCGTCGGAGAACCGCACTTTGTGGTGCGCTTCATACCGATCCCGCAGCCCTTCCAGCATCTCGATGGTCTCTTCCACGGAGGGTTCTTCAATGTACACCGGTGCAAAACGGCGCTCGAGGGCGCTGTCTTTCTCGATGTATCTATGGTACTCGTCCAGGGTTGTCGCCCCCACACACTGCAGCTCCCCTCTGGCCAGCGCTGGCTTGAGCATGTTGGAAGCATCCATCGCCCCCTGAGCTGCTCCGGCGCCAACCACGGTATGGAGCTCATCGATGAAGAGAATGATCTCTCCCTCGGCCTGCTTGACATCGTCAATGGCCGCCTTCAATCGTTCCTCAAACTCCCCGCGGAAGCGGGAACCAGCAATCATGGATCCCATGTCCAGCGAGACCACCCGTTTGCCGGAAAGAATTTCCGGGACATCATTAGAAGCAATTTTCTGCGCCAGCCCCTCGACAATCGCGGTCTTTCCCACCCCGGCTTCGCCGATCATCACCGGGTTGTTTTTTGTCCTCCGGGACAGGATCTGGATCACACGGAGAATCTCCGCATCCCGCCCAATCACGGGATCAAGCTTCCCCTCCCGGGCCAGCTTGGTCATATCGCGGGAAAATTTTTCCAGCGCCTGATAGCGGCTTTCTGCTTTGGGGTCGGTCACCCGCTGTCCGCCGCGGATTTGATCAATGGCGTTGTATACCCGCTCTTTGGTCACCCCTTCGCCGTCAAGCAGGCGCGCTGCCGGGGTGTTTTTCTCATCCAGAATGGCCAGGAAAAGGTGCTCGGTGGAGATAAACTCATCCTTCAAGCGGTTGGCTTCCTGATTGGCCACGTCAACAATCCGTTTCACGCGCGGGGTGATGAACACCTGTCCGGCGCCGCGGCTGCCAAAAATACTGGCTTTCTGGGTGTTTTTCAAAATGTAATCCAGTCGTTCAAGCACTTCAGCGCCTTGAACGTTCAGCTGACTGAGAATCTGAGAAATGGCACCTTCCGGCTGTTCAATGAGCGCCAGCAAAATGTGCTCGGTGTCAATCTGGTTATGTCCATAGCGCTGGATGATTTCTGCAGCCCGCTGGGCTGCTTCTTGCGCCCGTTCTGTAAAACGGTCAAAACGCATCATTCAAACACCATCCTTCCGGGGTATCGTTGTCCTGTCTAGCACAGATTTTCTAAAACAAAATCTGACCTGATTATATCAAGCTGACGTTAACACATCGTATGAATCAGCCCTGCGAATTCACCACAGAAAGGCTGAATTCAATCAGGATAGAGCAAAAACCATGCCAGCTGAAAAAGACCCTGCCAGGATGTCCGCTGATTTCTCTGGAAAGTTCCCCGCCGGGATTTGACAGATCCCCTTATAATCAAAGAAAGGGAGACATCTATGGCCGAGAAATACCTGATCATCAACACTCATCCCGAACCAAACCCCGGGTTTATCAACCC
Organism: uncultured Anaerolineales bacterium; assembly: GCA_964603385.1. Lineage (GTDB taxonomy): Bacteria > Chloroflexota > Anaerolineae > Anaerolineales > UBA11858 > B10-G9. The sequence goes on along the minus strand of CAZRUS010000007.1, from coordinate 67,765 downwards.
GCTGCGAAATCTGCTCAAGGAAAAGCATCTCTCTGTGGATGTGCTGCCGGGGTATTCAGGAGACAGACCATCCGAAGCTGTCTACCGGGCGGTATTCCTCACCGGCGTCCCGCTGGAGGTGGATTATTCCCTCTCGCAGCAGAAAACGGTGGAACAGGTGCAGAAGCATTTCAGCTGGCTCCGCTCCTGGAAGCATCCCCTCCTGGGCATCTGCTATGGACACCAAATCCTGGGAACGGTGTTCGGCGGCAGCGTGGCCAGCCTGTCCAGAGCGGTCATTGAGGACCGCCTTAACCTCTCTATCTCTCCCCCGGTCAAAAAAGGAATATTTGCCAATCTCCAGGAGCTGACGGTCTTCGCTGAACACCGAGATTATCTCAGCCGTGTTCCGAAAAATTTTCTGGTCCTCTCCAAACAAAACGGGATCCCCTATCTTCTCTATGACCCCGCCCGGGAGTTTTACGGTATGCAGTTTGTGCCGGAGCGCTCCGGCCCGACAGCAGACCAGGTCCTGAGCCGCTTTTTATGGCTGTAGACCTCCCGCCTCCTGGGAAGAAAAAAGTGGGCACTCACTGGGCCCACTTTTGCTGATTCCCATCCGAATCAGGCATCCTGCGAGTTGAGGTGCTCCTGATAGGCTTTCCATCCCGGGCACCAGCTGGTGTGCCAGCGCCAGAAGCGGCCCAGCAGGGAGTTTGGTCTGGCCTCTGCTTTTCGGCGCAGTGGGCACTCGGCACAGCGGGGTTCTTCCTGAATCTCGACCATCTTGAAGTTCTCCTTTGTATTCATTCGTGGATATGATATTAATTTTACTCCCGCCAGGATCCTGCAAGCTGCGGATTTCTGTCCAGGAAGGTCCGCTTCACCTGCTGAGGGACCCGATTCAAGGGGCAGGAAAAGTTGATACAGCGGGGGCAGATATTTTTAATCAGACGGAAGCAAAAATTACTGACGCCGACAAAAGTCAGCAAAACCAGCCAGGCTTCGCCACCCAGAATCAGAAAAGGGAACGGAAACAGCACCAGGATCCCTGCACCAACCAGGAACTGGATCTGCTCACTCCGGCTCATTGGCTCTGGATCAAAGGTCCAGATCTTGATCACACCGTGATTGGCCGGACAGTGCAGGATCATCCCGTCCCGAGCATAAAAAGGACAGTGGCGGCAGAGCACCCGGGCTTCCCAGATATTGAAAAAGAACAGCTGATAACCAACCCAGGCCAGCAGCGCCCAGGAAAACCCCGCCCGGATCAAACCAGCTGACGCGGCCAGCAGCGCCGGGAAGAAGATGGCGGCAAAATGGGCCAGATCCCGCCAGTTCATCCGGCAGTTCAATTTCCCGGCCAGGGAACAATCCCGGCAGGATTCCTCCGGTTCCCAGGTGCAGAGCTGGTGTGGGTTTCTTGCCGATTGGTGGCGGCAGCTGGTCATCCGGGAATCCGGCGGGGAGCTCGTCCTGCGGCCGCTTATTTCTTGAAAGCCTTTTTCATGCCAGACAGCATAAAAAACATGCTGCCCAGCGTGGTGAAGAACGCCAGGGCAATTTTCGTGGTGTCTATAATCGGCTCAACTTCAACACCCTCTTCACGGATGGAGATCACCGCAATCGGCCGCCCCGAGGCACCCCCGCCTCCACCTCCGCCGCCTCCCATCCCGGTCTCCTCCTGCTGCTCCGTGGTCACACCGCCCTCATCGGCTGCGGTAGTCACTTCGGGACCGCTGCCCACACCAAAACCAAAACCCATCCCCAACTGGACCTCGCTGGCAGTGATCACCTGCATGCTGCCAGCCTGGAGCGGCTTGCTGAAAACTGCTTCCGGTTTGGCGACCTCGGCAAGCTTACCAAGCAATTCCAGGGATTTTTCATCCTGTCCGGCTTTGATATCAATCATCTGTTCAAATTTATTCTTCATGTTTTTTCCCTCGCTCTGTCTTGTTTCCAGAACAGAAATCCCCCCAGCCCAAAGAGTAAAGCAGCCCCATAGAGTAGGAATTGAACCCAGCGGGTTAGGTTAATGATGGGCAGGATTCGCTGTTCAGTTCCAGTGCGGATGACCAGCCGATGAGGCCTGTTCCAGACCCATCCCCAGCGGCTGCCGCCTAATTGAACCACCTGAGACTCCGGAGTAATCACCAGGTCGCCAGCAGACAGGCTGCTGCCGGTCCCGGTATGCAAACTGATTTTCTGGTCTTTTTTGTTGAACATCATTTCTCTCTAGGGTAAAAATAAACTTGTCTGGCAGGAGGACACATCCCTGCTGAAGCTCAACGAATCTCAATGGCCGCCATGCCGGTTTCTATTTGAAAGTGAATCTTATTTTCCGCCGTGTCATAATCAGCAGATTGATAAAACTTCCCACTGCCGGGGAACCGCGCAGTATCCACCTCCACGGAGGCCAGCCCGGCTTCCGCCTCAATGCGGGCTGAGACGCCCTTGGGGATCCGGAACTTAACGGATGCCGCCCCGGCTTCCACCTTGACCCTGGTCATCCCGGCTTGCGCAGGCATGGTTATCTCGCTGGAGCTGGCTCCCGTCGTCAGCACCAGATTCTTCACCTGGAGGGACTCCAGATTCAGGTGGGTTTCTGCCGCACCGGTCTCAAAAGTCAGATCCAGAGGGATCCGGGGATTCAAACCGAAATCCCACTGCAAGCCTCGAGCCATAGGCCAGTTCCAGGGTGCCATCCAGAACGAGGAGTGAGGCTTCATGATCACATCCAGCCGTGATCCGGTGGTTCGAATTTCCGGCTCCAGGCCGTTGGCAAAACGCCCGGAGACCAGCATGCCCTCTTCAGCGCTGTCATCCACGGACAACCGGCCGGCTCCGTGCTTTACCACCACACGGGCTTCTTCAGCGTCGCCCAGAGGGATGGATGCTTCTTCCGCGGGAATATCTTGGGGGCCCCACAGGTTGCCCAAGAGAAACCAGACCCCCAGCAGAATCAAAAACAGCGGCCAGATCAGCGTCCACATGTTGATATTAATCACGCCCAGATTGTTCCCCAGAAAGAGCAGCCCGAGCAGTATCAAAATTAAGGCCCAAAATAGTCGACTGGATCGCATTCCTTCCTCCTTAGCTTTCGCTTCCACGGCCGATAAAGGTCCTTCCCAGCAGCACTACACCGAGCAGGATGAGCAGCACCGGCCAGTAATCCCCGGCCAATCCCAGAGCGCCGAAAAAGGAGCCAAACACCGCCAGCATGATCAGGCTGATCAGCACCAGGGTGAGGCCGTCTTTCAGCGGACTTTCTTTCCCTCCCAGCAGATTCATCAAGACAATCCCCAGACCGACAAACCCGGGAATCAGCGTCCAGGCATAAGCCCAGCTCTCCCAGTTCCCGGTGGCATTCTGGTAGCTGAGGATCCCCCCAATGCCGCTGACAATCGTCGCCGGCACCGCCATGCCAGGTTCACCTACGGCAGCACCGAGGGCAAATAGAAACAGCCCTACCCCGACAACAATCCAGGGCCAGGAAAAGTCAATCCGGAAACCGGGCAGGACCTGGGCCAGGAAAAGCACCACACCTACGGCGATCAGAATCACGCCGCCAATCACACTTGTTCTGCGCTGAGTATTCATACTTTCTCCTTCTTGATAATTGTTAATTGCATAAAAAGGAACCTCTCATGAGAGCCTGAACATCAAGCATACTCTGTTCTCAGTATAACAAAATACCTCTCTTTTCATATATACGTGAAAAGCAACCAATAGTTGTACAACAGACGGCTTTTTCTTCCCCTCGACGGCAGGCAGCCTATCTCCTAGCTGATGGTATTATTCCATATTTTGGGAGAGGTTGCTGTTAACAGCGAGTTAATCAGAAGACCGACCAGGGAGCATGTCTGACCCGATTCTGCCCTCCGGAAAAATCGGGTAAGACCTGGGATCGATTGCCGGTCTGATAGCTGGCTGCCGGGAATCGACCGCGTTCCTCCCCTCCTGGAAGTCAGACTGAGCCTCTTTGAGGATCCCCTTACAGCGGGATGATGATCCTTTTTAATCAAAAAATGGAGCGGCCATGAATGCCGCTCCAGAGTCTTCCGCCGCTGAGGGATGCTTAAGATTTTTTCCCCGGCGCCTGGGGAGAAAGTTTGTATTCCTCCGGCCCCGGTTTCAGGAAAGGCAGCCTGATCACCTGATACTTGATCAGCAGCCAGATGATTCCAGCCACGATCATCAGGGCAGCCGCCGCCCGGGAGTAGCTGAAATCCGTTCCTGGAATGCGCGGCTGGTCCGGACGGAAGAACTCGATCAGCTGCCGTCCCACGCCTTCCAGTATCAGCCAACCGGCAAAAATTGTCGCCGGCTTGATGCGTTTTTTCAGCTCCAGCGCCAGATAGAGCAAAATCCCGGTAGCCAGCAGGTTCCAGAGGATCTCATAGGCAAAGGTGGGATGGAAGCGGGTGGTCTCCACCGGATAGAGGGCCGTGTTCACCCAGGGTCCAATGCGCTGGGCAGCATCAATCTTGATCCCCCAGGGGAGCTCAGTAGGCGGCCCGTAAAGCTCCTGGTTTATCCAATTAGCCGGTCGGACCACCGCCTGGCCAATCAGCAGCGCCGGTCCAGCCGCATCCAAAAAGAGACGAAAATCCAGTTTGTTCTTCCGGACATAGGCAAAGGCGGCCAGGGCGCCAAAAAGCACTGCCCCATAGAAATGCAGTCCTCCATCCCAGGTGCGGATGATCCGCAGCGGCTGTTCCAGGTAAAAACGACTGCCCCCAGCGATGTCATTGGCCACATACCACAGCCGGGCCCCCAGAATCCCTGCCGGGGCTGCCCAGATGAGCAGCTCCCAAACATGATCCCCGTCCTCTCCTCGCAGCCTGGCTCCCCACTCGGCAACCCAGCCAGCCACAATGATCCCTACCGCCATTAACAATCCGTACCAATGCAGGGAGATGTTCGTCCCCGGAATGGTGAAAATAATCGGATCCATACCCTACTCCTTCCACTGAACAGATAGTCAAATCACACCCAGAAAAAAGCAGCCGCGGACTCCACAGATTGCTCCAGAGAATGCGCGGCTCCTTTCCTGTTTTTCTATTATACTCTTAGTTTTTAATCTTCGCCGCTCATCCAGGCGGGCATCTTCCCTTCCTTTTCCGGGAAGCGGGTCAGTACGGTCACCTCCACCGGCATAGCGACCCGGTTTCCCCGCAGCAGAGCATCCTGGAGGGATTTGCCGCGCAGCGGGAAGATGGACAGCTTCCTGCCCGGGTCGGTAAACCGCCGATCAATAACCGCCAGCCCGACCAGATAACCTTCCACGTTAACAGAGCAGCTGGTAACCTTTCCAATTGCCTGACCGCGTTCATCCACCACTGGATCTCCCATATTGGGGCGTCGGGTGCGCTTATCATCGCAGCGGAAGCGGATCACCTCCCGCTCCCGGCTTTCTTCCTGCTCCAGGAGGGCTTTCCGGCCGACAAAGAACGGTTTGTGATATTTGACATAGCCGGGGAAGCCGGCTTCGATGGGGCTGATCCCAAAGGGACCGGCCAGCTCATGGCCGTAAAGGGGAAGGCCTGCTTCAATGCGTGTGGAGTCCCGGCATCCCAGACCGGCCGGTTTGACTCCGAACTCCTCCCCGGCTTTCAGGATGGTATTCCAGAGGTTCTCCATGTCATCCGGATGCACCAGAATTTCAAATCCCCAGGACTCTCCAGTGTAGCCAGTGCGGGCCACCACCAGGTTCATACCCATCAACTCGCAGGGCAGAATTTCCGTGCGCTTGATGCGGGCCAGCGCCGATTGCAGGACCGGATCATCGGTCAATTTCTGCAGTGTGGCCAGGGAAGCCGGTCCCTGCAGAGCGATGTCCCGCCGCTGATCTTTGCCGGCAGCAGGCTCTTTCAGGTTGCGCAGGGAGGCTTGAGCTTCCACCTCCACCCAGGGCCGCTCCCCATCAATCAGCACCTTGCCGTCGTTGACTGCATTCAGCCAATCCCAATCTTTGTTCTCATTCGAGGCATTGATGACGAGGTAATAGTAGTCGGGCCGCATTCGATAGATAATACCGTCATCGATCACCTCACCCTCAGGCGTCAGGAAATACCCGTACATGGACTGATTATCTTCCAGCCAGGCGGCGTAATTCGAGAAGACCGTGTCCAGGAAAGTGGTGGCATGGGGTCCAGAAACCTCAAACACCCCCATGTGGGAGACATCAAACAGTCCCGCAGCTTCCCGGACCGCCCGGTGCTCCTCCATCACACCGCTGTACTGTACCGGCATTTCCCAACCCGCAAAAGGCACCATTCGAGCTCCCAGATCCACATGCGTCTGATACAGCTCTGTTCGCTTTAATTCCAGTTCCGGTTCCTGCCAGCTCCAGGAGTCCCGTTCCCCTTCAGGGGCCTGATCATTGAGGGCAGTCTGACCGACAAAATACAGTTTGCCAAGATCAAAACGCTGCGGATCTTCCTGATACAGTGTCTGCGCCGGTGTTCCCGCCTGAAAAGCAGGTTGATCCCTTTCCGCAGCCGGCTCGACAGTTTCCACCATCACCGGTCCCTCAACCTTTTTATAGACATCCTGCTCATCAAAAAGGGTGTACCCATCAGAAAGCCCCCGCAGCCAGGCCAGCACCTGACGGCCGTTCTCCACCGTGGGGGTCACCAGATAGCGATCCCGGCCCAGCTCATCCGCCTCCTGACGCTGGATCAAGACCTCGTCCAGCAGCGAACCCTCGCTGTCCAGCAGATACGTGAGCAAATCATCACCCGGTTCAAGCCCAGTGAGGTTTGAGGTCACCACCTGATTGAGGTGCTGCTTCGCCCGCCAGCCGGTGATCAGAAGCGAGAAGGCCTCCGGCGCCTGGGCAGGGAAGGAATAATGGGGATACCCGGATTTCTCCACTGCAAAATCGATCCCGGCTTTATCAGCCAGCTCGGCGACACCGTGTTTGACCTCTTCAAACACCTGCAGATCCACTTTGCCGCGGGGCAGGGTGCCAATTAATCCCTTGTAAGCAAACGGCTGAACATGGCTGAGCAGTTTATGGATCAAACCGGCAATGGTCTTCATATCACTTTCCACCAACCCCCGCTGGGTCAGCCAGGGGGTACCCAGGCGGATGCCCGTAGCCAGGGAAGTTTCCAGATCTCCCGGAATGGTATTCTTGTTGGCTACCAACCCGGCCAGGTCCATAATTCGCACGGCGGGTTCTCCCCAGATGGGATAGGAGCTTCCGGTGGGGGCAGCGGGTTTCACCTTGATGGATTTCAAGTCCAGCAGCAGCAGATGGGTGTTGGTTCCGCCATAAGCCAGCCGCAGCCCCTGGGACTGCAACCCCTCGGCCAGGGCAGCAGCGTTTTTGACAATCTGCTCCTGCATCTGTTGAAATTTTTTCGTTTTGGCGATCTCAAAGGCGACGGCCATGGCAGCGAACTTGTTTACGTGGGGCCCACCCTGCTCGCCGGGAAAAACCGCCAGGTCAATTTCTTTGGCCAGCTCTTCATTTGTGGTCATCACCACCGCACCGCGCGGTCCCACCATGGTTTTATGAGTGGTAAACGTGACCACATCCGCTATCCCCACCGGATTGGGATATTGACCGCCTACGGTAAGCCCAGCCACATGGGAGATATCTGCCAGCAGATAGGCGCCGACCTCATCAGCGATCTCCCGGAACTTTTTCCAGTCCGGCGCCCAGGGATAAGAGGTGTAGCCGGCCACAATGACTTTCGGTCTGCTTTCCAGGGCCAGATCCCGGATGGAATCATAATCCAGCCTTTCGGTTTCGGGATCAACCCCGTAGGAAACGATTTGATAGCGCTGACCGGAAATGTTGAATTCAGATCCATGAGAGAGGTGGCCGCCCTGATAGAGGTCCAGCCCCATCAGTGTGTCACCGGGCTCCATCAGGGTCCAGTAAACCCCCAGGTTGGCTGGTGTCCCGGAAAGCGCCTGCACATTGACAAAGATTTGATCGGCAGAGAGGTCATCCTGGGCGAAGAGTTCTGCTGCCCTGCGCTGGGCCAGGCACTCCACAAAATTGACGTAATCCTTTCCCTTATAGAACCGACGGTCAGCATACCGGCGGTAAAAGGCCAGCTGCCAGGCAGCATCCTGCAGTCTTTCCGGGGGATCCTGGGTCATCCGGGTTGGGGGATAGCCTTCCGCATAGACGTTTTGAAAGCGGGTCGCCAGGGCCTGGCGGACAGCATCCGGGACATAGGACTGGGAGGGAATGAAAATCAGCTTTCTGGCCTGACGCTCGGCCTCCCAGTGAATCAAATCAGAGACAAACGGGGAGTAATCCTCCAGCTGTTCACGAAACAGGAAATCACCGCCGGATGAGTTAGCCATGAATGGTTTCTCCTTTCTTGATCAAGATGTCCTTATTGAGAGGGTGGCTGTCAGGCCTCGCCAGATGACAGACTGATGGCCCCTGCCGCCGGGGCTGCTTCCCGGTGGGAAAGCGCTGAAACAAGCCTCAGCCCAGCTGCCGGTCCTGGACAGGAAAAACCGCCAGGATTCCCGGATTCGGGAACTGCTGACGATGCCTGATTACTTTTCTGGGGCTTTCCTTCCCAGCCCCTTGATATATTTGTAATATATCTGATCTTGCAGTTTCTCGCATGTGATATTGTTCATATCTTCAGCAGGTGAATAATCAAGCCGAACCCGGACCAGGCGGACCGATCCTGCTGTCCTCCCGCAGAGAAGGATTCCCCCTGCCCCAGGCCCCATTTTCTCCGCAGCTGCAGGTCCCCCAAATCTGCTCTCTCCCACCAAGGCTGCACTCCTCTGGATCCCTTCCAAGCCCTCGGGAGACCTGTCCCCTTGCTTGTCCAGCCCGCCGGGTGTACACTTCAAGTGACAGAAAGCCCAAAAGAGTCATCCCGCGTGAACAGGAATGCACAGCCTCCATGGAAATGTCACTCCCTTCACTGCAAACCCACGGGATACAGACAGGGAATACACCCATGCGAAAAGTAAATACATCCTATCTTTCTGATGACGAGTGCTGGGGGGTGCAGGTCAACGGCCTGCGGCACTGTCAGGAACACTGTAAGTGGATTGGGATCAGCGCCTGTGAAGGACAGAACATCCGCGATACCGGGTACAACTCAAAAGGATACAGGGTTGGAGAAACCGGGATTATCCCCGATGACTACAACCCTGCCTGGGATCGTTCTCTGATGCCTGAGAAATAACCCTGCGGCTCAGACTTCCGTCAGAGTCTTTTTCATGTACTGAACCCGTTCAAAGGCTTCCAGATTGTTTTCCTTCCTGCCCAGCTTCCCCTGAATATCTCGAACGGCTGAATAATTGTGATCTTCCAGCCAATCTTCCAGTTCGGCAACCATATCAGCGAGATATTTGATGCCGTGTTTATACAAGGCGGTGCAAACCTGGACCCCTGCCGCGCCGGCAAGCAGATGTTTAATCACCCCGTCTGCATCGTGGACACCGGTATTGCCAGCAAGATCACAATTCACCCGGGTCGCCAGCAGAGAAACCCAGCGCAGCGGCTGGTAAAATTCCTCCGGAGCGCTGAGAATGCTGCCCCGCACTACCCGCTCGTTTTCGATATCAATATCCGGCTGAAAGAAGCGGTTGAAGAGCACCACGGCATCCGCGCCTGCTTTCTCCAGCTCGGCTACCAACCGATAAACGTTGGTGAACATGGGGCTAATCTTGACGGCTACCGGCAAGTTGACAAACTTTTTCACTTCGGAAACGATCTCGACATATCTGCTCTCAATTGCTGCACTGCTGAGCTCTTCACTGAAGGGCATGATGGAGATATTGAGTTCCAGCCCATCAACCCCGGCCTCTTCCAGCTGGGCAGCGAACCTGGGCCACTCAACCGCAGTCGTGCAGTTGATACTGCCAATGATCGGCACATCGGTTTCCTGCTTGGCTTTCTCAATCAGAGAAAGATAAGCCTTCAGGCCCTGTTCTTTGGAATGATCGTTGAGAAAATCAACCGCCTCCGGGAACCAGAAATACTTTTCGTCCTGTTCCATCAACCGGTCTGTGTCCGCCAGCAGCTGCTCCTCAAACAGGGACTTCAGCACGATGGCTCCGGCCCCCTGCTCGGCGCACTTCTTGATGTTTTTAATTTCACTGGTCAGCTTGGAGCTGCTGACGATGATCGGGTTGTTCAACTCCAACCCCATATATGATGTGGAAAGGTTTAACATAGTTTTAGTCCTTCCTTAGATGCAGTGACAATTTCTGGATTCAAGAGAATTTTTTTCATGTAGTCGAAGGCCCGCTCCAGGTTATGCGCCGCCCTCTCAGATAGCCCCTCCTGAAACTCCCATTGGTAGCCTTTGATATGCAGCAGCAGCACCCGGGGGGCTTTCTCAAAAAGTTCCTGACAGAGCTTAAAAATATACCCGGGTGAGGCGGCATGGGTGGTAAAGGAAAGTTTTCCTTGCCCATCCACCTCACTCAGGCAGAAATCATCCAGATCCTCTTGGGATGCATCCACAAAGATGACCACATCCTGATGGGAGATCGCTTCCGCATCCTCAATATTCAACTGGTAATTATTTTCAAATTCAACACCGGCCAGCTGCCGATCGATCGCCCAGGCTTCCAGCCTGGTGACCAGCTCAATGCCCAGTCCGTCATCCTGCCTGCCGGGATTTCCGTATCCATAAACCAGAATTCGCATTGAACCGGTCAGGATCTCTTACGGTCAATCAGGTTGTCATCGGCGTCATACAGCGACACTTCCAGGGGCATCTTGCCCAGCGCGTGCGTTGCGCAGCTCAGGCAGGGATCGTAGGCCCGGATAGCCACTTCCACCGCGTTCATCATCGGCTCCGTGATCTCCGCATTTCCATCCATCCAGGAATGCGCCACACTGTTGACTGACTCGTTCATGGGCTGGTTGTTATTGGTCGTGGACACGATCAGATTAGCCTTGGTGATCTGGTCCTTGTCGTTGATCTCGTAGTGATGGAAGAGGGTTCCCCGGGGGGCTTCCAGCAGGCCGATGCCTTTGTTAGTTTTGGTTCCCTTGGTCACCAGCTCACCTTTCATCAAATCAGGATCGTTGAGCAGCTCTTGCATCATCTCGGCAGAGTGCAAAATCTCAATCAAGCGGGCATAGTGATAGTGAAGACAGTGATTGTTCGGTTTGCCGTTGGTGACCGATTTGAATTCTTCAAACTCTTTCTGGGCCAGCGGGGTGGGGATGAAATCCGCGGTGTTCAATCTTGCCAGCGGCCCCACACGGTACCAGCCTTTCTCCGGCCCCAATGATTTGATATAGGGAAACTTCATGTAACTCCAGGGCCGGACTTCTTCCTCAATGTACTGATCATAGGCCTGATAATCGACATCATCGAGGACTTTGTTGCCGTCCGCATCCACAGCTCTCAGCACGCCGTGGTACAGATCCATGGCGCCGTCTTCTCTGACCAAGCTGAGGTGATTGGAAGGGAACACCGCAAAGTCGTCAATAAAACTCTTATTCTCCTGATAGTACTCCTTGAAGAAATCAAGGATACCCACCGACCAAGCAACCATTTTGTCGATATTCAGAGGATCCGGTCCGTTCAGGAAAGATTCCTTATCCTCGGGGCTGAGGTGTTTGTTGATTCCTCCAGGAATTGCACCGGTGCCGTGGATCTTCTTTCCGGCTGTGGCGCGGATGATTTCCTGACCAAACTTCCTCATCATCACGCCCTGGACAGCGAGATCTTTGTGCTCCATGGCAACCCCGATCACGTTGCGGACAGCGGGATCGGCATCAATGCCAAAAAGCAGATCGGGGGAAACCAGGTGGAAGAAATGCAGGGCATGGGATTGGAAAATCTGCCCGTAGTGCATCAGCCTGCGCATCTTCTCCCCGGTCGGGGTCAGACCGTCACCGGTCCCGGCGCCAACGATCACATCCAGCGCTTTGGCAGCAGCCAGGTGGTGGCTGACCGGGCAGATGCCGCACAGCCGCTGCACCAGCACCGGGGCCTCCCAGTAGGGTCTTCCCTGTACGAAACGTTCAAACCCCCGGAATTCGACAATATGGAAGCGGGATTCTTCAACGTTGTTCTGATCATCCAGGTGAATGGTCACTTTACCGTGCCCTTCCACCCTGGTTACGGGTTCAATAGTGACTTTCTGGGCCATATCAGTATCCTTTATTAGTCAAATTTCACAACTTCATAAGGCAGCTGCAGCTCTTCGCCGGTGACCAGGGCCACAACAGCATTCCAGATCAGGTCCGCTCTGGGAGGGCAGCCGGGGAGATAGTAGTCAATCTTGACCACCTCATGGCAGGGGTACACCCTGTCCAGAATCATCGGCAGCTCATCGTCATTGGGCAGGACATGATCGGTATTCAGTCCCACAGTAGGGCCATTCAGATAAGCCTCCTCAATGCACTCTTTCACCGGAATGCCGTTTCTGAGCGCAGGCAGGCCCCCCATGATGGCGCACTCCCCAACGGAGACAAGAATGTCACAGTTTTCCCGGAAATTCCGGAGAACTTCAACATTCTCACTGTTGGCACATCCACCCTCGATCAGCCCGATATCACATCGTTTGGTAAAAGTCTTGATATCGTCGATCGGCGATTTGTTGAATTCCACCAGATCAATCAATTTCAAGATCCGCTCATCGATATCCAGCAGAGACATGTGACAGCCAAAACAACCTGCAAGTGAAGCTGTAGCGAGTACTGGTTTGCTCATAGTATTCTTCCTAGGGTATCTTTATTTGGCTTCAATTTCGCTGCCAATGGGTGCGCTGTCGTATTTGCGCTCCCCGATCGGCACCTCGAATCCTCGTTCTTTCTTCAGGATGGCACCGACAGGGCAGATTTCCATCGCTTCCAGAGCCTCTTCCTCTGTCAGCTGGGAAGCCAGCTCCTCATCAATCTCCACATGGAGATGCTCACCGCCCCTGCCGTGATAGGCAAAGACATGCTTCCCATCCTTGGTCACCGTCCGGATGCAGCGTTTGCAGAGGATGCAGCGGTTGCGGTCGTGATAGATTTGATCGGAGCGGGGGTTGACCCCTTTAATGGGGAACTGATAGGGGAAGCGCGGCACCAGCATCTGATAACGGTAGCCCAGCGCCTGAAGTTCACAATTGCCGCTTTTCTCACAGGAAGGACAGAGGTGATTCCCGGAAACAAACAGGGTCTCAATAATCGCTTTACGGAGTTCCTGGAGTTCCGGAATATCATTTTCAACGATCATGCCGTCTTCCACAGGCGTGGTGCAGGCGGTCATATTGCGGCCGTCTACTTTTACGTTGCAGATCCGGCAGGATCCAGCTGGTTTAACACCTTCCAGATGGCACAGCGAAGGAATATAGACACCGTTTTCCCTGGCGGCATCAATAATCGACTGCCCTTTATCTGCGTAGCAGGGCTTGCCATCAATCTCAAAGTAAAGTTTTCCTTTAGTATTCATATCATTTCCATTTTTGCTAGCTGATTCGCTTAATGGGCTTCGATATTGGGAACTCTGCCAACATACTCACAGGATTCCGCAACAGCTTCTTCCATATCAAAGGTGGACAGATAATCTCCCTCTGTGGCCACGAGATCTTCATACAGACCCCGGAAATTTTCTATCGAGGTGATAATCGGATTAGCAGAGGTCTGCCCCAGACCACAACGGTTGGCAGTGATGCCCATTTTTGCCCATTCGTAGAGCTCGTCAATATCCTTGTGGGTGCCTTTGCCATTGAGGATTTTGAGAAGTTTGTCCCGCAGGATCACCGTCAGATCCCGGCAGGGGACACAGGATCCACAGGATTCCTCGATGAAAAAGTTCGTGAAGGGCAGGATATAGTCTCTCAGCAGATCGCGGTCTTTGCCGATTACGATCATGGAACCGCCGGTGGCCAGGTCTTCAAAGGCCACGCTGCGCCCAAAGTGAGTGGGGTCAATATACACTCCGGAAGGACCGCCGACCGTAATGGCCTGGGTGTCGGAGGCGCCGACCATTTCCAGCATCTCGTTGATGGTCATCCCCCATTCCATCTCATACACTCCCGGATTCTGAACATCGCCGGAGATGCTCAACAGCTTGGACCCGGTGGATTCACTGGTGCCAATCGAGGCAAACCATTCCGGACCGTTGAGGATAATCGGGGCCACCTTGGCCAGCGTTTCCACATTATTTACCACAGTGGGCTCGTTTTGATAGCCCTTCTGAACCGGGAACGGCGGCCGGTTGCGCGGTTCTCCCCGCTTCCCTTCCATGGACTCAATCAGAGCGGATTCTGCACCGCAGACATAAGAACCAGCGCCGAGCTGGATGCGGATATCAAAGTCAAAGCCTTTCCGGCCGAGAATATTCTTCCCAAGCAGATTCTTCGCCCGCATCTTCTCCAAGACATCCTCAAGATATTCCTTCATGTAACGGTATTCGAAGCGCAGATAAACAAATCCCTCGGTAGCTTCCAGGGCATAGCCAGCGATGGCCATACTTTCGAAAAGCTGTTCAGGAAGTTCCGTGAGGATCACTCGATCCTTGAAGGTACCCGGCTCCCCTTCATCCGCGTTGCAGATCAGGTACACCTGGTCCCCTTGCGATCGGCGGCAGAATTCCCATTTCAGCCCCGTGGGAAAGCCTGCTCCTCCCCGGCCCCGGAGATTGGACTTTTTGACCACTTCAACAATCTCTTCCGGCTTGTTTTCGAGGGCTTTTTCCAGCGCACTGCCCAGTTCATAATCTACAAATAGAACGGTGCCTTTGGAATAAATATTATTCCTGACCATTGTGCAAAGACTGCCCTGAGTGTAAACCTGGCCGCCAACTTCCTCGGCAATTTCCTCGATATCCTTGCCGCTTTTCATTCCCCGGACGATCCATTTCACCTTAGTAGGATTGAGTTCGGTAAACAAGGTGCTGTTGATAATCGCCGCCGGTTCCTGGTCGTTCATGCCAATATCGGCGGTCTCCCAGAGGCCAATCAGGCCGTCCTCGGTGACGCTGTTGAAAGGAATCCCCACTTCCTTTTCAAAGGTTTCTGCGACTTCAGCTCGCCCGTGCATGAAAGCCACCGGACTGTCATTCAGGTAAACAGCATATTCCCCGACTGGTTCCCGGGAGAAGAAATGGTAGAAAGAGATCACCTGCTCGACATCAACCTGAGAGATGTCCAGCGCATCTGTGATGACCTCAACAGCCTCATCCGGGATGCAGCGATATTGATCCTGGATTTCCAGCAGAATGTCCATCATCCTGCCCTGATCGTGATCATACTTGGTGAGAATATTGTGGATATTTTCTTTCATAGAATACACCTTTGCGAAAGTTTAACCTTGCCAGAGCGGCGTTGTTCAAGTGACATGGAAAAAGTTCTGTCCTGCCAGACAGAAATGATCAGCTTGTTAACTTTTTCACATTATACAATATATCTGATCATTTTTTCACGAATCAGGGGTGATTTTAAGCACAATCAGGAGAAAATCATCGGGGCGGTCCCCGGACGGGGCTCAGCGCAGCCCTGCTCATCCGATCCAGCCGCCCTGGCCTTTCCGTGCTCTTTCAAGGTCTATCCCCGAGACAGCGCTTTCCTGCGGAAGTTTTGCGGGGATCCTGGCAGGCCCTCCCCAACCCGCGAAAACCGAACATTCTGAGTGAAATAACTGGAAGGCAGGGGTCATCTCTCCCGGATGGGGCTTGTCCATTTAATAAAGATCCAGATCAGCCCCCAGCACAACCGGACCGGCATACTCTGACTGGATTTCCTCCAGCAAATCCGCTTCTGGAGCGCCCCATAACAGCGCGTGGGTAAGGATCAGCAGCTGCGGCTGCACCCGGCCGGCCAGCTCTGCCAGCTCCAGCGCGGATGTATGATGAAAGCGGTGGTACCTTTGCCAGACTGCCGGGCGTCGTTGCAGGGCCTTGGCGGCATACACCTCGTGAACGAGGATGTCAGCCTCCTGGCTGTGTGTGACCACATTCTCGCAGGGACGGGTATCCCCACTGAGGACGATCACCCGGTCCGGTGTGCTGACCCGGAAACCGAAGCAGTGCGGCATCGCTCCATGGCAAACCCGGAAAGCTTCCACTTGAATCCGCTCATCCCGGTAAATCACTCCCTGGCCGTATTCGTGAACTGCGGTTTTCCACCCCTGAGAATCTGCCGGTTCCAGGCCGGTCAGCCGGTAATCAATATCCGCCTGATAGGCCGTCTGCATTCCGCTGACCAATCGTTCTGTCCCCGGTGGTCCCCATACCTCCAGCGGTCGATCCCTCCCTGCGATCCAGGGGGTGAGCAGCAGATCAGGGAATCCCGCAGTGTGATCAGCATGAAGGTGAGTTAAGAATGCCCTGGATAATTGGCTGACGGAAAACCTCTCCAGCTCATCCGGGCGGGATGCGGTCAGGGCAGCCGCCCTGCGAACCACCCCGGGGCCAACATCAAATAAATAAGGCTGCTGGTCAACAAGAATGAGATATCCCGCTCCCTGTCTCTCTGGATCAGGATTCGGCGTGCCCGTGCCGAGCAAAGCCAGTTGTGTCCGGGATGAGGAATCCAATCTTCTCCTCTGTGGGATCATTTCCTATCCAGTTCAGTGCCCAGCGATTGTCAGCGCTGGCGAAGGATCCTCAAGAATATATCCGGGAACCCCCCTCCCCAGGCTCAAGCAGTGAAAAAGAGCCAGACGCCGTCTGACTGGCTCGCCTCCCTCCTCCCTGAAGATCGGGTAGATTTGCAGAACGGCGCGGCGGCTGAACCAGGAAACTCCTCAATCCCTGTGACGGAACCCGATCTCCTCCCTCGTGACCGCAGAAGAAATAACTGCCGCCCTCCTGCCGATCTGAGGGGAAAACCCAGAAGCATTTGGCTGCGATTGAGACAGCCCGCAGGGTAGATTGGCTCCAGGAAATCAGTGAGAATGCTGGCCGTCAGTCAATTACTTCCAGCTCCCGGCCAATTTTTTCAAAAGCTGCCAGACCCTGGTCGAGATCCTCTTGCCTGTGAGCGGCGGAGATCATCACGCGAATCCTGGCCTCCCCTCGGGGGACGGTGGGGTAGCCAATCGCCATGGCGAACACCCCTTCATCGAAGAGCCGCTTGCTGAACTTTTGAGCCAGGGGGGCCTCCCCCAGCATCACCGGGGTGATCGGTGTCATGCTCTTCCCGGTGTCAAACCCCAGGGTCTTCATCTCCGCCTTGAAATAATCGGCATTTTCCCACAGCTGATCTACCAGATCGGTGGAGGATTCCAGCATCTTGACCGCTTCAATGCAGGCAGCCACATCGGGCAGGGTCATCGCGGAAGAGAACAGGAAAGGCCTGGCTCGCTGATAGAGCCATTCCACCACCAGCGGATTCCCTGCCACCACACCACCCACCACGCCAAAAGCCTTGGAAAGTGTGCCCACCTCCACATCCACTTTTCCGTGGAGATGGAAATGGTCGACAATTCCCCGCCCCCCTTCCCCGAGCACCCCTTCGCCGTGGGCATCATCCACCATCAAAATGACCTCAAAATCCCTACAGACCTCATAGATCTCATCCAGGGGAGCGATATCACCGTCCATGCTGAATACCCCATCGGTAACCACCAATCCGCAGCGGTAATCAGCCCGGTATTCATCCAGCGCTCTTTTTAAGGCCGCGGGGTCGCAGTGATCATAGGCGACGATTTTTGATTTTGCCAGCCGGCAGCCGTCAATAATGCTGGCATGGTTGAGCCGGTCAGAAAAGATAACATCATCCTTCCCCACCAGGGCCGGAATGGTCCCCAGATTGGCGTTGAATCCCGATTGAAAGGTGATGGCTTTCTCCACCCGTTTAAACTCCGCCAGCCGCTTTTCCAGCTCAATATGCAGATCCAGGGTTCCGGCGATGGAGCGCACAGCCCCGGGCCCCACACCATACTCATCGGCGGCATCTTTGGCAGCTTCCACCAGCCGGGGATGATCAGCTAATCCCAGGTAATTGTTAGAGCAAAAATTTAAGACCCTCTCCTGATCCACAATCAGCCAGGCACCCTGCGGTGATTCCAGGGTGCGAATCTGGTTGTAGAGCCCGGTATCACGGAGCGCCTGCAGTTCAGTCCTGATCCAATCCAATTTCTCTGCCATATCTTTTCTTATTCCTTCGATTTCTTATCCTCGCCACGGAAGAAATCAGCTGCAGTGAATTCCTGCTTGCTTTCCTGCTGCGCGTTGCCGTCCTCTGCCATCTTAAGGCAATTTCCCCTTACCGAACAGATGAAATTAGTCATCATCTGGCCGGTACTCATCCACCAGCTGACCTTTCTTACTGCGGGTGAACTGCTTGATCTCTGCTTCGCGGCGCATCGCTGCCGAACGATCCGGGAAAGGCTCCAGGTAGACCAGCTCCACCGGACGCCGCCAGCGGGTGTACAGCGCTCCCCGACCGGCATTATGCTCTCTGACCCGACGGTCCGGATCTGTCGTCCATCCAGTGTAATAGGTACCATCCGAACATTCCACAATATAGCAGTAGCAGCGGCTGTCAGCCTGACTCATGAATCCGCGCCATCCTTCTTCCGGGAAAAAGTCTTGAACCCCAGCAGATCCGCCAGCATGCTCCGCTGAGGGATGGCAGGGGAGCTGAAATCGGACCAATTATTCTTCTGGCGGTCCTGCCACCAGAGATCCCGTCCCTGCTGCATGCGGATAAACTTCTCCGCCAGTTCTTCCTGGTTGTCCTCCTGGGTGCCATCCCGGAGGCTGACCAGCTCCCGGATAAGATCATCCAGCAGCCGCACCGTGTTTTCCTTATTGTGAACTGCCGCAGAAGCCAGCGCTTCCGGGATATCATCCGGGACCAGGGGCAGGGTGGTTTGCGTGAATGCCTTCCCGGATATTTTCCGGGCATCCCGCCATCCCGGCGCATCCTGGGTGATGCGCAGCAAGGAGGCAGCCACCAGCTGGGGCAGCACATGCGTCATCCCCATCAGACCGTCGATCTCAGCTGCATCGGCAAAGAAAGGGTCCGCCCCCACCAATCCAACCAGATTTGTCGCCGCCTGAATGGCCTCCGTGGGCGACTGATTCCCGCTGACAACTGCCATCTGACAGCCAGCAAATAAATCCTGATGGGCGGTTTCCACGCCAAAAATGTTTTCTTCCAGATAGTCTGCCTGCAGCGCTGGTATGAGACCGACGTAACTGCAGCCCTCAGGCAGCAGCGCATCCATCCACTCAACCACCGGCCTTTTTATCGGCGCAGTGTCGATAACCAGCGTCCCCGGTTGCAGATCAGCAGCGATGTGCTCCAGGGTCTCCCTAATTTCATGGAGGGGCAGGGCAAGAATGACCAAATCTGCCTCGCTGACCGCCCCGGAGAGTGTGATGGTGATTTTATCGACGGCGCCTTGGCTTTTGGCCTGTTTGGCGACCGAGCGCGATTTATCATGTCCGATGCGCGTGATCTCATCTTGATATTTTCCCAGGGCCATGCCAAAAGAGGCCCCAATCTGGCCTAAACCGATAATCGTCAGTTGATTTTTCATGGTTCGTCCTAGTTTGAGTTGTCTGCGAACTGCAGCAGTTGAAGCAGCTGCAGGGCTTCCGTTGAGGGAGGATCCTCAGGTTGGTCGGATTCATGATTGCAAATCAGCCACACTGTCAGCGAACTGCAGCCGGCTTCTCTGGCCAGTTCTGCTCCCCAGGCAGCATGCTGATGATAGACCGCCAGCGGTTTTCGGAGCCCCGTCGGTTTTCCTTCTCCCCAGGCTGCTGATATCCCCGGCGCAGCGGCATCGAGCAGCACAGCAAAGATGCGTTCCCAGCGGTAAAGGGCCACCTGCTGTTTACCCGCATCATGCAGCAGGGCAGCCTGTAAAAGATCTTTGTTTTCAATCCCGCTGCTGCGCAGTGACTGATAGACCCGCATGCTGTGGTTTTGATCCGGTGCTTTCATCCCCTGAAAGAGATCCAGCTGCCGATCATCAAGCAGCAGCGTAATCCCCTCCGTTGTGCCGTTTTCGGGGGATCCCTTTAATGACTGCCAGAACTGCCAGATACGATACGGGAATTTGGATTTCATAAGCATACTGCCGATCAAACTTACCGCCGTCCCCCATCGCTCTTCTGTCAAGATGAATCAATCCTTTTCATCCGCAAGTGCCTGGTTGGGTAGAGTTGGTGGAAGAAGAATCGAGACTGTTAATCCCTGCTCCTGGATCAAATTATACCATCCTCTCAGACAGGAAAATTTCTGCTGCTGCCGTGCGGCTGCCATGTTTACGGCTGGTGATATAATGCCTGCATGCTGCCTGATCTGAAAATGGAGGATGTCCTAGAGCTAAAAAAAGCCCACCCCTGCGGGGAAAACCGCTGGCGGGTGATCCGGCTGGGAGCAGACATCAAAATTGAATGCCTGGGATGCGGGAGACAGGTCATGCTGCCGCGCAGAAAACTGGCCAGAAATCTCCGCCGGAATCTCTCCCAGGAAGAGGAACAATCCGGATGAGCAAGCTGTATCTGGCCGCGACACCGATCGGCAACCTGGAGGATGTCACCTACCGGGTAATCCGGGTCCTGAAAACCGTCCCCCTGATCGCTGCGGAAGACACCCGAAAGACAAGCCTGCTCCTGAAAGAATACCAGATTCAGACCCCACAGATCGCCTATCACGACCACAATAAAGACCATCAAACCGCTGTCCTGCTCGATCACCTGGCAGCTGGCGATCTAGCGCTGGTCACCGATGCCGGCACACCGGCCGTTAATGACCCGGGATACACCCTGGTCAGAGCAGCCATTGATAGCGGGCACACCGTCATTCCCCTTCCCGGTCCCAGTGCCCCTATCACCGCACTGTCAGCTTCCGGTTTGCCTTCCGATGCTTTTTTGTTTCTGGGCTACCTACCCCGGAAAAGGAATCAGCGCCGCGAATTACTGAGGAAATATCGAGATTTTCCGCACACCCTGATTTTCCTGGAAACCCCTCACCGCCTGCTGGCCTCTCTGGAAGACCTGCAGGCTGTCCTGGGAGACCGACAGGCAGCTGTGGCCCGGGAGCTCACTAAAATGCATGAAGAAATCTTTCGGGGAACGACTGCAGCAGCGCTGGCTCACTTTGGAAAAGGTCAGGTCCGGGGGGAAATCACCCTGGTCCTGGAAGGAGCCGGGGACGAGCACAGCAAGTGGAGCCGGGAGAAACTGCTGGCTGCTGTGCAACAAGGCGCCCGGGATGGATCGCTGCCGCCATCAAAACTGGCCAAAAACTTGGCTGAAAAATCGGGCTGGCCCCGGCGGGAGATATATGAACTGCTGCAAGAGGACTGACTCTGATTACAGGACCCGGGAAAAATTGAAAAATACCTTCCCTTGCTGACCATGGAGTTGACCGTATGAACCTGGATAAGATCAATGAGTTTTCCAAACTGGATACCAAGGATATGCTGGGACAGATCAATGGCTTGCCCGATCAGCTGCACGCCGCCTGGGAGCTGGGTTTGACGCTGCCGCTGGGCGACCTGAAGGACATCAAGCAGGTGGTGGTTGCCGGCATGGGAGGGTCCGCCATCGGGGCGGCCTTACTTCAGGCCTATACCGCACCCCAGGCAATTGTGCCCCTCACGGTGCATCGCGATTACCAGCTGCCTGCCTGGGTAGAAGGGCCGGGGACCCTGTTCATCGCCTCCTCTCACTCCGGCAACACCGAGGAAACGCTTGCCGCCTTTCAAACCGCAGCGGACCGCGGCTGCCGGCTGCTGGTGATCACCACCGGGGGGGAGCTGGGGGAACGCGGACCACAAGCGGGAGCGGATGTATGGACCTTCCAGCACCTGGGGCAGCCCCGCTCTGCAGTGGGGTTTTCCTTTGGGCTTCTGCTGGCCGCTGCCTACCGGGCCAAGGTCATCCCGGATCCTGCGGATGAACTGGCGGGAGCGGTGCAGGAAATGCGCAGCCAGCAGGCGCTGCTCACCCCAGATATCCCCACACCGGAAAACCCTGCCAAACGCGCCGCCGGTCAGTTGATGGGCCGCTGGGTTTGCGTTTTCGGAGCTGATTTTCTGGCCCCGGTTGCCCGCCGCTGGAAAGGGCAGATCAACGAACTGGCAAAATCCTGGGCCCAGTTTGAAGCGCTGCCGGAAGCAGATCACAACACCCTGGCAGGTGTGGTTAACCCGGAAGAGGCCCTGCTGAAAACAATGGCTCTCTTCCTGGTGGCTGATGAAAATCACCCCCGCAATCAACGCCGTGTGGAGCTGACAAAAATGAATTTTATGCTGGAGGGGCTGAACACGGACCTGGTGAGAGGCCGGGGGGGCTCCCGGCTGGCGCAAATGTGGACACTGATCCACTTCGGAGACTATACAGCCTATTACCTGGCCATGCTCTACGGGGTGGATCCCACACCGGTAGCCTCCATCGAAAATTTAAAAAGAGACTTGTAACCAAATCCCCCGGAGATCGAAATCATTACCTGCCCCATCCCGGTGCCGGTCCAAGGGGATGCAGAAAGCTATGAAAAATACCCCCTCGCCTTTGCTGTTTGTCGGTCTGCTTCTGGTGATGGTGCTGATCTCTCCAGGAGAGATCCACGCCCAGGAGAACTCAATTGCAGCCGGGATCCAACCCATTGATGCGCTCCGCGCCCACCAGGGGATGGCTTATTCCAGAGATGATATTCTATCCAATCTCAACACTGGAACCTGGCTCGGCGATCCAGCGCTAACCGCCTCCGCACCACCTACAGGGCCGACATACACACCCCAGCAGGGCGCTGAACCCACCCCGGTGCCGGTGGTCGAATCCACCCCCAACCCGGACGGCTCGGTCAGCCACACCATTCAACAAGGGCAGACCCTGTGGTCAATCTCAGCTGTATATGGAATTTCCCTGGAAGAGCTGCTCAAGCTCAACGAACTTCCCCAGGACCCGGTACTGCGCCCCGGGGATGATATCCTCATCCGGGCCTCCTCCACCCCCACAGCAACACCAATTGGTCAACCCAGCCCCACCCTGCCGGTTCGTTTTACCCATACCCCTTCCCCGGTGGGACTAAAGGAGCGCATCACACTCGTCCCCCCGGCGGCTTCCGATCAGCCCACCGGCCAGGTCCCCAACACACCCAGCTTTCAAACCACACAAAAACAGCCCGCTGTAATCATCTTCTCTGTTGCCATCGCGGGGGGGACGCTGCTGCTGATCCTGATCTTCAGTCTGAGAAAGGGGGGACATGATGAATAATCAAGACGTTGCCAGCGTATTGGAGACCATCGCTGACATGCTGGAAATCAAAGGGGAAGTGATCTACAAAATTCTGGCTTACCGGCGGGCTGCGGAAAGCATTCTGGAGCTCGGTCAAGATATCTCTCAAGTTTATCAGCAGGGGGAGCTGACAGCGATTCCCGGCGTTGGGGATGCCATCAGCGAAAAGATTATCGAGCTGATCGAAACCGGATCACTGGAGTTCCTAGAGAGATTAGAGCAGGATGTCCCTCTTACTCTGATTGACCTGCTGGATGTGCCGGGATTAGGTCCCAAAAGAGTCCAGCTATTCTGGCAGAAGCTGGGGATCAGCGATTTGGAGGAGCTGCAGGAAGCCGCGCAGCAGGGCAGGCTCTCCTCGCTGGAAGGCATTGGGCCCAAAACGGAAGCCAATATCCTCACCGGCATCCAGGCCCTGCAGCAGCGCTCAGATCGCACCCTTCTGGGAGAAGCCTGGCCCTTTGCTCAGGAACTGCTCCGCTACCTGGAGACCCTGGATGAAGTCAGCACCGCCTCTCCAGCCGGGAGTTTGCAGCGCATGCGGGAGACCGTGGGTGATTTGGATCTGCTGGCTGCGGCAGAATATCCCCAGCCGGTGATGGCAGCCTTTGTCAATCATCCCCGGGTGAGCGAAATTGTCAGTCAGGGATCTATCAAATCCAGCGTGGTCTTTGATAACGGACTGCGGGCCCAGCTCTGGGTCCATCCACCGGCGCGGTTCGGGACCGCGCTGCAGTACGCCACCGGCGCCAAAGATCACAACGTCCAGCTCAGAGAGCTGGCTCTCCAGAAAGGGTATTCCCTATCCGAACATGGCATGCTCCGCACATCGGATCAAACGGAAATTCTCTTCGCAAACGAAAAAGATCTCTATCAGGCACTGGATCTGCCCTGGATCCCCCCTGAACTCCGGGAAGATCGAGGGGAAATTCAGGCGGCCCAGGAAAATCGGCTGCCCGGTTTAATAAGCAGGCATGAAATCGTTTCTGAGCTGCATTCCCATTCCACCTGGAGTGACGGGCAGTACGGCATCCGCGAGATGGTCCAGGCTGCCCGCAGTCGAGGGCTGCGAGTGCTGGCGGTCACCGACCATTCCCAGAGCCTGGGCATCGCCGGTGGGATCTCCCCCGAGGAGCTGCTCGAGCAGCGGGAAGAAATCAGTCAGATCCAGCAGGAACTGAACGGAGAAATGACCATTTTGGCCGGTATTGAGCTGGAGATTCTGGCAGATGGGCAGCTGGATTTCCCGGATGAGGTACTGGCTGAACTTGATCTGGTGATCGCCTCCCTGCATACCAGCACCCGGCAGCCCCGGGAGAAGGTCACCACCCGGATGCTTCAGGCCATCCACAACCCCCACGTCGATATTATCGCCCACCCCACCAACCGGCTGATCGGCAAGCGGGAACCGGCGGATCTGGATATGGATGCAGTGCTTCAGGCCGCAGCAGAAACCAGCACTGCCCTGGAGATTAATGCCAATCCCCAGCGTCTGGATCTCGCCGATATTTACGTCCGCCGGGCGCTTGAGCTGGGGGTATTGATCACCATCAATACCGACGCCCACTCCCCGACAGACTTTGATTATCTGAAGTTTGGGATTGCCACCGCAAGGCGCGGATGGGCATCAGCAGATCAGGTGATTAACACCTGGGCGCCTTCCCGCCTGTCTGGCTGGCTGAAACGCTGAGGGAGAGCTCCCTGCCCAGCCGGGCGATCAGGGATGCTGCAAACGGCTTCCCTGCCAGGAGACTTCCTCCACTGTGCCCCGCAGCTCTGTCAGCGCCGTCAGCTGGGTCCGGAATCGAGATCCACTTCCGCTGGTGATGAAGATCAATTTTCCGCCGGCAGGATTGTCCCTCAGCAACCCCTGCTCCTCGAGCAGCCTTCCCACCTGGCGGGCAACAGCCGGCGCCGGGTCAATCACCTGAACATCCTCCCCGACAATGTCCCGGATCAGACTGATCACAAAAGGATAATGGGTGCAGCCGATAACAATTTCATCCACTTCCTGTGCCAGCATGGGGAGAAGGGCCTCTTCCAGTATTCGCCTGGTTTCCACACTCCGGAGGTCCCCGCGTTCAATCCGCTCCACCAACCCGGGACAGGTGTCCTGCAGCAGCGTGACACCGCCTGCATACCGCGCCACTGTAGAGGCATACAGCTCCCCCTGAAAGGTCGCGGGGGTGGCCAGCACGCCCACAATTCCGGTGCTGGTTTTTTCCACAGCCGGTTTTACTGCCGGTTCCATGCCCACAAAAGGGGTGTCCGGAAATCGTTCTCGGAGGGGTTGAAGAGCCGCCGCTGAGGCTGTATTGCAGGCGACCACAATCATTTTCGTCCCCCGCTGAAGAAGATAACGAACGATGGCATCCGAAAATGCCAGCACATCCCCCTTCGGCCTGGGGCCGTACGGAACATGGGCTTGATCGGCAAAAAAGATCAGATCCTCCCCGGGGTAACGCAGATGTACTTCCCGGAGCACAGAAAGGCCTCCCACACCGGAGTCGAATATGCCAATCGGATCCGATTTTGCAGCGTTCACGGCTGACCTTCCCGATGATGTTTCTGCAGATAGATTTTCGCTTCCTGCTGAAATACCGACCAGGCGGATTTCGGAGTGCCGTCATGACGCCGCAGGCCGAAATGATTCCAGTAATCCGTTGAGGCTGGGGGGTAGCTTTCATCGCTGGTGAGATGCGGGGGGAGAGGAAAAAATCTCAAAGCAGGATGGGATAAATCGTCAATTTCCCGGTCATGGAGCGAAGACCAGGCCAGAAAGATTATTTCCTCCCGGTGTTCCTCCAGCTGCTGGAAGGCTTCCCTGACAAACAGCGCCTGATCCTCCTCACTTCCCTGCAGACTCTCCGCTGTGCTCCAGCCGATCTCTACCACGGCTGCGGGCTTCCCTGCCGCCGCAGCGATCATCCCATCCAGATACACATCCAGCTCATCGGGATACCGGTCAAAAATATAGCCCGGGCTGTACGGATAAAGCGTATAGGCCACAAAGTCCCCCTGGTTCAAATCTGCAATGAGGTCCACCGCTTCGCTGGCTTCCGGGTCATGGAATGCAAAAGTCATTCCCACCTGGCAGTCCGGATGATGCTTTTTCACCGCTGAGTATACTCCCGAAAAGAAAGTCTGATAGGCAGAGAGCTGATCTCGATGAGAGACAAAAAATTTATTGACCTCATTCCCGATAGTTAAATAGCGTACCGGATAGCGATCAAGGATCTCCAGGGCAAAATCGCTAAAACGCTGGATGAACTGGGGATCATCGAAATCCCGTCCCTGAAGATCCTCCGGCACAGACCCCCGGGCTGAGCCGTGGATGACATTGATGACCAGGGAGATCTCAAATCCCTCGGCTTTCTGGTACCCCATGAAGGCATCTATCTCTGGCAAGTGATAATTCCCCGGGGAGATTTCCAATTCGCCCCACTGCAGATAGCTGTGAAGAACCTGAACACCGTTTTCCCTGGCCAGCCGGAGCCCGGATTGGTAATGAGAGCGATAATCATCCTCCGCAGGGTTAGCAATCAGCCCGATTTTTCCCGTGGTCAGCTGAGGAACCTCCACTGGATCCAGGCAGACTGCGGAGTTCAGGACCCGCTGATAAACAGGAAGAATGGAAACACTCTCTACCCCACCGACGATCACTGCATAGGTGTAGCCCTGGCAATAATCAAGGACCGCCTGCAGTCTCGTGGTTCGATTATTATGCCGGGTAGTGAACTCAAAAAAGGGTTTTTCCTCCAGCGTAGTTTTTTGGACCAGGTGTGCTCCCTCTTCTCTCTCCAGCTGAGCAATCAATTCCCTGGTAACCAGATCAGGGAGAGTCTGATACCGGTTCACCACCACAAAAAAACCCTCCTGCCCCACTGTCAGGATAGTTTCAGGGTCAGACATCCTGCCGTCCGGCCATGCAGGGATCTCCAGCTGGAAATAACCATCCTGGTATGCTATCCAGCGCTGGGGCGTAGCAGTCATTAAATGATCCGGCGGGCTGCTGCAGGCGCTCAGCAGCAGAATCAGAATCATCCCCAGGAGACTTGTTCTCTGCATCATGAAAAAATTATACTCAGAATACAGGAAGAAAGGATGAAAACCAGCTGTTGATTAAAGAACAACAGGGTACAGCGCGGCCGCTTGTACCCTGATGCATATTGAAAGGCAGTCCCTCAGGAGGAGTATTTCTGCTTCAGACGGGCTTTCTTTCCGCTGCGCTGACGCAGGTAATAAAGGCGGGCCCGGCGTGTGTATCCCCGGCTCTGGGTAACTACTTTTTCCAGCATCGGAGAGCGGATCAGAAAAGTCCTTTCCACACCAATCCCGTTGCTGGCAATTCGTCGTACAGTAAAGCTTTCGCTGTTTCCGCTGCCGTGCACCCGGATCACAGTGCCTTTGAACTGCTGGGTGCGCTGATTTTCGCCTTCTTGAATACGAACAAAAACCGTCACGGTATCTCCGGGGCGCAGATCGGGAATATCGGGGTTTTTAGGGGCATTTAATGACTTGATGATCTCATCCATGATAGATTCCTTCCAGTCCACTTGGCGGTTCGGTAATCATTGTTTTTCCTGCAAACGCACGGCTGGTGATTATATCACGTCGATCTCTTTTTGAGAAGTGAGCTGAGAATTAACTCATTTCAGCGCAGGGCAGGCTGACCTGCGGGTGATCTCAGACCGGGTTTCTCACTGTTCTTCAATCAGGCCCTCCAGGGCAGTCTCCGGTGCGGTCTGATCCTTGAGAACGGCGACTACAGCATCCCTGACCTCCATCCCAATAGCGTTGATCACTTCCTGATCAGGAGGGATGACCGCTGCGGGTAGAATTTGCTGCCAGAGCAGCGGGTATGCACCCTCCGGCCAAATTTCCAGGGCGGACGGCCGGACGGGAAGATAGCTACTTTCCACTGACCAGGAATCCAGAAAGCCGTCCTCCACCAGGAATTCGACCAGCTCCAGAGCTTCCTCCTCCTGGGCAGGCTGAGAGCTGACCACACACCATACCCAGCCGGTCGCATAAGTGAAGGATTTTCCACTCCTGGTAGGAACAGCTGCCAGGGAGGTGTTGGGAGCATCCGCTCTGAAATACAGCGAACTCCAGGTCAGCGCCAGGGTGGATTGACGCTCCTGATAGGATGACCAGGCCTGGGTTTCATTCTCAAGTTGGGTCAGCCAGAACGGCATCACATTAGCAGCCTGGGCTTCCTGATAGAACTGGAGCACATCCTGCAGGGGAGGTCGTTGAAGCTGGAAATTCCCCCCATCGGCAGGTATGAATTCCCCTCCCAGGCTCTCATAGTAAGCAAGGGTGACCAGACTTTCAGGATCGGAAGCGGGAAATGCCAGCGCCTTCTGCACTTCGAGCAGCGATGCCCAATCTACTGGCGGCTGTTCCTCGCTGTTATTAATCTTGTAAGCCAGCACGATAGCATCCCCGGCAAAGGGGATTCCCACCAGCTGGTCGTCGATCCGGGAAAGTTCACCGGCAAAATCAAACCAGTTGTTATCCTCCATTAATCCAGTTCTTTCCTCCAGAGGAATGATCAGACCCTCTTGGTAGGCCTGCTCCATCAGCGGTCTGGGCAGGGCAATTAAATCCGGCATCACCAGCGGGGCTGCCTCCCTGGCGGATCGCAGTGATGTCAGCAGTCCATAATCCCCTTCCAGCTGTTTTACACGCACCTTCACATCGACCAGCGGCCGGCGGTTGGCATATTCCTCCAAACGGGAGAGAAACAGATTCCCGGCGGTGGTTCCATCCTGGGGGCTGAAATGCGGAGGAACCCAGATTGTCAGTTGGGAAACGTTCTGGGGGGTTGGTGTCGGTGAGGCCTCCACCGTTGGCGGAATCAGCGTTTCATCCACCGGGGGGGTGGGAGAAGAAATCATCTCATCAAGAAATGGCAAAGAGCTGCAGGATGCCAGCACTGCCGCCGCCAGCATGATCAAAAGGAGTAACAGAGACTTTTTATTCATAACCGCTCAATCCTTTACTATCCAGGAGACACTATCCCCCCATTTGCTCCGGTCAGGTAATCTATTAAACCACAAATTATCCGCGGCTGTTCCATCCCAATTCTTGCGGAACACCGCTTCCCGATCCGCCAGGATGGGAGATCTCCGCGTTTATATTTCGGTGGGGAGGGGAGTTTCAGTGCCTGCCGCTTCCTCTGGGGTGAGTGTCTGGGTCGGGGAAGGAGAGGAGGTTGCTGTGGGAACGGGTGTGCTGGATGCTGTCAACGTTGCCGTGGGAGGGGAAGTTTCAGTAGCAGTCGGTGGGGAGGTAGGTGTATTGGATGGGGAAGGGGACAGCGTGGGTGTAAAGGTGGGAAACCGCGTTGGCTGGATATTCACCCGGGTAGGTGTTCCAGTGGGAGGGGCCACTTCCGTGGGGGGGGAAGTTGGCTGATTGCTCACCTCCTCATCAATCCAGACAAACAGCAATCCCAGTCCGTAACAGGGAATGGTCAGCAGAAAGATGAACAGAAATATTATCTGCAGCCTTCTCTGTCTGGTGAAATTCGATAGCATTGCTGGTTCCTGCCCTCAAAGCCTGCCGGGATTCCTGGAGTTAATCTCAGAGTTCTGGGATGATAATCGACTTCCCCATCCAGTATAATCCAAATTATAATCAATTCTGCTGGTGATATGATTTTGGGAGCCCTCTCGTTGCCCTCTTTCATGACTCACGGACAGGCGTTGCAGTCAGCAGAGTCTTTGCTGACGACTTTGCTCTGGGACTCAAACTTATGGCCCTTCCTTTAGCCCTTGAAGCTCTGCTGTTCGATCTGGACGGAACCCTCTGTCAATACCACCCTTCCTCTCAGGAAATCTTCTTCCAGCTTCTTGAGGAATTTCAGATGAACGCTGACAAAACTGCCAGACGAAAAATCCGACAGTTTATCCATTACTACTGGTCCAACTCGCAGGAAGCTGCAGAAGACCTGGACCGTTTCGGCACCATCAATGATCAATTCTGGACCCGGTACCTGCAGAGGAAATTGGTCTTAATGGGCCTGGAGGAAGAACACGCCGGTGATCTAGCCGCAATCATGCAGCCCAAACTGGAAGAACGCTATCACCCCGAGACCATTGTGGCTGAGGATGTCCGGCCGACGTTGAAGACACTCCACGTGCAGGGCTATACATTAGGGTTGGTATCCAACCGATCCAAGCCGATTAAGGAAGACATCCAGCAGCTGGGGCTGCTGTCATTTTTTGACTTTTTGGTCACTGCCGGGGAGATCAACAGCTGGAAGCCGGATCCCGACATCTTTGATTATGCCCTTTATCTGGCGGAAAGTACACCGGAGGCCACTGCCTACATCGGCGATAATTATTATACGGACATTCTTGGCGCCCAGCAGGCAGGACTGTTTCCCATTCTATTCGATCCCCAGGGAACCTTCCCCGAGGTGGACTGCATGGTAATCCAAAATATTGGGGATCTGGTCGCCATGTAGGTCGCTGAAAGACCCCCAAAAAGGAAAGAGCGGTCCAGGGTGCAGACCGCTCTTTCCTGCTGTAAGGCTACTGCTCCAGAAACAATTTCTGGGTGGGGAAGGCAAACTCGATGCCCTCCTCCTCAAAGCGCTGGTAGATCCCTAAATTGATCTGCTGCTGCATATCCATATAGACGTCATATTCCGGGACCTCAACATAATAAACGATCTCATAATTGAGGGCAAAATCGCTCATCTCATGGAAATGGGCCCTCTCAAAGGTGGCATTTTCCAGCGGAGAGATGAGCTCTTCGAAGATGCCGGGGATGATTTCCAGCTTTTCCTTTGGGGTGCCGTACTCCACACTGATGGTGAAAGAAATCCGCCGCCTCTCCAGCCGCTTGTAATTACGAATCCGGCTGCTGAGCAGGTCAGCATTTGAGAAAATCAGTTCCTCTCCAGAGAGGCTCTGGATCCGGGTGCTCTTCAACCCGATATCATCCACCGTACCGGCATAGTCATCCACCACCACAAAATCTCCAATCACAAACGGCTTATCCAGAGCGATAGATAGCGAGGCAAAGAGATCTTCAAGAACATTCTGAACAGCCAGGGCAACAGCGATCCCCCCTATGCCTAAACTGGCGATTAATGAGTTGACCTCCACGCCAAGATTGTCCAGGATGACCAGTCCGACGATGATCCAGATGGCAATTTTCAATATCAAACCCAGGGCATCCAGCGTGGTGGCATCCTCGCCGTGATCCTTCTCAATCTTTTCATCGACTTTGCGGGCGACATAAAAACTGATCACCCCCATCCCCCAGAATCCCAGCTGGGTGATCAAAACGACCTGAAATCCAGTGTTGATCCAATTCTGGATCTGGTCTGGAAGAGTGAGCACCAGCGTCCCCAGATAAATCCCCAAAGCCATAATGGTAAACCATTTGGTTTGCTGGACGACAGGGATCAGGAAATCATCCAATTCGATCCTGGTTCGCTGGAAAGCTTTTAACAACCGGCTGACCAGCATTCGCTTGATAAGCAGCAGAACCGCCAGAACAAGCAGCAAAATTCCCGCTGCAATCAACCACTGCTGGATGGTGTTTCCGTAAAAAAGAAAATCTAAAAAATCCATATTCCCCTTCCTGAAGTTCAATGAGATCCTCTAATCAGAATTTCATTATACCGGGCAACCCGTTCCTCCATAAGGGGGTCTGATATCAGTCCTGCTTTTGCAGCCGCCGATTCTTTTCCATCCAGCTGACAGCGAAATCTACCAGCGGTCGCTGGGGTGTGAGCAAGGCATCCGCATACCCTACCCTTGCGGTCCGGGTTCCCCCCCCGGAGCCCTGATACGCCGCACCAATCTCCTCAAAATCTTCATCCTGAAAATCCAGATCCCGCTGCTCGACCCAGGTTCGCTGGCCCGCAGCCATCAGCGGAGCGCCGTGGGTGTGTTCTTTTTTCCCGGGAAAGGCAGCCCTGTATTCAGACAGATGAAGGCTGGAGCAGCTGCTGAAGCCCACCCCTAACAGCAGCACCCAGCCCTGCAGATCATAAATCCTCGCCAGGGGAGAGCCCTCCCCCATCCCATAATGCAGAGCATGATCTGAGGTGATCTCATCAGCAGCCGGTCCCCGGGCAGCAAAGGAAAAATGGGGATGCTGGCTGCGCATCACCCCACGCTGCTTTCGGAAGGTTTCTGCAATCACACCCATCCCCCGCGTGGGTGTCAGACAGGCGTCAAAAGCGGGCATTGTGGCCCGGATAATTTCATGCCAATCCGCAGGCACGGGCGGGTTGTCCCAGTGCCCGGGGTCGGAAAGATCGCCGGAGTGGGTGGGCATAACCAGTGTACCCTGCTCTCCCAGCGCATCTTCCAGGGCCAGAATCACCGCTGGGGCGCCTCCGCTTACCCAGCCCAATTGGCTCAAGGAGGAGTGCACCAGCAGCACCATGCCCGGCTGCACACCCAGCTGCGTTAACTCCTCCGTGATCTGCTCCCGGGTTACCGGTCCTTCTGTGCTTTTTTGAATGGTCTCCAGTTCACTCATACAATTTAATCCTTAGAAAATTTTTTCCATCATACCAGATCTGCCCGTTTTTGTTAAAAAAAACTCACCGGTCAGGGATCAGTTTGACCGGTGAGTTTATAAACTGATTCGTTAATTATCAGCAGCTATTGAGGGGGATCAGCTTTTTCGAATGCTGACCAGGCAAACCAGAAGGTGCTGTAATGGGGAATCTGAGTGAGCTCACTCCCTTCCAGAGGTCCGTCCACCGCCTGACCAAAGATATCCCAGGTTGATCCGGTTTCCTCATCGACGAATCCCCCCTCCTCATTGGCTGAAAACGTCAGGATTTGATCTTCAACTTCCGCCAGAAAGACAGCGGATGTGCCGACGTCTTTTCCCAGGGGAATCTGGCTGGAATCCAGTGCCGAAGCTGTTCCAGCTTTCCAAAATATCGTGATGGGGCTGCCGCCCAGACGGTCATTGACTACCTTTTCCTCCATCAGCCGGCTGAGCAGATAGCTGGCAGCATCTCCTTCTTCCAGGATGACACCGACCACTCTCTCCATCGGGCGGATCTCCCCATTAGCGGGTTCTTCTGCGAAAGCAAATGGGGTGTTGTTGACATCATCGTACCCTGGATACGGATTTCTACCATAGCTGCGGTTGTAGCCGGTATCCCTGGAAAGCACCTTGCCATCCGGAAAAGTCTTTTGGAAATCTTCCCAGGATGTAATCACTGCAGGCAAAAACTCCAACTGGGTACCGGTGAGATCTCCCACAATAGCCTCCCCGGTAAACTGCTGCCACCAGGATTCCGTTTGGCGGTCATACATCACCAGATCGCTCTTCCGCAGCATACCGCTGGTCCCAAAAGTCAGCCGCTGCCCCTGCACTTCAGGTCGTTCAAACACCAGCGCCGTGTTACAGAGGGGACAGAAGGTCACCACTACAGGCAGCTCCCCCACCGTGTCATTGACAATCTCGTGCCAGGTCATGATCTGCAGCGGATAGGCCCGGGCGTCATTCCCCACCTGAAAGGAAATTACCGGTTCGACATCCTCCAACCACTGATCTGCTTCCTCTGGGCTGATAAACTCCGGCTCATCTATGGCCGGGATGCCGTCAGGAGGAGGACCACCCGAGAAAATTTCGTCATAATCTACACTGTGTTTACAAAAATTGGTTTTTTCCCAGTAGCGGGTGGGAAACTGGGGAGAAGAACCCTCAAAAGGGTCCTGACATGCTGATGCCGCCGCTGAAGGAGCCGCTGATTCTTCTTCAGGACTTTCCTCCTCCCCCTCAATTTCCGCTACAGGGGTGGGGCTATTACCTCCCTCCGGGGGGACAGCAGCAGTACAGGCGGTGATTAACAAAGAGGCAAAGATGAGAATACTGATTGTTCGGGATGCGGACATGTTGATCTCCTTTGCAGACAGGGGGTTCCCTTTAAAGCCTAGATGAAATCCCCGGGGCACATCTTACCGACAGAAGATAAGCAGCAGGTTAACTCTGGCTGCATCATGAGCAGCAGCCTGCTCAGCCTATGCGAAGCAAGGATCGAAACAACCAGCCCCGATACCCCCGGCCTCCTCCCCAGATAGCCTGGTTTTCTACAGGATGTTAATAATTCTCCCCCATGCTCGCCTTATAATCAAATTCATACCCATCAGAAAGGAAAATAATTTGGATATGCAGGGAAAACGCGTCCTGATTACCGGAGCGACCTCCGGGATCGGCAAACAAACAGCTCTCAAATTGGCCGGAAAAGGAGCCCAGGTCATTCTGGTCAGCCGCCGGGAAGAAAAATGCCAGCGGGTTAAATCGGAAATTGCCCAGGAAACCGGCAGCCAGCAGGTAGATTACCTGGTGGCAGATCTGTCCTCCCTGGACCAAATTCGACAGACCGCGGCGGAAATCATATCAACCTACCGGCAGCTGGATGTGCTCATCAATAATGCTGGGGCCCTCTTCTGGGAACGGCAGGAAAGTGCCGATGGCATTGAGATGACGCTGGCCCTCAATCATCTCAATTATTTTACTCTCACCCTGCTGCTGCTGGATCTGCTCAAGGCCAGTGCACCCGCCAGAATCATCAATGTTTCCTCCGATGCTCACCGCGGACAGCAGCTGGATTTCGATGATCTCCAGCACGAAGAGACCTATCGGCCCTTCCAGGCCTATGGGGAATCCAAACTTGCCAATCTCTACTTCACTTACGAATTGGATCGGAAAATTACCGGGACAGGGGTCACCGTCAACGCCGTCCATCCTGGATTTGTGGCCACCAACTTTGCCAAAGAAGGCAGCCTGGCAGCCCGCCTGTTCATGCCCCTCGTTCACCTCTTTGCCCTTTCCCCCTCAGAAGGCGCCGAAACCCCTGTCTATCTGGCCAGTTCCCCTGAAATAGCAGGCATCAGCGGGAAATATTTCCACCGCAAAACCCTTGTCCGCTCCTCCCCGGTCAGCTATGACCGGGAAGCGGCGAAAAAACTCTGGCAGCGAAGCCGGGAACTTACCGGATTATCGGATTGACCCCACGATCATTTCCCCAGCCCTGGGCCCACAATGGCCTCCCCAACGTTCTTGCCTTTCGGCAGCAGGATGACCTCCAGATAGCCGTCCAGAGCACGGTCCGTATGGGCTCTATCAAATGAGCTCAAAGGCAGCTCCTCCCGAATGACTTGTTTTCCTAACCGTTTCTGCGCTTCGGCCTTTGAAAACCCCGCCCGGGCAACTTCCGGATCGGTGAAGATAGTCCAGGAAGCGGTTTCCAGGGAGCCGGAACTTCTTCCCGGAAGGATTGCATTGCGGACTGCGGCGAAGGCCGGCCATCCTGCCACGTGAGTGAACTGGGGACCGCCGGTTACCTCCCCAGCAGCAAAAATAATCGGGTTGCTGGTTTGCATATGGCGATCGACAGCAATTCCCTGCTGATCGTACGCTACACCGGCAGCGCATCCCCCCGGTAGCTGTCCTGCTAAGAATGGAGAACAATGGGTCCCCCATCAGCCTCTATCTTCCCAATCCGGGTTTCGGTAAAAATCTCCACCCCTTCTTCTTGCAGCACTGCCGGGATCACTCCCGCTGCCCTGCTGTCTGCTTTCAGCAGGATCCTCCGTTGAAATTCAAAGAGCTGCACCTGAGCTCCCAGACGCTGGAATGCCTGACCGAGCTCCACACCCACAGAACCGGCGCCAAGTATCAGGAGCGTTTCTGGGATTTTTTGCAGCGACCAGATATCCTCGTAGGTAAAAACGGCACCTCCATCAAACCTGGAATGGGCGGATGGTCCGGTTTCGCCCCGGAGGCAATTACAAACCTCCGGCCCTGAATCTCCCCAGCACCCTTCACAGAGAGAGTCTTTTCATTCCTGAAATGGGCATCCCCCATGAAGACATCCAGTCCTTTCTTGCGGAGGGCATCAGGAGACTCCTCAGCTTAGATCTCCTGAATGACCTGATTGATGCTTTTCACAACCCAGGGGAAGTCTGTGCTTTCACCCCGGGCAGGTAGTCCAAGATGATCTGCATCGCGAAGCAGGTAGGCAGCTTTTGCGGTTTTAAGCAGTGCTTTTCTGGGCACACATCCTGTCCAGGTGCAGTCTGCTCCAATGCGGTCCTTTTCGACCAGGACGGTGCTCAGGCCCATCGGTAAGGCCGGATCAGCAGCGTTCAGCCCGGCTGATCCACCACCAATCATCACCGGATCATAGATCCTCATTTAAGCTCCCTGCCCTCGGTCTTCCGGACAGGAGCTCAGATGGAGATCGTCCATTCCCCGAATTGATCCCAGACTGCTCTGGGGCTTTGTGATCTCCTTTCGGGTCCAAATATATCGAAAAATATTCATTTCTGCTGGGGTTGATCTATATCCAACTGGCTTACATTCCCTTATCCTGATAGTACTCCCTGGTGGATTTTCCGGATTTTCCCGGACAATTATGCCGTAAAGAAATTCATCCGGGGTCTGCCGGGAACTATTCCGGCTGCCTAGACGTCATTATCATCAGACTTAAACAAACCCGTTTTGAATTAACCAAACGGGTTTAAAACAGGAGGAACATCATGTTCACCAAAAAAGCTTTCCCCTTGATCTTCGCTGCTGCCCTGCTGCTGGGCGCCTGTCAGGCTGCACCGGCAGTTCAGCCTGCGGCATCAGGAGAACGCGGCAGCACAATCACGGTAGAAGGTGCCGGCCAGGTCAACCTGGAACCCAACATCGTCCGCATCACCATCGGCGTGGAAACCAGCAGCACCGATGTGCAGCAGGCAGTGACTGAGAACAATCAAAGGACCCAGGCTGTCATCTCCACCCTGGAGGATTCTGGAATTGCTGCAGAGGACATTCGAACTGAAAATTTCAATGTCCGCCAGCAAAATCAAAATCAGCAGCCTTTACCGGAAGCTGAGATGACTGCCGAGGAAATGCCCGCACCAACCTTTGTGGTTACCAATACGGTCCGGGTGACGCTGCGGGAAATCGACCGGGTGGGCGGTCTGCTGAATGAGGTCATCTCCTCTGGAGCCAACACCATTTATGGGATTCAATTTGACGCCACCGGGAAAGAATCCGCCAACAAACAAGCCCTGGAACTGGCTGTGGAAGATGCCCGCACCCGGGCAGAAACCATTGCCGCGGCCGCTGGTGTTGAACTCGGTGACGTGGTCCAGGTGGAAACCTTCGGAGGCGGTCCGGTAGTGGCCATGGAGCGGGCAGAAGCGGAAGAGGCCATGGCGGCCGTGCCGATTGCCTCCGGTCAACTGACCCTGGAGGTGACCGTTCGGGTCAGTTACGCCATCCGTTAAGCGAAATCTTGGATCTGCAGTCCCCGCCCCTGTGGTACATCCCGCAGGGGCTCTTTCTATTGGCGGCTTTATTGCTGGTCTTGCCGCCTGTGGTGTAGAATTAACCCCATGATAGCCCGCAGAGAGTTCTACCCCCCAAGAAGAGCCGGAACAATTGTCCATCTGATTCTGATTCTGCTCTTCTCCAGCGGGGGTGCCTGGGCGGTCTGGCAGACCTCAAACAGCCAGGTTGCCCCCCGGATCCTTCCCTATCTGGCATTGATTGGGCTTTCCCTGGCTGCGGTCCCTTTCCTGATCTATCGTCTCTATGCTCTGCACCGTTCCCGGTACATCCTGGAGCGCGGCGGGGTCATCCTGGAGTGGGGCTGGCGCTCGGAGGTGATTCCCATGGACCGGATCCAGTGGGTGTATCCGGCAGATCAATTGGAGCCCCGACCCCGACCACCCTGGATCCGCTGGCCGGGATCAGTTCTGGGCAGCCGGGGGAACCTCCAGGAAGGGGAGCTGGTGTTCTTAGCCTCCCGGGCAAAAGACCTGGTGATCATCGCTGCCGGAAAACGTTACTATGGAATATCACCGCCGGACAGCGGAAAATTTCTGGAAACATATCAACAGCTGACGGAATTGGGTTCAATCCAGATACTGACCGCTCAAGCAGCCCATCCGGTTGGATTTCTGTCAGAGATCTCCACCCAGCGTCCCGCATTGTGGTCCTTTGTAATCGGAGGATTGCTATCTATCAGCCTCCTGATCTGGACGCTGGCTGTCATCCCATCACAGGAAAGAATCTCACTTGGTTTTTCCCCGCAGGGAGCCCCATACCCACCGCTGGAAAGTGTGCGGCTCATTCTGCTTCCCATCATCAACACCACTGCCTATCTAGCTAACCTAATTCTGGGTTTTTTCCTCTTCCGTCGGGAAGAAAACCGGCTGATGGCCTACCTGATGTGGGGAAGCAGCATCCTGGTCGGGGCGGTTTTCCACATCAGCATGGCCTTTCTCACCCGGTGAAGCCAGCAGATATCCCCAACCAGAGGGACTTATCCACAGCTTTTCCCCGATTTATCCACAGCATTATCCCTGATTCAGACCAGAATATGGCAGCGTGCTCACTGCGCAAGATCCTCCCCCTATCCAGTCTGCATGATTAAACACAGATGGAATCACACCTCGACGAGGCTATCAGCTGCCTGGCTGGGGATCAACAGCCCCGGTGAGAGCTGGATCCTCCCTGACAGACACACAGCCGCAGTTCGGAGAATCTGGGTTCAATCAGGACTCAGGGAGAACAATCCTGTGCTGACGGAGATATGTTTAGTTTATCCGGGTCCGGTCCGCAGGTTTCAGGTAACAGGAATCTGCTGTGCTATAACGGGATCCCGCTAGCAAGCCTCACTGTCCAGAATGGTCCTGCTGTTAATCAGCTGACGGCCGGGTTTTTGATGGGGATGACTGGTTGTCTGTCCATGAGGGATGCGGATAAGCCGGTGGAATGAAAAAGCAGTCTTCTCACTGTGAGGTGCTGTCGGCGATTTCCGCCCAGCAGAAAGGAGCTCTGGTTCGGACCGGGGCCGCCTGGATACCCTCAGCGCTGGGTGATTCATCCCTCCACGACAGCCCATAATCCTGATTTTTGCGCTTGCTTTCCCCCGGGAATTTCCCAGCCAGCCACCAGGGTGCGGACGCTGACCCTTCTCCAAGCAACCAGAACGATCAAAATCCCTTTATTCCTGTGAAAGCCGACCCAAAAAATACACCCAAAGCAGAGTCATACCCGGCATGACCTGGCGATTGAATCCAGACGTCAACCACCAGCTCATATCATGTTTCAGATCATATGCGAACACATAGTAGATCCCCATTACCACCAGTACGGAAAGCAGTCCGCTTCCCAAGAAAATTTTCCGGGGAAACAAACCTCCCGGTCTGGCGAGTATGCTTTGAGCCGCTGCCAGAACCAATCCAGCTCCAACCAGCCCCCAGGTCTGAAATGGGAACAGCTGACGGCTGAGAAACTGCAGCATTACCAGGAAATCATTTACCTGAAAATTCCCTTGGAGCCACTGGGTTATCAACCGTCTGAGGTCGGTGGTTCTGCTCTCGATTCCAATGTAGAACCCACTTCTGCTGGTGTACCAGAAGAGAGCGAAACTCAGCACAGGGAGCAGAATCCAAAGAAAATATTCTTTCCAACTGATCCAGGGCTCCTTATTCCGGATCAGGCTCCCCCCCAGCAGAATAACAACCGCTGCAACAAGCCATAATCCTTCCGGGCGAGTCCAGCCCGCCAATATGAAGCTGAACCCACCAGCTGCCCGGTACCAGGCACTGCGGCGTTTTTGCTTCGCTGCCCACCCCCCGGCGAGCAGGAGCAGTCCTTCAACCAAGAAGAATGTCAGCGGCAGATTGGCATACCCGATGCGGCCATGCAGGGTGAGCAGAGGCAGAAATCCAAATGCCAGCACCCCCAAACCCAGCGTGGCTCGGTGTGCAGTTTCCTTGAACGCCTCGTAGATCACCACGAGAAGGCTGGAATAATAAAGGGGAAAAATGAGTTTTGAAAATGGCAGCCAATGCCCGAACATCCTTTCATAGACTGCGATAGATAGAGGGATATGCAGGGGATAAATTGTAGTGT
This sequence comes from uncultured Anaerolineales bacterium, assembly GCA_964603385.1. Lineage (GTDB taxonomy): Bacteria > Chloroflexota > Anaerolineae > Anaerolineales > UBA11858 > B10-G9. The sequence continues at coordinate 27,713 of CAZRUS010000007.1, read as the reverse complement.
TCGTACCCCAGACAGTCACACCTGAAAGGCCGTCAGCAGCGATGCCCAGCCCTTTGGCTGCCCAGAGGACAATTCCATCACCGTAGTGGTATCCTGATCCCAAACCAACCAGCATTGTCAGCCCGGCGGCTCCCAGGATCAGCAGCAGCCAGGTATCCAGAGAACTGCCCCATCGAAAAAGGGAAACTGCCTCCGCAGCGCGTATCTTTTGAAACAGCAGGCCAAGTCCCGCAGCGGTCATCATCCCGGTGAGATAGACCACCCCAAAGACAGCCAGGTTTCCATCGGGGAATATTAGAAGGAAGCAGTAAGCAAGGAGGGTCTGTAATCCCTGAAAAATACCATACCCTACTGCCAGGCTCAACCAATCACTGAGGTCAGGCAGCATCCAGCGAACCAGCAGAAAAGAAACCATCAGAAAGGCGAATAGATACAAAGCAGGAGCGAGAACAGTTCTCGGCCAGTAACGCCATGGTGATAAGGTCAAGCTGTTTTGTGTTCCCTGTTCAAACCCATCTCCATATACCCCCCAGGTGTCATTGAACATCTCTACCCTGTCCATCTGCTGCCGGATCTCCGGTCCAGGAAATCGATCCAGCCCCGATACCAGAATGTAGACATTTTTCCTGTTCAGGTACTCCGCTCCGCACTGAACAGTGCTGCAGTTAATGATCTCCCGGCTCTGCAGAAAATACTGCATGGATGGCGTATCTGAAAGGGTCCACATTACCGCCTGATCAGGCGGTAATATTACCACTGCATCCTCAGGAATCTTCTCCTGAAGGAAAATCAGATAATCCGCAAAGTTGTCACTTCGGGCAAATTTGGCACTCCGCCAGATGGCAGGCTGATGGAGATTGGTCAGGATGCCTTTTCCGTATGAGGCGATTATCGGTAAGCTTTGAGACGCACTGGCCCCCAGAAAGATCAGCAGAAGCAAGATCAAACTGGATCGGTAGAACCTGGAGGTGGGCCCGTTTTTTCTCATGTTCACTTGCAGCTGGCAGGGAGTGCTATTTTTTTGAAGCAGTCAGCCAAACCCGACGTTAAGATCACTCCGGTTCTCGCAAATGAGGAAAGAGCAGCACCTCGCGGATGGAATGCTTATCCGTCAGCAGCATCACCAGGCGATCCACGCCCATGCCAAACCCCCCGTTCGGGGGCATTCCGTAGCGCATCGCCCGCAGGTAATCCTCATCCATGGGATGATGCTGATCCTCATCCGCATCATAGGAACGGCCCATCTCCCGGAAGCGCTCCTCCTGATCCAGGGGGTCATTCAGCTCGGTGAAGGCGTTGCAGAGCTCCAACCCGCCGACAAACCCCTCAAACCGCTCCACGGTATCCGGATCGTCCGCTTTCTTCTTGGCCAGCGGCGAGATCTCCCGAGGATAATCATATAAGAACGTGGGCTGGATCAGTTCCGGCTCCAGATATCGGCCGAGCAGATCATCGATCAGTTTCCCCCGGGAAGCCTGGGGATTAAACTCCAGATCCAGGGATTTCATGGCTTCCGCCAGCGCCTGCGCGGTAGGATATTCTTTGATATCAATCCCAGTTTTTTCCAGGATCCCTTGTCGAAGCTCAATCCGCTGCCAGGGTTGATCAAAATTGATCTCCGCTCCTTGATAAACAAACTTTCGTCTGCCGGTGACCTGATCAATAACATGGAGGAACATTTCCTCCGTAAGATCCATAACATCCTGGTAATCAGCATAGGCCATGTAGAATTCCAGCTGGGTAAACTCCGGGTTATGTTTGAAGGATACCCCTTCATTTCTGAAATCGCGACCAATCTCATAGACGCGCTCGAACCCGCCAACCAGCAGGCGCTTGAGGTAGAGTTCGAACGAGATTCGCAGATAAAGCTCCTGCTTGAGCTGATTATGATAGGTGACAAAAGGCTGCGCCGCAGCCCCACCGTAGATCGGCTGCAGAATCGGAGTCTCCACCTCCAGAAACCCTTTGGAATCCAGAAAGTTCTGCAGCGCCCGAACAGCCTGTGTCCGGGTTCGGAAAATCTCCCGCACATCGGGGTTAACTGCCAGATCAGCATAGCGCTGACGGTAGCGGGTTTCCGGGGCTGAGAGGGTGGCATGCTGAATTACTTCCCCATCCACCATTTCTTCTTTGGCCGCCGGCAGCGGGGTGATGGCTTTCGCCAGCATCCGGTAGGAATTGACCCGCAGCGTGATCTCCTCGGTTCGCGTTCGGAACAGGGTGCCTTCCGCTTCAATAAAGTCCCCCAGATCAAACTGGTTGTTGAAAAACTCCACCTGCTGCTCTCCAATATCATTGGCCCGGAAAAAGAGCTGGATCCTTCCCGAGCCGTCTTCGATATGGGCGAAGGTGATCTTGCCCATGGGACGGACGGAGCGGATCCTGCCTACCAGGACAGCTTGAAGGGGATCAGCGTCGGCTTCCTCTTCCAGGGCGGTAAAGGCCCGGACGGCCTGTGCTGCAGTGTGGGTGCGTTCAGCGCGGCGCGGATAGGGCTCCACTCCCTGCGCCCGCAGATCTTTGAGCTTTTCAAGACGAATTCGTTCCAGCTGGCTGTAATCTGTCATCAATGATGTCCTTTTGATTAAAAAAAACCCCGTGCCTGAATGAAGCGCACGGGGTGGTTTTCTCGCGGTTTCCCTCAACCAATCTTGAGAATTTTTACCGAAAAAACACCCCCGGGGGCAAGCACATCGATCTCATCCCCTTTGGCATGACCCATCAAGGCGCTCCCCAAAGGAGATTCATAGGAGATCCTGCCCTCCACCGGATCCGCTTCGGCTGGACCCACCACCGTGTAGGTTTCCTTCTCCTGATCAGATGTCTCAATGGTCACCGGCGTGCCCACCTGGACGACATCCGATTTGGAAATATCATCGACAATCTCCGCCTGGGCCAGAATGCCGCGAAGGTATTGAATGCGTCCTTCCACAAAAGCCTGATCATTCTTGGCAGCTTCCACTTCGACGTCGGCGTCCACACCCAGGGGGCTGCCGTCCAGTGCTTCCCGCAGGCGTTCTGCGACTTCCTGCCGCTTTTCGCCGCGCAGGTACTCCAGTTCTTTCTTCAGTTTATCATACCCTTCCTGGGTCATAAATGTTGGCGTCATAGTTTTCCCCAAATAATACGCTAGACTATTAACACAAAAAGAGCTTTTATCAGAGATATTTCACCCTAAAAAGCCCTGATTTCTGAAAAGTGCGGTCATTCTATCATAGACATTCCAGGCTTGCAAGGTTGCTGTCAAGTGTTAACAATCAATCCTCTGCGGCAGATTTCCACAGGCTGAGTTCCCGGCTTTCACCGGCCAGGTCTTCCAGGTCCTCTGTAAGCTGCTCCGGGTGGGACCAGAAGGTGGACAGCTGGGATCGGTAAGCCACCGCAGCAGCAGCCCAATGCTGGATGTTTTCTTGGGACAGGGGATAGCGCATTTCCACCCAGTCCACTGACTTCCTTAAAATGCTCAAGATTTCCATCCCTTGAGGCTGCCTTCGGTAAGGGACATCGGCATAATAGAAAACCTCTCGCTGCAGATCCCGGACTGCGCTCCTGACCAGGAGGTGATCCACATGCTGGCCGATCCCCAGCGGAGCGACCACCCGGGCCCCATCCGCAAGCAGCTCTTTCAGCTGGAGGGAAATCGCTCCCACCAGGTGTTGATCCTGGGGGTGCAGCCCCCCAAAAAGATCTCTTTCTCCTGCATAAAGCGGCCGATTCTTCCCCACGGAGCGCCGATAAATACAATCTGGATAGGGAAAATGGCGGGGGTGGGCGCCCAGCAGGCGGCAGGCATGCTGATCTTCCCGACGGCGGATCTCCACCGGGTTTCCCTCTGCCCCCCAGCGCTGATGAAGCGCTCTGGCAAAGCTGGAGAGCTCCCCTGCCGGAGGGTCCCCGGCCATGATCGACCAGATCTCAACCTGATCACCGCTCCGGGTCTGATCATCAATCAACCCCCCACAGGAATAGACCGCATCATCCAGATGGGGAGAGAGGTAGATCCACTTCATAGCTGTTTTGTATCACAGTTAATCCAGCTTTTCTACCCGCACCCGCATCTCAATACCGTCGGAAATAATCTCCACAGCTCCCTGTTGATCCGTTCGCAGCAGAGAATACCCGGCCAGGTCAGCGATCAGCCGGGAATCGGGCAGCGATCCATACCCATCGCTCTCCCCGCTGAAAACCAGGAGCTGGGGCTGCAAATTCCAGATCCATCCCGGTGGATTGCTGGCCTGATATCCCCGATCTGCCAGCAGCAGCACCGAGATCGGTCCGATATCCCGGCCCTGGCGGAGACGTTCCCGCCCCTCCTCGTCAAGACCAAACGGGAGCAATACCCGGAAATGCTGGTAGCTGAGCAGAACACTCCCCCCACGCGCTGATTCTTCCAGCACCACCAGCTTCCCTCCCTGATTGAAAACAACCTCCTGTCCGATCTGTCCCTGAATAATGGGGATCTTCTTTTCTTGCAGTTTTCCCTGTAAACTCTCAGCCTCCACGCAGAGGGCCTCTTCCCCTAACCAGATCACGCGTTCCGGTGGAAAGCGCTCCAGGTTCCTCTCCACAGCCAGCAGGTCTTCCGGGATGGGGGAGGCGATCACCAGCAGATCCAGCTCCCTGGAAAACGCCGGCAGCCGTCGGCCCAGGCAGTCAGAGAGTCGAGAAACCGCCGGCCCTCCGTTGATCAGAATGCGCTCCCCTCCGGGAGCCTCCACCAGCACAGCACTCCCTGCCCCAACACTGCAGAAGGTGAGATGCAGCTTCCCATCGGGAAGGGCAAATACAGATCTCCAGACCAGAAAGACAGCCAGCGCTGCTCCTCCAAATCGCAAGGAAGGTTTGAGGACTGCCGGCAGAAAGGACAGCAGCTGCCAGCCAGCCGTCAGTCCAAAAAGCAGGCCATAGTAGAGCACTGCTGCTGTACCTCCGGCATTGCCGGTATGAAAAGAGCGGATGGGCAGCCGACTGACCCACTCCACCATCCGGATGGTAAAGGCCACAAAGGGAAAAACCAGCGGGGCAGCGATCCTGCCCACAGGAAACCAGATCACACTCAGCAGCAGCGCCAGCCCGCCCAGAATCATAATCGGCGGCTGGACAGGGAGGATCACCGGATTGGCCACAAAGGTGCTCAGGGAAAAGGTGTGAAAATGGACCATCATCACCGGAAAGGTAGTCACCTGGGCAGCCAGCGTGAAGAGCACATACTCGCTGACCGGCTGGGTGACACGGCGCGCCAGTTCTGGCTGGATGAGTCGGGAGGCGCGGTCATAAAAGGCCTGCGCCAGGGGATCGGCGTAGAGGATCAATCCCAGAGTGGCAGCCAGAGAAAGCTGGAAGGAGATGCTCCAGGGAATCTGGGGGTTGACCAGCGCCATCAGCAGACTGGCCAGCGCAGCTGCATTGAGTCCATGCTGTCGTCGGCCAATTTGTCTGGCAAACAGCGAGAGTCCGCCCATGACCGCCGCCCGGACCACCGCCGGATCTGCGCCCACCAGCACAGTGTAAAGGCTGATCCCGATCCCGGCTGCCAGGGCAGCAAAGCGGGGGTTGAACAATCGGTTGAAGGTCCGCGAGAACAATCCGGCAACAAGGGTAATATTGAATCCTGAGATGGCAATCACATGCGAGGTGCCGGTCTGTCGGAAGGCCTGCTGCACCCGTTCAGGGATGCCGGTTTCCACACCAAGCAGAATCCCGGCCAGCAGGGAGGATTCCGGATCCGGCCACAGCCGGTAGATATTTTCTAGCAGCCGGGTGCGCAGCTGATAGAGCCAGCGCCGGAGAAAAAAACCCTCCCCCCGGCCAGAAATTTTTACTTCATCTGTGGAGAGGAAGGCATAAATGCCCTGCCGCTGCAGATAGGTTCGATAGGAAAACTCCTCCCCCTCCGGCGGGGTCCGGAGGTAACCCTGCAAAAGAAGCCGGTCTCCGAATTCCACCTGGGCGGTACCCGGGGCGCGGACCAGGATCCTGCCCTCCACCGGCAGGGGATCATCTCCCTCCCGGAAGGAGATCGACTCCACTTCGACCACCAGGTTGAGGTGGGTATCGCGGCGGTCTGGATAGGCAGCTGTCCAGCCGGTCACCGTCAGCGGCAGATCTTGATCGGTGTAGCGGCCAATAAAACCGCGGTCCTGCCAATCGGGCAGGGAAAGCAGGTAACGCATCCCTCCCAGACCGAATCCCGCCCAGACCACGCAGAGCAGGAGAAACCCGCGCCGCCCCCATTTTCCGGGCAGGCGCTGCCCCATCCAGCCCACCGCTGACAGCAGCAGGGCCCCCAGTCCCATGAGCAGGAACCAGCCCCTTACTGGCCAGGAAAGCTGATCCGCCAGGAGGATTCCGGTAAAGAAAGCGCAGGAAAACCAGATCAGCGGCATGATATCCCCCGTTCTTCCCGATCAGATCTAGAATCAACCTACCGTCACAACAGCAACCGATCTCCCCCATCTACTAGTCAAGGATACCGTGGAGCCTTGATTCCATCCCCCTGGAACGCGTTCATTCAATGTCGATCAGAATGAAATTCTCCCGGGGGGAACGCTTTTCAGCGTTGGCTTCATTGGCCCGGTACAGCAGCTGCTGGGCTAAAATTGCCACCCCAAAAACAAACAGCCGGCGAGGGTTGGGGGTTTCCTCCTGAAGGATCACCTCATGAGGGATCTGCAGTCTTCTGCACAGCTCCTGGACATCTTCTTCATGGAATTTCCCCTCATCCATGTCCCGGATAAAGCGGTTGCGAATATGCCAGATCAGCACCAGGTCATGGTATTCCACCCGGCTGATCAGACCAAAGCCGTAGGCTGCTTTGATCCTGGCCTCAAATGTGCCCAGGGGATTTTCCTCCCCCAGCAGCATCTTCTGAATTTTCTCGTCGCCAACCAAAAAACACTCCAGCAGCCTGGACAGATGGGTGTTCAAATAGGTGGTGCCCAGGATGGCTACTGCCCGATCACTTTTCGGTTGAAATTCCTGGACCATTTGCTTCCATTCTCGCGAAACGCCCTTTGTTTTTTCCGCCATGGCTGTATCCTCTTGGATTTCAGACCGATCTGACATTTTTATTATACCTGACATCCAGTCTCTGAGGTAAACGGCATTGCAGGCATCTCAATCAAGAGCAAAGCATGTCCGGAAAAACAAGATTACTCCGCGCCGGCATAAATCCACTCAAATTCCCCCAGGAAAATTTCTGCCACCCGGGGATCAAAGAGGATCAGGGTATTCTCATCATTGATGGTGTCAGCACTGCGGGTGAGATTGGCCGATCCGGTGATCACCACCTCCCCATCCAGGATGATCACTTTATGATGCATCTTTTCCCGATACTCATCCAGCCTGACATCCAGCCCGGCGGCCTGTAAATAATCATACTCGGATCCCAAACCGGCGCGGTGCTGGTAGGCATCCAAGACACCCCGAACCCGGACACCCTGCTGGGCTTTTGCGACCATCAGCTGACCCAGCTCATCGGCCGTATACGCATAATAAAGGAAATCTATACTTTCCTCCGCCCCGCTCAGCAGGGAGGCTATCCGGTCTGCCGTCCGGTCATCCGGGGAAAAGTAGGTCTCCACCTGCAGACCATCCAGAGTCAGCCGGGGATGAGGCGTGTTGTCAATGGCGATCTCTCCATAGCAGCCATCCAGAAACATCTCCTCGAACTCAACCGTATAATTTTCCGCCAGCAGGGGGGACCGCAGGCGGACCAGATTGTTCAGGTGCCGGTAGGCGCCGTTGAGCGTATAATTCATCGACCCTGTCCATACCTCGCTGGCATCGATAATGAAGAATTTATTATGCATCAACCCGGGCTGCTGATCCGAAGCTGCGGGGATGCCGGCCTCGATCAGTTCCTGAATTTCCTCTCGATCCAGAGCATCTGTTTCCACCACCAGCCGGACCTTGACGCCGCGCTGGTGAGCCCGCAGCAGAGCATTGCGGATGCTCCAGAGATTAAAATCATACAGAGCCCCGTCAACCTGGTATCGAGCTCTGTCGATGGCCTCTACCAGCGCGCGATCAGGACCTCCCCGGAAGCCCGGCAGGTCAGGGTCAGTAAAATAAACCTCTATCAGCTGAGATGAATCAGTTTCCGATGGGGGAGAAGAAGTGGGAACGGGATCCAGCCAGACTGGATCCTGAGCGCGGCAGCCTCCCACCACTGCCCAAAGAAGGCTGATAATTCCCCCTAGCAACAGAACGGCTGCCTTCTCGCGAGAAAATCTCATATTCCCCCCGGATCAAGTAGCCTGCATCCCCCTGACCAGCACCTGCCGCTGGTGGCCCCGGGTTCTGTGTTCAAAGACATACACCCCCTGCCAGGTTCCCAGGGAAAGCTTCCCCCCATCGACGGGAATGCTCAGGCTGGTCGCCGTCAGCATGGCCCGCATGTGGGAGGGAGAATCATCACTTCCCTCCAGCGTATGCCGGTGCCAGTTCTGATTTTCGGGAACCAGGCGGTCTAAAAACGCCTCCAGATCCTGGCGAGCCGTGGGATCGTAGCTCTCACTGATCACCAGAGAGGCGCTGGTATGGGCGATGAAGAGATGACAGATTCCATCCTCCATCCCCCATTGACTGATCAGCTGCTGCACTTGATCAGTAAAGGGAATCAGACCCTTCCCCTCTGTGCGGATGGTGATGGTATCTTTGTGCCAGCTCACAAACCCTCCTTTCCTGTATTGTACATGATTGTCCCCCTGAATCAGAAAAGAGCAGCGGTGAACGCTGCTCTTTTTTTATTCAATTTTTAGGTTGTCTTAGAAAATGCTGTCGGTGTCGTCAGGTTCTGCTGTGAAAGACATGGTGCTCTCACCCAGCGTTTCAACGTCCTGTGCCTGAGGGCCTTTTTCGCTCTCAACGACATCGAACTCAACGCGCTGTCCTTCATCCAGCGTCTTGAAGCCGGTTCCATTGATGGCGCTGTAATGAACGAAGACATCGCCTTCGCCGTTGTCGCGCTCAATAAAACCATAGCCTTTCCCCGCGTTAAACCATTTCACCGTACCGGTTTCACGCTCTGCCATAAAAAATTCTCCTTCGTACTAATGTGATATGACCATTCAGCAGGGCGTTCCCCCCTCGTTCCAAACAAAAAATTGCTCAAGAAACAAACGTTCTGCTTCCGTAGTAAGAGAATCACACTCCTACTACAAGCATGTAATATAGCATGAACCCAGCAGATCGTCAACACTACAGCTGTGATTGTATAGACAATTTATATTTCAGGGTGATCAATCCCCTGCCAGCGGTTTTCATGCCCCTTATTTGTGAAAATATTCCCAAAATGCGCGCAATACAGAGTCTCCCACCGGGAAAGTGCGGCAACCTGCTGGCAGCCTGCCCTGGGAGGAAAAACAAGCGTATAATTGAACCAGAGAATCCACCGCCTGCTGCTGTCAATGCCCCGCCATGACCCAGAACCATCACCGGCCCATGCCCTTTTCCTGCCTGATTCTACTGCTCAGCCTGACAACAGAATGGAGAGATTTAAAATCTCCGATCTGCTGCTGCAGGTCCGATGAACGCACCTCGAGGAGTCCATGATTTCCTTCACCCTGCTGATTTTTTTTGCTGCCGCCAGCTTGCTATTCTTGAGCGCCTTTGCTGTCACCTCCCTGCGGGAACGGGAATACCGGGCTGCCGGGATCTCCCTTGCGCTGGCTGGGGTCATTTCCGGCCTGCTTCTCAGCGCTCTGGGTCTCCCCTCCCAAGTCAGGTCCCTGGTGCTCCTCGGCCTGCTGACCGTATTCCTGATCCTGCTCGGGCTGTTTTTCCTGCCGGTGGAGGGGATCGAACCAGGCCCGGAGACGCCTCGTGACCAGGTGGACGAACGCACTATCATGTTTGCCAGGGCCAGGCTGGAGCCAGAGTCTCCCGAATTTGAGGACTACTACCAGGCCCATCCGGAGCACTTCAAGGCTGATCAAAGAACCCGGCGCAAACCAGGGCTGCTCTCTCCCGACGCCCGACTGACCGATCCCTTCTCCATCGCTGCCGCCCAGGGCAGTTTTTATCTCACCGAAGCCCTCCGGGAGGCGGTTAACGGCGGAAGAGCACCGGAAAAAATCGTCGCCTCTCCGCAGGAGCTGACCGCGTACCTGAAATCGCTGGCTGCACACTACGGCGCCCTGGATGTCGGGGTGACCCATCTTAAACCCGCCCATATCTACTCTCACATCGGCAGGGGAACCGGTCGATACGGAGCCTCGATCACCCTGGAGCACTCGTTCGCCGTGGCCTTCACTGTGGAGATGGATTTTGAAAATACGGCCGCCGCTCCCCATCCAGCTCAGATCATGGAATCCAGCCGCCAGTATGTGGAATCTGCCCGCACAGCGGTTCAGCTGGCAGCAGCTATCCGGGCGCTGGGATACGAAGCCCGGGCCCACATTGACGGCAACTACCGGGTAATCGCTCCCTTGGTGGCACGGGATGCCGGCTTGGGAGAAATCGGCCGCATCGGCCTGCTGATGACTCCCCGGCAGGGACCGCGTGTGCGCCTCGGTGTGGTCACCACCAGCGCCCCGCTGGAGACCGATCCGCCCCAGCCAAATCCAGCCCTGCTGGATTTCTGCCGCCTCTGCCGGAAATGCGCTGAAAACTGCCCCAGCCAGTCCATCCCCCACGGCGAACGCCGCCTCGACAACGGCGTGCTGCGCTGGAAGCTCGACCCGGATACCTGCTACCGCTACTGGGCATCGGTAGGAACTGACTGCGGACGCTGCCTGGCGGTCTGCCCCTACTCCCATCCGGACAGCTGGGCCCACAACCTGATTCGCTGGGGGACCAACCGGTCCGGCCTCTTCCGGCGGGCAGCCCTGCTGCTGGATGACCTATTTTATGGAAAATCCCCTCCCCCGAAACCGGCCCGTTTTCCCTTTCCGGAGCAGTCTGATCCTGCCCCACCTCAGTCAGATTAAATCCGCCCCCCAGACAGTTGTGATATAATTCACTAAACGTTTACTCTCAACCTAAAGGTAATTGTGCTGCGCATTAACCGCGAAACAGATTACGCCATCCGGGTCGTTCTCGCCCTGGCCCATAAGCCAGCCGGTGAGATCATTCCCAGCGCCAGAATCCGCCAGGAGATGGAGCTGCCGGAATCTCTCTCCTTACAGATCATCTCCCAGCTGGCTCACAACGGGTTCATCAACACCTACCCCGGCAGAAACGGTGGTATTCAGCTGGCTTTGCCCCCGGCGCAGATTAACCTTCATCAAATCGTCACCGCCTTTGAAGGCCCGCTGACGATTTCCGCCTGTCTTTCCGAGGAAGAAAGCTGCTCGCTCTCTGAGCGCTGTCCGATGCGAGATCGCTGGTTTTCTCTGCAGCAGAAATTTGAAGAAGAACTGACCGGGATCACCCTTGACTCCCTGATCCGCAGAAGGACGTCCCAAGATCAGCATGCCCAGGGCAGCCCTCCGTAGGAAAATCGGCGGGGGCTCCTGATCAAAAAAGGAAATCATAAAGAATAGAGGTGCCCATGGACCCTGTTATGCTGTCGCGATGGCAGTTCGCCATCACCACCATCTACCATTTCTTTTTTGTCCCCATCACCCTGGGCATGTCCATTTTCCTGGCTGTGCTGGAAACCAGGTACGTACGAACCGGGCAGGAAATCTATCAGAGAATGGTCAAGTTCTGGAGCAAGATCTTCCTGATCAACTTCGCAATTGGTGTGGTCACCGGCATCGTGCTGGAATTCCATTTCGGTCTCAACTGGTCGGAATACTCCCGGTTCATGGGAGATATCTTCGGAGCGCCGCTGGCCATTGAAGGGCTGCTGGCCTTTTATCTGGAATCCACCTTCATCGGCGTCTGGATCTTCGGCTGGGACAAAATCTCCAAAAAAGCTCATGCTGCGGCGGCCTGGATGATGGCGTTGGGAGCCAATTTTTCCGCCCTGTGGATTCTGATCGCCAATTCCTTCATGCAGAATCCGGTTGGCTACGTGATCCGCAGCGGTCGGGCGGAAATGGCCAATTTTTGGCAGCTGATCGGCAATCCCTACGTCTGGCACCAGTTCCCCCACGTGCTGACTGCGGGGATCGCCACCGGCGGATTTATCGTCCTGGCCTTCAGCTCTTATCATCTGCTCAAGGGAAATCCGGCCACCAAAGATTTCTTCCTGCGCTCCTTCCGGTGGGCGGCCGGGTTCGCCCTGGTTGGATCCCTGCTGGTGGGCCTGATCGGCCATGCCCAGGGACAGTATCTGGCCCGTGCCCAGCCGATGAAGATCGCCTCCATGGAAGGCCGCTGGGAAACCCAGCAGCCGGGGTCTTTTTCGGTGATTGCCGTCATTGATCAGGAGAACAGGGAAAACCCCTTTGATCTGGAAATTCCCTATCTGGGATCCTTCCTGTTCTACAATGATTTCAGCAGCCAGACCGTGGGAATCAATGAATTGCAGGCAGAGGCCGTGGAAAAATTCGGCCCGGGGGATTATATACCCAACGTCACCCTGGGATACTGGACCTTGAGAATCATGGTCGGGGTTGGCTTCCTGATGATAGGATTGGCCGGTCATGCCTATATCTACTCCCGCAGAGGGCAGCTGTTCGACCGCCCCTGGATCCTGAAAGCGCTCATCCCGGCCGGCCTGCTGCCGATCATCGCCTCCACCACCGGATGGATCCTGGCCGAAACCGGACGCTGGCCCTGGATTGTGCAGGGACTGCTGACAATAGAGGATGCGGTCTCCCCCAATATCAAAGCGGGCAGCATCCTCTTTTCCATGACTGCTTTCACCCTGCTCTACGGGGTGCTGATGGTGATGGCCATCTCCTTGATGCTGAAATATGGAAAAAGCGAACCGGCGGCAGCGGCCGCAAAGGGAGAGTAATTATGGATCTCAACACCCTCTGGTTTGTCGTAATCACCGTGCTGTTCACTGGATTTTTTTTCCTGGAAGGGTTTGATTATGGGGTGGGCATCCTGCTGCCCTGGATCGCCAGCAGCGATCAAGAGCGACGGGCGGTGATCAACACCATTGGCCCGGTATGGGACGGCAACGAGGTCTGGATGATTACCGCCGGTGCCGCCCTGTTTTCCTCCTTCCCTCATGTCTACGCCACCCTGTTCAGCGGATTTTACCTGGCGATGATATTCATGCTGCTGGGCTTGATCCTCCGCGGTGTCGCCTTTGAATTCCGCAGCAAACGGGACCAGAAAGCCTGGCGGGAGCGTTGGGACTGGGCCATTTTCATCGGCAGCCTGCTGCCTGCCGTGCTCTGGGGCGTGATCATCTCCAACCTGATGCGCGGTCTGGCCATCGGTCCGGACATGAATTATTATGGGGGGCTGATCCCGCTGCTCAATCCCTTTTCCCTGCTGGGAGGCGTGGTCTTCCTGGGGCTGTTCACCATCCACGGTGCCAGTTTTCTGGACCTGAAGATCGAAGGGGAGCTGGCCATGCGGGCTAAAAATGCGGCCTCAAAAATCTGGGTCGGCGTGCTGGTGCTGACAGCGGCATTTTTGGTCTGGATCTTCCTGGACACCGACATCCTCAGCAATCCCGGATTTGACGGATTGATCCCCGCCCTGCTGGCCGCCGCTGCTTTAGCGGCCTACGGCTGGTTTCTCCGACGGGATCAGGCAGGGCTGACCTTCATCAGCGGCGGTCTGGTGATCGTCTTCGCCACTGTGATGGTTTTCTCCGGCCTCTTCCCCCGTCTGATGATCTCCACCCTCGACCCTGCATACAGCCTGACCATCTACAACGCCTCCTCCAGCGCCTATACCCTGCGGGTGATGAGCATCATTATGGCCATCTTCCTCCCTGTGGTGCTGCTTTACCAGGGCTGGACGTACTGGATCTTCCGCAAACGGATCAGCCCGGAACACACCAATCTGCATTATTAATTCCCCCCCTTATAAAACCATCGAGGTTGGCCGATCGGCCAACCTCGTTTTTCTTTTTCCCTGGGTTCCAATCCGTTCCGCTTTTAGAGGGAATCCACCACGTTCCTGATCTCCTCGGTGACCTGATCAATCGGCTGATCCCCATCGATTTCAGACAGCAAATCCCGTTCGCGGTAGAAATCAATCAGCGGGCTGGTTTGCTTCCGGTAGACTTCCAGGCGCTGACGGACAGTTTCCGGTTGATCATCCTCCCGCTGGTAGAGCTCCCCCCCATCGTAATCGCACACCCCGGGCTCTTCGGGTGGATCGAATTTTACATGGTAGGAACGGCCACACTGGCGGCAGATTCGTCTGCCGCTGGCCCGTTCCACCAGCTCTTCTTCGGGCACCTGAATGGAGAGCACAGCGGAAAGGGACGCGCCCAGGTTTTCGAGAATGCGCTCAAGCGCTTTGGCCTGAGGAATCGTGCGGGGGAATCCGTCCAGCAGCGCACCGCCGCTGCAGTCCTCCCGATTCAGCCGTTCCCCAACCATACCGATGGTGACTTCATCCGGTACCAGCTCCCCCCGGTCCATGAAATTTTTTGCTTTCTGCCCCAGTTCGGTTTCCCGCTTGATATGATCGCGGAAGAGATCTCCGGAGGAGACATGGGGAATCCCCAGCTCTTCCGTCAGGCGCTCCGCCTGGGTGCCCTTTCCGGACATGGGTGGTCCGAGCAGGACAAGAAACAATCGCTGGGCTGTCATACAATTTCCCTCCGTCCTGGTGGTCTGGTTCTGCCTGAAGTATAGCACGTTTCCCGGTCCCTCCTGGTGGACTTCGTCTCCTCAAGAGGAATCCCTTCCTCAAGCCGATTTCCTGCTGCCGTACTATAATGGAGGCGCTGAAAAGGATCACTGGATGTTTCCCAAACCCAGACTGCTCAATCTGGCGCGCAGCAGCCGCAGCTGGCTGGCGCTGACTATCGGCTTTGGCTTCCTTTCCGGACTGCTTACCATCGGGCAGGCCCGTACGGTCAGCCTGACCGTCAGCCGGGTTTTTCTGGATGGAGCAGGCCTCCCGGCTGTGCGCGTCCTGCTGGGTTGGACCCTGCTGTTCTTCCTGCTCCGTGCGGGACTGGCCTGGGGGAGCAGCATCAGCGGGAAGGCCATTGCCGTGAAGGTGAAGACCAGGGTGAGAAAGATGCTGCTGGATCACCTGGAAACGCTGGGACCGGCTTTCCTGCAGCAGGAGCGCAGCGGGGAGATCAGCCGCACGGTGGTGGACGGGGTCGAGGCCCTGGATGCTTATTACAGCGAATATCTTCCCCAGCTGGTGCTCACAGCGCTGGTGCCGCTGTCCATTCTGATCTTTGTTTTCCCGATGGACCTGCTCTCCGGGATCATTCTGCTGGTCACCGCCCCGCTGATCCCCTTTTTCATGCTTCTGATCGGGAAGACTGCCCGGGAGATCACCGACCGTCAGTACAGCATACTCAGCAGGCTTTCCGCCCAGTTTCTGGACAGTCTGCAGGGGCTGACCACCCTGAAGATTTTCCACCAGGCAGAGTCCCGGACAGAAGTCATCACAGACAGCAGCGACCGCTACCGGCGGACCACCATGCAGGTGCTTCGGATCACCTTTCTTTCCGCCCTCACTTTGGAGCTGCTGGCCACCCTCAGCACCGCAGTAGTGGCGGTGCAGATTGGCCTGCGACTGCTCTATTTCCGGATCAGCTTTGAGCAGGCTTTCTTTCTGCTGATCATCGCCCCTGAATTCTACCTCCCTCTGCGCCAGCTGGGCCTGCGCTTTCATGCCGGCATGGAAGGACAGAGCGCCGCCGAACGGATTTTTACCCTCCTCGACACCCAACCGCTCAGCGAGCCGGAAACCCGCGTGGAGCCCTCCGCATCCGGGAATTTCCCGCTGCAGGAGCTCACCCTGGACCGGGTGAGCTTTACCTACCCGGGAGGATCCGGGCCCGTGCTCCGCGGCATCTCCCTGTCCTTCCAGGCGGGAGAGCACATTGCCCTGGTAGGAGAGAGTGGGGCCGGGAAGAGCACCCTGGTCAGCCTGATTCTGGGCTTCTTCCCCCCCAGCGCAGGCACCATCCTGGTCAACGGCCAGCCGCTGGGATCCCTGGGGCTGGACCGCTGGCGGAAGAGCATCGCCTGGGTTCCCCAGCAGCCGGCGCTCTTCGAGGACACCATCGCTGCCAACATCCGGCTGGCCAGACCAGAAGCCAGTGATCAGGCCGTGGTCCGCGCGGCCCGCGCCGCCCACCTCGCCGGTTTTATTGAAAGCCTCCCCCGGGGCTACCAGACCCGGATCGGCGAGGGGGGCGCCCGCCTCAGCGGCGGCCAGGCCCAGCGCCTGGCCCTGGCGCGGGCTTTCCTCAAAGACGCCCCCCTGCTGATTTTGGATGAGCCCACCTCCCAGCTTGACCCGGGCATCGAAACCCGGCTGGCCCTGGCCACCCGGAAGCTGATGGAAGGACGCACGGTGCTGACCATTGCCCATCGACTGAATACCATTTACCGGGCGGACCGCATCCTGGTCCTCCAGGGAGGCAGATTGATTGAGGAGGGCAGCCACCAGGAACTGATGACGGCAGGTAAAACCTACCCCGCCCTGGTCCAGGCTTACACCGGTGGGCAGCCGGCCGGGGAGATGGATTTCCACCGGGGGGACAGAACAGAGCCCCGACTGCCTTCGGGGGAAGATGCCCGGAAGGCGCTGCAGCTTCCGGATCAGCGTTTCCGGAAGTTGGATGGGGGATCGGTCTGGCTGCGGCTGCTGCAGTTTCTCAAGCCGCACTGGCAGCCCATCCTGCTCTCCGTGCTGCTGGGATTCCTGACCATTGGCGCCAGTGTGGGGTTGATGGGCGCCAGCGCCTGGTTGATCTCGGCCGCTGCCCTGCATCCCTCGATCGCCGATCTGCAGATCGCCATCGTCGGGGTGCGCTTTTTCGGCGTTTTAAGGGGGGTGGCCCGCTACCTGGAACGACTGACCTCCCATCAGGTCACTTTCCGCGTGCTCGGCAGCCTGCGGGCCTGGTTTTACCGGTCCCTGGCACCCCTGGCCCCGGCCCGCCTGCAGCACTTTCGCGCCGGGGATCTGCTCAGCCGGATCCTGTCGGATATCAAAACCCTGGAAGATTTTTATATTCGCAGCACAGCACCGCCGCTGGTTGCCGGGCTGCTTGGGACAGCTGTCGGGGTCTTCCTGTCCGGATATCATCCTCCGGCCGGTTGGCTGCTGGGTGTATTCTACTTGGTCCATGGCCTGATGCTTCCGCTGGTAGTGCGGCGGCTGGCCCGCGGACCGGGACAGCGCCTGGTGCAGGTGCGCTCCCGGCTTCACGAAGAACTGGTCCAATTTATCCAGGGACTGCCCGATCTGCAGGTGTTCGGCCGGGCGGCAGCCTTCCGGGATCAGCTGCAGCGGACCAGCAAGCGCTGCAGTCAGTCCCAGCTGGACCTGGCCAGACTCAGCGGGCTCAATGAAGCAGCCAGCGTGCTCATTCCCAACCTGGCCATGTGGCTGGTGCTGATCTCAGCTGTCCCTGCAGTCCGCGCCGGTGAGCTTCGCGGGGTGATGCTGGCCGTGCTGGCGCTGATGACCCTGTCCGCTTTTGAGGCCGTCCAGCCCCTTCCCCGCGCGGTGGAAACGCTCTCCAGCTCCCTGAAAGCGGGGGAACGGCTCTTTGAATTGGTTTCCGCAGATCCTGCTGTAAGGGACCCGGAGGTCCCCGCGCCGCTGCCGGAAAGCATCCGGCTGACCGCCAAGAAGGTATCCTTCACCTATCCCGGGGCGGAAAGGCCCGCCCTTCAGCAGATCAGCTTCCAGATTCAAGAAGGGGAGCTGATGGCTGTCGTCGGCCCCAGCGGAGCGGGGAAGTCCACCCTGCTTAATCTGCTGCTGCGCTTCTGGGGGGATTTCCAGGGAGAACTGACACTGGGAAAAGACCGTGTTCCGCTGCAGTCCCTCTCTCAGAAAGATGTCCGCCGCCGGTTCAGCGTGGTCTCCCAGATGGGCTATCTTTTTCATGACACCCTGCGGGCCAACATCGCCCTGGGGAAACCGAATGCCACGGATGATGAAATTGCGTCCGCCGCAGAAGTGACGGGGATCGACCGCTGGATCCGCTCCCTGCCCCAGGGATATCAAACCCCCGTTGGGGAGCGCGGTCAGCGGCTGAGCGCTGGGGAGCGGCAGCGCATCGCCATCGCCCGGGCGGTGCTCAAGGATGCGCCGTTCTTCCTGCTCGATGAACCCACCGCCAATCTGGATCCGCTCACCGAGCGGTCGCTGCTGGAGACGCTGTTCAGGATCCTGGAGCAAAAAACCGGCCTGCTGATCACCCATCGGTTGGTTGGGCTCTCCCGGGCAGACTGCATTGTGGTGCTTTCAGGAGGAAAAATCATCGAGCAGGGGACCGAAGCGGAGCTCCTGTCCAGCGGCAGTCTTTACCGCCAGCTGTGGCTGCAGCAGAACTCCATCCTGCGCTACAGCTAAAAGTTACCCGAAATATCGCTGATGATGACCGTTAATGACTGATTGTTCCCGCCCGGCGTGGAGTCTGATAGGGGGGAGAACAAGACGAACATAAAAAAAACACCCGCAGCCGCCGGAAGCAATTTATAATCATATCAGCGGCTGTGATCCAGCTGAGGAGACCATAATGGCCCAACCTGAATTTCTTGCCCTGGCTGTCCTGTTGTTATTTGCCGGAGCCATGTACCTGGCGATCGTCGGGGCAAAAAAAGACCGGGAGAAAAAACAAGCCCGGGCCCTCCAGCTGGGCCTGGAACCCCTGGAGCAGGCCCCTGACGAGCTGCTCTCCCGACTGGAAGCCCTTCACCGCACCAGGAAAAACCAGACCCTGGAAGCCAGGCAGGTGTACCGGACGCAGAGCTTTGAACGGCAGCTGTATCTCTTTGATCTCATTGACACCCATGAAGAGGATTCTGTGCTGGCCAAAGAAATGTTCGGCGTCATCTCCCACCGTCTGGCGCTGCCTCACTTTTCGATGATCACCCTTCTCCCCATTGATACCGACCGGCTGATAGGCGGTTTGATGGAGCGGCTGATGGACAGGTTTTTTGACTGGGCAGGGAAGTTCCAGCAGCTGCAGCGGATCACTTTTCCAACCTCCCCGGATTTTGAGGATCACTTCGTGGTCTTCGGCCGGGATCCCCAGGCGCTGCGCAAGCTGTTCAGCGGAAGCGCAGCCGCATACTTGATGGGATTAAATCTGCCGTTGATGCTGGCTGGAAGTGGGGATTTCCTGACCGTGACCATCGGATATCCCCAGCAGGATACTGCCAAAGATCCCCTCGATCAGCTGCGGGAGCTCTACCGCGAGACAAATCAGCTTGTCCGTTTGCTGGAAAGCTGATCCCTGGAAACGCATCCCGATTGGCGCCGAAGCAGGGGGCAGTCCGGATGCCGGATTAGGGGGAGGTCCCCTTCTGACAGGATCCGGACCCGCTGTCCCGCACAAACGCCCAGCTGATCCCCGTCTTCCCGGGGACATGCTGATCGGTTCAGTGCAGACTCAGCGGGCAGGGTTTCAGTGTTCAACAAGCTGCAGGCCCTTGGACATAAAAAAGAAGCAGATTGAAATTAGAAAACCACTCATATTTCAGGAGGTGATTATGAAATCGATCAGAAACCGCTGCAGCCTGCTTGCCCTGGTCTTGCTGCTCCTCGCGTCCCTGGCCTGTGGGACCGGCTTTCGAACCACGTATACCCTGACCGGCAACAGCGGAAAAATCCGCGTCAGCATGAATGACGCGGATGGAGAGAACAGAACTCAGCTGGAGATCAACGAGGACTATATCCGGGAAAGCGTGGCTGTCACTGCCAGCCTCAGCGTGGCTGCGGGCAGCTGCCAGGCGACCCTGACCGGAGAGGATGGTTCCCGATTGACATTGACCGCCGCTGAAGGCAACCCTGGACAGGCTAACGGGGAGCTGGTCACAGATGCCTTTGGGGAAATTACCCTGGAGACTGTGGGCCAGAATGCAGAGAATATGGAATTAATTCTTGAGTTCACCAGACAATAGGACCCGGCAGCAGCTGGTCGGGGAGATTCCCACTTTCAGCGGTGCCGCTGAAAGTGTTTACAAAAGATTAACACTTCCCCCTCACCGTGATGTTAAAATCAAATCACCATATTGTTATTCTTAGACCCCAAGGAGTTAAAAATGGCAGAAAAGAAAAAAGGATTCTTCGCCAAGGCGATCGAAAAGCTCACTGATCGGGAGGAAAAAGAAGAACTCACCCGGGCAGAAGCCAAGATTAAAGAGCTGGAAGAAAAAGCGGCCCAGGAAAAGAAAGCCCAGGCCAAGGCCGAAGCGGAAGAGAAAAAGGCTGCCTACTTGAAGCGCAAAGAGGACATCATGCGCCGTCAGGAAGCCCGCCAGATTCCCACCGTGAAGACCCACGTTGTCAAAGCCGGTGATACCCTGACCGGACTGGCCAAGAAATACTACGGCGACCCGAAAATGTACATGATCCTCTACGAAGCCAACAAGGAAGTCATCGGCGACGATCCCGACATGATCAAGATTGGTATGGAGCTGAAAGTGCCCGACAGGGAATAACGACATCCGGAATCAATCTGAGCAATTTTAGTGGTACAAGACCTGACGAAATATTATCAGTAAGGAGTTATGCATGGCGAAGCTAGAACAAATTGAAGGGATTGGTCAAAAATACGCCAATCAGCTCAGGGCTGCCGGGGTGCGCAGCAGCAGAAGTCTGCTGGAGAAAGGTGGCACAGCTTCCGGGCGGCAGGAGATTGCCCGGAAAGCCGGCGTGAGCGGAAAGCTGGTTCTGGAATGGGTCAATCACGTCGATCTCTTCCGCATCAAGGGTGTTGGGGAAGAGTATGCCGACTTGCTGGAAGAAGCCGGCGTGGACACCGTCATGGAGCTGGCCCAGCGCAACCCGGCCAGCCTGTACGAGGCCATCATGGAGACCAACCAGCAGAAAAAACTGGTCCGGCGACCCCCCTCCAGAAAAATGGTCAGCGATTGGGTGGCCATGGCCAAGAAACTGCCCCGGAAAGTCTACTACTGAGCGTTGAGGTTTACTCAAGAAACCAAAAAGGCAGCCGCTTCGGCTGCCTTTTTTGAACTTTGATAAGGATCCATCCCCTATTTCATGGCTTTGGAGAGGTTATCCAGCAGGGCATCTGCCACCAGCTGGCTGGACCTGGCGCGGTAGGGCTCCTCTCCCATGGCACTGGCAGAGATAATCGCATCCACCGCCGCTTCCAGGTTGCTGTCTCCGCGCTGCCGGGCCTCCATAAAAGAAGTCCCGGCCCGGAGAATGTCGCCCATATCCAGGCCGTCCTCTCCCGCGAAGCTGTCCACCAGGGAATCCAGCAGGCCGCCGGTCCCCTTGTCGACTTTGACTTTCCCACCACCCAGCAGGGCCTGCAGCAGCGGCAGGATCTCATTGGCTTCAAAATCCCGCCCCTGAAAATAATCTGAGGCCTGCGACAAGCCCTGGGCGTACATCTGCGCGGAGCCGCTGTCCAGCCCTTCCACCAGGCTGCTGGCTTTGGAAAGCCCTTTGGATATATCGTCCGAAGAGGTCTCTTTCAGCGCATTGGTGACCAGGTCAAAGATCTTCACCATATGATCCCCGTGGTCATGATTGTATTCATCGGCCTGGTTAAGCTCCTGCTGATGATCGGACAGTTTGCTCTGGGCGGCCTTGAACAAGGTTAACAGATCCAGCTGACTGCTCATGAGGTTTCCTCCACTAAAATAAAAGCTTGATTAATGATCCCGCGGTTCAGACGATCACCGACAAACTGATCTTACCATGATCGCTCCCTCCAGCACAGCCGGATAGATTGGGGAAGGCAGGGACCTCAAACGAAGTTCTTCCTTAATGGAAATTCAACAGCGTCTTAAAAACCGGTGAACAATGAATGCTGCTGACACTCGGCAGGTTTAGATCTATCATGCTGTCTGTATTTGTATCAATGGTTATCCAGATACAGACAGATTGGATTATCAATCCAGTTTGTTCTTCTCCTCAGAGATTCTTTATTCAAAACGAGCAGATTTTCTGGTTACTCCATACATAAAATTATGGTTTGAATATCCCCGCTGCATGGTCAAACTAAAATTATCCTATTAACCATATTTGACCATCGTTTAATGTCCTTGGTGACCTTCCTGCAACTTAATATTGTTTTTCAAAATAAGGACTTGAAAAAATGCCATTGTGGAAATTGCCAGCAGAATGAATGATAAAAGATATCCCAATCCGATGGAAAGAAGAAAAAGAAAGTTTGATTCCCGAAATATGGTTGCGAAGGCGATTGCTAATCCAATAAAAATGCCTGGAATAGATAGAGTAATTTTCGTTTCCGCCGGAAATGATTTTTTATCTGCTTCCAACAAATAGCCCAACAATTGATGTCTTCTGAAATAAATATATACCAGAGAAAATAGACTTATGATGATAGAAAGTATCCATCCGATTGGAACGAATTCGGGGGCAACCCAATATAAAGCCTGGTTGGAAAAAATCAGGGACAGTAAAGAAACCGAAAACAAACCTAACCCATCAAAAGCCATTAATACCACTATAGAATACTCTTTTCCAAATTTTTTTTCATTTGGCCATTTTTTTATAACAAAATATGTGAATACTGAATAACCGGAATAGATCACCATATCGATGATCAAGATTGAAAATAGTACTTTATTCATCTGAGGAAACAGAAGGACTAGCAAACTGAATGTAAGAATTACCCCCAGGGAACGAAGAACCCAGGAGGGTTTCCTCAGGTTGAACAATTGACTTTTCTCCTTCCAGAGCAATTCAACAAGTATTTGATTTTGTAATGTCATGATTTCCTCTGAAGACGGGACCTTTGAAGGAAAATGAATTGCCGGACCAGCGCCTACAGCCAAATATTCCGGAGGACAATCCATGATTGATTTGTTGAGCAGGGAGTTAATCTCATGGGAAATACGCAGATTTCCACAGTATTTAACACACAACCAGCTTGTGCTCTGGTGGTGTCAGGCTTGTGTAAGATAGGCTTTCTTCAGAAAATTCAGTCCAACCTACCCGCCTCGACAGCTAATCTGAACCAGCAAAAAAATGCGGTTTTCGAGTAGCAAATCGGAGCTGGATCCACCCCGTCATCACCCGGGGTCGGAATTTCCAGGAAATCCGGTGTCCTAACAGGGTAGCCAGAATTTTTCAAGCGAGACATTCTGTTTGATGGTAGTGAGTGCAGTGCTGATGAAAATCAGCGAGACCTGGGAGATGGGTAGAACTTTTTTTTATCATTTTGTTTAAAATGCATTACAGAAATTAATATGGGGCACCTGACCACTTTTACAGAAAAGATGTTACCTAATCATCTTGGCGGTAAGACTAGCAGATTAGGTACCAGTGAAAATCAAAGAAAAAGCAATAGATCAGGTAAGTTTATTCGATAGTTGAAATCTTTTACTCATTTTCCGGAAACCATTCATCAAGAAATTGATCAAAATAGGCTAAGTGTCTCAGTTTGCTGCCGTCCCGGTTGATAATAAATATCCGGGTTGGGTAACCATCATGTTCAAAAAAAATGATTTCCCCTCCATCTTTACTAATTTCTAAAATACCCAAAGGTTTATTCCAATCCAAAATAGTCATTTTGTTACTTCCATCTTTATCCATGGCATTAATTCGGTAATAAGGACGGTTTATGATCCCAAGAATCCCCCCAAATTCTGACTCTGTATAAATAATTTCTTTGCTGTCCGGAGTAAAATGATAGGATCCATGACTGTCACCATCTTCGGTAATTATTTTTCGTTTTGAGCCATCACTGTTCATTATGCATAGTTGGAAACCAGGTTGCCCAGAATCTTTATCCCTTCCACCGCAAATAACGAGGATACTTTTGCCATCTGGGGAGTATATTGGCGCTCGATTGAGTGATCCATCGGCATCCAAGACCTGCAAATTGCTTCCATCTAGCTGCACCGTACCCAAGCCCACCATTTCTCGGTCGAGCCATGATATGGAAAATACAATGTGTTCACTATCAGGAGAAAAACTTGGGCTGGATATAAAAGTTTTCCTGGATTCCTCGGGCCACACAAAAACCTTTCTCTCTTCACCCGTTGATAAATCCCTAATCCAGAACCCGCTCCTGTCTTCTCCTTCAACCATCTCACCATATTCAAACACCAGGAATTTGCCATCTGGAGACAGTTCAGCTCCATCCCCTTCATGACACAGTGTTATCGTACTGGAAACTTCTCGGTCAAGGCTCGTTATATGAACACTCGTTTTATCATTCTCATTTTTTGTCAGGAAAATTTCAGTTTGTGATAATTTTCTTGCCAATCCTTGCGGTTGACTTACCTGATGGGCTGAATAATCCTTCTCGCAGCCAATTCCGATGCAAGAAGATAGAATGAATAATAATCCTGCGGCCGATAAGATAAATGTAATTATCTTATTATCCATGGCATGAATTAATGTGTCCCGGTGAGAGCACCCTGAAGTAATCCACCAATTACCGGGACCGCCTCACCTAGAGCCACAGCACCAGCTGCTAACTCACTTATACCAAGGGCCGCTCCAGCAGTAATTAGTATTCCTTCTGATCTAATAGTTTTTGTATCACACTGGAGGGTATCAATCAGTTTGTATTCAAAGTCATTATTTGACTTCCTGTCGATAACATTCACCCCATCCTTTTGATAAGTATATATTAGACCCTTCCAAGAGGTTGTCAGAGAGTGTTTATCTTCAACATAATCATATCCATACATATCTTCAGGCTTTTTAACGCCAAGACCAATCGCGATCCCTCCCTTTTTCAGGGAGCTGAAAAGGCTAATATTTTTATTTAGCCGTAATGTTTCTGTGAGTGATGTGACATCAATATTTAGAATACCTCCGGGATTAGCAGTGACTTTAACTTTGGGTGCAATTTTGTAATCCTGGGATATATAAAAAAGCTTTAAAATGTTTGGGGGAATGTAGGTATGGGTAACGATACCTTCCTGAGGAAACAAGTTTATATCCCATTTTCCACTTGTGGATACACTTAACCCTGGAGGCAGATGATCGCTGACGTTCTCAACGTTTATTAGTGTAAAGTTCTTTCTGTAAATTCTGATAAAAAAGTAGGTCAGGTGTATCCTTTAGAAAGGTCTCAACTCAATAAAGGAGAACACCATGACCTACCATAAAGATTTTACCTTACCAACTGAATTATTAGAACAGATCACGTCTGAAGGTCTGGACTTTTTGCCGGAGCTGATTGAGGTTTTGATCAACACTGCGATGAAAGCAGAGCGATCCAAACATCTCAAAGCGGATCTCTACGAGCGGTCCGACCAGCGAAAAGGGTATGCCAACGGCTACAAGCCCAAAACGGTCAAGACCCGGATCGGCGACCTTGCCTTTGATGTGCCCCAGGTCAGGGATGGATCTTTTTATCCCGGCGCCCTGGAAAAGGGGCTACGCAGTGAGCGGGCTTTGACCATGACATTGGCCGAGATGTATGTTCAGGGAGTCTCCACCCGGAAGGTCAAGACGATCATTGAGAAGCTCTGCGGATCCTCCGTCTCATCAACACAGGTCAGCAAGGCGACTGCCAAGCTGGATGAGACCCTGGAGGCCTGGCGCAATCGTTCCCTGGGAATCTTCCGGTACCTGTACCTCGATGCCCGCTATGAGAAAGTCCGCCAAAACGGGCACATCCAGGATGCAGCAGTGCTCTTGGCCTCAGGGGTGGGAGCGGACGGCAGAAGGGCCATTTTGGGCGTCTCTGTCTCTCTGGGCGAGCATGAGGTGCACTGGAGATCCTTTATGCAGTCTCTGGTTGAGAGAGGGCTGCGTGGTGTGGAGCTGATCATCAGCGACGATCACCTGGGGCTGAAAGCAGCCCGCAAGGCTGTCTTCGGCGGGATCCCTTGGCAGCGCTGCCAGTTCCATTTGCAGCAAAATGCGCAAGCCTATGTTCCCAGGATCTCCATGAAAGCGGAGGTGGCCGAAGATCTACGTCGGATTTTCAATGCCCCGAATCGTTCTATGGCAGATATGTACCTGGCTGACACCATCCAGAAGTATGAGAAAGCCGCTCCCAGGTTATCTCACTGGATGGAACACAACGTCCCGGAAGGAATGACCATTTTCTCATTTCCAGCGAGGCATCAACGGAGGATCCGAACCACCAATATGCTGGAGCGGCTCAACCGGGAAATCAAACGCCGAACTCGCGTGGTGACCATCTTTCCCAACGAGGCATCCTGCTTACGCTTGATCTCGGCTTTCCTGATGGAGAAAAGCGAGGAGTGGCAGACCGGAAGAAAATATTTAGTTTTTGAAGGTGCAGACTAATTGAGCACAGGATGCATTTGATCGAATTTACAGAAAAAAGCTTGCGTTATCCAACGTTTTTCTGCCACCATTCCTCATTCAAAACATTATCAATATACGGGTTTTGTATATATTTGTAGTATGCATCAGCAGTAGAAACGATTCCTGTCCAAGCAGGATTTAGCAATTTCTCCTTTATCAATATCCCAGCATTACTGACCCTACCTGTAAAAGTAGAGAATCCCTCATTAATATTTTGGTTTACTTGGGTATGATAACCATGCCAACCATCACTAACGCTTAGAATTGAATCTTTAACTTTTTGGTTTACCCGTCCAGCATTAATTAATTTTATCTGTGCCCAGCCAAGTGGGTTCTTCCAAAAATTAGGCACGTCATCTAATACTGGGGCCGAATTTTGCTGCTCGTTCAGATAAATGTCTTGATGCTTTCGAAAGAGGTCCTTTTCTTTGTAATAGTTCAGCTTGGGATCCGGATCATTGCTGCCATCAACATTTCGCATCCCATCATCCCCCGGGGGAGGTCCCTCAGGTGCCATCACCTTACTTACCTTCCCCTCCATCTTAACCATGTCGTTTAGGTTATCCGGTGTTGGCTCCGGGGGTGGCGGATCATACACCGGGATTTCCATCCAGCCCGCCGGCACCTGCACAGTCTCGTAGTTGGGCACCCGCTCTGTGACCGTTTTCGTGCCCACCCGAATTTCCCTGTCCTCATATACCGGCACCTGCTCGGTCACCGTCCTCCAGCCGACCTGCTTCTGCTGCCAGCCGTAAACCGGGACTTCCTCCGTGATCGTCCTGTACCCCTGCTGCACCCGGACATCCTGATACACCGGCACCTCGCGGGTCACTTTTCTGGTAGTCCAGAGCGGAACCCGCCTGACTTGCTTGACCTTCTTCCAGCGGGTGACGGTCTTTGTACCCACCCGCCTGCGGAAGGGACCATAATCCCGGTATACCGGGATCCGCTTGTTGACCCGCTTCCACTTCCAGCTGACCTTTTTCCGCCAGCGCTTCACCCGGATCTTTTCGGTCACCATCCTGGTCCCTGTCTTTACCTTCTTCCAGACATATTTGGGCACCCTCTTACTGACCGGCCGGGTCCCCACCTGTACTCTCACGCGTTCATATCTGGGCACCACCCGGGAGACCTCCCGGGTTCCAACCTTGATCTTGCGGGTCTCATAGACCGGAACCTGCTTCTCCACCGTCTTCCAGCCCTTACGGATGGTGCTGGATTCGTATTTGGGCACCGGGATGGTCTTTCCCTCCCCTCCTTTCCCTGTAGGGATTTCCCCCCCCAATCCCTTTCGGCGAGGGTTGGAGAGCATCCGCCGGAGCTTCCGGTAGGGATCCGTCAAAACTCTGCTGCTTCCTTCCCGCCCCACCAGCACCGCCAGCATGGACAGCGTCCCCAACATCCCCATCCAGGGCAGCATGGGGTCAGCCGCCGGGGAGAGCGGCTTCTGGAGC
>CAZRUS010000006.1:0-167838 GCA_964603385.1 uncultured Anaerolineales bacterium | reverse complement strand
TAAACTGTCCACTTTTCAGGTTTAAACTGTCCAGTTTTCAAGTTTAAATAACACTTCAGCGCCAAACCTTGACTGAGAATGGCCGGCATGCTATAATTTCAACCTGCAATTGACGCGGGGTAGAGCAGTGGCAGCTCGTCGGGCTCATAACCCGGAGGTCCCAGGTTCGAATCCTGGCCCCGCTACTACATCGGAAGCCGCCCCAGCGGGGCGGCTTTTGTGTTTAACCCTCGAATTTCCCACAGAACAGGTCGCTTTCGTCTGTACAATGAAAACATGCAGGGTGAATCATGGGGATTCGTCAGGAGGCGTGAGGATGGAACGGGAATGGTTAACCCCGCTGATAGTGCCAATCTCGAGGAATGCACAAAAGCTCTCCAGGCGCTGGCAAAACCAGAGACCGCCGGGCGCTGCCGGTGCTGCAGCGGGAGAACAAAAATGACCCCGAGCTTGAGGTTCGGGGATGTGCCCCGGAGCAGCCCAGCATCTCTACAGTTGCTTGAAACAAACCGAAGAGGCGGCTCCTCGGCAGCCAGTTCGTTGGGAAGCCTCTTCTCCGCTGAGGGAACCAGCTGCCGGCGGGGATGATCAGCATCGTCTCCAACCAGCACCGCTGAAAGAAGCCAGCCGGGAAAATCGAACGCGAGTTTGATCGGCCGCTGGGATTCCTCAGATCCCCAGCAGGTCTTTCAGCTCCGCGGTCAGCTGCCGGGGAAGCTCCTCGGCCAGAAAATGTCCGGCTGAAGGGAAGCGGACCACTTTGGCAGCGGGGAAGGCTTTGCACCAGCGGTTGAGTTCTTTTTCCCGGAAAGCAATATCCTTCATCCCCCAGACAATCAACTTTACTTTGCCGGAAAGGGCATCCCGCTGCTCCCAGAGCGACTGCAGCCACTCCGAGGAGCCGATAATCTGCCGGGGGAAGACATGGGTCCCTGTTCGCTCCTGCGGGTTGGAGAAAGGTTTCAGGTAGTGCTGATGGATTTCCGGGGTGAGTTTCTGCCGGTCTCCAAAAGTAGCTTTGAGAATCGTGCTGGCAAAGAAGTTGTACCGCCGGATCAGCCAGCGGCCGACCGCGCCGCCGATAAATCTGCTGAAAGCCTGGTAGTACCAATCATCCCGGACCGACCACATCCAGGTGTTGGTGATGACGATTTGCTTCACCCGGTCGGGATGGCGGATGGCGTAAGAAAGGCCCAGGGGTCCGCCCCAGTCACCAAAGATCATGGTGATCTCCTCCAGATCAAGAGCTTCCAGCCAGACTTCCAGATTATCCGCATGCTGTTGGGGGAGGTACTCCCAGTGCCGCGGTTTATCAGATAAGCCAAAGCCGATGTGGTCCGGGGCCAGACAGCGGCAGTGGGGGGAGAGGGATTTGATCAGATGACGAAATTCGAAGGACCAGGAGGGGTTGCCGTGGATCATCAGCAGCGGTTCTCCCTGTCCTTCATCCAGATAACTCATCTCACCTGCAGGGAGGGTGAACTTCCGGGGTGAAAAGGGATATTCCTGGCGGTCGATCCATGCAGGCAGCATGTTCTTTCTCCTTGATCAGGTTTCAACGGGTAAACCCGGCGATGACTTTTTCCAGTATCATCCGGCTGATTTTTTTTACTTTTTCTTTTTCATCCTCCAGAACGGAGGACTGCAGGGAGGCGATGCCGTGGACCGTGATCCAGCAGTGGTAGGTGATGGCTTCGGCATGATATCCCTCTGTCGGTGTGATCTCTCCCTGGGCGATCCCCAGTCGTACGATGTGCAGCAGCATCTGCAGGGACTGCTCCCGCTGATCAGGGTGAGCAGCGGGAGAGGGCTCAAGATGAAACATCAGCTGGTATTCCACCGGATGAAGAGCAGCGTATTCTATATAGGCCAATCCCCCCTGGAGCAGCATCTCCGCGGCGCTCTCAGCGTCTTCAATTTCTGCGGCAATGGCGGCATTCAAACGCTGAAAACATGCCGCTCGAACCGCATCGATGAGATCATCCTTGCTATCAAAGTAGCGGTACAGGGCACCGGGGGTATAGTCCAGGGCATCAGCCAGCTCCCGAATGGAGAGACCGCGCAGGCCGTGAGCAACGATTAACTGCAGCGCTTCCTCAATGATTTGCTGGTGGGTCTGCGCCTTGCGGCGCTGCTGCGGGGTGAGTTCTGTCATCAGCTATCTGAGTAAATAATGTTTAATAAGTATACAAAGTTCATTATATTTGTCAAGAGAGGGTCTCTCCACAGCATGGGGAGGATACCAGCGGGCGGAATGGCAGCTTGCTGTGGGGGAGGCTTTCCCGGAAGAACAGTCTGCTCTGGTTGTCAGAGGTCCGTTCTTTATAGTATGATTTGACATTAACCCTGATCCCCATTGAGGCGGGACGCATTCATGACCAGAATTGTCATTAAAATTGGTTCTTCCACACTGACTGCAGGAACGGATCAGCTTTCCCGACCCCAGATCCTGGACCTCATCCGCCAGATGGCTGTCATGCATCAGCAGGGGCACCAGGTGGTGCTGGTGACCTCCGGGGCGATGGCTGCCGGCAGAGAACGCTTGGGGTTTCCGGCCCTGCCCAAGTTCATCCCCTCCAAACAAATGCTGGCGGCCGTCGGCCAGCCGAGGCTGATGACCATTTACACCAACCTGTTTGCCATTTATGATGTCAACGTCGCTCAGGTGCTGCTTACCCGCCTGGACCTGGCTGACCGCCGCCGCTACCTGAACGCCCGCAACACGCTGG
Source organism: uncultured Anaerolineales bacterium (assembly GCA_964603385.1). Classification (GTDB taxonomy): domain Bacteria; phylum Chloroflexota; class Anaerolineae; order Anaerolineales; family UBA11858; genus B10-G9. Next base: position 165,109 of record CAZRUS010000006.1, on the reverse strand, counting down.
AAGCGCTGCTCAGTCAGGAGGTCATTCCGGTGGTCAATGAAAATGACACCGTGGCGACGGAGGAAATCCGCGTTGGAGATAACGACAACCTCTCCGCCATGGTCAGCAACCTGATCGAGGCGGACCTGTTGATCATGCTGACTGATAAACCCGGGGTATTTACTGCCGATCCGGATAAGGATCAGGGTGCCCAGCTGATCCCTGAGGTCAGCGGGGAGCAGATCCCGGATTCGCTCTGGCGGGCCGCCGGTCGCCATGGAAATACCCTTGGCACCGGGGGGATGTATACCAAAATCCAGGCGGCGGACCTGGCCCGGCGCTCGGGGTCGCAGGTGGTGATAACGCAGGGTTCCCTGCCCGACGTCATCCTCCGGGTAGCAGACGGGGAGGAGCTGGGCACCCGGTTCCAGCCGCTGGTCAGCAATCTGGAAAGCCGAAAACGCTTCATCCTCGCCGGACCGCAATCGGATGGGAAGATCACCGTTGACCCGGGAGCTGCCCGGGCTCTCCGGGAAGGGCGCAGCAGTTTGCTCCCGGTTGGCGTGGTGCAGGTGGATGGGGAGTTTCAGCGGGGTGAAACCATACTCATTCTTGATCCAGAGGGGGCGGAAATCGCGCGGGGATTGGCCAATTATGACGCCGACAGCATGCGTCGTCTCAGCGGGCATCAGTCTGCGGAGATCGAAGAGATTCTTGGCTTTACCTATGGAAATGAACTGGTGCATCACGACAATATGGTGATTGTCTAAAGCTCTGCAGGCAGGAGGTAGTGAATGTTAATGGACTTAGCCCGACAGGCCAAAGCAGCAGCTCGCCAGCTGGCACTGACCGCTGCTGAGGAGAAAAATCGTCTTTTGCAATCGATTGCCGTTCAGCTGGCGTCCCGGAGGGAGGAAATCCTCGCCGCCAATCAGGAAGATGTCAGGGCCGCCCGAGCACAGGGGATGGCCCCTCACCTGGTGGACCGCTTGATTCTCAATCAAGACCGCCTGGCCGGAATTATTGAGGACCTCCGGCGTGTTGTCGAGCTGGATGACCCGGTGGGTGAGATCTTTGAATCCTACACCGCTTCCAGCGGTCTGCAGGTTGAAAAAATTCGTGTGCCCCTGGGGGTGATCGCAGTCATTTATGAGGCGCGCCCCAACGTGACCGTTGATATCGCCGGTCTGGCATTGAAAACCGGGAACGCAGTCATCCTGCGCGGCGGGAGCGAAACCCTGCATTCCAACCGCATCCTGGTGGAGATCATCCAGGATGCTCTCCGGGATCATCAGCTGCCGGCGGGCGCGGTGCAGCTGATTGATTCTGCGGATCGGAAGCTGGTCGGGGAGCTGCTCAAGATGCACCAATGGGTGGACATGCTCATCCCACGGGGAGGGGCCGGCTTGCATCAGTACTGCCGGGAGAACAGCACCATCCCGGTCATCACCGGGGGGATCGGCATCTGCCATCTCTACATTGATCAGAGTGCCGACCTGGCGGCAGCGCTGGAAGTCATTCACAATGCCAAAGTGCAGCGCCCCTCGGTATGCAATGCCCTGGATACCCTGCTGGTTCACCAGCAGGTAGCCGGTGAGTTCCTGCCCCGCGTGGTGGAGCGTCTTTCCGGGGACGGGGTGGTTTTCCGGGCAGCCAAGCAGGCGGGTTTGATCCTCAGAGAGGTTCCAGAATCTGTGGTCAAACCGGCAGAACCGGGAGATTTTGACACCGAATGGCTCTCCCTAGTGCTCAGCCTGCGGGTGGTGCAGGATTTGGAAGAGGCCGTGGAGCATATCACGGCCCACAGCACCGGTCACTCCGATGGGATCCTCACCCGCAGTGACCAGCAGGCGGAAACCTTTGTTCGCCAGGTGGATTCGGCCTGTGTGTATGTCAATGCCAGCACGCGGTTTACCGACGGCTCCCAGCTCGGCCTCGGCGCAGAAGTGGCTATCTCCACCCAGCGGCTGCATGCTCGGGGTCCGATGGCCCTGCGGGAGCTGACCACCTATAAATGGGTCATCCGGGGAGAGAATCACGTCCGGGAGTAAGGCCCCGCAATGGGGATGTGTTTGAAAATAGAGGAGAACCAGGCTGTACGGGAGGTAGATCATGGAAGTCTTTGAAGCTGTTCGCACTGTTTTAGCCACTCGAAGCTATAGGCAGGATCCGATTCCGGAAAATGTAGTCAGGAAGATCCTCCAGGCAGCCCGCCTGACCGGCAGCAGCATGAACCGCCAACCCTGGCATTTTATCGTTGTTGATCAGCGGGAAGATCTTGAAAAGTTGGGAGCCCTGGCATCTACCGGACCCTATATTGCCGAAGCCGGGATGGCGGTGGCCGTGGCCATTGAGGATACCCGGTATGCGGTTTCGGATGCCAGCCGGGCCATTCAGTCCATGATCCTCACCGCCTGGTCTGAGGGGGTTTCCTCCAACTGGGTGGGGTTCTTTGGCCTGGAGGAAGCGGCTGATTTTTTGGGGATTCCCGATTCCCTGGATTTGCTGGCGCTGGTGCCTTTTGGCTACACCGACCGGGACGAAGTGCAGGGGGAGAAAGACCGCAAACCGTTTGAGGAGATCGTTCACTATCAGCGTTTCGGTCAACCGTAAATTTATCGCCAGTGGATGCTGCCATTCACTGATCGGCTTTCTTGTCGAAAAGCCTTTCATCCTGACTGTCTGCTCACCCTGGAGAGGCTCACCGCTGGGCGGAATTGAAACCGGGTTGTTTCCATCTATCTGCAGCGATTTTTATGACCGCTGTTCCCGCTGCAGGCTGGCAGATCTCCGGTCGGAAAGACCGGCAGAAAGTGGATTGAACCTAGGCGGAAGCTCATCCGGGGTTTATCTGCAGGATTCTTTGATCTCAGATACAATACAGAAAGGGAATTCTGGAGCGAGTTTTCATCAAGGATAAGGGATATGCAGGTTTTTCAAGCGCCCCCGGCGACCCGGTTTGATCTCAATTTCTCCCTGGCAGGGATCCCCGTACGGGTACATCCTCTTTTCTGGTTAATGGCGGTGCTCTTCGGCTCGTCTACCCAGGGGCTGCTCCGCTTGCTGATCTGGGTAGGGATTGTTTTCATCTCCATTCTTGCTCATGAGTTTGGACACGCGCTGGCGATGAGAATGATCGGCCAGCCGTCCCGGATCATCCTGCACGTGGCGGGAGGGCTGACCGTGCCGGAATCCATCAGCTGGGGCCGGGGACGGGCCAGCGTGGCTCCGGATGGCGATCAGCGCATCTGGATAACCTTTGCCGGACCGTTGACCGGGTTTATACTGGCTGCTGGCTTGCTCGGAATAGTCGCGGCAGCGGGTGGGGAGGTGCTGTTCCTGCGTTTTTTGGGGTTCCTTCCTCTGCCAACAGCCTTCTTCCCCGGGGCGGGGAGCCTGGTCAATTTCACCATCACCACCCTGCTGTGGGTAAACATCTTCTGGGGACTGCTTAATCTGGTTCCAGTCTATCCGCTGGACGGGGGAAATATCACCCGGGAGCTGCTGCTTAAATTCGACCCCTGGCAGGGGGTGGAAAAATCTCTCTGGGTGTCGACGATCGCCGGCGCGGTCCTGGCTCTGGCCGGTCTGCTGCTTTTCAACAGTCTCTATCTGACCATGCTTTTTGGCCTGCTGGCTTTTCAGAGCTATCAGCTTCTCAGTGGACGATCTCCGGGCAGGTTCTGATGGGGGAGAGCGCAGCGCGCCCCGCTGTACCGGATCGAAGCATCAGCCGGTCCGCTGAACAATAGATTGCCTGTGCAGGGCTGAAAGGCCAGGTATTTTGCAGCAGGAACAACCAGGGATTGGTCAGTTTCCCGGTGGGATTTTTACGCCTCTCTGCTGAGGGGAGAGGAAACATTCTTTCTGACCTGCAGTTGTCAGTGCAGAGGGATGCGTGCTGACCGGCAGCGTCCTGTGTGGGTAAGCGGTCAGGAAGGGAGAGATCCCCTTGGGGAGATCAGCCCTCCGGCGGTCTGGAACCGAACATAGAGGGATGCAATCATTTCCCCCCTGGGAAATGGGAACAGGGTTGAGAAGACGGATTCTGGAGGAAGGCGATCATGGATCAACAGTGGCTTGAGAAACTTCGCAGTCCAGAGCCAGCCATTCGCCGGCAGGCAGTTCGCTCCCTGGCCAGGAGCGGAGATCAGCAGGCGCTGAAATATTTGAAATATGCTCTGGAGAATGATCCGGACCCTCAGCTCCGGGAGTACGCCCGTCGGGGCGCTCGCTATTTGTGGGATGCGCTCCAGCAGGGTGACCGGTCCGCCGGGCAGGCCGGGCTCTCCATTTCTCCCCAGCAAAATCCACAAGCAGCGGACCAGGCTCAGCAAGGGGACTCACCATGGCAGCCTGCAGTATCCCGCCGGGAGAGAGACGCGGCTGACCGGAAAGTGCAGCGTGCCCTGTCACTGCAAATGCAGGCAAATAACCCCCAGGCGCTCCGGGAATTAAGCAAAGCGCTGAATCTCAACCCTGCCCTCAAGGAGGAACAGCTGCCCCGCAATCTGGCTGCCGAGCTGACCGGATTTCCTCCTGAGGATGCCCTCCGTCAGCTGCTGGAACCAGGTCGGAATCAAGAGCTTGTTGAACGGTTGCAAGGGAAGAAGGACCAGAAAATGAAAACCAGGGTCCGACCTGTCTCCGTATTCCTGTTGATTTTTTTTGTGCTGGTTCTGGCCGGGGCCAGTTTTTATTTCGTCCGCAGCGGATCTCTGGATCATTGGCAGGCCTGGCTGACCAGGGCCCTGGCCGGACGGCACCGCCACAGCGCCGGGGGGACTGTGTTCTATCTGCTCACTCCTCGGGGAGAGGCTCCAGAGGACGGTTGGCCGGTGGTGGTGGGCCTGCACGGCTACGGCGGTGATGGCCGTGATATGCTGACCATTGCCGGGGAGTTTACCAGCAGCGGTATGGTCTATGCGGCTCCATCTTTTGGGAGATATTCCCCCAATCCGGGCCCGGGTCCGATTGAGGATATGCGCGAGATTGTAGCTGATATCAGCACCCGGGTCTCGGTAAATGACAGGGGTGTGGTGCTGCTGGGGTTTTCCCAGGGCGGGACGTTCGCATACCGGTTTTCCGTTTACCATCCCGAGCTGGTTGCCGGGGTGGTCACTGCCGGTGCGCCCAGCCTGGATCCAATTGAGCCCTCCCAGTTCGATTTGCCGTATTTCTTCACCTGGGGGTCTTTGGATGGCCTTCAGGATTTTGTGCTCCCGTCTTCTGTCTATCCGCTGATCGACCGGGGATATAATGTCCGATTTCAAACCATCTCAGGTGCCGGACATGAGGTCACCCCTTTTGCTGTCGAGCAAACCCGGTTAATTGCGGAATCGATTCGCTGATCCAGGGGGACCATACTCGACGGGCATGGTTGGGACGGACCGCACTCTGCTGGATCCCAGTCCTGCGCGGGTATCCGCGGTGGGAGATAACCTGCCCCGGTTTAATCTCGAACAACCGGGAAGGAGATCAACACACGGTACCATGTCTTGCAGGTCAGGGTGAAGGCCCGGGATGGTTCCTTGATCGGCGGCATTCTCGGTGAGCTGGTCCGGGATTGGCTGCACATTAAGGACCGCTGGGCTGCAGAACTACCCCAAGGGCAGGGCACAAGCAGTCGGCTGCTTGAGGAGATCAAAAGGGCAGCTTGCTCTCGAGGGATTCCCGCCAGTCATCTGGAGAGGAACGATTTACAGGGGCTGGCGTTTTAACTGCATAACGGCTGCGAAATCTTTGAAGAGCTGGCCGGGAAACCGGCTGGTCACGGCTGGTGCTGCCGGTAAAGGAGGGCAGCAGCTGAATCATTCGCAAAGCCGACTCTCTGGAGGAAGCCGCTTCGGGAAGGAGGAAATTTGATGAAGCTGGATGGCATCTATGAAAGCGTGCTCTATGCTGCTGATCTGGCGGCGGCAGCCGCCTTTTATGGGGAAGTGCTCGGCCTGGACCTGGTCGAACAAACGCCGGGGATGCTGGCTTTCCGCTGCGGGGAAGACATGCTGCTGATTTTTGATCCCGCTATGTCGATTCTGCCGGACCGTGATGTCCCCAGCCACGGCGCGGCAGGACCCGGCCACCTGGCTTTTGCAGTGGATGAAGAACAGCTGGCTGCTTGGCGGAATCGGTTCCAGGAGTACAGGGTAGACAGGGAAGCGGAATTGGAATGGGACAGCGGAGCCCGCTCGCTCTACTTTCGGGATCCTGCTGGCAACAGCCTGGAACTGGCCGTACCTGCTGTCTGGGGGGATTGACCAAACTATCGGATCCAGGAAAGGGGATTTTATCCCGGCTGAACAGCGGAGAATTCCGCTTGATATAATGGATGGAAAGAGGACCACTGCCTTGAAAGGAGATATGATGGCTGCCTATAAGATTGCGAATCTGGATGACGATCAGACCGGGAAGATCCAGGAATTGGAAAAGTCCCTGAATGTCTGCGCTATTGCTTTGGAGCCCGGATTGGAGCTGGCCGACCTCGAGCAGGATCAGCTGGCCGACGTTAAGAAGCTGGAGGAGGAGCTCGGCGTCACCTTGATTGTCTACCGGGAGTGCTGATCTCCAGCTGTTGCCCCCCTTGTTTTTCTTCAAAACGCCCCCCGGGGCGTTTTTTTGATGGCTCAAGATAAAGAACATCCAAATATTCATAATATTACCCCTTGACAATACTGTGTATAACAATGTATAATGCGAAACATGAATACAACAACCCAATTTTCCGAAGTCTATGACAAGCTCACCCAGGAGCTCCGCCGCGGTGTGCTGGTGCTGGCAGTGCTCAGCCGGTTGGAGGAAGAGCGCTACGGCTACGATCTGATCAGCCGCCTGGATGAAAAAGGCCTGGAGATCGAACAGGGCACGCTTTATCCTCTGCTGCGCAGGCTGGAAGAACAGGGCCTGCTGACCAGCGAGTGGAATGTGGAAGGCTCCCGACCCCGCCGCTACTATCAGCTCAGCAGTCAGGGGAAGGAGATGCTGTCGGCTCTCCGGGATGAGTGGTACAGTCTGACCGAGGTAATGAATCAGCTGCTGGAGCTCTAGCTCCAGAAGGAGGTAATGATGAACTTAATTGATCGTTATTTGCAGGAAGTAGGACGGCATCTGCCGCGAAAGAAACGCCAGGATATCCTCGTGGAACTGCGTTCCTCCCTTGTCGATACCCTGGAAGACAGGGTTGGGGGGGAGCCTTCTGAGGAGGAGATCAGCCAGGTGCTGAAAGAATTTGGACCCCCAAAAGAAGTGGCCGCCCGCTATCATCCAGAAGGACAGTATCTGATCGGTCCGGCATATTATCCGCTTTTCCGGCTGGTGGTGATGATTGCGGTAGCGGCCGCGCTCGGCGGTCAGCTGCTGGCCTGGAGTGTGGCGGTATTTTTGGCGGGAGATCCTTTTCAGCCTCTGGAGGTGCTGGCCGGTTTGATCAATACAGTGCCAATCACTTTCGGCTACGTGGTGCTGGTCTTTTTGGTGCTGCAGCGTTTTGATGTCCAACCCGAGCTGGATGATCAGCCCTGGGATCCCGGGACACTTCCCCAGCTGGAGAAAGGGGAGGAAGTCAAACGCGGTGATCTGATTGCCGGCCTGGTATTCAGCATCCTCATCCTTGTTTTCGTTGCTTTCTTCCCGCAGTGGATCGGTTTTATAGATAGCGTCGGAGGGACATTCTACACCAATCCGGTCATTCAGCGTTATCTGGGGTGGATCATTGCCTCTCTGTTGGTTAGCGCTGCCTTGGATGTCTATCTGCTCTGGAAGGGACGCTGGCAGCTGGGAACACGGATAGCAAAAATCGCTGTTAACCTGTTCAGCATTGCCGTCCTGGGTCTGCTTTACCAGGGTCATACTCAGTGGCTATCCCAGCGGGATATGGGGGGGTTCCTGATGGTGATTGAGCAGATTCCCCAGATGGTGGAGCAGGGCTGGGAAGTGCTGGGGATGGCCGCTTTCCAGTTAGCTTTCCTGGTCGTCTTGATCATCACCGGGGTGGAAACGCTGATCCTGATTTACCGTCTGATCAGGTTCCAGCTTGAGGAAGGGTATCCTGGGGAAAAACTTCCCTTGAATGGCTGAAGGCCGGCTGTCAGGCCGAAGAACCCAGCGCCGTCTTTTCTGACGGCGCTGTTTTTCTGTTAAGCAAGTCCAGCTTTTTTGTGATCTTCACGGCGCACCTGGACTTCCAGGACGTCCTACCGGCGCCGGGTAAGAAAAGTGGGTAGCAGTGTGTCTTTAAAGTTAGATAATATAGAATGATACATCGGGTCGTTGTATGAAAAGGAAAATTATCATGTGGTGGGGTATCGCAGCAGGGCTTGGGTTGCTGGGATTTGTGATCTGGAGGCTGAGCAGCATCTTGGTGGGGGAAAGCCAGCTCCAGACCCGAGATCAGCAGGCCGCCTTCCCCCTGGTTTCCGGTTACAATTTGCAGCGGGAAGAATATCAATTTCCGGGAGATTTTGGGGGCCAGCTCAACCTGCTGCTGGTGCCCTTTCAGCGCCGGCAGCAGCAGGATGTCAACACCTGGATCCCGAGGGCTCAGGCGCTGGAGCGATCCTACCCGGAGGTTGTCTATTATGAACTGCCCACGATCTATCAACTCCCTCGTTTGTCGAGGACTTTGATCAACGAGGGCATGCGGGCGGGAATTCCTGATCGAAAGGCCCGGGAGCGCACCATCACACTGTATGTGGATAAAGATGTTTTTAAATCCGCTCTGGCCATCGAAACTGAGCAGGAGATCCAGCTCTTTCTGGTCGATCGGGAGGGGAAAATTCTCTGGCGGGAGCAGGGGGTCTTTTCCGAGGAGAAGCTGCAGCGTTTGATAGAAGTCATCCAGCGGGCGATCGGCTGAGGCGCAGCCGGGCTCTGGAGGAGGATTCCCGCAGATCCATTTCGATCTGCGTTTTTATTTGAAACATGAAATGAGCAACACCCTGCAGCAAGGTGATCCCTCCCCAGGGATTTCAAGGCTGTATTCATGGCTGGTGATCCTGTTTTAGGATCCCTTGGCGGTGTCAGGGACCTTCCCCGCTGTGCGGTCATTATCAAGGGGGTCCCTGATTCAGTGGTATGGTTTTCCGCAAGTCGGGGCAGTACTCCTGGGTCAGCGCCGCCCATCCGGGGGCTGTTGTTCCCTGATTTCTGCTTGCAGCATGTTCCTGACAGCGAGGATTTCCTCCCTGTTGATGGTGTGTCCCATACCGCCGTACGTTCTCAGATCAACACGGCCGTCCAGCGCTTGAAGGACTTCTCCGGTCTGCTGCACCAGGGCCTGGGGGATCCAGGGATCAACATCGCTGCAGCCGATAAACACCGGGGTGCCCTGCAAGGATCCGGGATATGCCCGGGGGGCGTCCGGGGGTCCGATCAAGGCGCCGCTGAGGACAAACAGCCCCCCATAGCGAGCAGCGTTCCGGGCGGTGTATTCCGCCGCCAGGCAGGCCCCCTGGGAGAAACCACCCAGATAGATTCTCTCCCGGGAAATTCCCACAGCGGTCACTTCCTGAATGATCTCGCTGATTCGCTGCAGTGCGGAGCTGAAATCAGGCTCGTTATCTTTCAGGGGGCCGAAAGCGGTCTCAGGATACCAGCGGCTTTTCGCTGCCTGGGGAATGAGAAAGCTCACTCCTTCAGTAGAAAGCTCTTCAGCCAGGGGAATCATTGTCCGGGCGCTGCTGCCCCTGCCGTGAAGCAGGATGACAGCCCGGGAAGTTTGATCCAGGGCAGGTCCCTGGTGTAGAATCGGCTGGTTCTTGTGCACGTGGGTGGTGGTCATGATGGTTGGATTGGCTTCAAGTTGGCTTCGATTTCCTCCCGGCGGTTTTCCAGGAAAGGGGGGAGGACCAGTTTCTGGCCGAGTTTCTCGGGATCCTCATCAATGTCAAAACCCGGTCCTTCTGTGGCGATTTCAAAGAGAATGCCGCTGGAAACGCGAAAGTAGATAGAGCGGAACCAGAATCGGTCGATGATTTTGGTGACATGCAGCCTCAGACTGCGCAGCCGGTCCTGCCATGCTCGCTGCTGAGCACCGTTTTCAACCCGGAAGGCAGTGTGATGGACGCCGCCGGCTCCCAGTCGACCGCTGTTCAGCTCCGGCTGGTTCAGCAGCCAGATTTCGGTGCCTGGACCGCCCTGCTTGCTGGTTTGAAAGACGATCAGGGGGGTGTGATCATCGATCCAAACTCCCCGGGTGGCTACCTCAAAATTGAGTATGTCGGACAGCACAGGGATGAGTTCATCCGCCGCGGGCGTGGTCAGCACTGTGCTGTACAGTCCCTTGATGGCATAGCTTTCAGGAATATCCGATCTGGGCCAGATTGTCCCCTCCCTGGGGGCATGCCGATCGTTCACCAGGAAGAGCTGCTGTCCTTCAGGATCTTCGAAGGCCAGCAGCTCACGACCGGCTGGTTGGGCAAATAGCAGGGGGGATACGGCGTGCTCTGACAAGCGCTCGGCCCAGAATTCCAATGCCTCCCGGCTTCCAACCCGTAAAGCAGTCCCGCTGATGCTGTCCGCTCCGGGGATGTTCCGGCCGATATGCGGCCAGTCAAAAAAGGTAAGATCGGTCCCCGGGGTCCCGTTCTTGTCAGCGTAGAATAGGTGATATGCAGAAACGTCATCCTGATTGACGGATTTTTTGACCAGCCTCATGCCCAGGACATTGGTATAGAAGTTGACATTTTCTTGAATCTTCCCGCTGACCGCCGTGATGTGATGAATTCCCTTTAGATTCATGGGTGTTTCTACCTCTCGATAAATTAATTGTCTGCCCCCTGCTAAGACGTGAATTCATCCAAGAATATTACCTCTAGCGTTTATTCCGGGCGAGGATGGCTGAGATGACCATTGTTAGAACCTTATTAATTTAAATCAGTCCAATAGGCAATATTTTGTCGGATTGGTATAATGTGCTTTGCTCCCCGGCGAGGGGAGAAAATCTCACTTTGTGTGTCTGACAGCACTTACTTTCTGCTGACTTGGGTCAGGGCACAGAGCTATGTCCCCTTGGGAGGATTTTGTGGACCCAACAGGTAATAACAATCGACAATCAATCATCTACATTCTGCTCTTTATCGGCATCATTGTCCTGGTTTTCTACAGTTTTCGCCAGCAGGCCACTGCCAGTGAAGATCTGACCATTAGTGAAGTCGCCCAGCAGATTCAAACCGGAGAAATCTCCCGGGTTGTAGTCAATGAAAATGAACTTCAGCTGACCTTTCAGGACGGATCGGAGGGGAAATCCCAGAAAGAGCCGGATGCAACCTTCATTCAACAGCTTCGTGAGCTGGGTGTTTCCGCTCAGGAGCTGAGTCCTGAGAATGTGCTCGTTGACATCAAACCTCCCAGCCCCTGGTTTGGCATTATCAACGTCTTAGGGTATATCCTGCCGTTCATTATGATCGCCGGGCTGTTCTGGTTTGTCTTCCGGCAGGCCCGAGGTGGTGGCAACGCCGCGATGAACTTTGGTCAATCCCGGGCCCGAAAATTTACCGGGGACAATCCTACGGTCACATTTGATGACGTTGCCGGGGTACCCGAGGCCAAGGAAGAACTCTTTGAGGTGGTTGAGTTCTTGAAGGAGCCGGAAAAATTTATATCGCTGGGAGCGAGAATTCCCAAAGGTGTGCTCCTGATGGGCGCTCCCGGCACCGGAAAGACCCTGCTGGCCAAAGCCGTGTCCGGGGAAGCCGGGGTTCCCTTTTATTCCATCTCGGGATCGGAATTTGTGGAGATGTTTGTGGGTGTGGGAGCCAGCCGGGTCAGGGATTTATTTGAGAAAGCCAAAAGTGAGTCTCCCTGCATTGTCTTTGTGGATGAAATTGATGCGGTGGGCCGCCACCGCGGAGCCGGGCTGGGGGGCAGTCACGATGAACGGGAGCAAACGCTCAACCAGATCCTGGTGGAAATGGATGGCTTTGATACCGATACCAATGTGATCATCATCGCTGCGACCAACCGGCCTGATGTGCTTGATCCGGCGCTGCTGCGCCCGGGACGGTTCGACCGCCGGGTGATCCTGGATCGACCGGATATTCGAGGCCGGGAAGCCATCCTGGAAGTTCATGCCCGTGGAAAACCGCTGGCCCCTGATGTGGACCTGCGCACGCTGGCCAAAGCCACACCCGGTTTTGTGGGCGCAGATCTGGAAAACATGATTAATGAGGCAGCCATCCTGGCAGCCAGGGGCGGTAAGAAAGTTATTGAGCAGGAGGATTTTGAAGAATCCATCGAGCGGGTGATCGCTGGACCGGAGCGCAAGAGCCGGCTGATCAGCGATATGGAAAAACAGATTATCGCTTACCACGAAGCCGGCCATGCCATCACGGCGCGTTCCCTGCCGGAGGCGGATCACGTGCATAAGGTCTCCATTATTGCCCGCGGTCAGGCAGGGGGATACACTTTGATCCTGCCCGAGAATGACCGCACCCTGGTTTCACGGAATAAAATCCTCGCCGATATGGTCAGCCTGCTCGGTGGTCGTGCGGCCGAAGAGCTGGTCTTCAGCGATATCACCTCTGGTGCTTCCAATGACCTGGAACGGGTCACTAAATTGGCCCGGGAAATGGTCACCCGATTGGGGATGAGCTCTGAATTGGGGCCCATGGTCTATGGCCAGAAAGACGAGATGGTCTTCCTGGGCAAGGAGTTTTCCGAACAGCGGGATTACTCCGAATCCATAGCTGAGAAGATCGACCAGGAGGTCCGTGATCTGGTCAGCGACTCCTACCAGCGCGCCAAAGAGATTCTCCACAATCACAGGGACATTCTGAATACCCTGGCTGATAAGCTGCTCGATCAGGAGACCGTGGATTCCGATGAGCTGGATGAAATCTTCCCGGTCCCGCATCCAAAGAACGGCGGGATGCCGGTAAAAAACCAGGTCTAACTCCAGCTGGATTTCCAATCCCCCCGGGGCTGTTCAGAAGGACAGCCCCGTTTCTGGTTGCTGCCTGTTGGGCCCCTGAGGCAGTGACCCCCCGAAGTGGTTTACAATAATCATATGAATGCAGAGTACTGGCAGAAGGTCCTTTCCCGGCTGCCCTTGGGGGATGTCCATGTATGCAGTCAGGTGGGATCGACCAATCAGCTTGCCGAAGCAATGATTGCCTCCGGGGCGCCTGATCTCACCCTGGTTGTCGCTGATCAGCAAACAGAGGGCCGCGGACGCGCCGGGAGATCCTGGATCACCCGGCGGGGGCAGGGGCTGGCTTTCAGTCTGGTGATTTATCCCCGGCAGGAGTGGCGGGATATTCTGCTCGGCAGGCTGAGTGGGTTGGGGGGGCTGGCTGTGGCAGAGGTGCTGCAGGAAGGCTATGGTCTTCCTGCCCGCATCAAGTGGCCCAACGACGTTCTGATCCGCGGCAGAAAGATCAGCGGGGTGCTGGTGGAAATCCACTGGCAGGATGGGGTGATGAAGCATGGAGTGCTGGGTATCGGGGTCAATGTTCACCCGGGAAGCATTCCCGAGAAGGCAGCCCTGCGCTTTCCAGCCACCTGCCTGGCGGTAGAAGTTGGTCCCGGGGTCAATCGTTTGGAACTGCTGGTCAGCATCCTGCAGCGGATGCTGGAGCTGCTGGATACTTTTTCCGGCCAGGAATTCATCCGCCGCTGGGAAAACCATCTGGCTTACCGGGGGCAGGAGGTCCTCCTCACCCGGGAAGGGGTAGAAGTTGACCGGGGAGTGGTTCTCGGTCTGTCCTCATGGGGAGAACTGCTGCTGGGGGGAGGGGGACAGGCACAGCGGCGCTACCGCACCGGAGAGATCCAGCTTCGGCTGGTTGACAGATCGTGAAAATAGGCTACACTACAAACAAAATCATCACCTGCAGGGAGTCCCGGCATGAGCATTGATGATATTCGAAACCAATTTGAGGACGATTTTGATTTCTCAGAAGAGGATGTTTGGGGGGAACCGGAGCCGCAGCCGGAATTCCTGGGAATGACCCCGGTGCAGCGTTTTATCCTGGCGCTGCTGCTCTTCCTCTCCAGCCTCATTCTCAGCGCCTTCTGCCTGCTGGTAGCCGGGAAGATCGCCCTGCCGATTTAATTTCCCGGTCCCAAGAAATAAAAAAACCACCCGCGGGTGGTTTTTTTTGTTTGGGCGGCCCCCACAAGTAAGGGTTATGCTTGGTCTTCTTCCGCTTCTTCTTCCCTGTTAAATCGGGCCATGGAAGCCACCTGATCTCCTTCGCGCATCTGCATGATGGAGACACCGCGGGCTACCCGATTGTACCGGGAGATGGAGCTGGCGTTGGTGCGCATCACGGTACCCTCAGCAGAGATGATGGTAATCTGGTCGCTGGCTGCCTGGACCACCCGGGCCGCAGCAATCTTGCCAATGGTGGGAATGGCTTTTCGATCCAGGGTGAGCACCCCCTTGGTTGCCCGGCTGCGGGTGGGATAATCCATCAGGGCCGTCCGTTTGCCATAGCCCAGCCTGGTGATAATCAGCAGGTCCCCATCAGGTTCGACAACGTCCATCCCCACCACGCTGTCTCCCTCCCGGAGGCGGATACCGATCACCCCCATGGCTGGCCTGTTCATCGGACGGACTTCCTGTTCCTGGAAGCGCAGGGCATACCCTTTTCGCGTCACCATAATGATCTCATCGCTGCCGCTGGTGAGCTGCACCCATCCCAGCTTGTCCTCCTCTTTGAGATTGATGGCGATCAATCCGGAGGGGCGAACGGATTCAAATTCGGAGAGATCGACCCGTTTGATCATGCCGCTTTCTGTGACCATGGTGCAGTAGCGGGCATCTTTGAAATCCTTAACGGGGACGATGGCAGTAATTTTTTCCTGGGGATCTATATTAAGCACATTCACAATGGATAGTCCCCGGCTGGTCCGGCTGGCCTCCGGGATCTGGTAGGCTCTGGCCGAGTACACTTTCCCTCGGTCCGAGAAAAACAGCACAGTTTCCAGAGTTCTGGCTCGGATCAGGGCCATGACCTCGTCTTCATCCCGCATACTGTGGCCTTTGACGCCGATGCCGCCCCGTTTCTGCGCCCGGAAAGTGTGGGCCATGACCCGCTTGATGTAGCCGCGTTCGGTGATGCTGATCAGGATGGGCTGATCTGGAACCAGGTCCTCTTCCCCAATTTCTTCATCTGCATCGGGCGCGATAGTCGTGCGGCGTTCATCCCCGTATTTTTCGACCAGCTCCTGAAGATCTTCCTTGATGATCTCCAGCTGCTGCGGCTGGCTGGCCAGCAGCCCCTGGAGGTATTGGATGGTTTCAAGCAGCTCGGCATGTTCGCTTTCTATTTTCTGGCGCTCCAGCGCGGCCAGGCGCTTCAGCTGCATGTCCAGAATCGCCTGGGCCTGGACATCGGTGAGATCATAGCGCTCCATGAGGATGGATTTTGCGATATTGGCATCCTCCGCGTTCCGGATGGTGTCAATGACATCATCGAGGTTGGCCAGAGCGATCAGCAGTCCGTCCAGAATGTGAGCCCGGGCTTCCGCTTTGTTCAGGTCATGGAGTGTCCGCCGCTGGATGACATCGAGACGGTGTTCAATATACAGCTGAAGGGCTTGCTTCAGGGAGAGCAGGCGGGGCTCCTCGTCGATCAGCGCCAGCATTTGAGCCCCGAAGGTAGTCTGCAGGGCAGAGTATTTATACAGCTGGAAAAGAACTTTGCGGGGTTGAGCGCTGCGTTTGAGTTCGATGACGATGCTCATCCCTTCCCGATCGGATTCATCCCTTAAGTCGGAGATGGCCTTGATCCTGTCCTCCCGGACCAGGCTGGCGATGCGTTCGATCAGGGTGGTTTTTTTCAGCTGGTAGGGAATTTCTGTGATCACGATCCGGAATCGACTGGGGTCGGTGGGCATCTCTTCGATGTGGGCCTGCCCCCGGAGGACGATTCGTCCCCGACCGGTGACATAAGCCTGGCGAATACCATCATCGCCGATGATGATTCCCCCGGTGGGGAAGTCCGGTCCGGGAATGAACTGCAGCAGGTCCTCGATGGTCACCTGGTCGATCTCATGATAGTTATCAATTAAATAGCCAATGCCGTCTGCCAGCTCATTGAGGTTATGGGGAGGAATATTGGTGGCCATGCCCACAGCGATGCCGGACGCGCCGTTGAGCAGCAAGTTGGGCAAACGGGCAGGCAGGGCATCCGGCTCCTGCAGGGAGCCGTCGAAATTATCCACAAAATCTACTGTGTCTTTCTCAATGTCCGCCAGCATCTCCTCGGAGATGGCATCCATGCGGGCCTCGGTGTAACGCATGGCGGCGGGTTCGTCTCCATCAATGGAGCCAAAGTTCCCCTGGCCGTCCACCATCGGATAGCGCATGGAAAAAGACTGGGCCATGCGCACCATGGCATCATAGACCGCGCTGTCGCCGTGAGGGTGATATTTCCCCAGCACCTCACCGACGATGCGGGCCGATTTTTTAAAGCTGCTGCTGGATCGGATGCCCATATCATGCATCGCATAGAGAATCCGGCGGTGAACCGGCTTCAATCCATCCCGGGCATCAGGAAGCGCCCGGGCCACAATGACGCTCATGGCGTAGTCCAGGTAAGAGGAGCGCATTTCCTGGTCAATGTTTACTGATTGAACGGATCCAATATCCATAAATGATCCTTCTAGCACCAAATTAGCCAATGAAAATGGCTGCTGCGCAGGGGGAGCAGCCACCCTAAATTATACCACCGAGCCCCTCCAGCACTGCCCCCGGAGAGCCCTGTGTATTGCGTATAACCTAAACAACCCCCGGGGGTCCGGGGGTTGTTTTTCAGGGAGTGGAAGGGAAATTTGACTATTCTTTCTCTGCCAGGTATTCGTTGATAGCCTGGGCGGCCACCCGTCCGGCGCCCATAGCTTTAATCACGGTTGCCGAACCGGTCACCACATCGCCCCCGGCAAAAACCCCTTCTTTGGAGGTGGCGCCGGTTTCCTCATCTACCAGGAAGGTCCCCCAATCGCTGGTCTCCAGATCCGGTGTGGTTTCCGCAATGAATTTACGGGGCATGGTGCCCAGGGCGACAATAACCGTATCCGTTTCCAGGATATGCTCGGAGCCCTCAATGGGGACGGGGCGCCGGCGGCCGCTGGCGTCCGGTTCACCCAGTTCCATCTTGATGCATTCCATGGCGGTGACGTTATTCTGCTCATCCCCGATGAAGCGCAGCGGGTTGGTGAGCAGATTGAAATGGACCCCCTCTTCCTCGGCATGGTGGATTTCTTCCTCTCTGGCCGGCATTTGCTCCCGGGAGCGCCGGTAGACGATGCTGACTTCGCTGTCACCGCAGCCCACGCGCAGGGCGGAGCGGGCAGCGTCCATGGCCACGTTGCCAGCGCCGATCACGGTGACTTTCTTGCCCACCTTGACCGGGGTGGCATAATCCTCGCGGTAGGCTTTCATCAGGTTGACCCGGGTGAGGAATTCGTTCGCCGAGCTGATGCCATTGAGATTCTCGCCGGGAAGATTCAGGAACATCGGCAGTCCGGCGCCGGTGCCGATGAACACGGCGTCAAACCCATCCTGCTGCATCAGCTGATCGATGGTCTTGGTTTTTCCGATCAGCATGTTGAGTTTAATCTCCGCACCCATTTCCTTGATGGTATCAATTTCTGCAGCAACGATTTTCTTGGGCAGGCGGAATTCTGGAATTCCGTAGACCAGCACGCCGCCGAGTTCGTGCAGCGCTTCAAAGATGGTCACATCGTGTCCGGCCTGCAGCAGCTCGTAGGCCACGGTGATTCCCGCCGGTCCGGAGCCGATCACAGCTACTTTCTTGCCGCTCTCCTCAGGAACATCGGGGATGGAAACCTCCCCCTGACTGCGCTCGTAATCAGCCGCAAAACGCTCCAATCTGCCGATGGCCACCGGTTCGTCGATCTTGCCGACGACACAGAGTTCCTCGCACTGCTCTTCCTGCGGACAGACCCGCCCGCAGACTGCGGGGAGGGTGTTGGTCTCTTTCAGCTTGCGGGCCGCGCCCAGGTAATCCTCTTCTTTGATCAGAGCGATGAAACCGGGGATGTCAATGGAAACCGGACAGCCGTCCACGCAAGGATGGGTGGGACACTGCAGACAGCGTCCAGCTTCCACCACTGCCATTTCCGGCGAATATCCCACAGCGACTTCATTGAAATCCTGGATGCGCTCCTCCGCCGGTCGGGTCGGCATCTTCTGGCGGGGGATGCGTTCCTTTTTCGGACGGCGCTTTCGCCGGGTTTTTTTCTCAGCCATTATGCTTTCTCCTGTTCAGCTTCTTCGATCAGCTTATCTATTTGACAGGCTTGTTCCTCGTCGTAGTAATGATGTTTGGCGATTTGTTCCTCAAAATCCACCAGGTGGGCGTCAAATTCCGGCCCATCCACACAGGCAAACTTAACTTCCTCCCCGACGGTCACCCGGCAGCCGCCGCACATGCCGGTGCCGTCGATCATGATGGCATTCAGGCTGGCGATGGTGGGAATCCGGTGGGGGCGGGTGACTTCAGCAACCGCTTTCATCATGATGGTCGGTCCGATTGCCACCACAAAATCGATCTCTTTGCCATCATCGATCATCTCCTGGAGAACCGTGGAGCCGAATCCTTTGATGCCGTAGCTGCCGTCATCGGTGGTGATGATCAGTTCATCACTGACCGCAGCCAGCTCTTCTTCCAGAATGACCAGCTCCTTGTTTCTGGCTCCGTTAATGGTGATAACCGTGTTCCCGGCTTCCTTGAGCGCTTTGGCGATCGGATAAAGCACGGCCGTGCCCACCCCCCCGCCTACACAAACCACCGTGCCGTACTTCTCGATATCGGTGGGCTTGCCCAGCGGGCCGAGCACATCAATCAGAGCATCGCCTTCCTGAAAACAGGTCAGACAGTGGGTGCTGAAACCCGCGTCCTGGACGATTAAATCAATGGTGCCTGCTTCTGGATCGGAGTCTACAATGGTCAGCGGCACGCGCTCACTGGTCTCCTCAGCGCGGATGACAACAAATTGACCGGGTTTTCGAGAGCGGGCGATCTCCGGCGCTTCCACGGAAAATCGGGAGATTTGGGGAGCAAGTTTTTCTTTTGAGACAATCGTATACATGGATTTTCACTCCTACCTGGGTGATCTTTGTGCGGTATCATCCGCGGAATGGGACAGCATTAATAGTAGATGATCTGCGCAGTTCTGGCACGTCCGAATGACATTCTTTTTCAGCCCATAAGTCATGATTTTCCTCAATTGGAAAATCATCTCCCTGAGTGTATGATCAATACTGCCTTCACTTGTGATATATCACAAGTATATCACAAGCGGGGGGCGCGGGGAGGCCATTTCTTTGAAGAATGGCAGGAAATCAGGGGATGAAAATAATATTATCAGGAGGACAGCATGGCATTAAATATCTCGGCTGAGAATACCGTGATTCTGATCCATCGGGACGGCATGGGCGACGCCGATCAGGTGCTCCGCCACAAACTGCTCAAAACCTATCTGCATCTGCTCCGGGAGGGAGAGGTGCTGCCAGCGCTACTCTGTTTTTACGGCGGCGGAATCAAAATGGCAGTGGAAGGCTCACCCGTCCTGGAAGAGCTGCGCGCCCTGGAGAAGGAAGGGGTGCATATGGTCCTTTGCGGAACCTGTTTGAACCATTACCAGCTGACGGATCAGGTGGCTGTCGGGGTGGTGGGGGGAATGACTGATATCCTGGAAGCACAGCTGAGGGCGGATAAGGTGATCCCGCTGTAACAGACAGCTTCCCTGAATGCCGCCTCTCAACCCGGCGCCGGCTCCAGCTGCCAATCCGTGTTCTGACAGTATGTTAACACGGCGACCTTGACGAACAGCACTGCCGGATTTATACTAACTTACCGACCGTTCAGTAAGAATTCTGCTGATGGTGGCTGTCTGGTTTTTCTGGAAAAACGCTGCCGGCAGCAGGGGGGTATCCATTACAAACAGGCACTCCAAAAGAATCTCGAGGTGTTATGCTGGCAGCTGTAAAAGAATGGTTTGATAATCTTGGCAGCACCACACTGATCATTCTGATTGTGGTGGCAGTTGCTGTGCTGGGGATCACCACATTCGTCCTCGTGCGCATGCAGAACAGGCAGGAAGCACTGCGAGATCAGTATCAGACCGTCCGGGTGGAGCGGGGGAATCTGGTCTCAGTGATCGGGGCAACCGGAAATGTCCGGGCCCGACAGACGGCCACCCTGGTCTGGAAGACCACCGGAACGGTGGAGAGTGTCAGTGCTGCCCTGGGTGACCGGGTGGAAAAGGGCACCCGTCTGGCTGCGCTGTCCCAAAAATCCCTGCCCCAGACGATCATTTCCTCCCAGGCCGAGTTATTTAACGCCAAATTGGCCCTGGAAAATCTAAAAAATTCTGAGCTGCAGTACGCCAACGCGCTGCTTGCCGTGGAAGAAGCCGAACAGGCGCTGGCCGATGCGCTTAACCCCACCCTGGTGCAGTCCCAGGCCCAGAAATCGGTGGCGGATGCCCGCAAGGCGCTGGAACAGGCCGAGCGGCAGCTTTATTATCAGGAAAACCCGGCCGATAACAATGCCATCCGCAAAGCCCGGGGAGAATTAATTCTGGCAGAAAACGCCCTGGAGCAGGCCCAGGATGATTTTGATGCCGTGAAGGGTTTGGACAAAGATGATCCGGTCCGGGCTCAGGCGTTGGTAGCGCTCTCGGAAGCCCAAACAGCCTACACGCTTGCCGAGTGGAATTTAGAAGCGCTGCAAACTGCCAGCAGTGAGATTGACCAGGAAGTGGCCCGGGCCAATGTAGCCATCGCCGAGGCTCAGCTGGAAGAGGCCGAGGAGGAATGGGAGCGGGTCAAGGACGGCCTGCCGCCCGGGGAAATCGCGCAGGTGAGGGCGCGGCTGGAGGATGCCCGCCGGGAGCTGGAGCGGCTGGAGCGGGGGGAGGGAGTGGATCCGGCTGAGGTGGCCGCTGCCGAAGCCCGCGTGGCTGCTGCAGAATCTGCCCTGGAGATGGCCTTTATCACCGCCCCGTTTGACGGCACCATCACCAAGGTGGACGTTCTCCCGGGTGATCAGGTCAGTCAGGGCATGAGCGCGTTCCGGATTGATGACCTGGCCGGGATCTTTGCCGACCTGCAGGTTTCCGAGGTGGATATCAATCAGATAGCGCTTGGGCAGCCGGTGACCATCTCCCTGGATGCGCTGCTGGCACAGGAATATCACGGATCCGTGGTGGAGGTGGATCAGGCCGGCACCAATATTCAGGGGGTGGTTAATTACCAGGTCACAGTTTCATTGGAGGATGCCGATGAAGAGGTGCTGCCGGGAATGACTGCGGCCGCCAATATTGTGGTCAGCGAATTGGAGAATGTCCTCCTGGTCCCCAATCGAGCGGTCAGGGTGCAGGAAGGCAGCCGGGTGGTCTATGTGATCCGCAATGGTCAATTACAGGTAGTTGAGGTGGAGCTGGGTGCTTCCTCCGATGCCCAGAGCGAAGTGGTCAGCGGAGATCTGAATCCCGGGGATGAGGTCGTTCTCAATCCCCCGTTTGATTTTGGGAGCCAGAGCGGTCCACCTCCAGCTTTTGAATAATCCCATGACAGAAAAAAACCATCTGGTTGTTGATGCCCGGGAAATTACCAAAGTGTATACGATGGGCGAAGTAAAAGTGCACGCCCTGCGCGGGCTGACTACCCAGATCCATGCCGGTGAAGTGGTAGGGATTATGGGGCCGTCCGGTTCGGGGAAATCCACATTGATGAATATTATGGGCTGTCTGGACCGCCCGACCGCAGGGGAGTATTATCTGGATGGGGAGAGTGTCGCGGAACTGAGCGATGATCAACTGGCCGATATTCGCAACCGCAAGGTAGGGTTTGTTTTCCAAACCTTCAACTTACTGCCCCGGGCCACTGCACTGGCCAATGTCATGCTGCCGCTTCGTTATTCCGGGGACCGGAAAAATCACCGTGAGCGGGCTGAAGAAGCGCTGATTGCTGTTGGTCTGGGAGATCGCGTAGATCACCAGCCCAATGAACTTTCCGGAGGACAGCAGCAGCGGGTGGCTATAGCCCGCGCGCTGGTGAACAAACCCTCCATCGTCATGGCGGATGAACCCACCGGAAATCTGGATACCAAAACGGGCGAAGAAGTCATGGAACTGCTGTTAGATCTGAACCGGGAGACGGGGACGACCCTGATCATTGTTTCCCACGATCCGGAGATCGTTCATCTGGCGGAGCGGATCATTTACATCCGGGACGGCCGGGTAGAGGATCGGGAGGAGCTGTGAACCTCTGGCAGGCTTTTCTGGAGGCGCTGGACAGTCTGGTGGCCAACCGCCTGCGCTCAGCGCTGACCATCCTGGGGATTGTCATTGGAGTGGCTGCGGTAATCGCCATGCTGGCCATCGGCAGTGGGGCGGAAAACACCATCACCGGGGAGATCCAGGGGATTGGCACCAATCTGCTCTTTGTAGCCCAGACAGGATCCGATGATATTCGCAATCCCAAGCCGATTACCCTCGGGGATGCCGAGGCTATCAATGACCCGCTGCAGGCCCCCTCTGTGGCCGGGGTAGCAGCGGCTGTCCAGGGCCGGGGGGAGGTCACCTTCGGCGGCGAATCCACAAACACCACCCTGTACGGGGTGACAGAAAATTACCAGCAGGTCCGGAATTTAAATCTGCTTGAAGGGGAATTTTTCAATGAAAATCAGCTGCTCAGCCGCTCTTCGGTAGCGATCTTAGGGACTGAGGTAGCTGAAAATTTGTTCGGTCGGAAAAATGGACTGGTGGGGGAAAAGTTGCGCATTGAAGGCCAGACTTTTCGGGTGGTTGGTGTGCTTGAGGAGCAGGGAGGCTCCGCCTTTAATAACCAGGATGACCAGGTGGTAATTCCGCTGTCCACCGCTCAGACCCGGCTGATTAAACGTCCCCAGAACAATCAGGTCGATGTGCTCTTTGTGCAGGCGTTCAGCACGGAGCTGATCGAGCAGGCCGAACTGGAGATCTCGGAGATTCTCAGAAAACGGCACCGGACCGAGCTGGGAAAAGATGACTTCACCATCATCAGCCAGGATGATATCATCGGTGTAGCCTCATCGATTACCAATGTGCTGACCATCTTCCTGGGAGGAATTGCCGCCATTTCCCTGCTGGTCGGTGGAATTGGTATCATGAACATCATGCTGGTTTCTGTGATCGAGCGGACCAGGGAAATTGGACTCCGCAAAGCATTGGGAGCCCGGAAAGTGGATATTTTGGTCCAATTTTTGACCGAATCTCTGCTGCTCAGTCTGGTGGGAGGGCTGCTGGGCATTGCCTTTGGTTGGTTGATTTCTTTCACTGTCGGTCAGATCGCAGCCGCCAATGATGTCAGCATCAACCCGGTAATCAGCTTGAATGCCGTCCTTTTAGCCACTTTGTTTTCTATCGCAGTTGGGCTGTTCTTTGGGATCTATCCCGCAAATCGAGCAGCCAACCTGCAGCCGGTGGAAGCCCTGCGCTACGAGTAAGCCAGCCGAAGATTCTCAAAGAAGGATTTTCTCTTGAACGCATTTCGTCGCCGCTATTATTCCAGTCCGGGAGAATTCTGGCGAGATTTCCGGAGATTAATCTCCAATCGGGCTGTTATCAAAGAAGCCATGTCGGGGGGAGGCATCACTGCTGCCTTCCGGGAGCGGCTGATGCTGGTGGTCACCGAGGTCAACGGCTGCCGGTACTGTCGTTCTTTTCATGCTCCTCAGGCCTTTAAAGCCGGTGTCTCACCGGAAGAGCTCCAGGAGCTGCTCTCCGGTTTGGTGCCTTCCGGCACCCCGGAGGAACAGCAGCTGGCGCTGGTTTATGCCCGACACTGGGCGGAGAACAACGCCAACCCGGATCCGGAATTTCGAGAGCGGATCCAGGATGTATATGGGACAGAAACCGCCCGGGCAATAGGAATTATTTTACGGATGATCCGTATGGGCAATCTGCTGGGCAACACTTGGGATTACCTGTTGTACCGGATCTCCTTTGGACGCTGGGGAGGAGTCAGCGGCAGCTCCCAGACAGATCAGGTGGAAAAGTTGTCTGGAGAGAAGTCAGGAGAGTGATCTAATGGAATCCGCTTCCTACTGTTTGGTACTGGTGACAGCGCCAGAGGAAGAATCTGCCAGGAAGATCGCTGGCCGGCTGGTGGAAGAGAAACTGGCCGCCTGCGTAAATCTCATCCATGGTGTGGACTCCCTCTACCGCTGGGAGGGGGAGGTAGAAGAGGATTGCGAAGTGCTGCTGATCATCAAAACTAGAACAGAGTTGATTACCAGCCATCTGGTCCCTTTGATACATTCCCTGCATCCTTATCAAGTTCCGGAAGTAATCGCTCTGCCGATCGTCACTGGTTCCCATAAGTACCTGGACTGGTTGGGGACGGAGATAATCACCGGGGAAGGGCGCTGATCTGACTGCTTTTTGACCGGCAAGACGTGGTAAGATTAGGTGAGGTACGCTGACAAAAAACCGGTTCACTGGAGGGTCCGGCAGCCCCCTGGATCGAGGAGAAACCTGTCCTCTGCTGAAGGATACCCCGGACAGCGCTGCTGGTGTCAGATGCTGTCATTTTCTGAACTAAACCACCACAGGAAGAATATGAAAGAGACATATGCGCAACTAAAGAAGATCCTTGCCGATGTGGCAGATTTAGAGCATGCCGCCGCACTGCTGGATTGGGATCAGCAGACCTACATGCCGCCGGGGGGGATTGAGGCCCGGGGAAATCAGCTGGGCACTCTGCGGGGGCTGGCCCATCAAAAATTTATCTCAGAGGAAGTGGGACAGCGGTTAGAAGACCTGGAACCCCTCCTCGAGGAATTGGATGAAGACTCGGATCAAGCCCGCTTGCTTCGCGTGACCATACGGGAGTATGACAAGCAAACCCGCATCCCCTCAGAATTTGTTTCGGAGTTTTCCCGGGTGACCGCTGCTGCTCACGGTGCCTGGATCGAAGCCAGAAAAAACGATGATTTCGCTCATTTTCAACCCCACCTGGAAAAGATTGTCTCCTTACGCCGACAGTATGCTGATTATTTCGCCCCCTACGATCATGTCTATGATCCGCTGCTGGATGATTTTGAACCGGGGATGAAAACGGCTGCAGTCCAGGAGATTTTTACCGAGCTGCGTCCCAAGCAGGTGGCCCTGCTACAAGCGATCGAAGACAAACCCCAGGTCGAGGACAGCTTCCTGCATCTCCAGTATGAGGAGCAGGGGCAGTGGGATTTTGGGGTGGATGTGATCACCCAATTTGGCTACGACTGGGACCGCGGGCGTCAGGACAAATCAGCCCATCCTTTTACAACGAATTTCAGCATAAACGATGTGCGCATTACCACCCGGGTGGACCCCACCTTCCTCAACACCGCCTTGTTTGGCACCCTGCATGAAGGTGGACACGCGATTTACGAGCAGGGGGTTTCCCAGGATCTGGAGCGTACACCGATTGGCACGGGAGCTTCCCTGGCCATCCATGAATCCCAATCCCGCATGTATGAGAACCTGGTGGGCCGCTCGTATGATTTTTGGGTCTACTTTTACCCCCGGCTGCAGCAGATCTTTCCTGCTCAGCTGGGCAATGTTGACCTGGAGGCGTTTTACCAGGGGATCAACAAGGTAGAGCCGTCCCTGATCCGGGTGGAAGCCGATGAAGCGACCTATAATTTGCACATCATGCTCCGGTTGGAACTGGAAATCGCCCTGATGGAGGGGGTGCTGGAGATTGCTGATCTGCCTGAGGCCTGGAATGAACGCATGCAGGATTATCTCGGGCTGACCCCGCCGGACGATGCTTCCGGCGTGCTGCAGGACGTACACTGGTCTGCAGGGATATTAGGGTATTTCCCGACCTATGCCCTGGGTAATCTGGTGTCCGCTCAGCTCTGGGAGCGGATCAATCGGGACATTCCGGATCTTTCTGACCAGATCCGCGCTGGACAATTTGACCGTCTTCTGGAGTGGCTCCGGGAGAATGTTCACCGCCACGGGGCAAAATTTAGACCCCAGGGGCTGGTCAGGAGAATTGTGGGGAAACCCATTGATCCGCAGCCATACCTGGCGTATCTTGAACATAAATTTGGTGAGGTGTACCAGCTGTAGAGGTTGTTGGGACGGCGCTCCCCTGTTTTACGCTCTCTCAACACCCAGCCAACTGCAGGCGCTGACCTTAACCAGTGGAGGAGAATCAGTGGGTCGGATTTTGTTTGTGGATGACGATTGCGACGCT
This sequence comes from uncultured Anaerolineales bacterium, assembly GCA_964603385.1. Taxonomy (GTDB): domain Bacteria; phylum Chloroflexota; class Anaerolineae; order Anaerolineales; family UBA11858; genus B10-G9. The sequence goes on along the minus strand of CAZRUS010000006.1, from coordinate 138,927 downwards.
CTGGAAACCTACACCAAAGCGGTTTCTTTAGCGGATCATCATGCTGTAGTGGCCGCCAGCGCCCGGGAAGCCCTGAAGACCATCCAGGGAGAGCAGTTCGATCTCATTTTTGTGGACCTCAACCTGCCGGAAATCTCCGGTTTGGAGCTGATTGAACGGCTGACCTCGGAAGAGCTGGTGAAAGCCACTCCGATTATCGTGCTTTCCGCCCTGCCGGAGAAGGATCTGCTCGATGAGGTCATCAATGCCGGCGCTCAGCTGTTTCTGGGAAAACCGGTATCCCTGGCGGATTTATTGGATGTGATCGCTAGATTTGATAGTGAGTGAGTTCTGCAGACTGGTTATTTCCTGCCCATGGTATGAAATCAGCTTACCGATTCTCCCCTGTACTGTTGCTTGGTCTGTTCCTGAGCGGATGTAAATTCCCGACAGCGGGGGAGTCAGCCCCGACATTTATTCCCGAAGATCATCTGCCGACGGCAGTGGCGCTGACAGCAGACGCTTTTTCCGAGGAGGAAGTCAGCCTGCTGCAGCAAACCATCAACCCCTTCCCGGGCCCAACGGCAGGCAATCAGCAGCCTTCGGCGACCGCAGTGCCCAGTCAGACACCCAGACCACAAATCACGGCTGATCCGGCGACTTCCACCCCCACCCTTGAGATCACCCTGGAAGACCCTCAGCCCATTCAATTTCCCGATCCCCTGCCGTACGCCCGCATTCAGATGATCAGTCCGGGGCCCCTCTCCCGGGTGACTTCTCCTTTCAATATTCATGCCTACCTGGATCCAGGGGAAAAACGCCAGGTGCAGGTATCGCTTTACGGAGAGGACGAACGACTGCTGGTGCGGCATCAGGTCAGTTTTCAGGATAGCCAGAGTCAGAAAGTGCACCTGAAAATGGATCTTTCCTTTGAGATCAGCGAAAATGCAGAAACAGCTCGCCTGGAGGTGAGCACCAAAGATCCCTACGGGCGGGTTACTGCGCTGTCCAGCACCGATGTGATCCTGCTTGCTGAGGGGGAACCCGGGTTGAATGCTCCCCTGGATTTATATGAAAACATAATCATCCAGCAGCCGATTACCAGCAATTTGATCCAGGGTGACAGCTTGATCGTCAAAGGCTTCACCAGACACGCTCCTCAGGAGCTGGTTGTGGTTCATTTACTTAACCGGCAGGGAGGCATGGTGGGTTCGAAGGTTATCGAGGTGGAAAGCGAAGATATTGGGGGCGGGTACCGCTTTTTTGCTGGAGAAGTCCCTTTCCTGGTGGGATCCTCCTCCTGGATCCGGGTTCAGGTGCTGGCCAGGGACGGTCGTTTTTCCGGTGTGCAGCACTTGAGCAGTGTGGAAGTCCTGGTCAGCCCCTGAGTGAGATTACCAGCGGTAGAAGACCTTCTGCTTGAGGAGGCGCAGCACTACCCATAACTCCTCGGTGCGCAGCAGCAGCAGAACCAGCGTGTACACGGTGCCTCCCAGTAGAATCCCGGCGCCTCCCCGGATCCAGATGGCATTAATTTCCAGGCGGGTCAGCCAGCCCCACAGAAAAGCGCCCATCAGGATTCCCCCGGCAGCGGCCCTCCACATCCCAGCCCAGAGTCTTCTGCCCTGCAGACCGCGCAGCCGTCTTCTCATCAGCAGGATCAACCCTGCCATCTCCAGCCCGGTGGCCAGCGTATTGGCCAGGGCCAGGCCGCCGTGGGGCAGCCAGCCCCAGCGCTCAAAAAGGGCGGAGAATAGAAAGCTGAAGGCAACGTTCAGCGACATGGCGGCCGATCCGATCACCACCGGGGTGCGGGTGTCGTGCAGAGCGTAGAAAGCCCGGGCGAGAATTTCCACCAGGGCATGGAAGACCAGGCCGGCTGCATACCACAGCAGCGCCCAGGCTACCAGACGGGTGGATTCCGCGGTGAAAGATCCCCGCTGATACAGCATGGTGATGATCTCCTCCCGGAGCAGGATCAACCCCAGGCTGGCCGGCAGAGAGAGCAGGATCACTCCCCGGAGGGTGGCGGCAAGGGACTTCTTCATCTCCAGCAGCTGACTGCGGGCCACTTGGGCGGAGAAGGTGGGCAGGGCAGCGGTGGCAATCGATTGGGCGATGGCTGCCTGGGGCATCAGCATCAATGTGAAGGCATACTGGATAGCTGCCACGCTTCCCTCCGGCTGCTGGCTGGCCAGGCGGACATTGATCCAGAAATTGAGCTGGACCACTGCCACACCCAGCAGACGGGGGCCCATCAACCGGGCCACCTCGCGGACCTCGGGCGAGGTCAACCCCAGGGAGACGCAGTATTTTCCACCCTGACGGATCAGCAGCGGCACCTGGAGCAGCAGGTGGAATAGTGAGCCGATCAGCACTCCCCAGGCTAACCCGTAAATGCCCATGCCGGGGGCGAGCACCAGCACCCCAAAAATCATTCCGAGCTGATACATCGCTGGGGTCAAAGCGGGGATGAAGAATCGCTGGCGGGAGTTGAGCACCCCCATCGCCAGACCGCTGATTCCGAAGATGACTGCAGATGGCAGCATTAATCGGGTCAAAGAGATGGTCAGGGCTTCCTTGGCGGGATCAGCAGCAAAGCCGGGAGCGATCACATAACGCACCAGCTGAGGGGCAAAGACTGCGGCCAACAGAGCGGCTGTGCTGAGGACGATGAGGATCAAATTGGCGATTGAGCTGGCCAGGTGCCAGGCTTGCTGCTGTTTTTCCTTGGCTAACAGCCCGGTAAAGGTGGGGATAAATGCCGACCCCAGTGCTCCTCCTGCTACCAGATTAAACAACGTTTCTGAGATCCGGTTGGCCGCGTTGAAGGCCTCCATCTCGGCTGATGTGCCAAATGCCCCGGCCACCAGGATTTGCCGAAACAGACCGGTCAGGTTGCTGAGAATGAAAGCCAGGGTGACCAGCCCGGCAGCGCGGGCGATCTGTCGATTTGCGGAGGGGGCCGGAGAAGCTGGAAGATCGGTGCTCACAGTCAAAAATTATAACACCGCCGGACAATCTCCGCTGTTTGTCCACTCCCCGGCGGGCGATGGACTGAGCCCGGGGGGATCTAAGATGAAATTAACGCCGGTGTGCTATAATCGCCAGGGATGAAAATCCACCTTTTCCCGACACGATCTTGAGATCAGCAGGGTGATCTATGTTAGAAAAAATTGTCCGAATTATCGGAGGAGACCCCCATAAGCAGGTGATGGAGGAATTTGTTGCCGAAGTGGAGGTCATTAATCAACTGGAGGAAGACTTCGCGCAGTTCAGCCGTGATGACCTGCGCGCCAAAACGGATGAATTCCGCCTCCGGCTGGCACAGGGGGAAAGCCTGGACAGCATCCTCCCGGAAGCGTACGCTGTCGTTCGGGAGGCCAGCAAACGGACCATCGGGCTGAGGCACTATGATGTTCAGATGATTGGCGGCATTGCCATGCACCGCTGTTATGTGGCCGAGATGAAGACAGGGGAAGGGAAAACGCTGGCAGCCACCCTGCCGCTCTATCTGAACGCGCTCGCCCTCTCTGAAGATTGGATGAAGTTGGCCCGTTCTACCTGGGGAGAGGATCCGGAGACATGGCAGTTCAAACCGCTGCGGGGTCGGCCGGTGGGCAGAGGGGTCCATCTGGTCACGGTCAACGATTATCTGGCCCGGCGGGATGCCCGCTGGATGGCGCCCATCTATCATTTGCTGGGACTGCAGGTGGGGGTGCTGCAGATGGCCGCCCGGACCGAGCACGGAAAAAAAGCCTTTCTGGTCGATCTGGAGCTGAAATCTCCTCAGGAGGACCGGCATCAGCTGGAGATGGTTCCCCGGAAGCTGGCTTACCAGGCCGACGTGGTCTACGGGACCAATAACGAATTTGGGTTTGATTACCTGCGCGACAACATGGCCATGCAGCTGGAAGACCGGGTGCAGCGCGGACACCATTATGCCATTATTGATGAGGTGGATAATGTGCTCATTGATGAAGCCCGCACCCCGCTGATCATCTCCGGGCCTTCCCATGATGATCCCGAGTGGTACCGGCGGATGGCTGCGATTGTCAAAAAGCTCAAACCGGAGGATTATGAGATCAATATCCGGGACCGGAACATCACCCTGACACCCCTGGGAGAAATCCATGTCGAGGAGCTGCTGGGGCAGCCCCTGGGAAACCCCGATCGCCCCGAGGACATCACCCCGCAGCAAGCCCGCCTGCTAGGCTACCTGGAACAGGCTCTGCGGGCTGAATATATTTTCAAACGCAATAAAGATTACCTGGTCCAGGGGGGGAAGGTGATTATCGTCGACGAATTTACCGGTCGGCTGATGCCCGGCCGGCGCTGGTCAGATGGCCTGCATCAGGCGGTGGAAGCCAAGGAAAACGTCAAGGTGCAGAGTGAAAATGTCACCTACGCGACCATTACCATCCAGAATTATTTCCGTATGTATGAAAAACTCTCCGGCATGACCGGCACTGCGGTGACCGAATCCGAAGAGTTTAATGAAATTTATGGCCTGGATCCCATTGCTATTCCCACCAACCTGGACTATGTGGCCTCGCTGCCGGATTCCTACCTGGAAACCCGCAAGGGCAAAGAGCCTGAGACCGGCTTTGAATACATATATTACATCGACCGCAGTGATCCGCAGGAAACACCCATTTTCTGGAAGCGAAAAGACTATTCTGACCAGATTTATCTCAGCGAGGAAGCTAAACTGCGGGCAATCGTCCAGGAGATCCTCAGCTATCATGTTATCGGCCGTCCGCTGCTGGTCGGCACCACCTCGGTAGAAAACTCGGAACAGCTCTCCAGCCGGCTGGAGGGACCGGATATCCGCACCCTGGCTTACATTCTCATGATCCGGGAGGGCTGGTTGAGAAAACACAACCGTCAGGCGGATGGACGGCGCATTCCTGCGCTTCAGCCGCTGAACGCCCCGCTGCCGGAGATCAGCAATGCTGAACTGCGCCGTTTTGTCAGGGATCTGGAGCTGGATTTGACCCTAAACATCAAAGCCCCTGACAATCTGCAGATGCTGCTCTACATTCTGGGCTTGGATCCGGCGTACCAGGAGCGTCTGGCAGAGGTGCTCCGACGGGGCATTTCCCACAACGTGCTCAATGCCCGCAAGCATACCGAGGAAAGCCAGATCATTGCTGGCGCCGGTGCTTTTGGAGCGGTGACCATCGCCACCAGCATGGCTGGCCGTGGGGTTGACATCAAACTGGGTGGGGAACTGGCTGAGGAAATCATGGCCAATGTCGTTCGCGTCTTGAGCCGGGCGGGGATCGAGGATCCTTATGAGCTTACCATGGAGGAGCAGAAAGCTTCCCTGCGGCAGCTCTCCCCGGAGGAGTATGGGATTTATGACACCGAAGTGAACTATTTTCTCCAGCATATGGAGGATAAAGAGCGCGTCAAAGAGCTGGGGGGGCTGCATGTCATCGGCTCCGAGCGTCACGAAGCCCGGCGTATTGACAATCAGCTGCGGGGCCGGGCAGCCCGTCAGGGGGATCCCGGGTCTTCCCGGTTCTATCTTTCCCTGGAAGATGAGCTGATGGCCCGCTTTGGCGGTCAGCAGATGGAAGCGATGATGAACCGCCTTCAGGTGGATGAATCCCTTCCTATCACCAATCCACTGGTAGACCGGGTGGTGGAGCAGTCTCAGAACCGGGTGGAAGGAGCGAACTTCGACATCCGCAAGCACCTGCTGGAATATGATGACGTCCTCAATACGCAGCGGGAAAAGATTTATCAACAGCGGGAACGGGTGTTTACCAAAGCCGACCTCAGTGAGGATTTGCTGGAGATGCTGGAAATCGAAGTCCGCCGCCGGGTGGAAACGCTTTTCTTTGACAACGCTGCTGCCATCCCGGAGGGACAGGACTGGCGGCTGCTCAGCTGGCTGGAGCAGATTCAACCCACCCTCAATCTGGGAGAGCAGAAGTACCCCTCCAACACGCTGCAGCTGATTATCGCTGACCTCCGGAATCGGGCCGGGAAGGCAACCCTGGATACCCTTCGACCACTGCTCCTGGAGACCGCAGGACGGGCTCTGCAGGCGGAGGAAGACTACATGCTGGAGGCGGTAGACCGACTCTGGCAGGATCGGCAGTCCCATTACCAGGAGCAGTTGCAAATTCGGCTGGAGAGCCTGGATACTTTCCTGGATGGGCTGGCTTTCCAAGATGAGGAGGAGGAACGGCGGAATTTTCAAGAGGAGCTGCAGGATCTGCTGCGCATCCGCCTGGATTTCTCCGCAGAAGATCAAGCGGCGCTGCAGGCTGGGGATGTGTCTGAGCTGGAGGAATCGCTGCGGGATCAGATTGCAGGGTGGCTGCGGGAGATGGAAATCCGCCGCCTGGTCGGCGGTGTGGAGCGGGTCCTGGGAACGGAATTGGAAGTGGAAGAAAAAAAGCTGCAGGGCTTATCCTGGGCAGAAGTCGGAAATGAACTCAACGGGGATATTCAGGCCATCTTTGCGGATCGTCGGCAGACTTATCTGGGAGATCCCCAGGAAGGCCGCATCCCAAAAAGTATCGACCAGGCCGCCCGCGATCTCCCTGATCGGGTGCTGACCGATTCGGAGATCATTTCTGTGCTCCAGGCCATCACGGAAGGCCGGCGGGCTGCTTTTGATAAGAAAAGCCATAAAAGGGTCTGGGTCCGCACCCAGCGGCTCAGCTATACCTTTCATGCAGCCACGCTGATTGACAAAGCGGACCAGGAGGCCCTGGTGGCCAGGATTCTGGAGCACCTGCAGGGAGCCCAGCAGCTGATCCAGGAGGCCTGGGGCAGAAGTGAGCTTCACCGACTGGCAGATACCCAGCTTTCTGCTCTGGAAGAAGATCTCCGGTCAGATCTTCAGGAAGCTCTGGGCGAGAAGGAATTTCTGTCTGCGGCCGATCTGCCACTTTCGGGCCTTCCTGTAACCATCCGGGATTCGGTGGAATCCCTGCTGGGCCGCTTTGCGCTGACCAAAATCTACCGGGAGCTGTTCCTGCGGGTGATCTCTGAACTTTGGGTGGAGTATCTGACCGATATGGAAGCCCTGCGGGTCTCCATTGGACTGGAAGCCTACGCCCAGCGGGATCCGCTGGTTCAGTACAAGACCAAGGGGTTTGAAATGTTCCAGCGCTTGATGGAGGAGATGCGCTTCAGCGTGGTCAACCGCATGTTTACCTTCCGGCCCAGGAATCTCAGCCGTATTCAAGCTGGCGTAGAAGAGAAATAAGATCCCCAAGCAAGTTCGAACAGGCAGAATACTCCAGATTAAGCCGGGCAGCCCTGACTGCCCGGTTTTTGCCTGGTTGAGCAGCCGACAGATTTTTGAAAGCTGTGCTGGGCCCAGGCCGGACCCCCCGATTTTCAGTTACAATATCAGTATTCTTGCTGTCAGGGCAGGGGTTTTATTTGATGGATAGAGATGGCCAGCAGACCGAATACGAGTTCTTCCAGCGGCTGCCTAAGATTGAGCTGCACCGCCACCTGGAAGGATCTCTGCGGGTGCGGACGATGATGGAAATCGTACGGGCCCATAATCTGGATGTCAAAAACACGGGATATCTGCGCCCCCTGGTTCAGGTGGGACATCAAGAATCCTATACGTTTGAAAACTTTTTAGCGAAGTTCGGCACCCTGCGCCTGTTCTATAAATCCCCTGAAATCATCAAACGCATCACCTGGGAGGCCGTGGAGGACGCAGCCCGGGATAACGTCCGTTATCTGGAGCTGCGTTTTACTCCGGCAGCCTTAAGCAGGGCGGAAGGCTTTCCGGTAACTCAGGTCGTGGCATGGGTGCTGGAAAGCGTCCAGGAAGCTGCCCATCAGCTGGATATCCAGGTGAATTTGATTGCTTCCGTGAACCGGCATGAAAGTGTAGATCTGGCAGAGGAGATCATCCAGGTCGCTCTGGATAACCAGGAGCGGGGACTGGTTGGGGTAGATCTGGCGGGCAATGAGGCTGAGTTCCCCAGCGCGCCGTTTCAACAGGTATTCCAAAAAGCCCGGGAAGGAGGACTGCGGGTGACAATTCACGCCGGTGAATGGGGTGGAGCGGAGAATGTCCGCCAGGCCATTGAGTTGTTGGGGGCGGAACGCATCGGCCACGGCATCCGGGTGCTGGAGGATCCCCGCACAGTCAGCCTGGCCAGAGAGCGGGGAGTGGTGTTTGAGGTTTGTGTGACCAGCAACCACCATTCTGGGGTGGTGACGTCCATCTCCGACCATCCGTTAAAGGAGATGCTGCTGCAAGGGCTGGATGTCACCATCAATACCGATGATCCCAGCATCTCAAAGATCGATCTCAGTCATGAATACCAGGTGGTGGCAGAGGTGCTGGATCTGCCGCTCTCTGTACTCCAGGAACGGGTGCTGTCGGCTGCTCGGGCAGCGTTTCTCCCCCAAGGACAGCGCCAGCGTCTTGCTTACCAGATCTCGCAGGAGTTCAGCGACTGTCTGCTGAGCTGATCGGCAGCGCTACCCGCTGCGGTCCTCCCACTCTTTGACAGCTGAATTGATGAGGGCCCGCACATCCGCATCGGGGATATCCTCGATCATATCGTAGGATTCCAGCCCCACCCAGATGCGGATCTCCTTATTCTGATTTTCCATCAGGTGGATCCCCCGCTCGGACAGGGGGGAATCAGCCAGCATTTTCTGGAGGATTTTATCAATCTCGTGGATGACACTGAGAAGTTCTCCGTCATCCTCCACCTTTTCCTCAAGCGTAGGGGATGGGGAGGCCTGCTGTTCATCCACCGCCTGCTGGGGTACTGCTTCCTGCTTGATGGTGATGACATGCAGCAGCTGTTTCGGGAGGTCTTTTTTCTCGAAATAAGCCCCTTCTCGTTCGTAGATTGGTGGCTGACCTTCTTCCTGCCAGACTGTGAGCACCAGTTTGGAATTCGGGGTTGGCTTGTGGGTGTCCAGGGCTGCGGCTGGCGGAGGTGGTTCGGGGGTGGGGGGCAGCGCAGTCTCTTCCGCACCCTGTGCTGACGGGTCCGTTTCTGTCCGGGTTCTGGTGATTTTTTTTGCCAGCGGGCTGTCCATCGACAGCAGCAGCAGGCCGAGGAAAAAACCAATGGCCAGGGAGATTACCACGATAAAGAGTAGCAGAGCGGTTTGCATATCACCTCCTGATCATTCTGGTGCCGGCTGGCAGTTGGGGCAAAAGTAGGTGCTTCGCTGAGCGATCTTCATGCGTTGGATCGCTGTCTGGCAGGTTTTGCAGGGTTTCCCTTCTAAATTATACACTGTCAGCAGCCGCTGATAATCTCCGCCCCGGTACATCCAATCGATGCTGGAGCCTTGATTTTTGATCCCGGTCTTGAGCACCTTGCGGATGCTCGACCAGAGCTGCTCCGCCTCCGCCGGGGAGAGGGAATCGGATTTTCGGGTGGGGTGGAGGCCCGCCTGATGGAGGGCTTCATCCGTGTAAATATTCCCCAGCCCGGCAATTTTATGCTGGTCGAGCAGAAAATATTTCAGCTGCCGGCTGCAGTCGTGCAGCCGCTGATAGAGGTCTTCTGCAGTAAAAGAATCCTCCAGGGGTTCCGGTCCTAGATCTCCCAGCAGCGGGGTGGGATCCTCCAGCAGCCACACCCGGCCAAACTTGCGAATATTATTGAACGCCAGCCGGTCTCCGTCTCCAAAATTGATCATCAGGCGATAATGGCTGCCTTCAGGTTCGCGCTGATCCTCGACAATGAGTTCGCCGCTCATCCGCAGGTGAAAAACCAGCATGTCCCGGGAAAGATGGACCAGCAGGTGCTTCCCCCGCCGGCCGACGCCGGTGACATACTGCCCGGGAATACGCCTCAGAAACTCATCCGGGGCAGGCTCCGCCAGGATGCTCTCCCAGAGCAGGACTGCGCCGGTGATCTTTTTCCCCAGGATGGAGGGGCTGCCGTCCCTTCCCTGCAGCAGCCGTCTGCGAAATGTCTCTACTTCTGGCAGTTCAGGCATCAGAATCACTCATCGAACATGGCACCCACACTGCGGCCTTCGTGAGCCCGGCGGATGACCTCACCCAGCAGGGGAGATGTGTCCAGGATGTCAACCTGGTAGTTTTTCCTCAGCAGAGCGACATGCTCGCTGGGAATCGGGATGGTATTGGTGGTGATCAAGCGGTCAATCGGTGCTTCTGATAGACGTTGTGCCGCCGGGTGGGAGAAGACCGGATGGACAAAGACACAAAAGATCTGTTTTGCCCCCTGGGATTTGGCCAGGTGAGCTGCCTGGGCCATGGATCCTCCTGTATCCACCTCATCATCAACAATGATCACATCCCGGTCCTGGGCATCCCCAATCAGCGAGAGCGCTTTGGCTGTCTTCGAGGATGTGCTGCGGCGCTTTTCAATGAAGGCAATGGGCACATCCAGCTCAGCTGCCAGATTGCGTCCTTTCTTGGCAAACCCCAGGTCAACTGTCAGCACCACTGGATCGTGCAGGGTGGGGAGATATTTTTGTAGATGATCCTTGAGGATGTGGTAGGCAGTGAGCACATCTCCGGGGATGGAAAAGAAACCCTGAATCTGTCCGGCGTGCATATCCATGGTCATATAGCGATCTGCCCCGGCAATCTCGATCATATCCGCGACCAGCCTGGCCGTGATGGGCACGCGAGGTTTGTCCTTTTTGTCCGAACGGGTATAGCTCAGATAGGGCACCACGGCGGTCACCCTGCCGGCGGAATCCAGCCGAAGAGTCTGCAGGGTAATCAACAGCTCCATCAGATTGCGGTGCACCGGCCGGGAGGTATTCTGGATCAGGTAGACATCCTGGCCCCGGACGCTGTTGTGCAGCCGGACCCAGAGGTTCTCGTTGGGAAATTCGATGATATCCCGTCCGCTGAGCGGGATATTCAAATATCTGGATATCCCCTCGGCGACCGGGAGGTTTCCTGTCCCGGCAAATAGTTTGATCTCGCCATACATTCCGCTGCTGGAAGTTTGTTCATGTGTCATAGATTTTTCCTTGCTGATTGGCTTTCCCCGTTCCCGGAGCACCGGACATACCTGATCGATGGGCTTTTCCAGTATGTGGAAGATTCGCACAAAGGGCTTTTTCCCCTGCGAAAGTGCGGTTGTTAATCTCAGTCAGCAGACAGGAGATGGCTGGTTGATCCCCTGGGAGACCGGCCGGGAGTACGTTTACTGACATACGACTTGCATGGTAATCGTGATGCCCCTGATCAGGATGTCCGCACCGCAAACCTGGTCCACCCCCAGCTTAAGCAGCTCGGAGTTGTCCCCAGCGGGAATGGGGCGCCCCAGAAAATCGCTGACGGTGTTCAGGCCCTGCTCACGGAGCAGGCGGGTTCCGTTGGACACCAGGGTGTTGGTTGCGCTGGAGAGGTCTGGCAGACCTGTGAACTGAACACCTCGCTGCGGGGCTGCCTTGGGGACCATTTTCAGGGTCTGCCGCAAACCGGTGTTAATCCTGTTCATGGTGGCTTTCCTGAGGACATGGGCGCATACTTTTTTTCCGGTCCTGGCCGCCCGGACCCACTCTGGCGATCTGGATCCGATTTTTTCTTGGAATCCGCCATGGCCGCCTCCGGATCAGTTCCAATGTGGAAATTATACCCCAAGCACCTTCTCCCGGCTGTTCAGTCTGGACCCTCCCGGATAGAGTTCATGGTTCAATGATCAGGGTCACCGGGCAGTGATCAGAGCCCTCTACCTCTGTATGGATGATGACATCGCTGATCCTCTCCATCAGTCCCCTGGAGACCAGGAAGTAATCCAGCCGCCAACCGATGTCACGGCGGCGAGCGTTGTACCGATAGGTCCACCAGGTGTAGGATTCCCGCCCGGGGTACAGCTCCCGGAACGCATCCTGAAAACCGCTTTCCAGGAAGCGGTCAATCCAGGCGCGCTCCTCCGGTAAAAAACCGGTATGCCCCTGGTTTTCTTTTGGGTTGCGGAGATCGATGGGACGATGGGCGGTGTTGAAATCTCCACCGAGGATGATGTTTTCTCCATCTTCATGAAGCTGATGACAGCGGTCCAGCAGCGTTTGGTAGAAATCCAGCTTATAATCCAATCGCTTGAGATCCCGCTGGCCGTTAGGGACGTAGAGGTTGAAGATGTGGAAATGGGGATAAATAAGCTCGATCACCCGCCCCTCCCGGTCAAACCGCGCTTTCCCCAGGCCCTTTTTTGTGGACAGAGGGGACTGTCGGCAGAAGCAGGCCACCCCGCTGTATCCCGCCCGCTGGGCAGGATGCCAGACTGCTGACCAATCTGCCAATTTTTCCAGCTGGGAGCGGCTCAGCTGGTCAGGTCGGGCCCGGATCTCCTGCAGGCAGAGCACATCTGGTTGATATTGCTGCCACCATTGATCGGCTTGATTGCGGAAGCCAGCCCGGATTCCGTTGACATTCCAGATGGTGATTTTCATGTTCTTTTCCGTCATCTTGGCTAGATTTTATCAGAGCCAAGGATTAATTACTTCCCGGGTAAGATTTTTCCGGGAACAGGCGTCTAAATCACTGCAGGAAAAGAGGTTTCTCTCCTTGTTTCTCCTCGTGAGCGGCGGCGTGTGGGCTTTGGTCCATGCGCCGCTGTTCTGTTTCCTGTCAGCTGTCCAGGGTCTGGGATCGACCCTGACCCTCGGGGACAACGGAGGGAGGGGCGTGTTTGATCCGCTCTCCACCAGCCAGTTTACCGCGGTTAATGGTGTTAGATTCATTCCGGCTCTGGTGCTTCCATCCCGGATGCGATGATGCCAGCGGGATCAAGATAGAGTCCGGGGGGAAATTCGTCTCGAACTGGCTGACCGCAAGAGAAGGGAAGGGAAGTTGAGCTGGCGGCAGAAAAATACCGGGTAGAGTTTCCATTACAATCCCCTAGAGTTGTAAAGGTTTTGCACAATCTTAATCTTCCTTTAACTTGACAAAACCCATATATCTTGTCATAATATGGGCAAATGCTTTACAAAACCTTTATATAGGAGAAGATCATGAAACTCAAATCCCTTTTACCCCTGTTGCTGGCCGTTGCCTTGATTGCGGCAGCCTGTGCAGCTCCGACCCCGGAAGAGGTCCCCACTGAGGAACCTCAGCCCACGGCTACCCCGATGCCGGAGCCCACTGAGGAACCGATGGAAGAGCCCATGGATATCGTGGACACCGCGATCGCTGACGGCCGGTTTACAACCTTAGTGGCAGCTGTAGAAGCCGCCGGTCTGGTGGATGCGCTCAAAGCGGAAGGCCCCCTGACCGTGTTTGCCCCCACCGATGATGCCTTTGCCGCTCTGCCGGAAGGCACTCTGGACGCTCTGCTGGCGGACATCCCGCTGCTGACGGACATCCTGCTGTACCACGTCGTGGAAGGTAAAGTCATGGCTGCTGATGTGGTGGAACTCTCCCAGGCGATGACTCTGCAGGGACAGTATGTGGACATCCGCGTGGAGGACGGCAATGTTTTCATTGATGATGCCCAGGTGATCATCACCGACATCGAGACCTCCAACGGCGTCATTCATGTCATCGACGCGGTCATCCAGCCGGAGACCCGGGACATCGTGGAAGTTGCCGCAGAAGACGGCCGCTTCAGCACCCTGGTCACCGCAGTCGAGGCTGCTGGTCTGGTGGATGCGCTCAAAGCGGAAGGCCCCCTGACCGTGTTTGCCCCCACCGATGATGCCTTTGCCGCTCTGCCGGAAGGCACTCTGGACGCTCTGCTGGCGGACATCCCGCTGCTGACGGACATCCTGCTGTACCACGTCGTGGAAGGTAAAGTCATGGCTGCTGATGTGGTGGAACTCTCCCAGGCGATGACTCTGCAGGGACAGTATGTGGACATCCGCGTGGAGGACGGCAATGTTTTCATTGATGATGCCCAGGTGATCATCACCGACATCGAGACCTCCAACGGCGTCATTCATGTCATCGACGCGGTCATCCAGCCGGAGACCCGGGACATCGTGGAAGTTGCCGCAGAAGACGGCCGCTTCAGCACCCTGGTCACCGCAGTCGAGGCTGCCGGTCTGGTGGATGCGCTCAAAGCGGAAGGCCCCCTGACTGTGTTCGCCCCCACCGATGATGCCTTTGGCGCCCTGCCGGAAGGCACTCTGGAAGGACTGCTCGAGGACATCCCCGCCCTGACGGACATTCTTCTCTACCATGTGGTGGAGGGGAAAGTCATGGCCTCCGATGTTGTTGAGCTCAGTGAAGCAGAAACCCTGCTGGGACAGAATGTGAACATCTCCGTGATGGACGGCAAGGTAATGATCAACGAATCGGAAGTGATCATCACCGACATCGAGACCTCCAACGGCGTCATCCACGTCATCGACGCAGTATTACTTCCCCAGTAGTTTCTCTCCTTTTGCAGTGGGAAAAGCGGAGCAGATCGCTCCGCTTTTCCTGTTTAAGGGAGGGCATTCTAACCGGTCCTGATCATGGAATCAGGATCTCCAACCGGGGAAGCATTACAATAGAGACAAGGAGAGTGAAACCATGATCACAAAGCAACAAGCCCTCAGGATCCTGCATGAGAATATCTCCAATGAAAACCTGCGCAAACACCACTACGCTGTGGCAGCAGCTATGCGCGCACTGGCAGAAGAGTATGGCGGGGACCCACAGACCTGGGAAATTGTCGGATTGCTCCACGACGCCGACTATGAGGAGACCAAAGATGCGCCCGAAGAACACACCCTGGTGATTGCCGAACAGCTCCGGGAAGAGGGAGTGTCAGAGGAAATCATCCGGGCCATCCTCTCCCACAACCACGAACATACCGGCGTCAAGCCGCAGTCTGCTATGGAGTGGTCCCTGTACAGCTGTGATGATCTTACCGGGCTGATCGTCGCCGTCGCCCTGGTGCATCCTGAGAAACTTGCTGATGTCTCGGTGGAGTCGGTCTTGAAAAAGTATGATTCCAGTTCCTTTGCGTCCGGCGCAGACCGGGAGAAAATCCGCCGCTGTGAGCAGCAGCTGGAAATTCCGCTGGAGGAGTTTATTGGGATTGTGCTGCAGACAATGAAGCGGGAAGCAAACCGCCTGGGGCTGTAAGCTGGCATCAGCGTGCAGTCTCAATCCTCCCGACCTGGATAGAGGACCCTTCGCAGTGCGGAGACCCAATCAGCGCAGGTAGAGTTTGTAAATTTTATTAAAGTGGTATCCGTAGATTGCCATGGTCACCGCCGTTGGGAACAGGGCTGGCCGCTGTATCAGCGTCCAGCGCAGCAGATCCCAGTAGTACCGCCTGTCGCGGTCACGAATTCCCAGATGATAGATGGAGCGGAAGAAGGCCAGCAGCCGCTGCTTGTCTAAAGGCATGCGGATGCTGGGCGGCTGATATTCCGCCAGAAAGGTTTTCACCCGCTGGTAAAAATGCTGGGGGGAGTAAATGGTCCCCATTAAGTGGCGGTAGCCCTGAACCAGTTTTTCCAGCCCCATCTGAGGAATGATGTTGGTGCTGCCATCGACATTATCCCCGGACATATCCCCCAGCAGACGATTTTCCTTTTTTAACCGTTGATAGAGCCTGGTCCCCGGAGGCGCCTGCAGCAGGCCCACCATGGCGGTGACGATACCGCTGTTTTGAATGAAATCGATCTGCCGCTGGAAGATGGACGGGGTGTCGCTGTCAAACCCGACTATAAATCCGCCCTGCACCTCCAGACCGGAGCGCTGCAGGGTTTTGACATCCTCGACCAGATCGCGGTTAATATTCTGGGCTTTATTGCAGTCCCGCAAGCTGACCTCATCAGGGGTTTCAATGCCGATAAAGACTTTGTTAAACCCTGCAGCGACCATCAAGTCGATCAGTTCTGGATCATCGACGAGGTTGATGGAAGCCTCTGTGTGAAATGAGAAGCCGGTTTTCCCCCGCCGCCAGCGGATCAAAGAGGGGAGGAGTTCTTCTTTGAGATAGCGCCGGTTGCCGATAAAGTTATCATCCACAAAAAAGACCCCGCCCCGCCATCCTTGTTGGTAGAGTCCATCCAGTTCCACCAGGATTTGCTGAGCGCTCTTGGTCCGCGGGCGGTGTCCTAAGAGGGCGGTGACATTGCAGAAATCGCAGTTGAAGGGGCACCCCCGTGAAAACTGCAGCGCCATGGTGTCATAGTCCCGGAGATTGAGCAGAGACCACAGCGGCGGTGGAGAACAGCGCAGATCGGGAAAGTCCTCTGTAGCATAAATCCGCTTTGTTTCGCCGCGGGCCAGATCGGCCAGAAAAGCCGGCAGGGTGATTTCTGCTTCGTTAAGGATGAAATGATCCACCTGGGGGAACTGCTCGGTTTCCATGGTGAACAGCGGTCCCCCGGCAACCACCTGGGCCCCGGCCTCCTGGCAGCGAGTGATGATTCGCCTGGCAGGATCCCGCTGCACGGTCATCCCGCTCAGAAAAACGTAATCAGCCCATTCCAGGTGTGAATCTTTCAGGGTAACCACATTGAGGTCAAGTAATTGTTTGTTCCAGGTCTCGGGGAGGAGGGCAGCTACGGTGAGCAAACCCAGCGGTGGGATGGAGGCTTTTTTACGGATGAACTTTAATGCGTGCTTGAAGCTCCAAAATGTATCAGGGAATTCGGGATATATCAAAAGGATGTTCATCAACCACCTCCAAGATTGGGCTGCTGCCAGATCCGCAGGCAGTTCACCGCGATTTTTTCCCCCCGGTGGTTTGATTATATACAATCCTCTTCTGGAGCGTTGTAAAAGATTGTTAACATCTGATAAGAAATTATCCTACCGCCTCGTCTGTAAATCAGGGAAATGTATCAAAAAGAAGCGTTATTGGTGTCTAAATAAGGAGACTGTTTGTGAGCGATTTCCAGCTGACCTACGCGACGATGTTTGACCCCCCTGAGGCGCTGCATGAAAGATTTGAAGCAGCCCTGACAAAACGAAAGCAGCATCTGGGGCAGCAGGGGGCGATGCTGATCAACGGGGAGGATCAAGGGGCGGATGAGGAATTTACAATCACCAATCCTGCCAATACCGATCAGGTGCTGGCTACCTTCCCTAGGGGGACATCGGATCATGCTGATCAGGCCCTGCAGGCTGCCCGAGCTGCTGCGGAATCTTGGGGAAACACCCCCTGGCAGGAGCGGATTGCCCTGCTGCGCAAAGCGGCAGAATTATTGGATGAACGTATTTTTGACCAGGCAGCCGTGACCACTCTGGAGGTGGGCAAAAATCGCCTGGAGGCCCTGGGAGATGTCGCTGAAGCCCCCGCCCTGATCCGCTATGCCGTCCAGCAGATGGAGAAAAATCAGGGATTTATCACCAAAATGGGCGAGGATCCCTTGGAGAATTATCAGGCCACGAATTATTCCTGGCTGCGGCCCTATGGGGTCTGGCTGGTGATCAGCCCTTTTAATTTCCCCACTGCGCTCACCGGAGGACCGGTGGGCGCGGCGCTGACGGCCGGCAACACGGTGGTGATTAAGCCAGCCACCGACACCTCCTGGAGCGTACGCCTGCTGGTGGAAGCCTTCCGGGATGCTGGCTTTCCGCCGGGCGTGGTTAACTTCGTCACCGGATCCGGTAGCGTGATCGGTCAGGCGCTGGTGGATCATCCCCAGGTGGATGGGGTGACATTCACCGGATCTTATCAGGTGGGGATGAGCATCTACCGCCAGTTTGCCCAGCGGGAAACCATCCGGCCGGTGATTCTGGAGATGGGCGGCAAGAATCCGGCGATCGTCTCCCGCAATGCTGATCTGGACCGGGCGGTGCAGGGCATCGTCCGCTCGGCCTTCGGGCTGCAAGGGCAGAAGTGCTCGGCCAATTCCCGTGTCTACCTGGAGGAGCCCATTTACGATCAGGTTATTAAGCGGTTGGTGGAGGAAACCGAGCAGCTGGTGATGGGAGATCCCGGGGAGCGGGAGACCTTCCTGGGTCCGGTGATCGCCGCCGGTCCCTATAACGAATATAAGGAGTACGTCGAGGAGCTCTCCCAGGCGGGCAGGCTGCTCACCGGGGGCCGGGTGCGGGTGGACGGCAGGTTCGGCAAGGGCTACTTCGTGGAGCCGACCCTGGTGGCGGATGTCCCCCTGGACCATCCGCTGTGGAAAAAGGAAATGTTCCTGCCCATCACCTTGGTGCATCCGGTCAAGAACCTCGAGGAGGCCATGCAGCTGGCCAATGACAGCCGCTACGGCCTGACCGCTGGGTTCTACGGCAGCGAGCGGGAGAGCCAGTGGTTCTTTGAGAACATTAAGGCCGGGGTCAACTATGTCAACCGCCCCCAGGGGTCGACCACCGGGGCCTGGCCGGGCTATCAGCCCTTCGGCGGCTGGAAAGCCAGCGGCTCCACCGGGGTCAACGCCGGCGGCCCGCACTACTTGCAGCGCTACATGCGCGAGCAGGTCCGCACAGTGATTGAATAGCTGCCGATTGCGTAATTAAAACTGCTGCCCGACGCCAGATAATTGCTGACGTCGGGCAGCAGTTTGCCTTGATCTTTTTCCGGTGAATTATCTTTCCAGATCTTTTTTTGCCTGCTGGTAATCCTCCCGGGATATTTCTCCCCGGGCATAACGCCGGTCCAGAATCTGACCGGGGGGATCATCCCCTCCCAACCATCTCTGCGGCTGTTTTCCATCTGAGGCAGTCAGGTAGTAAATCCCGCCAATCACGGTCAGCAGAAAAAGCAGTCCAAATCCCATCATCAGAATCCCTCCTGAGATATTGTTCGTCTTTAGTTGAATTATTCCTGAAGATCAGCGATCATTTGCTGATATTCTTCCCGGTTGATTTCTCCCCGGGCATAGCGCCGCCGGAGGATCTCCCTGGCCTGTGGGGAAGGCTCGCCGGCAGCGAGATTCACCCCTGATGATGTTCTTGCTGCCTTTCTGATCAAGGTTATCAGCAGCCAGGCAAATCCAAGTACGATCAGAGTCATAAACAGCAGACTGATCAGCTGTCCCCAGAACGAAAAGCCTGTCAGTCCTCCGACCATGGGGAAAGGTCCTCCTCCCCAGAAATGGTGTCCCATAAAGAGCTCCTCCCTGCCTGAAATCAGGCCTGATTTGTCATTCCATGCAGGTTAAGGATACTGGCTGGATTTGAAGGACTCTTGAAGGGATTGTAAAGTCTTCTTAAAGCTTTTCCGCTTCCGGAGAGGATGTCGGGAGTGTGAAGATGAATCGGCTGCCCTGACCCAGGCCTTCGCTTTCCGCCCGGATGCGCCCCCCCTGGGCTTCCAACAAATGGCGGGAGATGGTCAGCCCAATGCCGGATCCGCCGCTGACCCGGGCGCGGGATTTATCCACCCGGTAAAATCGAGTGAAGATGTGGGGGAGATGCTCGGCGGCGATGCCGATTCCGCTGTCCTCTACAGTAAACTGGAGTTGATGATCGGCTTTCTCGGCGCGGATTTCCACCCATCCCCCCCGCGGGGTATACTGCAGCGCGTTACCAACCACGTTTAGAAAGATTTGATCTGTACGTTTTTCATCCACGAAGGCCGGAGGTAAATCCGCTTCCATGTCAATCCTTAAATTCACTCCCTTGTCTTCAAACTGCAGCTGAAGACGGTCCCGGACAGTTTTCAGCAGCTGGCTTACCGGTACGGCTTGGAGGTGGAGGGTATAATCTTCAGCCTCAATGCGGGAGAGTTCCTGGAGGTCATCCACCAGACGCGAGAGACGTTCCGCTTCGCGGTAGATCCGCTGATAACTGGCCGGTTGGGCGGGAAGGACTTCATCAAGGAGTCCTTCCAGGGAGCCTTTAATGGCGGTCAGGGGCGTGCGCAGTTCATGGGTGATATCAGCAATCAGCATCCTTCGTCTGGCTTCAGTTTGCTCCAGACGCTCGGCCATCCTGTTGAAGCTGAGGGCCAGCTGGGCTAATTCATCCGCCTGCAGAGGGTCTCCCGGAATGTTCACTCTTTCCTGAAAGCTGCCCGCGGCAATCTGCTGACTGGCCTGCTGCATTTCTTTCACCGGGGTGGTCACCTGGCGGCTGAGCAGCCAGCTGACCCAGCCGGCAGCCAGCAGTGCTGCCAGGGCTGCCCAGGTCAGCGCTTCCCTAACGGCAGTCCGGAAATTGGCAAATAATGAACCGCGCAGATCCACTCCTGGCATGCTGCCGTTCCTCCGCCCCTCCATCATGGCGCTCATACCGGCCATATGCCGGTTGAAAGCGGTGGGAATGGCGAACTCCGTAGATAGAACCAGCACGGCTCCACCTGCGAGGATGACCAGCAAATAGGAGAGGAACAGCTTTAGGCCCAGGTGTCGTCGAATTGTGTTCAGCATCAGGAAACCTCTCCCTGGAAGCGGTAGCCCGCACCGCGCACGGTGGCGATATAATCCTCGCCAATCTTCTGACGGATATGCCCGATGTGCACATCCACAACGCGCGTCTCTCCATAGAAATCCGGCCCCCAAACATGATCAATCAGCTGATCCCGGCTCAGGACCATACCCCGGTGGGCGGCCAGGGTATGAAGCAGGTCGAACTCCGTTGCAGTCATTTCGATTTCCTGATCATCCAGCCAAACCTGGCGTCCCGGAACATCGATGTGCAGCTCACCGAAATGCCACTGCTCCTGGCCTGGGGAAACCCCTCCGCGCTGCAGTCTCCGTAATGCGGCCTTAACACGAGCCACCAGCTCCCGGGGGCTGAAGGGTTTGACCACATAATCGTCCGCTCCGACAGAGAGGCCCACCACCCGGTCGGTTTCTTCGGTTTTGGCCGTCAGCAGAATGACATAGACATCAGAATCCCGGCGCAGCTCCCGGAGCAGATCAATGCCGTCCAGACCGGGAAGCATGATATCGAGGATGATCAAATCGGGATTCTGGCTGCGAGCAGCCTGCAAGCCTGAGGGACCGTCAGCTGCGCTGATTACCCGGTAACCTTCAGTCTGGAGGTATCTGGTAACCAGCTGTCGAATGCTGGGTTCATCATCAATGACGAGGATAGTTTCTTTTGGCACAGCGGCTAACCTCATAATCCAGCGATAGGGCTTCCTTGGTGAGAAGGATTCTCGGGATGGTAGAGTTCCTTTTCATCTGCAGCAGCTGGCAGCTGGCTCTATTGATGATAATCGATCATCTTAATGAAATCTCCATGCCAGCTGTGGGGGAATACTTCCCCGGTAAAGCCGTTCACGCTTACCATTCCAACGATCCTGTCTGCTTCCTGTACATCCATGGTGTAGTAGCCGTAAAAATCAGTCACGGTCTCAGTCACGTTGTATCCCGATTGGCTGCGGTCGAGGTAGTCCTGGGCGAACGCAGCAGCATCCTCAGCACTGAGGGGCATGGAAAATTTGCTGTCAAGTTCTCCAACCTGGATGTCTGTCGGCTGGCTGACACCGCCCCGCATGCAAACGGGAGAGACCGCTCCACGGGTACCATATTTTAGATTCCACATTCGGGTAGGGCCGTATTCCAGGAAGGCAGATCTGGTGGCGGGATCTACCAGCAGTTCAAAAGCGCCTCTTCCGGAGTCCTGCTCCCCAATAATCACATAGCCGTTATGGGAGAAGAGCATCATCTCCTGGATCTCCAGGCCTTTCAGTCCGGATTCATCCAGGTAAGCCAGAGCGGCTTCCCGGATTTGCTCTATGGTCAGTTCTGAGATTGGACCGCGGAAAGTCGACCATTCTCTGCCGGGCATCATGCCGGGGTGGCGGGGGAATGCGTCCGGGTTGACCTGAAATGAATTTCTGCCAGGCATCCCGCGGCGGGGATGCATCCAGCCTGCTTGCTGTTGATATGTCTCCAGCCCCGGCGTTCCCCCCATCATTTCCCAGGTTGGGAGCGGATTCCCCAGGACTGTGTTCCGGCCAAAAAAAATGCCCATCCACAGCAGACCCGCGGCGGCGAAAATGACCACCAGGGCAACCAGTATATTTTGGACAGTTTTGTTCATATTTACCCTTCCTGATAAAGATATTTCCGTTATTTTTTATGAGGTGCGTGCAGTATAACGGCTGTCTTTGAAGGGTTTATGAAGACAGATTAAAGAACTTGTAAAGCTCGCTATGGCTCCAGGTCCACCCCGCGCAGCAGCTGCGCGTTGGCGGCAACGATCACTGTGCTCAACGACATCAATAACGCGCCCACCGCGGGGGAGAGCAGGATGCCCCAGGGGGCTAACACGCCGGCAGCCAGCGGCAGGGCGATGATGTTGTATCCTGCGGCCCACCACAGATTTTGAATCATCTTGCGGTGGCTGGCCCTGCTGAGCTGGATGATTTTGACCACGTCCAGGGGGTTGTTTTTAACCAGGATTAAGCCGGCGGACTCGATGGCCACGTCGGTACCACCGCCGATGGCAATACCGATGTCCGCCCGGGTCAGCGCCGGGGCGTCGTTGACGCCGTCGCCAACCATGGCCACCGCCTGGCCCTGCCCCTGCAGTTCGCTGACCTTTTTGTCCTTGTCCTCGGGGAGAACTTCTGCAAAGACGGTGTCGATGTTCAGCTCGGCGGCCACCGCTTCGGCCACCTCCCGGCTGTCGCCGGTGAGCATGGCCACCTCGATACCCAGCTCGTGCAGTCCATCCACCACCCTGCTGCTCTCCTCACGGATGACATCGGCCACAGCAAAGGCACCCAGCAGCTGACCTTCCCGGAGCAGATAGATCACCGTGCGGGCTTTTTCTCCCGACCGGTCTGTAAATTCCTGAAAATCCTCCGGCAGCTGGATCTGGAGCATGTCCAGCAGTCCCGGACCGCCTGCGTGGATCTCCTGCCCTGCAATCTCCGCTCTCACGCCCCGGCCTTTGAGGGCCTGAAATCCGCTGGCCTCAGGAGGGGAGAGTTCTTTCTCTTCCGCCGCCCGCCGGACTGCCCGGGCCAGGGGATGTTCGGAATCCCGCTCCACGGCGGCGGCCAGGCGGAGCAGCTCCTCAGCGGAGTGACCTGCGGCGGTGTGCTGATCAACCACACCGAACTCGCCGGTGGTCAGCGTGCCGGTTTTATCAAAGATGACCACATCGATCTTGCGGGAAGATTCCAGGGCCAGCCGGTCGCGAATCAAAATGCCGTTTCCGGCGCCCTTGGCGGTAGTGATGGCCACCACCAGGGGAACGGCCAGACCCAGGGCATGGGGGCAGGCGATCACCAGTACGGTGGCCACCCGCTTGACCACCTGGACATTGAGGCCGACCGCCAGGATCCAGGCCAGGGCGGTGATCACCGCTGCGCTGACCGCGATGTAAAAGAGCCAGCCGGCAGCCCGATCGGCCAGCTTCTGGGTGTCCGATTTGCTCTCCCGGGCTTCCTCGACCAGCCGCATGATCCCGGCCAGGGCGGTGTCCTCGCCCACCGCTGTGACTTTCATCCGCAGACTGCCGTCGCCGTTGATCGTCCCCCCGATGAGCTCATCGCCGGGCCCCTTGGATACCGGGCGGGATTCCCCGGTGATCATGGATTCATTCAGGTTGGATTCCCCCTCAATGATTTCGCCGTCCGCCGGGACGCTTTCTCCCGGCCGTACCAGCAGTCGATCCCCTACCTGTAAATCCGAAACGGGAATTTCCTCCACCTCTCCGTTTTCCAAAATGCGGTTGGCGGTGTCGGGCATCAGCTTGGCCAGCTCATCAAGGGCCCCGGAAGCCTGGCGGATAGAGCGCATTTCCATCCAGTGTCCCAGGAGCATGACGTCGATCAGGGTGACCAGCTCCCAGAAGAAACCGGTGCCCAGGTCGAAAAGCTGGGCAGCCACGCTGTAGACCAGAGCCACCGTGATCGCCAGGGAGATCAGGGTCATCATCCCCGGCTGCCGTTTTCTGAGCTCCGGCCGGGCCATGTTCAGGAACGGAACCCCACCGACAAGGAAGATGATCAGGGAAAAGAGAAATGAGATCCACTGGCTGCCGGGAAACTGCGGGGGGGTGAATCCCAGCCAGCCCTGAATGGTCGGGCTGTAGACCAGCACCGGAATGCTCAGCAGGGTGCTCCACCAGAAGCGTCGGCGGAAAATCCCCTCGTGGCCGCTGTGGTCTCCTCCGTGGTTTCCGTGATCGCCTCCATGGCCGTCCTGGCCTTTACCATGATCAGCGTGATTGTGCTGCTGGGCTGTTTTCTGCTCATGCTCCTGATGATTACCCGATGCCATAGGTCCTCCTGTAGAATTTTTCCGGGGCTATCTTGATGATAGCGGAGACTGGATGCGGGCACAAGCAGCGGAGTAGTTTCTTACATGGAATTAAGATTTCCTGGCGGCTTCGCAGGGAGGAAAACCAGCTCTCATTGGTACAATAAAACATATAACCACGGGGGAAACCAGTTGGGAAAACAAGGAGGAAAGATGTCCGGAGAAACACTACCAAAGCGGGTGCTGGGAAAAAGCGGCCTTGAGGTGACTGAGATCGGCATTGGGCTGTGGGCCATTGGTGGGGATGAATGGGGTCCGGTTCAGGATCAGAATTCATTGGACACCATCGAAGCCGCCCTGAATGCGGGAATCAATTTTTTTGACACGGCCGATGTTTATGGGACCGGACACAGCGAAAAGCTGCTCGGCCGCGCCATGCAGGGCAGGCGGGAGGAGTTTATCGTCGCCACCAAGATCGGTTGGCTGGGGTTTGACCACGAGCAGGGGCGCTCGGCTTATGACAGCACCGAAAAACTGATCGCCGGGGTAGAATCCAACCTGGAGCGGCTGGAGACGGAGTACGTCGATGTCATCCAATGCCACATTGATTATCAGGAGCCCAATTTGCCGTACTTCCTGGAGGGCTTCCAGCGCCTGCAGGAGCAGGGGAAAGTGCGGGCTTACGGGGTGAGTACCAGCGATTTTGAATATCTGAAAACTTTCAACGCTGAGGGAGGGACGGCCACCCTGCAGATCGATTATTCCATTCTCAACCGCACGGCCGAAAAGGAGATCTTTCCTTACTGTCAGGCGGAGAATATCGGGGTGATTGTCCGGGGTCCGCTGGCCATGGGTATTCTGACCGGGAAGTTTGATCAGGAGTCCCGCTTTCCTGAGGGGGACTTCCGGCGCAGCTGGCATGAGGATCCGGAAAAATATCAGACCTTTCTGAAGGATCTTGAAAAAGTTGAGCAGCTCCGCAATCTGGCCGACGGTCGCTCCCTGGCCCAGCTGGCGCTGCAGTTCGTGCTGGCCAACCCGGCCGTATCCACGGTGATCCCCGGGGCCAAGCGGGTCGATCAGCTGGAGGAAAACGTCCAGGCCGGCCGGCTGCCCCCGCTGACCGAGGAGGAGCTGGCCCGGATCAATGAGATCGTTCCCCCCGGGGGAGGGCGGAAGATCTGGCCGGCGTAAACAGGCTTTAGAATCGTGGTTTTGGAAACGTCATCCTGGTTTAAGGATGGCGTTTCCCGGTTGGGAGCAACAGCAGGGCTTCCCTTGTGACGGACTATTAGTGTTGATCACGAGCAGAAGGAGGGGCCTGCACGCCCGGGGGTATCCTTTCCTATCTTACGAAAAAAGCGCTTTCCCGGGAGGAAAACGCTTCCAATATTGCGGTTCAAAGAAAAACGCTGATTGGCGCTTCTGGCTTCAGGGGTTGATGGGCTCGACAAGTTCTTCCTGAGAGTTATCCCGCATGCCGCCAAAAAAACCCTGAAAGAGGTTGCCAAGCGCCTTCCCGAAGCGTTCCAGGGGGCGGCCGGCTCGATCCATCCCCGGCCCGGGGGCAGGCAGGCTGGGTGCGGATCCCCCCCCAAACAGCCTGATCCGGATGCGGTAGAAGAAGGCCCGGATCCGGACGTTTACCGTCCGGTTGAACCTTCCCAACCAGGCGATGATCCGCTCCACAGCGGGCATGGGATTGCGGACGTCCAGCCCGGTGAGGACGAAAAAAATCACAATCATCAGCAGGAGCAGAATGATAATCAGGGCAACTTTGGCTACATTCATCGTTTGGCTCTGAACACCCCAGGGTAGATTCGCGCTGCTTGTTGGTTCGGGCAGCTTCCAGTGTCTTGAGGACTGTCTTTATTATACTCCAGCTTATCCGGATGGAAGACACGCCCGCTTTACACCTTTTTTAGGGCCCTTTCCAGATCCAATCTGCGCTCCTTGCGACTGCTGAGCCGCTGCCATGTTATACTAGCAAAGATTTAATTCACTATCAGGGAGGAGTTGATGACCAAAGATCAGGGTGAAAGCAGCCAATTGAAGCAGCTGCCCCGCAATGTCTGGGCCACCAGTCTGACCAGTTTTTTTATGGACATCTCCAGCGAGATGATCCTCAACATCCTGCCGCTGTATCTCAGCAATGTGCTCGGCGTGCGCACCAATCTGATCGGGCTGATCGAGGGGGTTGCCGAGGCCTCGGCCAGCCTGCTCAAGGTGTTCTCAGGCTGGTTCTCCGATCGTCTGCGGATGCGCAAATGGCTGGCGGTGGCCGGCTACGGGCTCTCAGCGGTGGTAAAGCCCTTCTTTTACCTGGCGGAGAGCTGGGGGGTGGTGCTGGCCGTGCGCTGGGCGGACCGGGTGGGAAAAGGGCTGCGCACCTCCCCCCGTGACGCCCTGGTGGCGGACAGCATCGATGAGCACAACCGGGGGCTGGCCTTTGGCTTCCACCGGGCGGCGGACACGGGTGGGGCCATGATCGGCCTGGTGATCGCCTTTCTGGTGGTCTGGCAGTCTCAATCAGCAGCTGCCGGGCTGACCGGGGACACTTTCCGGACCCTGGTGCTGATTTCCATCATTCCCGGTTTCCTGGCCGTGCTCTCCCTGGCTGTCGGGGCCAGAGATGTGGATGTGGAGGAGGTGGAAGATCGTTCGGTGATCCGCTTCCAGGGGTTAGGGAAACCCTTCCTGACGTTTCTGGTCATCGTGGGCATCTTCGACCTGGGAAACTCCTCGGATGCCTTTCTGGTGCTGCGCGCCCAGGAACGGGGGCTGAGCCTGCTGGGGATTCTGGGCATGCTGGCTACCTTCAACCTGGTTTACGCGCTGGTCTCCACCCCGGGGGGGTCGCTTTCCGACCGGGTGGGCCGCCGCCGGGTGCTGATCGGCGGCTGGCTGGCTTACGCGCTGATCTACTTTGGCTTTGGGTTTGCCCAATCCGGCTGGCAGATCTGGGCGCTGTACGCGCTCTATGGAGTGTATTACGGGCTGGCCTACGGCACCGGTAAAGCGCTGATCGCCGATCTGGTTCACGAGGACCTGCGCGGGATCGCCTACGGCACCTATGCAGCCGTGCTCGGCCTGCTCAATTTTCCGGCCTCGTTTATCGCCGGAGTGCTCTGGCAGGGGATAGGAGCATGGGGTGGTTTCGGCCCTGCGGCGCCTTTTATTTTTGGCGCCCTGCTGGCCCTGACGGCCGCGGTTCTGATGTGGCTCTGGAAGCCTCCGGGAGTAAGTGAAAGGTAATTTTTTGCTTTTCGTTCAGACCTACCCGGCCCAGGGGCGGTCCGATGAACAGGGCATAGGAGGGATGCGCTGATCCAGGGTGCGGTTGTCTCAGCAGACATCATGCCCGGTCCGTTGATCCAGGGGATTAAACATCCGCCCCCTCCCAAGCCTGTCGGGCCTGTTCAAGCTGGGTTTGCACTGCCTGGGGGGCAGTCCCGCCCAGGGCGGATTTCTTCCGGACGCTCTCCTGGGGGTCGAAGATGCGGTACAGATTTTCCTCAAAAGCCGCATGGAGCGACCGATAGGCTTGCAGGGGAAGCTCAGCCAGGGATTGACCCCGCTCCATGGCCAGGCGGACAGCCCGTCCGGTCAGATGGTGCGCTTCCCGAAAGGGCAGCCCCTGCTCAACCAGATAATCGGCCAGATCGGTGGCCATCATGGCCGGGTCAACCGCCTGGTCCAGGGCATCCTTGTTCAGAGACATCGCCTGGAGCGCGCCCGTGATCACAGGGAGCAGGGTAAGCAAAGTATCATAACTGGCAAACACGGGGACTTTATCCTCCTGCAGATCTTTGTCGTAGGCGGAGGGCAGCCCTTTCAGGGTGGTCAGCAGCCCGGTCAGCCTGCCGGTCAGGGCCCCCGCTTTCCCTCGGGCCAGTTCAAAGGCATCGGGATTGAGCTTCTGGGGCATCAGGCTGGATCCTGTGCTGTAGGCTTCCGGCAGCTGGATGAAATTGAACTCAGTGCTGGAAAAGAGGATGATCTGCTCCGCCAGCCGGCTGAGGTGAGTGCCGATCAGGGCAGCCGTGAAGAGAAACTCCGCGGCAAAATCGCGGTCGGATACCGCATCCATTGAGTTGGGTGCAGCCTGCTGGAACCCCAGATTTTCAGCCAGTTTCTCCCGATCAATGGGGTAGGAGGTGCCTGCCAGGGCTCCGCATCCCAGGGGAAGGACCGCTGTCCGCTCTGCAAGATCCGCCAGGCGGTTTCGATCGCGGTGCAGCGGCCAGAAGTGGCTCAGCCACCAGTGGCTGACCAGCACCGGCTGCGCTCGCTGCAGATGGGTGTAGCCTGGCATGAGCAGCGGACTGCCGTCTTGGGCGGTGAAGGCAGCCTCAGCCTGCGACAGCAGGGCGCTCTGCAGCTTTTTCAGGTGCCCCTCCAGCTGCGGAAGATGATCGAGCATCCACAGCCGGAAATCGGTGGCTACCTGGTCGTTCCGGGACCGGCCGGTGTGCAGCTTGCCGGCCAGAGGCCCAATCAATGCCTGCAGCCGACGTTCTACGGCCGTGTGAATATCTTCATCGTCAGGCTGAAACGCAAAGGATTCCTGCTGAAACTCTTCCTGGATCTTCTTCAGGCCGGACTGGATTTTGCTGACTTCTTCGCCGGTCAGGACACCGGCAGCGCCCAGGGCCTGGGCCCAGGCCAGAGAGCCGCGCACGTCCTCTTCCGCCAACCGGCGGTCAAACGGCAGAGAGGTGTTCAGGGTCCACAGGCGGGGATCAGATTTATGTTGAAATCGACCGTTCCAAAGCGTCATCATGTTCTCCTTTGGGGATATGTGAAGCCCGCTTGAAATGAGCTCCCATCCGTCTCAATCGCGCTTGAAGCGGGAATAGTCCGGTTTGGGCATGTCCAGGCCGGATACGGGCAGTTTGTTGAGGGCGCGGACCTTGAGGGGCAGCCCGTAAAGGTGGATGAACCCCTCGGCATCGGATTGGTCATAGACATCCTCCTGGCCGAAGGTGGCGAAGTCCTCCCGGTAAAGGCTGAATTCACTTTTCCTGCCCACAGGGATAATGTTCCCCTTGTAGAGTTTGAGGCGCACGGTGCCGGTGACCGGCCCCTGGGTGCTGTCCACGAAGGCGTCCAACGCCTCCCGCAGGGGGGAGAACCATAAGCCGTTGTAGACCAGTTCAGCGTATTTGGGGGCGACCGTGTCTTTGAAGGTCAGAGTTTCCTTGTCCAGCACCAGGGATTCCAGCTCCCGGTGGGCAGCGACCAGGATGGTCCCGCCCGGCGTTTCGTACACACCGTGGGACTTCATGCCCACCAGCCGGTTTTCCACCAGATCCGCCCGACCGATGCCGTGCTTTCCCCCCAGCTTGTTGAGCTCGGCGACCAGCCTGGCTGGAGAGAGGGGAATGCCGTTGACCGATGTGGGGGTACCGGATTGAAATTCGATCTCCACAGTTTCCGGTTGATCTGGAGCGATTTCCGGGGAAGTTGTGAGCTGAAACATGGACTCTTCCGGCTCCTGCCAGGGGTCTTCCAGCGGACCGCCCTCGTGGGAGATGTGCCACAGGTTGCGGTCGCGGCTGTATATGGATTTCACGGTATTGGGCACGGGGATCTCATGAGCGGCGGCGTAGGCAAGGGCATCTTCCCGGGAAAGCAGGTCCCATTCCCGCCAGGGGGCAATCATGCGGATGCGGGGGTCAAGGGCCATCACGGTCAGTTCGAAGCGCACCTGGTCGTTGCCCTTGCCGGTAGCGCCGTGGGCGATGGCGTCCGCGCCGTGTTGGTGGGCGACGTCGACCAGGTGTTTGGCAATCAGCGGCCGGGCGACCGAAGTGCCCAGCAGGTATTTGCGCTCGTACACCGCGCTGGAGCGCAGCAGCGGGAAGAGGTAATCCTCGGCGAATTCTTCTTTCATATCGTGGATTACCAGCTGGTTGGCCCCGCTGGCCAGGGCTTTTTCCTCCAGGCCGTCCAGCTCCTCCTCCTGGCCGACATCGGCTGTAAAGCAGATCACCTCACAGCCGTAATTCTCCTTCAGCCAGGGGACGATCACCGAGGTGTCCAACCCGCCGGAATACGCCAGGACGACTTTTTCGACCGATGATGTTTTTGAGTAAGTCATGGGTGTTTCTCCTTGAATGGGTCCCTGTTGGGGATGACATGGTTTTGTTCAATACAAAAAAGCCCTCCTCAGGGAGGAGGGCTGATCTCAGTGCCTTATGGTGGGAGGGGGTATCTTAGAACACCCAGGCGAAAGCGCCCGCTCTTCCCCGGGGGAAGGACGTCTGCTGGCATCGCGTTCGTCGGGCGTTTCCAGATGGGGTCATATTGCGCTGGAGTGTAGCATGAGGGAAGGCTGGCGTCAAGGGCTGGCTGCTTAGTATGCGACCTTACGGCACAGGCAGCCCGGGGCATCAACTGCCTGTAAAAGTTCAATAACGGCTGGCAATTATCCACCTGCCGGGGCGTCTCGACCGCGTCGGTTACCAGGGCGGTTGTTTCTTCCTCGGGCAGCGGCCGGCGGCGGGATGCTTAAATCTCGTCGTAGGGCTTCAGCTCGGGGGGTTCATAGTCCTCAAGGGGGATGATCTCGATGTTGCCCTGCAGCTGCTGATCGAAGAACCATTCCCGGCAGCCCTCGTACTGGCCGATGTCAAACTCGATCCCGGCCGCCCGCAGGGCCTGCTCAGCCCTGTCCAGCTGCCGGCTTTCCTCTTCGCTCTGGCAGAAAAACCGCATTACAAATTCCATTGGGAAACTCCTCTTGAATAGTTCCGGGTTCCTTGTTAATGCTCTGATGGGGAGAGAGGGAAGGATCTCACCGCTCTGTTTTTTTATCCAATCAATTTTTCCGTTGGAAATTAAACTAAAAAAACCGCTGCTGGGAGCGGTTTTTTTCAATGACCCGCGCAGGAATCGAACCTGCAACCTACTGATTAAGAGTCAGTTGCTCTGCCTAATTGAGCTAGCGGGCCGAAGCAGGGAAATTATATCTTTTCCCACCGCCGGCGTCAAGAAAACCGGCCCGGAACCCATCCTGCAGCCCTCTGTCAGGCTGCCAGTTGGCTCCAGCGCATGCCGGGAACCACTACATTAAGAAAAGGCCGGGGCGGCGGTCTCGCGGCGGCATCCCAATTGACAGGGCGGGGGGCTTCTGGTACAAACAGAGGGAAATTTTTTTACCGCAGAATGCTAATTAATCAAAGGAACCTCATGGACAGATATGATCTCATCGTCATTGGTACCGGGCCGGCCGGCTATGTGGCCGCCATCCGGGCCGCTCAGCTCGGGCTCAAAGTCGCCGCTGTGGAAAAGGAAAATCTGGGCGGGGTTTGCCTGAATATCGGCTGCATTCCCTCCAAAAGCTTGCTGAAGAACGCCGAACTGGCCCACACCCTGCGCAATCACGCTGCAGATTTCGGGATCTCTTTTGACAATTTGGAGCTCGACTACCCCGCCGCTGTCAACCGCAGCCGCCAGGTCTCCCAGCGGCTGACCTCCGGGGTGGAGTTCCTCTTCAAGAAGAACAAGATCGACCTCTACCGGGGCCGGGCCGAACTCACCGCCCGGGACAGGATCCAGGTGGTGGGAGAGGAGGAGACCCAGGAGCTGGCTGCGGAGAACATCATCATCGCCACCGGCGCCCGCCCTTTTGTCATCCCCGGGGTGGAGGTGGACGGGGAGCGGGTTTACACCTATGAGCGGGCCATCCTGCAGGAATCCCTGCCCGAGTCGGTGCTGATCGTCGGCGCTGGAGCCATCGGGATGGAATTCGCCACCATCTGGAACAGCTACGGCGTCCCGGTCACCGTGGTGGAGATGGAGGAGCGCCTGCTGCCCCGGGAGGATCCCGAGGTCAGCCGGGAAATGCAGCGCGCTTTCAAGAAGCGCCGCATTGAGACCCGGACCAGCGCCCGGGTGACCGCAGTGGAGATCGAGGAGGATCAGGTCTCAGTCACCCTGGACACCCCCAGGGGCGAGGAGCAGCTGGCGGTCGATCAGGTGCTGCTGGCCACCAGTTTTGTGCCCAACAGCGAGGGAATCGGCCTGGAGGAGGTCGGCGTTGCCCTCAGTGAGCGCGGCTTTATTGACATCGACGAGCGCATGGCCACCAGCGTGACCGGAATCTGGGCGGTGGGCGATGTCACCGGGAAGCTGATGCTGGCTCACGTCGGCATGGAGATGGGCGTGATCTGCGCCGAGCACATCGCCGGGAAAGAGAGCCGCAGCCTGGATTACCGGATGATGCCCCGGGGGACCTTCTGCTCCCCCCAGGTGGCTTCCTTTGGATACAGCGAGGAAGAAGCCCGCCAGGCCGGCTACGAGGTGCAGACCGGAAAATTCCTTTTCCGGGCCAACGGCAAGGCCCTGGGGATCCGGGAATCAGACGGCTGGGTGAAGATCGTTGTCGATCAAAAATTTGGCGAGATCCTGGGAGCCCATCTGGTCGGGCCCGAGGTCACTGAACTGCTTGGCGAGCTCTCCCTGGCCCGGAGAATGGAGCTCACACCGACCGAGATCGGCCACACCGTCCACACTCATCCCACCCTTAGCGAGGTGATCGTCGAGGCCGCCCTGGCGGTGACCGGCAGGCAGATCCATGCCTGAGCAGTTTTCTGCATTCCCCTGATTTAATCACACAGCAGGTGCCCATTGCCGGCACCTGCTGTTCTTCTGGAGAGAAGTAGAAAGGAGTCCCCGTTTCAGCGGGGGCTTTTCATATATTTTTCCGGTGTGGGCTTAGAACCCGTCTGCAAAGGCATCCACCACCGGTTTGATGTCATCCATCATCGGGTAGAGGATTGGACAGGTCACCCCGGCGTCAACGTACTCTTTGACTTTTTTGCGGCATTCCTCCGAGGTGCCCACGGCCATCACACTGCGGACGATCTCCTCGGGGATGATCTGGCTGGCTTTTTTGTAATCCTCTTCGGTGGCCGGCCAGCCCATGATCGACTGTACCCTGTCCAGCAGCTCCTGGTCAGCCCCGCTGGCTTTCATGATGTGGGGTTCGGTGGCGAAATAATAGGCGGCCAGCTTCTTGGCCTCGAACATGGCCGCTTCGGGATCCTCATCGGAAAGCGAGCAGACAATCAGCTCCGGCCGGTCCAGATCTTCCAGAGAGCGTCCGGATTTCTGGGCCCCTTTTTCGACCAGTTTGACAGCGTTCTTGATGTACTCCACCGAAACCAGATAATTGAGCACTACCCCATCGCAGATTTCCCCGGCCAGCTGCAGCATTTTGGGGCCGGTGGCTCCGATGTAGATGGGAATGTCCCGCGGAGAGAGGTCCCCGTAGGCCACATCCAGTTTTACCTTTTCCAGCTGAACAAAGTCACCCTGGTAGGTAACCTCTTCCATGGTGAACAGCTCCCGGATGGCCTGAACATGTTCCCGCATGGCGGTCAGCGAGCGGTGCCGGTGCACGCCCACCCGGCTGGCAATCGGCTCCCACCAGGCCCCCAGGCCGAGCATCACCCGCCCCCGGCCGTCAACCTTGCCGCCCAGCTCCCACATCGTGCTCCAGGTGGCGGCAATCACAGCCGGGTTGCGGGTCCAGATCGGCAGTACCCCGGAACCCAGGCGCAGGGTGGTGGTTTTGGTCAAGAAAGCGCTCATCAACACCACACAGTCGCGGGCCAGGCGGGTGTCCGCCTGCCAGATCTCCGAAAAACCGCGCTCTTCTGCATATTGAGCAATTTCCAGCTCATACTGGATGGGATGCTTGTCCTGCATGTACAGCGCCATTCGTGTGGTCATAATACCTTCCTGTAGGCTAACCTAGGTAGTCGGTTAAATCCAGCGAGGGGTAGCGGATGCGCTCCCCGTAATCTCTGCGGTCTGGTTTATAGGTGGCATCGATGCCGATTTTGGTGTGGATACCGCGCTCATCCGCCGTGGGATCCATCTCATGCCCCTGGGCGCCGGGCACGGTGAAGAAATCCCGGGACCAGTCGACCCGGTTGGTCAGCGCCCAGAGCACATCGGCGGGATCGTATATATTGACGTCGGGATCGACCACGATAACTTTTTTGATGTTGACGTGGGCGCTGAAAGCGGCCAAGGCGACATTTTTTGGCTCGCCTGGATTCTGCTTCTCCAGCTGGACGACTGCGGCAAAACCGTTGCCGTAAGGGGGGATGTGCAAGCCGGTGATATTGGCGCTGACATGCTCCGCAAATCGGCGCAGCAGCGGTTCCCGGGGCAGCACGTTGCCGATGTAAATGTGCTCCGCTTCCCCGGGGATGATGGTTTGGAAGATGGGGCTGCTGCGGTAATGCACCGCGGTGATTTCCAGCACCGGACTCTCCCAGAGCTCCCCGTAATAACCGTGAAATTCGGCCAGCGGTCCTTCCGCCTGCCGCTGGTGGGGGGGAAGGTAGCCCTCGATGACGATTTCCGAGCCAACCGGAATGAAAATTCCTGTCTCCATGCCTGGACAGACGGGGATGCCGCGCTGGCGGATGGCCCCGGCGATACGCAGCTCGTCATCGGGGTAGCGGGCTCCGGCAGCAATGCTCACTGCCGGGTCCACCCCGATGGCCACAGCAATCTCCAGCGGCTGCTCCCGGGCTTCCTGATGGCGGTAAAACTGCATCACATGGCGCCATTCATTGACATTAAACCCCAGCGTGCGCGGTCCGAGGATCTGCATGCGGTTGTAGGAAAGATTACCCCGACCGGTCTGAGGATCTTTGGCGATGGTGATCCCCCCGGTGATGAAGGGCCCGCCGTCGTGTTCGCCGTGGGTGGGAATGGGCAGCTTCCAGAGATCGAGTTCCTCTCTCCCCAGAGTGTTCTCCATCCAGGGCGCGCTGGAAACCTGTTCTGTAGGAACCCCGGCGGAGGGATCCAGGGCGCGTTCCATGACATCAGAAATCTCCTCCAGCTGACACTCCAGCGCCAGAGCCGCCTGGTTTGGGGTGCTGACGGCATTGGCAAAGACCGGCCAATCCGTGTTTTCTACGTTGATAAAGAGGCAGGCTTTTCCCAGCTGACGCTGCACGCTGATCGCAGCATTGGCCAGCTCATGTTTCAAGGAAACAGACTTCTCAACCCGAACCACATTGTGGTGAGATTCCAGCAGTTCCAGGTAGCTGCGCAGATCATGAATTTTACTCATGGAACCCCCGCGGGGTGGATCAAATGATGAAAAATGGTGTCCTGCTCCTGCATTTTGTATTGTACATTGATCCCTGTGGTTGTCAAGCGTGATATAACATGTGTAAAGTCATACTTGACATATGGTTTGTTGTGATCTATAGTGTAAATGCGCAAAAAAATCACTGATCAACTGGGGTATCAGCTATGCATTCTGATGTCGAAATTGGTCTGGACGTGAAACGACGGAGAGAAGAGCTGGACCTCTCCATCCGGGAATTAGCCCGGCGGACCGGCCTCTCGGCTTCTTTTATCAGCCAGCTGGAGCACGGGAAAACCCAGGCCTCCCTGGAGTCCCTGCGGCTGATCGCCGAGGAGCTGGGTGTCAACATGGGATATTTCTTCTCCGACACCGATCCGCTTACCAATCTGGCCTCAGCGGAGGAACAGCACTGCGATGATCCTGCTCCCACCAGCTATACCCCGGTCGTTCACGCTGGCTGTCGACCCAAGCTGTATTTTCCGGATTCTGGAGTGACCTATGAGCTGCTGATCAATGAGCTCAACCGGGAGATGGAAGCCATTCTGGGCCGTATTTCCCCGGGAACCGGGAATGTCGCCCGCCAGCTGCGCCAGCCCACGGAAGAATTTATCTTTGTGATCTCCGGAAAGATGCGCCTGGTGCTGGTAGAGGAAGAGCATATTCTCTCTCCGGGCGATTCCATTTACTTCGAAGGGGAGTCTCTGCGAGAGATCAGCTGTGCCAGTGAGGATGAAGACACCACCTGGATATCCGTGATCACCCCCCCCGCTTTTTAGCGGGACCACCGATCAAAACCTATGAAAAAACCTATCTCCTGGAACGATTTTGTCACCGCATTTGATTACACTTCCACCCACAAAATCTCCAGCACAGTCGAGCGCTGGGAAAGCTGGGAAAAAATTCCCACCGGGGTAAGGTTTCACTGTAAAACCGCCCGGGATGAACCGGTCGAGTTCCGGCTGGATCTCACCGCCGAGGAGATCCTCCGGGTGCGGATGAATCCCCAGGGAATTGAGGAGCAAGATTCAGAAATTCTCGTTGATCGGCCGGATTCCACTCCTCCCTTTGAGGTGAAGGAAACCGCAGAGGGACTGCGGGTGGAAACGGCGGCCGTCCGGGTGGAGTTTCCCCGTCAGCCCTGGGGAATGCAGGTTTTTGACCGCAGCCGGCAGGATACCCAACTGCCTGTCTTTCAGCAGCAAACCCGGGACCGGGCTTACGGCCCGGGCTATGAAGTCCCCCCGCTGGGGTTTGTCCACCGCGAGGACGGCAGTGTGGAAGTCTATGAATCGGCCGCTGTTCAGCCGGGAGAGGCTTTTTACGGGTTTGGCGAGCGCTTTACAGATCTGAACAAATGGGGACAGGAGCTTGAGTTCTGGGCGGTCGATTCGGGAAATGTGACCAGCTACCGGGCGTACAAAAACATTCCCTTCTTCATCAGCAGCCGCGGCTACGGCATGCTGGTGCATTCGTCCTTTCCGATGGTCTTTCGAATGGGCAGCGAATCCAACATCAGTTATTCCTTCCACATTCCCGACCAGCAGCTGGATTATTTCCTGATTATTGACCCTGATTATCAAAAAATCCTCTTCAAATACGCCGGCCTGACCGGTTTTGCGCCGGTCCCCCCCAAGTGGTCTTTCGGCTTCTGGATCTCCCGGTGCATGTATATGAGCCGGGAAGAAACTGAGGCTGTGGTCCGGGGAATACGCGAGCGGGGATTTCCCTGCGATGTGATCAGCCTGGACCCCTACTGGATGGGGGAGGAGCCCTGGTGCACATACCAGTGGGATGAGAGCGTCTTCCCCGAGCCTGCGGAAATGATGCGCTCTTTCCGCGAGCAGGGGGTGAAAACCTGCCTGTGGGTGACGCCGTATCTTCCCGAAGGCACCACGTATTATCAGGAGGCCCAAGATCAAGGCTACCTGGTAGTCTCCCCGCAGGGAGAGCCGGCCCCGGTGCTGGAGGCTTTTGCCGGTTCAAGGCTGGCAGCGGTGGACTTCACCAATCCGGAGGCGGTTTCCTGGTGGCAGTCGCTGCTCCGTAGTCTGCTGGAAATGGGCGCAGCCACTTTTAAGACTGACTTTGCCGAGCAGGCGCCCCTCGACGCCGTTTACGCTGACGGGCGGACCGGCCTGGAAATGCATAATCTCTACCCGCTGCTTTATCAGCGGGCAGCTTTTGAACTCACCGAGGAGACCTTTGGGCGCGGGTTGGTGTGGGGGCGCTCTGGATATGCCGGTTCTCAGCGTTACCCGGTGCAGTGGGGCGGGGACAGCTATGCCAGCTTTCCCCAGATGGTCGGCCAGCTGCGGGGTCTGCTGGGCTATGGCCTTTCCGGGGTGCCTTTCTGCAGTCATGATGTGGGAGGGTTTGATTATCCTCCGGGCGCCTTTGATACCGAGTCCCTGGAGGAGTACCCGCTGGACAGCGAGGTCTATGTGCGCTGGCTGCAGTTTGGGGTTTTTTCCTCTCATCTGCGGGCCCACGGCAAACAGCCCCGGGAACCCTGGGAATATGGAGAACAGGCGGAGAAGATCTCCCGGCAGTATATCAATCTCCGCTACCGGCTGCTGCCTTACATTTACAGCCAGGCGGTCTTATCGGCCCGCAGCGGTCTCCCCATGGTCCGCCCGCTGCTGCTGGAGTACCAGGAGGATCTCAACACCCGGTCAATTGACCTGCAGTACTGCTTTGGCCCGGATTTTCTGGTCGCACCGCTGCTGACCCGGGAAGAGGTCCGGGATGTTTATCTTCCTGAGGGCGATTGGTACGACTTTTGGACCAAGGAACAGGAAGGACAGACAGGCTGGATCACCGTTCAGGCGCCCCTGGAGAAGCTGCCCCTCTGGGTGCGCGGTGGCGCAGTTATTCCCTACGGACCGGAAATGGATTTTGTCGATCAAAAGCCGCTCGATCCGCTCACCCTGGAGTTCTACCAACCTGCGGAAGAGGGTTCGACGGTTATTTATGATGAGGACCGCGAGGCGATAGCAATCCGCTACACCTGCCGGCAGGGGAGGCTGGCGGTGGAAACCAGAGGCGCTCCGGAAGAAATCAGGATTTTCGTCTACGGAGCGGATGTCAGCGAAATTCGCCTGGATGGCAAGCTGCGGGAAATATATGCCGTCCCAGGAGGCACTGCGGCGCAGAGACCTGCCAGCTGAGCACGGCCGCCCGGCAGTTGGACTGCAAATGGATTTGTGATGAAATTTGACCTGGTCATCAGTGGAGGAACCATAGTCACAGCTGACGGAACCCGTCAGGAGGATCTTGGTATCCGGGAAGGACTGATCGCCGGGATTGGTGAGGATCTGATTGGGGAGGAAATGGTCGCTGCCGAAGGCTGTTATCTGCTTCCGGGAGCGGTGGACCCTCATGTCCATTTGAATATGCCTGCCGGACAGACCCGGTCCAGCGACACCTGGGAAACCGGGACGATTGCTGCTGTCTGCGGGGGGACCACCACGGTGATTGATTTTGTCGAACCGGAGGATGGCCAGAGCCTGCTGGAAGCCTGGCAGCGGCGTCGGGAGGAGGCAGAAGCCGGCTCCCGGATTGATTTCGGCCTGCATATGACTGTCACCAATGATCGACCGGAGACCTTGAAAGAAATTTCCCGGGTGGTTGAGGCGGGCTGTGCTTCCTTCAAGTTGTACACCACCTATGAGGGCTTTCTGCTCCGGGATGAGCAGCTGCTGCGGGTGATGAGGGCGGTGCGTGAGGCCGGGGGGATGGTGCTGGTCCACAGCGAAAATGACGCCATGGTGGCCTATGCTACCCGGCAAACGGCCGCTGCCGGGGTACTGGGGCCAGCAGGTCATCCGCTCAGCCGACCGCCGGAATCCGAAGGGGAGGCAGTGGAGCGCGTGCTCTGCCTGGCGGGGCTGGCCGGCGTCCCGGTGTATATTGTTCATATTTCTACCGCATACGGGGCCGCCGCCCTGCAGCGGGCGCTGGACCGCGGGGTCACCGCCTGGGGCGAGACCTGTCCCCAGTATCTGCTGCTGGACGAGCAAGCCTACCGGCAGCCGGATTTTGAGGGTGCGAAATTTGTCTGCTCCCCACCCCTGCGCAGCAAAGACCATCAGGCAGCCCTGTGGACATATTTACAGCAGGGGGCGCTGCACAGCGTGGGCACTGATCACTGCCCTTTCTTTTTCCAGGGGCAAAAGGATCTTGGCCGGGATGATTTTCGCTCCATCCCTGGTGGATTGCCGGGCATCCAGGCCCGTCTGGCATTGATCTACACAGCCGGTGCTGCTCAGGGCAGGCTCTCCCTGGAGGATTGGGTTTCCCTGTGCTGCACCGGGCCGGCGAAAATTTTCGGTCTCTATCCCCGCAAGGGCAGCCTGGAGCTGGGAGCTGATGCCGATGTGGTGATATTTGATCCGGACCACAAACAGAAGATCAGCCGGGAAATGTTAACTGAAAATGTCGATTACACCCCCTACGAGGGGGTGGAGCTGGCCGGATCGGTGCGGTCGGTTTATGTCGGGGGCAGGCTGTTGGCAGAGCAGGGCAGGTGGCTCTCGGAGCCCGGCCGGGGCAGCTTTCTTCCCCGAAAATTAGCATGGAGGAATTATGCTCATCCTTCCTGAGTGGATGATCACCTCCGCCCAGACACCTCCCCGGAAAGGCTGGGGTGTGCGGCTGGAGGGTGCCCAGATTGCGGAGGTCGGCCCGGCGGAAGCCCTGGCTCAGAAATACCCGGGATTGGAAGTCCTGGAGGCGCCCGGTCAGGTGCTGGCGCCCGGATTTGTCAACGCCCACAGCCATCTCTACGGAGTACTGGCCCACGGCATTCCCCTGGACCAGGCCCCCTCAGGATTTTGGGCTTTTCTGGAGGAATTCTGGTGGCCGTTGATCGAGGACCGTTTGACCTTGGAAATGATCCATGCCGCCACGGAATACCGCTGCGCCCAGATGCTGGACAGCGGCGTGACCAGCTTTTATGACTGCACGGAAGCCCCTCAGGCCATTCCCGGCTGTCTGCAGTCCCAGGCGGACGTGGTCCGCCGCTGGGGTCTGCGGGGGATGCTCTCCTTTGAAGCTACCCAGCGGGTTAGTGAGGAAAACGGACAGCTGGGATTGCGGGAAAACGCCGATTTTGTCCGCGCCTGTCAGCAGGAAGGAGGTCTGGTCTCCGGGCTGATGTGCCACCACACCACCTTCACCTGCTCGCAGGAATTCATCCAGCAGGCTGCCGGTTTGGCTGAAGAACTCGGCGTACCCCTCCATGCCCATGTTTCCGAGGGCACCTATGAGCCGGAGCACTGCCTGAAAAACTACGGGATGCGCACCATTCCCTACTACCAGGAAATTGGTGTGCTCGGGTCCGGATTCATTGCCTCGCAGTGTGTGCAGATCGATGAGGAGGAAATCGAGCTGCTGGCAGAAAGCGGTGCCCGCATGGCACACATGCCGCTCTCCAACTGTGAGGTCGGTGGGGGCATTGCCCCGGTTCCCCAGCTGGTCGAGGCCGGCGTGACGGTTGGTCTGGGGAGCGATGGTTATATTGATGATTTCTTTGAGGTCATGCGGGGTGCTTTCCTGATCCATAAGGCTGAGCATCAGGACCCCCGGGTGATGCCCGCGGATTTGGTCTGGCATCTGGCCACAGAAGGCGGAGCCCGGGTGCTGGGTCTGGAGCAGGTGGGGCGGATCGAAGCCGGCTGGCAGGCCGATCTGCAGCTGATTCAGCCGGATCTGCCCACCCCGCTGGAGGAGCACAACCTGTCTGAACAGCTGCTGCTTTACTGCGGTGCTCCCTCCGTGCGGGCGGTCTGGGCGGCCGGCGTACAGCGGGTCAGGGAAGGGAAGGTGCTCAATGCCGATTGGGAGAGCTTAAAAGAGGGCACCAAAGCAGCAGCGCAAAAACTTTGGCAGATTGAAAGCAAGGAATAGGATACCGGTATGGGTAAAAAGAAAAATAAGGAATATTCCACAGCACAGTTGAAGGATTTCTACCGGGGGATGAAAAAGATCCGCGAATTTGAGCTGCGGGCTATCCGGGAGCGCCGCAATGGTTTGATCCCGGGGTTCATACACTCCTGCGTGGGACAGGAAGCCACCGCAGTGGGGGCCTGTCAGTCGCTCAGCCGCGCGGATGTGATCACCAGCACACACCGCGGTCACGGCCATCTGATCGCCAAGGGCGGGGATCCCAAATATATGATGGCCGAGCTGGCCGCCCGCTCTGCAGGCTACTGCCTGGGACGGGGCGGTTCTCTGCATATTTCCGATTTTGAGCTCGGCATCCTGGGCGCTAACGGGATTGTCGGCGGCGGCTTTCCGGCCGCGGTGGGGGCAGGCCTGGCCTTCAAAATGAGGAAGGAAGAGCGCGTCTCACTGACCTTCTTCGGCGATGGGGCCATCAACCAGGGAACTTTTCACGAATCAGCTAACATGGCCGGTCTCTGGGAGCTGCCGGTGATCTTCTTTTGCGAGAACAACCTCTACGGGGAAGGCACCCCACAGCACAAGCAGGCTCCCATTCAGGATCTGGCTCTCCGCGCCGAGAGCTACGGGTTCCCCGGCGTCAGCGTGGACGGAAATGATGTCCTGGCCGTCTATGAAGCAGCCGTCAAAGCCCGCAAGCGGGCTCTGGACGGCAAAGGCCCCACCTTGATTGAGGCCAAGACTTACCGCTACCGCGGGCACTATGAAGGAGATCCCATGGTCTACCGACCGGAGGGCGAGCTGGAAGAATGGAAAGAACGCGATGCCATTGATACTTTCCGGGCCTACCTGCTCAAGGAAGACCTGGTTCCCGAATCGGACTTGAATGAAATTGACCAAGAACTGCAGCAGGAGCTGGATGAAGCGGTGGAATTTGCTGCCGCTGCTCCCCAGCCAACCAAAGAAGAAGCCCTGCAGGGGGTGTACGACGATACTCACAACCAGTTGGTGTTTTAAGGTGAAATCATGAAGGAAATTACTTATTCAGAAGCGATTCGAGAAGCGATGTCTGAAGAAATGCGCTCCAACCCGGAGGTTTTCTTGATGGGGGAGGACGTCGCCACCTTTGGTGGGGTCTGGGGGGTCTCTGCCGGGATGCTGGAGGAATTCGGGGAGGAGAGAATTCTGGATACCCCGATC
This sequence comes from uncultured Anaerolineales bacterium, assembly GCA_964603385.1. GTDB lineage: Bacteria > Chloroflexota > Anaerolineae > Anaerolineales > UBA11858 > B10-G9. The sequence goes on along the minus strand of CAZRUS010000006.1, from coordinate 96,704 downwards.
AGCGAGGCCGCTATCGTCGGGGCCGGATTGGGCGCTGCCATGGTCGGTATGCGTCCCATTGTGGAGATCATGTTTGGCGACTTTTTGATGTGCGCCGGGGACCAGATCGTCAATCAGGTGGCCAAAGCCCGCTTTATGAGCGGTGGGAAAGCCAATGTGCCTCTGACCATCCGGGTGACCACCGGGGCACCGGGTTCTGCCGGCGCCCAGCATTCCCAGAGCCCGGAATCCTGGTTCATGAACGTTCCTGGTTTGAAAATTGCCGTACCGTCCACCCCGGCCGATGCCAAAGGGCTCCTGAAAACAGCCCTGCGGGGGAATGACCCCGTGCTGTTCTTCGAGCATAAAATGCTCTACGGGGTGAGCGGACCGGTGCCGGAGGAGGAAGATTTCCAGGTGCCTTTCGGCCAGGCAGCCGTCGTTCGGGCGGGCAGGGATGTCACGGTGATTGCTGTCAACAGCATGGTCGGAAAAGCACTGGAGGCGGCCGATGTGCTGGAAAAGGAAGGAATCAGCATGGAAGTGGTCGATCCCCGCACCCTGGTTCCTCTTGATAAGGAGACTTTGCTGTCCTCGGTGCGGAAAACCAGCCGGCTGGTGGTGGCTGCGGAGGCCCATCGGCGCTCCGGACCGGGAGCGGAAATCGCTGCGGTGATCGCTGAGGAGGGCATTGAATATCTGGATGGCCCGATTATGAGAATTGGCGCCAAAAACGTACCGTTACCGTACAGTCCCGTGTTGGAAAAGGATGTGCTTCCCGATGTGGAGAGCATCCTGGAGGCTGTCCGATTTTTAATTTCATAAGCCCCGCTACCGGCAGTGAACCCATCGCCGGTGATTTCTGGTGGGGTCTTCGGGGCGGTGCTGCCCCCGGAATGGAGGTGCCTGGAAAATGATTTAACTGAGGATTCTACGGTACAGGTAGTTAATCATCAATTAATTTTTCTAATGGAGGAAAACTATGTCTGAAGAAACACCCCGTGGGGAAGAGCGGCAGGTTGAATTTTTAGGCGGCGCAGCGATTGACGGCGCGCCCGTAGCTTACATCGTCGTCCTGGCTGCTGTGGTCGTGGCTCTCTCCTTTTTCCCGATGTCCGTCGTTCTGGCTTCGGGCGGCAGCTTCCCGATGTCTCAGGGCATCCTCGGCCTGGTCGGCTGGGTGCTGGGACCAATCGCTGGTGCTGTCTCATCCGGAATCGGTGCTCTGATCGCTGTCTTTCTGGCACCGCATACCGCCGGTGTTCCTGTAGTGACCATTCTGGGGGCCGTGGTGGCTTCCTTTGCAGCCGGAACCATGGTCATCGGTGAGGAGCGCAAGAGCTGGTGGCTGCCGGTTTGGATCTATGCCCTGGTTTCATTTTTATACTTCACCGGCCGGGCACTCTTCCTGAACGGTGTTGGGCTGTGGCCGGTTATCGCCGGGTCCTTCCTGGATTGGTCGGCGCTGATCCTCTTTGCTCTCCCCACCCGGACACTGTTCGCCAAATGGATCCACAGCAAACAGGTGGGTCTGGTCGTCGCCGGCCTGGCGCTGGGCACCTGGACAGTCTTTGGGCTCGCCCATGTCTGCCAGTCGGCAATCACCTACCACATGTTCAACTGGCCTGAGGAGATCTGGACCATGTTGATCCCGTTGATCCCCTTTGAGAACGTGATGCGCGCTGCTGTCGGTGTAGTTATCGGCGGTGGTGTCATTGCCGGTTTGCGGGCGATCGGGCTGGTCAAACCTGAGCACGCCATTTACTAAACAATCTGGCAAACCAGAGGGCAGAGCAATCTGCCCTCTGGCTGCCCCCAAGAAGGGACAGCTATGGCAGAAATTATTTCCACACTGGAAGATGTTTCTTATAAATACCCCCGTTCCAGGGAATTTGTTCTCTGTGAGATCTGTTTGGAGATCCATCGGGGTGAATTTCTCGGCATCATCGGCCCCACCGGGGCCGGAAAAACCACCCTGTGCAACGCACTAAACGGCATTGTTCCCCAATTTTATGGCGGTCGTTTTTTTGGCAGGATCACCACCGCAGGGATGGATACCCTGGAGCATCCCATCAGCGTAATGGCCAATCACGTCGGTCAGGTATTCGAAGATCCTGAGACGCAGTTGATTTCCACTTCGGTGGAAAATGAAATTGCCTTTGCCCTCGAGAACCTCAAGGTCCCCCGGGACGAAATCATTCGCCGCATTCCGCAGGTGCTGGAAGCGGTTCGATTAGAGGGTTCGGAGTTGAAACACCCCCACGAATTGTCCGGCGGTCAGAAGCAGCGTTTGGCGATTGCTGCCGCCATGGCGGTTCAGCCTGACCTGCTTGTGCTCGATGAGCCCACCTCCCAGCTGGACCCCATTGGCGGGGAGGAAGTCTTTCAGACCGCTTATGAGCTCAATCAGGAGCTGGGAATGACGATTGTGATGGCCAGTCATTCCGCCGAAGAGGTGGCCACCTATGCCTCCCGCATTGTCATGCTTTCCCATGGGAAGATCATGGCCGTTGGAACACCGGATGAGATCTATTCCCAGATTGAGCTGCTGGAGGAAAATTCTCTTCGTCCACCCCAGGTTGCCCGCACCTTTTACTCCATCCAGCAGCAGGGTGTCGAGGTTCCAGAAATCCCTGTTCGGATGAAAGACGCGGAAGAATTCCTGCCGGACCTGGCCAAAGAAGCTTCCAATCCGGATTTTGCCATTCCGGAGGAGGAAGAAAAGCTGGGCGAGCCATTGATCGCTGTGGAAAATCTCTCCCATATATATCCGGACGGCACCAAGGCGCTCGGCGGTGTTTCCCTGGAGATCAAAGAAGGGGAGTATGTGCTGATCATCGGTCAGAACGGGGCCGGAAAAAGCACCCTGGTGAAGCATTTCCTGAAGCTGCTCGAACCTACGGAAGGATTGGTCCGGATTGGCGGCACCAGCACGACTGACCTTTCTGTCAGTGAATTAGCCCGGCGGATCGGGTATGTGGCTCAAAATCCCGACAACCAGATTTTCAGCACCTCGGTCGGGGATGAAATTGGGTTTGCCCTCCGCAATCTGGATTACAGCGAGGAGGAAGTTGAGACCAGAACCGTGGAGAGCCTGGAAGCGATGGGTCTGATGGATGTGCGTGATGAACATCCCCTGGCTCTGCCAAAAGGCGACCGGGCCCGGGTGGTCATCGGAGCAATCCTGGCCATGAAACCAGAGATCATTATTTTTGATGAACCCACCACGGGCCAGGATTATCTGGGTGCCAGCTACATCCTGGAGATCAGCCGCAAACTGCATCAAATGGGGAAGACGGTGATTGTTATCACCCACCACCTCTACCTGATGCCGGATTATGCCGAGCGGGTGATTGTTATGGGGAAAGGCACCATCCTGCTTGATGAGGATATTCGCACCGCCTACCATTCTACCGATATCCTTCAGAGCACTTATCTGACTCCGCCCCAGGCTGTACACCTGTCGCAGAAGATGCAGTCCTTAAGCGGGGACTTTCCCCCCCTGCTGACCCCTGCAGAGATTGCCGACTACTATGCTAAAGATGTGAGGGTACCGCGATGAGTATGATGAAGTTTCAAACCGTTGAGCGGGATTCTTTCTTTTCCCGGCTGGATTTCCGGCCCAAGCTGTTCATGATGGCCACCGTAACTGTGGTGGCCTTTGCCTGGGAATCACCGCTGTTGCAGTTTGTCATGGCCCTGATTATTATCGCCGCCTGCCTGCTGGTCGGCGTGAAGTGGAATTACATTCGTACGATTCTGCTCATTCTGCTGCCGTTTTACCTGCTGCTGCTGCTCACCCATGCCTTTTTTAACCGGGATCAAGTGATGGCGCTGCTGGATACGAATACCCTGACACCGCTGTTTACCTTCCCGGAAAATTGGTGGTTAATTGGCGGCGGCTCCGCAACGGTGGAAGGGCTTACCTACGGCTTTAATGTCATCTTTAAGACCCTGACCCTGACGCTGATCATCCCGCTGGGTGTGTTTACTACCGAGGTGAACAACATGATCGTCGGCATGGTCAAAGCCAGAATCCCCTATAAGATCGCTTTCATTTTCAGCTCCACGCTGCGCTTTTTTCCGCTGCTGATCCAGGAGTTCAATATGATCATCGAAGCCCAGCGTCTGCGTGGTCTGGCGATGGAAAAAATGGGGCCGATCAAGCGGGTCCGGGTCTATGCCAAAGTAGCCGTGCCGCTGATCCTGGGTGCGCTGGTGAAATCCCAGCAGCTGGAAGTCGTGCTGCAGTCGAAAGCCTTTTCGGGCAGCGCAGATCGGACCTATCTGCACGAATCCGTGCTGGGCTGGCAGGATTACGCTCTGATGGCGTTCTTTGGAATATTTTTTATCGCCGCTTTTGTGCTCCTGTTCGCCTACGGGATCGGCACCTTTGGAGGGCCTGTCTAAGATGGAGTTTACCGGATATCTTGATTTTTGGTTTACAGAGTTTCCTCTGGTGGACCGGGTGGAGAAATTTGCCGAAATCGGCGTCCACCGCCTGGATGTTTGGTGCTGGCGCAGCCTGGATTGGCAGGCGCTCAGCGGAGCCTGCCGTGCTGCTGGTTCCCGGATTAACAGTACCTTTGATGAGGACATGGGCTCGTTGGCTGACCCGGCGGATAACCAGAAAACGCTCCGCTCCTGGGAGGAAAGCCTGGAGCTGGCCGTCCAATATGAGATTGACCACCTGTTCATCTTTTCCAATCAGGTGGAGATTATCGACGGTCAGGAGTGGACCCGCCGGCTGTCCCGGAATGTTACCGAGGCGGAGCAGTACGCCAATCTGCTTTCCCAAACGGAAAAGATTCTCAAGCTGGTGGAGCAGACTGAGGTTGAAGTCTGGGTAGAAGGGTTGAACGAATATCACATTCAGGGCGGTGTGCTGGTGCATAATCATGAGCTGGCTGCCGATTGGGTGCGGCGGATGGACCATCCCCAGTTCCGCCTGGCCTTTGACTGCTACCATCAGCAGCGCGGCTCAGGAAATCTCATCCAGGGGCTGGAAGACTACTGGGGACTGTACCCCACTGTGCATGTCGGGGACTGCCCCACCCGCCAGGAACCGGGAACGGGCGAGATCAATTTCCGGAACATCGCCCGGAAGCTGCACGACCTGGGGTTTGACGGCTTTATCGGCATGGAATTTTCCCCCTCCGGTGATCCCGGTGACGTGCTGGCCGGTGTCAAAGAAATCATGGAGCCCTGATGACCACGCTGACCTCTCCCAACGGCCCCCTCGTGATCGGGCCTGGAAAACCAACAGTTTTGGTCAATGACCAGCTGCGGGTGATGGATCAGGAACCCCGCATGCTGGAAGAGCTGCGTGCGGGAAGAATTGATTTCCTGCTTGAGGCAGCCCAGCAGGGACAGCGGGCGGGCATGGATATGGTCGATATTCTGCTGGCTCATATTGATCTCAATGAAGAGGAACTGCTGCCCCGGGCGGCCAGGGCCGTTCAGGAACAGCTCGGCTGTCCGGTCTCCCTCGACACCCGGGATCCTCTGGCTCTGGAGGCGGCCCTGAAAGCCCTGCAACCCTATAAGTGCCTGGTCAACTCTATCTCCGCGGAGCCGGATCCCCTGGAAACGCTGGTTCCGATCGCTGCTCGTTATCAGGCTGCTGTGGTGGCCATGCCGGTCGGTGGGGCAGGGATCCCGGCTACGGTGGAAGAAAGGCTGGAGCAGACCAGCGTGATCCTGGACGCCTGCCGCAGCGCAGGGATCCCGGAGGAGGATATCGTGGTTGACGCGATCTGCATGGCCAGCTCGGCTCTGCCGGATTCCATGCAGGTGACTCTGGAGACCCTGCAGGTGCTGGAACAGGATCTCAATCTGGCCACCATCCTGGGGATCGGCAATGCCGGCTTCGGGATGCCGGAGCAGACGGTGATTGATCTGGCGTATTTAATTGCAGCCATCCCCTGGGGCCTGCACGCGGCTCTGGTGGACCCGACTACCAGCGGGCTGCTGGAAACTGTCCGGGCGGTGGATTTTCTGACCAACCGGGATGCGTATGGCGAACGCTATATCCAGCTTTACCGGGAACGAAAAGCCCGCACATAGGAATCGATTTAGCAGTAAGGTGAGAAGCGGTATGATGATGACTCCGAAAACCCCCTATCAAGTGGTGCTTCCGAAACTGGGCCTGACCATGTCGGAAGCGGTGATTGTTGAATGGCATGTTCAAAACCAGGCCTACATTGATGAGGGGGCTCCCTTGTTTGCCATGGAAAGCGATAAGTCCTTGATCGAAATTGAGGCTCCGGTCAGCGGTTATGTGACCATCCTGGTTTCCGAAGGGGAGAAGTTTCCCGTGAAGACGCCGGTTGCCCTGATCAGCGATCAGGCCGCAGAACCGGATTCCCGTTCTCCCCAAAAAGCAGAACCGCAGCAGGCAGCTGCAGAATCTCCTCACGCTGTGAAAGCTGGCGGGGCTGACCTCAAAACGGATGGATCTGGAACGCGGGCGTCGCCCAAGGCACGGACGCTGGCCCGGCAGCGGGGGATCTCCCTCCGGCAGGTGGGCAGGGGCAGCGGCCCGCGCGGTATGATTGTCGCCCGTGACCTGGATCAGGCTGCTCCGGCTGCTGAGGCGGTGCCGGCAACGCCGCTGGCCCGCAGTATGGCAGCTGAATTTGGCATCTTCCTGGAAGAGGTCCCCGCTACCGGTCCCGGGGGCAGGGTGACCCGGGATGATCTGATTGCACACATCCGCCAGCTGCTGAGCACGGAACCCGCAGCCCCACGGAGAGAGCCCCCGTCGGCTGCCCTGGAAGGCCTCCGGGGGGTGATTGCCGACCGCCTGACTGCCAGCTGGAATGAGCGTCCCCAGGTGACCTTGTTTACAGCTGTGGATGCGGGCCCGCTGGTGGCTGCCCGCCAGCGCATGAAAGAGCAGGGCAAGAAAATTGCCTACAATGCATTCTTGATGGCAGCTGCTGCCCGGGCATTGGAGCACTTCCCGGCTCTCAATAATCAGCTTGTCAGTGGAGAACTGATCATTCGGCAGGAGATCAATGTCGGCCTGGCTGTGGACACCGAGCGTGGTTTGATGGTCCCGGTGCTGAAAGGGGCCAACCGGAAAACCATTGAGGAGATCCAGCTGGAGCTGGAGGATCTGGTCGAGCGCACCTTGGCCGGGAAACTGCTTCCAGACGATTACAGCCAGGGCACCTTTACAGTTACCAATCTGGGCGCTTTCGGCGTGGATGCCTTCTCGCCGCTGATCAACCCACCGGAAACAGCTATTCTGGGGGTGGGCAAAATCAAAGCTGTCCCGGTCGTACAGGAGGGAGAGCTGGCGGTCGGTCAGCAGATCACCCTCAGTTTATCCTTTGACCACCGCCTGGTGGACGGCGCCCCGGCGGCGGAATTTTTTCAATATCTCTGCCAGCTGCTGGAAGGCAGCCGGTTTTTTCAAGAATTGAGCAACTAGTCAAACATCTTTTGGAGGCACAGCATGAAAACATCAGGTTTCAAGGGTAGAGATTTCCTGTCCGAAACGGATTTCACACCCGATGAGATTAAGCGCATTCTGGAAGTAGCTGAGGAGCTCAAGCTGCAGAATGACATGGGAATTTATCATGACGATTTACTGCGGGCCAAAACCCTCTTTATGCTCTTTTACAACACATCGCTGAGGACCAGAAACTCCTTTGAGGGAGGGATGACCCAGCTGGGAGGCCACGCCCATTTCCTGGACTCCAATAAAATTTACACCCCTGCGCTGGAAGGGAAAGAGGTCGCTTACAGCACCGAGCGGGTCTCCGATGTGGCCCGGGTACTGGATCGGATGGGACATGCCATCGCCATCCGCTGTTATGGGGATCCAGTGGAATGGGAGTACGGTGTAGCCCATGAACTGCTCCAGGAATTTGCCCGTTGGGCAGATATTCCCATTCTTAATATGGAGGATGATATCTATCACCCCTTCCAGGGATTGGCCGATATGCTCACCGTCAAAGAGCACATGGGCGGCTTCAAAGGGGTGAACTTCACCATGTCCTGGGCTTATTCGCCCAGCATTCACAAGCCCCGGGCTGTCCCTCAATCCGCAGTTCTTTACGCCACCATGATGGGGATGAACGTCACCCTGGCGCATCCAGAAGGGATGGAGCTTGATCCCAAAATAATCCAGCAGTGTCAGGACTATGCCACCCAGGAAGGAGGATCTTTCCAGATCACCCACGACTTTGAAGAGGGTTTTCATGGAGCTGATGTGCTTTACCCCAAGGCCTGGTGCCCGCAGATATTCTTCAAACCCCCGGTGGGCGAGGACTCCGAAGAAAAAGCTCAGCAGGTGTTTGACGCCCATCAGGACTGGAAATGCACGGCAGAACTGATGGAGATTGCCAATCCCAAGGCGATCTATATGCATTGTCTGCCGGCGGACCGGGGATACGAGGTCAACAATGACGTTATTGACAAGACAGAAGGTCCGGGGTGGAAATCAGTGGTCTTTGATGAGGCAGAAAACAGGCTCCATGCCCAGAAAGCGGTCATGAGCCTGGTGATGTGAGGCAGAAAAGGAAAGATAGGGAATGAATATTGCTGATGCGGTTGTGATCATTACGGGAGCGGCGGAGCGGGTTGGCCGGGTGATTGCCCTTCACCTGGCCAGCCAGGGCGCCAGGATTGCCTTCAGCTACTATCAAGAAGAGGAACCCTGGCAGCAGACGCTGGAGGAGATCGAAGCCTATGGAAATCCGGCCCTGGCAGCCCGGACGGAAGTCCGCTCGGCGGCCTCGATCCGCTCCCTGGTGGAAGCCGCCTGGGAAAAGTTTGGCAGGATCGATGTCTTAATCAACAATGCCTCGGTCTGGCTGAAGGGAAACTTGATGGAGATCTCGGAGGAAGAATGGGATCTGGCCCTGGATGTCAACCTGAAAGGTCCTTTCCTGGCCAGTCAGCTGACAGCTGAAAAAATGCAGGCTGGCGGCCGGGGATGCATCATCAACATAACGGATCTCTCTGCGTTTCAGGTTTGGCCCGGATATGCCCATCATGCTGCCAGCAAATCCGGTCTGGTGTCGCTGACAAAATCCATGGCAGCTGAGCTGGCACCGGAGATCCGGGTCAATGCCATTGCCCCGGGGACGGTGCTGCTGCCGGAAAACGCCGCGGAGGAGAAAAAGCGCTGGGCGGAAGAAAAGTCCCTTCTCAAGCGCATCGGCAGTCCTGAAGATGTCGCCCGCACGGCAGCGTTTCTGATTGAAAATGACTTTATCACTGGCGCGGTCTATTTTGTGGATGGAGGCAGGTCGCTGGTCTAAAAGGTTGCTTATGGAAATTCACATGACGGTAAATGGATCCCAGGTGGCGGTAGAAGCGGCTTCCGCAGATACCCTGCTGATCATTCTGCGCCAGAAGCTGGGACTGACCGGGGCAAAACCCGGCTGCGAGTTGGGAGACTGCGGAGCCTGTTCAGTTATTTTTAATGGCAAACTGGCCCGGTCCTGCCTGATAAAGGCAGGCCAGCTGGAGGGAGCAGAGGTCGTCACCATTGAAGGGATTCACGGCGAAGACGGCGGCCCCAATGATCTCCAGCAGGCCTTTGTCGAATTTGGCGCCACCCAGTGCGGCTACTGCACGCCGGGGATGATCATCGCTGCGGAAGTGCTGCTGCGGAGCAACCCCCAGCCGAGTCGGGAGGAAATCCGGGAGCATCTGGCTAAGAATCTGTGCCGCTGCACAGGATATGAGCAAATTTTCGAGGCCATCGAATATACCGCGGACCAGCGGAACAGCAAGGAAAAAGCGCATGGATAAACAGCCTCGTTTTATCGGTAATCCATCCAGCACGGCTGTGGATGCGCTGGAAAAAGTGATGGGCAAGGCCCGTTATGTGGCCGATCTGGTTTTTCCGGGCATGCTGCATGCCAAACTGCTGTTGAGCCCAATTCCCCACGGCAGAATTCGCAAACTGGATGTTTCCCCCGCCGAAAAGATTCCCGGTGTTCGGGCGGTGATCACCTCCGATGACTTCCGGGATCAGGGTTCATTTGGTTGGCCGGTCAGGGATGCGTATATTCTGGTCTACCAAAAAGTCCGTTATCAGGGGGATCCCATCGCTGTGGTGGCTGCTGATACCCCGGAAGCTGCTGCGGCTGGCGTCCAGGCGATCGACCTGGAATTGGAAGCGCTGCCGGTGGTCTCCGACCCTGCCCGGGCCCTGGATCCGGAGGCTGTCCTGATTCCGCTTGATGCCCCGCAGGGGCAGGGGAATCTCTGTGACCGCCAGATCGTCCGCAATGGAGACCCGGAGGAGCTGCTGGAATCAGCTGCTCACCGCTTTTCAGGTTCATTTCATTTTGCTCACCAGGAGCATGCCTGCATTGAGACTGAAGGGGTGGTTGCCTTTCCAGAGCCGGACGGCTCCCTGACCATTTTTGCCAACAACCAGAGCCCCCATATCAACCGTGATAACGCAGCCGATGTGCTGGAGATGAACACGGACCAGGTGCGGATCATTCAGCCCCCGGTGGGGGGATCATTTGGCGGCAAGGATGATCATGTTTACCAGCTCACAGCGCAGGCGGGAAAATTGGCCCTGCTGACCGGGAAGCCGGTTCGCCTGATCCTCAATCGGGAGGAATCACTGCTGATGTCCTACAAGCGCCAGGCAGGGAGGATTGACCTGGAGATCGGCGTGGACGAAAAAGGCCATATCCTGGCCGGCAAAGGCTACCTGCTGGCCGACAGCGGCGGCTATGCTTCTATGACCACATTGGCTGCTTTCCGGGCCTCAATGCACTTATTAGGCGTTTACCGTTATCAGGCGGCGACCGTCGATGCCGATGTGGTTTACACCAACAACGGCTATTCCGGCGCTTTCCGGGGCTTCGGAAACACCATGGCAGCGGCCGCCTCAGAAATGATGATTGACGAAGCTGCCGAAAAAATGGGGGAGGACCCGATTGATTTCCGGCTTAAAAATTGCCTTCAGAAAGGAGACCGCGCCTTTACCGGGAATCAGCTCACTCATGAGAATGGGCTGGCCAAGTGCATCAGTTGGGTCCGGGAGCGGTCAGCGTGGGATACAATCAGGCAGCAGCTGGAGCAGGAGCGGAATAAGAACGGTGTATTCCGCGGTCTGGGTTTTGCCTGTTATTTTCACGGCAGTGGACTGGGTGGTGAGGGTCTGGATTATGCCCGGGCCACCCTGGGGATCGAACGGGATCACAGCGTCACCCTGCAGTCCGGCCTGACGGATTACGGCCAGGGGAGTCGGACGGTGTTCACCCTGATAGCCGCCGAAGTTCTCGGCGTGGACCCGCAGCGGATCTGCATGCTGCGCCCGGACACACAGACAGCGCTGGAATCCGGGCCGACGGTAGCTTCCCGGGCTTCCATTGTCGGCGGCAACGCTGTCCGGGTGTCTGCCCAAAAACTCCATCAATCACTGGTGATGGCTGCCAGCGATCTCCTCGATTGTGATCCGGAGCAGATCCACCGCCACCAGGAAGCGTTTATTGGACCGGATGAAGAACCGGTTCCCTTTGACAAGGTGGTCGAGCACGCTTTTCAGCTGGGCTTTCAGCTCTATGAGCGCGGCTACTGGCAGATTCCGGAGATTCACTGGGACTTTGAAACCGGGACCGGGATCCCTTATTTTACCTACAGCTTCGGGGCCCAGGCCGCCTTGGTCGCGGTTCAAAAGGCAACGGGAAGGGTCAGGGTGGAAAAGATCTGGTCGGCGCATGACGCTGGAAAGATCCTCTTTCCGCACGGAGCCCGGGGTCAGATGCTGGGCGGGATCGCCCAAGGATTGGGGTATGCCCTCACCGAGGGGTTTGACTACCAGGATGGTGTTCCTGGGAAATTGAGATTTTCCCACTACACCATACCCAGCACACTGGACATGCCGGAGTTTGAGACCACCTATGTCGAAACCACTCTTCCGGAAGGACCCTTTGGAGCCAAGAATCTGGCCGAGCCGGTGATGATCGCCACCGCCCCGGCGATTGCCAATGCGGTCTACCACGCCACCGGGGTTCGGGCCTATCAGCTTCCCATCCGGGCCGAGTGGTTGAAATCTGAGATCAATAAGAGTTGAGGCGGCTTAATGGCTGACTTGCTGATCCATGGCGGTGCGGTGTACGGGGAAAAGGGCTGGCTTGATCCCGGATATGTGGTGATAGATAAGGATCAAATCCGGGACGTTTCCCCGGGAAGCCCTCCGCGGCAGCTGGTAGAGGAATCCGAAACAGTCCTCGATGCTGAAAATAAAGCCCTTGTCCCGGGATTGACGAACGCCCATACCCACCTCAGTCAAACCTTCATGAGGGGGCTGGCGGGGGGGCGATCGCTGCTGGAGTGGTTGAAGGAGGTCATCTGGCCTCTGCAGCGGGAGATCAGCCCGGAGGAGCTCTATCTGGCTGCCCTGGTGGGTTTAATTGAAAATCTGCGCTGCGGGGCGATCAGTCTCACCAACCACCATAAAATTACCGCCTCTGAGGCTCATACCGATGCGGTCTGTCAGGCAGCAGACCGGGTTGGTCTGCGGTTCACCCTGGCCCGGTCCTGGGCTGATCTGGGCAGCGGGGCAGAGCAGCCGGAAAAAATCCTCGCCGATCTGGACCGCCTTCAGGTGCAGTGGCAGCATCACCCCCGGATTTCCATTGCCAATGGACCGCTGGCGCTGTGGCGCTGCTCTGCCGAAATGCTCCAGCGCAGCCATCAGCTGATCACCGATTACGGCGGTACGACCCACTTCCATGTTGCTGAGACCCGGGACGAAGTCCGGATGTCATTGGAGGCGTATGATCGCCGCCCGGTCCACTGGCTGAAGGAGATCGAGGTGCTGGATGGATCCACGGAGCTTGTCCATGCTGTCTGGGTGAATGAGCAGGAAATTGAACAGCTGGCCGAGCATCGGGCAGTTGTGGTTCACTGCCCGGTCAGCAATGCCGTTCTGGGATCCGGCCTAGCGCCCATCCCGGAGATGCTGCAGGCAGGAATTCCCGTACGGCTGGGTACGGACGGACCGGCCAGCAACGACAATCAGGATCTCTGGGAGACGGCGAAAAGTGCCTTGATGATCGCCCGCATTTCCCGGCAGGATGCCACCCTGCTCCCCCCGGAACAGGTGCTGCATCTGGCTCTGGCCGGGAAAAAACTGACCGCAGGAGCGCCGGCGGATGTGGTCATTGTCAATCTCGACCACCCCGGGGTGGTTCCGGTGCAAGACGTCTCATCGGCGCTGATCCTCGGCGCCCAGGGCGCAGCTGTGGAGACTGTCGTGGTGGCTGGGGAGATACTGCTCCTGGATGGGGAGGTCAAGGTCTTGGATGAAGCCGATCTCCTCGACCAGGCCCGAAGAGCGATCAGGCAATTAAGAAAGAGAGCAGGTCTGGATTGATGAATTCACGTGAGCGAGTGCGCAGAACCCTGGATCGACAGCCGGTGGACCGCATCCCCATGTATGATTCCTATTGGTGGGATACAGAGCGCGATTTTCGACAGCAGGGGATCCCTCAGGGTCAGAGCCTGATGGATTATTTTCAGCTGGATATGGATATGTTCTGGTTTGAGCAGTCCTTTCTGCTCCCCGAGGTCATCCTGGAAGAAACAGCCGAGAAAAGGCTCTACAAAGACAGCTGGGGAACGACCAATCTGGAATTTCTCACCAAGCAGACCTCCCCGGGGCTGCTGGGTTTTGCCGTAGAATCTCGAGATCAATGGGAGCAAGAGTTCCGCCCCAGATTGGATTATCATCCTTCCCGGATCGATTGGCCCAGCCTGGAAGCCCGCTACCAGCAAATCCGGGAAGCAAACCGGTACGCCGTGCTTTCCATGCTGGATCCATTTGAGTGCGGCTGGCGTGTTGTCGGGCCTGAAGAGCAGCTCAAGCTGATGATCAAGGATCCAGCATGGCTGCAGGATATATATCAGGCGTGTACAAAGTTGATTGAAGACGCCTGGCAGGACCTGGCCTCACGGCAAATTCAACCGGATGCACTGTGGCTTTACGGCGATATTGCCTATAAAAACGGTCCCCTGTTCTCTCCCCGTCATTATCAGGAACTGTTGCAACCGTTCCATGCCCGGCTGGTGGAATTAGCCCACAGTGCAGGAGCTCACCTGATTTACCATACAGACGGTGACATGACCCGCACTCTGCCGGATTTGATCGAGATTGGTGTGGATTGTCTGCACCCGCTGGAGGTCAAGGCGGGGGTGGATGTCCTGGAGCTGAAGAAAGAGTACGGAGACCAGATCACTCTGATGGGAAACATCGATGCCCGGCTCTTTGAAAGCAACGATCGGGCTGGCCTGGAGCAGGAAATTCGCAGTAAAATACCTAAGGCAATGGCTGGCGGCGGTTATATATATCACAGTGATCATTCCATCCCGCCGGGGACTACACTGGATACCTACCGGTTTGCTCTCGATCTGGTCCGGGAGGTAGGGAATTACAACACATAAATGGTTACCATAAAAGTTGATCCCCGACTGCTCGTCGAGGCAGATCCGGGCTTTGAAGTCAGCAAACAGGGACCGCTGTTTGCCATCCACGTTCCGGCGGGAAAGAGCGTACACGATTATCTGCAGAGCTGCCAGATTCAGCTTAATCAGCCGGTTGTTGCGGTGGTTAATGGCAAAACAGCGGATATGACACGGGTATTATTGCCCGGGGATACGGTGCAGTTAATCCCTCAAATTGCAGGAGGATGTTGTTCATGAAGCAGGAAATAGTTTACCAGGTAGACCATGCTGAGCCCTTTGCCGCTGGAAAACAAGCTTTTAGCGGCAAGATCCTTCGGGTCGATCTCTCCGAGGGGGAAATCTGGCATGAGGAAAAGGGGAGCGATTTTTACCGGCTGTTGATCGGTGGAAGAGGTCTGATTCTGCATTATTTGCTGTCGGAAATGCCGGCAGGAGCAGATCCTCTCGGCCCGGAAAACCTGCTGATTTTTGCCTCCGGGCTGCTGACAGGGACTGTCCTGCCGGGGACCGGCAGGCATGCTGTGGGCGCCAAGTCACCCCTCACCAACGCCCTCGCCTCCAGTGAAGCCGGCGGGTGGTGGGGACATGAATTAAAACGGGCTGGTTTTGATGCCCTGGTGATCAGCGGAGCATCCCCTTCCCCGGTGTATCTGAGCATTGAGAATGGAAGAGCCGTTCTCAGATCCGCGGACCATCTGTGGGGAAAGTTCACTGCAGAAACCGAGGAGATCATCCGGGCCGATCTGGGGGATGACAGAGTGCGGGTAGCTCAGATCGGGCCGGCGGGTGAGAATCAGGTGCGTTTTGCGGCGGTTATGCATGATGTTAATCGGGCGGCTGGACGCTCCGGGCTGGGAGCGGTTATGGGCAGCAAGAAGCTCAAAGCTGTCGCCGTGCGAGGAAATCAGCGGATCGGACTGGTGGACCGCTCTGAAATGAAGGAAACGCTTAAATGGATCACCAGCACTTACCAGGATTCCATGAAGTGGGCTGTTGATTACGGGACCTCTGGATCTGTGCAGTACAATCACGATTCCGGAGGCATGGCAGTAAAAAACTACCTCAAGGGCGTGCTGGAGGACGTCAGTGCGCTTTCTGGAGATGAATTTCATCAAGCGCTGGTTGTGGAAAGGGATACCTGCAGTGGGTGTCCGGTGCGCTGTAAAATCGTTGTCGAATCGGACGAACCCAAGATTGACAAGCCTTACGGCGGTCCCGAATATGAGTCCATCGGCGCCCTGGGGTCCCTCTGTGAAGTCAATGATCCCCATGCGGTCGCCAATGCCAATCAGCTGTGCGCTGCATACGGGCTGGATACCATCTCCACCGGGGCGACCATTGCTTTCACCATGGAATGTGTGGAGAAAGGACTGCTCAGGGAGGGAGATTACCTGCCCGAATTCGGCAGCGCTGAGGCGTTGGTCAGCGGGATTGATCTGATTGGCCGCCGGGAAGGGTTGGGCGATCTGATGGCCCAGGGCAGCGCCCGCATGGCAGAGGAGATCGGCGGCGGGTCGGAGGCCTTCCTGGCCGTCGCCCGCAAACAGGAGCTCCCCCTGCATGACCCCCGGTTCAAGAACACCACTGGTCTGGGCTACGCTGTATCGCCGACCGGGGCAGATCACATGCACAATATGCTGGATAACTTCGCCAATTTTGAGGGATCGGATGTCTGCAGCCGGCTGGAGGAGATGGGTTTCGAGACCCCGCTGCCGCTGTTTGGCATCTCGGAGGAAAAAGTCAAAGCCTATGCCCATGAATCCGCTGTGCGGCATGTCATGGATGCTGCCCTGATCTGCCATTTTTATCCCTACGAATACCGGCATCTGGTAGAAGCGTTCCGGGCAGCCGGAGGATGGGAGGATTTTTCTGCGGATGAGGTCAACCGGATCGGCTGGCGGATCATCACCCTGGCCCGCTTGTTTGTTCTCCGCGAGGGAAGTTCTCATGAGGAGGACCGCTTATCGACCCGCCTCTATCATGCTGTGGAGGAAGGGCCCATCGCCGGCAGAACGGTTCCTGGGGGCGAACTGGCGGAAGGATTGCAGGTGTATTATCAATTCATGGGCTGGGATCAAAAAGGGGTTCCCCAGCAGGACAGACTGGAAGAGCTGGGAATTGCAGCATATACCGGATAAAAGGGAATCACGGCAGACAGATTTTTCTAGTCATGTCCGGGAAGGATTGGCGGTGTTATTCCCGGCAGGAAGAATACCATGGATGAGCCCAAACGGATTCTGATTGCTATTACCGGCGCCAGCGGGGTGATTTACGGCATCCGCATCCTCGAGCTGTTAGCCGAGGCAGCTGATTTTGAAACCCAGCTGATCATCTCTCCGCCCGGGGAAAGGACCCTCCGGGAAGAGACGGACTATGACCTGGATCAGGTCCGTGCCCTGGCGGATTGTGTGTATGAGTACCAGGATATCGGTGCCCCGCCTGCCAGCGGCTCCTATCCTGCAGACGGGATGATCATTGTGCCCTGCTCGATGAAAACCCTTTCTGCGGTCTCTCTCAGCTGCAGCGACAATTTACTGGTCCGGGCGGCTGATGTCCAGCTCAAAGAAGGGCGCCCCCTGCTTCTGGTGGTCCGGGAAACTCCCCTCCATGCCGGGCACCTGAAACGCATGCTGGAAGCAGCGGAGAACGGGGCGGTGATTATGCCGCCGGTGCCCAGCTGGTACAGCCGGCCAGATTCCCTGGAAACCCTGGTTGATCAAACTGCCCGGCGGATCCTGACCAGATTTGGCATCTCCCTTCCTGGAACTTACCAATGGTCTGGTTCTCAGCAGTGATGAAATCATTTCAGCAGCCTAGTTAAAGAAGGAAAGTTATGTACCAACCTACACCGGAAGATAGATTTACTTTTGGCCTGTGGACGGTCGGCAATATCGGCAGGGATCCCTTTGGAGAACCGGTGCGGGAACCGCTCTCGCCGCCGGAGATTGTTCACCTGCTGGCGGATGTGGGCGCTTACGGGGTCAATTTTCACGATAATGATCTGGTGCCGATCGATGCCACACCCGCTGAACGGGATCAGATTGTCCGTGAGTTCAAGCAGTCTCTGGAGGACACCGGGCTGGTGGTGCCCATGGCAACCACGAACCTGTTCAGCGACCCAGCTTTCAAGGACGGCGCATTTACCAGCAATGATTCCCGGGTGCGGGCTTATGCTGTCCAGAAGACCATGGCAGCGATTGACCTGGGGGTGGAGCTGGGTGCTGGTGTGTATGTCTTCTGGGGCGGCCGGGAGGGCACGGAAACTGACGCTGCCAAAGACCCCCTCATCGCCATTCAGCGTATGCGCGCAGCCATGAATTACCTCTGTGAGTATGTCCTCGATCAGGGCTATGATCTCAAATTTGCCCTTGAGGCCAAGCCCAATGAACCCCGGGGGGATATTTACAATGCTACTACCGGACACATGCTGGCATTTATTGAGACTCTGGATCACCCCGAGATGGTGGGGGTCAATCCTGAAGTGGCCCACGAGCACATGGCCGGGTTGAATTTCACCCACAATGTTGCTCAGGCGATTGATGCCGGCAAGCTCTTTCATATTGACCTCAACGATCAGGCTTTTGGCCGCTATGATCAGGATTTTCGCTTCGGCGCCGCCAATTTGAAAAGCGCTTTCTTCCTGGTCAAGCTGCTGGAGGACAGCGGCTACCAGGGCAGCCGCCATTTTGACGCCCACGCCTACCGGACGGAAGACTATGGGGGCGTGAAGGACTTTGCCCGCGGCTGCATGCGCACGTATCTGATCCTCAAGGAGAAAGCCCAGCAGTGGAATCAGGATCCGGAAATCCAGGAGCTGGTATCAGAAATCAACGCTCATGAGGCGACCATGGAAAAGCATCTCGGAGGGTATTCTGCCGGGAAAGCCGCCGCCCTTCGGGAGGAAACGTTTGACCGAAAAGCTCTGGGCCGGCGGGGGCTGCCTTATGAACGCCTGGATCAGCTCACAGTAGAGCTGCTTCTGGGTGTGTGCTGAGCTGCGGGGGATCCAATGAGCTGTTATCTGGGGATTGACTCTTCCACCACCGCCACCAAAGCGCTGCTGATGGATCCAAAAGGCCGGCTGCTGGGCACGGCCAGTTCTTCCTACAGCTACCAGACTCCCCGGCCGCTGTGGAGCGAGCAGGACCCCCAGCTGTGGTGGAAAGCCGCTGTGGAATCGATTCGGACTGTTCTCGCGGAATCCGGTGTTGATGCGCACCAGATCCAGGGGATTGGCCTGACCGGTCAGATGCACGGCATGGTGGCGCTGGACGCGGCAGGAGAGGTGCTGCGGCCGGCCATCCTCTGGAACGATCAGCGCACCGGGGCGGAATGCGATCAGATCAGAGAGCGCATCGGGAAAGACCGTTTCATCCAGATCACCGGCAATGACGCCCTGCCGGGATTTACCGCTCCCAAGATACTCTGGGTCAGGAACCATGAACCGGATATTTACGATCAAATCCGCCAGATTCTGCTGCCCAAGGATTACCTGCGCTACTGCCTGACCGGGGAATACGCCGTCGATAAGGCCGGAGGGGCGGGCACCGTGCTCTTTGACCTGGAAAAACGGGACTGGTCCCGGGAACTGATTACTGAACTGGGGATGACCCCGGCGTGGTTTCCTCCCTGCTTTGAGGGCATCGAAACCACCGGTGTGATTTCTGCGCAGGCAGCCCGGGAAACCGGGTTGACGCCGGGCACGCCAGTGGCAGCCGGCGGGGGAGATCAGGCTGCCGGTGCAGTGGGCATGGGCGCAGTGACCTCCGGTGTGGTCAGCCTGACGCTGGGGACCTCCGGGGTGGTATTTGCCGCCACATCGGAGCCCTCGATTGACCCGGAAGGCCGTTTGCACGCTTTCTGCCATGCGCTGCCGGACACCTGGCATCTGATGGGCGTGATGCTCTCGGCAGCAGGCAGTCTGCGCTGGTACCGGGATACTCTCGCCGGGGGGGAAGATTTCGAAACACTGACTCACAGCGCCCGATCCGCTCCGGCAGGCAGCGAGGGGGTCTTCTTTGTTCCCTATCTAACCGGAGAGCGCACCCCCTATCCTGATCCCCAGGCGACAGGTGCTTTTCTGGGCCTCAGTGTCCGCCACGGCAGGGACCATCTCACCCGGGCTGTTTTAGAAGGGGTGGCTTTCGGGCTGCGGGACAGTTTTGAATTGATCAAAAAGGCCGGTTTGGAGAAGATCGACCAGGTGCGGATCACCGGTGGAGGATCAAAAAGCCCCCTCTGGCGTCAGATCATTGCGGATGTCCTGGGCGTGGAGCTGGTCCGTGTCAATACCAGTGAGGGGTCGGCGTTCGGAGCCGCCCTGCTGGCTGCAGTGGGCGCCGGTGCATTTGCCTCGGTGCCGGACGCCTGCCGATCGGTCATCAAGGTGGTGGATCGAACTGCTCCCGGCCCGGAGAGCAGCCGCTATCAGCAGCTCTATGAAACCTACCGGGAGCTCTATCCGCTATTGAGGCCCTTTTACCGGGGGTTTGAGGAATGAGTGCCAGGATCGGAGTCCCCCGAGGGATCAGTAGCGGCCAAATTCCTGGAGGGTTTCCCACATGGCCAGGATGTTTTCGGGGGGAACGTTTCCCTGAATGTTGTGGACTGCAGTGAAGACAAAGCCGCCGCCCGGCATGAGGTCCTCCAGGCGCCGGCGCACATCCCGGCGCACATCCTCCGGTGTGAAGCGTTCATCAAAAGCTCCCTGGGTATCCACCCCACCGCCCCAGAAGACCAGCTCGGAACCGAACTCCCGCTTTAAATCGGCAGAATCCATCTCTTCGGCATTGACCTGGACCGGGTTGAGGATGTCAATGCCGATCTCGATCAAGTCCGGGATAACCGGGCGGAGGTTTCCGCAGGAATGAAAGAATATTTTCGCCTCCGTACGGGAGTGGATATAGTCAAATATTTCCTGATGGAGCGGCTTGAGGATTTTCCGGTAGGAATCCGGGGAGATCAGCATCCCGGACTGTCCGGCCATATCATCTGACATCTCCACCACATCAATGGGGATGCCCTCCAGGGTGTCAAACATGGTCTCCCAGTAGGTCAGCTGCAGGTCCACAAAGCGGTGCAGCAGCTTCTGGGTGGTGGGCTGGTCATCGCCCCAGCTCAGGTAGCCGTCGAAGTAACCCCGCAGGTACATCAGCAGCTCAAAGATCCCCGAGGACATATTACCCACGGTGAGTGCGCGCTGTTCTTCCTGGAGGATTTTCAGGGCGGATTCCCGCAGTCCCTGAAAGCGCCGGGAATCCGCCGGGTCCGGCAGGGGATAGGCCTCGATATCCTCCGCGGTGATCTCACCGCTGAGCGGATGGTCGAACATGTCGTAATAGATTCCCCCGGTGGTGGGCATCTGCCAGCCGACGCCGAAGGCGTCGTAGTACTGGTAGTAGCGGCCGTCCGCTGTAGTCTGGATTTGCTCCTGGGGATCCTGCTGGGTGTGAGCAAAGATGCTGCGGACATCGACCTGAAAACGATCCAGTAAGTCAGCATCAACGCGGGCCAGCTGCTGGTAGAGGTGATCGATCTCGGGTTCTTTGCATGTCAGCTGGAGATGTTCCCGCAGATTCGCATAGGCATTGAGATGGATGCCGGTAACCACCGTAGCACCCAGATCAAAAGGCACCCGATCCGGTTCCTGATGGTTGAGCGCCCGCAGTACTCTTTCTCTTGAATTCATGCTGATTATCCTTGGCTGATCTGGTTTGGTTGATTGTTCACTTCTTGAGGCTGGCAAGCGTATCCCGGTACCAGTAAGCGCTGTTCTTGGGAATCCTTTCCATGGTTTGAAAGTCCGTCCAGATGATGCCGAAGCGCTGGCTGGTGCCGCTGGCCCATTCAAAATTATCCAGCAGCGACCATAGAAAGTAGCCTGCCAGGGGAACGCCGCTGGCCAGTGCCTCCCCGGCGGCCTGCAGGTGAGCCTGCAGGTAATCAATCCTCTGCTGGTCCCGGATGCGGTTGTCCTGGGCGGGACTGTCGCTGAAACTGGCCCCGTTTTCTGTGATATAGATCTGCTCAATCTGATAGTCCTCATGCAGCCGGTGGAGCACTTGGGTCAAACCCCGGGGGTAGATTTCCCAGCCGGTCTCCATCCGGGGAGTGTTTTCCGCAAAGGAGTTGATAGAGGGAATTTGTCCTGGTGGGTCGGTTTCCCGGACAAGCGCCCGGGTGTAGTAGTTGATGCCCAGGAAGTCGGTCTGGCAGGCAATTACCTTGAGGTCATTCTCCTGCACCAGCTGATTAAAATCTTCCGGGAGCAGATCCCGGGCTTGATAGAGGGAGATCAGATCAGCGGGATAGCCCCTGCCGTAGAGCGGATCGAGGAACCAGCGGTTGACATGTCCGTCCAGACGTCGGGCTGCCCGGCAGTCCTCTTCCCGGGAGGAGGCTGGCTGGACATCCGTCAGATTGAGCGTGATCCCCACCCGGGATCCTGGGCTGTTGCCTCGGATCAGCGGGACCGCCTGTCCGTGGGAGACCAGCAGGTGGTGAACGGCTCGGAGCGCATCCGGCCAGCTTTCCCTTCCCGGGGCAAAGACTCCCGACTGATAGCCCAGGAAAGCCACCACCCAGGGTTCATTATGGGTGATCCAGTGCTGCACCCGGTCGCCGAGGTGCCGGGAGACCACCGCGGTGTATTCCAGGAAGGCCTCCAGGATGGATCTCTCCGGCCAGCCGCCTTGTTCCTCCAAAATCTGCGGGAGATCCCAGTGGTACAGGGTTAAAAAAGGTGTGATTTCCGCCTCCAGGAGCTCATCGACCAGCCGGCTGTAGAAGTCAAGACCTGCCTGGTTGACCCGTCCCCGGCCTTCCGGGAGGATCCGGGGCCAGGAGACCGAGAAGCGGTAGGCCTCAATACCCAGTGAGGTCATCAGCTGGATGTCTTCCTGCCAGCGGTGATAGTGGTCGCAGGCAACCTCCCCGGTTTCCCCGGTGAGGATGTTTCCGGGCTGGCGGCAGAAACGGTCCCAGATGGATTCTCCCTTGCCATCTGCCTGCCAGGCCCCCTCAATTTGATAGGCCGATGTGGCTGTGCCCCAGAGAAAATCAGCGGGAAAAGCAATATTATTTGACATCACATTAATTCCTTGGTGCTCAGTGATAGGAATGGAACAATTTCAGGAAGGCGGGGATCTCCGCTTCCCGGGGTGGGGGGCTGACCATGATCGTCAGGGCCTTTGGTCCCAGCTCGCGGACGATTTTCAGCGCTCCCGCAGGGTCAACATAGACCTGGCAGAGCTTCCCGGCATCCCGGATGCGCTGCAGGACCTGAGGCCATTGTTCTGCTTCCGGGGACCCCGCCCCGGGGATCCACTGCACACCATCCAGATCCTCCAGGCTGAGCAGCATATCCAGATGGTTGAGCTGCCCTTTGCCGTCCAGATGATAAAAACTGTAATCCAGCCGCTGGCAGAGTGCTTTTAGATCGGGAAGGACGTACTCTTCGAACATCCGGGGGGAGATCATATAGGAGAGATCCGACTGCAGCATGTAATAGCTTCCCGGACACCACATCGGCGCCCAGCAGGTGGAGCCGGGAGCGCCCCGGGCGGTGATTTTCTCCAGCTGTTGAAAATACCACCACCATTTTTCAGTCAGCTGGTGGACTTTTTGCACCACTTCCTGGGGGGAGACGGCCAGATCGAGCAGGAAATCCTGGGTTCCCCGTAGGGAAGCCAGAATGTCCAGGTTTCCCCCCAGATCGGTCATGCTGATGGAAACTTCACTTCCCCAGCGTTCCACAGCCGCCCCAGTCAGCTCCCTCACCCAGCGCCACCAGAAGTTATCCGGATCCTGGGGTTGGCTGAGCAGGCTCCAATCCATCTCCTCCGGAGGGTGAAACCAGACGGTATTTTCATCCGCCTGAACGCCCGCTCCCAGGAAGGCAGCGATCACTCCGGCGCCAAAATTGA
Organism: uncultured Anaerolineales bacterium; assembly: GCA_964603385.1. Classification (GTDB taxonomy): domain Bacteria; phylum Chloroflexota; class Anaerolineae; order Anaerolineales; family UBA11858; genus B10-G9. Next base: position 73,350 of record CAZRUS010000006.1, on the reverse strand, counting down.
TCCACCAGCGTGGAAAAGAGTCGCCGTAGTAGTTTGCCCGGGAAAACCAGTGCTGATAATGATTCAGCACTGCGTCCACAGGGAATTCGCCGCTGGTTTCATCCCAGCCGGGAAATTGAGGGATGAAGCTGATGCGCTGTTCCTCATTGAGATCGAAAACCACCATGGCCCGGGCGGTTTCCCGGTGCCACCAGGCTGTCCAATCCCGCCGAGTTCTCTCCCAATCCGCGGCGCTGAAGCAGGGAGTAAAAGAAGTCTTCGTGTCAGATTTCATATCAATTGATATTCCAATGGTTCTCCGGCAAGATAATGAAGCAGGTTTCGGTAGTCTCCGCTCCGGTCGGGCAGTTCTCCCTCCCAATCCGCAGTCCCGGCGGCAATATGAGGAGTGAGCAGCAAATTGGCCCCCTGTTTGGCAGCGGCAATCAGGGGACTATCTGCGGGCAGCGGTTCCCAGCTGTAAGTATCCAATGCGGCCCCGGACAGCTTCCCCTGAAGCACGGCCCGGCAGAGGGCGGCCTCGTCGATCGTGCCCCCGCTCCCACAGCTGACCAGACATGGTCGCTGCTGACATCCGTCGAAAACGCCTTGATGAAAATAGTCTTTGGTCTGGGGAGAATAGGGCAGCAAATTGACCAGGAAATCCGCTCCAGCAAAGATTGCCTCCGCGGTTCGGTATTCGATCCCCAGCTGCTCTTCCACCCCTGGGGGCAGGGGGGTGCGCTTCTGGTACCAAACCCGGCAGTTCCAGCCTTTCAGCCGCCGGGCCAGCTCCATCCCGATTTCACCGAAACCGAAAATCCCCACCGTCTTTTTCCACAGGGATTGGATCCCAGAGATACCGGCCCAGTTGTATTGAAAGGTATCTTCATCAGTCTGGCGGCTTTCCTCCCACTCCGGGCGGGGTTGCAGAGGGATCTCCAATGTTTGGAGGAGTTTTCGAGCCAGAGAGAGCATCTGTAGAATGAGGTGTTCGGCGACCTGGATGGCATCTTCCAGGGGGAGATAACAGATGGCAGTGGCTGCCCTTTTGGCCGCCCGCAGATCGATGTCATGAACCTGAGAGCCCAGGCGCTGAATCAGCTTTAATTTCGGCGCGCCGTTAATCAGCTCGGCAGTGATTTTCCCCGAACGCTCAGAGATCCAGAATTCTGCCTTAGTGAGGGCTGCCCATAGTTCCTCCCCATCCGGACTGCGGAGCATTTCCACGGAAAGGTTCTCCGGAGCGGCCTGCAGGGCAGCCCGCTGATGCCATTCTCCCCGGTCTGTGGTGAATAGAACCTGCCGTTTCATCAGGGATTTGCTCCCCTGCTGATGTCCCAGAGGGCATCATCCTCCCGGTTGACATCCAGGGCTAGCGTTTTGATTTCTCCTCCCGCAATGGGCAGCGTGATGGTCTGCGGATCTGTCAGGCTCAGGCGCCGCAAGGGCTGTTCATTGAGCTTGGCTTCCTGCGCCGTCTGGATGAAGAAGCCAGCTCTGAGGGTGGCCTTGATCTTATCCGGTCCTGGATTGAAAATCCGGACAATCAGCGCATCGTGGTCCTCCGCCTTCTTGACGATGCTCAGCCCGAGCAGCTCCGGTTCCAGGGTAAGAAAAGAATGTTGGCGGGGAAGGAGGGATTTTTTCTCTCTGCGGCGGGGGATAAAAGGTGAGGCGTTCAGGTCTGCATCGGGCACCGGAAGAGATTCCAGAATGGATTTTAAGGTGATCACCGGTTTCTGATAGCGGGCTGACTCGGGATACATCGCCCGCCAGTCCCCCGCATGAGGGACAATGGCATACTCAAATTCCTGAATTCCAGGACACTGGGCGTCCGGCGTGGCGACCCCGGGAGGGCCGGCGTGTCCGCCCGGCCGGGTGGGTAGGTCTCCCCGGGAAAGAAACCCTACGCAGCGCAGCAGTGTCAGGGCAATGATGCCGCCTCCCTCTGAGGGCAGGATTTCATATTCCGGCAGCCCCCGATTGAGGACGGCCAGTCCCCATTCGCCATTGGAAAGATCGACGAAAGAGCGCTGATGGCGGGTGGAGACGGGCGGCTGATCCCAGTCTTGACCGGGGGGGATGTTTACCGGGCGTTCATTGACCCAAAAATGGCCCTCAGAGTGGACCTGCTTGGCGTGCACACCGGTTGGAAAGAGCACACGCAGGCGATGGTCCCTGACCCGGTTCTCGAAGGTGGTTTTGATTTCCAGCCGTCGGGCACCTTTTCTCAGGGTGATCACGGAGATCAACTCGCAAGTCTCTGTGCAGGAGCTGCGGTCGCGGTTGATCGCTTCTGGCAGTGAGAACTGGTGCTTTATTTGATAGCTGATCTGCAGAGGTCCCTTGCTGAGCTGTTTGATCTCAGCGGTTTTCTCCCGGGTGGTATAGTCCTCCGCATGCGGGCAGGGGGCAAAGTCATATCCATCACCGACATCTGCCTGGTCCTGAAAATGATGCAAATTATTGAACTGGCGACCGGTGATTTTGTCCTCCAGGTTCAGCGTACCGTCGGGATTGATCTCCACCCGCAGGGATTGATTTTCCATCCCTGAAGGTGTTGAATTCAGTACCGGCGGGGGTAGCGGGGGATCGTGCTGCTCCGCTGATGCAGCCCGGACGGTCATATACCCGCAGCCCGGCAGATCTTCAAGGGCGACAGCCGCCCGGATATGCTGATAAGGCCGGCTTTGATTGATGCGGTGGAGGGAGATTTCTTCCTCCACCAGGCGCTGCATCGGCAGAGGTTTCCCCCTGGCGTCCAGCAGCTGGAAATCGTCCGGGAGGGGGGTTTCAGCCGGCTGATAGAGATCGATTTCCACCGTTTCCCGCCGGGAATGAGGCAGGGGGTTGTAGATCAGGAAATTCGGTCCCTGATCATCGATTTCCCCAATCCGGGCGGCTACAGCAGCCAGTGCTGCTTCACAGATCGGTTCGGTGATTTGCTGGACCTGCTCAACGCGCACCTGGTTCTCCCGGTGGACCGGATCTGAGCTGCAGCCGCAGATGTCATCGTGGGGGTGATTCTGCAGGAGAATCTTCCAGGCCTGTTGGAGAAATTCCCCGGGGTATGCCGCTCCGTTGATCCAGCTCTAGGTGCTGAGCGGTTCGGCATACTGTTCCAGACTCAGCTGAGCCAGATAGTTGGCCTGCTGCAGGTACATTCGGGATGAATACACTCCCTGCAGTCCGTAGGCAAAACGGGAGCGGTTAAACTCTCCCTTAAACACAGGAAGATCGTTTGGCAGGTGCTGTCGGATTTCAGATAGAAATTCGCCCAGACTGCTGTGGAGGAAGATGATGTCCTCTTGGGCAGCGTTGGCTTGTTGAAGGATTGCTGGGACACGGGGGTCAAAATGGGCGTGATCGATTCCATTCATCAACAGCACGGTGTTGCTTTTGCTGGTCTTCAGCAGCTCACCAGCGGTCTCCAGAAGCTGGCTGAGAGCCAGATCGGGATCGAAGGTCTCTGGATCAGGGAAACCAAACCGCACGGGATACCCGAGGTTGGAGAGGTTGAAATATCCGTTGCGGAGGTGAACGGCCAGCACGGCACTGCCTTGGGGAGCTGACCAGGTGAATTCATCTCCCAGGTGCTCCGCCTCATCCCCCATGCCCCGCCAGAATACTGCGGAATCAATTCCAAACCCCTGCAGGATCTGGGGTAGCTGATTGATGTGTCCAAAGCTGTCTGGGACATAACCAAGTCGGGAGCCACCACCGTATTCTTCACTCATTCGAAGCCCGTACATTAGATTGCGAATCAACGCTTCTGGGCTGACCAGATACTCATCGGCCAGACAGTACCACGGTCCAATGGTCAGCCGGCCTTCCTTGACCAGCTGGACCAAATCCTCCCGATTTTCCGGTCGGATCTCCAGATAATCATAAATGGGAAGCATCTGCCCATCCAGCATGAAGCTCTGGAATTCAACCGAATCTTGAAGATGATCCAGCAGCTGATCAATCAGTCGCACCAGGGCCAATCGACAGATTTGAAAGGGCAGGTACCAGGCTCGATCCCAGTGGCTGTGCGAGATCACAAAGGCAGTTTTCGGCATTTGATTCATGTTTATCAGTTCCAGCGCTCATGAGCGGCTCGGATCATAGCGAAATAATTTTCGTCGGGAACATAGTCAGGGATCGAATTGCCGCTGCCCAGCGCGTACCCGCCCTGTTCTGCAGTGAGATCGAGCAGCCCGCTGGCCCGCTGGTAGACAGCTTCGGGGCTGGATCGGCAGAGAAAATCGACATCAATCCCGCCCAGCACCGCAAAGCGGTCATGGTAGCGGCGGTAGGCCTGCTCCACGGGCAGGATGTTGTCCTCGTAAGAATGCCGGGCGTCAATCTCCAGCCGGTCCAGGTCGTCCAGGATGCCCTCAAAATACCCGCAGGAGTGCAGGATGACCGGTTTGCCGGTCCGGTGCACAGTTTGGATGATCTTTTTATGCCAGGGGAAGATGTTCCGGCGCATCTGTGCGGGGGAGAGCAGTGTCTGGGTGTTGAATCCCCAATCGTCATTGTCTATGCAGGCCCCCACAGCAGGGTGCTGGCAGGCAAGCTCGTAATAACGGAGCAGTCTGGACCCCACCTGATTAAACACCGCGGCCAATAAATCCGGCTGCTCCACTTCCATGAAACACAGCGTTTCAAAACCGATAATTGAGATGGTATTTTCCAGCACGCCGCAAGGGCCGTAAATGATTAATTTCATCCCATCCGGCAGCAGATCTGCCAGCTGATCGAGGATCTGGTAAGAAGCGCTTTCAGGATTGGGCCAGGGATAGTTTTCAAAAGACGGCCAGTCGGTGATCAAGCCCCCTTCGTTGAGATCCACGGTTTGCGTTGAGGTATCCCGTCCGCAGGGAAAATCAAATCCCGGGATTTTCAGATTGTGATAGTCATACCCCGCTCGGTGGAAAGCCAGCATCATCTGAAGCTCTTCTCCAAGGTGAGCGTCTTCCTGCGCTGGGGAATCCGGCGCCAGCCGGTCATAGAGGCGTTCATTGAGGAAAAATTCGAACAGGACTGGACGGTCCGGGACCTGATTGGCAAGAACAGCAAGAAGCTGGTCAAAATCCGCTTTGATTTTCCGATTCGGGATGGAGCTCCCTCTGTACATATCATGTCCTCTTTAATGTCCAACTTTTGTTAAGTCAGGAAAAACGATATGGGGTGTATTTTTGCAAAAAACCCCCACTTTTGTTAATATTGTAAAGTATAAATAAACAAAAAGAATGTGAGATAAGTCACACTTGACACAGTATTGATATTATTGTACTCTACAAATGGTGATTGGTTGTGCCTTTCTTTGCCGCATCCAGCAGAGCCAAGCCAATTCTTCGATCTTTTCTAACGATCCAACGGGAGCTCATAATCCACCATGTGGAAAGACCTCGTTCGCAGTTCTCAGGGGATGATGAGGAGATGCCTGGAGGTCATAGATTGTCAGAAATGGAATCAGGGAATTCTTTCCTGTGCTGCTCAGACAGCGAGCGGCTTTCGCCGGGTAACATCTGCTGAATGGCTTATCCTTGTATCCATTGATTCCTCGTTACAGTCAGCAGGTACTCTTGGTAAGGAGGTGAAAATCGAGATCAGTCCCCTATCCGGATAAGATCCCTATTGTCAACAAATCCTAAGGAGTGAATGTATGAATACCAAGATTAAAGCAGTGCTTGCAATACTGGTCATTGCCCTGATGGCAGTGGCCCTGACCGGCTGCGGCCAGGATCAAGCTGCTCAGATAGCTGAACTGGAAGCCGCCCTGGCGGAAGCCGAATCAATGGCAGAGGGAGCAGTCAGTGAAGAAGAGCTGGAAGCCGCCCAGGCGGAGCTTGAGGCTGCCCAGGCCGCTCTGGAAGAAGCTCAGGCTGCTGCCGAAGAGGCTGGGGATGCCGAGGAGACTTTCCTGACCTGGTTCCAGTATGATGAGACCAATGAGGATCCGGCCAGTGATGAGCGCGTCGGCAATGAATACCTTCGCAACACCATGCCCATGTTTAATGAGGACTTTGAAGGCAAGTGGAATTGGGTCAACCGGCCCAAGGCCTTTGACACCATGTACCAGGAGCTGGTGGCTGCGGTGATTGCCGGCAACACCGTTCCTGACATCATTGAGATGGGCAGCTCGGAGCTCAACCTGGTAATCCGCAAGGGTGCTGTACAGGATCTCAGTGAATGGGCCCAGCAGCAGGATTGGTATGATGACATGGACAAAGGTGCCATGGCGACCTGCACCTCTGATGATGGGCAGCTGTTCTGCATCCCCTTTGCTGTTCGCCCCCACCTGGTGTATGTCTGGGCGGCCCACTATCCCGATGGCTATCCGGACACCCCTGAGGAGTTCATGGAGGAAGCGGAGCGGCTCAAGGCGGAAGGCATCTATGCCTGGACCTACTTTGGGTCCACCGACTTTGGTGGCGATGGATCCACCCGGATGATCTGGTCGCTGATTGATTCCTTTGGCGGCACCTACGATGACGGCGAAGGCAATCTCTACCTGAATTCTCCAGAGACCATCGCTGCAGTTGAGTTCCTGCGCGAAACGGTACAGATGGGATACAACCCCGAGACCGTTTTTGCTGGCGGCTTCATTGAGGAAGATTCCTTCAAGGATGCCTCTGCTGCTTCCATCCCCACTGGGTTGTTTGGCTACCGCTACATCAACCCGCTGACTGCCCCTGACGGCACCGAGTACGACAAGGCCAGTGCAGAGGATATGCTGGATGCCATTGAAGCCGGGGATGTGGTCCTCTCTGAGATGTTTGCCCCCGAAGGGATGACCCCGGGCTGTGGAACGGACATTCAGGGACTGGCCATTCCGGTCGGCGCCCAGAATGTAGAAGCTGCTTATGATTTCATTAACTGGCTGATGGAACCGGAGCGCAATGTGCAGTTTGTATTGGGTCCGGGTGCTGGGACACCGGCCAATACGGCGATCTTTGATGCGCCGGAATTTGATACCGCTTTCTATCAGGAAGCAGCCAAGGCGATGGAAAACAGCGTTTGCACCCCCTGGTACGGTTCGCTGGAACGCCGCGGTGAGGCCAAAGAGTTGATCATGAATGCAATTTACAAAGTGGTCAAGGAAGATCCCACTGCGGATATCGCAGAAGTATTCACCGCTGCAGAAGAAGAATACAATGCAGCCAATGAATAAAACAGCTTGGAAGATCTGCTGAGATTTTCTTGAGCTCCCTGCGGGGTGGCAGTGCTGGTGACCTGTCACCCCGCAGGATCGATGCCCCGCGCTGTGAGTGGAATTATTGTTTTCTTCGGTTCCTGGTTTGTTCGCACCAGACTATCTACATAAGGGTATCCTATGACTGCTTCAACCCGTTCTGAATCTGTTCAGCGGTTTTTTCGCAAATCACTCCCTTTCTGGTTGATCCTTCCCACCATCATTGTTCTGCTGATTGTACAGTTTTACCCTGCTGTCTACACTGGATGGCTGAGCTTTCATGAACGGGTCCCCGAAGGCTGGTCCTATGTGGGGACGAACAACTTCCGGCTGCTGGTCAATAAAGGGTTATTTACCGAAAGCATTGGACATACGGTTATTTTCCTGGTGGGGTATACCGGGATCACCCTTTCCCTGGGTTTCTTAATCGCGATGCTGTTGAAGGAAGCCGGGGTGCTTTCCGGTGTGTACATCACGCTGCTGTTCATCCCCTGGATTATTGCTGATATTATTGCCGGACTGGTATTCCGTCTGCTGGTTGTGCCGGAATACGGACTGCTGAATGGGATTCTCGGCAATCCTGACCTCTTTCCCCCGGACGGTCTTTCGGTCCTGACTGCAATTCGACCGAAACCGTGGTTTGGCAAATTCCCCTTTCCCCCCTCACCGGCGATGATTTATTTGATTTTGGCCTCCTGCTGGCGGGCCCTGCCTTTTGTGACATTACTCATTCTGGCTGCCCTGCAAACAATTCCTAAAGAGGTGGTGGAAAGCGCCCGAATTGACGGCGCCAGCGGCCTCCAGCTGCACCGCTACATCACAGTGCCGTTAATTTTGCCGGCAATGGTCGTGGCTCTTTTCAATCTCATGCTGGGAGGAATGAATGGGGTAGGGATGGTGTTCAGCCTTACCGGGGGAGGACCGGGCACGACCACCTATGTATTAAGCTACCTGCTCTACACGCTGGGATGGGCGAGATTGGACTTTGGGCAGGCAGCTGCCCTGGCTATCCTGATCGCGTTTGTCAACTGGTTATTAATTTTTGGTGTCCTGCGGGTAACCAGGGTCACTGAGAGGAGCATCTAACATGCTTAAGAAATTCAACTGGTCCTCCCGGGCGATGACTTTCTGGATTATTAATTTTGTGCTGCTGCTGATCGTGTTTATCTCGATGATCCCCATCGCCACCACCATTCTGATCTCTTTTAAAGAACAGGCTGATGTCATTCGTAAGCCGCCGACTTTCTTCCCCTGTGATACGCCCAACAGTGCCTTTGATATCACCGCCTGTCGCTGGGCCACCGAAGGGTACCAGCGGGTCTTGGGATTTGAGGTATCGGAGGATGCCCTGCTGGGGTTCCGATTATTGGGGAATATGCTCCGGATCTATCTGCCCAACACGATCCTGTATGCCACCGGGACGTCCCTGCTGGTCAGCCTGCTGGCCAGCCTTTCTGGCTATGCCTTTTCTCGCTTTCAGTTTCCTGGATCGAATTCGCTGCTGATCGCTATCTATGCCATCACTGGGGTGCCGATCCTGACCAATCTGCTGGCCATTTATCAGATGGGGATTAATCTCAGGAAAAACTTTCTGTTCTTTGATGAACGGCTGTATTTGATCTTCATCTATGTGGGATTCTTTCTGCCCATCAGCGTCTGGATTATGAAAGGGTTCTTTGATTCTATCCCTCGAGAATTGGAGGAATCAGCATTAATCGAAGGCGCCACCGAGATAGGGGCGCTGTTTCGAGTTACCATCCCCCTGGCTATCCCCGGGATCGTTTCCATTTTCCTGCTCACCTTCGTAGGGGTCTGGAATGAATTTATCGTTGCCTTCCTGCTCGTTCCGGAAAACCAATTCAAACCGGCGCTGTTCGGGTTATATGATTTCTTGAGTCAAAATATTATCAATCTGCAGGTGCTGGCAGCGGCCTGCATTATCATCGCGGCTCCGATGGTAATTGTATTCTTATTCACCCGCCGGACGTTTTTCAAGGCCATGGTGGAAGGCGCGGTGAAGGGATAATGAAATTCGGACCATCTTCCCGATTTCTCCGTTTAGTGCGGGCGGAAGCATCCTCTGGTCAGCGGGACTTATTTCTCCTGCAGGGGGATGCCAGCGCGGGTGAGGTAGAAACCATGCTGATTGATCCTCAAGCTGGGTATCCGCCGGAGGATCAGCGGATCAAAGGTTCATTTCAGCTCGATATCTATCATTTCAATGATCTTCATGGTCATTTAGTTCACTATACCCCACAGGGGGAGGTATCGGTTGTATCCCGGTTTTCGGAAACCATTTCTCGGGCTCGCCAGCGGTGCCGGGAGGACCCTTCCCGGGCTGTGCTGGCATTGAGCTGTGGCGATGACAGCGGGGGTTCGATTTTTGATGATCTGGTTTTCTTCGCCGAGGATGGTTTTTCTTCCCATCCTTGTTATCAGTTGTTCTCGGAAATTGGACTTGATGCCGCCTGTTTGGGAAATCATGATCTGGATCACGGACTGCGACATCTGGTGGATGCCATTCAGGAATCGGCCCGCTTTCCGGTGCTGACAGCCAACATCCGCTGGAAAGCTGACCAATCACTGGGGATTGTTCCCGGCGCTGTATTGATCCGAAACGGGCTCCGCATAGGGTTGTTTGGATTGGTCACCCAGGCTGAAACCCGCCTGGATCCCCAGACAGGGGTGATTACGGACCCGATTCCGGTTGCCCGGAATTTAATATCTCTGCTGCGTCCACACTGTGATCTGCTGATCATCCTCAGTCATCTGGGGTACTGTTTGCACAGTTCAAGTGTCCCCATGGCAGAAGCCGGGGATGTTCAGCTGGCAGAAGCCCTTCCCCCCGGCAGTGTCGATTTGATTATCGGCGGACATACTCACACATCGTTGAATCGGAAGGACATCGAACAGAAGAATGTCATTAACGGCATTCCTATCGTTCAGGCTGGACAGCAGGGAAGATACCTGGGAAAAGTGGAAATGTTGATCCAGGAAGGAAGCTCTGCAGTCAAACATGCGCGGTTAATCCCGGTTGCTGAGCTGCCCTGTAATCCCTCATTTCACCAAACGTTTGTTGAACCACTGTTGGACTGGTCTGCGAAGATAAAGAGTGAAATCCTGGGCGAGCTGGAACAATCTCTGGATCTCAGTTCGGAAGCTGTCTGTGACCAATTCGCCTCTGGCGAGGTTCCCCTGATTAATTATTTCTGTGACCTGATTGACCAGCGTTTGCAGCAGCATGGTTATCATGCTGATGTGGTCATGCTGGATGCTTCCATCCTTCAATGCGGCCTTCCTGAAAAGCAGCACCTCACCTACGGGGATTTCTTTTCCGCTATGCCTTTTCCGGATACCCTGTTCCTTTATGAGTTGACCGGAAAGCAGCTGCTGGACCTGCTGCTGGATAATGCCCGCCGAATTCGTTTGCCCGGCGATGAGGCTGTGGATAGGGGGTTTCTGCACTTCAGCCATCAGATCCGCTACCAGATCCAGCTGGCCAGAACCCGGGAGCAAATTCAGCTGCTCAGCGCCACCTGGTGGAAAATCCCTCTGGACAACCTGAAAGAAAAAACTTTTCTTGCTGCAGCGAGCAGCTTTACCAGGGAATTAGCCCTCCATTGGGAGAAAAAGCAGCCGTTTGCTCTCTTTCGGCTGACTGATCTTCCCTTTATCGACACCGGGATTATCCTCCGGCAGGAAATTACCGCTTATATCAAGGACCAGGGAGGGATCAGCAGGAATAGCGGGGTCCGCCGAGACGGCCGGATAGCAGTGATTCCAGAATCTAACGGACAGAAAGGTGGATGAATATGAGCACCATCCTGATTGAAAATGGATCCATCATCACCGTAAATGATCAGCAGGAAATGTTTTCTCGGGGCTATGTTTTTATTGAGGATAACCGGATTACCGCTGTTGGAGAAGGCTCTCCGCCCCGCCGGCTTAAGAAGGCTGATACCGTCATTGATGCCAGCTGGATGGCCGTTATGCCCGGGATGGTCAATGCCCACACGCACTTATTCCAGACTTTTTTGCGGGGGTTGGCGGACGATAAACCGCTGCTGGATTGGCTGAAGACCGCCATCTGGCCTCTGGCCGCGGTGATGAATGAACAGGATGCTTATGTGTCGGGTTTGCTCGGGCTGGTTGAAAATATTCGGGGGGGAGCCACCACGGTTGTCGATCACCAGTACATTCATACGGAGCCGGCGAACGATGATGCCATCTGCCGAGCAGCGGATGAATCCGGCCTGCGGTTCAAGCTGGCCCGGGGGTGGACGGATATAAATTACCATCCCAGTCTGATGGAACCGGCAGAAGTGATCCTGGCTGAAACCACCCGCCTCCACCAGCGTTGGGAGATAAATGGAAATGGACGCACAAAAGTGGAATTTGCCCCGCTCATCCCCTGGGGATGCACCGATGAGACCATGCTGGCATCCCATCGGTTAAGCCAGGAGTGGGGGGCCGGTACGCATATTCACGTCGCGGAAACCCAGGAAGAAGTGCAGATGAACATCCAGGAACGGGGGCAGCGTCATATCGAATGGCTGCTGGACCTGGGCGTGCTGGGCGCTGATTATCAGCTGGTGCACAGCGTCTGGCTGGATGACTGGGAGATTGATCAGGTGGCCAGAGCCGATGCCGTTATTGTCCACTGTCCGGTTAGTAATATGTATCTGGCCTCCGGAGCGGCCAGAATCCCGGAGATGCATCAAAAAGGGATTCGTATTGCTCTGGCAACAGATGGTCCGGGGAGTAATAATAATCAAGACATGCTGGAGACGCTGAAAACGACCGCGCTGCTGCACAAAGTCAGCAGCCTGGATGCCATGGCGCTGCTCCCGGAAGATGTGATCTGGATGGCCTGCCGGGGAGGTGCTGCCGCTTTCGGGGAGGAAGATCAGCTGGGTTCATTGGAGCCAGGAAAGAAAGCAGACTGCATTGTGATTGACCTCAACACCCCGCTGGCCATGCCTGTCCATCGTCCTGCCTCTGCAGTGGTTTATAATCTCAGCGCCCGGGATATTGATACGGTAATTGTCGATGGTCGGATTGTCATGCGGCAGAAAGAGATCACCATTCTGGATGAACAGGCGCTGTTAAAAAGAGCCCGGGAAACCTGTACCGATTTATTTAGAAGAGCGGGTGTTTCCCTTTAACCAGGAGGGGAGCGGATGCCAGCCAGCAGGGCCCCCGGGAGTCAGACTTGCCGCGTTTCAGGGGTCCCTTGGGGTGAGGGGATGATTTGAAGGGTAGGATACTATGGAATTGACATCCAAGACCGCTCTTGTTACCGGGGGAGCGGTGCGGGTTGGGAAGGCGATTTCCCTGGCGCTGGCCGAAGCGGGTGTAAATGTGATTATCAATTACCACTCATCGGCACGAGCAGCCCAGGAAACCTGTAGAGAGGCCGAAAACTTCGGGGTCGTCGGACTGCCCATCCAGGCAGATATCGCCGATGTCTCCCAGGTTAAGAGTATGGTTGCTGCTGCCGTGGAAGCCTTCGGCGGGATAGACATTCTGATCAACAGTGCTTCTTTATGGCGGGAAACCCCATTTCCATTAACAGATTACTCGGATTGGCATGCGGTCACTAATGTTTTGATTAATGGCTCTTTCTACTGCGCCAACGAAGCTGCTCCATTGATGACAGCCAGGGGAGAAGGGGCGATTATTAACATCGTGGACCTGGCCGCTTTTGATCCCTGGCCTAATTATATTGCTCATGTGGTGGGGAAGTCCGCTGTTCTGGCCCTCAACCGGCAGCTTGCCCTGGAGCTGGCTCCCTTGATCCGGGTCAATGCCGTTGCTCCTGGCCCGGTGCTGCCGCCGCCTGACTTCGATCTGGAGGACATCGAACGGGGTGCCCGGAACACGCTGCTCAACCGCTGGGGAACGCCAGACGATATTTCCCGGGCGGTGATCTTTTTACTGACCGCTGATTACATCACCGGGGAGGTGCTTCTGGTGGACGGGGGGGAGCATTATGCTCACCGCAAGGCGGATCGCCGATGAAAGAGGTTGTGCTCAGCCTGGATGTGGGGACCGGTTCAACAAAGGGGGTGCTTTATGATCGTTCCTGGAGGGAATTGGCCAGGGTACAGTCTCCCGCGTATCAGCACAAATCCAGGCGGCCTGGCTGGGTGGAGCAGGATCCGGAAGAAATCTGGGGAGCGGTTTGCCGGGTGATCCGGCAGCTGCTGGAAACCATCGGTCACCCTGTCCAGGTGCTGGGAGCAGCCATTTCCGCCCAGAGCGGATCCCTGCTGCCGGTCGATGCTGCAGGAGAGCCGGTATACCCCCTGATTACCTGGATGGACGGACGGACTCAGGAGATCACCAAACGCTGGAAAAATGCTGGCCGGCAGCAGGCAGTCAAAACAATCAGCGGCTGGTCTCTGTATTCAGGTCTGCCGCTGCCCACGATCGCCTGGCTGCGGGAAAATGATCAAGAAACCTTCCAGGCCGCAGCCCGGTTTTGTTCCCTGAATGACTTTCTGGCTCACCGACTGACCGGCCGCTGGGTGAGCAATCCTTCCAATGCCGGAGGAATGCAGCTGGTCGACATCAGCACCGGTACCTGGAGTGAATCGCTCTGTGAATTGGCAGGGATCTCCTCCCGGCAGCTGGCGGAAATTCTCCCCTCCGGGGCGGTGGTAGGCCCGATCAGGAAGGAGCTCTGCAAGCAGCTGGGGCTGTCGGAGGGGGTCCGCCTGGTTAACGGAGGCCATGACCAGGCCTGTACTGCCCTGGGATTGGGAATTACCGAGCCCGGGAAAATATTGCTGGCCTGCGGAACAGCGTGGGTGATCAGTGGAGCTGTCAGGGGGCAGGAGCTCACTCAGGTGCCCCCAACACTGGATGTGAATTTTCATGTTTCACCCCGGAGGTGGATGGTTTCCCAATCCCTGGGGGGGCTGGGTGCCTCTCTGGAGTGGTGGCTGGAACAGACCCGGCCGGGAGACCGGCAGGAGCGCTATGCTATTTTAGCCCGGTCTTTAAACACAACCTCCCTGCAGATGGAGCTGATGTTCCATCCCCTCAGCGGGGGACATCGGGATCCCGCGACTACCGGACGGGGGGAATTTTCCGGGCTGCAGTTAAATCACAGCTGGGGAGATTTATCCCGGGCTGTGATGGAAAGTGCCGGTTTTGAACTGAACTGGGCGGTGCAGGAATCTGGAATGGACGCGGAGGAATTCTGGATGGTGGGGGGAGCGGCGAACAGCAACCACTGGCCTCAAATTCTGGCTGATATTACAGAAAGGCCCATCGTGCTGCCTGATTATGATATGTGGCCGGCCTTCGGCGCTGCCGTCCTGACTGGATACGGGTTGGGGTGGATGAAGGAACTGAACACCGGTGAAAGGGGTGGCAGTCAATCCTTCCGTCTGGTGAACCCCGGCGTAGAACAGCGAAATCTCTACAGGGAGAAATATCGGCGTTACCAAGGATCATTTCATCTTTAGATCCAGCAGCAGGCTGACCAAACCGGGATCTGCTGCTGAACAACATAGCTATCTGGAGGTACTGATATGGATAAACCCCTTGTTGCTGTGGTCATTGGAAAGGTTCATTACCAGCGAATGTTCAGTGACCGGGCCTGGGAATCACTCAAGAAATTTGCCGCTGTGATCCATCATGATCATCCGGAACCAGCGGATAAAAAGTCCCTGATTCGGCTGCTGCGGGAAGCCGATGCCTGCATCACCAGCTGGGGTGTATCCCGTCTGGATGCGGAGGTAATCGCTGCTGCGCCGAAATTGAAGGCTATGGCTCATATGGGCAGCAGCGTCAAACGGTTCATCTCGGAGGCCTTCTGGGAGCAGAGGATCCACCTGACCAGTGCGGGAATTGCGCTGGCAAAGACGGTCGCGGAGACCACGATTGGGTTGATGCTGGTGGGGATGAAGCGCATCTGGCCGCTGGGTGTGCATGTCCGGGAAGGAGGCTGGCGGGATTCACCGACCTGGGATCGTTGGTATTCGCAAGAGCTCTTCCGGAAGAAGGTGGGGATTATTGGAGCCAGCAATGTGGGAAGACATGTGATGGATCTGCTGCAGCCCTATGATGTGGAGATCTTGTTGTATGATCCTTTTGTCAATCAGGAGCGGGCGAAATCTTTTGGGGCCCAAAAAGTCAGCCTGGAGGAACTGCTGGTTCAATCTGATGTGGTTTCGCTCCACGCCCCCGCCAATCCCCAGACCTACCAGATGCTGAACAAAGCGGGCCTGCTGATGATGAAGGATGACGCATTGCTTATCAACACCGCCAGAGGCTCGCTGATTGAGGAAGAAGCTTTGATTGCGGAACTTCAAAAGGGGAGGTTCTTCGCTTTTTTGGATGTCACAGATCCTGAACCCCCTGCCGCAGACAGTCCGCTGCGCAGCCTGCCGAATGTGGTAGTCACACCGCACATAGCCGGATGTATTGATAACTGCCACCACATGGGAGAATTAGCCGTCGAGGAGTTGCGGCGGTTTTTCCATGGAGAAGAACCCATTTACCAAGTAACCAAAGAAACATTAGAGAGGATTGCCTAAATGAAGACCAGAAGATTGAATCGGATTTTTCAAAAGGATGGGAGAGCCTTGATTGTTGCTTTCGATCACGGGATGCTGGATGGACCTGCGCCCGGCATGGAGCAGCCTGGAAAGACCCTGGAAAAAATTGTCGCTGGGGGAGCGGATGCCATCCTGACCAGCTACGGTACCGCCAGCCGCTTTGCGAAAGAAATCGCCCCGCTGGGGTTGATCCTGCGCCTGGACGGCGGGGGGACCAGCCTGGGGGAGATGGGGCCGGGATCACAATTTTATTCCCTGGAGGATGCCATTCGCGTCAGTGCAGATGCTGTGGCCGTCTCAGCCTTCCCCGGGGCGCCCAATGAGGAAGAATCCCTGGCCACCCTGGCCAGGGTGATCGGAGAAGCACACCGCTGGCATATACCGGTGATGGGGGAGATGGTTCCCGGCGGATTTGACAGTCCCGACAATATGAGAACAGCGAAAAGCATCGCAATTGCTGCCCGGGTGGGGGCGGAGCTGGGGTCCGATTGGGTCAAAATTCCCTATGCGGAGGGATTTGACTGGGTGACCAGCACCTGTTATGTTCCGGCGGTGATCCTGGGCGGGGCGAAAAAGGGCAGTGAGCAGGAAATGCTGGAAAAGATCCGCGCAGCGCTGGATGTAGGAGCCCGGGGTGTGGCCATCGGGCGCAATATCTTCCAGGCCGAGAATCCCACCAGCATGACCGCAGCCGTGGCTGCCTTGATCCATGAGAATGTTTCCATTGCAGAAGCGCTGGAAATCTTAAAGAGCTAATTGAACCCATGATTAGAAACAGAAGCGAGGTGCAAAACATGAAGCGATTTGTTGACCAAGTGGTGATGATCACCGGCGCGGCGAATGGGATTGGCAGAGCCGCAGCAGTGCGTTTTGCGGGGGAAGGAGCCCGGGTGGCCTGCCTTGATCTGGATGAGAAACACAATCAAGAAGCTGCTGATCAGTGCCGTGATCAGGGTGCAGAAGTCCTGGCTTTAACCTGCGATGTCACCAAACGGAAGAGCATTCAGTCCGCAGTGGACACTATTCTGGAAAAATGGGAACGAATTGATGTTCTGGTGGCTTCCGCCGGGATCTACACCGGGTCTCCGCTGGATGAAGTCTCTGAGGAGGAATGGCAGCGGACGCTGGATATTAACCTCACCGGGGTGTTCTTAACCAATCAAGCAGTGGCACCGATCTTGATGGAAAATCAATCCGGCAGCATTATTAATCTGTCTTCCATGGCCGGAAAAACCAGCTGGCCGGCTTCAGCTGCTTACTCTGCTTCTAAGAGCGGCGTGATCGGATTGACCCGCTCGGTGGCGATGGAAATGGCCCCATTCGGACCGACAGCCAATGCGGTATGTCCCGGCAACACGCTCACGGATATGGTCCGCAATGTGGCTAAAAAAGTGGGGAAAGCGGATGGGCTGTCAGCCCAGGAGTGGCTGGAGATGCGCGCCAACGACTGTCCTATGAAGCGGTTGGCAGAACCCTGGGAGATCGCCGGGGTGATTTCCTTCCTGGCCTCTGAAGACTCCCGCTATCTGACCGGACAGGCCCTGGAAGTTGATGGAGGGATTATTCTCTCTTGACCATGGTTCACTGGGGAGGGACTGGAAGACGATGATGAATATTGGCGACAAAATCAAGGAACATCGGCATCAAAAAGGTCTCAGTCTGAGAGAGCTGGGCGAAAAAGCGGGGGTGACGGCCAGCTTCCTCAGCCAGGTTGAGAACGACCAGGTTTCCCCTTCCCTGAATTCACTGCAAAGTATCGCCAGAGCCCTGGAAATCCCCATGTTTTCCCTGCTGATCGACGAGCCGGCGGGAAATGTTGTCCGGGCGGATGAGCGCCGCCGGCTTAAGTTTGAAGACGATCAGATCAGTTATGACCTGCTGACTCCGGATTTCAGCCGGGATATGATGGCATACCTGATCTCCATTGATCCAGGGGTGAAAAGAATTGCTCAACCTCTGGCAAAACCCACCCAGCAGTGGATGCATGTCATCAGTGGAACATTGGAGATTTTGATTGGAGAAGATCGCTTTTTGCTTGAAAAAGGGGATACGGTTTATTATGAAGGAGATCTGCTGCGGGAGTTCGGATCTCCCAACCGGCAGGCCCTGACAGTGCTTTGCTGCATCACACCACCCGTTTTATGATCATTCCTGATCAAGGAAACCGAGGAGTTTATTTTTGACGGATCCACAGCTTCCCTCAAAGGGCAACCGGCTGACTGCTTTTCTGGGTGTCAGTGTTGAAGTAATCAGCATCCTGTTCATTTCCCGTCTGGTAGTTGATACCAGCGCCCGTTTCTTTATGCCCTTCCTCCCGGAGATCTCCAGCGGTCTGGGGTTAACGGTTGCCGGGTTCAGCTGGATTCTCGGCGTCCGTTCCTTGATTGGACTGGTCAGCCCGATGATTGGGGCTCTGGCGGATCAACGGGGCCGACGGTTGATGATGACCCTGGCACTGGGTCTGCGGGGGCTTTCCCTGCTGGGATTAACCATCTTTCAGGGATGGTGGAGCCTGCTCCCCATGCTGCTGCTCAACCTCAGCGCCGCTGCGTTTTATCCGGTGTTGAGAGCCTATGTCAGCGACCTGGTCAGGTACCAGCGCCGTGGGCGTGCGCTGGCAGCGGTGGACGCTTCTTTTCCCACAGCCGGCATTGTGGGTCTTCCCCTGGTAGGATGGTTAATCGAGATCGGCAGCTGGAAGCTGCCCATTGTGGCTCTGGCTGGCCTCTGCCTGGTCAACGGGTTGATTCTCACCTTCAGCCTTCCTAAAACAGAAATCAGATCTGACCATTCCCGCATTCTGCGCTCCATTTGGACGCTGAGCAAACAACCAAAAGTGCTGGCATCCATCGGCGTTTCCACACTGCTTTTGAATGCTTTTACCTTGTTTACCCTCTTCTGGGCTTTTTTGCTCAATGAGCGCTTTAATTTTAGCCCTCTCCAAATTGGAGTCACCGGGACTGCGATCGGCATCGCTGAATTATTCGGTCTGCTGCTGGCCGGGATGATTGTCGATCGGATTGGGAAAAGGCGGGGCACCCTGGTTGGTCTGCTGATCAGCCTGATGTTTTTTGTTGCTTTTTTGCTGGTCCGGGATTCCTTGAATCTCATCCTGCTGCTGATGATCCTCTACACAGTCTCTCTGGAATTTGCAATTACCTCTTCCATCCCCTTAATCTCCGAACAGGTTATTGAAAATCGGGCGACATTATTCAGTCTGATTTCTTTTGGTAATACGATCGGGGAAGGGATCGCGCCCCCCCTGTTCACTTTCTTATGGACCCGGGGGGGGACACCCGCCGTGGTCCTGATGGGCTCGGGCTTGATCCTGCTTTCCCTTCTGCTGGTGAAGAAATTCATTTTTGACAGTCAGGAATCCACCCAGCTGAAAGGGATTGGGTAAGAGCTGAACTAATCAGCAAAATTCCTTTTGCAGCTGAACAGGATGAGGGAACTTGTTTTCTGACTGCCCCATCTTCCTCAGTGGAAAAAAATCAAAATCGGAAAGAGGATCAGGAAATACTCCAGACGCCAATTAGACGGGTCAAAGAAGCGGCTGGGGCTTCCCTCGATTCTCGGCGTCGGGCATGCTGGCAATCCAGGCCCTGAGGGGATTTTCCCAATTCCGCTGGTTTGAACACCGCGCCAAACGGGCCGGAACCTGAGAGGTGTTTTGAATTCCAGGCATGCTTTCGGTATACTTGGAGATATGTTCATTCCCCGAATCGCCCAAACTGACCCCCCGCCAGATTTTATTGATCTCGGCTCCGGCAACCCGGGTCTGGAACTGATGCCCCTGGAGAAGCTGCAGCGGTCGGCCAAACAGTATTTTTCTGAAGCTGACCCGCGCACCCTGCAGTACGGCGCAGAACAGGGAAACGGTAATTTCCTGATCGCGCTGGCGGATTTTCTCTCAGCTGAAAGTTCCTTTCCGGTCCGTCCGGACTCCCTGTTTACCACAGCAGGGGCTTCCTCCGGGTTGGATCTGCTCTGCACGCTGTTCACACAGCCCGGGGATGTGGTTTTTGTAGAGGAGCCGACCTATTTCCTGGCGCTGCGCATTTTCCGGGATCACCGGTTGGAGGTAATCTCCCTCCCCATGGATGACCGCGGCCTGGATATCAACCGCTTGAAGAAAGCCCTGGAGAGGCAGCAGCCGAAGCTGCTCTACACCGTTCCCACTTTTCATAATCCGGCCAGTCTGACCCTGCCCCGGGACCGCCGGGAGGAACTGGTCAGGCTGGCGGAAAAACATCATTTTCTGCTCATCGCCGATGAGGTCTACCATTTCCTGGGGTATCAGGGGGTGGTTCCCCGACCGTTTTCCTTTTACAGCAAAGAGGTGCCCCAGGTGATCTCGCTGAATTCCTTTTCAAAAATCCTTGCTCCCGGCCTGCGTCTGGGCTGGATTCAGGCCCATGAGGAGGTGATCCAGCAGCTGTCTGGCAGCGGTCTCTTGGACAGCGGTGGGGGAATGAATCCTTTCACCAGTGCGCTGGTCTCAGCGTTGATCGAAGCCGGTGACCTGCGGAAGAATATCCAGCAGCTGAAAGCAGCCTACCAGCGGCGGTTGGAAGCCATGGCCGCGGCGCTGGAAGAGCATCTATCCTGGGCGGAGTACCGGGTTCCCAGAGGGGGATTTTTCTTCTGGGTGCGTTTGCCGGGTGTGAAAACAGCCGCGCTGCGGGAAAAAGCCCGGCATCGGAAGGTCGATTTCCGTCCCGGAACGCTGTTTTCCAGTCAGCAGGGACTGGTGGAGCACATCCGCTTGAGCTTCAGCTATTATGATCAAAAGCAGCTTGCGCGGGGAATCGAAAGGTTGGGAGGCTGTCTGGAGGAAACCCGGTCGGAGATGGGTTAATTTCAAAACCAAGGGTTTTATCCTACTTCTGGAGAAGCAGCGGTTATTTCGCCACGACGTAAACCCGGGCGCCCCAGACACCGAAGACACCCCCACAGGTCATCAGGGTCACCTTTTCCTCTGCGGAAGGGCCCAGGTACCGGCTGTGCTTCTGGATCTCAGCATTGGTCTTGCTTGACCAGGGGATTTCCTTGATTCTTTTAACCCGATAGGTATGTTTGTCCCCATTCTCAGTGAACAGAACCACTTTGTCCCCCGTTTTCAGTTTATGGAGGTCGACAAAAACCCCTTCCCAGGCATACCAGCCCCGGTTGTAATTGTGCCCGACCAGAACAATATTGCTGCCGTCTCCCGGGTTAACAGAGGTGGCCACCTGGCCGACCAGGTCCAAACGGCTGCTGGTGGCAAACAGGGCAGCGGTGTCATAGCGGATCCGACCACTGCTGTCCCGCTGCTGATTAAGGGGGACTACGGCCCGGTCAACGTCAATCCGGGGAATGACCAGCCGGACCACAGGACCCGCACTGGGAACTGGAGTGGGGGTTGGTGTCGGGGTGGGCGTCGGTGTCGGGGTAGGTGTCCTGTAAAGCAGGGGAGAGAAGACATCCTCTTGCACCGGGCCGGTGTTGAGCACGGAAGCCAGCTGAGGGAGAGGCAGCCGGATCTCAGGGCCGGTGACAAAATAGCGTCCATCGGGCAGGGATTGGGCTGCCAGGACGGGTTTCAGGGAGGTTAAGGCAGCCCAGAGCAGCAGCAGTGCGCCGGCGATGATCATGATCTCATTCAGAATGCCCCGTCCGGGTTGTTTTTTCACAGCAGCCCTATCCGTTACCTGACCAGGTTCACTAATTAACAGACAAGCGCAGCCAGGCTGTCTGGTCTTTCCACATACAGCCTGGCTGGATTTAATAAAGTTTTGGCCGCTTCCTTTTTTTCCTGTGAAGCTGTGGCGCTCGTCCGTCTGGAGAGATTAGACGGTGACTTCTTCCTGTTTATTCTTCAGGAAGATACCAGCGGCAACCAGACCGGCGCCGGCCAGCGCAGCACCTGCCACAATTACCGGAGTGGGAATATTCACACCGGTATCGGGTGGGAAGCCGGCGAAATCAGTGGAGGAAGTGACCCGGCAGTCACTAGCGCTGTAGTAGGTGATCACATGCAGGGTATAGGAGTCGGGAAAGATTTCGTAGAGGTTGCCACCGAGATAGGTAGCGCAGATCCTGTCATCAATCACTGTGTTTAATTCATCCTCGGTGGTGCACATCCAGGGGTTATTCAGGGTCCCATCCCCGTCTGTTGCGGCAGTCGTGCTGCAGTAAAATGTCCCTCCAGCCAGGACAACAGCTGGAATGAGCACTGCGGCCAAAAGGGCGGCGATTGCCAAAATATGGATCTTCTTCATAGCGATAATCTCCTTTCGATAATCATCGAGTGCATGAATTCTGATCGGTCTGCCCTCTTTAGTGCAAGAACAGGGCCGAAATGCATACCGGGGACAAAAAATCCTGATTCGGCTTCCCTTTGGATGACCTCAAGCAGGGTGGCAGCCAGCTTGATCAGCTCCGGATCGGTTCCATTTTCTATTATATATTGATATTCCAGGGCTGCCTGCTCGGATTTCTCCAGGGTCTCCAATGTCAGCCCGAGATAGAGTCGGGTGACAGCGTTCTGTGGATCAACATACAAGGCGGCATCCAGATATCGTAAAGCTTCCTCCGGCTGATCCTCCAGCAGGGAAATCACGCCCAGTCCCTGCAGGGCCTGGGGATGGCGGGGCTCTGACTGCAGGATATCCTGCCAGATCAGTCGGGATTCTACCAGCTGGTTCCGGTGCAGCACGGCTCCAGCCCAGGCCGCTTTGGTGGAGATCTGAGATCCATCCAGCACCATGGACTGCCAGTAGGCATCGGCGGCAGCCTCCCAGCGCTCCAGGGTCAGATAGGCACTGCCCAGATTGCGGAAGGCGTCAGCACTATCCGGGTTGAGGTTCGCCGCGGTTTGAAAGGAAACCACGGCCTGTTCTGGGTTCCCCTCTTCCAGCAGCACCACACCCAGGTTGTTATGCACCCAGGGGAGATAAGGGTCGAGATCAACGGACTCTTGGTAGGCCTCAACCGCCTGGGCATTTTTTCCTGCCAGCATCAGCAGATCGCCAAGGGCACCCTGTACATGAGCTGACTGCGGCTGAATTTTTGCCGCCAGCCGAAGGTACCGTTCAGCCAGCTGCGGACGACCAGCCTCGAACAGCAGATCAGGGACTGTACCGGTGGCAAAATCCAGCAGCGTGGAGCCCAGGGTGAAGACAATCATCAGCAGAGATAACGCAGCTCCCAGCACCGCCCAGCGGAGCTTCCTGAATCGAGGGCGGATTGATTGGGAGGGTCGCTCCGGGGCCGGGTCCGCTGTGATTGCCAGCCAGTCTGCCCGGTTCAGCACCCAGATCACGGCTGTTGAGTCTGTCTGCGCGGTGTAGGGGCTGGGGATGCCGTGTCGGAGCATATCCATGCCGAAATACTCACCGGCTGTTAGTCTCCCGGTCCGCGAGCTGCTGTCCGACAGGATGATCTCCCCGCTCTCGACGATGGCCCAAAATTGGCCTTGGCTGCCTTCCTTTACCAGACAGGTATGGGGATTGAGCTGGATGCGTTTCAGCCTGGATGCCAGGCGCTGCTGCTGCTCTTCCGGCAGGTCACGAAAAAAGTCTGAGATCAAGCGATCCGATGCAGCTGCTGAGTGTTTATTGGTCATCATCGTTGATGATCTGATTGATTTCCCTTGATTATTAGCATTGTACCGCCTTGCTGAATGACCGCAAGGATTGTTTGAGGAGTCAGCTGGACTGCACCGCGGAAGGGAGGACAGGAAACTGCTGTGGCAGCAGGGGGTCTGGAGGGTACTGGTTAGGGGATTAACTCTCTGCCAGGGGAACCGGGGAAAACAAACTGCGGTCAAAATGGGAAATTTCTACCGGACCCAGCGAGCGCAGGGTGCTTTCTGCGCGATACGCGTCCACCCGGAGCTGCTCGACATCAATGCCCAGCATTTCGTCCGGGAGAGGGCGCAGATTGCGCTGTCCACGGCGGAACATTTTCAGGGCCCCGCGGTAATTTTCCCGCTTAATTTGATAGTAAGCCACACCGATTTGCAGCAGCCCCTGGTAGAGATCACGCTCCGGGCCAGGGGCCGCCATCCAAGCCAGCTCAAGGTATTCGTGGGCTTCGAAAAATTCTCCCCGATTGTAATGAGCGAT
Organism: uncultured Anaerolineales bacterium; assembly: GCA_964603385.1. Lineage (GTDB taxonomy): Bacteria > Chloroflexota > Anaerolineae > Anaerolineales > UBA11858 > B10-G9. The sequence goes on along the minus strand of CAZRUS010000006.1, from coordinate 49,504 downwards.
CCCCCGCTGGGCCTGGGGATGAAGCTCTTCTGGGGTTGAATCAGGAGTCGATTTGATAATCACTGGTAAAGGTCAGGGCAGGTTTGACGGTAGCCAGGACCGAGCAGTATTTCTCTTCAGAAAGCTGCATAGCCCGCTCCAGCTTTTCGGCATCAACGTTCCCTTTGACCTGATAACTGAAATGCAGGGAGACATAGGGATAGGGCGGTTCCTGACTCTGCTCCGCCGATACATCCACCCTGAGGTCTTCCAGCGGCTGCTGTGCTTTCTCCAGGATCTGCACGACGTCATAAGCTGAGCAGGAAGCGGCAGCCAGCAGCAGCATGTCGGAAGGGTTGATCCCCTGCCCCTCCTGGTCATCATCTCGAAGATAACCGATCGCGGTGGAATTGCCCAGATGGTCTGTGCCCACGAACATTCGAGAACGAACCCATTCTAGTTTGACCCGTTTGGTTTTTGTTTCCATCAGTCCTTTCCTTGTCAGTATCCGGATAATGAGGATGATGATACTGATTATACCGGCAGGGGGGTGGCGAAAGATAAGAATTGTATTTAAAAATCAGTCTGCGCCGCCGGTAAAAAAACTGCCGGCGCTTTCTCTTAAGGTATACTGGTTTTCTAAGAGCAAAGCGCTCTCCTGAGGGAAAAGAATCGATGGCATTCCCGGCAGAGTACAGTGCTCCCGCGCTGCACAACAACAGGAGGGATGAGCTCCGGCAGCGCTGAAATTCAGCCGATATGCTATCCTCAGCAGCGGACTCTGGAGAGCGGATCCAGATGGGTGTGAATACCCCGCAGACCAAGGAGGAGGTCAAACTGCAGCTGCAGCATGTCTACCCGACCCTGAAAGCCCGGACCACGCAGGGGGAGTTCAGGAATCCCTGGAGAGCAGCCTGGAGGGAATACCGTCCCTGATGGCTGAAAATGATCCCGTGCTGACCACCGAGCGGTTAATCCTCCGGCAGTTTCAGGGGGCGGATCTGGAATCCTTTGCGGCCATTGTCGCTGATCCGGAGGTAATGCGCTGTGCTTCCTTTACCGGAAAGCCGCTCAACCGGGCGGAGGCCTGGCAGTGGCTCTGTGTTATGGCCGGTCACTGGCGGCTGCGCGGGTATGGGATGTGGGCCGTTGAGGAAAAATCCAGCGGTCAGTTGATCGGACGGATCGGTTTGCAGTACCCGGATGAGTTCCCGGATGTGGAAATTGCCTGGATGCTGGCCCGGAGCTTCTGGGGCCGTGGGCTGGCATTTGAAGGGGCATCCGCCGCGGTGAAATGGGGTTTTGAGCAACTGGAAAAAGAGAAACTGATCAGCCTGATCTTTCCAGAGAACACCCGCTCGATCCGATTGGCAGTCAGGCTGGGAGAATCCCTGGAGGGCGAGATCGAGCTCTACGGCCGCCGGCTGCTGCAGTACAGCATTTGTCGAGAGGCTTGGCGTTAATTATTTTTCGCGGCGAGCACACCCCAGAAAACAACCAGCCAGCAGCTGCTATCCTTCCGCAGATAGTCCCCTTATCGGGCTCCTGCGGTGGCCGTGATTGTACCCGGTCCTTCCTGAGGGAGTGCTTTCCTCCCGCGGGCTGCCAGGCGGGCGCTAGACCTGATCCCGATATTCCCGCAGGGCTGCCAGCAGCAGGTCAAGATCCTCCCGGGAATTGTATCCCTGAACCGAAGGACGGATCAGCCAGCGCTCCTCCCACTGGATGACTGGAATTTCAATCCGGTATCTTTGGTACAACCAGGATTGCAGACCCTCTGGTTTCCAGGAGGCGGGAATCTCGGCTGCAGCCATTTGCAGATCGGCTTCGGGAGGGGCGCTGTACAGGGAAGGCAGACCGGTCAGCGTTTGGATCTCAGCCAGCAGATCGCGGAGCATCTCCCGGCAGCCAATCCGGACTTTCTCCCAGTGGTGCATCCGCTGGAAGGCAATCGCTTCCGGGACAGTCAGGTATGCTGAAGGGTCCTTCGTCCCCCACCATTCCAGCAGATCCAGAAATCGGGAATCACTTTGAAAGGGGGAGTTATCCCCCCACCCCCAGCTGACCACCAGGGGATCGATGCGCTCCTGCCGCTCCGGCCGCACATGGAGGAAAGCAGCCCCTTTGGGCGCCAGCAGCCATTTATGGCAGTTCCCGGAGTAAAAATCAGCGCCGATCTCACCCAGGTCGAGGTCAAGCTGGCCGGGGACATGGGCGCCGTCCACCATGGTGAGAATTCCCTGCTTCCTGGCCCGGGTGCAGATCTGCGCAGCAGGGAGTTGACCGGCGGTTGGCGAGGTGATTTGACTGAGGAATATTATCTTTGTCCGCGGGTTCACTTCCTTCCAGATCATTTCTGCGATGTTTTCCTGGGACGGCAGCGGAAGGGGAATCTCTACGGCGTGCAGCTGAAACCCCAGCTTTTTGCTCAAAAACCTCCACACGTTCTCACAGGCGCCGTATTCATGGTTGGTAAGGAGCACCTGATCTCCTTCCTTCAGCTCCAGGGAACGGGCGACCACATTGACACCGAAGGTGGCATTGGGGATATAGGCGAGATCACTGGGGTCGGCGCTAACAAAGGAAGCCAGCTGTTTGCGAGCGGAGCGCATATGATCAAGATAATCTCGGCTGAGAAATTTCACCGGTTGATGTTCCAACAGGCGCTGCCAGCGCTGGTAGGTTTCAAATACCTGGCGGGGACAGGCTCCAAAGGAACCATGGTTGAGAAACACCACTTCGGGGTCTAAAAGAAATTCTGAGGTGAGAGAATTCATGGCCTACACCCGGGCAGCCGATAGGGAGAAGAAAATCCAGTCTCATTGTACCCGGAAGCACGCCAGCTGGGAGGGCGGCTTATGATAGCAAAGTTTTTCGAATCAGGAGCTAGGTGGTGGTCCGCTATTTCTGGAGAACTCTGCTCTTCGTAAAGATCCAAATCGCGTTTTCAATGCAGTCCGTTATCCCCGAATTAATGCCCAGAACAGCTGGGTGGCGTGCCGGTCTGAGAAAGAAGAGGGTGGGGGTGACGAAAACGGGGGAGCGCTTTCGGGACCTGAGAGTTCATCCTTCCAGGTAGGAGCGCAGCTCCTCTGTCAGCGCAGGAAGGATTTCATATAGATCTGCTGCGACACCGAAATGGGCGTATTGGAATATCGGAGCATCCGGATCTTTGTTGATAGCCACGATGGTTTTACTGCTGACCATCCCGGCCAGATGCTGAATCGCTCCAGAGATACCGCAGGCGATGTAGAGATCAGGGGTGACCACTTTCCCTGTCTGTCCGATTTGGTGGTCATACTCGATATAGCCTCCATCCACTGCCGCTCGGCTGGCACCCACAGCAGCACCGAGTACATCAGCCAACTGCTCGATCAGCTCAAACCCCCGCTGAGCTTTCCAGATTTCAGATGCTTCTTGATCCAGTTCTGACGGTGGGGTGTGGAGAGGATTATTGGCGGTACCTCGGCCGCCAGAGACAATTACTGAAGCATCTGTGAGGCTGAGGTTCTGTTCTTTTTCTGCCATTGTGGATAGCCTGCTGGGGTATCTTTTCCCATCCAGGTCTATCTCGACAGCCTTGAATTCCCCTGACCGTTCCAGATCTGGTGCCGGCCGGGGAAAAGCCCGTGCCTGGAGGGTGACAATTTGCGGCTTTGCCGTGCAGATCAGGGTGGACAGCAGTTTACCAGCGTAAATTGGTCTGGTGGCAGTCAGCTGATCCCCTGTCCAATCAAGGTCAATGACATCCCCCATCACCCCGCTGTCCAGATCCACAGCAGCCATACCGGCCAGCGTCTTTCCCCGGGTGGTGGATGGGAAAATGATCACATCCGGCTGATAGGATTCCGCGGCGGTTTTCAAGGCATCAGCCAGGATTTCGGGAATGAAATCTTTGAGGGCATAGTGCTGTACGGTCAGGACTCGATCCGCTCCGCGGTGAACTGCCTGCGCAGGGAGCTCTCTGAGATCAGAGCCAAGGATTAAAGCGGCGGCTTCTCCGCCGAGATCCGAGGCCATGCGGGCAGCTACCCCGATGGCTTCCCAGGAGGAAGGCTGCAGGTTTCCATGATGATGATCGATGTAGGCAAGGATTTTCTTTCCCATCAGATCACCTTGGCTTCAATCAATTTCTGAACCAGGTTGTGAGCTTTTTCCTGCGGGGTATCGCCAGGGACCATTTCCGTGACCACTTCCCTCCCCGGAGGTTCAATGACCGCGAGCCGGGAGACAGCGGATTTCGGTGTCTCCAGCCCAAGTTCTGACAAACTCCAGGTGAAGAAAGCTGCCCGGGATGCTTTCCGGATTCCCATGAAAGAAGGATATCGGGGTTTTCCGTAATCCTTGGTGATGCTGATAACGGTGGGCAGACGACTGGTCACAACCTGGTTGCCCTCTTCCATCGCTCGAACCACTGTCAGCGAGCTGTCTTTTGCTGACAGTTCCACAAAACGGGAGACCAGGCTGAGGGAGGGCCAATCCAGCTGTCGGGCAACCTGAACCGGGAGCAGTCCGTTAGTGATATCGACTGACTGCTGGCCGAAAAGCACCAGATCCCCACCGCCGATTTTCTTAACAGCAGCTCCCAGCACCTGGGATACTGCGATGGTGTCCGCTCCTCGGAGGTCCGGATCAGAGACCAGCACAGCCTCATCGGCTCCCATGGCCAGGGCATGCTTAATAGCTTCTAGTTGTTTTTCTTTTCCCAGACTGAGGGCAATGACTTCTCCCCCGTGCTCCGCCTTTAAGTCCAGGGCTGCTTCCACAGCGAATTCATCCCAGGGATTGATGATCAGCGAGGCATCTCCCCAGCTGATTTTTCCGTCCTCCACCGCCATATCGGCAGCTGTGTCCGGGACCTGTTTAACACAGACGATGATCTTCAAAATGTTCCTCTCTTTGGCCGCACACCCATCAAAGAAATATTTTAATGAGTTATGCTCATGGGGTCAATTATACAAACTGACGTCTGGATTCGATAGATATCAGTTTTTGTTTTCGCTGCTTTTCCCCATGACGATAGATATATTTGGACTCATCTATTGACAGAAACGCCTCTCCGAAGTCATTGTTTTCGATAAGACCCAGCAGTTCATCCTCAGAGATCAGAAAGGAATGGTTCCGCGGCTGCATCCCCCAGACAGGATCCACCGCGGATTTGGATCGAAAGATTCTGACTCTAACAGGTAACAAGGAGAGCCCGGAGAGAGCAGTTGGAGCCCGCCAGCACCAATTTCGTGCTTTTCACCCGGGATCGCAGGCAGAAAGTGAGCTGCCGAAACCGTCGCAGGATGAATTTTTTCTGGACTGATTTGATTCTCAGCACCCGGGTTTATTTCCATTTCTTCTCCTTGGTGGGAGGGAGGCGTGATCCCGGCAAAACCGCAAACCGGCCATGGGGCGATTTATGGTCATTAGCTGGGGCAAAATCCAATCCGGGGCCATTTTTTTGGGGGGTATATGTGCGCTGGTTAAGAGTCAGGCGCTTTCCCGGGTGGAATGTTCAAATCCCGGAAATATGCAATATAATCTCTGGTATGAATGAAAAATGGAAAATAATCTTGGGATTGACAGCGTTTTTCGTGATCGGCGTGCTGCTGAACTTCAGTCCTGTTCCGATGAGCGTAATCGAAAATTACCGGGAAGTGGAGCGTGCTTATCTTGCTGGGGATGATCGAGCCCGGGCAGCAGCCCTCCTGGAATTGTCGGAGGAACTTCCCTGGAGAAAAAGTCTCCCGGCCGCAGCTGGGAAGGCCGCTTATCAAGCTGGAGATCTGGCACTGGCAGAGAAGGCCCTGGAACGAGCCGCACAGGAGAACAGCCTCACTCCTGCGGGGAAGCTCCTCCTGGGGGATATTTACCTGGCTGCCGGGAATGCGGAGCAAGCGGAAGACATCTGGCGGGAGCTGCCGGGGGAACCTTCCTCCCATCGCAAGCTGGCCGACCTTTATTTCGTCCAGGGCAATTTTTCTGCAGCGGTCACTCAGTGGCAAGAATACCAGCAGTCCCTGGAAGCTGAACTCTCCCTGGAAGAGCAGCGCTCGGTCGGACTGCTGCTGGCAGTGGAAGATCCCCCCAAATCACTGCCTTACCTGGAAGCCGCCTCCCGTGAATATCCGGATGCCGGAGGGATTCTCCGGGCTGTTGAGGGAAATCTGGAGGAGGAGCCGGCCTACCGCGCCGTGGTGACCGGTCAGGCGCTGGGGGCATATGACCACTGGCAGCTGGCGGTGCGGGCTTTTGAAAAAGCGGTCAACTTCCGTCCTGATTATGTCGAAGCCTGGGCGTACTTAGGCGAGGCGCTGCAGCACATTGCTGACCCCGGAAGAGATCCCCTGCAAACCCTGGAAAAAGCCCGGAGCCTGGAAGAAGACTCCCCGCTGGCCAATTTATTTCTGGGGATGTACTGGCAGCGGCAGGGATCTCACCGCACTGCCCTGGAATATTTCCAGCAGACCGCTGATGCCTGGGGAGATCGTCCCGATGTCTATGTTGAACAGGGGCGGTCGTTGGCTGCTCTGGGGGAGCTGGAGGAAGCGCTGACCAAATACCAGCAGGCTGTGGCCCTCAGCGATGGCAGCGGGACGTATTACAGCCGGCTGGCTACCTTCACCGTGGAATACAAATATCAGCTGAAAGAAGTAGGATTGCCGGCTGCCCGGGCGGCCATTGAGCTCGCCGGTCAAACCCCGGAGGTCCTCACCGTGATGGGGGAGGTGATGTTAGCCCTCGATGATCCATCCAGCGCCTGGAAATTCTTCTCCCGGGCTGTGGAAGAGGATCACACTTACGCACCGGCACATTTTCAATTGGCAATTCTATACTCGGTGGAGGGAGAGGATGCCGCAGCAGGATATCATATTGAACAGGCGCTGGCTTTTGCGGATAATCCAGCCCTGCAGGAACGGGCCAGAACTTTGCAGGCTACCCTTGATTCCTGAGGGTTCTCAAGTCAGCTGTGCTAGAATATTTCCACAGCACCTCCACCCGGGAACCGTACTGAAATATCGACTGACAAGGAAGAAATGATCCGGAAACCCGCCTTAACTGTCCTGTTTTGTCTGGCTGTGGTGTTCTCTGCCGCCTGCAGCCTGTCCCAGGTTTCCTCATTTTTCGGCGCTTACCCGGAGGAAAGCGGCGCTCTGCTTTTTCAGGATGGGTTTGAGAATCCCAGCAGCGGCTGGGATCGAGTGCGGACTGACTCCGGAATGACCGATTATGACCAGGGGCGCTATCGCATTGTGGTGGATGAAAGCAATGCGGATTACTGGTCCAATCCAGGCCTGGATTTTACCGATGTAGTGGTGGAAGTGGAAGCCGAAAAGATCGGTGGACCGGATGATAACAATTTTGGCGTTCTCTGCCGCTACCAGGATGTGAAAAATTTTTATTTTTTTATTATCAGCAGCGATGGATATTATGGCCTGGGAAAGGTGGAGAACGGCAAACAAGCCCTGCTTGAACCCCCGCAGATGTACTATTCGGAGGCTATTCTTACTGGTGAACAGATTAACCGCCTGCGGGTGGAATGCAAGGGAACCCGACTGGCTTTGATCGTAAATAATGTTCCAATTGCAGAAGCGGAAGATGCCGCATTCCAGGATGGGGATGTAGGATTAATAGTGGGGTCCTTTGATGAACCCGGGGTCGATATTGTCTTTGATAGTTTCCTGGTTACGGTTCCCTGACCGGTGGCCGGGCTGAGCCCTTTGAGCATCACAGTCTATGAAAGTTTATTTGGATATGGTAGGCTGCCGGTTAAATCAGAGCGAGCTGGAGGAGATGGCCCGCCAGTTTGCTTCTGCTGGACATACCCTGACAGCTGATCCCTCTCAAGCTGACCTGGGGTTAGTCAACACCTGTACAGTTACCGTCTCTGCTGCAGCAGATTCCAGAAAAACCATCCGCCGTTTGGCACGGTCCGGGGTGGATGAGATTGTCGTTACCGGCTGCTGGGCTACCTTAGCGCCAGAGAAAGCGGCTTCCCTACCCGGTGTTACCCGGGTAATATCCAACGGGGATAAAAATTTTTTGGTTTCCCAGCTGCTGTCCATGCCGCCGGAGGAGCTTGAGGATGATGAGATTGGGCGCCAGCGCATCCCTGGCTCTCGCAATCGAACCCGGGCCTTTATCAAGACCCAGGACGGCTGCAGCCATCAGTGTGCCTTTTGCATCACCACGATTGCTCGCGGTCCAGCCAGCAGCGTTCCCACCAGGGGGGTGCTGAGACGCATCAACCAGGCGGTAGAGAGCGGCGTTAAGGAGGCGGTATTGACCGGTGTTCAGCTGGGTTCCTGGGGAAGGGATTTGCCCGGCAAGCCCGAGCTGTCGGATCTGGTGGCAGAAATTCTCAAGGGGACGTCTCTACCCCGGCTGCGGCTGTCATCAATTGAGCCCTGGGATATTACCCCAGGATTGGTGTCCGCGATTGCCTCAGAGCGGGTCGCCCGGCATTTCCATCTACCCCTGCAGTCAGGATCCGCTTCCACCCTGGGCAGGATGTCCCGGGCAATCACCCCTACCCGCTACGCCCGGATTGTCAAGATGATCCGCAGAGAGATTCCGGAAGCCGCGGTGACCACCGATATCATGACCGGATTTCCCGGAGAGACAGAGGAGGAGTTTGCAGACAGCCTGGCTTTTGTCCGGGAGATGAGGTTTGCAGATGGACATGTGTTCACTTACTCAGCCCGGGATGGCACCCGGGCGGCTGCGCTGGACCAGCAGATCCCCCATCCGGTGAGAAAACAACGCAACGCCCGGATGCGCAAAGTCCTGGCACAGTCCGCCGAGGCGTATCGAAATCAGTTCCTGGGGCAGCAGCTGATGGTGCTCTGGGAGGATGTCAGGTCCGAGCATGAAGCGGAGTCCGCAGCTGACCCTCTGGTCCGCGGTCTGACGAACAACTACCTGAGGGTGGAGACACACGCGCCGGCAGCGGTCTGGAATACGATCACCCCGGCCAGGATGGTCAGACTGAGCTCAAGAGGGTTGATCGGGGAAATCACTTCCTCTCAGATATAATGAGTTTGTTGTTTGCTGAACAAAATATGGGATAGGAGGGGCAGCATGGCTGATTGTTTATTCTGTAAGATTGTCTCAGGGGAGATTTCCAGCGAGACCGTGTACCAAGATGACCTGGTGACCGTGTTTAAGGATATCAATCCGGCCGCGCCGGTGCATCTCCTGATCGTACCCAATGAGCACATCGCTTCGGTGAATGAGGTGAAAGAAGAGCAGCGGCTTCTGCTCGGTCATCTGATCACTACGGCAAAACAGATGGCCGCTGAGAAGGGGATCCAGGCCTCCGGTTACCGGCTGATTATCAACACAGGACCGGATGGAGGGCAGGAAGTCTTCCACCTTCATATGCACCTGCTGGGGGGTGGGAAAATGAAGCACCCTATGGGCTGAGAACCAGGAAAGGGTATAATGGTAGCTATGAATCTAAAAGAAAAACTGCAGCAATCACTAAAAGAAGCTATGAAAAAGGGCCAAGCACAGCGAAAAACCACGCTGCGGATGGCCCTGGCGGAAATCAAGAACGCTGAGATCGAAAAGCAGGGCCCGCTGGAAGACTCGGAAATGTTAAGAATCCTTGAAAAGGAAGTCAAAGCCCGCCAGGAGACCATAGAAGGGGCGGAGCAGGCCGGCAGAGAGGATTTGATTGACAAAGCTGAGAGGGAAATCGATATCCTGAATGAATTCCTGCCGGAACAGCTCACGAAGGAAGAACTCCGCCAGGTTGTCAAGGAGACAATTGCCGAGGTGCAGGCTGCTTCCATGTCCGATATGGGCAAAGTGATGGGGGCGCTGATGCCCAGAATTCGCGGCAGAGCGGACGGCAAAGAAGCCAACCAGATGGTGCGCGAGGAGCTTCAGGGCGATTGAGCTGTCCGTCCGGCCTGATCACTTAAAGGGCAAGTCATGAGTACAGAGCAGCAAAGACCTTCTTTAATCCGTTTCATCATCGTCACCGTCGTCCTGATCGCTTCCATGGCCGGCATATGGTGGCTTATCAACTGGTCGCTGACCGGTGCCCTATCCACTGTTTCGGTCGAGGAGGGCAGCGTGGCGACGCAGGACATCATGGCGCCTTACGCTGTTACCTATCAGAGTGAGGTGCTGACAGAACAGAAGCAACAGCAGGCTGCTGAACAGGTAGAACCCGTGTACAGCAGTCCGGATCCGGGAATCGCCCGCCGGCAGCTGAACCGACTTCAGGATGCCCTGCAGTTCATTGATGTGGTGAGAAATGACCAGTTTGCCACCAGAGAAGAAAAGCTCAATGATCTGGCAGCGCTGGAGGGCATCTATCTACCGCAGGACACCGCCTCCCAGATTTTAGAGTTGAGCGAGGTCCGCTGGCAAACTGTAAAACAGGAAGCTGTGGTTATCCTTGAGCAGGTGATGAGGTCAACCATACGGGAAGTGGATATGGAGGAAGCCCGCCAGCGTCTGCCATCGCTGGTCAGCCTGGCGCTCTCAGAGGATCAAGTGTCTCTGGTCGTTGAGCTGGCTTCTGCTTTCGTCGCTCCCAACAGCTTCTACAGTGAAGAACAGACCAGGGAAGCCCAGCAGGAGGCACGGGAAACCGTGGCACCGGTCACCAGAAGCATAGCTGCCGGGGAAACGATAATCCGCCGCGGAGAAATCGTCCAAGCGGAGGATATTGAAGCGCTTCAAGAAGTAGGGCTGATGACCAGTTTCGCCGGCTGGCAGGAGAAAGCCGGCTCGTTGGCTGTGGTCTCATTGTCGGCAGTGTTCATATTGCTTTATTTCAAAGCCTATCCGGCGATGTTAAAAAAGACCAGACAGCTGGTGTTGTTCTTCGTGTTTTTCCTGCTATTTTTGGGAAGCGCCCGGTATGTCAATCCGGGGAACCTGGTCATCCCTTATTTGTTCCCGATGGCTACTTATCCGCTGATTGTAGCGGCTTTGATTGATCGGCGAACCGCCCTGTTTACCACGGTTCCCCTGGCCATTCTGGCTGCTTACGGGATGCCCAACGCCCTGGATCTGACTCTCTATTACAGCATCAGCGGTATGATGGGCCTGCTCATCCTGCGCCGTCCCCAGCGTCTCTCCGCCTATGTCTCTGTTAGCGGTATTATCGCGGTCACCGGGGCGGTGATCCTGGTTGCCTATCGAATCATTGATCCGGCCACTGACCTGGTCGGCCTGGCCACGCTGGTGGGGGCATCAGTCTTCCACGGGGTGGCTTCCGCCGGTTTGACCGTGCTGCTGGAGTACATTCTCGCCCCGCTGCTGGATTTAACCACCACACTGCAGCTGGTCGAGCTTTCCCGACCCGATCATCCCCTGCTGCAGCGTTTTCTCCGGGAGGTGCCCGGAACGTACCAGCACACCCTGCAGGTGGCCAACCTGGCTGAACAGGCAGCCGAACGCATTCAAGCCAACAGTCTGCTGGCCCAGGTCGGGGCACTTTATCACGATATCGGGAAGATGAACGAACCGGCCTTCTTCATCGAAAATCAGGGTACCACCCGGATTGACACCCATGAAGAAATGGATCCAGAGGAAAGCGCTTCTGTGATTATTGATCATGTCAACTACGGACTGGAGCTGGCCCGCAAGTACCGTCTTCCCCGTCGGATCCGGAACTTTATTCCCGAGCACCACGGCACTCTGGTGGCTCGCTACCAATACTCCCAGGCTGTTGAGGCGGCTGGCGGGGACGAAAGCAAGGTGGATATCGATCAATACCGCTATCCTGGCCCCAAACCCCAATCTGTGGAGACTGCGCTGGTCATGCTGGCAGACGGCTGTGAAGCGTATGTGCGCTCCCAGGCCCCGGATGATGATGAAGAACTCCGCTCCCTGATCAGAGAGATGGTCAAGAGTCGGGTGGATTCCGGACAGCTGGACAACACCGAATTGACCTTGAAGGATTTGAAAACTGTTGTAGATTCTTTCACTGCCACCCTGAAAGGTACCTATCATGCCCGGATGGAATACCCGGAGGAAGACACAGAGGAATCCCGGGAGACCATCCCGGCGGCGGATGATGTCACTGTGGTGGAAAAACGGACTGATCTTCAGGAGCAGAGGTGATTCACCTCGATGTTGGCCGGCAGTTTTCGGGCCAGGGTTCTGAAGACCTGCTCCGCAGGGCTGCTCGGGCAACCCTCCAGGTTTGCCGGGCAGATCCCTCCTCTTCCCTGACCATTGTGGTAACGGATGACCACCGTATGAAAGAGCTGAACAGTCGGTTCCGCCAGGTTGACCAGACGACCGATGTGCTGGCTTTCCCCGCGGATTTTCATGATCCGGATACCAATGCCCCTTATTTGGGTGACGTGGTGATCTCTTATCCGCAGGCAGCATCTCAAGCAGCGATTGGCAGTCATCAGGTCGAGGACGAGCTGCAGCTGCTGACAGTTCACGGGGTGCTGCATCTGTTGGGATATGACCACCTCGAGCCGGAAGAAAAAGCTGCCATGTGGGGGCGTCAGGATCAGGTCCTGAAAGCGCTGAATCTGGATCTCTCTGTGGAGGAAGACTAAATTTGAGCGATCAGGTTTTTTGGAGAAAAATCCCCCGATCGATCCGCCATGCCTCGGAAGGCATCCTTTATGTTCTCCAAACCCAGCAGAATGCTCGTGCTCACCTGGTGATTGCTGCCCTGGTAATCCTGGGCGGGGTGGGTTTCAGACTCAGCCGTCAGGAATGGCTGGTGCTGACGATTACAATCGGTTTGGTCTGGGCTGCCGAGGCATTTAACACAGCGCTTGAGGTGCTGGTAGACCAGCTCAGCCCCGAGATTCATCCGGCAGCAAAAATTTGTAAAGATGTCAGTGCGGCCGGTGTGCTGGTAGCCGCTGTGATATCGGTCTTTATTGGACTGCTGATTTTCGGTCCGCCGCTGTGGAGAACGGTGCAATCGGCAGCCGGATTTTTTAGCCGTTAAGGATTCTTGTTGAAGGAGATGCTGTATGCTGTCATTTCGATTTGGCACTGTTGGAACCCCAAAGAACAAACCCTCCAGCCCGGGAGGGAGTGTCGGCGGTGTGCTTTACACGGCAGAGATTGGTTTGAATGCTATGGAACTGGGCTGGGTTCGTTCGGTGCGAGTTTCAGATTCCACTGCACAGGCGATCAAGAAAGCGGGGGAAAAATCAGATGTTGCTCTCAGTGTGCACGCCCCTTATTACATCAATCTAAACGGCGATGATCAGGAATGGCCGAAATCCCGGAAGCGGTTGATGGATGCAGCCAGAGCTGGTTTCCTCTCCGGGGCCACTGATATCGTCTTTCATCCCGGATCTTATTTTGAACAGGACCCGAGCGATGTGCTGAAAACCGTCATGCCGCGTCTGGCTGGCTGTGTGGAAGAACTCCAGAAGGAAGGGAACACTGTGGTCCTTCGCCCGGAAACCATGGGCAAAGGCGCCATGCTGGGAAGCCTGGAGGACACCCTGGAGATGAGCAAGATTGAGGGTGTGGAGCCCTGCCTGGATTTCGCCCATCTGCACGCTCGCCCCGGGGATGGGTCGATGAATAGCTATCAGGAATGGATGCAGATGCTGGAAACCTACGCCAGCCGGCTGGGAGAGGACAGCCTCACCCATCTGCACTGTCATATCTCCGGAATTGAATACACTGAAAAAGGGGAGCAAAACCATCTGATCATGGAAGAGTCAGATTTCGAGCTTGAAGCCCTGTTCAAAGCTCTTAAGGAATTTCGGGTTGAAGGTCGACTGCTGTGTGAAAGTCCCACCCTGGAAGAGGATGCCTTGATCATCAAGGACGCCTGGATGGCATTCAGCGGGGAAGCAGAATAGCGGCCTCAGAGTTCAGAGACGAAGGAATCCCCATCATGCAAGAATACCAATCGCTGGAGGAAGTCCACCGGGCGATGAAACAATGCCGCCTGTGCCTTGAGCAGGGCTATGAGATCTACCCCCCGGCTGTTTTTTCTGGACAGCAATCGGCAGTTTTTATGACCATTGGGCAGGCGCCGGGGATCACCGAAATGGAGGTGGGTCGCCCCTTTAATGCCGGCAGCGGAACCCGACTTTTTGGCTGGCTGGCGGATGCCGGGATTGAGGAAAATTGGTTCCGGGAAACCCAGTATATGACTTCTGTGACCAAATGCTATCCGGGAAGACAAACTTCTGGAAGCGGTGATCGGGTTCCCACCCGAGCGGAGCAGAAGCTCTGCCGTCCCTATCTGGAACAGGAAATCCACTTTGTTGACCCCCGGGTGATCATTCCCATCGGGAGACTGGCAATCAATCTCTTCTTCCCCCGGAAATTGAAACTGACTGAAATCATCGGTCGGGAGATCCAGAAGGACGGGCGCTGGATTGTACCGCTGCCCCATTCATCCGGTGCCAGCCGCTGGCATCAGAGCGAAGCAAACCGGGAGCTGATCGAACAGGCTCTCCAGCGGCTTGACAGTCACCGGCAGCGTTTGCTGGAATAAATCAAGCCAGGCCTGGTATCCTGGCCTGGCTTGTTTCTGATTAGGGTCCTCAGGGGGTTATTCAGCCCGCTGGATGAAATTGATCCGGATCTGATTTTCCTCACAGGCATCCGAGGTGTCGAAATAAATCTGATCGGACAGCGGTAAATTGGACTGGTCAACCAGCTGAATCCAGATCTGGCCTTCTGAAAACTGGGGGGAATCGCTGAGTTTAATGGCAAAACCACCCTCTCCAACCGTGTTTGTCATTCCGGACATGGTCAGGTTCTGCACTTCTGTCTCACCGAGAAAGCCACCCGTTTCGACGAGGATGCCGTTTACCGGCTCACCGCTGTCGTCAAGAACCTGCCCGACCACACCCATCCAGCTGCAGCCGGCATCAGGCTGGATGTCGTTCTCGGAATACTGCGGGTAGCCCTCCTGGATGATAAAGGAGGCATTTTCATCCAGCTCAGTGGTTGGCAGGGCTTCCGGTCCCACGGTCTCTGTGGCTGTTGGCTGAGGCGTATTGGTGGGCGTCGGCGTTTCGGTGGCGGTGCTGCTGGGAACCATGGTTGGCGTCCAGGTGGGAGGGAGAATCCCTTTGGCTGTGGGGGTAGGGGTGCTGGTAAGCACCAGAGCGGGCAGCGTGGTGGGCGGAAGCGGATTGATCATTGACTGGGGATAGAGGAAGATGACCGCAAAAATCAGGGCAACCAACAGGGTGGCTGCAACCAGGCATCCTGAGAGCACATTCAGCACCAGGCCGGGCCGCGGGGGCCTTCTGGGGTCCATTGGGGGAGCATCTTTCGGAAACTCTTCAAAATCCTCGAAATCTTCCAGGTCTGCATATTCTTCAAATTCGTTTGCCATACCGATTCTCCTGGGTACGGTTTACTGAGGCAGCGTGATCTGTATTGTACTAAGCTTCCAGCGCCGATCAAGCCAATCCTGCAGGGCTTGTTCCTGCAATACCAGCCGAACGGCTGGATCAAGCAGGCGGTCCGGATCTTTTTCAATGACTTTGATGATATGATACCCGATTTCTGTCTCAATAATCTCAGTGATGTCCCCGCCTTCCAGTGCAAACAGAATCTCGTCCAGCGCTGGGAGGGTTAAATATCCTCGCGGGAACCAGCCTAAATCTCCCCGAGTTTGCGGATCATATTGAGCAGCCAGCTGGTCAAAATTCGCGCCGCTGCGGAGGGTGTCATCCACCGATTCAGCCAGATTCCGCTCATAGAAAAGAATCTGCTGGGCGCGAATTTGCTCGGCTTTGGTAGGCACCTCTGCCAGGATTTGATCCCGCATCCAGGCTGCTTCCAGGGAGCGCTTGAGATTGGCCCGGAAGCTTTCCTCGGTGTACCCATTGTCGGCCAGCCAATCCTGCAGCGAGAGGCTTCCTGTTTCCAGGGTGGAAAGACGCTGATCCAGCTCTTCCTCTGAAATTTGAAATCCCTCCGCTGCCGCTCCCTGGGCAAGCAGGGTTTGATAGATCATATCTTGGAGTACAATCTGCCGATCCTCCTCAGTCAGGTCACGGTTGACCGCGGCTTGATAGCGGGCTAATTCTTCCTGGTAGGCAGCCAGCGTGATCAGATCTCCATTGACCACAGCTGCCGTGGGAATTGGCGTGGGGGAGGGGGGAAAAGGAGTTCTGGTCGGAGGGACCGGCGTTGCCGTCCCGGTTGGGGGGCTGTCTGCTGATCCGCTGCAGGAGGTCAGAGCGATGGTCAAAATCAGCCCAACCAACATCAGCTGGCTGGGAAAGGCTCGGGAATTCATATGGCTAGATTATAAACGCTATTTGGGTATCTGAGTATGGCATTCCTTAGTTATCCGAAAACACAGTATAATGAGAACAAAGTGATGTATTGGCTCCCGAGCCGGTCAAACACAACGGAGTGAGTGAGGAGGAAGTCCATGGTTGACCGCCATCTTCTGCGGGCTGTGAGAGACGAGATCTCTGAGCTCAAACGACAGAATCGGATCCTGCAAATCGAAACCGACCACCTCTGGAAGATAATTGGGCTCCTGAATGATCTGCAGGAGGGTCTGCAAACATTTTACACTTCCTCGGATTTACAGCAGCTGATGATGGATATCCTCCAGATCAGCCTGGAGGCGGCTCGCTCCAGGAATGGGTCGGTGATGCTGCTGGATGAGGAAGAAAATCAGCTGGTTTTTGTAGCAGTCAGCGGTGAAAGACAAAAAGAATTAACGGATTACCGTATCCCTGCGAATGCTGGGATTGCCGGTTGGGTGAAAGAGAATCAAAAACCGGCCCTGGTGCTCGATGTCCGCAAGGATGACCGCTGGCTGTCCATGGTGGATCAATCGATTGGGTTTCACACCTGCTGTTTGATGGCGGTGCCTCTGCAGCTGGGTGGAAAAGTACTCGGGGTGATGGAGGTGGTCAACTCCCTGACGGAGACCCATTTTGAGCATAAAGATCTGGCCCTCTTACAGCTGGTGGCAGGGATGTCCTCCATGATCATTGGCTGTGCCGAAGAGGCCATCCGGGAGGCCCAGACCTTGATATCAAAAAGCAGTCTGAATTAAGGAGGTCTGACAACGGAACGCTTATCATGACTTGACAGATCCCCTTTTTTGTTCATAATTAGGGCATACTTGATAAAGGAAATAGCCGAAACCGCTGAAGAAGGAAAGTAGGGCGTTTGGCACTGACAGGGAAAGTGGGGCAGAGACTGAGACCCCGCTGCAGAATGCAAACCCGCCGAAGTTCCCTTCTGAGGGCCCAGGGGAATGAGAGATCTAGTAGTCTGGGACGCCATCCCGGTGTTATCGGGGACCTCAATCGCCGCTTCAGGTATCGGCTGTTGGGTGAGTGAGCTTCTGATCAGAAGCTAAGGCAGGGTGGTACCGCGGGTGGATCCCGTCCCTCAGTGGGGCGGGTTTTTTTTATTTCTATAGACCTGCTGCAGCAGGAAGTATTTATCGGGGATCAATAAATAAAACGGTCTTGATGGGAGGAAGTATGGAGGATCAATTATCTGGGATTAAACGGGAGGCGCTGGATGCGCTGCAGTCGGTGGAAGATGAGCAGTCGCTCGACCGCTGGCAGGTAAAGTACCTGGGAAGAAGCTCAGAGCTGATGGCTGTCTTCCGCAATCTGGGTACCCTTTCCCAGGAGCAGCGCCCGGTGATTGGACAATTAGCCAATCAGGTCAAAACAGCGCTGGAGTCCGCTCTGGAAGAAAAGTCCACTCAGCTTCACCAGCAGCACATCCAGGAATCACTGCAAGAGGAGCGCATCGATGTTACCCTGCCGGGACGCCCGGTAAACCTGGGAACGCTTCATCCCACCACCCGAACCCTGCGGGAAATTTACCGCATCTTTGGTGATATGGGCTTTCAGATTTACCGATCCCGAGAGGTGGAGACCGATGAGTACAATTTCCAGCTGCTTAATTTTCCTCCTCACCATCCTGCCAGGGATATGCAGGATACCTTCTTCATTGCGAGTGACTCTGACCGGGGGGAGAATCCCCTGCTGCTGCGAACTCATACCTCTCCTGGACAGATTCATGCCATGAAGGAACACCGGGAGCGCTATCCCGAGGATCCCCCCCCGCTGCGGATCATCCTCCCCGGAATGTGCTACCGCTATGAGCAAATTACCACCCGGTCGGAGATACAGTTCAACCAGGTGGAAGGGCTGGCGGTGAGCAAAGGGATCACGTTTGGAGATTTGAAAGGAACGCTGAACAATTTCGCTCACCGTATGTTCGGACAGGATGTCAGCACTCGTTTCCGGGCTTCCCATTTTCCCTTTACCGAACCATCTGCCGAGATGGATGTGGCCTGTTTTCTCTGCGGTGGTGCCGGCTGCTCGGTGTGCAAAAGGACGGGCTGGCTGGAGATCCTGGGCTGCGGCATGGTTCACCCCACGGTGCTCTCCAACGGCGGGTATGACCCCGAAATTTACTCCGGATTTGCATTTGGTATGGGACCGGAGCGCATCACCATGATGCGCCACCGCATTGAAGATATTCGCTATTTCTGGTCGAATGATCTCCGGTTCCTGGACCAATTTTAGAGGTCAAAAACCGGTGTAAGGCTGCTTATCCGCTTGACAATTCTCAGATAAGGAAAACGGAAATGAAAGTACCCATTTCGTGGCTGCAGGATTTTGTTGACATTGAGGTGCCCGTGGAAGATCTCGCTCATCTGCTCACGCTGGCAGGTCTCGAGGTAGAGGAGATCCGCTTTGTCGGTCTTCCGCTTCCCGATGAAAGCGCTGGGGAGGGCGAAACCCGGCAGCCGGAAACCAAAATCACCGGGATGTCCTGGGATCCGGAAAAAATTGTCGTCGGGGCAGTGCATGAGGTCATGCCCCATCCCAATGCTGACCGCCTGGTGCTCTGCCGGCTTGATGACGGAGAGCAGGAACATACAGTGCTTACTGGCGCGCCCAACCTCTTCCCCTGTCTGGGGGAGGGAGAGCTGGACCCACCGCTGAAAGTAGCCTATGCCAGAGAAGGCGCTACCATCCGAGATGCTTACACCGAAGAGAAAGGATTCCAGTTAACCGTACTGAAGCGCAGAAAGATCCGCGGTGTGGAATCCTATTCCATGGCCTGCTCGGAGAAAGAGCTGGGAATTTCTGAGGAACATGAGGGGATTATCCTGCTGGATGAGGAAGCGCCGGTGGGAAAGCCCCTGGTGGAGTATATGGGAGATGCTGTTCTGGATATCGCCATCACCCCCAACTTTGCCAGAGCAGCCAATATTCTCGGCGTGGCCCGGGAGGTTGCCGCTCTGACCGGCGGAGAGCTCCGTCCCCCTTCCCGTGAAGTAACAGCCAAGGGAGGTCCCATTCAAGACCGGGTTTCCATTGAAATCAAAGACCCCGAGCTCAATCCTCGGTTTGTGCTGGGATTGATCGAAGGCGTGGAACAGAGACCCAGTCCTTACTGGGTGCAGCGTCGGCTGCGGCTGGCAGGTGTCCGTCCCATCGATGCGGTGGTGGATGCCACCAATTACACCATGCTGGAGATCGGAGAACCGCTGCATGCCTTTGATTATGATGTGCTGGTTAAGCGAGCAGAAGGGAAGGCTCCCCGAATCATCACCCGGCGGGCGCAACCCGGAGAAACGCTGGTCACCCTGGACGACATCGAACGGACACTGGATGACTTCACCGTGCTGGTTACCGACACCGCTGGCCCGCTGTCTCTAGCCGGAGTAATGGGGGGAGAAGAATCTGAAGTCAATCCCTCCACCCGGAACGTCCTGCTGGAAGGCGCTTCCTGGAATTATGTCAACATCCGGCGCACAGTCAGCCAGCAAAATCTGCCCTCCGAAGCAGCCTACCGTTTCGAAAGAGGTGTCCATCCTGCGCTGGCGCCGATCGGCGTGCTGCGCTGTCTGGAGTGGATGCGCCGCTGGACAGGGGGGACGGTTGCGGAGGGGATCGTCGATGCCTATCCGCTCCCGCCGGAGGATCCAGCGGTAACGCTCTCACCGGCGGAAATCTCCCGCTGGCTGGGAATCGATCTCACCCTGCAGGAGATTGCTGAGCTGCTGGAGAAGCTGGAATTTGAAGTTGAAGTCCACGAAGAGAGCATTACGGCTGCCACCCCCCCTCACAGGCTGGATATCGGCCGGGGGATGATCGGGAAGGCTGATTTGATGGAGGAAATCGCCCGGGTGTACGGCTATGATCGCATTCCAGCGGCCAACCTGGCCGATGGACTCCCCCGCCAGGTGGGAAACAGAGAGCTGGAACTGGAAGAACTCATCCGTGACCGGCTGGTAGGAATGGGGCTGCAGGAAGTGGTCTCTTATCGGATCACGTCCCCTCAGGCGGAGGAAAAAATCTTCCCCGGGCAATCCCCAGGGAAGAAGAAGGAGTACTGCCGACTTTCCAATCCGATTACCGCGGACAAAACAGTTCTCAGGAGGAGCCTGCTGCCCAGTGCGCTGGAAACGGTGGAGCGCAATGCCCGCAGCTGCAAACGGATCGCTGTCTTTGAAATCGGGCCGGTATTTCTGCCCGAAGCTTCCACTGGGGAACTTCCCGAGGAGCGTATAGATCTGGCGATTGCGCTGACCGGCAGCCGCTATCAGCCTTCCTGGCAGGATGCAGAAATCGGAGAAATGAATTTCTATGATCTCAAGGGGGTCCTGGAAGCGCTCTGCAGGGAACTGCACATCCCAGAGGTAAAATTTTTAGCGGATCAGCAGCCCAGCTTCCACCCTGGAAAATGCGCCCGGATGATGATTGAGGGACAAGCTGTCGGAGTTCTGGGGGAAATTCACCCTCTGGTCAGGGATCAGTATGACCTGCCGGACCCCCCGCTTAATATTGCGGTGCTGCAGCTGGAAGCGCTGCTGCCGGCTGTATCGGACCTCTTTGCCATCGAACCGATCCCTGATCAACCGCCGGTGCTGGAAGATCTGGCCGTTGTCGTGGATGAAGATCTGCCTGCGAAAACGGTGGAGAAGCTCATTCAACAAACCGGGGGAGAGATGCTGGCGGACATCCGCCTCTTTGATGTCTACCGGGGTGATCAGGTGGGGCGCAGTAAAAAAAGCCTGGCTTACAGCCTGGTATACCAGCATCCGGAACGCACACTGACTGATGAAGAGGTAGCTTCCGTGCGGAAATCGATTGTTTACCGGCTGGAGAAGGAGCTCAGTGCCAGTCTGCGCAGCTGAAGGCTGCCTTGATGCTGCAGGAACGATCTGATAAGGTTGGGGGCGGGGTTATCTTCCCCGAAAATCGTAAATACCATCGATCAGCGGATATCTCGCCTGACAGGTCCGACAGCGGATGTGCTGGTTGCGGGCTTCCGGGAGCGGATCTCCGCACTGCGGACACTGAAAAAAGCCTTCAACCCCGGTCTCTCTTTGATCCTCAAGTGCGGTGGCGCGCAGGAAGACGCTGGGGGAAAGCTGCCACCAATTCCCGGTCAGCTGAGCCAGGGAGTCCAGCCAGACCAGCAGACCGGTGGGGAGGGTTTTTTTCAGCAGGTCGATCCGAAAATGGGACACCGTTAGCTGCCTTTCAACCTGAAAATGGACCTGCTCAAGCCAGCGCCGGACGGCCCGGGGGTGAAAATCGAAATTTAATTCCACAAATTCCACCGGATCCTGATTGAACGGGTTCCAGTCCTGTCTGCCCAGCAGATAGCGGAGAATGGCCTTCAAATTTTGTTTATTGGCGAATTCAAGTATAAAGGGGCTGCCGGATTGAAGAACGCGGTGGATTTGCCCCAGCGCAGTCAGCGGTTCCTGCATGTGGTGCAGGGTGCGGATCATGGTGGCGCCGTCAAAGAGCTGATCTACAAAAGGCAGCCGGTAGACATCCCCGGCCACATAGAGGTACTCCTCCCCCTGCCCCAGGGACTGACGGGCCTGCTGCAGCTGAGTCAGGGAATAATCCAGCAGGACCACCCGCCGGAAACCGGCGTATCGCGGTGTGTTTCGCCCCGCTCCAGCGCCGACTTCGAGCAGCAGATCCCCCCGGTCGGGAAGCAGTCTTTCCAGGGCAATCTGCTCCGCCCGATCCTCGTACTCCCGGCCTCCCTGGTCCCAGAAGCTGGTCTGGTAATCCGATCCTTCGTAATCAATTACAGGAGGTTTGTCTGAATTCATGGATGTCCAGCAGTTGGTGTTGGCAGCGGCTTCGAGGAGCAGTTCAGGTTCGTCTGCGGCCGTTATATCCCCGGCCGACTCCCCGGTAATGAAATCCTAGTTCAGCCATTTTCAGGGGGTCGTAGATGTTCCGGCCGTCAAACATCGCTGGGTGTTTCATGCTGTCTTTAATTCTCAGGAGGTCAAGCTGACGGAATTCGTTCCACTCGGTGTTGACCATCAAGATATCACAGCCTTCGGCCATTTTATAGGGGGTTTCGACCATTTCCACGCTGGGGAGCAGCTCGGCTGCCTCTTTCATGGCGATGGGATCATAGGCCCGGACGAAAGCGCCTTCCTTGAGCAGCATGTTGGCGATGGTCACCGAAGGGGCATCGCGCATATCATCGGTGTTGGGCTTGAAGGAGAGGCCCAGCATCCCAACGGTGATCCCGGATAAGGAGTCGATATCCAGGAGAGATTTCACCTGCTCGACTGCCATCCGACGGCGGTCATCATTAATGTCCATGACGGAGTGCAGCAGCTGCGGATGGCGTCCTTTTTCTTCGGCCATAAAGGCCAGCGCTTTGACGTCTTTGGGAAAGCAGCTCCCTCCATATCCGATTCCCGCCTGCAGGAAATAGGGACCGATGCGGACGTCGAAACCCATGCCATTGGCCACTTCCATGACATCCGCACCCAGCGCCTCACAAATATTGGCGATCTCATTGATGAAGGATATTTTGGTAGCTAAAAAGGCATTGGAAGCGTACTTAATCATCTCTGCCGTGCGCAGGTCCGTGACCACGATCGGTGCCCGGAGAGGCAGGTGCAGCTGCGCTACCCTGTCGGCAGCTTCCTCGTCCAGGGAGCCCACTACGATACGGTGAGGCTCCATGAAGTCGCCGATAGCTGAGCCCTCACGCAGAAATTCCGGGCAGGAGACGACCGAAAACCGGCCCACATCCGGATTGTGCTCCTTGACAATATCGGATACCCAGTCTCCCGTCCCCACCGGAACGGTGGATTTATTGATAATGATCAGCCCTTCATCCATGTGATCGGCAATGGAGCGGGCAGCAGCTGCGACGTACTGCAAATCCGCTTCCCCGTCAACACCAGAAGGTGTGCCCACAGCAATGAAAGCAAATTCCGCGCCATCCAAAGCCTCTTCGTAGGAGGTGGTGAAATCCAGCCGATCTGCCACTACATTGCGATCAATCAGCTCCTTCAGTCCTGGCTCATAGATGGGCATGACCCCTTCTTTCAATCCCTGGACCTTTTTTTCATCGATGTCCAGCGCCAGCACCCGGTTTCCAAGGTCGGCAAAGCAGGCCGCCGTGACAATCCCCACATAGCCCACCCCAACCACACAGATTTTTTTCATGTTCAGATCCTTTGTGTATTCAGCTGTATCCCGGAAATTTACAGCCCACATCTTACCATAATCTTTGGTTTTTCCGGGAGAGATTTTCGGGTTAAGGAGCCCTCCGCAGCAGTAAAAATTTCCGGGCCCCTGCATTCCAGGGCCCATTTTCCGAGGTTAACACAATGATAACATCCCCTCCGGGAAGTTAATATATAATAATAATGCCTGGTTGAAAATGGAGACCTTTCCCAAGGAGAGAATCATGTCTGGACCCCGGACTGTACGGGCGCCACGGGGCACCACCCGTACCTGTAAAAACTGGCAGATTGAGGCAGCATACCGCATGATCCAGAATAATCTGGATCCGGAAGTTGCGGGCGATCCTGACCGCCTGGTTGTCTACGGCGGCAGCGGAAAGGCTGCCCGCAGCTGGGAAGCCTTCGATGCGATTCTGGACACGCTGCAGGATCTGGAAGCGGATCAGACCCTGCTGGTGCAGTCCGGAAAACCAGTAGCTGTTTTCCGGACCCATATGGATGCCCCCCGGGTGCTGATCGCCAATTCCAACCTGGTCCCCCATTGGGCCACACAGGAGCATTTTGATCACCTGGTCAGCCAGGGCCTGATCATGTATGGGCAGATGACCGCGGGCTCGTGGATTTACATCGGAACACAGGGAATTCTGCAGGGAACGTATGAGACCCTGGGTTCACTGGCCAGGCAGCAGGGCTGGCCCTCGTTAAAAGGAAAATTTGTGCTCACTGCCGGGCTGGGAGAGATGAGTGGAGCTCAGCCCATGGCTATCACCATGAATGAAGGGGTGGGGCTGATTGTGGAAGCCAATCCGGCTCATGCCCGGCGCAAACTGGAGATTGGCTATGTCGATCAGGTGGTGGAGGATCTCGGGGAAGCTCTCCAGCTGGTGGACGAACACCTCAAGAAAGAACAGCCAGTATCCATCGGACTGGTCGGCAACGCCGCCGTGGTGTATCCAGCTCTGGTTGAGCGGGATGTGATTCCTGATGTGGTCACCGATCAAACCTCCGCACATGATCCCCTGGATTACATTCCCATGGGGTTGAATATTACGCAAGCGGCGGCACTGCGTGAAAATGATCCTGAAGAGTACCGTCGGCGTTCCCTGGAATCCATGGCAGTCCATGTCCAGGCGATGCTGGATATGCAGGAGCGCGGCGCTGAAGTCTTTGACTACGGCAACAATATCCGCCAGCGGGCCTATGATCAGGGGGTGGAGAATGCCTTTGATTTCCCCGGCTTTGTGCCTGCCTACATCCGACCGCTGTTCTGTGAAGGCAAAGGGCCCTTCCGCTGGGTGGCGCTGTCAGGCGATCCGGAGGATATCTACCGTACGGATGAGGTCATCTTAGAACTTTTCCCGGAGGATGAACATCTCAATCGCTGGATCAAGATGGCTCAGAAAGAGGTTCCTTTCCAGGGACTGCCCAGCCGGATTTGCTGGTTGGGGTACGGAGAGCGGGTTCAGGCAGGTCTGGCGTTCAATAATCTGGTGGCGGAAGGATTGGTTAAAGCACCTATCGTCATCGGCAGGGACCATCTGGATTCCGGATCAGTGGCATCACCAAATCGGGAGACTGAAGGGCTGAAAGACGGCACTGATGCGGTAAGCGACTGGCCGATCCTCAATGCCCTGATCAATGCGGTTGGTGGAGCGACCTGGGTCTCCTTCCATCATGGAGGGGGAGTGGGCATCGGTTTCAGCCAGCATGCCGGTCAGGTGATCGTGGCGGACGGCACGGCAGCCGCCGCCGCCCGGCTGGAGCGGGTGCTGACCACGGATCCGGGTCTGGGCGTTGTCCGCCATGCTGACGCCGGGTATGAGCAGGCCGTAGCGGCAGCCAGGCGCCACGGCATTAAGATGCCCATGCTGGATCGAGAATAGTGAGGATGATTTCCAGGTTCCGGATCACAATCAGCGGGCCAGATAACTACTGGGGAGATTTATTGGAATGAACAGAATCGGCATATTTACCAGCGGTGGGGACGCCCCGGGGATGAATGCGGCTCTCCGATCAGCTGTTCGGGTTGCCCTTGATGAGGGGATGGAGATTTATGCCATCTATGAAGGCTACCAGGGGATGGTGGCAGGAGGAGATCAGATTCGACCGCTCCGTTGGGAGGATGTCGGCGGCATTCTGCACGGCGGGGGAACGAAAATCGGCACAGCACGATGCCCGGAGTTCCGCCAACGGGAAGGTCGGCGGCAGGCAGCCAAGAATCTTCTCTCCCACGGCATTGATGCCCTGGTTGTGATCGGGGGAGATGGGAGCCTGACCGGCGCGCATATCTTCCGGCAGGAGTGGCCGGAGCTGCTGGATGAACTGGTGGAAGCAGGAGAGATTGACCGCAGGGATGCCGATAAGCACCCCCTGTTGAAAATCGTCGGCCTGCCGGGCTCGATTGATAATGACATGCTGGGCACGGACATGACCATCGGGGCGGATACGGCGCTGCACCGAATCACGGAAGCTATCGATGCCATTACCAGTACGGCATCCAGTCACCAGCGGAGTTTTGTGGTCGAAGTGATGGGCAGGAACTGCGGCTATCTGGCCATGATGGGCGCCCTATCAGCCGGGGCCGATTGGGTATTTATCCCCGAACAACCTCCAGATCCTGATCAATGGCGGGATGAGATGTGCCGGGAGCTGCATGAGGGCCGTCAGGCAGGACGGAGGGACAGTATTGTGGTGCTCGCCGAAGGGGCCTGCGACAGCGAGGGGACGCCCATTACCTCTCAGGATGTCAAGCAGACCCTGGAGGAACAGATCGGTGAGGAAACCCGGATCACCATCCTCGGTCATGTGCAGCGCGGCGGATCCCCCAGTGCTTTTGACCGCAACCTGGGGTCCATTCTAGGGCACGCCGCTGTCCATCATCTGCTGGATTCCAGTCCGGAGGATGAACCTCAGCTGATTGGTATGCGGGGAAATCGGGTCAACAATATTTCCATGATGGAAAGTGTGGAAATGACCCAAAAAATTAAATCCCTGGCAGAGGAAAAGAAATTTGGTCAGGTGATGCAGCTCCGGGGAGAGAGTTTTGGAGCCACTTATAACATCTTACGGACGCTGTTTCAGGCGGGGCCCCGACCGGAGAAAGAGGCTGATCCTGCCTACCGGATTGCTGTCATGCACGCTGGGGGACCTGCACCCGGGATGAACACCGCGGTCCGGGCCGCTGTACGCTGGTGCTGTAATCAAGGGCACACCATGCTGGGAGTGTACAATGGTTTTCCCGGACTGATGAAGGGGGAAGTTGAGGAATTGGGCTGGATGGATGTCAGCGGCTGGGTGCACATGGGAGGGGCGGAGATCGGGACCAACCGGGTGCGTCCTTCCAATGGGGATTATTATTCCATCGCCAGAGCTGTCGAACAAGAGAGAATCGATGCCCTGCTGGTGATCGGGGGGGAGACAGGGTATGACGGGGTTTATGAGATGGTCAGTAGAAGGAGGGAGTTTCCCACCTTAAATATACCCATCGTCTGCCTGCCCGCTACCATTGACAACGATCGCCCGGGCTCGGAATTGAGTATTGGTGCTGATACCGCCTTAAACAGCATTGTCCAGGCGGTGGATCAAATCAAGCAGTCCGCGGTGGCCTCCCGGAGAAGCTTTGTGGTAGAGACCATGGGCGGTTACTGCGGATATCTGACGCTGATGGGGGGCATGGCCACCGGAGCCGAGCGGGTTTACATTCACGAAGAAGGCATTTCCCTGCAGGATCTGCAGCGCGATGTTGATCATCTGGTGACCGGATTCAAGCGGGGGAAGCGGCTTGGGCTGCTCATCCGCAATGAATATGCCCATCCGGTCTACACAACCGATTTTATGGTCCGCTTATTTGAAGTCGAGGGAGAGGATTTGTTCGATGTTCGCCAGGCGATCCTGGGGCATCAGCAGCAGGGAGGGAATCCGACACCTTTTGACCGTATTCAGGCGACCAGATTGGGCGTCCGCAGTGTGGATTTCCTGCTTAAAGAAATTCCTGAAGATGAGCCCCGGGCAGCCTTTATTGGCATGAAGGGTGGGAAAATCACCTTCACCGGGATGGAGGATTACAAACGGCTGGAGGATTGGGAATACGGCCGGCCCAAAACGCAGTGGTGGATGGATTTAAGGCCGATTGCCCGTGTGCTGGCCCAGCCCGGTCCCGGTAAATAAAAAATTGGATCAGAACCGAAAAACCCTCTGGGTAATTCCAGAGGGTATTTTATTTTCCTCCCGCTCAATTCTAGAAGAGGTATTTCTCGACCTGGACATTGTCAACCCCCACCAGGTCCCTGAGTTGGTTGAGCAGCTCCTTGGATAAGTGAGTGGTGTCGTCCGGGAATTCCAGGAGATGGGTTTTATCGTTTTCGATGATCTGGAAGGCAAAGCGGTCATCACCGTGATAGCTGATCAAGGTGCCGTACACCTGGCGGAGGAGCAGTTTATCCCGCATGGCATCTCCCCGGCTGCGGAGTACCAGGGTAATCAGATAGGTGGCCTCCTCATCAATCTGCAAAGATGTACGCGGTTGGGAAGCTGGCTGCGCTGACTGGGATTGATCCCCTGCTGCCGGTCCGTCCTCCTCCGGAGAGGTCTGGAATCCGAAGCGCTGCTCCCATTCCCGGGGGAAGGGCTCAGGATCCGGCGGTTGCAGGGGAGAAGATTTCCTTTCAGCCGGGGAGTTGTTATCCTTCGCAGGGCTGGTCTGGCCCTGGACAGCACCGGATTCTGTCCGGGGTGTTTCCTTTCCGGCGTTGAAGGGTCGCTGGGGGAGTTCTTCTACCGCTGCTTTCACGGCCGGCGCTGGATCCGCGGGATCAATCGGGGAGGGGGCATTGTGGATTTCAGAAATTTGTAGAGGTTGTTCCTTTTCTTCTGCGGAATCCAGGTGGGTGAGGTTGGTGAGAACTTCATCCACCAGAACTTTCGGCTCTCCGGCTTCGACATCCGCTTTGCCGCGGACATAAATAATTTCATCAAATCGGATAAGATCGCCATATTTCTGCCAGGTCCTGGGAAAAACCACCAGATCGATGCTGCCCTGAATATCTTCGATGGTCGCGAAGGCCATGGGTTTCCCGTTTTTGGTCTGGTGATGGCGGATTTTGGTGACAATCCCGGCCACGCTGACCCGTTCATGGTGGTTGGCCTCAGTTAGCTCCTGAGCCAGGTGGGTTACTTGCTGACGGATGGTATCCATCACCGTACTGAGCGGGTGGTCAGAGACATACAGCCCGATCAGCTCCCGCTCCCAGTCCAGCTGAGCCCGACGGCTGATCGTTTCCGGCACATCGGAGAGCGTAAAGGCTTCTGATAGACCGGTGCCTTCGCCGAACATGGACATTTGCCCCGCTTCTGCAGCTTGAAAATTTGATGCGCTGATGTCGCACATACGATCCATGGCATCCAGCAGGGCGGGTCGGGAGCCAAAGGCATCCAAAGCACCGACCTGGATGAGGCTTTCCAGCGCCCGTTTTCCCACTCTGCGGAGGTCAACCCGGGAGATGAAATCATGAATGTTCTGGAAGGCTTGATCTTCCCTGCCCTCTATGATGGCCTCCACAGAGCCTTCACCCACGTTCTTGATCGCCCCCAACCCAAACCGGATGGCTGCCTGACCCTCCGGACGATCCTCAATGGTAAATCCCCAGCAGCTGGCATTGACATCTGGGGGCAGGATTTCAATGCCCATCTGCCGGCACTCTGAAGCGTAGAGGGTGACCTTATCGGTATTGTTCTGGTAAACAGTCAGCAGGGCGGTCATGTATTCCACTGGATAATGGGCTTTCAAGTAACCGGTCTGCACGGAGATCAACCCGTAATCGGCAGCGTGAGCTTTATTGAAGCCGTAGCGGGCAAATTTCTCCCAGTCTGTAAAAATGGCCTCCGCAGTTCTGCGGTTCAGCCCCTGCTCCACCGCGCCGGAGATGAATTTATTGCGGTGCTTCTCCAGCTGCTCTTTTTTCTTCTTCGCTACCGCTTTGCGGAGGCTGTCGGACTCCGAAGGGGTGTACCCGGCCAGCGCCACCGCACTGTGCATGATCTGCTCCTGATACACAGGGATGCCGTAAGTTTCCTGATAGATGGGTTCCAGTTCTTCATGTCGGTAGCTGATTTCCTGCCTGCCGTGCATGCGCTCAATGTAATCGGGGATAAAATCCATCGGTCCCGGTCGGTAAAGGGCTACCATGGCGATGACATGCTCCAGCTTTTTGGGTTTCATGGCTTTCAGATAGCGCCGCATCCCGGAGCTTTCCACCTGGAAGAGCCCGATGGTTTCTCCCCTGCCAAGCAGCTGGTAGGTTTCCGGATCATCAATGGGGATGTTGTCGAGGGTGAGCTCCACACCGTGGCGTTCCTGAATGAAACGGCTGGCCAGAGTCATAATTGTCAGTGTGGAGAGGCCCAGGAAGTCAATTTTCAGTAAACCCAGTTTGTCGACCACTGACATTTCATACTGGGTGACGGTGTCGATGGGGCTGTCAGCGATACTTCCCGTAGGGCGGTGCAGTGGGGTGTATTCCACGACCGGTTTATCGGTCACCACCACCCCGGCAGCGTGGGTGCCGGCGTTGCGGACGGTTCCCTCGATCCCTTTGGCGGTGTCGATCAGGTCCTGCAGATAAGGGGCGTTTTGATAAAGCTGCTGGAATTCGGTGGAGTTGTCCAGCGCTTCCTGGATGCTCATGGGCGGCAGGTTGGGAATCGTTTTCGCCACCCGGTCCACTTCGGAAAGGGGGATGTCCATCACCCGGCCAACATCACGGATCGCTGCCCGGGCTTTCATGGTGCCGAAGGTGATAATCTGGGCCACTTTGTCATGCCCGTATTTCTCGGCGCAGTAATGCATCAGCTCCGCCCGGCGGTCATCCGGGAAATCCAGATCGATATCCGGCATATTGACCCTGCCGGGGTTGAGGAAGCGTTCAAATATCAGCTGGTGTTCAAGGGGATCAATGGGGGTGATCTCCAGACAGTAGGCGACGATCGATCCAGCTGCGGAACCGCGGGCGTTGTACCAGATGCCGCGCCGCTGGGCGTACTGGCAGATATCCCAGACGATCAGGAAATAGGCATCAAAGCCCATCGATTGGATGATCTCCAGCTCGTATGCCAGACGCTCCTGAATATCCGGTTCATCCGCCCGGCTTTGATAGCGCTTCTTCAAACCCTGCTCACATAGCTCTTTCAGGTAGGATTGGGCGGTATAGCCCTCCGGCACCGGGAAATTGGGCAGGTGATACTCCTGAAAATCAAGATTAACCTGACAGCGCTCGGTGATCTCCAGGGTATTCTCAATGGCACCGGGAATTTCGGAGAAAAGATTGATCATCTCCTGCGGCGGGCGCAGGTAGTAGCTTTCATCGGTCATGCGCATCCGTTTGGGGTCACTCAGCCTGCTTCCGGTCTGAATAGCCAGCAGCACATCCTGCAGGCGGGCATCCTCAGGATTGATGTAGTGGACATCGTTGGTGGCGATATACCTGGCGTTGTAGCGCGGTCCCAGATCGAGCAGCGCCCGGTTGATGGTTTCCAGTTCAGGGATCTCATGCTGCTGCAGTTCGATGAAAAAGCGGTCTGGACCAAAGACGTCAAAATACCACGCCAATTTTTCCTGGGCTTGATCGAGCTGTCCGCGTTTGATCGCCCGGGGAATTTCAGCTGCCATACATCCCGAAGTAGCGATTAACCCTTCGGAGTGCTCGGCCAAAAATTGATGATCGATGCGGGGAAAATAGTAGAACCCTTGCAACTGGGCGGCCGAGGCGATTTTCAGCAGGTTTTTATATCCGGTTTGATTTTCAGCCAGCAGCAGCAGGTGAGAGGAGCGTTTATCAAACTGGGGATCCCGGTCGGTCATCCCCCGGGCTGCCAGGTACCCCTCCAGGCCGATGATCGGCTTGATGCCGGCCTGTTTGGCGGCGTGATAGAAATCGACCACGCCGTACATGGTCCCGTGATCGGTTATTGCCAGCCCGGGCATGCCCAGCTGTTTGGCGCGGGCAACCAGGTCAGAGATGTTGCTGAATCCATCCAGGATGGAGTATTCGGTATGGACGTGAAGATGGGCGAAGGACATAGGCAAACCGGGAAGTGCTGTGTGGTGGGTTTGCCTGTATTATACGATTGATTGCTGTTTTCCAGCAGACCCAGGGAAGGAATTCGGTCAGGTGGAATCTTAAATTTTCAGGAAAAATCTCAGCGGGCGTTCCGCTGCTCTGGGTTCAAGCTGTTTGGGCTGCCCTTTAATTGACGAGAGTCGGGCGCGCCAATGCCCGACTCTCACTAAGGAGGAGAAGAAGAGAAATTCCCTTTCAGTAGTAAGTGTAGCACTTTGAGGGCAGCGGTGCTTGACGTCAACCTGACGCTTTCCCTACGCTTAATATACGCTTGTTTCCGTGCTTGATGTGGATTAAAATGGGGAGGAACCATTCCCCGCTGCCAGGAGTGTGCCCTGTGCCTGAACCCGTCTATCTCGGTACCCTGCAGACCAGAGCCCTGGGGTTGATCGGTGTCGCTGTCTCACCAGCCGGTTTGCGGAGAGTGCGCATGTTTTTGTCCGGGCCGGAAGATTTTTTAAAACTGAACCGCAGTCTGGAGGAGAGGGGAGTTGAATATTCCTCCCGGCATACGGCTGTTTATCTGGCAGAGATCCAGGCATATCTGGAAGGTCGCCGGCGGTATTTCACCCTTCCCGTGGATTGGTCTGGATTGACAGATTTTCAGACCCGGGTGCTGCAAGAAACCGCCCGGATTCCCTACGGGGAAACACGAACCTACGGGGAAATTGCCGCGGCGATTGGTAATCCCAAAGCAGCCCGGGCAGTGGGGCAGGCTGAGCGTGCCAATCCTGCGCCCCTGGTAATTCCCTGCCACCGGGTAATTGGGGCTGACGGCAGCATGACCGGTTATGGGGGCAAAGCAGGGACAGCCACGAAAGCCTGGCTGCTGGATTTTGAAAAGAGCCGCCGTGCATAGTTTGTTATGCTGATCAGTCAATCCAGATTACTGCCTGGTTGCCCAGCACCCCCCAGGATTTTTGGAATTCTTTTTGATATCGGCTGTAAACCTTGGCGCCGTCAAGCACGGTTATTTTATGCTCTGTATAACCAATGACGATTACGGTGTGTTCAAATTTCGCTACCGTGGTGGTCTGCCCATCACGGGCGGTGTAATTCACCGGCGTGCCGAGACCGACGTGGCCGATGACCCAGACGATGACCGGCTGCCCCGAAGCGATCTCAGTCTTTAACTGCTGATAACTCAATCCGGAGACTGCCTTGGCTTTGAGGCCGAACTCCCGCAGCCGCTGGGCGATCGGTTTTGCATGCACCCCGTAGGGATTGGGTGGAATTTGACCCCAGCTGCCGTAGACGCTGCCCACAAAGCCTTTCTCCGGGTTATCGCTAACCGGCAGGCCGTTGAAAAAGTTATATTCGTTGATTGATCGGCCAAAATAGGCAGCCCAATCGACTGCGGAGCGGGACTCGCAGCTGAGCGGCATGGATTGAGGACGACCGCTGATGCCAATGATGCTGGCATTGACAGGCAGAGTGGGTGCGGGAGGGGAGGTGGGGGGTAGGGTAGGTGACCAGGTTGGCGATGGGGGAGAAGTCGCTGTGAGAGGCGCGGGTTCAAACGGGGTTGCCGTCAGCGTTGGCGTGACTGTCGAGGGGGAGGTGCTGCTCGGCTGGGGAACCGGCACCTCAGGACCCGGTGGATGGGAATTGAAAAAAATGAAAAACAAAAAACCTCCCAGGATCATCATATTGGCGCCCAGTGTGGCCCGTACAGCGGGCAGGTAGTCGGGAAGCTGCCGGTCAGAGGACGGCAGGGAATGGGGTTGGGTCCTGTGAAGGATTTTCTGCAAACGCATGGTCAGCCTAGGACTGGTCTGGCATAAATACTTCCCTGGAAAGGTTTATCCATTATACTCATAACAAAAGGGTAAACAGATAAGCGGAGAATGAATTTACAGCGCTGTAAGGAACGGGATCCGTGGTAATACGCCGGGTGGTATCCGGGAAAAGAACATCCCTGATCATCCTGGGGGTGACCATGATCCTTGCTGCTGTGGGGTGCCAGCAGAGTCAATGCCTTTCTGGGCACAGGAATGAGATTCTAAAAGATACCCGGATGGTAAGTCCGTCAGCTTCTCCGCAGTCCACAGCAGGGCGGGAAATCACCCCGATCCCAGAGGAGACACGCCCGGCTGCTGCTGTGGGTTCTCAAGTTCCTCCTGAGCCTCCAGTAAGGAGCAGCCCGATGACAATTTATGTAATCTTTGATAACACCTCCAGCAAACCCGGGTTAGAATCCGCCTGGGGTTTTTCCTCGCTGGTGATTTTCGAGGACAATGTGGTGCTCTTTGATACCGGAGGGAGCGCATCAATCCTGCTGTCCAATATGAAACAGATGGGGCTGGATCCACGGGAAATTGACAGTGTGGTGCTCTCCCACAGCCATCGGGATCACACCGCTGGACTACCGGGGCTGCTGAAGGCTGGAGCGGATCCCGCAGTGTATTTGCTGCCGTCCTTCTCCAGGGGATACAAACAGCAGCTCAGCAGTCAGGTTGAAGTTATTGAAGTGAGCCCCCGGCTGCCGATCGCTCCGCGGATGTACACCACCGGCGAAATCTTCGGCAGCCCTCCGGAGCAAGCCCTGGTGCTGGATACCACCCGGGGGTTGATCGTGATCACCGGCTGCGCCCATCCTGGGGTGGAGCGCATGGTGCGTCAGGCCAAGCAGGATTTCAAGGAGGAGGTCTACCTGGTGCTGGGCGGTTATCATCTCGGCGGCGCCAGCCCCAGCCGGGTGAAAAATATTATCCGCGAGTTCCAGAGCATGGGAGTGATCCATGTCGCTCCCTGCCACTGCACTGGAGCACAGGCCATGGCTCTTTTCAGGCAGGCCTACGGAGACCATTATCTGGAGGTGGGGGCCGGGACGGTGATCACGCTGGAGAATCAGTAATCTGTTTTCATTTTTCTATCAGTAAAAAAGGATATCTACATGGACAGGAACGTAGCTGCCAGGCAGGCCGGACGATATGTCCGCGAGGGCTTTCATTGATCAGAGGCTGTGATGCTCGCCGTGGGCGGGTATGTGCTGGGGTATTTGCAGGAGCGGGAGATTAAGATGACCTCGGGGTTCGCCGCCGGGATGGGCTCTACTAAAGAAGAGCTCTGCGGAGCTTTTTCAGCCGGGGTGATGATCATTGGCGGTCTGCTGGGAAGAACAGATTTCACAGTGGATGACAGCCGCTGCCAGGCGCTGGTCCGCCGCTACAGGGAGCGG
This sequence comes from uncultured Anaerolineales bacterium, assembly GCA_964603385.1. Taxonomy (GTDB): domain Bacteria; phylum Chloroflexota; class Anaerolineae; order Anaerolineales; family UBA11858; genus B10-G9. Next base: position 14,793 of record CAZRUS010000006.1, on the reverse strand, counting down.
TTTTTGGGGCGCTTTGAGACCCTGAACTGCGGTGAGTTACGGACAGTTAAATACGGCTCTGGAGGAGAGGAACCCTGCTCGGTGCTGGTGGAGCGGGCGGTGGTTCTGCTATTAGAAGTGATTGCTGAAGAACGAGAAGAGGGGACTTTTTAGCCCAGCTGTCTCCTGGTCTCAGGGGGAGTTTCCAAACGCGTTCAGCAGATCGGCGAGCAGTCCGTAGGCGGTGGTTTTGGGGCTGGGGTTGTCCTCTATCAGGGAGAGCCTGCCGAGCACGTCGCTCTCGATCTGCAGGATAGCAGAGGTTCCCATCACGTTGTAGAGAGGGGAGTCCGGCAGCACCAGCTGGGGTTTCACACTGGCGCTGACTCCCTGCGGGTGGTCGGGGTCACGCTGAGCCCGGCAGACCAGCTTCCAGCGTTTCTGCTGGGCGGCTGCCTGGCTGACTTGCTCCTTGGTGATGTTCCGGATGCCGGAGCGGTCGACCTGATCGGGGGTGAGCGGGAGTTTCATCAGCACGGTGCTCAGGGCGGCGACTTTGACTGCGGCATCCCAGCCGTCGACGTCCCCGCTGGGGTCGGTTTCGGCGATGCCGATTGACTGCGTATAGGCAACTGCCTGGTCGAAGCTCTCTCCCTCCTCCATGCGGCTTAGAATTAGATTGGTGGTCGAGTTGAGGATGCCCTGGAAACCGGTCACCTCCGCCCCCGGCAGTCCGCAGCGGGCGATGGAAAAGACCGGCGCGCCGTCCATCACCGCTGATTCAAAGAAAAAGGACAGTCCGCGGCTGCGGGCCAGGGCGGTAAGGTCCCGGTAGCCGTGCACCACCGGTCCTTTGTTGGCTGTGACGGCGTGCATTCCCTTTTCCAGAGCTGTCCGTAAATATCCGATCGCCGGCTGGCCGGTCTGATAATCCACCGGGGTGGTCTCCACCAGCGCTTCTGCCCCGCAGATGTGGATGAATTCTTTCACATCGCCAACCGGATGTTGAGAGAGATCATCCAGGAATTTCCCGCTCTGGTAGGATTCCAAAGCTTTCTCCAGAGAGATGCCCTCCGGATCGACAGCCATTCCGTGGCGGTGGGTGGCGATGCCCACCACTTTAAACCGAAAACCTAGGGTTTGTTCCAAATGGGCTTGCTTTTTCAATAACAGCTCAGCAAAAGCCCTGCCGACGTTACCAAAACCGAGCAGGGCCAGCGGATAGGTATTCACCTGTGGGGGAGAGGGGCTCATAGAAATCGCTCCAGGGTTTTATCGGAGAAACATAACAGTAAATCGCTGTTGGGTTGACTCATTTCGCCCCCTTTTTGTGCCGGCTCTTCATCAACTGAATCTGGTCTTCGCTGAGATCAGGGATTTCCTCGGTGGATTGGATGTTCAAGGCCCGGCGCTGAGCAGCCCGCCAGCGGGCCAGCCGCTCTTTGACTTCCGGCTCGTAGCCCTGGCTGGAGGGCTGGTAGAAGTAGGTGCCCAGCAGGTCATCCGGCAGGTACTGCTGGGGGAGGAAGTGATCGGGATGGGCGTGCGGGTAGCGGTAATCCTCTCCGTGGCCGAGGGCTTTGCCGTCCCGGTTGGCATCCTTGAGGTGATTGGGGACGTTCGTCCGGCGGGCTTTTTCGATGAAATCGAAGGCTTTGAAGTAGGCCCCGGTGGAGTTTGATTTCGGCGCGGTGGCCAGGTACAGGGTGGCTTCGACGATGGGATAGACTCCTTCCGGCAGGCCGATATAATCAAAGGCCTGAGCGGCGGCGTTGGCCACTACCAATCCCTGGGGATCAGCCAGTCCGATGTCCTCACCGGCGGAGATGATCAGGCGGCGGAGGATGAAGCGGGGGTCCTCTCCGGCGTAGAGCATCTTGGCCAGCCAGTAGAGGGCGGCATCAGGATCGCTGCCCCGGATGGATTTAATAAAGGCAGAGATGGTGTCGTAATGGGCGTCGCCGTCCTTGTCATAGAGCACCGCCCGGCGCTGGATGGAGTCCTGGGCTACCTCCAGGGTGATGTGGATCACGCCCTTCTCATCCGGCGGAGTGGATTCCACGGCCAGCTCGAGGGCATTGAGCGCGTTGCGGGCGTCACCGCCGGCCACCCGGATCAGATGGGCCCGGGCATCCTCATCCAGCTGAATATCCAGCGCCCCGTAGCCGCGCTCTGGGTCGGTCAGGGCCCGCTGCAGCAGCCTGTGGATGTCCTCGTCAGTCAGCGCTTTCAGCTGAAAAATGCGGGAGCGGGAGACCAGGGCGCTGTTGACTTCGAAGTAGGGGTTCTCTGTGGTGGCTCCGATTAAGGTAATGGTGCCGTTCTCGACGTGAGGGAGCAGTCCATCCTGCTGGGCTTTGTTCCAGCGGTGGACCTCGTCTATAAACAGGATGGTCCGCTTGCGGTACATCTTGCGGGCATCGCGGGCCTGCTGGATGACCTCCCGCAGGTCCGCTTTGCCGGCCATTACTGCCGATAGACTGGTGAAATGGGACTGGGTGTGGTTGGCGATGATCATCGCCAGGGTGGTTTTCCCGGTTCCGGGCGGTCCCCAGAAAATCAGTGAGGAAAACAGCCGGTCGGCTGTGATCGCCCGGTAGAGCAGTTTGCCCTCCCCGACGATTTCCTCCTGGCCGACAAATTCATCCAGTGTGCGCGGCCGCATCCGGGCCGCCAGAGGGGCTTTTTTCTTCAGTTCCTGTTCCATGGCATGATCAAAAAGATCCATGGAGACATTTTATCATGCGCAGTGAGGAGACGGATCACCCAGCAGGTAGATGATCCTGCAGGGGTAACTTGAGATCCAAGGGTCAAAAAAGAAGATATTAATGCTGTTTTAATCATGGATCTTGGGTACAATTCTGATAATGTGCCTGCCTGTGGACCGCCAGCCGCCAGCTGGCGGGCTATGCACAGTCGGGATGCACTCATCTTTGATACTAAAAAACTATATCACCTGCGCTGGGGATGCTTCATCCAGATTCAATCCAGCCGTCCGGCTGGGGTGCCTGCCTGGATGGAAGAGGTCAGCGCTTCCTGAAAAGGAGCCGATTGATGACAACCAAAACTGACTCCTCAGAGAAATCCGGCAAAAAAGGCCTGGGGGTCTGCCTGTTCGCCGGCTGCGGCGGACTGCTGGCGCTGCTGCTGGCAGCAGGAGGGATCTTCCTTTTTGCCGGCTGGCAGGGCTACCAGGAAGCTCCCAAGATCATTGAAGGCTTCCAGCCCGGTGTTCACCTGCAGGATCCTTACACGCTTTCCCCAGCCCAGACCGACTTACTGATCAGCCAGGGCTATCCGGAAGCGTTTACCCTGCTGTTTTACGAGGAAGTGGCCGAGGACGGCTCCCTGCAGGATATCCGTCTGGAAAGCTGGGATTATTACTCCCAGGGCGTGGGCTACACTTTTATCAACGGCGAGCTGACCGGGGAGGATGAGCTGGACACCACGGAGATCGGCCAGCTGGCACCGATGCCCTATTTCCCGGAGCAGTTCGGCGCCTATATGAGCCTGGACGAGGTGCTGGCCGCGGCCGGGTTGGAAACCTATATTGAAATTCCCTTAGAAAAAGAATTCCTGGAGGATGGTGATCTCTTTTACGGAGAATCGCTGACCTTTGGCCTGGTGGCCGGCGAGCTGCGCTACCTGGAAGCCCTGGCGCTGATCGAGGAGTGAAAACCAGATGACATACAAAAAGAAATCATGGATCCTGCTTCTGGTATTCAGCCTCAGTTTTTTTCCACTTGGTAGAGGGCAGGCAGAGGATCCCGACCGGACTTTCCAGGAAGCTCGCTCCCTGCTCTATCTTGGAGATGCCTTTCTGGAAGATGAAGCCAACCTGGATACCGCGGCGCGTTTTCCGGGGTTATTGACCCCGGTTCCGGGAATCCGGGGGGCGGAAGTTGCTGAGGAAGTGATGAGCCGGATGATCCATGCCACCAAACAGGAGCGCAATGATCTGGATGCCAACTGCCGCTTGCTGAACCAGCGCTTCCAGTCAGCCGGGGACCAGACAGCGGTTCAGAAGCTGGAATCCTACTGTCAATCGGAGCGTAAGATGTTAACCAATCGGATCAGTTTGCTGCGCCGGCTGCGGGGAGACCGACGGAAAATGTTCACCCGCTTGTGGCATTCTCTTAAGCGGGATGCTGGGAACCTGTGGCGCAGGATCGGACCGGTGGGTCGGATTATACTCCGCAGAGTGGGGGATGAAGCCTTTGAAGTGGTTGCCAGCGGGGGAACCTTGAGCGGGGGAGGCATCAAACGACTGTTGAAGCAGGCGGTGAAAGACACTGCTCGGGAAGAGCTGAAAAGGACTGCGGTTCAGGGGATGGAGCGGCTGCTGCAGAGCCAGGTGAAGATCGCCCGCGCCTCCGGTGTGCTGGAGGAGAATGATGAGGGGGATGCCCCGCAGTTCCTGGACGGGGATACGGGCCAGTCCGATACTGATGTGCCCAGCGATGATGAGGCTGCGGAATCCTTGAACGATAGCAGTTCTGCACAGGATACTTACCAGATGACACCCGAGGAAGAAAGCAATGCAGGGAAACATAGCTATTCATGGGAGGTATACCTGCTGGGCGAATATGAAAACTCGGGTACACAAATTGCCGAACACGAATTTACGGATACCGGAGTTCTTTACAGATTTTTTTCAGAAAACAACCAGGAAACTTTTTCTGTAGAGTTAATGCGGGTTGGGCCGAATGAATACGCCACTGAAGATGGCAGAATAGAAAACTTATACAAGATGACAGGTTATGAATCATCATTGTCCTCCGGACACTTTTACATATTTACACTCGATGAGTAAATCGCCCGGGAAAATATTCTTACCTAATAAACGGATACCGATCATTGCCGGGTCTTCTATGTTTGCAACGGCAGTGCTTATCTCAGTTAATGTTAAAAAGATGTAGTTGTTCGTTCCTTTTGAGAATATTGGAAAGCAGAGGAGGTTCCAGACCGGTGACTTGCTTGACTTCAATGCTGTGGCAGGACTCCCAGGTGGTAGGAAAAATCATGGGAGGTGGGCCAGGGAACGGGAGCAGCGTTAATGGATTCGAGTTTGGGATCCCCAGACAGAGTGCGTGAGGTTAATATGATGGAGAGGTGGAGATGAATTCCACGATTAAATCCTGGGTGTTGCTGGTGATTTTCGGCTTCAGCCTGGTGCCTTTTGGTTCGGGTCAGGCGTGGGAATCGGACCGGACTCTTGCGGAAGCCCGCTCCCTCCTCTACCTCGGGAGAGCTTTCTTGGAGGAGGAAGCCAATCTTGACACCGCAGTCAATTTCCCGGGTCTGCTGGCTCCGACTCCAGAAGTCAAGAGATCAGATGGTGCTGAGGATCTTATGGGGCGGATGATCCACGCTACCAAGCAGGAGCGCAACCAACTGCAGTCAAGCTGTCGGGAGCTTAAGGCTGCTTATCAGGCCAAAGGGAGAACCTGCGAACTGCAAGTGCTCAATGACTACTGTCAATCCGAGGAGAATAAACTCAACCGCCGGATTGGTTTCCTGCATAAGCTGCGGGGCGACCGGCGTAAGCTTTTTACCCGCTTTTGGCACGGATTGAAGCGAAATGGGGGGAATATCTGGCATGCTGTTGGTCCGGTCGGCCGGCGAATCCTGCGCCGTGTGGGTCCAAAAGTGGCAGATATTGTGCTTTCTGGAGGCGGTTTGAGCGGCGGAGTACTGCGCCGGATACTGATCCATGAGGCTCGCGAAGTGGGGCGGGCGGAGCTGAATCGGCTGCTCAACCGGGGGTTAGAGCGCTTTTTGCTCGGACAGGCGAACCTGGCCCGGGCGGCCGGAGCGGTGGACTGCAGCGAGGAGGAGCTCGAAGCAGCCCGGCAGAGGATGCAGGAGGGGGAAGAAGACGCTCCTGTTCCGGAAGAAGTGCAGGACGAACCGCAGCCGGCCCTGAATTCTGATGAATTTGGCTCCGATGAAGATTTCTGCCAGCCGGGAGATCCCTGGCTGACTGCCGCCTGGGAGGAGACCGTGGTTCCCCGTTTGAAGGAAGATGGAAAACACTGCTTCTCCAGCAGGGAATATTATTCCTGCCTGCAGGACCAGGAAACTGCCGGCGTCTGTCCCCTGGATGCCTTTGCAGCCTGTGAAGATGTTTATCAGCAGCTTCTTCCCTCCGGAGGGGGGACGGTGAAAATCACGAATAATACTGCTTATTTCCGGGATAGTGATAATTATTTTGAGATCACATTTCCAATTCAAGGGGGGGCAGTAAGTGGGTATACCGCAGTAAATTATGAGGAGGACAAAGGTTCGGGGGATATCTGCTCCGTGAGTATTACCTACACTTTTAGCGGCAGTTTTAATCCCAGTACCTGCCAGCTGCAGGGAACGGGAACAAAGACCCTGAATTGGGGAGAAAATCGGCCCCATGTCTGCCTGGGTTATCCCGAGCCCTATGATGACGCAGCAGAAAACTGGTCCATGATCCTCAAGAATGGGCGCTTTCATATCACCGGCGCGCCCAGTGGCTTTCCTCAACTTGGAGATTATAACTTAAGGGATTACCTGCGCTGAGAATCTGCTGAGTACTGGTTATCAACGCAGTGGGTATGGTAAATTCGGGTTCATCGTGTATGATCTAAACAGGGTTGGTTTCAACGCTGGTTATCCCGGATTTGGGAATCCATCACGACTGACAACGCCACCAGTATTCCCCTGGAGGTGGGAGGTGTCTGATGGGTTTTCGTGATAAATCAATTGTTCTGCTGATCGTATTCTCCTTTTCGCTGTTTCCGTTCCCGGTTGTTTTAGCTGAGGGTGCTGGTCCTCGCACCCTGGACCAGGCCCTGACATTAATGTATCTCAGCGAAGCCGTGATGCTTCCGGATGAGGAAATTGATGATTCCGCAGCTTCGCTGGGTTTACATACCGCTGCCCGGACAGCTTATCAGCGCTCGCTGGCGGATCCGATGCTGGCCCGGATCATCCACGCCAAAAAACAGCAGCGCAATGACCTGGACGCCGCTTATCGGCTGCTCTCTGCCCAGTTGAGGCAGGAGGGGAAAGACTGCGAAGCCGCACGGATCAAAGAAGAATGGCAGAAGCAGCGGAGGGAGTTCAATACCCAGATCGGCTTCTATCATAAGGTGCGGGGGGACCGCCGCAAACCCTTGACCCGGATATGGCATTCCCTGAAGCGCGCCGGGAGAGGATTCTGGCAACGTATCGGTCCGCTGGGGCGCAATTTCCTGCGCCGGGTGGGCCCGGAGGTGCTCCAGGTGGTGGCCTCGGGGGGGACTTTAAGCGGCGGGCTGCTCCGCAAGCTGGCCAAACACCATTTCAAAGCGGTGGTCCAGGAGCGGATCCAGCAGGTGGTTTACCAGGGGGTGCAGCGGCTGCTGACGGGGCAGCTCACCCTGGCCCGGGCAGCCGGAGTGGACCTTTGCGAAGAAGAAGCGCTGCAGGAAGATCCGAGCGAAGAGAAGCAGGTTTCAAATGTAGAGAAAAATCCTTATCCGGATGGGGCAGAATGGCGCTGCCGGGATGTGAATGGAGTTCTCAGTACCCTGAAAGCCCGTGAGTCCGCTGCCATGAAAACCCTGCAGAGTGAACTGGACTTCGATCTGACCTATTCTGCAGATACCAGCAGTCTGGAAGTGAATTTCGGGTACGATGTCGCGGAAGAATGGGGGGTCATCCAGACCAATGGCTCAATCGGGGATTGGCATGTGCTGACCATGCATGTTCAGGTGATCGAGCCAGCGGTGATGGTTGATAAGCAGGGTGTCTTTCGGGGAATGCTGGCATATGACAGCACTTATACAGAATACGATAATACCTGGACCACTTCACAGGTGGATCATTTCTGGGGATTGATCCCTCCAGACGCTTATCAATCCGCCTTTGTGTGCTTGCAGGGGAGGATTCCGCTGCCGGAGGGATTAGAAACGCTGACAGCGGATAACTTTCAAGACCGCTGCGGTTCGTATTCCTATTATGAGTGCAGCCTGGAAAGCCCCTGATCTGGGGATCGTTTTTGCGAACTTACTGATGGTTCTCCTGCGGAGATAACAAAAAGTCCAGATGCCATGAAGGCAGGCTGCTGGGGGCCGGGATCAAACACCTGCAAGGTGGTGCTTGTTTTCCTGCTAGATGATCTTGTCGTCGGTGCCGGCTGCCTGGCGGAGCAGCTCGGTCTGGCCGGTGTGGTAGGTATCGTGAAAGTAAAAGAAAAACAGCCACTCGATCAGCGGTTTTTCTCCGCTGCCGAAAAAATCCACCGGACGCTGAAAATCTTTCTCTCCCAGATCTTCCAGGTGGCCCCGAAGATGGTTTTGCGCTTGATGCAGGGTTTCCAGCAGCAGGGAGAGCGGATGGACGCCGTACTCATCCTTCAATATGGGCTCAGCTTCCCGCTGATAGCGGCTGAGATCCAGCTCGGGGATGAGGTCCTCCCGTTTCAGCAGTTGAAAGATCGATAAGCGGTTGGTGAGGATGTGACCGACCACCCAGTTGAGGCAGTTGGCCCGGAAGGGCAGCTGGATCAGGCTGTCCTGGTGGCTGAGCCCTGCCGTCTGCAGGTGGATAATCTCCAGGTTGCGCTGAAAGGATGTGATCAGCAGGGAGGATCGATTTTCGATCATCAGGACTGCTTTCTGGAAGAACGGACGGCTTGAAATTCGGCAATAAACTCGGGGACTTCCAGAGAGGCGATGGTTTGCCCGATCAATTCCAGTGGCAGATCCTCCAGCTTGCGGAAACGGACGCAGGATTTCCCCATATCCATCCGCTTTCCGGTCTCCCGGTAGGCCTGCTCAAACTCCTCCCGGTTTTCCTCAGTCAGATAACACCCGGTCAGGTAGACCGCCATGTGGTTTTTCTGGTTGGCCAGGGCGGCATACATCAGCGGCTTGCCGTTGTAAGTGTCCGGGTAGGTTTCCAGGGGGACCTGATAGGTGATCATCCCCCAGTTGATGACCTCCTCGTAGCCATCCGGCAGATTTTCCCGGATGGTCTTCCGGACGCGCTCCAGCGCTTCCCGGCGCTCGGCGGGTAGATTTTCCAGATACTCCTGGATGGTTTTAGCATCAGATTGCATCGGGGCCTCCTTGGGAAACAAATAAATTGAAAGGACAGATTGGCGCTTTTATTATAAGTAAGGATGTCCACAGCATTGTTATTGTAATATTAAAAAGCCGGGAGACTGAGCAGCGTCCTTCCCTCATCAAACCCCCTTCCGCGTCCCCGCTGAAGGGAAACCCTCAATCTGGGCCAGCGGGATGCTGGCTCGGTTTTCGTTGATCCCCCGCCGTCAGCAGGTGACGTGGAACAGACCCAGCCACTGACCCTCTAGTTCGTTCCACGCCTGAAGCGCTTTCGGGGTGGGTTTGATTTCCACCTGTACACCGTGTTCCTGGAAAAACGCCTCCGCTTCCGGGGAGAGATGGACCCGACCGAACTGCCCGCCGCCGATCAGCAGTCCTTCGGCTCCGTCCTGGTACAGGTGCTCGGCTTCTGTCCGGGAAATTTTGTGCGAGGTTCCGTAAACTTGCTTGGAGAGCTTCTTGCGCCGCTTTTTGATTTTCCCACTGAGGAGGATGTAAATGTCATGCTTGATGCGGTCAGATTCGGTTTCAATAAAACCAAATCCGGTATTTGTGAACTGCGGTTTCATACTCATTCTCCTTGGGTGCTGTTTCTTGGATTACCTGATCCGGATTCAAGGGCAGTATTGATCATTAATTTGGCGAGGGATTCGCAGCCCTTCCGGAAAATACTGGCTCACACCGGGAAAAACCATCCCGGCCGCTGAATCGGGACAGGAGCACTGAATAGCTGTGCTGAGGTCACCGTCGTCCTGCAATGTGGCTGTTTGAGCCAGAAAATCCAGCTCTCCACTCAGCTGGTATTCCTGGGTGATGTCGCAGATACAGGATGGGTCCTGATTGGGATCCGATTTCCAAGATCGGAAGGCTGTCTCATTGAAATTTTCCTGTCAGACCTGGATCTGATCAGGAAAAATCTTTACCAATGAACGCTCCCATTCTTCACACAGTCCTCGAGCCAGGTTGCCGTCTCTAACACCCAGGGATCACCTGGGGAAAGTTCAGGGTGGTCAACATACATGTCGACCACATAATAACCGCTTTCCCGTTCGATAGTGCTCACCAGGTAAGCGAAGTGGAAGCTGGGGAGCGCGTCTGCGTCCGGGTTGGGACGGTAAATATATTCTTCGGCATAAAAGGATCTCTCGGGAGAGAAGTTCTGAACCTTGATTGTGCAGTCATGGTCCTCCTCACAGTAACCCGGGTGCTGCTCAATCCGGGACTGGATGGGGGTCTGGAAAATGCCAGCTTGTTCTGCATCTGGAAGGCGGGTGATCATCAGGCTGACAGAGATAACCCCTGATTTTTCTGAGGATTGGTAAGATTGTTTCCGGGGGCAGGACACGGACCCCAGGATCTGAATTTCCTCTTCGCCGATTTTGGAGGGATAACCGGTGTTGCCAGCCCGGATATTATCCTCATCAAGCGGGATAGAAACTGGACAGCTGCAGGCTTCCACGGAGAGTAATTCATCTGCAGGTGATTGGCCTGAACTGGTTGACTTGTTTGGTTCTTCACTTGCAAAACTGGCGATGAAATCCCGAATTCTGGGAATGTTGATCAAGGGAAAGGCGTAATCAAAGAGTGAACAGGCCAGGCTGCTGAAGACCAGACAGCCAATCACGAGGGGAGTTTTATTTTTTTGTTTTTCATCAAATTTCTCCTGATTGATTGCTTGGTTCTGAGTCTGAGTTCTGGTACTTTTTCAGGCAGGATTTCAACTTAACAGCATTTCTTACCATTCTCTTGCAAGGTCGGAAACGCCGTGACAGAGAGCGAGGTTGAAGAGCGCATCCTCAGCCCAGGAACCCCCCGCATTGAGAGCCGGGTGGTAGACCTCCAGTTCTGCTGCCAGCACGCCATCTGCGGTTTGGAGCAGCCCCAGGAGCATACCGGATTGGTAGTGGCGCTGGGAATTATCAGCTGCTTCGGTCTCAGTGCTGTATTGAAAGTGATCCTGGGAAAAATCCAGCGCGGTCACCGTGCAGTAAGGGTCTTCTTCGCATATTCCAGGGTTCTCTGCCAGGAAACTTTCCTGGACCTGGATGTATCTGGCAGCCTGCTCTTGATCAGGAAAGTGGTAGATCCTGGTTTGATAGCGGATCCAACCCCGGGCATCGCTCTCGAAGTACTCTGCCCAGCCCAGGTCTTCCAGGTCGACCTCCTGTTCCCGGACACAGACCAGCTGGGCGCTGGGTTCCAGCTGCACACTTTCTCCATCCAGGGTGGAGATTTCCAGGCCCCCGCTCAGTTTGGATGCTCTGGACCTGTCCGCATTGAGAGGTACCTCCAGGCTGCCGCAGTTGCAATCCTCCAGCACCCAATCCCTGGTTTCGGATAGGGTTGACCCATCCCGGTTCCGGCCCGGGAACAGGTCGCTGAGAAAGTCAATATCCATCCCGGGGAAGCAGGCCAGCGAGGAGAGGAGAATGATCAGGACAGCGGGGATAAGTTTCAAATACCATTTTTGAATCAACGGATTTCCTCTGGGATAATCATGAGCGGTACTCTTCCCGGACCGGGTGAAAGACATCCAGTAAACGGCAAACCGTCAGGGCCAGACCGCTGTGAGGGACGCCGCCGGGAATCACGGCCGCATCTCCGGGCTGCAGCGTCCTGGTTTCTCCATCCACGGTGAGCTGATATTTCCCTTCCAGCACCTGGGCGACCTGCTCATGGGGATGACTGTGTTCTGGCAGTGGGGCATCCTGCTCGACCTCCCAGTAGGCCAGGGTGAGATGCTCCGTGTGCAGAAAGCGGGCCCGGTAGCCGGGGATGATTTCCCGATCAGGCTGTTCAATCAGGTGGTGAAAAACCATCTTTACCTCTTCTATGATCCAGGCAGAACGGTGGACCTGCTGATTGGCTTTCCTGTTCGGTGAGGTTAAATCACAGCCAGCAGGTCGGTTGTCAGGGTATATATCCCCAACCCTGCCAGCACCAGGGAAGAAATCAGCAGCAGTCCCCGACTTTTTCCCTCTGCCAGCAGATTCGTGGTGCCTAACAAAGCGATGATAAACAGGGAGACCCCGATCAGTACAGCGTAAAACGTCAACAGCAGAACCACCAGATAGACAGGCTGCTCAGACCAGGCGGAAAGCAGGGCCGGTCCCATCACCAGACTCCAGCCCAGATAAGGATTGGGGTTGAGCAGGTTGATCAGGGCTGCCTGCAGGACGGCTTTTGGAGCCGAAGAAGAACGGGCATGATTTTCTTCTGGAGGCTTCTGCCAGCTGCGGAATGAGGACCAGGCGTAATAGAGGAGCAGGAAACCGCCGCCCAGCTGCAGCCAGGTCTGAAAATGCTCAGGGACACGGCGCAGCAGCAGCAGGGAAACCAGAATGATGGGGCCGTCACTGATCAAAGGTGCAAAAGCAGCCGGCAGGGTGCGTTTCCAGCCCTGCTCGGCTACTTTGGCAAAATAAAAGGCCTGGAGCGGTCCCGGCTGCAGGGCGGCGGAAAGGCCGATTCCTCCTCCCAGGATCAGGTATGTCCACATCGAGGAGAGCTTCCTTGGTGAAAAAGCTGTGCGGTCAGCTGGTGATCAGCAGGTCCCAACAGCGCGGCGGCGTGGTGATCCAGACAGCCTGTTTTCCCTGATAGGTGACCTGCGCTGGCCGAGGGTCCATGGCCAGAAAATATTCCAGGGTTTCTGCTTCCAGGACCACAGCCGAGAGGGAGAAAACTTTCTCCGGTAGCGGGCTTTCCAGCCGGGCAGCCTCGCGGCTGATCAACTGGATGCCATTAAGGTTCAGCACCCCCCGCCGAACGGGCTGTTCGGTCAGCGCGCTGAGATTGGCAAAGTGATCTGCCGGAAGGTCGAAAATCATCCCGCTCACCCTGCTGACCATGTTGGTGTGAGTGGTCCGGGGGTGAGTTGCTGGATAGGGGGGCTCAAACTCGGTCACCCAGATGAAGACTCCGGGCATCAGCGGCTGCCGGAAGTTGAGGTAATTCCAACCCGGCTGGTGTTCTTCCTGGTCTCCCTGGTAGTTTTCATGCAGCAGATAGGGCTCCCAATGGGCAAAACGAACGCGCAGGGTTTCTATTGAGAGTTGGGATTGTTCCGGGATGCGCAGATTAAGTCCGGGTGCGTAGGGCTCCATCCCCGGAGGGACAAAGTCCCGGTAGGCCTGGTGGTCGTTGACCTCAATCAACTCCAGGCAGGGAGGGTGTTGAAAATCGATGAAATGAAGATGCTGGGCGCCGGCAAAGCTGGAATTTTCTGACCGGAAGGTAAATCCAGCCTGTTCGAAGGCAGAAAAATCCGCTTCTTCGTATCCGTGTCCAAAGATATTGTTGAGGGAAAGAAGGTTCATAAGATCGCCAGGGGATAGAGTTTGGCTGAGTTTATCTGCCAATATTGTAGCTGAAACGGGGAATAGGGCAAGAGAATTTCTTCCTGACCGGGGAGTCGTCTCTCAGCGGTGGGCAGAGAGGCTGGGATCGGGTAGGGTGGTCAGGGAATTGTGCTTGGAATCTGGGATAGATGGAGATCAGGCCATCTCTGCTCCTCGGGCCAGTTCGGTAACCGTAGGAGTCCTGAGCAGTAGCAAGCTGCTGATCCCAACGGCCAGCAGAATGAGCACGCCGCCAATGATCATCACCCCGGTTGGTCCCAGTGTCTCCAGGAGGTTGATGATCGCCCGGGTGCGGAAGCTGGCAGTGGGAGCCGCGCGCCCCGCGGCCACTTCCCTGGCGCCCCAGTAGAAAAATGCGGTCAGAGCGGCTGCCCCCAGGGTGAGGACCCCCGAGATTAGAATGCTGGTCAGGCGCCTGACAGGCCGTTTGCTGCGCACAAAGTCGTCTCCCAGAAGTTCAGCAGCGGCATCCAGGACCCGGTCTGCCATCGCCTGGTCTTCCAGTGCCAATCGAAGAGAGCGTTCCTGTCCACCAGCCTGATAGTACACCCGCAGCGAGCTCATGATCTGTCGCAGACTGATGATGCTGCTCAGGGGAATGACTGTTTTCTGGTTGACCAGAGAATCCGGCAGGCTTCCTTTCAACACGGCGTCTTTTACCTGGGACAGCTGCTTTGGGCTGGTCACAGCGCTGATCAGCACATCATCTCCGAGCAGAGTCAGGTAGATTCGGGAGCGTTGGGCATAAAGCCAGGTACGGAAGCGGGCTGCCGGGGTTGGCTGTTTATCCACCGGGGCTTCCTCCGTGGAGGGCTGGACATCGGACTGCGATGAGGCTGGCGATTCCCGCAGGGAGGGAGGAGGTGGGGTGTCAATCCGGTCGGGCGGGTGAGGAACTTCCGGTTTCAGCGGGGAAGCTTGGATGCGCTGTAAGGCCTCCCGGGCCATTTCGTTCTGAGGGTTGATACGCAGCACCTCCTCCAGACAATGAACCCGCCGGTCAGCCGGCACCAGACCCGACATCACCCACCAGGCTTTTTCGCTGTCCGGATTTTCAGCCAGAAAGGCACGCAGAATCTCAAAACCCGTTTTGGTATCGCCGGCTTTGATTAGATCAACTGCCTGGTCAAGTTTTGAGGTCATCAGAATTTCCTCCGGAGATTAATGCAAATGGTTTCTTCTCAGCAGGGTGAAATCCCCGGGGGAGGGCATTGATGGGGTGAGAGGCCGGGGAGCATGACAAAAACGTTCGGAAAGTGTTTCTGCTCTTCTCTCAGTATAAGAAACAAAGCGGTCAGTGTCAAACCAAAATATCCCCGTGTTATTTAAACTTGAAAACTGGACAGTTTAAACCTGAAAAGTGGACAGTTTAA
>CAZRUS010000005.1:0-200167 GCA_964603385.1 uncultured Anaerolineales bacterium | reverse complement strand
TTCAGTGTCCACTTTTGAACTTTATAGGTGTCCAGTTTTCATCTTTGCCTAACAGGTTTGGCGCTGAAGAACAGTTCCCACCACAGCCGGAAATAGCGTTCCCCGCCGGGGGTGGGGGTGGATTCCAATATTGCTGTGGGCGGGGTCCCTTCCACAGGAATGATCACCACCCGGTGGTCGCCCTCCCGGATCCATTTCCGGTTTTCATAGGCCCATTCTTCCACCGCAGTATCCGACCCGGCTTCCACAACCTCCGTGGCCAATGCCCGGGTGGTGGCGGTCAGCGCTGCCATGGTTTGCTGGGCATGGGCATACTCCGAGGACAGCCGGTTCAGGTCGGAAATTCGGCTGCTGAACATGATCATCCAGATGATCACGATCCCCAGGAATCCGGCTAAAAATATCAACCTGCCCTTTTTAAAATCCATGTCTTAATCATATCCCAAACCGGGAATCTCCGCAAAGACCCCGGTGGCTGTGCACTGGAATGGTCCTTCATCGGCCTGACCGGTGCAAAATCCTGACCCGAATCTGGTAGACTACCCTATAGCAATCTTCATACCGAGGAACATTAATCTTTTCCACCGGACAATTTATGATCCCATCCCTGCAAGCCATCCTTTTTGATCTGCCCACCCTTGCCGGCCCCGGAGGAGATCCGCAACCTGGTGCTGGTCGCCTGCTGGCAGAGATCCAGGCAGCGGGATTGAAAACCGCCCTGATCGGGCAAACAGCCGATCCTCCAGCCTGGACGGACGCCGTGGATCACTGGGTGCAGCCCGGGCGGGCGAACCGCCCGCCGCCGGCCCCGGACTACTGGCTGGCCGCCATCAGGGAGCTGGGGATTCCCCCAGCGGGGTGCATTGCTGTCACCGGAAGCGGGGCCGGCGTCCGCGCGGCAGCTGCGGCCGGGCTGCCGGTGGCGGCTGTCGGCAGCTCTGCGGAGCTGACCAGGGCTGAGGTGCTCCTTCCCAACCTGATGGAGGCAGATCCGGAGCGCATCAGCTACGCAGCCACCTACCGGGTCGCGGAAGAGACCTTCCTCCCTGAACGCCAGGGCCACCGGGAAACTCTGTTCACGATTGGCAACGGCTACCTCTCTACCCGGGGCACCCTGGAAGAGCGCTTCCCTGGAGATCAACAAGCCACTCTGATCCACGGATTGTGGGATGACGTTCCCATCCACTTCACGGAGCTGGTCAACGCTCCGGACTGGACCCGACTGGAGATCCATGTCAACGGCGACCGCTTCTCGCTCGATCAAGGCCAGGTCCGGGAATACGCCCGTTGGCTGGATCTCCGGGACGGGGTGCTTCACCGCCGGCTGACCTGGAGAGCGCCAGTCGGGATCTCCCTCCAGCTGCATTTTCAGCGCTTCCCCAGCCTGGCCCGGCAGCACAT
The DNA here is from genome assembly GCA_964603385.1 of uncultured Anaerolineales bacterium. Taxonomy (GTDB): domain Bacteria; phylum Chloroflexota; class Anaerolineae; order Anaerolineales; family UBA11858; genus B10-G9. The sequence goes on along the minus strand of CAZRUS010000005.1, from coordinate 198,766 downwards.
TTTAGCCCAGCAGGTGGAGATCACCCCGCTGAATGGGCCCGCAGAAATTCGGGCAGCAGGCTGGATGGACAGCGAGGTGGACACGGATGGACGCCAGCACTGGGAGCAAGTCTCCCCTGAAAATCACCGCCACAGCACCTTGCTGGTCCTGCGCACCCTGACCAGCCGTAAACTGCTGGCCGCCGCTGTCCGGCTGACCGGGAGGATCGACAAGGAAATCCGGCGGGGCAGCCTGCTTCCAGATCGGCCGGGCGAACAGCTCACTGCCGCCTGCAGGCAGGGTGAAACCCTGCAAGTGAAAAAAATTACGGCAGTGAGCACCTCCCGGGACGGGCCCAACCCGCAAAAAGCCGTCAGGACCCTGCTGGAGGAAGCCCTCGATCTCGGGTACGAAGCGCTGCTTCAGGAACAGCGGGCCGCCTGGCAGAATTTCTGGGCCACGGGGGATGTGCTTATCCACGGGGACAATTTCGCCCAGCAGGCTGTGCGCTTTTCCTTGTTCCAGCTGCGCTGCGCCGCTCCTACGGTTGACGATCAGGTCAGCATTGGCGCCAAAGCCCTCAGCGGGTTCGGCTACCGGGGCCATGTCTTCTGGGATACAGAGATTTTCATGCTGCCCTATTTCATCTACTCGCACCCGGAGCTGGCCAGGAACATGCTGCTCTACCGGGTGCACCGTCTGCCCGGGGCAAGAAGAAAAGCCGCTGCAAGCGGCTGTTCGGGAGCCCAGTACCCCTGGGAATCTGCGGAGACCGGCGATGAGGTTTCCCCGCAGTGGATGCCGGATTTCGACAACCCGGATGAACTGGTCCGGATCTGGACCGGGGACCTGCAGATCCACATTACCGCCGATATCGCCTACGCTCTGCACCACTACTGGCAGGTCACCGGAGACGATTTCTTCTGGCTCCAGGACGGGATCCCTGTCGTGCTGGAAACTGCTCTCTTCTGGGGGGACCGCGTGGAGGAGGAAAGCGGACAATTTTCAATCCGCAACGTCATCGGCCCGGATGAGTACCATGATCATGTGGACAATAACGCCTACACCAATGCCATGGTCTGCTGGCATCTGGAGACCGCGCTGGATGCGGTGCAATGGCTGCGGGAGCACCATCCAGAACAGCTCCCCGTGCTTTCCTCCCAGCTGAATCTGGACGCTGTCAAATTCGATCACTGGCGCCGGATCACGGAAAAGTTAGTCCTGCTCCAGGACCCGGAAAGCGGGGTCATCGAGCAGTTTGAAGGTTTCTTTGCCCTTAAGGAATTAAATTGGGCGGAATATACACAACGGGACCGCTCTCTGCAGGAGCTGCTGGGCATCCAGGAAACCAATCACTATCAGGTGGTCAAGCAAGCAGATGTGCTCGCCCTGCTCTGCTTGCTGGATGAGCAATTTGACCAAGAAACCTGGCAGGCGAACTGGGACGTGTATGCCCCTATCACTGACCACCGCTACGGATCATCGCTGGGTCCGGCCCTGCATGCCTGGGCAGCCTGCCGGGTGGGAAAAACTGAACAGGCCTACGACTATTTCCTGCTCTCCGCCGGGACGGACCTGGAGGACAATCGGGGCAACGCTGCTGATGGCATCCACGCTGCCAACGCCGGGGGAATATGGCAGGCAGTGGTTTTTGGATTTGCCGGGATGGAAATCAAGGACGGCGCGCTTTCCTTGTCCCCTCAGCTTCCAGCGCACTGGAAACGGCTGGAGTACTGCCTGGCATACCGGGGCAAACTCCAGCGGGTTGTGATCCGGGATGATGGGACCCAGCACATTCATCCCCCAAAAAAAAGTCTCTGACCGGGGTCAGAGACTGATGCTGGAGTGCCGAAGGTGGGAGTCGAACCCACATGAGCGTAAAGCTCACTACGCCCTGAACGTAGCGCGTCTGCCTGTTCCGCCACTTCGGCGTGGTGTTTTTCCTGCAGGGGCTATTGTATCCTGAAATAAAAATTTGTCAACCTTGCTGCCCATCCGGCGGAAAAAATTCTTCCCAACAGCTATTTTCTCCTGTTTACAAAGCATCTTCCGATCCTCCGTCCTCAAAAACCCGTGCTATAATTCAAAAAGGTGTCTGTGCCTAAAAAGGACCCGTAAAACACTGCCGCATGATCTCATCCAGCTTTGCTTCCTATGAACTGATCCTGATTCTGCTCAGTGCCGCCGCACTGAGTAAAGCTTACACGCTGTGGAGCAGAAGAAAATTCCCTCAAGGGATCCGGACAGTGCTGGGTTTGAGTGTTCTCACCATCCTGCGCACAGCGCTGTTGATCGCCGCGGTGTTTGGCTGGCAGGGTCAGAGTTTCTCGCCGGCGTATCATCTGCTCGCCAGCACCGTTGATTTTCTCAGCCTGCTGATCATTCTCTGGATGTGGATCTTTCCAGAGCCTGATCCCCCTTCCGACCGGGGCGCGGCAGCAGCCGCTGCCCTGGCTGTGCTCTTCAGTTTGAGTCAGCTGATCCTCTTTCCCAGCCTGCTGTCCAGCTTCACAGCCTCTGCGCTGCTCTGGGACCTGTTATTCCTCATTTTGATTTCTGCAGGCGCCGCGCTGCTGCTGATGAGAAAACCCAACCAATATGAAAACGGCCTGCTGATGGTGGGGATTTTCGCCACCGGGCTGATTCTTAACTGGATTTTCCCCAGCCCGGAAAGCTACGCGCTGGACGCACTGCAGCTCTCTCAGCTGGCTGGCTATCCGCTTTTGCTGATCCTGATCAAGCGTTTTTATTTTCCGGACGAGGAACAGGGCTTCCCGGGTCCAGATGAGAGGGAAGAAGACAGCCGGCGCAGAACCAGGATCAATTACGCCCTGATGGAGAACATCCAGCGGCTGTTCAGGGACCTCGAATCCGGCGAAATGCTCTACCAAATTGCCCGCTGCACCTCAGAAATCCTGCTGGCTGACCTTTCCATGATCATTGATACCCCGGATACCCACGGAAAAGTGCGCATCATCGCCGGCTATGACCTCATCCGGGAGGAGAATTTACAGGCCATCACGCTGGAAGCAAAAAGCATCCCCCTGCTGACCAATTACATCTCCTCCGGAAAAATGCTTCACCTGCCGGCCAGCAGCACATCCCGGGATCTATCGAGCCTTTCCCTCAGCCTGCAGCTGACCTCGCCGGGCCACCTGCTGGCCGCACCCATTGAGATTCCGGGAGCCGACCGCACCATCGGTCTGGTGCTCTTCTCTCCATTTTCCAACCGTCCCTGGACCAGAACCGATCAGGATTATCTGCGGCTGCTCGCAGAACTTTATCAAGCTGCCTTTCGCCACCACCTGGCGCTGGATCAAGAAGATCCTGAACAGGTCAAGAAAACCATTCGGGATCTATCGTCCAACCTGACCCGCCTCACCCAGGAAAAACATGCCCTGCAGAAAGACCTCTCCGAAACCAAACGTGAACTGGAAGAATTCCGCTTCCAGAACCAAACACGGCAGGAATCCATTCAACACCTGAAAAAGGAGCTTAACGCCCTGCAAACCCACCTGCGGATGCTTTCCGATCTGGCCCAGAAGGAATCTATGGAGGCTTACCAAAAATACCTCTCCATGGTGGAAGAGGAAATTCAGCTCAACCGGAAAGAGAGAACAGCGCATGCCGCCGCGGCACAGCAACACCAGAAATCTGACCGTCAACAGGCAGGGGTAGAATATGCTCTCCTCCCGGAGATCCTGGAGCAGGTGCGGGAAGAACTGCAGTCCCTCACCGCTGCCAAAGAGCTAACCATCAAGATTTCTCTGCCGGAATCCATGCCCCCTCTGACGATGACCAGCGGCCTTTTCCGGGAAATCCTCACCATCCTGCTGACCAACGCGGTCCAGGAAACCAAACACTCGGGAGACATCAGCCTCCGCACCCAGATCTACCAGGAGGATGAAACTCTTCGTTTTGCCCATATCAAGATTTCAGATCAGGGACAGGGCTTCTCTCCGCAAGAATTGAACCGGATTCTCAACAACCAACTAACAGAAGAGATTCAGGACTCTTTAACTCAGCAAATGACCAACCTCTATGTCTCCAAAAACCTGGTCGAAAATGAAGGGGGAAGATTGTGGGTAGAAAGTGAACCGGGGCAAGGAACAACCGTCAGCCTGCTGCTCCCGCTCAGGGGAGGCTGAGCGCCCGTTTCAACCCTCTGGAAGGTGGTTTTTTGGAACAAATCTTGCTCCCTATCAGATATCAATCAACCCTCAGCAGGGATCCATTTCCCCGGCATGCTGCCAGGGATCCGCGGTGCGGGTCAGCGGGTTTCTGGCGGGTTAAAAGCTGATTATCAGCCGGATCAAGAAACGATCCCCAAATAAAAAATTATCCAGCTATGTCAAAAATCGTTCGGGCCTTAATCATCATCACCATCGCCGTTGTCTTGCTTGCTCTGGTGCTCCTGCTGCCCTTTTTTGGCAGGCGCCTGACTTCCCTGGCAGCTGAGTCCAAAAATAATTTCCTGATCACTTCGGACCCTAACGCTACCAGCACGCCGACCGCCTTTCCACCGCTGGCGGCTACCCAGACCTATTTCCCCACGGATTACCCGACCAGCACACCAACGCTCACTCCCAAGCCGGACCGGATCGTCCCGGCCAGCAGCACGGAAGGAGTTGATCCCATCCCCCAGCCGGACGGCCAGGTCAACATTGTGCTCCTTGGGTCTGATTTGCTTCCCTACGGAGACAGCTACCGAACCGATGTGGTCATTCTGGTAACCATCAACACCCAGGATCAGACGGTAAATGTCACCTCCTTTCCCCGGGATCTGTATGTAACCATCCCCGGCTGGACGAACCAGCGCATTAACACCGCCTTTCCGCACGGCGGGTTCAAAACGCTGCAGCGCACCTTCCTGCACAACTTTGGCTTCCAGCCGGATTACTTTGTGCTGATCAATCTCTGGTCTTTTGAATACATCGTCAACGACCTGGGCGGGATTACCATGAATGTCCCCAGGACCTTATGCGATAACAAGTGGGGCCACGGCCAGAGTCACTGCGTTTACCCCGGACCCCATCACTTTTACGGTCGGGAAGCCCTCTGGTATGTCCGCTCCCGGGAGACCACCAACGATTTTGCCCGCAACGTTCGGCAGCAGCAGGCCCTGGAGGCTCTGCTGGACAGGTTTTTTGAATTAGGAACCCTGACCAAGATTCCTTCCCTGTATCAGACCTATCGGGACAATGTCAGGACGAATCTGGATCTCTCCACGGTGGTATCCCTGATTCCCACCGCAACCAAACTCAGCGATCGGTCGCGCATCCAACAGTATTTCATCAACGAGAGCGCAGTGACCCACTGGGTATCTCCCGGCGGCGGTCAGGTGCTGCTGCCCAACTACGGCAGGATCAGAAACATTCTTTCCAAAGCCCTAAACAGCCCCTGATCCGAGCAGGAAGAGGAGAGCTGATCTTATCAGGAGAGTGAACTATGCTAGCGGGAAAAGGCATTTTTATCTGGAAAATCGACCAGTGCCATCGGGGGGACATCAGCGCGATCCTGGATAAAGCGGTCAAAGCCAAATACAGCCACGTGCTGATCAAAATTGCCAACGGAATTTACAGCTATAACATTGATTGGGAGAAAAAAATTGATTTGGTCCCTCCCCTGGTAGATGCTCTCCACAGCAGGGGTATTGAAGCCTGGGGCTGGCATTATTTGTTTGGCGATCAGCCCCATGAAGAAGCTCAAAAAGCGATCAACCGCATTCGCCAGCTGAATGTAGATGGCTATGTGCTGGATGCCGAAGGCCATTACAAGGGAAAATATAACGCCGCCAGAACATTTATGAATGCCCTTACGGCAGAGATCAAAGATATCCCAATTGCGCTGAGCTCCTACCGATATCCCTCTTATCACCCCCAGCTTCCCTGGGATGAATTCTTGAAGAAGTGTGACCTCAACATGCCTCAGGTGTACTGGATGCATGCCAACAACCCCGGGGCCCAGCTGGAGCGCACCGTGGCAGAATTCCAGGGACTGACATACAACCCTCCCATTTTTCCCACCGGCGCAGCCTTCATGGAATGGGGCTGGATGTCGACAGCCTCGGAAGTCAGGGAGTTTATGGATAAAGCCCGGGCGCTGAACCTCTCCGGGGTAAATTTCTGGGAATGGAGCAGCCTTTTCCGGGACCTTCCCCGTGAGGTCTGGCAGACCATCCGTGATTATCCCTGGGGAAGCGCTCCCCAGCCGCCCTCAGACATTGCAGAAAAATTCATCGATGCCCTGAATTCTCACGATCCGGCAGCGGTGAAGAATCTCTACCAGGATAACGCAGTCCACATCACCGCCGAGCGCTCTGTGCAGGGGCTATCCGCCATTCAGAGCTGGTACGGCTCGCTGTTTGAGGATCTGCTTCCCGAGGCAAACTTCACACTGGGTGGATTTTCCGGAGAGGGCAACATCCGTCACCTGAGCTGGACAGCCTCCTCAAAAAATGGGGATGTGCAGAACGGCAGGGACACCCTGGGCTTAATCGACGGTAAAATCGCTTATCACTTTACCGAATTCAGTCTTACCCCCTGATCCCGCGGCTACTTTTCCTCCGAAACCGGTCGGGAAATATCCCAGGGGATGGTCAGCAGAGTCACCTGATCCTTGTCGCGCACCTCCACCACTTCAGATCCTTTTTGAGCCGCCCGTGTTTGCAAAGGAGCGTCATCCAGACGGGCTGATTTCGGCGCATATTCTTTGAGGTGGATGGTCACCCTCAGGGTTCCTTTCCCGGCAGTCATCCCCACCAGAGAATCCTCTGCAGGGAGCTTCCAGGCGATCACCCCTTTCCCGTAGCGCCCCTGGGTGGGGAAGTCATCCTGTTCCACCCGCTTGGCCCGCCCGGAGGAGGTGAGCAGGAAAACCTCTCCTTTGACCGGCAGCATCTCCATCCCGATAATCTCATCCCCCTCCTCCAGTTTCATCCCATTGACGCCGGCAGCGACTAACCCCATCGGCCGCACATCCTCCTCAGAGAAGCGAATGGCCATGCCTGATCCGGCAGACAAGAAGACATCCTGATTTCCATCACTCAAGCGAATGGCGGCCAACCGATCCCCTTGATTGACTTTCACCAGGGTAAACAGCTGTGCAGATGGCCCTGGCAGTTCCATGATCTCACTCTTCTTGATCATGCTTTGCCGGGTCACCGTGACCACGAACCAGGAAGGATCACGGCGCTGCTTGGGGGGAAGGCCAAAGACAGAGCCCAATTCAACCTTGTCCGTGAAGGGGGTCAGATTCGTAAAGTGGATCCCCTGGGAAGGTTTTTCCGCTTCCGGAATGGTGTGAGCAGGAATGGCAGCAGCCTCTCCCTGCTCAGAAACCAGGTACAACGTATCCCGGGTATTCACCCGGACCAGCCAGTTGGGAACATCCCATCCTGAGGGACGGGGGGTGTCATCTTCTGGCGTCCGCGAGATCAACCCTTCGCGGTTGATCATCACCCAGACATTTTCTGACGGCGTCAGCTGAGTGAGCTTCATGGGGGCAGCATCCAGCCCGCCCTCAACCTTGGCGATTTGTGTCCTGCGGGCATCATGATATTTTTCCTTGATGCTCAGCAGCGATTTTGCCACCACATCACGCATCTTTTTGGGTGACTTTAACAGCGTTTTGAGTTCTTGAATCACTTTCCTGACCTGCTTGTGTTCTTCTTCAATTTTCTTGCGTTCCAGGGCAGCCAATCTGCGCAGCGGCATATCCAGAATGGCCTGGGCCTGCTCCTCCGAAAGGGAAAATTCCCGGATCAGATTATTCCGGGCTGTCCGGGCTGACCGCGAGCGGCGGATGAGTTCGATGATCTCATCGAGGTGATCCAGCGCAGTGGTCAACCCAGCGAGAATGTGCTCCCGTTCTCTGGCTTTGCGGAGGTCATATTCGCTTCTGCGTCTGACGATCGTCAGCCGGTGCTCCAGGAATACCTGCAGGGCTTGCTTCAGAGAAAGCAGTTTCGGCTCATCATCCACCAGAGCCAGCATGATAATGCTGAAAGTGTTCTCCAAAGTAGATCGTTTAAAAAGCGTTTCCAGCACCTCCTCAGGCTGAGCAGATTTCATCAATTCGATGACAATGCGCATACCCTGACGGTCAGACTCATCGCGCAGATCAACAATCCCTTCCAGGTCCTCATTGCGGACCAGTTTAGCGATGCGTTCCAGCACGGTCACCTTTTTGGTCATATAAGGAATCTCGGTGATCACAATGCGGTGTCTGCCGCGGGACATTTCCTCAACGATGGCTTTGGCCCGGACGCGAATTTTTCCCCTTCCACTGCCGTAGGCGCTTTTCAAGCCGCTGCGGCGCTGATCCTGAATGATCACCCCGCCGGTGGGGAAATCCGGCCCCTGAATGAACTGGGTTAACTCCTCCACTGTGATTTTGTCAAGATTTTTCCAGCCCTCCAGCATGAATACCAGAGCATCCACCACCTCGCCGAGGTTATGGGGGGGAATGCTGGTGGACATCCCAACTGCAATCCCGGTAACGCCGTTGACCAGGAGATTGGGGAGAGCGGAGGGCAGGACGGCTGGTTCTTGCAGCGTGCCATCAAAATTATCCCGGAACTCAACGGTTTCTTTTTGAAGATCCTCCAGCATCAGGGTGGCCAGGGAGGCCATGCGCGCTTCAGTGTAGCGCATGGCCGCCGGGGAATCTCCATCAATGGATCCATAGTTACCCTGGCCGTCCACCAGGGGATAGCGCATGGAAAAATCCTGTGCCATGCGGGCCATAGAATCATACACAGCCATATCCCCATGGGGGTGGTATTTTCCCAGCACTTCTCCGACAATCCGGGCAGATTTTTTATAACTGCTTTCCGGGTCCATGCTCATATCATTCATGGCATAAAGAATGCGCCGGTGTACGGGTTTCAGCCCGTCGCGGGCATCCGGCAGCGCCCTGGAGACAATTACGCTCATAGCGTAATCCAGGTAGGACTGCTGCATCTCATCATCAATGTCAATATACTGGACCGTTTCTGCTTCCATATCGTCCTCCACAATACAACACAACACGGAATACGGTTGGAGAAGTTTCCCACAGATCGTATTCCGTCGGCTGCGGCTTGGTCGTCAATTCTAAGGGATCTAGCCGATGAGGATTATATCACGAATTCTTACCCCCCCTCCGGAGCTCCCCCCGCGGGGGAGGAATTAAAAAAAACCAGCGGCATCAGGTGCCGCTGGTTTATTATTCTCTATCGAAACGAGTGGCCCTACTCAGTCACCACCTCACCTTCCGGCTGCTCTTCTGGTTCCTGGCCGTCCCCTCCCAGATCCAGACCGGCCTCCGCTGCCACAACCGGAGGGGCTGCCTCCTCATCCTCAGATTCCTGCTGGGGAGCAAACGGCCCCTGTCTAAAACCGGTGCCGGCGGGGATCAGCTTGCCAATAATCACGTTTTCTTTCAACCCATAGAGCGGGTCTTCCGCCCGATCCACAGCCGCCTGGGTAAGGATTTTGATGGTGTGCTGGAAAGAGGCCGCGGAGAGGAATGACTCTGTATTGAGGGCTGCTTTGGTGATTCCCAGCAGCACATCATTAAACTTGATCGGCCGCTTTCCTTCAGACAGCAGCTCCTCATTCTTTCGCATCACAGCAATGCGGTTAGCCAGCTCCCGGGGTAGAATTTCAGAATCCCCGGAATCGATCACATTGACCTTGGACATCATCTTGGCAATCACAATCTCAAAGTGCTTGTCGTGAATGTTCTGACCCTGTGATCGATAAACTTTCTGCACTTCCGAAAGCATATACTGCTGGCAGGCTTTCCGACCGCTGATGCGCAGGATGTCGTGCGTATTCAGAGACCCTTCAGTCAGCGGCTGAGCCGGCTCCACTTTTTCTCCGTCATCCACTGCCAGCCGGGCATTGCTGGGGATTTCGTAATAGCGCTCATCCTGAACCTCATAGGAGACGATAATCTTGCCATCCTCAAAGCGCACCCGGCCGTCGCTTTCGGCGACCAGCTGGTTGTCATCATCCTCTGCAGCCAGCACATCTCCGGCTTCCACTTCATCCTCTTCTTTGACCTTCTTTTTGTACTTCTTAGGGATCTCGTAGCTGTCGCTGGCCATCTCGCTGTGGATCACCCGGACCACGCGCATATCACTGTATTTATCGGATTTTTCGATGCTCACCGTGCCGGCAATCTCCGTCAGCACAGCCTCCCCTTTCGGGGCCTTGCGGGCCTCAAAAAGCTCCTCAACGCGGGGCAAACCGGTGGTGATATCACTGGCTGCCGCCACACCTCCGGTGTGGAAGGTCCGCAGCGTCAGCTGTGTGCCCGGTTCGCCAATGGATTGGGCAGCGACAATGCCCACTGTGGAACCCAGCTTGACAGGTTCCCCCCGTCCCAAATCCAGGCCGTAGCACTTGGCACAAAGTCCGTGCTCCAGTTTACAGGTCAGCGGGGAATAAACCCGAAGCGATTGAACATTGGAACGCTGGATTTTCCGGGCGATATCCCTGGTGACCAGGGTGCCCTTCTCATAGAGTATTTCTCCGGTCTCTTCATCCACGACATGTTCCGCCAGCACCCGGCTGAATATCCGATCCTTCAAAGTCTGACCGGCAATATCCTCGTCGCGATCCAGTTCAATGGAATCCTCGGTACCGCAGTCGTCAGCGTTAATGATGGCATCCTGAGAAACATCAACCAGACGACGGGTCAGGTACCCAGCGTCGGCAGTGCGCAGCGCGGTATCGGCCAGCCCCTTGCGGGCGCCGTGGCTGGAGATAAAGTATTCCAGCGCGGAGAGACCTTCACGGAAGCTGGAGCGGATGGGCAGCGGGATGATCTGTCCCGATGGGTCAGCCATCAAACCACGCATCCCAGCCAGCTGCGAGACCGGACCGAAGCCGCCTTTGGTAGCCCCCGAGACCGCCATCACCGCCATATTACCGTGCGGATCCATATTTTCCTTAACGGCATCGCCCACCTGGGAGGTGGTCTTCTGCCAGATATCGATCACCCGCTCATCCTGCTCCTGTTCGGTCAGCAGACCGCGGCGGAAGCTGCGCTCCACTTCCCGCACCCGTTCCAGAGCCTCCTGGACAATGGCTTCCTTCTCCGGAGGAATCATCAAGTCTGCCACCGCAATCGAATAACCGGATTTGGTGGCGTAGTGGAAGCCCAGATCCTTGATGCGGTCAGCAGATCGGGTGGTGGTTTCATTGTCGCAGTATTCGTAGATCTCGGAGATCAGTTCCTTGACATCGTTCTTGACCAGAGAAAAGTTGACAAACTGCACTTCTGGAGGAAGCTCCTGATTGAACAACGCCCGCCCGACGGTGGTTTCCACCACACGGTCTTCGGGCTCATCCATGCGTTCACCATCCTCATCGTACCAGGTGGTGACCAGCAGCTTGATCTTGGTGGGAACCTTGACCTGATCGAGCGTATAGGCGGTTTCCACTTCCTCAATACTGGAGAACGTGCGTCCATCCCCGGGGTAGGAGCGTTCATCCTCCCTGGTGAGATAATAAACGCCCATCACCATGTCCTTAGAGGGGGCGATGATCGGTTCTCCATTGGCAGGTTTAAGCAGGTTGTTCGTTGAGAGCATCAGCTCCCGGGCTTCCTTCACCGCCTTCTCGGAAAGGGGGACATGCACAGCCATCTGGTCTCCGTCGAAGTCGGCATTAAATGCCGGGCAGACCAGCGGGTGCAGCTGAATGGCGCTGCCCTCAATCAACTGGGGTTCAAAGGCCTGAATTCCCAAACGGTGCAGGGTGGGCGCCCGGTTGAGCAGCACCGGCCGATGTTTAATGGCTTCATCAAGCGCTTCCCATACTTCCGGACGGTTGCGTTCGATCAGGCGCTTGGCGCCTTTGACATTGGTAGCGTACCCACGTTTGACCAGGATGGCAATCACAAAGGGCCGGTAGAGCTCCAGGGCCATCTTTTTGGGGAGCCCGCACTGGGACATTTCCAGCTTGGGTCCGGAGACAATTACCGAGCGGCCGGAGTAATCCACCCGCTTGCCAAGCAGGTTGCGGCGGAAGCGTCCCTTCTTCCCTTTCAGCATGTCGCTGAGCGATTTCAGCTCCCGTCGACCCCGCCTGGAGAGCGCTTTTCCGCGCTGGGAATTGTCGATCAGAGAGTCCACCGCTTCCTGAAGCATGCGCTTCTCGTTGCGAACGATCACATCCGGGGCGCCCAGCTCCAGCAGCCGCTTGAGCCGGTTGTTGCGGTTAATCACCCTTCGGTAGAGATCGTTGAGGTCTGAGGTAGCAAAGCGACCCCCGTCCAGCTGGACCATCGGCCGCAGATCCGGCGGAATCACCGGCAGAACGGTGAGGATCATCCATTCCGGTTTATTCTCGGTGTTGCGGAAGGCATCCACCACTTTCAGCCGTTTGGTCGCTTTCTTCCGTTTCTGCTTGCTGCCGGTGGTCTTGATTTCCTTCCAGAGTTCCTCGGACAGGGCATCCAGATCAAGGCGTTTGAGAATATCAAAGAAAGCTTCCGCCCCCATTTCTGCCTGAAAAATCTGGCCCCAGCGGTTGCGCAGCTCCCGGTATTCCACCTCTCCCAGGAAGGTCAGAGGCTGCAGGTTGAGCAGTTCCTCGCGAAGTTGTTTATACTCGGACTGCGCCGCATCAAGCGCATCATCCAGGTTCTCCCGCAGCTTGGCGATCTCCTGGGTAGTTTCCGCCCGGACCCGGGCGATATCCAGCTTGATGAGCTCCAGCTGGTTGTCCTTTTCCTCCTGCAGGCTGGCTTCAATTTCGTTCAGCCGCTGGGTGACCACTTCCTGAATTTTTGAGATGTGATCATTGGAAATCTCCTCGCCCTTCTTGACAATGACCTCATCCGTCTCCGGGAAGACAATCTTTGCTTTGGCGTCCTCGCCCACACTGTCCCTCAGGGTTTGTTCCAGCTGCTGGCCGTGTTTGATCACCGGATCCAGCTCTTCGGCAATCTGTTCATCAAAGCGGGCTTTCAGTTCGGTCTGCTTTTCTTCCAGTTCGGCCAGTTTTTCTTCCCGCTGCTCCTCTTTGGCTTTGATGGCTTCGCTAATATCCTCGCCGATCTCTCCCTCATCAGATGTGAAGCGGGTTTCCAGACCCTCCAGGGCCTTTTTCCGGCCGTCCTCGTCAACGTAGGTGACAATATACTGGGCAAAATACAGCACCCGGTCCAGATCCCGGCGGGACATATCCAGCAGCCTGCCCAGGATGGACGGGATTCTTCGGGTAAACCACAGGTGGGCTACTGGCGCGGCCAGCGCAATGTGGCCCATCCGCTCTCGACGCACCGAGGATCGGGTGACTTCGACACCGCATTTATCACAGACTATGCCCTTATAACGAATGTTTTTATATTTACCACAGTGACACTGATAATCCCTGGTCGGCCCGAATATGGCCTCACAGAACAATCCGTCTTTCTCCGGGCGCAGGCGGCGGTAGTTAATCGTTTCTGGTTCCAGCACCTCCCCATAGGACCAACTCTTAATCACTTCCGGTGACGCCAAACCAATACGAAGCTTTTTCAACCCCTTAGTTTTCACGCAAATGCCTCCTGAAAGTTAGTAATCATCCCTTTCCACGGATCTCATTCTTCCCTGCCCGGATTCTTGGGGCTGTCTTGCTCTCAAAAATCCCGTGATTAAATCCAGCCTGTGCTCCCATTAATCATCAGTTGAACATCCTTCCACCCAGGATGTTCGACTCAAGCGGCTTGATCGCTTTTGTAGAGAACTGAACTGCAGGTGGAGCGTTTGTCGTTAATCAGGACACCGCCAGACAGAAGAGATGGTCTATCCAATATACGCACAAAAGCCAGCGCTTGAGAGACTGCTCTAAAGCGCTCGCGACTCTGGTAAGTGTTGTCTATTTAACATGCAACTTACTATTATACAGGGCGGCCCCTCTATCGTCAAGACCGATGCCGCTGTTTCCTTCCTTCCCCCGCTGCACCAGGCGTAAATGTCCCCCCCCGATTTTTTCGGACCGAGCTCAGTGTATCATACCTTTCCGGGTTTGACCATAGCAGCGGATCAGGTCTCTCCCTGCTCGTCAGATGGCGCTTTTTTCTCCGGCTGCCGAATGGGGATGGACAGATAAAACGTGCTCCCCTGCCCCAGCTTACTTTCCATCCAGGCCTCGCCGCCATGTCTTTCTGCAATCGATCTGACGATCGCCAGTCCTAAGCCCGTCCCCTGCTGTTTATCCTTCTCACGGCTCTCCACCCGGTAAAATTTTTCGAACAAACGCTGCTGGTCGACAGGGGAAATGCCGATGCCGGTATCTTCCACCTCGAAAATAATTGTGCCGCTTTCCAGATAGTAGTGGATCCAGACATCCCCATCCGTCGTGTTGAAATTAATGGCATTATCGATCAAATTGCGCAGAGCCTGGGAAAGCAGCGCTTTATCCGCGGAGATGAAGGGGATAGTCTGGGCTGGCGGTTCAATATGAATCTGCACCTTCTTCTGATTGGCCCGCACCTTATAGGCTTCCGCCACTTCGGAAACGATATCCGGCGCCGAGACCATATCCAGCTTTAAACCCACCTCCGCTTCGATCCGTCCCAGATCGAGCAGATTCTGCACCAGGTGGGACATGCTCTCTACGCCGGTGATGATCTTATGAACATAATTCTGCTGCTGCTCATTCAGCTCCCCGACCATTTCCAGCATGGTGGCGTAGCCTCTCATCAAAGTCAAGGGAGAGCGCAGATCATGACTGACAGTAGAAACGAAATCGGACTTAAGCTCATCCATCTCTTTGAGATGGGTGATGTCCCGCAGCACGCACACCCGGCCGAGCTGTTCCTGCTCTGCGATCACCGGGGATACCGTCGCCAGGAAGATCCGCTGGTCCGCCAGCTGGATTTCCCGGGAATCTCCTTCAGGAGGCGCATCCTGCAGCAGTTTCAGCAGCTCCTGCTGGTCAATCAGCTCAGCGATCTTACTGCCCACGCCGCCGTCCTCCGGCAGTTCAATCAGCTTTTCAGCGATGGGATTACAAAGCAGCAGCCGGCCGTGGTGATCGGTGACCAGGATGGGATCTGGGGTGGAAGCCAGGATTGAAGCCAAGCGCTGCCGGCCCAGCTCCGCCCGCTTGAACAGGCGGGAATTGGAAGCAGCCAGGGCAGCCTGACCGGCCAGGGTGACCAGAAAGCGGACCTCGCTGTCTGGAAAGCTGTGAGGTTCCTCATAGGCCAGCCAGAGCACGCCATAATACTGCTGTTCCTGCTGCAGCGCGACGGCCAGCACGGCACCCGGGAGCCGTTCCTCCTCTTCCACATCGAGTAAAGGCATCCGGGAGGGATTGGCGACCACCACCGGCGAGCGGGAGCGGGCTAAGTCTCGAATCTGCTTATCCAGGAAAGCATACTTCTCCGTATGCCCTCCCGCACCAAGGCTGCTGGATTGACCCGGGGAAGGAAATTGCTCTGGAATAAGGTCGGCTTCGAGCACAATCCGGGCCGAGCTGGCTCCGAGTTCTAACGCGGAGGACAGAATCGTCTGAACAGCATCACGCATTTCCAGCGAGCTGGCAACCCCCTGACTGACATTCAACAGTCGGTTGAGTTCCTGCATGCGGCTTTTCAAGCTCCGGCGCATTTTCTCAAAGGCCCGGCGCAGCCGTCCGACTTCATCAACCCGGCGGGTCATCTCCAGGGGATGGTCCAACTCCCCTCTGGTAATGCGGTCAGCCTCTTCAGTCAGCACATGCAGGGAATCTGCCACGCTGCTCAAGCCAACATACATGGCAGCCATGGTGATCACGGCAATCAGAAGCACCACCCCGGAAAGCGGGGCCGCCAGATCCAGGGCCAGCTGCTGGGCCCGGACGGCTGGGATGGTCAGCATCACCGTCCAGGGACGCCCCAGCGCTGAGCGGATATACACCAGCTGGCGGGTGCCGTCCGCAGTCGTCCGCTTCGAGAACGAATCCTGCATACTGTAGTCAAATCCAGGCAGGAAACCGCCGTACCCCCCTCCCTGAGTGGAATAGAGCACCCGCCCCTGTTCATCCAGCAGGTATCCCACCCCGCCCAAATCCTCAATCCCTTCCAAATCACTCAGCACCGGTTGTGTAAAGGGGTTGGAAAGCAGGTCAGCCACGCCCAGCAGCACCCCTTCCGGCTGTCCATCCTCTCCCGGAATGCTGCCCACAAAGCTGATCAGGGAACCACTTTCAGTGTCTCCCGGCGGGATCACGTAAACCTGAACCGGAACCCCATTGATCGCTGAGGATAGCCCGGCCTGCATTTCGGTGGAGACCGTGAGCAGGTCATAGCCCTGCCCCGGATAGGAGCTGAGCTGGGTTTTCTCGGCGTCAAACAGGATCAGCTGTGAGTAGAAGGGGATCGACTGGAAGCTCCTTTGCAGGATTTCCTCCCTGGCTTCTGACCCTTCCAGCTGTCCGGAAAGGTCCTTGGCATACTGGCTGATCAGGCTCTGCCCGGTGTTAAAGAAAAAGGGAATTTCATTTGTCGTTGTCCGGGCAATATTTTCCATCTGGCTCCGTACCATCTGTTCGGCGGAATTTCCGGCAATGAACCAGTTCACCACCAGCAGCACCACCACCAGGGCCAGTGTCAACCAGGATACATAGTTAAAAAACCGGATTTTCAGACTTGTTTCCGCTGGAGAGGGAATCAGCTTTCGGCGCACCCCATCCGCCCTGGGAAAAGCCACCACCACAAATTCAGTGATTAACCCCGCTGCGGCAAAACTGCCGCCAACAGCAGTGACGGCAGTTCGGGAATTGGAAATCGCAAAGTCCAGGTTTTCCACAATGGAACCGGATGCCCAGGCGAAAGCGTTCAGAATGTAGAGCAGATAATGAACCAGGATTAACAGCAGGGTGGCCAGAAAGGGTCTCCGGAGGATCCCAAAGACAATTGTCCGATAGCGCTGACGGATGGCCACCGAAACTAACATGGCCAGAATGGTGAATTCCAATGCTGTAAAAGGGGAATGGGTGTCCCAGTAGGCCAGACAGACCCCGGCCACAAACCCCAGAGCCGAGGCATTCATTGGACCCAGCATCCACCCGCCGAGCACGGCAGGCAGAGCGGCCAGCAGCATCAGGGCCCCTCCAGTTGGTTCCAGACTCATATTCGGTAAGGGGATAGCTCCCCACTGGGGAACGCGGACCCCCAGGATCAGGGCAGCTGCCGGTGTTAAAGTGAGCAGGACCCCGAACATAAACCACTCCCGCTCTCTCAAATCGCGCTGATACTCCCGCCACTGCCAATTCCCCCAGATCACAAACCCCGCCAGCAGGACCAGCACAGAAATCCCCAGCCAATCAACCGGCCAGATCAGGTAAGCGGGTTTGTTAAATAAACTGAAAATGAAAGGCATCATTTCATCGCTGGGCGCTTGCTGAAAGATTGGGATTCCATCTGGATTATAGCATGGTATCCCCCAGCGGCGGGTCAGTCTGGAGAGGAGGAAAGCGGCCTCAGCTGTCCTCTTCCGGCAGACTTGACAGATCTCCGGCGAGAATGTTTTGATACTCCTGGTAAACACCCCGGTACTCTTCGGGAAGCAGGGCAGCGATATGTGCCATAATCAAATCAGCGTTGCGCTGCCTCATCGCCCGCCGCTGTCTGCCTCTGCCGGAAATCTTGGGCAGCTGGAAGGGTTCCCCGATCAACATCCGCAGAGGTGGGTTTTGAAATTTGGCAGCCTGTCTGAGAAATTCCTCCGTGCTGCCGTAAATGCCCACCGGCAGCACCGGCACATCGGCATTATCTACGATGTAAGCCACCCCAGGTTTTCCTCTGCGCATGCCGGGGGTGTGGGAGCGTCCGCCTTCCGGTGCAATCAGCAGCGGTCTTCCCGCTGCCAGCACGCTCTCCGCCTCCCGGAAAACCTTCCGATCAAATTCCCCCCGTCTGACCTGGATTCCCCGGTAAAGCCGGACGATGATCGATTGGCCGGGTCGGCTCCAAACATCTGCAGCACCGATCATTTCCACCACAGTCGGCCAGAAGGCTGCCATAAAGGGCACTTCCAGCAGGGAGATATGATTGATGGCAATCACGTAGCTCTGTTCCTCCGGGATGTGCTCCAATCCGTGAAGCTCAACATCTCCCAGCAGATGGAAGGCGGCCCGGAACAGGGGCCTCATGATCCGCCGGCTGATCTGATTGAATAGAGGAACGGAATAGGGAGTAGAGTTCATAGCATTTAAACCGGTCATCGGGCAGCGCGATCCTTAATCCGTTGAACCACTTCGGGAACGCTCAAATTATCGGTATTGATAATGACTGCGTCAGCAGCTGCTTTCAAAGGTGCAACCTCTCTGGTGGAATCAATTTTATCGCGCTTGCGCAGGGTTTTCAAAATTTTGGCGAAGTCCACTTTCTCCCCTCTTTCCCGCCGCTGAAGATAGCGCCGCCTGGCACGCTCTTCGACCGAGGCGTCTAAATATATTTTCAAGTCCGCTTCCGGAAGCACAACCGTCCCGATATCCCTGCCGACCATAATCACTCTTCCCCGCAATCCGATGCGCCGCTGTTGACGGGTCAGCGCCGCCCTGACCCCGGGATACGCGGACACTCTGGAGACTTTGGAATCGACCTGGGGTTTTCTGATCTCCCAGGTGACGTCCTCTCCATCGACCAGCACATCGTAATCACGGCCGTCATCCTTTGAGGGGGGCTTGACATCAATCTGCACCTGCTCCGCCAGTTTGGTCACCCTGGTTTCATCCTTGGTCGATAGGCCATCTCGAATGGCAATCCAGGTCACAGCCCGGTACATCACCCCGGTATCAAAAAACAAATACCCCCAATCCTCCGCCAGCTGATTGGCAATGGTGGTTTTTCCGGAAGCAGCCGGGCCATCAATTGCCACTGTATCTGGGACGTCCATGCTATCTCCTCGTTTTCCGCCTGCAGCGGATCAGAATAAAATCCGGCTGTTCCTCCGGGAAGCAGGTCACTTACTGCTGTGGGTTGGCTTCCTGCCAGGGCAGGGAATCCTCCCGCACCCAGAGGATCACCGGATAGGATTCCACCGGTCCTTCCCGAAAGGCAGCCCAGCGAATGAACTCCGGAGGCAAAATTCCTGACCAGGCCGGATAGACGGCTGCAGGGAAATCCTGACCCCAGTAGAGATCGGGAACCTGGGGGGGGATGGATTCAAGATCGGTGATGACCACGGACGGGAAGGTCACTTCCCCTCCCCGGGGGAAAAAATCAATCCCGGAAAAGTGCCGCAGCTGCCATTTCAGGGCATCGCGACCCCCATAAACAGCACCATCGATGCTGTCCCGGCGGCCGGTCTTGGCCACGCTGACCTCTTCAAGGGTATCTCGCAGCCAGGTATACTGCCCTGCCCCAGGGGAGGAAATCCACAGCGACCGAGGGTCTCCCGCTTTCAAGTACGCTCCCTGCACCAGGGAGGATGCACCATAGAGAAGCAGACCGGCGCTGATGCCGATGTAAAGACCTGCCCTGGCCTGCTTCCAGGACCACCCCAGAATGACGATCAGGGCTGAGATTCCCATCAACAGCAGCGAAATTAACACCACGACGCCCTGCCGCAACAGGAACTGATCGCCTGCCGGCCGATAGGTCCCCCCCAGAAGAATTAACCAATTCATGGTCAGAAGGGCCAGAATAAAACCGGCGAACACCCAGCTGATCAGCAACGGTGTTTCCCGGAGCAGATACCGGGCAGCCGATTTTCCGGCGGCCAGCCAGAGTGGGATCAAAATCCAGATCAGATCCCCGGGCTGGCGGCCCGGATAGACCACCAGATACAGCAGCCCCACCCCAAACCAAACGCTTAAAAACCTGGAGAGATGGTCTTCAGCCAGCCAACCCTGGATCATATTCGCCAGGCCGTATACCAACCCGAAAGGAAAGGAGAAGATCAGCAAAACCGGGATCACACCGACTGCCATTTGAGAATCGGAAACCCAGCTGGTGAGAAATTCAATCAGGCTGTCCGCCCAGACCGTCAACCCGGTAGGTTGGCGCAGGAAGCCGCTCCCCAAGACCAGGGCTGCAGCCAGGGGGAGCAATAGCTGCCGGAGGGGGTCAGACCGCACGGCCCCCCGCAGATTCAGCCAGCGTTTCTCCAGATAAGGCCCGAGCTGAAGTAAATCCAGGGAATTCCCGATCAGCACAGCGAGAGCAATCAGCAGCGCACCGGTCCACAGAGCAGGACCGGAAAACAGGGCAGCAACCGTCAGGAAGATGAACCAGGCGGATTTCCCGCCGTCAAAGCAGGCCGCAGCAAAGAGGAAAAACACCACAGCAAGCACCGGTCCACCAGCCAGTCGGGAGGTGATCACCAGTCCGGGGTCCACCGCCAGGCCCAGGGCGGCTGTCAGGGCGGCAGTATTCCCCAGCCGCTCCCGCAGCAGGTAGGGCAGCCAGATGATCAGGCTTCCCAGCACAGCAGGCCAGAATCGTGCCAGGAAAGTGCTGCTCTCCAGCACCGAAAATGTCATCCCGGTCAGCGCCAGATACCCTACCTGAGATCCCAGCAGTGGGGCACCCTGCTGAGCGATCTCCCAGGCCTGCAGTGCCCAGGCAGCTTCGCTTTCCAGCAAGGCAGTTCTGTTTAACAGCAGCAGCCGCAGCAGCAGTGCCGTCAGAAAAATCCCAGCATAGAGCAGCCTTTCTGTAGAAATTCTTAGATTTGTTTTCATGGCCAGCGTACCCTTCTTAATACAGCTCCTTCTTACTCAGACCGGACCGGGACATCCTGATTGGGGATATCCGCAGGTTGATACCCATAAATGGTCACGCCCTGGTTCTGAAAAAGAACCTCCATCAGCTCGGAAAATTTTTCCTCATTCAACCCATTGGGGCAGGTCTGGGAGCCTGGACTGTAGGTACTGCGCTCAACTTCTCCGACCACCAGGTAGCGGATCTGGTAGCGGTCCAGCACGGACTTTGCCGTCTGCCAGCTGTGCGTGCAGTACAGCTCGGCAATATCATTCCTTCTGGGGTCAACCAATTCACTGCCGCCCCGCCACTGCACTTCATGAAAATCCCAGCCCAGCACAGTGGGGAACCCAGTGTAAGTGGACATGCGGGCATGCGCAGTGGAATAGCTCCCGCCCACAGCTTCCGCGATCACCCCGAAAGGCTGTTCTCGCAGCCAGCGGGCCGCCTGGGCGTCTGCACTGTAAAAATCATTGAAAAACGCTCCCCCATCGAGGGTCGGCCCACCCTCCCGCTGGAAGTTGTTGGTTTTATCCGGCAGGCTGAGGACGGGATAGAATAACGCCATGGCCAGAGAGATCAAGACCAGCACCTGCAGCAGGAACCTTACCGGCGGGCGCAGTTTCTGAAAGATGATCACCGTCCCGTAGGCGGCTGCCACACTCCAGATCAGCCAGGTTTGGTAATAAAACTTAAATACAGTATTGATCCGGTATCCAAACAGGTCCCGCAGATAAACAAATTCAGGAACCAGGACAAGCACCATCCCACTGAAAACCAATATGAGACTGAACTGGTCCGCTTTTTCCCCGGGGCTCGGCTCCTGCTCTGCTCTGCGTCGGGGTAGCAGCAGGGCCAGGCTGAGCAGGGAAACCAGCGCCAGGGTCAGCCAGGTGCCGGGATGGAGAACCCGTCGGAATAACCCGGTGGTGACGGCTTCCCCCAGGCTGCTTCCGCCGATCAGGCTCAAATAATAGGACAGATTAAATCCCTCACCGATGATCCAGGGGCCGATAGAAATCGGCAGCAACGGCATCAGCGCGATCATGATCAACAGAAACCCCAGCAGCAGCAGCAAAAGCCCCAGGGTCAGCCCCGCAGCCTGACCGAGTTTGGCTGCTGCTCTTCTTTCCCAGAGCCTGATGCCGAGATATCCCAACAGGGGAACCAGCAGCGGACCGAACATCACCCAGAACTGGCGTCCAGCAGTGACAAAGACCAGGTTGGGGATAATCCCCCCGGCCTGACTGTCAAATCCGATGTAAAAGGGCAGAAACAGCAGTCCTCCAACCAGCCCCAGAAGTGCGCCCATGACCAGAAAATCCAGCAGCGTGCTGCCCAGAGAGCGATCCGCATGCTCCCGACGGAGGCGCAGAGCATATGTGCCGGCCAGCAGGGCCACATACATGGGGAAATTCCAGGTGTTCAAGAAGGCCATGCTGCCTGCCAGCCAGGCAGCGGTCAGGAATGTGCCCGGAGAAAGGTGGATCCTGCCCAGACGCGGAATCCGGAAGGAGCCTTCTCGCGGTTTGAGGAATAATTCCAGACCAAAACCCAGAATCAGAAAGACAAAAGGCATGGCCAGCACGTGGGGATGCAGGTCCGCCAGCAGATAAGAGAAAAAGGGAAATTCACTGATCACTTCCCTGCCCAGCTCCCTGCCGTAGCCGGAAAGGTCATAATCTTTTATTACCCGGGAAGCCCGCCACCACCACCAGTGGCCGAAAGATGACCCCTGAGGAGGAGCGACCAGGTTTTGAATGTCCATCCACCGCCAGAACCGGGAGACCATCTCCCCCTGGGCATTTCTTCTCCAGAAGATTCCCTGGGCATGCAGGTAATGCAGAAAACCCTCCCAGTTGCTGACGATCAGGGTGAAAAAGGGGCCCAGCAGCGCCGGGAATAGCGGACTACGAGCTCGTTTCTTTTGGGCGGCCAGCAGATTAAAAACCACGCCAAATGCACCCACCGCGGAAAGGGCAAAAGTCAGGGAGATTCCCAGGTTGAAGGCCACACTGCCGATCGTTCCGGTCAGTTTGGCCAGCATGGCAACAAGGATGAAGCCCAGGTAGTAATAGGAGATCGCATACCCGGAGAGCCAGGGGTCATGCGGGGGAAATGTTTTGGAGCGAAGAATGGCATTAATGAAAGCCAGCTCCATGGGTTTCTCGGTGCCAACGATCTCAGGATTCAAACTCCGCACCAGCGCCCAGCCGGCAAAAGCCGCCAGAAAGAGGGCTTCTACCATCAGGATCAGGCGGAAATTCTCCTTCAGCCAGCTGGCGAGCTGCGCTGCTCTCCCCCGCCGGAGAGAAAAAACGGCCAGTCCCACCAGCACAGCCAGACAAAACAGCAGGCCTCCCGGGCTGTTACGGGAGAACCCAAGACGGCCCAGGATCCAGTAGAGATAGCCCCAGGCCAACAGCCCAAAGATCCGTGAGAAGCTGTAGCCTCGGTCAGCAAGGGTTGGCAGCAGCCGGAAAAGCAGCGGGACACTCACCCACCCTACTCCCAGTGCAATCAGATACCAGAGAAAAGCTGTTAACATCGCTGCCTATTCTTGGGAGAGTGACCCGTCTGCCACCTGATAGATCACCGTCTCCCGGTCCTCATAGATGCGGTTCCAGAGCACACCCTCCGCTGCAGGGAATTTCTCCAACCCCTCCGGGTCGTATTTCGCTCTTTCCAGCTGACCCACCACAAAGTATTCCACCTGATAGCGATCCAGGACCTCACGCGTGAATCCCAGATCAGTTGTATCATAAAATGTATTGACATCCTCCACCCGCTCAAAAACCCAATCATGAGGAACAATCGTCCGCTGCTGCCGTTGGTGCCAGTTCCAGCCAACTACGCCGGGCAGACCGGTATACACGGTATAGCGGGTTCCCCAATGATATTCCACCTGGTTGGCCTCGATGATCACCGGCGATCCAGAGATATTTTCCTGCAGCCAGCGGATAGCCCGGTAATCCTGGGAAAGATCCATAACGGTGTTGAGATCCGTGTAGCTGGCATAGTCCATAAAGGTCATCCCATTCAAGGTGTGGGGAGCGTCGGGGGCCATGCGGTCTTTTATTTTGGCAATTCCCCCCAGCAGGGGGTATAGAGCTGCCCCGGTCAGCAGGATGATAAAGCCAATCTGCCAGAGCCGCTTCAGCCGGACCGGCCATCTCGAAAATGATCTCACCAGCCAGCCAAAGGCCGCTGCAGCGCTGATGGCGAACAATGTCCAGGCCTGCAGGTAAAACTTGAACACGGTATTCATCCGACCGATGTCCCCTTCAATATAGATCAGCTCCACCATCAGGGTCAGGGCAAGCGCTGTGCCAGTCAGGAAAAGCACAATCTGCTTGCTCAGCGGCGTCCCGGGACGGAAGAGCAGAACCGCTGCCCAGACCATCAAGGGCAGCACGAACCAGATGATGTGCACGCCGGCCCCGATCACCTTCACAGACCGGAACATGAACCCGTTCTCAAGATAAATTCCCTGACTGATCATGGTGGCCAGCATCAGCAATAGTAAAGCCACGATCAACTCCCTGACCTCCTTCAATTTCCGCAGCGCGGAAACCGGGGTGTGGGCCATCCAGTGAATGGTTTCATAGGCCATCCAGGAGACAACCACCCCCAGAAACAGGCCCCAATGAACGAAATAATCATTCCAGGGTGTGCGGGATCCGAACCAGCCTTTCACACTGGTATATCCCTGCCCGTACCAGGTCAGGTAAGGCCGGAATAACAGCTGGGCCAGCAGGACAAACAAGCCCACCTGGAGAGCTGCCTGGATCCAGGGGAAGGCCTCCCCCTGCTTTCGCCTGGCCCACCAGAAAAAGAGCACAGCCACCACGCCCAGCGCCAGATAGGGATAAAAATCCCAGGTATTGGTCGGGCGCAGCACGCCGACCGCCAACCCCCCGAAAGCAGACACTGCGAGCACTTTCAGGAAAGGAACCCGCTGATCTTTGTTGTTGACACCTGACAAAACCAGTGAAACCGCCCAGGCGAGGGCCAGCAGAGTCAGGGGAAGGGCGATAAAATGGGCGTGCAGATCCCCGTACAGGAAGGTGAACACGGGAAATTCCGTGATGGGGCCGCCGTGCTCAGCGCCAATGGCCCGGCTGGGATTCCAATACCATTCATCAATACGGTACCCTAATGAACCTGATCCCAACAAACGGGGTATCCCGATTATTGTCCACTGCAGCTTCCGGAAAAAGCCGGCACTGTCCAGGCTCACCCCCCCGGCTGCCAGCCGCTGCAGGCCTTGCAGAAACATCCGGATGATGCCCAGATTCCCCAGCACAATCATCCCCAGCAGCCCTGCGCCGCCGGCCAGATACGGCAGGCGGCGTTCTCCCCTGCCGGCTTCCTCCCCCGTCTGAAAGAGGTTCCAGACCAGCGAGAACCCGCCCAGACCGATCATCATCAGCAGGGTGGGGAGAATCAGATTGTAAGCTACCGCCGGCACTATGCCCAACAGTTTGACCAGGGTGCCCACCAACACAAAACCATAATAATAATAATTGATATAGCCGCCAGCAAACCAGGGGTCATAGGGGGGAAATGAGGTGCTTTTCAGCACCGCGTTGAAATAGGAGAAGTCCATCGGCTTTTCCCCACCTTTCCAGGGGTGCCACAGGTCAGGATTTCCCCATCGAACCAGCAAGCCGACCAGAAAAATCGCCAGGGCGATGCCTTCGATAATCAAGAAATATTTTTTTCTTTTCCGCCAGAGCTTCTGCAGGTCGTTGCGCTGCCGATAAGCAGCTGCCCCTCCGGCGGCCGCCATCAAAAGCAGGACTATGCCGATGGTCAGGCGCTGAAAGGGTACTCGCAGCGATCCGGCCAGCCAGACCAGATAGGAGAGCAGCAGCAGGCCGAAGGTCCTTGCCAGCGGGTAGCCCCCATCTACCAACCCACCGAGCACCGCCCGCATTAACGGATACACCAGCAGGCCGATCACAAAAACAGATACATACCAGATGATCACCGCGGCGGGTTGAGAGCGGTTGATGAAAGCCTCTCTGTCAAACAGCTGGCTCCAGCTGCCGCCTGAGCGCTGCTCGTCCAGGCGATCCGCGGGGAGCATGAGATTCCCCGGGTGCCCATCCGCCTGTTTGGGAGTGAGGTGGATGACTCTGGATAGATCCACCCCACCCAAAATGTCTTCCACTCGATCCAGCTGGAAGGCCTCACTTTTCTGGAAAACAAACACCTTGGGATGATCATAAACCGTAAAAGCTTCCTCGGCAAATTGATCATTGATGGTGATCGGCCCCAGTGTGGGTTTGGATTGGAATACCTCCACGAGCTCAAATCCCAGGTTCCCCTGGAAAGTCCCCGGCCCAGCCAGGTTGTAGCAGCGCTCAATGGAGACTTCTGCCGGGCAGCCCAACAGCTCCCGGTAATAGGTGGTGGTCAGCGGGTAGCGCTCCGGGAGACGGGTGGTGGTGGCCCACTGTCGGCTGGAGGTGATTAACAGGTAATCGGCCTGATCAAGGGTGGTCAGGAAGCGCTCCAATTTTTCCGGGTTGTCATCCCAGTACATTTCAAAGTTCAATCCGCCCTGATAGATACCCGCAAAGGGATCATAACCACCCCAACGCAGCGGCAGCCCATCGTCCCAGGAGCTCTCATTGGCAATACCCAGGGCATGGAGAGAAATCACCGCCTCCGGATCGTTGACTTCCAGGATAAACCGATACGTCTGCCCTTCCACCAGAGGAACCTGTTCAGGAAAGATCCATTCTGCGCCGTTGGAATCCTCGAGGCTGACCTGCCCTCCCGCAGCGACCAGACGGCTCCCCGCCTGCTCAGCAATCACCGCCGTCAGGCTGACGACCTGATCTTCTCCCCCGGATCCCCGAAGATCTGGAAAGGTAACCCTTTCCAGCGTGCCGCTCTGGTGAGCGGTAAAAATGACCTCCCAGGGATCTCCGGATTGGATAATTTTATTTTCCGGGTAGGCAAGCAGCTGCTGGGACCGCCCCGCCGCTGTATTGAGGATCAGGTTTGCCGGTCCAGGGATGTGTTCAAAAATCCACTGAGTCGCTTCCACCCGGGGGTGGGGGGTGGTGTAAATCCGGGAAAAAGCCGCTCCCCAAGCGGCTGTCAGCAGCAGGGTGATTATGCCCAGCAGCCCCACCGTCACTCTGGCTGTCGGGCGGCTGAAGCGGACTGCCAAGCGGGGCAGGTACAAACCTTCGGCCGCTCCTTCCCAGAGGTGGATGATCAGCCAGCCGGCAAACACCGCCAGCAGGGGGTAGATCGGCAGCTGGTAGCGCATGGTGCTGTTCCACTGCAGAGACTGCCAGAGGAAATAGCCAGCCGTCCAGCTCCAGACCACAAGATGGGGGCTGCCAACTTTCCGGTTGACTACCTTCACCCCCATGCAGATAACGCCGATCCAGGCCATCGCGCCCAGCGGAATGCCCAGCCCCCAGAGCACCATATTCTGAAAAGAGAACCACAGGGGCCGTCGGGCCCACTGCAGCGCAGGCGGGAAATCAACATCGCCTGTCGTCTGAGCGTGGAGAGCTTTCAGACCCGCCACCCAGTTTTCGTCCAGTCGGATATTGAAAAACCCCGGTCCTCGGAAGGCGTAGGGCTGGAAGATCCGGAAGGTGAGCAAACTGACCAGGGCAGCCAGCACCAGATACAGCAGCAACCGGGGAGCATATTCTTTGACACGCTGGATTGGGGCCTTCCAGAGCCCGACCAGCACCGCCAGCGGAAGTGTAAGCGCTACTGGAACAGCAGAGATTTTCGAAGCCACGGCCATACCCAGCGCAGCTCCAAACCAGAGGAAAGAAGACAGGCGGGCCTGGCCGACAGGGCTGTCGGCCACCTCGACGGCAAAGTAAACCGTCAGCACAGAAAAGAAAGTCAGGAAAGTGTCTACGGTAAAAAAATGAGACTGCTGAATTTGCAGCACAGCAAAAGCAGAGAACGCCGCTGCCAACAAACCCGCCCTCCGGTCCAGCAGCCGGCTGCCGATCAGGAATACCACCACCAGGGTCAGTAAATCGACTGCTGCAGACAGCCCCCGGCCGACCAGATAGACACTGCCGTAGCCGGCCGCGCCCAGCCACTCCGCAAGGTAGCGAACCAGGAAAATAGGCAGGGTGCCGTAGACAAAGAAGCTGTGGCCCTGGTTGGCCGGATTCAGGGTGGAGCTCCCGGTATTGAAGTACTCGCCCAGCCTGGAAACAGGGACCAGGCTGGATTCCACCATGGTCAAAAAGCGCTCATCGGGATGGAGATGCTGGCCATCGTCCCAATCCAGCCCCACGGTTCGCAGATAAGCCCCCGCAGCCAGAATTAACAGCAGCATCAGGAAGGATGTCAGCCAGGATAACTTTACCCTTCGGGAATCATTCATACCGATCCATTCATCTCCAAGACAAGTTTCATGCTATTCCAGTACAGTAAAGATCATAAAATCTCTTGAGGGTACTTTGGATGAGTAACGGTTAAGAAATCCTTGCGGATAGAGGTCCCGCAGCAGCCGGGCTGTTTGCTGATCCTCCGGTTTGTAAAGAAACATTTTCGGCGCCGGTACTGCAGCCGTCTGGGGGATTTCTTCCTGCCCCAAGGCAAAATCCTGCACCTCACCGACCGCCTGGATGCCCACCAGCCGGGTATCTACCCAGTGCGGGTATGGCACCACCCAGACCTGATCCGCATCTCCCACTGTCTGAGCAAACTGCTGGATGACTTCCCCCAGCTCCGAGGTATTCCAGGCACTGGTGCGAAAATTATCGTAATAGGTATCGAATACCAGCTGGTAATTGGCCATGCCGCTGAGCAGCACCAGGAGCAGGAGGACCGGCAGCGCTGCCGCCTGTCCCCATTTCCGGATTGAATCCCAGCCCAGATTCCGGATAAGATTATAGCCCATCATCCCCACGATCAGAAAAACGGGAATCAGGGCTCCTCCGGTTCTGTTCAGGGAGGGATTTTCCTGCGGAAAGGCCAGGGAGAGCGCGGAAGGCAGAAGCAGCACCGGGATGGATAGCAGCAGAGTGAGATCCACCCAATGTCGTTCTTTGAGATAGCGGAGGACCACCAGGATCACACCCAGGGTGAACAACCCGGCCGCGACCCAGTCCAGGGCGGGTCTGGTGGGGACAGAGTGCACCCAGATGACCCCGTTATCCCACTGGAACATCACCAGGACCCTGCCGAGATTCCGGAAAAAGATTTCCAGCGGAGGTCCCGGCAGCGGGACTTCCACACCAGACAGCCTGGTCATCATCCGGTAGGAAAAGCGCTGATAATTCTCCAGCGCATAGCGCAGTAAAGGCAGGAAGAGAACCAGGGAAATCAACCCGATCAGAAGCAGCGCGGTGAATGCCATCCACCGGTCCCTGCGGGACGACGCATGCAGCGCATAAATCCCCAGGATCACAATCACCAGCAGGGGAACAATCCGGAATGTGCTGTAGCCGTGCAGCCCCAAGCCCAGGGCTGCTCCGGCAAGCAGGAAGTCATTCCTGCGCTTGCGTTTCAAGCCTCGAATCAAGAAGTAGATCAGGGGAGCAGCAAAAAAAGGGTACAGGGCAAAACGCAGGGCGACTCGGGAAATGACGTTCGGCCAGTAGGCAATCCCGGCAAAGCCCATAGCCAGCAGACCCACCTCTTTGCCAGTGATTTCTTTCCCCAATAAATAGATAAAGGGGAGGGTGAACAACCCGGCCAGACAGGTACCAATTTTCAGACTCAAGAAAGAGATGCCGGTACCAAAAATCCTGGCAACACCTGCCGTAAGGTACATCTGGAACGCTTCCCGGCCGGTGTTGCGTGGGAAAAAGATCCGATACTGACCCCGCAGCACACCGGAGACATCAATCAGTTTTTCCGCATGATCGCTGAACATTTCCGGGGGGACATCGCTCAGCCGATAAAAACGGTAAAATGCCGCCACCATGAATACCAGCAGTACCAGCAGATTCCAGGAGGAAATCTGCAAGCCCCGGGTGCGGAAATTCTCCCAGGCAGCCCGGATCTTCGACCATCCGTTCTCTGGAATCCAGAGGGATTTCCAGATCAAACCAAATCCCATCCCCCACAGAGAGACATTAATAATGGTAAACCGGTTGCCCAGGAACAGCAGCCAGGCCAGCAGGGACACCAGCAGGCCCGCTGCCAGCCAGTGCCAGTGGACTTGAAAAGAAATCTCTTTCCGATCATCCGGGGAAAGGGGCTCCACCTTCCAGGTGCCTTTCAGCACCAGGTAGACCAGCACAGCAGCAGCCGCAGTGTATAAGAACAGCCCTGCTGCGGGAGCGCGGGTGGGCGGCTCGAGAACCCGCTGGGCCAGCAGCGCTAAGATGACACTGCTCAGAATCCCCAGCATCTTTCCCAGAGGAAATTCGCTCCCCTTGGGGATTGATTTCGGCCCTAACGAGCCTGGGGGGGGCGATCCCTCTTCCGGTATTTCCAGGGTGCTCTCGCGCCAGAAGGTCAGTTTGTCAATGATGTAATCCAGCACACTGGGTTCTTCCATGGGTACCTGCACCTTGCTGTAAAGTTGGACCTAAATCCGCCTGGTGATATAAAAAGTATACGCTCCCAGCTCGTCTTTCGGGTTCCGGGAATAATAGGGCTGGAGAAATTTTCTGGTCAGGGCCAGATTCCAATCCCTGGCAACCAGAATCCAGCGGCCAAAAAGCTGCCGGCTCAGCCAGGAAGGCAGTCCCAAGTAATGACCCCATTCCAGAACGCGCAGGGATCCGGGGGAGAAATAATCCCACCAGCTATCGATGATAAATCCGCTTTTCTGGAGCCGGCTCTGCCAAACATCCGGGGGATCGCAGTGCTGATGCCGGGAGATCCGGTTGAAAAACCGCCGGTAGGCCTCGCCCAGTCCCTTCAAGTTCAGAGTATCAAAGATCCTGCCCACAGAGAGCATCTCCGGAAATCGATGATTGGGGACACAGAAAACAAACCGGGCCCCTTGCTGCATCACCCGGGCCAGATCTTTCAGCACTGCCTCAACGTCCGGGATGTGCTCAAGCACTGAATTGCTCACCGCACTGGCAAAATATCCCTCTGGAAAGGGCATCCGAGCACCCTCAGCGGCAGTGACCAACCGGTAGACATCCCGATGGGCTACCTCCTGCAGGGGTCCCAGCCAGGGATCCAGGCCCACATCCAGGTGCCGGTCAAATGCCAGGGATGCAAAATGTCCATCCCCGCAGCCCAGATCCAGGGTGGGGGAGGGCAGCTCAATTCCATCATAAAAACGAGCCTCGACCGCTCTCAGTAAGGCTCGGAAATACGGTATAGATGTTAACTGTTCCCTGAACGTGTCCTTCAATCCAGCTCCTTCAGCAGTTCTAGATAGAGTTCCTGATACTGCTCCGCGTTGCGCAGGGGATCAAAAATTTCCCGGATTTCCTGGGGATTCCCTTGATACCGCTCCGGATGGGTAACCACATTAATGATCTTCTCTGCCAGGGCCTGGGCATCGCCAATGGGGATGACTTCACCCATGCCGGTCATGGTGGGAGGAACCCGCACACCAGGAAGATTGGAAGCCACAGTGGGGGTTCCCTCCATCATGGCTTCAATCTGCACCAGACCGAAAGTCTCCGTCGAATTCAGGCTGGGGACCACGAGCACATCCAAGCTGCGGTAAAAAGCCGCCATCTCATCCGGCCGGAGAATGCCCAAAAACTCCCATTGATCCCGGGATTGATATTCCTCTATGCGCACTTTTAAGCGCTCAAAATAGGCCTGTTCCCCCATCACATCCTGATATTCTCCGGCAAAAAGCACCCGGGCATCCGGATAAGATTCCAGCACGCGAGGAAGGGCCCGGAGCAGCACTTCTACCCCTTTCTCGGAAGCAAACCGGGTGGCCATGCCAATTAACGGGAACTGCTCGCGGGGATTAACCTGCTTCTGAAAGGCTGCCGCCTGCCCCGGTTCGGGGTCAGGAATGCGCACAGGGGGAAGGATCACCTGGACCTTATCGGCGAACCGCTTCAGAAAGGGAGAGTGTTCAGCAAAATCTTCCGTGTAGGCACCGATCCGGTGCGCCAGTATACCTGCCAGGGCGTTCATCCGTAAAACAATGAAATTCACCACCCGGTTGAAGAATCCCTCCGGCAGTTTTAAATCGCAGTGGTAGGTAAGGATGGTCGGTTTCTTCAGGAAACGGCCTCGAAAAGCCACCCCGGCCGCATCAAATTGGGGAAGATGAAGATGAATCACCTCATGATCCAGCACCAACCGCCAGGCCAAGAGCCCAAAGGTGGGCATGATCACCCCTTTACTGACCCGGAAGAGGGCTGGAGCGCGAACAATTCTCACCCCATCTTTGACCTCTTCCCTGGGAAGGGTGGGATCATATTGTGAGGTAAGCACTGTCACCTCATGTCCCAGCTTCACCAGCGAACTGGCCAGTCTCTCCACATAGATGGTCAGACCGCTGGTGTGAGGTCGATAGTAGGTCAGAACAGTCAATATTTTCATGGTATTTTCCGGCCGGGAGAGCAGGCAGTGTCTAGCCGTTAGGCCGATCCAAGAGATCCCGGTGCTCCCGCACCCAATGGAATAGACGGCGGATGCCTGCCTCTACATCCGTGATCGGCTCCCAGCCGAAATCGTGGGCGGCTTTCCGGGTGTCGGCATAAAACACCTTTTGATCTCCGGGACGCCAATCCTCCCAGGAGACCGGTATCTCACTTCCCAATTCAGATTCCAGGATGGGGCCAAACTCTTGCCAGATGGAAAGGGAGAAGTCTCTACCGCCGCCTATATTATAAATTTGACCTGCTGTCTGATCAATATTTTCCAGGGCCTGATCATAGGCATCCAGCAGATCGTCAACAAATAATAAATCCCTGACCTGCTTGCCATCCCCGTAAATGGTGATCGGTTTCCCGGTCACAGCGGCGATGACAAACCAGGCCACCCAGCCCTGGTCCTCTATGCCAAACTGATGGGGTCCATAAATACAGCTCTGCCGGAAAACCACGGTGGGCAGATCAAAAATCCGGTGGTAATCGCGGATATACTGATCCCCTGCTCCCTTGGAGCATCCATAGGGGGAATGGAAATCGAGCAGCTGGGATTCGGTGACACCCTGATCCAGATCGGCAAAATCATACCGGGTGTCCATCTCCTCTACCGCGAGATCCTCCAGCTCGCCATAGACCTTATTCGTGGAAGCATAGAGTACTGCCGGGTTGTTTCCGGACATTCGGGCGGCTTCCAGTACATTGAGAGTCCCCAGCGCGTTGACCTCAAAATCCTTGCGGGGTTCCAGGACCGAAGTGGTCACCGCGACTTGAGCCGCCAGGTGGACGATCACCTCCACCTGGCGGGCAGCCTCCTGGAGTGCCTGGGAATTGCGAACATCCCCCGTGATCAGCTGAAAGGACGCTTCCCCATACTGCTCCTGGAGCCAGGCAATATTTCTCGGCGTGCCCGGCCGGGCCAGGTTGTCATAAATAATGACTTCCTCTCCGCGGGAGAGCAGACGGCTGACATAGTTGGTCCCGATAAATCCTGCTCCGCCGGTGATTAAATAGCGTGCTGCCATCAGACACTCTCCTGTTCAGCTTGCTGAGCCAATTGATGTATTTTCCGCAGTGCCAGTCCCTCCCGGGCCGTGGTGTAGGATCCAAAAAGAAATGTCACCAGCAGACTGAGGGCATGACTGGTCAGGGCATAGGCCAGAGCCCGGGATCGGTCCATCCCCAGCGCTGTCAGGGCCAGCGTCAGGCTGGCTTCGTACACTCCAATATTCCCCGGAGAGGAAGGAATGGATACCCCCAGAGAAAGCGCTCCCATGGCAAAAACCGCCCAGACCAGGGGGGCCTGCGGTGCAAAGCCCCGAAGCAGCCCATACTGCAGAAGCAGGGCGATGATCCAGCTCAAGGCCATCCATAAGAAAGCCCGCCCGAAGCGCTGGGGATGGGAGATAATTGACAAACCGGAGAGGATCGAGCGCAAACGCCGGGTCAGCCAGAGACGAACCCCCTCCGCCGGCAGCTGATCTCCGTTCAGCCACTCCAGCACCCGCTGCTGATATCGGACCGCCAGGAAAAGCATCACAAACCCAGCCATCACCAGTCCCAGTAAGGCAACAGCATATCCTCCACCAGCGGGAAAGTCCAGGGCATGAGGAAGGCCGATGAAAAACAAGGCGACCGCAAAAACAATATCAAACATCCGCTCAACAACCACGGAAGGAAACGCTTCCCAGAATGTCAAGCCGGAGGGCAGCAGCAGGACTGCCCGGGCAAATTCGCCTGCCCGGAAGGGGAAAATGGTGTTGATGAAATACCCGGCGTTGAGGATCAGAAAAGATTTCTTGACAGAAATTTTATCCCTCAAAATTGTCCGCCAGGCTGCCGCCCGGGTGAGCAGGGAGACCCCCAGCAGCAGAATCACCCCCAGCACCAGCCAGGGGTTCAGCTGACGCAGGGAAGCCAGGATGGCCCCCAGGTCGCTGAACCACAGCAGCAGCACAACCGCTGCGGCGCTGATCAACATCCCGATCATCAGCCGGAGGCGGCTGGTGGGTTTCTGTTGCTTAATCATCTTCTAACCTCAGCACTGCCAGAAAAGCTTCCTGGGGAATATCCACTTCGCCAATCCGCTTCAGCCGCTTCTTACCCGCTTTTTGATTGGCGAGCAGTTTTTTCTTCCGGGTGACATCTCCTCCATATAATTTGGCGGTGACGTCCTTGCGGAGGGCTTTGATATCGGTGCGGGCGATGATCCGCCCTCCAGCAGAGGCCTGGACCGGCACAGCAAACTGCTGGGGAGGGATGATATTTTTCAAACGCTCCACCAGTTTTTTCCCTTTTCGGTACGCCTGATCCCGGTGAACGATGGAAGCCAGCCCTTCCAGCGGTTCTCCGTTAACCAACACCTCCAGCTTGACCAAATCACCCGGGCGGTAGCCGGCAAAGGAATAGTCCATAGAAGCATAGCCGCGGGTGGCGGATTTCAGGTAATCAAAAAAATCAACAATCAGCTCCGAAAGCGGAATTTCAAAATTCAGCTGTACTCGATCCGAGGCGGGATAATCCTGGCTGACATACTCACCGCGGCGGGTGGTCACCAGCTCCATCACCGGCCCATAATAGTCAAGCGGAGAAAAAACCTGCAGCTTCATCCAGGGCTCACGGATTTCTTCCAGCTCCCCCCGATCCGGCAGTTCGGCCGGGGAATCAATGTCCAGCAGATCGCCCTGCCGGGTGACCACTTGATACTTCACTGATGGAGCGGTGGCAATAATGTCCAGATCGTATTCCCGCTCCAGCCGTTCCTGAATGATCTCCATATGAAACATCCCCAGAAAGCCGCAGCGGAAGCCAAAGTTGAGTGCCTGGGACGTTTCCGGTTCAAACACTAAAGCAGCGTCATTCAGCTGCAGCTTTTCCAGGGCATCCCGAAGATCCTCAAAACCCTCATCATCCAGGGGGTAGAAGCCGGCAAAAACCATGGGTTTGGCTTGTTTGTAACCGGGCAGCGGTCCTGCGGCGGGATTTCGGGCATAAGTGATGGTATCCCCCACCCGGCATTCGTGGACGGATTTCAGACCGGTAGCGATGTAGCCGACCTCTCCGGGATGAAGCACATCGACTGGTTTCATCCCCGGCGTGAAAATACCCAGCTCAAAAGGTTCTATATCCATACCGGCAGCCATTAACCTGAGCTGATCCTCTGCAGAGATGCTGCCGTCGAAGATGCGGATATAGGCGATCACGCCTTTGTAACTGTTGTAGTGGGAATCAAAAATCAGCGCCTTCAGCGGAGCATCCTGGGTGGCTTCCGGCGGGGGAACATCACGGACAATGCGCTCGAGCACAGGCTGAATGTTTTCCCCATCCTTGGCAGAAATCCGCAGAATATCCTCCGGACGGCTGCCCAGCATATAGCCGATCTCTTCGGCGATCTCATCCGGTCTGGCTGCTGGCAGGTCAATTTTATTAATGATAGGAATGATTTCCAGATCCGCTTCCAACGCAGCATACATATTGGCGATAGTCTGGGCCTGCATCCCCTGGGCAGCATCGACGACCAGCAGTGCCCCCTCGCAAGCTTCCAACGCCCGGGAAACCTCATACCCAAAATCGACATGTCCCGGGGTGTCGATCAAATTGAGTTCATACGGCAATCCATCCTCCGCCTGATACATCATCTGAACCGCAGACGCTTTGATGGTCACCCCTTTTTCGCGCTCCAGATCCATATCGTCCAGCACCTGATCGGCCATTTCCCGGTCATCCACCGTCTGGGTGATCTGCAGCAGCCGATCCGCCAGGGTGGATTTCCCATGGTCGATATGGGCAATGATGGAAAAGTTTCTAATTCTGTTGATATCCATAAGCAGGCAATAGTATACCCGATGGGAGCCAAAATGAAAAATGGCCGCCCGGCAGAAGGCTGCTCCAGCAGTAGGTCAGAACAGCCCTTCGATCCACGTCTCCTGGGCTGCTCCCCCCTCCGCCTGCGGATCCACATCCAGCCAGGCCAGGAATTCAATATTTCCCTCCGCACCTCGAATAGGAGAGCGCATCACCCCCTGGATCTGGAAGCCCTCCCGCTGGGCTTCATGGAGCACCTCCTCAACCACCCGGCGGTGAATCTGAGGATCTTTGATCACCCCGGCTCCCCGGGCAGCTTCCTGCCGGGTGGCTTCAAACTGCGGTTTTATCAGCATCAGCGCTGTTCCGCTGCGGGCAGGAAACCAGCCCCGGATGACCGGGATTACCCGCCGCAGAGAGATAAAGGAGACATCGACAACAATCAGATCAACCGGCTCCGGGAGCTCCTTCAAATATCGCACATTAGTGCGCTCCAATAATTCAACCCGGGGATCCTGTCGTAAGCGCCAGTCCAGCTGTCCATAGCCGACATCCACTGCATAGACTCTGGCGGCGCCATGCTGCAGCAGGCAGTCGGTAAATCCCCCGGTGGACGCCCCCACGTCGGCGCAGATCAAGCCCACGGCGGAGATCTGGAAAAAATTTAGAGCAGCCGCAAGCTTTTCTCCCCCCCGGGAAACGTAGGGATCGCTCGCTTCCACCGTCAGTTCAGCATCCCGCTCCACCTGCCGGGAAGGATTGATCACCCGCTGCTCGCCCAGCCAGATCCGGCCGGCCATGACCATCGTCCTGGCTTCCTGCAGACTGTCCGCCAGTCCGCAGGATACCAGCGCCTGATCGACTCGAATCTTTCTCGCCATGAAGTTCATTTTAACACGTCGGCAATGAGATGCGATCTCCCGCAGGGCCCGGTCCTGACCGCTGCCGGCAGGCGAGTCTCCCTACCTGCCGGCCGAAAATCATGCTATTATTTCCATATGATTGCAGCTCTGATAAAATCCATGCGTCCCAAACAGTGGTCGAAAAACATTTTTATCTTTACCGCTCTGGTATTCGACCGGAAGTTATTGAATATGGATGCCCTCATCCCCACTGCGATCGGCGCTGTGCTGTTCAGCCTGCTGGCCAGTGGTATCTATATCCTCAATGACATCGCTGATCTGGAAGCAGATCGCAAACATCCCCGAAAAAAGCTGCGGCCGATTGCCTCGGGTCAGCTCTCAGTATCCGCTGCCTGGTCAGCCGGGATTTTCCTGATTCTGCTGGTGCTGCCGCTGACCTATCTGCTGGAACCGGGCTTCATGATCATCTGCCTGATCTACCTGGTGCTGAACATCAGCTATTCAGCGGTTCTGAAACATGTCCCCCTGCTGGATGTGATCATTCTGGCTTCCTTCTATGTCCTGCGGGTAACCGCCGGGGTCACACTGATCGAAGTCAAGCGCTTCTCTCCCTGGTTGTACGTGGTCACCTCGCTGTTCGCTCTGTTCATCGGCCTGGGAAAACGCCGGGCGGAACTATTTCTTAAAACCGGCGGGAAGGACAGCTATCGACCGGTGTTGGACGGCTATACAATAGACCTGCTGGATCAACTGATCGGCATTGTCTCCGGGACGACGATCGTTTCCTACAGTTTGTACACCTTTTCTGCCCCCAATCTGCCGGAAAACCACGCCATGATGCTCACCATCCCTTTTGTGGTCTACGGCCTCTTCCGCTACCTGTATCTCATCCAGCTGGGGGAAGGCGGCGCTCCGGAAGAAATTGCCCTCACCGATCGACCGCTGCAGCTATCCATTCTGCTTTGGTCCATGAGTATTTTAATCATCTTTTACCTTTTCTGAGACATGCCTTCCTTCACAGCGACCGCTCCGGGAAAAATCATCCTCTTCGGCGAACATGCCGTGGTCTACGGTGAACCAGCCCTGGCTGTTCCGGTGAGCAGCGTCCAGGCCCGCGCTGTGGTCAGCCCACAGGTGACCGCCCGGTGGGGGGAAATCCGGCTGGAGGCACCCGATGTCGGTCTTTCGAAAACCCTGGAGGAGCTGTCTGACCGACATCCGCTGCGGGCGATCATTGAGGAGCTGATCCACGTCCTCAAACTGCCCCGGTTTCCAGCCTGCCGGATTCAAATATCCTCCACCATCCCGATCTCTTCTGGATTGGGCTCGGGGGCGGCCGTATCCGCGGCAGTCGCCCGAGCACTGGCGGGCTATGTGGGAAAAACGCTCACCGATGAACAGGTCTCGGCGTTGACCTATGAAGTGGAAAAGATTCACCACGGCACCCCCTCGGGAATTGACAACTCGGTGGTCGTTTACCGGAGGCCGATCTATTTTGTCAAGGGAGCGCCCCTGGAAATCCTGGACATCAGCGTGCCTTTCACCGTGGTGATTGCTGACAGCGGCGTGGACAAATCCACCCAGGAAAGCGTCGCCAAGGTCAGGCAGGGGTGGACCAGAGATCCGGTCCGCTACGAAACGCTTTTCGCCTTCATTGGGGATATCGCCCGCCAGGCCAGAAAACTGATCGAGAACGGCAGTCCGCTGGATATCGGACCGCTAATGAATGAAAACCAGCGGCTGCTCAAGAAGCTCGATGTCTCTACACCGGACCTGGAGCAGTTAATCGCTGCCGCCCTGGAGGCGGGGGCCCTGGGAGCAAAGCTCTCCGGAGGCGGATTAGGGGGGAACATCATCGCCCTGGCCCGGGGCAACGAGGAAGACATCGCCGCCGCTCTCCAGGAAGCAGGCGCCGCAGAGACCATTATCAATCCTATAAAATCAACACCCCGGCCATAGCTTCTGATCCTCTGGCGCGGTCCCAACCCGGGGTCTGCGACTCCCTTCCCATGGCTGTTTCTTTCCCTCTGTGTTGTGATTGGCCCAGCAACAAACCCAGCTTTCAGGATGGTGCGGAATCCATCCAGGCGGTTGAAATCCGTTTTGGATATTCCCCGGATCGGCGAACAGAAACGGCAGCAGCTTGACCAGATCTCCCGCTGGCTGAATTCCCCCCGGGTGGTCGTGCTGGTGATCACCCTGCTGTCGTTTGTGCTTGAGGCATGTTAGCTTTTCGGGCTGGTTCCTTGACTCTGCTTCTTCACTGATGGAAACCGCCCTGATCCACCCCTCTCTTCCAGGAAATACTGCCGCTGAACCTGTTCCACCAGCTTGACCCCCTTGCCGGTGCTGGCTACAATTATGCCATGTCTTCCTTATCCAGCACACCTGACCAAGAGCCCCTGCTGTTCTTAAAGCTGGGCGGCTCGCTGATCACTAATAAAGCCAAGCCCTACAGCGCTCGATCGGAGACCATCTCCCGTCTGGTGGAAGAGATCGCCTCCTTTCGAAAGTCCCACCCACACCAGCGGATGGTGCTGGGCCACGGTTCGGGATCCTTCGGACACACCTCAGCAGAGAAATACCAGACCCGCAAGGGTGTCCACACCCCGGATGATTGGCAGGGATTTGTAAAAGTACATCAGGATGCCCGCCGCCTTCATCAGCTGGTTCTGAGCTCCCTCAGCAATGCAGGAATACCAGCGGTCAGCTTTCCACCCTCCAGCTCGGTGACCGCCCAACAGCGGCGGATCACTGCCTGGAATCTACAGCCCCTGCAGGCAGCGCTCTCCCAGGGACTGCTCCCGGTGATCCACGGTGATGTGGTCTTCGACACCGCCATCGGGGGGACAATCCTCTCCACAGAGGAACTTTTCCGTTATCTGGCACTTGCCCTGAATCCGGATCGAATTCTGCTTGTCGGGCAAGATGCCGGCGTTTGGGCCGACTTCCCCACCTGCACCACAGTCCGGAAGAAAATCACCCCGGGGGACCTGTCCACGCTGGGAGACTCCCTCTCAGCCTCCGCCTCACCGGATGTCACGGGCGGGATGGAAGAAAAGGTCAAAGAAATGCTGAAGTTGATTCAACTGCGGCCCCATCTGGAAGTACTGATCTTTTCGGGGATGGAAGCCGGTCAGCTTGGCAGGGCGCTCAGCGGAGAATCTCCCGGCACCCGGCTTTATCAACCTCCAGCCTGACCAAAAAACGCTTCTGTTAACAACATCTCAGAAAGTTGTCAGCGTCTCCCCGGCAGGTTCCATCAGGTATAATGGAAGCTACCTATTTAACACCCGGTGTGTCATGGAAATCTTATCAAAAACCCAGCAGCAACTGCTGAAAGAAGAACGAGAACTGCTCAATCAACTGCAGCTGACTCTGGCGGAATACGGGATCAAGCAGGAAGATCAGAGAGCGCTTCAGGAATCCATCCAGCAGCTGGATGACTTCTTCCTGCTGGTGGTGGTGGGTGAGTTCAACGCCGGGAAAAGCGCTTTCATTAATGCCCTGGTGGGAGAAAAGCTGCTCAAGGAAGGGGTCACGCCGACCACCACCCAGGTGCATATCCTCCGCTATGGAAATTCGCTGGAGCGATTTCGGCTGGAGGAAGACATCCAAGGGAATACCGCTCCTCTGGAGTTTTTAAAAGAAATCAGCATTGTCGACACACCGGGCACCAATGCGATCATCCGGGAACACGAGGAAATCACCTCCCGCTTTATTCCCCGCTCCGATCTGATTCTATTTGTCACCTCAGCAGATCGACCGTTCACAGAAAGTGAGCGGGTATTTTTGGAACAGATTCGCTCCTGGGGCAAGAAGGTGGTTTTGATCATCAATAAGATCGACATCCTGCCTTCCCGTGAGGCCCTGGAGGAGATCGAAAGATATTTATCCCAAAGCGTTCGCGACACCCTGGATATTCAACCGGAAATTTTCCCGATCAGCGCCCAGCAGGCCTTACAGGCCAAGCAGGGCCAGCCCGAGCTCTGGGAAGCAAGCCGCTTGGAAGCCCTGGAAAGCTATATTCTGGATACGCTGGATCAAAGCAGCCGGCTGGAGTTGAAGCTGCTCAACCCTCTCGGGGTGGGCGAGCATCTCGCCTCCCGCTATGCAGCATACTTTGAAAAACAACTGCAGGTCTTAAAGCAGGATCTGAAAACCATCACCGAGGTGGAGGATCAGCTGGCATATTTCCGGCGGGAAATGCTGGAAACCTTTCAGCTGAGAATGTCTGATATCCTGAAGATCCTGCTGGAGATGGAGCAGCGGGGGGAGGAATTCTTCGCCGAAACCATCCGGTTGGGACGGGTTTTCGATCTGGTCAAGAAGGAAAAAATTCAGCAGGCGTTTGAGCAGCAGGTCATCCAGGATGTTCCCGAGCAGATCGAACGCAAGGTCACCGGGTTAGTGGACTGGTTGGTGGAGGCCAATCTCCGTCAGTGGCAGGCGGTCACCGACCACATCGCGGAAGGCAAACAGAAACACCGCGGCCGCATCGTGGGTAATATCGGAACTTTCCATTATGATCGGGAGCGGTTGATCAACAGTATCCATCAAGAAGCCAGCCGGGTGGTGGGAAGCTATGATAAACAGCGGGAGGCCCATCAAATCGCCCGGGGAGCCCAGAATGCTGTGGCAGCGACCGCTGCACTGGGTGCCGGCGCGGTGGGTTTGGGAACACTGGTGACCATTCTGGCATCCACGGCGGCTGCGGACATTACAGGCATCCTGCTGGCCGGCGTTATGGCCGCCCTGGGCCTGATCATCATCCCGGCCAAACGGCGTCAGGCCAAAGATGCCATGCGGAAAAAGCTAAAAACCATGCGGGAGCAGCTGACCAGCTCCCTCAACCGGCATTTCAAACAGGAAATTGAGCGCAGTTTGCAGCAAATCCAGGATACCATCGCCCCCTACACACGGTTTGTCCGGGCCGAAGAGGAAAAAAATCAACACGCCCGGGAAAAACTGCGCTCCTTTCAGGAAGCAATCCATCAGCTGACCGCCCGGATACAGTCAGAAGGCCCCTGAAACCGCTGCGGTTGACATGTTCTTCTGGCTGGATTAAACTGTCTACCAGCCGATGTCTGAGGGAATTATGCTGATTAAACGAGAAATTCGGGAAGAACAGGAAGACCACTTCCTTGCCCCCTACGGAATCCGCAGCCGGGAGTCAAAAGGCCGGGCGTATCCAGACACCCCGACTGTCTACCGAACGGCCTTTCAGCGCGACCGCGACCGGATCCTGCACACCACCGCCTTCCGCAGGTTGGAATACAAGACCCAGGTATTCCTGAACACAGAGGGGGATTATTACCGCACCCGCCTGACGCACACTCTCGAGGTGGCCCAAATCGGCCGGACCATCGCCCGGGCGCTGGGCGCCAATGAGGATCTCGAAGAGGCGATCTGCCTGGCTCATGATCTGGGGCATTCCCCCTTCGGCCACTCCGGAGAGCGCATGCTCAACCGCCTGATGAAAAATCACGGCGGGTTTGATCACAATCAACAATCCCTGCGGATTGTCACCAAGCTGGAGAATCGCTACCCGGATTTCCCGGGATTAAATCTAACCTGGGAGACCAGAGAGGGAATTGTCAAACACGAGACCGAATATGATGTCTCCGATGCCGCGGAGTACAACCCGGAGCTGCGGGGCCATCTGGAAGCGCAGATTGCCAACGCTGCCGATGAACTGGCTTACTCCGCCCACGACCTGGATGACGGGCTGCGTTCGGGACTGCTCTCCGTGTCCATGCTTTCGGGACTGACCCTGTGGGAAATCCTCATCGAGAGCGTCGGCTGGGAGGGGATTGAGCTCAGTGAGCTGGACCGCAACAGAATTATCCGGCGGCTGATTGGTTTGGAAGTAGAGGATATCATAGCAGCCACGGATCAGACCATACGCCAGAGCGGTGTCCAGTCTGTGGAGGCGCTTCAGCAGCTGCCGCATAATGTGATCGGTTTCAGCGAGACAATGCGGCGCAACAATCGGGAGCTGAAAGACTTCTTATATCGAAACCTCTATAAAAATCACCGGGTGATCCGCATGCAGGTGAAAGCGGAGCAGATTATCGAGGATCTGTTCAATGCCTATAAGGCCGAGCCGCTGATGCTGCCCGGTCATATCCAGCCCAGCATCGAAAAACAGGGACTGGAGCGGGCCATTTGTGACTATATCGCCGGCATGACAGATCGCTTTGCTGTAGAGGAGCATCAGAAGATTTACAATCCAGTTCGCCGACCTTAATTGTATTGACAAGCTATCAAAGGACCAAAGTTTTATGCAGGACGATGGAAAAATTTACTTGACAAAAGAAGGAAAGGAAAACCTGGAAAATGAGCTGGCCGAACTGGAAGGTCCCCGTCGGCAGGAGATTGCCGCCCGGCTGAAATCCGCCATTGAAATGGGGGATCTCTCTGAAAATGCCGACTACCACAAAGCCAAAGAGGACCAGGGATTTCTGGAAGGAAAAATCCAGGAGATCAAACACATACTTCATCATGCAGAGATCATTGAAGACAACCATAAAGATCAAAACCTGGT
The DNA here is from genome assembly GCA_964603385.1 of uncultured Anaerolineales bacterium. GTDB lineage: Bacteria > Chloroflexota > Anaerolineae > Anaerolineales > UBA11858 > B10-G9. Next base: position 155,368 of record CAZRUS010000005.1, on the reverse strand, counting down.
AACTGTGGGAAGCAGAGTCACCGTTCAAGAAGATGGATCTTCCCCCGAGACTTTCTACCTGGTGGGCAGCAAAGAGGCTGATCCTGCCCAGAACAGAATATCCCATGCCTCGCCCATCGGCCAGGCCCTGCTGGAGAAGCAGCCCGGGGATCAAGTGACGGTGAAAACCCCGGGGGGTGAGATTGAGCTGACCATCCTGGAAATCAATTAATCTGCGGGAGCCTCCCCTCCCTTAACAGACAAACTTCGGAAGTCTGGCAGACTTCCGAAGTTTTTTGTTTTCATCTCCATACAAAAGCTGTTTAGAATTCTTCCATATCAAAAGGCTCAGCTTCATCGACACCATCATTGGGCCAGACTGAAAGTTCGATGGAGAGCCGGTCAAAGAAGCTTTCCTCCGGCAGCGGTCCCTCGCCGTATCCCATATCCATCACCCGCCCGATGATCACCAGATTGTTGGTCATCAGTTCAAACTCCTTGCCGGGCTCGGCCAGGATGGGCTCTCCCTTCTTTTCCAGCTCGGAGCGGACAGCTTCATCATAATAGGCATGTCCGCTGAGCAGCACCTTGGTGACCGTCTTGATGTCGTTCTGATCAAAGAGCCAGACCTCGAATGCTGTCACCCGTTTAGGCTCTCCGACGCCGATAACCTCAGAGATCCCCACGCCGCATTCCCCCAGGAACTCTCCGGCCGCTGATTCAATACTGAAGGAATCGTCAAAAAGGTTATCTCCCAGCACATAGGTGGTGACGAACTGGTGCATGGGAGGACTTTCTCCGCTGTCTCCGAAATCTGTGGTATCGATCTTGGATGTGATCTCTTGAGCCATGCTGGCGGCCGATTTCTGGTACTCACCGCTGCTGCTTTGACTTCTCCGCACCAGGAAATATCTGGCAACCAGCCCCCCGGCCAGCACGATGGTGAAGAGCAGCGCCCATCTCAAAAAATTCCCCCCCCCGGATTCCTCTTCGGGCTGTTCTTCTTCCAATTCTTCGAATGGAGAGGTCATCTCGACCGCAGATTTAAAGGCAGAGATGTCACTGATCAGCTGATTGCCCGGATTGAGCTCAATAACCTCCAGGTATTCTGAGGGATTCTCTCCCAGCCGTTCATAGCGCTGCTCAGCGAGTCCAGCGTCCTGATTCAGGGCATAAGAATCAATCGCCATGCGCAGGTATTCGATCTTCAGATCATCCCGCAGCTGGGCGATATTCCCATCCACGTATTCGATGGGGGCGATGACATAGCCCCACAGCAAACCCAGGATGATCCCAATGACCACACCAATCCCCACCATGATTGCAGGGCTGTCGAAGCCTTTTTGGATTGTTTCACGGATGTTTTCCATAATCTTTCTCCATTCGATGCTGAAGGTTAAAGAAATTGCCATCCAGATGATAAGAATATTGTAGACGAGAGGCACCTTTCCTGCAATGCCTGCGTCGTTCTGGATCCTGCCCCTTATGATGCAAGCTTCATGCCAGGGGAGACCAATTCCTTTCTGCCGCCCACTGTGGGCATACTCCGGCTCCCATCGCCGCCGGCAGGATATCTTTCTCCCCAAAAACAGCAGCGGAAGCAGACCGTTGCCTGCCTCCGCGATGGCTGTTCAGCAATATCAGCTTTATTCCTCAACTTCCTCAACCTGATCAAGATCAAACTTGGTCTGGCAGGAAAGGCACTGCGCCTGGCGGGTGTTTGCAACCACCAGCATCTCCCCACAGTCCGGACAGGGGGTCTTCAACGGCCTCTTCCAGGTGGAGAATTCGCAGTCCGGATAATTCGCACAGCCGTAAAAGACACGTCCTTTCCGGGTCTGTCGACGTACCAGATCCCCACCGTCCTCCGGGCAGGTGACGCCGATCTTCTCCAGATAAGGTTCAGTGTGCTTGCACTGCGGATAATTGCTGCAGGCGATGAACTTTCCATAGCGGCCCCATTTGATAATCAGCTCATGGCCGCACTCCGGGCAGTCCCTGCCGATAGGCTTCTCTCCGGCGTCCACCTTGGGCATTTCCTTCTTGGCAATCTCCACCTTTTCGGAGAAGGGACCGTAAAACTCCCGGACGACATCCTGCCAGGCGACCTCTCCGGAGGCTACCAGATCGAGATCGGATTCCATTTTCGCAGTGAAGTTGACATCGACAATGCTGGGAAAATATTCCGCGACCAGATCATTTACAGTGATCCCGGTTTCAGTCGGCACCAGGCGGCGGCCATCTTTCCGGACATAGCCCCGCTGCTGCAGGGTCCCCATAATTGGCGCATAAGTGGAGGGGCGCCCGATGCCGTTCTCTTCCAGTTCACTGACCAGCGAGGCTTCCGAATACCGCGCCGGGGGTTTCGTAAAATGCTGCTCCGGATGCAGTTTCATCAGATCCTGTGCCTGGCCCTCTTCCAGCTGATCGGGAATGCGCTCAAGATCCTCCTTGGCCTGGCGCTTTTTACTGTTGCTGCGGTCATACACCCTTAAGAAACCCGGAAAGCGGATTTTAGATCCTGAAGCACGCAGCACATAGGCATGTTCCTGACCATCAGCACCAACAATCACCCGCAGCGTGTCGTAGACCGCGGGCGTCATCTGGGAAGCCACAAACCGCTCCCAGATCAGCTTATACAGCCGGTACTGGCTCCGGCTGAGATGTTTCTTAATTGATTTCGGTGTCCGGGTTACCGAAGTGGGCCGAACAGCTTCATGCGCTTCCTGCGCTCTTTTTGCGCTGGTTTTAAACTGACGGAGATGCTCCGGGAGGTAGTCCTTCCCATATGCCTCCAGGATGAACTGCCTGACCTGTTTCTGGGCCTGAACAGAGACCTGGGTGGAATCAGTGCGCATATAGGTGATCAGTCCAGTCTCACCGCCGTTGCCAACGTCAATCCCCTCATACAGCTGCTGGGCAATCGCCATGGTCTTCTTGGCAGAAAAATTAATCTGCCGGGAGGCATCCTGCTGCATGGTGCTGGTGGTGAACGGTGGGTACGGATTGCGCTTTCTGGTCCCCCGACGGATCTTGCGAACCTGAAATGTGGCCTGCTCCAGATCCTTCAAAACAGGCTGAATGACTTCCTGGGAGTCGATGTGAAGTTTCTTGCCATCGATATGGGTTACGCTGGCCAGGTAACTGGTGACCCCCTCCCCGGCGCCGGCGGGCTTCAACTCCGCATCAATCGACCAATACTCTTCCGGGACAAAGGCATCAATTTCCCGCTCGCGATCGACAATCAGGCGCAGGGCGACTGACTGCACCCTCCCGGCGGAAAGGCGGCTGCGCACCTTGGACCAGAGGATAGGGCTGATGCTGAATCCCACCAGTCGGTCCACAATCCGGCGGCCCTGCTGGGCATCGACCAGATCCATATTCAACCCCACCGGATTGGCGAAAGCTTCTTCAATCGCCGGTTCGGTGATCTCGTGAAAAACCACTCTTTTGGTGCGGTCCGGTTCCATCTCGGCCGATTCCATCAAGTGCCAGGCAATAGCTTCTCCCTCCCGGTCAGGATCCGTTGCCAGGTAGATCTCTTCCGCTTTTTGAGAGAGCGCTTTAATCTCCTTCATCACATCCCGCTTCTCATTGGGAACCCGGTAGCGAGGCTCAAAATTATTCTCCACGTCAACGGAAAGCTTTGATTTCAACAGATCCCGGATATGACCAATGGAAGCTTTTACCTGGTAATCCCCACCCAGATAGCGGCTGATCGTGCGCGTTTTGGCAGGGGACTCAACAATGACCAGCTTACCTGACCGCTCTTTCTTGCGATTGTTTCTGCGCGTATTCTCTGGGGGTGTCATTCCCTGATGAGCTTCTGTCCTTCCCATCCGGAACATATTGGTCCCACAAACCGCGCAGGTTCCCCGTGTTCCTGGAGATCCACTGCTGGTAAAAACGGGTTGTGGATCTAACATTTCCTGCTTTTCTTTGCATTTCACACAATATGTCTTCAAAATATAATCCCTCCAACCTCTCGTAATGATTCAATCACCGCTCAAAACTATTCGGTCTGGAGAGGTCCCCAGACCGAATCGGTAGAAAATTACCTTGGTAATTGGCCTGCTTCTCACCGCTCAGAGCAGTTCGGAGCGGTTTTCTTCCTCCAGCCGGCGGACCAGCTCTCTGACCTTCTGAGATTGTTCCCGGGTGCAGATCATCAGGACATCTCCGGTATCCACCACAATTAAATCCTCGGTGCCGATGGTCACCACCGTCCGCGGATTTTCAGCAGTATATATTAACGTTCCCCGACTATCAAGGGCAATCAACTCTCCACCGTGCAGGATATTTCCCTGGCTGTCCTGTTTCAGAACATCATACAGCGCATCCCAACTGCCAACATCATTCCAGGCCAGACCGGCAGCCGGAATCACAGCCACCCGCTCAGCGTTTTCCATGATGCCGTAGTCAATGGTCTCCGGGACGATTTGCGGCCAGATTTCCTCAATGGTGCGCAGCTGATCCTCGGTTCCCCAGGCGTTGGCGATTTCTTCCAGCTGGGAAGCCAGCCCGGGCATCTGCCGGTAGATCTCCTCCAGGATGACATCCACCCGCCAGAAGAACATCCCGGAATTCCAGACGTACTCCCCGCTGGCCAGCATCCTTTCCGCTTCGGTAAGGCCGGGCTTTTCGGTGAAGTTGAGCACCTGGAAGCCTTCCAGCTCCTGATAGCTGCCGATGCGGGACCCAAGATGGATGTAGCCGTACCCGGTGGCTGGATAAGTGGGGGTGATCCCCAACGTTACCAGGTAGTTTTCTTCGGCGACCCGGTAAGCAGCCCGCAGGACCTGACTGAACAAATCCTGATTGGCGATGACATGATCGGCTGTCAGCACGGCCATCACCGCTTCTGGATCTCGCTCTCGAAGTGCTGTGGCCGCAAATCCCACCACCGTGGCAGTGCCACGGGGCATGGTCTCCAGCAGATAGTTCTCAGCAGGGATTTCCGGACACTGCGCCTGCAGGGCAACTGCCTGATCCTCCACTGTGACGACCAGAATGCGCTCCGGTGTGAAAACGTCAACCAGACGGTCGACCGCCATCTGAAAAAGACTGTGCTCGTCCACCAGGGAAAGCATCTGCTTGGGACGGGCTTTCCGGGACAGCGGCCAGAGCCTGGTGCCACCTCCCCCTGCCATAATGACAGCAAAATAATTCTCAAACATGATTGTGTCCCTTTTCCTTGAGCTCACCATCAAGCTGTTCCGGTTGGTATTCTACCCGTTTTTCCTGCACTGCCATATATTTCATCCCGAAAACTTTCCTCACCAGCCCTTTCAGCTCCATCATCGCCAGCGCTGAACTGACTTCTGACACCGGCAGGTCCACGGCCGCGGACAGCTCGTCCACATGGAGCGGCTCCGATCCCAGTCTTTGGAACAGCAGCGCTTCGGTCGGGTTTTCCGGAAGCCTCTGCCGGGCCGCCCGCTGCTCGGGGAACTGAGTTAACTCCAATAGCTCAAAAATATCATTCGTTCTCAACAGCGGATGGGCTCCCTGCTGGATGAGGAAATTGGTCCCCCGGCTGCGGGGAGAGGTGATATTCCCGGGCACTGCCAGCACATCCCGCCCCTGGTCTGCTGCATAATTCGCCGTAATCAGCGCGCCGCTTTTGAAACCTGCCTCAATGACCACCACCGCCCGGGAGAGCCCAGATATTATCCGGTTCCGGGGTGGGAAATTACTGCCATCCGGCGGTGTACCCAGCGGGTAATCGCTGATCACAGCCCCCCGGCGGCAGATCTTCTCGGCCAGCTGCCGGTGCTCAGGAGGATAGAGCCGATCCAACCCACTCCCCAGCACCGCGATTGTCCGTCCACCTTCCTCCAGCGCGCAGCGGTGAGCGATGCCGTCAATCCCCCGGGCCAGGCCGCTCACCACCGTAATCCCATTCCGTGCCAGCTCCCGGGCCGTATTTTCCGCTACCTGGCCGCCGTATCCAGAATATCGTCTGGTGCCGACGACAGCCACCGCCCAATCGTCCTCTTCCGTGAGGGCTCCCTGGACGTAGAGCACAAAGGGAGACTGGGGAATGCGGCGGAGTCTTTCCGGATAACGAGGATCTTCCCAGGTCAGTACTTTGATCCCCCGCCGGTCAAGCTCAGCCGCCATGTCACGCAGGGAGACATCCTGTCGGATGGTGATCAACTGCCGGGTCAGCTTTTCACTCAGTCCTGCCGCTCGCAGCTGGGAAGCGGAGGCTCTCCAGGCAGCTTCCACGTCTCCGAATACACCAAGCAGGTTCTGCAGCCGTACAGGTCCAATTCCTTTTACCAGGTTAAACCCAATCCAATATGGTGTGCCCTGCATCATATCCACCCCCTTCACCCAAACAGTTCACCAGGTACCCTCAGGCGGGCAAAGAATACCATAGCAAATTCTATTATGTCAAGGAAAACCTGCTGATTTGGATCCCCGTTCCACTCCCCCTAGGCTTGCCGTCGGTCAGCTTTGCTAGAGATCGAGCAGACCCGGAAGCAATTTCACGATCATCTTTTCGCCGGCGACATCAATCTCTCTGATAACCTCTTCGATTGCCGGGAGCAGCAGATCCCGCTCCCCTTCCCGCTGGACAATATAGACATCATTGGCGCCGGTGACCAGCACCTCACTCACCCTCCCCAGGGACTGACCCGCTTCCGTCTCTACTTGCAACCCTACCACCTGATGAAAATAAAACTCCCCTGTGGGGAGCTCGGGAAAATCTTCCTCGCGCAGGTAGATCAGCTGATTGCGAAAAACCCCCACTTCGGAACGATCCAGATAGGATTCAAAACTGATCAGGAGATCCGCTTGATGACTGCGAACAGAATGAATATGCAGAGCCCGGTGCGCCTCTCCCACATAGACCCGGGTCCCCGGGGAGATCAGCTCCGGGAAATCGGTCAGCACCGTGGTGACCATTTCCCCTCTGACACCGTGCGGACGGCGCAGTTTTCCTACCACGAGAAAGACAGGCTCGCCATCGACTGACGAGCCTGGGGATGTTTTTTTGGGTTGTGATCGATCTGTCATTTCGGTTCAACGATATCCAGGCTGACCCTTTTCCCGATTCCAGAAGCTGGCACGCTCAGCAGTGTGCGCATGGCGTTGGCCACCCGGCCGTTCTTCCCGATCACGCGGCCCATGTCTTCCTGGGCGACCTCCAGCTCAAATTTAATGCTGTCCCTGCGCCGCTTGTGGTTGACTTTTACCTGGGTGGGATCCTCCACCAGCGATCGGGCAATATAAGCAATAAGATCCTTCATGAAACAACTCCTGAGTCTGGGGTGACCCTCTCGACAAGAAAGCGGATCAGTCCTCGATCAAAGCCTCAATATCAGATTTGAGAATGTTGCCGTCCTTGCCGGTCCCCTCCACCTCACTGATATCGATATTATGCTCCTCTGCCAGTTCTCTGGCTGCATCGGTGATTTTGATCTCCTCAGCCTCGGCAGCGGGTGCAGCTTCTTGTTCCTGCTCTTCCTTTTCTTCTTCTTCCTGTTGTTCCTGTTCTTCCTGTTCCTCTGCTTGCTCTTCTTCCTCTTCCTCTTCTTCCTCTTCTTCCTCTTCCTCTGCCGCCTCTTCTTCTGCCGCATCGACTTGTTCGGCTTCCTGTTCAGCTTCCTCAGCTGCTGTCTCCGCTTCTTCTTCTACCGCTTCCGCCTGATCCTCTTCTTCCGCAGCAGCTTCCGGGGCTTCCGGTTCTTCTTTCGCGGTTTTCTTCTTGGAAACAGCTTTCAGAACCTCTTCATCCCGCCGGGTGCGGGGATCCTGCGTGCGTTCTTCCTGGATCTGTCGGGCTTCTTCAAGCAGAGTGTCCAAGTCCTCGCCGTCCTTGAAACGCTGATAGCGCTCCATCAATCCAATGGTATTAAACACTTTTAATACCGCTTTAGAAGGCTGGGCGCCAACCCCCAACCAGTAATAAACGCGGTCTTCATTGACCCGGATCGTCGCTGGTTCCGTGCGGGGATTGTAATCCCCCAGAATTTCAATAAACCGACCGTCCCGGGGACTTTCTTTATCCGCCGCCACGATGCGGTGTGTCGGTTGGCCTTTGGCACCGGCGCGGCGCAGTCTAATTCGAACCATATCCTTGTACTCCTTCCACGTGATTATTTCATTTATAATGCCGCTGAGGTTGAAATCAGCGGTGCTATTATATCATCAAACCTCAGGAACCAAAAAGGCGAGAGAGATTTCCCAACCCTGATTTCTGCAGCTGCTGGAACATCTTCTGGGCAGCGCGGTACTGCTTGATCAACTGGTTGATATCATACACCCGGGTGCCCGACCCCGAGGCAATCCGTTTTCTGCGGCTGGCATTGAGGATTTTCGGGTTGCGGCGCTCTTCCGGCGTCATGGATGAGATAATCGCCTCCGTTCTACGCAGGCGGTCTTCCACCTCCCGGGGATCGACCTCCCGAGAGATCTTTCCCAGATCGCCGGGCATCATATCCATGATCTTCCCAATCGGCCCCATCTTCTTCACCTGAGCAAGCTGCTGCGAAAAATCTTCCAGGGTGAACTCCCCGGAGATCATCCGTTCTGCCTGCACCCGGGCGGTTTCCTGATCCACCGCTTCCTCTGCCCGCTCGATCAGCCCCAGCACATCCCCCATACCCAGAATCCGGGAAGCCAGCCGGGAGGGGTCATAGCGCTCCAGGGCCCGCAGGGATTCTCCTGTGCCCAGAAACTTGATGGGAACACCGGTCACGGAGCGGATCGAAATCGCTGCCCCACCGCGGGCATCGCCGTCCATTTTGCTCATCACCAATCCGGTGAGAGGGACTGCGTCTTTAAACCCCTCGGCAACATGGACCGCTTCCTGTCCGATCATGGCATCCACCACCAGCAGCACATCACTGGGATGAACCGCCTGGCTGATGCCCTGCAGCTCTTCCATCAGCTCGCTGTTCAGCTGTGATCTCCCCGCTGTATCCAGCACCAGGGCATCCAACCCCTGGGCTCTGGCCTGCTGCAGTGCCTCCTCGGCCAGTTCCGGCGGGGAAAGCGCAGGATCGGCATACACCGGCACATCGATCTGCTTCCCCAGCGCAGTCAGCTGATCAACCGCCGCAGGACGATAGGGGTCCCCCGCTACCAGCATGGTGCTGCGCCCTTCCTTCTCCAGGTGGCGGGCGATCTTGGCAGCAGCGGTGGTTTTCCCTGCTCCCTGCAGGCCAACCAGCATGATCACCTGGGGTGGAGGGTCCCCGGACTGCAGTGGAGCCGGCTCTCCCAGGGTCTCAATTAATTCTTCATGAACGATCTTGACCACCTGCTGGCCGGGATTCAGGGCTTTGGAGACCTCGTGTCCGACCGCTCGCTGCTTGACCCGGGAGATAAAATCCCGCACCACGCCGTAATCGACATCCGCTTCCAGCAGCGCCAGGCGAATCTCCCGCATGGCTTGATCGACGTCCTGCTCGGAGAGCTTTCCGCGGCGGCGGAGGGAGGTAAAGATCTCTTCCAATCTGTTGGTCAGCTGCTCAAACATGGTCCCGGACCCTGCTAATAATGAAAACAGCGGATGACGCGAGGGGATCACACTGCCATCCGCAAGCACGCATTTTAGCTTGCCGAGGGGGATTGGTCAAGGGATCGGAGCTTCAGCTCCATTGCATCCCTCCCTCAGCTATGGTAAAATCTCCCCGCTCGGATAGCCTACCCTTGAGGAGGGATGGCCGAGTGGACGAAGGCGGCTGTCTTGAAAACAGCTGTGGGTGTCAAAGCCCACCGGGGGTTCGAATCCCTCTCCCTCCGCCTGATGAGAACCCCGGGGAGGTGCCAGAGTGGCTGATTGGGGCCGCCTGCTAAGCGGTTGTCGGGTTAAAAGCTCGACCGTGGGTTCGAATCCCACCCTCCCCGCCTTATTCAAATATGCCCTCGTAGCTCAGTGGATAGAGCACTTGCTTGCGGAGTAAGGGGTCGCGTGTTCGAATCACGCCGAGGGTGCTGCTATTGACAGAGCGGTTCACCCCGCTCTGTTTTTTGATGGTGACAGACTATGACAGCTGATTGGCAAATATTACTGACAAATGACGATGGCATCCAATCCCCGGGGCTGTGGGCAGCAGCTGAAGCGCTGGACGAGCTCGGCTGGGTGACCGTGATTGCCCCCCGTGAGCAGGCCTCCGGCACCAGCCGGAGCATGCCCTCAACCTCCGATGGTGAGATCCGTGAGGAGAAAGTGGAGGTCAACGGCAAACTATGGACGGTGCACGCCGTTGGCGGGACACCCGCCCAGGCAGTGCTGCACGGCATCCTGGATATCCTGCCCCGCCGGCCCGATCTGGTGGTCTCGGGGATCAACTACGGGCTCAATGTTGGCAGCGGGGTCACTGTTTCCGGCACCGTGGGCGCTGCCCTGGAGGGAGGGTCTTTCGGCATCCCCTCGCTGGCGGTCAGCCTCGAGGTGGACCGGGAGGACCACTTTTCTCACTCCCGGGAGATTGATTTTCAAACCTCGGGATATTTCACCAAATACTTTGCCAGACAGCTGCTCGGGCAGCAGCTGCCGCCGGATGTCCATGTGCTCAAAATAGAAATCCCAGCTGGCGCATCCTCCAAAACTGACTGGAAGCTCAGCAGCCTTTCTCCTCTGCGTTTCTATATTCCGATCTCCTCCAAGGACAACACCCGCCAGGGATCCCGGGGAATTGGCTATGATATCGCCCCGGACTGGGATCAATCTCCCCCCGACACAGATACTTATACCGTCTTGAATGAAAAAAAAGTGGCTGTTACCCCGCTCAGCCTTGACCTGACCTCCCGAATCGATCTGGAGAAACTTCAAGAATCCCTGCGCAGAGAGTAAGGCAGTCCCCCTCTGGCAGCCGGCTGATCAGCTGGTCTCTGCCAATTCATCCGCCCAGTGTTGAAAGAAATCCACCATCACCTGATGCCTTCTGCGGGCCAGGGATCTGCCGGTCTCGGTGTACAGCCGCTCCTTGATATGCCGGAGCTTGGTGAGGTACTCATGGTACGGGGTGTGGGCCTCCCCCGGTGCTGTTTCCCCGCTCTTTAGAAAATCCGGGGAGGGCAGCTGGTATATGGGCTCTCCGGCCCGAACCGCATAGGCAATGGCCCTGGCTGCTCCGAGGGCGCCAATGGCATCCAGTTTATCGGCATCAAACAGCACCTGCGCTTCCAGTGATTGGGGAGGCTCGCGCTGGTCCCGGAAGCGATGGGACCGGATGCAGTGAGCTACCGCAGCGGTTCTTTGAGGCTGCCAGCCTTCCTGTTCCAGCAGTCGAGCTGCCGCGGCAGCAGCTGCCAGCTGGTGTTCATCGCGTTCATCGACATCTCCCTCAAGATCATGCAGCAGGGCAGCAGCGCGGACAATTTCCAGATCGGCTCCCTCTGCAGTCCCAATGATTTCTGCCAGCCGGCAGACCCGTTTGATGTGGGAGAATCCGTGCACCGGATCTTTATCAGGGTAGAACTTTCCTGCCCATTCAACAGTCAGCATGAATTGCTCCGGCTGTCTGGAAAGAAAGAGAAAAACAGGGCATGGTCAGGGAAGGAATCCCACGGAAGGAAAAACATACTGGGTGAGAATCAGATAGACTGCCCCCGCCAGGCAGAGCATCAGCGCCAGCGTGAGCAGTTTTTTGGTGACATTCAGAATGAAGCGGAGCACAAACAGCCCTACTGCAGCAACCACGATCCAGATGAACAAGGAATTGTCCAGCAAACTCATTTCTCCTCCTTCTGCCAGACCAGCCGGCCTTTCTTAATCACGGCAGCTGCCAGGTTGGAACCAAACCGATAGCCCAGGTGGCGGTAATCCTCCACCGTCAGAATGAGCACATCCCCCTGCTTCCCAACTTCCAGGGAACCCACCCGATCCGCCTGACCGATGGACGCCGCAGCATTGATGGTCGCTGCAGCGATCGCCTGTGCCGGGGTAAGCTTCATATATCGGCAGGCCAGGGCGATGGCAAACTGCATATTCTCACACCAGGCGGTCCCCGGGTTGAGATCAGTGGCGATAGCCAGCAGACCGCCCGCCTTGAGTAGGTCATCAGCCGGTGTATATTTTGGGTCTCCCAACCCAAAGGGGGTGCAGGGCAGGGCGACCGCGGCCGTATCGGAACCCGCCAGGATTTGAATATCCTCAGCGGAAGTGACCACCAGATGGTCAGCCGAAACCGCGCCCAATTCGGCCGCCAGTGCGGCACCCCCGAGGTTCTCAAATTCGTCGGCATGAATTTTCAAGGGAAACCCCCATTCCCGGGCAGTTTCCAGGATCCGCCGGCTCTGCTGGTAATCAAACACACCGCGCTCGCAGAACACATCCACAAAAGGAAGCGGTCGATCGGTATGCTCCGGCCACCAGGCAGCCACGGCCGGGATCATCTCCGCACAAACATGCTCTGTGTAGGCCTCCGTCCGACCGGCATATTCCGGAGGGACGGCATGGGCCCCCAGAAAGGTCATCACCAGATCAAGCGGGTGCTCCCGGTCCAGATCCAGCAGCACCTGGAGCATTTTCAACTCGGTTTCCGTGTCCAGGCCGTACCCCGTTTTCGATTCCAGGGTGGTGGTGCCGTGGGCAAGGACGCTGTCCAGCCGCTGTCGGGTCTGTTCGCGGAGCTCCTTCGCGGATGCCCTGCGGGTTTCCCGGACGGTGGAGACAATGCCCCCGCCAGCCTTCATGATTTCTTGATAGGTTTTTCCCGCCACCCGCATCTCAAATTCAACAGCTCGATCACCGGCCCAGACTGCATGGCTGTGCGGATCCACCAAACCGGGCATGATCACCCTTCCCCGGGCGTCCCAACGCTCGACATGGGGATATTTTTCCAGCATGTCCTGGCTCCGACCCACCGCGGCGATCGTTCCGCTGTCGATCAGCACCGCTCCATCCTCAATCACCTTCAAGCGGCCCAGCTGACGGCCCCGCTGGGGACCGCCCTCCAGCGTCAAACATTGTGATGCCGAGTGAATGAGCATAAGGTTCCTTGAGTGCTATAAATTTAGGGCTACTGCAAATTGTAACATCCTCCCCGCTCCGGCTGGAGCAAATCCCCGGGGATGGAGATGATTTCCGGCACTTTCTTGGTATATACGCAATCAGCCCGGATTACAAAATTCTAAGCTTAACAAATTCGATTTGAAAGAACGCTTTTTTCACGATATAATGGCAAAACCATCAGGTTGGAATTATTTTGGCATTGACCCACAACGGCGGGCTTGCATGGCAGATAATCAATCCAGGAAGACGAGGATCCTCTGGGCCGGGAAAAAACGCTCTGACTTGCCCTCCTTTGTCCCAGCCCTGAAGGATAAGGGCTTCAAAGTCCATGTTGTCAAGACCGGCAAAGCTGCCGAAAGCCGCCTGGCGAAACAGAAAACAACCGACGTCCTGGTCGTGGATGCCGCTTCCATGAGGACTACCGGCACCCGCATCTGCAAATCTATCCAGGAAAAACATCCCCATATTCCGATCATCCTGATCAATTCTCAAGAAAATTTACCCGCCAACGAAATCGTCGCTGACATCCAGCTGGTGCTGCCCTTCACCATCCGCAAATTGGTCAACCGCATCATCCCGTTCTCCCCGGGAGATGGGGATGAGGTCATTGAAGCAGGACCGATCCACCTGGATATGGACCGACAAATTGTCCGCTGCCACGACAGCGAGGAGCACATCACCCCCCGGATGGCTGAACTGCTGAAAATGATGATCCGGAAAAAAGGGGAAGTGCTGGAACGGGAGATCCTCTTCAGTAAAATCTGGAAGACCAACTACACGGAGGACACCCGGTCCCTGGATGTGCATATCAACTGGCTGCGGAAAATCATTGAAAAAGACCCCTCCAGCCCCCAAGTGATCACCACTGTACGGGGCGTGGGGTACAAATTGGATATCTAAACAGGTCAACTGGGTGGGGAAGAATCTGCAGCCGCACTGTAAAACGGTGCGGCTGTTATCGTTTCAGCTCCTGCTGATAACGCTCCCCGTTGATCAGCACTGCCCGCAGACAGATTCGCTGCCAATGGGAAGGGAGCTCCAGGCTCTCCGGGATGTCCCCCTTTCGCCAGGGCCTCGGAGCCTGCAGCTTGCTCCGGAACGTCTCCCCATCCCAATCAGGATCCACCTCCCAATAATCCAGTTGGGAAAGCAGTCCCTGGGGGAGAAAGACGCTATCCCCCTTGAGAAGGACATCCCCCCATTTCTTCCGGAACGGCTGATAAAAATTTCCTCCTGATCCCTCTTCCCGCCGTAACAGGACAGCTGGATAGGGGACCGGCGGCTGATCCTGCTGGATTCTTTCCTGCGCATCAATGATCAATCGGGAGCGGCTGGTGTGAACCGCCCGCCAGACGGCATCCACATTGATAAACTTTCGTCCCAGGCGGCTGGCCACAGCCGCGGTGGTCCCGGACCCAGCGAAGAAATCCGCCACCAGGTCCCCAGGGTTAGAGGAGGCCAGGATGATTCTCTCCATCAAGGCTTCTGGTTTTTGTGTGGGATAGCCAGTGCGTTCGCTGTGCAGTCGGGCGACCACCGGGAAGTACCACCAATCTTCAGGGACTTTTCCTCTTTTCAGGTTGGGTTTTTTCCCAAATCCCGCTTTCGAGGAGGATGCAAAGGTGGCCACAGTGGATTCACTGTAAGGCATACGCACCCGATCAACATCAAAATTGTATTGATCCGATTTGGTGTAAAAGAGAATGGTATCATGCTTGCGGTTGAAGGCGCTGCGGATCGGGGACGGCCCGTGATAGGTCCAGATAATTTCATTTTGCAGCCGGTCGTAACCAAAAATTTCATCCATCAGCAGTCTGGCATAAGAGTTGGCATGCCAATCCAGGTGCAGATACAGTGATCCGGTCGGCGCCAGCAGCCGGTGCATTAACACCAAACGCGGATAGAGCATCTCCAGGTAGTCATCCAGGTCATCCCAGTGATCCTGATACCCCTCCGCCAGCTCCCAGTGATCCGGTTTGCGGGAGTCCTCTCCCCGGCCAATGCGGGCAGAAAACCCCTGATTGGTGAAAAAGGGAGGATCGACATAAATTAAATCGATCTTCCCTTGATAGCTCTCCAGCAGCCGCCCCATCACCCGCAGATTATCACCCAGGATGAGCTGATTCTGCGGGGCATCTGGCCGAACCCCTTGTCCTTGAGGATACAGCAGGCCATCCTGCACCAGGTCGGCAGGCGCTGCTTCCGGGGGAGATTTGGTCGGCCAGGTTAAATGGGGCATAACAGCATCAATTCATTTTCACCGAAGGATAACAGGAGCTGGTGAGAAAAAAACAGGGCACAGTCTGGTGCTCAGGCAAACTTCTGCTGCAGAAGATCAGCCAATCTCGGCTGCCCGATCACCTGCAGTTCATAGCGCACCCGCTGGGTGGGTTTGTTGATCTTCAGCAGACGTCCCAGATCTATGGGAGTGCCGATGACCACCAGATCCACCTCGGCATTGTTGATGGTCTGTTCCAATTCTTTGATCTGAGCATCTCCATAGCCCATCGCCGGCAGCACATCCCCGGTGGTGGGATATTTTTGGAAGGTCTCCCGGATGCTGCCCACGGCATAGGGCCGGGGATCAACGATCTCCGCTGCACCGAAGCGTCGGGCGGCTACCCAGCCGGCACCGTAGGCCATTTCTCCGTGAGTCAGGGTGGGGCCGTCCTCCACCACCAGCACTCGTTGGCCTTGAATGGCCCCAGGATCATCCACAAAAAGCGGGGATGCCGCCTCGAGGATCACCGCCTGGGGGGAGAGCTCCCGCAGGGAATCATGCAGGGAGAGAACAGCATCGGGTTCTGCGGTATCCACCTTGTTGATCACAAATGCATCCGCCATGCGGGCATTGGATTCGCCGGGATAATAGCGGGTTTCATGTCCCGGTCGGTGAGGATCTGCTACCACGATGTGGAAATCGGATCGATAGAAAGGCAGGTCGTTATTGCCGCCGTCCCAGAGAATGATATCGGCTTCCTGCTCGGCCTGTTCCAGGATGGCCTGGTAATCGACCCCGGCAAAAACAAGGACGTCATTGACGATGTGGGGCTCATACTCCTCCCGCTCCTCAATAGTACAGTCATGTTTATCTAGATCCGAAAGCTCGGCAAACCGCTGCACCGCCTGCTTGGCCAAGTCCCCATAGGGCATGGGATGGCGGATCACCGCCACCTGCTTCCCCATTTCAGACAGCACCTGGGCCACCCGGCGGGTGGTCTGACTCTTCCCGCTGCCAGTACGCACAGCGCAGACAGAGACAACCGGTTTGCTGGATGTCAGCTGTGTGCTGTGCAGTCCCATCAAGCGAAAATCGGCTCCAGCCGCCAGCACCCGCGATCCAATATGCATGACATAGTTATGGGAGACATCACTGTAAGCAAATATCACCTGCTGGATGTCTTGCTCTGCGATTAAACGCTCCAGCTCGGACTCGGGGAATATGGGGACACCGTCTGGATACTGCGAACCAGAGAGGGCCGGAGGGTATTGTCGGCCTTCAATGTTCGGTATCTGCGTGGCGGTAAAGCCCACTACCTGATAGGCCGGGTTATCACGAAAATAGACATTAAAGTTATGAAAATCTCGCCCCGCAGCCCCCATAATGATTATGCGCTGTGCCATCTTCCACTCCTTCTCCTTAGGGATAGGTATTTGAACAGAATTGATCCTCCCGGCAGGAATTTGTATTGTCCATCGCTGCCAGTCCATTTCCGGTGACGAAGTTCATCCCCCGTCTGACGTATCCTGCCGGCCGGAGCAGGCTGTGCTTACATCACCTCCGGCGCTTCAATCCCCAGCAGGTCCAGACTGGAAGCCAGCACCTGGCGGGATGCATCCACAATCCGCAGCCGGAAATCCCGAACCTCCGTCTCCGCGGTGAGCACCGGACAGAGACGGTAAAAACTGTTAAAGGCACGGGCCAGCTCGTAGGCCGCGTTGGTGATGTGCAGCGGCCGCAGGTCCCGGGCGGCATCCTGCACCACAGCTGGGAAACGAGAGAGCAGCTCGATCAGGCCAATCTCAGCTTCCTCCAGCGGGTATTCCGGGGTATGGATAGCAGGAAGGTCCTTCTTAAATTTTCGAAGGATGCTGTTGGCCCGCACATGGGCATACTGGATGTAGGGCGCGGCCTGACCGTTGAAATCCAGAGCGGTTTCCCAATCGAAAGTGACGATCCGGGTGTTATCACGGTCCAGCATGGGAAATTTAATCGCTCCCAATCCCACTGCCCGGGAGACCGTCTGTTTCACCCGGTCATCCAGCTGAGGATTTTTTTCCTCCACCACCTCAAGTGCCCGTGATTTCGCCTCCCGGATGAGATCTTCCAGCAGCACCACTGTCCCTTCCCGGGAAGCCATGACCACATTCCCGGGCAGATTCACCAGTTCGTAAGCCAGATGACGGCAGTCGCTGGCCCATTCATAGCCGGCGATCTCCAGGGTTTTCCACACCTGCTGAAAGTGCAAACTCTGGCGGACATCCACCACATAAATGGATTCATCGAGGTCATATTCTTCAAATTTCAACTTCGCCAGGGCGAGGTCCTCGGTGGCATACAGCGCGGTCCCATCGGAGCGCAGGATGACCAGCACCCGATATTTCTCAGTTTCCCGGCCCAGCAGGTCGTCCAGGCGGACAATGACAGCATCTTCCGGCCGCAGGTCTTCAGCGATCCCCTTGGCAAGCAATTCCTCAACGATTTCCTTGCCGAGGAATTCCACTTCGCTGTTGGCGTAATAGCGGTCAAAATCAATATCCAGAACATCATAAAGGTGCTGGAATCCTTCCACCGACCAGGCCCGGGTCCTGCGCCAGAGTTCAACAATTTCTGGATCCTGACGGTCCCACCGGGCGTACAGCTGGCGCACTTCGCTTTCCCACTGGGGATTTTCTTCCAGCCGCCGGGTGGCCTCGGCATAGAGCTCCCCCATCCAGCGGGTAGTTTCTGCAGGAGGCTGCTCCCCTTGATGAAACTTGAGATAATTCCAGAGCCATTTGATGACGTGCAGGCCGATGTCCCCATAATAATTGGCCCGGACAACCTCGCAGCCGGCAAATTCCAAAATCCGGCACACGGCATCCCCCAGGATGGCGCTGCGCAGATGCCCGACATGAAAAGCTTTGTGCGTATTAGGTTGGGAAAATTCCACCATCACCCGGCGGTCCTGGGGCTCTCCGGATCCGAAGTCAGCTCCTTCCTCGGCCACCTGCGCAATTACCCGACGGCTGACCAGATGGGGATCGAAATAGAGATTGAGGTACCCTCGAACCGCTTCTATACGCGAGAAGTGCTCTCCGGTCTCCAGCTCTTCGGCGACCAGACGGGCAATTTCCTCCGCTCGCTGGGGAACATTCCCTTGTTTTCCCTGCTGGGCTTCCATTGCTGCCAATTTGAAAAATGAGGTGGATATCCCCCATTCCCCTTCAAAGGGTACCGCTGTCCATTCCAGGGCTTCCAGAAGGGCAAGATCATGATCGTGGAGGATAGAGAGGATGCGCTTTTCAGCCTGTCTTTGTTCACTGGCAAACATCACGATGCAGAAATTCCTTTCCTAAACAGCATGCCGCCGGCGCATCTCAAAAAGGCAACAGACGGCGGCTTGGTGGGACATCGAGATTATAACATGAGCCTCAGCAACCAAAAAGCGGGAGCTGGTTAAGCTCCCGCCTGGAATTCTGATGGGACTGCTGTACTCAGGACTGCTCTTCCAGAGCAGACAGCTTTTTCATTAAACGGCTTTTTCTCCGGGAGGCGTTGTTCTGGTGGATGGCTCCCTTGGCAGCTGCCTTATCCAATGCTTTCACAGCAGCCCTGGTAGCTTCCCGAGCCTCTTCCAGCTCCTGTTGCTCCATCGCTGTGTTCGCTTTTCTAATCAACGTCCGCGCTCGGCTTTTGTAGGAGCGGTTGCGCGCTCTGCGCTTGACATTCTGTCGTTCTCTTTTCTCAGATGATTTGGTAGCCAAAGCTTATCCTCCACTAGAAATAGTTCCTCTCCTGACAGTCGTCAGGAGATCCCTGTTTTGTTATTAACCTTGATATCGAATGACCATTTTAAAGGAAGCCAGCCCTTTTGTCCAGTCCCCGGGGGTAACTTCACCTGGTGAGAAGGAGCCCTCCTTTCCCCGGCTCCTGCCATCCTGGCGGCGTTTTGCGCTCAGTCCAGGGAGAAAATCCCGCAACCAACCCGCTTGCTGGTGTTATTAAAAGCAGCCCAGCCCCGGCACCTGATAATCTTCCCGGAAATCTGCCCGTTTGCTGTCCAGTTTGGCGCCAAAACAGCCCCAGGTTATTGACATACAAACAAAATTTTTGTAATATATAAACATAATCAAACATCCAGCCGGGGCTGCGGCATGCATATTGAAGAGCGCCAGAGCAAAATACTGGAGTATATCGCTGAAAACGGAGAGATCAAAATCCAGGATATCTGCGCCATGTTTGAGATCTCTGATATGACTGCCCGTCGGGATTTAAACGATCTTGACCGCCGCGGTCTCTTGCGGCGGGTGCACGGCGGTGCCGTTGCCAATCTCGGCCGCAGTTATGAACCCCCTTTCCAGACCAGATCCATCAAGAATAAGCAATTAAAAGAGGCCATCGGAGCCAAAGCCGCGGAGCTGATCTTTGACGGCGACAGCGTCGCCCTGGATGTGGGCACAACGACTCTGGAAGTCGCCCGGCATCTTTCCCGAAGGCGGAATCTGACCATCCTCACCAACTGCCTGCAGATCGCCAATCTGCTGGTGGGGTCCCTCAGCCTGGAGGTAGATGCCCGCCTGATAATCACCGGAGGCATAGTCCGTCCGCGGGAACTGTCGATGATTGGCAGCATTCCAGAAGATGTCTACCGCAGTTTTCACACTGACAAAGCCTTCATCGGCATTGGCGGCATCAGCATCGAAAACGGCCTTACGGAATACAACATTGAAGATTCCGAAATCAAGAAAATCCTCCTTCAAAAAGCCAGAGAGAAAATTATCGTTGCCGACAGCACAAAATTTGGCGAGACTACCTTTAATACCGTCAGTCCTCTGGAAGCTGTCGATCTCATCATCACCGATTCCCAAGCCCCCCCAGACATTGTTTCTGCCATAGAAAATCTGGGGGTGAAAGTGATCCTGGCAGACCTGGAGACAGGTTAAGGAGAGAACCATGGAACTGAAATTCGATCCCCAAACCACCTCGGCGCCCAAGGTTGAGCCGAAAAAAACCGAAACCTATGCCATTTTCCGGGGGGCAATTCCCAAACCCCCATCGGAAGAGGAACACCTCCGGCATATCCTGCGGTTTTACATCGCTCGGGCGATGCTCAAACAGGAGATCACTGAGATCTATGTGCTGCCCGAGGTGGAGGTAGGGGAGCACAGCTTTCAGGTGGATCTGCTGTCGGTAGAGCCGGACAAAACCACGGTAGCCCTCTGCGAACCAGATTCGATCACCCCGGAAACGGAGGATGTGCTGGAAATCCTCAAAGAGGTAGAGGATCTGGAAGTGGTCGTGGTCCACTCCCAGTATGGGAACCCCGGCAATGTGGAAGAAAAATTTGGCCCGGAGATTGAGCGCAAGAAATTCCGCGTGCTGGCTGTCGTTCCCCCTCCTTTTGATGACACCTATGAATACGACATCTGGATGTTTGACCTCACCTTCCGGGATTTATTTGCTGGAGATTAACGCATGGAGAAATCATCCTCAGAGAACAGAGTTTACACCATCATCGTCTCCTGTGGGACGGCGATCGCCACCTCAACTCATGTGGCCATCAAAATCAAAGAACTGCTGGCAGAACGAGGGCTGCAGGTAAAAACCATCCAGTGCCGGGTCCCGGAAGTCCCCGATTACGCGGACAATGCAGACCTGGTCGTTTCTACCGCCCAGGTCCCTTATCAGCTGGAGATACCCATCATTGACGGCATCCCATTCTTAAGCGGTATCGGCATAAAGGAGGTGATAGACGAGATTGAAACAAGATTGATATCTGGAGGAAAGTAGAAGGAAACCTCACTAAGGAAAAAGGAGTAATCCATGGAAGTCATCCAATCGATTTTCAACTTCTTGACAGGGCTGGGATCGCCTGTCATGCTCCCCATTATCATCTTCATTCTGGGGTTGATCCTGGGGCAGAAATTCCAGAAGGCGTTGATATCGGCGATCACCATCGGGGTCGGCTTTATCGGGCTCAACCTGGTCATCGGTCTGCTGTTTGACGCCTTAGGACCGGCCACCAGCCGCCTGGTGGAATCCACCGGCATCCAGCTTAACGCCCTGGACGTGGGCTGGGGGGTCGCGGCAGCCATCGCTTTCGGAACGGCGGTGGGGTCGCTGGTCTTTGTCGTCGCCCTGGGGGTCAACATCGTCATGCTGCTGCTCAACTGGACCAAGACCCTTAACGTGGATATGTGGAACTACTGGCACTATGCCTTCACCGGCTCTCTGGTCTACCTGGTCTCGGGACGAAACCTGGTGCTGGGGTTGATCGCAGCTGCCATCCACGCTGCCGTCTCACTGTTGATTGCTGACTGGGTTGCCAAGGACGTGCAGGGATTTTTCAAACTGCCCGGTATCTCCATCCCCCAGGGCTGGGCGATCACCAGTGTGCCAATCATTAAGATCTTTGATTGGATTATGGAAAAGATCCCCGGCCTGCGGGACATCCACTGGGACTTTGAGACCATCGAAAAGCGGCTGGGACTGCTCGGGAAACCCATCATCATGGGGACCCTGCTCGGTTTGCTGTTCGGCATCATCGCCTACGGCTTCTTCCCCGGCGATCTGACCTTCGGGGAAATCCTGGGCAGCATCCTGCTGCTCGCCGTGCAGACCGCGGCCATCATGCTGCTCATCCCACGGATCATCGCCATCTTCATGGAAGGCCTCACTCCGCTCTCTGAGTCGGCCCGTGCCTTCATGCAGAAGCGTTTTGCGGACCGTGAGTTCTATGTTGGTCTGGACTCCGCGATCCTGATCGGTCACCCGATCACCATCTCCGCGGCGATCATCCTCATCCCCATCACCCTGCTGCTGGCAGCCATCCTGCCCGGCAACACCACCCTCCCCGCTGCCGACCTGGCGGCGACCGCGTTCTTCATCGCCATGGTCCCCCCGCTGACCAATGGGAACTTCTTCCGTTCCATCGTCTACGGGACCCTGATCATGGTTATGGTGCTGTACATTTCCTCGGCCTTCGCCCCGCTGCTGACCCAAATCGCGGCGGACATCGGCTACGGCATCCCCGAGGGTGCAGTGCAGATCACCGGTCTCTCCGGCGGCAACTGGATTGCCTGGGTGCTGACCACCATCAGTCGTTTGATCTTCGGCGGCTGATCTTTAACCTACCCCTGGGAGAAGGGATTTCTTCCCTTCTCCCAGGGGTTCCGTCATGGATCATTTCTGGAGTAGCTATGACAGATTATGATTGGGGGCTTTTAGAAGACCTCTGCAGCCTGCATGCTGTATCCGGCCGCGAGGATCGGATCATTCGATTCCTCCGCAATTACTTAGAACCGCTTGTTGATAAACTGTCTGTTGACAACCTGGGGAACATCGTCGTTGAACTGGAAGGGGCCAGCCACCCGGAGACGCGGTTGATGCTTCAGGCCCATGTTGATGAGCTGGGGTTGATTGTCCGCAACATCACCGATGAGGGCTACCTGCTCATCGAACGGGTGGGTGGACTTCCGGAGAAAAGCCTGCTGGGACAGCGCATGGACATCCTCACCGACCAGGATGAGCTGATCCCAGCCTATGTGGGCACAAAATCACATCACATCACCACCCGGGAGGAAAAATTTGTCGTGCCCAAGGTCCATGATATGTTTCTGGACGTGGGCCTGCGCTCCCGGAAGGAAGTCCGGGCAGCCGGCATCCAGGTGGGGGACCCGGTGACCTACCATCCCAACTATCAGCACTTTGGAGATGGGGTGATCTGCTCAAAAGCCCTCGATAACCGGGTCGGGGTCTTTGTTCTGCTGGAATTAATGCGCCGCTTTCAAGACCAGCGCCCCCCGGTAACGCTGGTATTCGCCTTCACCGTGCTGGAAGAATTCAGCATTCGGGGCTCCCTGCCAGCGGTCACCTTTGCCAAACCGGATGCCATCATCTCTCTGGACATCACGGTAGCCACCGACACACCGGCAGATGCACCTCTTCATCCGGTGTCCCTGCGCGGGGGACCGGCCATTAAAATGATGGATTTTCACGGCCGGGGGACGCTGGGCGGGATGTTTTCCTCCCCCAAGCTGCGCCGCTTTATTGAAACCCAGGCCAAAGAGGCCGATATTCCCCTTCAGCGGGAGGTGATTGTTGGGGTGATCACTGATCCAGCTTTCCAGCTCTATCTGGGGGAAAAGGGACAGGTGATTGCCGGTTTGTCCATCCCCCAGCGATACACCCACGCTTCCATATCGATGTGCCATGAAGCGGATATCCGCCAAACTATTGCCCTGCTGGCGGCCGTTGCCGGCAGATACCCACCCGATCTGGACCTCAGCCGTGGCTAGCGGCTGCGAGGCGAGGAGTTGTGCATGAGTTACTGGATTGAAGAAGTATTTACTGTTTCCAAACCGGTGATCGCTATGGTTCACATGCGGGCTCTGCCGGGGGATCCCGGATATCACCCTCAGAGAGGCCTGGAGTGGGTCTTTGAGCAAGCCCGTCAGGATCTGCTGGCTCTCCAGAACGGCGGGGTGGATGCCGTGATGTTCTCCAATGAATTCAGCCTGCCCTACCTGACCGAAGTGGAATCCATCACCACCGCCAGTATGGCAGCGGTGATCGCCTCCCTGAAGCCGGAGATCAAGATTCCCTTCGGCGTCAATGTGCTCTGGGATCCAATTGCTTCGCTGGACCTGGCGGTCGCCACAGGAGCATTGTTCGTCAGAGAAATTTTTACCGGTGTCTACGGCAGTGATTTCGGCCTCTGGAACACCAACTGCGGAAAGGTCATCCGCCACCAGCATGCCATCAGCGGAGAGCACGTCAAGCTGCTCTTCAATATCGTCCCGGAAGCCGCTGCCTATCTGGGGGACCGGGAAATCACCGACATCGCTCGCTCCACGGTCTTCAACACCCAACCCGATGCCCTGTGCGTTTCCGGTCTGACAGCCGGCGAGGAAACGTCCACCCAGACGCTCAAGCTGGTCAAGGAAGCGGTTCCTGATATGGTGGTCTTCGCCAATACCGGCGTGCGGTTGGAAAACGTTCAAGACCAGCTGTCGGTAGCGGACGGCGCGATTATCGGCACGGCTTTCAAAGAAGAGGGCAGCACCTGGAACCCGGTCAAGGAACAGCGGGTGCGGACCTTGATGGAGGAAGTGAAATCCATTCGCAGCAAACGCTGAACGAAAATGATTAACATCTCCCCTTCCCTGGCCTCGGCGCCGACAGACCGCCTGGGCGAAGCAGTCCGGGCACTGGAACAGGCCGGCGCCGATTATATACATTTTGATGTCGAGGACGGAAGCTTTGTCCCGGTGATGACCCTGGGCACCAAAATCATTGCCGACCTGCGGCCTCACAGCGGCCTTCCCTTTGATGTCCACCTCATGGTCCGGGATCCGGAAGGGCTGCTTCCCAGCGTGATCGCCGATGGGGCCGACCGGGTGAGTGTGCATCTGGAAGCCTGCCGCTATCCCCGGCGGGTCCTGCGCAGGATTGTCGAGCTGGGCGCAGCCGCCGGTCTGGCCGTCAACCCCAAAACCCCCCTGCCCAAGCTGACCTTTCTGCAGCCTTATCTGTCCTTCCTGGTCATTTTGACCACGGAACCGGAGGGCCCGGACTGTCCCTTCCTGCCCAGTGTGCTGGAGAAAGTCCGCCGGGGGAAAGCAGATCCCGATCTGAAAGATCTGGAGTGGGTGGTGGACGGCGGAGTGAATGCTGAGAACATCCGGGAAGTCGTCCGGGCCGGCGCTGACACCGTGGTGGTCGGCCGGGGGGTCTTCCAGGAGAACAGGATCGAGCAAAACCTCCGGGGACTGCGGGAGAAAGCAGGGTAAGTTGATATGAAGCTGAACTTAGTGGAACTGCTCCGGCCGGATCATATCCGGCTCCATCTGCAGGCGGCGGACGGCTTTGAAGCTGTCCGGCTGCTGACCGAGCCGCTGGTGGAAAGCGGTCACGCCGAACCGGAATTTGCAGAAGATGTCTGGGCCCGGGAAGAAAACTTCCCCACCGGCCTGCCCACCCAGCCGCATGCGGTGGCCATTCCTCATGCGGATCCGGATCACATCCATCAATCGGCGGTTTGCTTTGGCACCCTGACGGCGCCGGTTTCCTTTGCCCAGATGGGCACGGATGGCTCCACCATCCTGGAAGTCCGGGTAATCATCCTGCTGGCCATCAAGGAGCGGGAAAAGCAGGCGGAATTAATCCAGCAGGTGGTCAGCTTGATTCAGGATGGAGACTTACTGACAGAGCTGTTAAAGGCGGAGGATGTTGATCAGGCCCACCAGCTGATTCAAACTGCGCTGGATACCAAGCCAGCCTGAATTGGCATCGTTTTCTTCCCTGAACAGCCCCTTCCCTATCTTAAAATATTCAAAAATGGTATCATTTCTTCCCCAGGTCGGCCGGGTGATTGCGCCCTGCAGAGGGTGAGGAAAGTCCGCACTCCACCGAGCACGATGCCGGATAACTTCCGGGGCGGAGCAATCTGCCGGATCGGGCCACAGAAAGGATACCGCTTCTTCGGGAGTAAGGGTGAAATGGTGGTGTAAGAGACCACCGGCGCGGGCCGTAATGTCCGCGGCCAGGCAACCCCCATCGGGAGCAAGGCCAAGCAGAGATGAACTCCTGCGGGAGGGGAGGCGGCTCGTCTCCCTGGAATCTCAGGTAGGCTGCATCGAGGGTGATCGAGAGATCACCCCCAGATAGATAATCACCACCGGGGCCGGTCGGGAGGACGCCCGTAGAGGTGTAAACCGGCCCATCCGCGGTACAGAATGCGGCTTACAGGCTGACCTGGGGATCTCCGTCCGGGGATTTTTTCATGAAAGTAATGACCGGATTTTGCTCCTGCAGAAACTCCTCCCAGCCCAGATTCCAAACCGGAAGTCGTTGGTCACCCGCGGGGAGCAATTGGCGTTCTTCGTGAACACCAGCCCCATCTTCTGCACAGATAGATAGCCTGGGGGATAGAATCGGCCCAATCGGCCCCGGGAGCGGTGCCTCCCGGAGGTACCAGCAGCGGATACCTTCCTGGTTCAGGCAAAGACCACCCCATCCACCACCATATTCTCTTTGGAGGAAAAACTGGCAGAGCCATCGAAGTCAAACGAAGCGCTATTCTTCCAGGGCTGCTAGTTTGGCTTCTACATCCAGAGATGAATTCACCCAATCAACATCCAAAAAACTCGCTGGATGTGCCAGATCAACCCACTCTCTGGCCGCAAAATAGCGGTAGGGCGTATATAAAGGAGCCACCGGGAACGCACCTTGCTCTCCGAAGAAGGCTTCCTCAATTTGCCAGTATAGATCCTTTCGCGCAGACGGTGAAACTTCAGAGCTGGCCTGCTCGATTAAATCATCGATTTGGCTGCACTCCTGTTCAGAACGTATAAAATGACCTGACCTGCAGTACAAGAGATTTCCCACCCAGTTTTCCTGATCGGGAAAATCGTTAATCCATCCAATCATAATCACATCCCAATCACTCCACAGCGCAGGATCTCCCCATACATCCACCGCCGACCCTTTGTAATTGATCGTCCCGGCCGGGCAGCCCAGGGATTCTTCCCAGAAGCGGGAGATTTCTTCCCCATAGGTATTGGAGACTTGGCTATATCCATAATAATTGATGGTAGGAACACCCTGGCAATCTGGATATCCAGCCAATGCTAACTCTTTCCGGGCATAATCCGGATCGAACCCCACACCGACTTCATCCACCGGGGCCGCACCAAACACCCCTGGGGGAGCCAGGTGTTTCATAGGGATTCCATCTATCTGGATGACATCTCTGAGAAATACTTCCCGGTCCAGGGCTGCTGAAAATGCCCGGCGGAGGTGGGGGTTGTCAAAAGGAGAATTCCGTTGATTAAAAACAAAATAATGGACAACATGATTTATGACCTTCGTGGTTTGTTCGGGATAGTTCTTGAGGTGGCTCTCCTGACTTTCCAATGGAAAACCAGTGTAATCGATTTGCTCGTCCAACCATAATTGATAAGCTTTTTCATCATCCTCAACCACCACCAGGTCCACGGTCTTGATATTCCCTTCACCCTGCAGATCCTCGGGAAGCAGCAGATTGCGAACCAGCCGCACAGTTTCACCCGATATCCATTCATCGATCACGAAGTGCCCGTTGGTGGTTATTATGCCGGGATTGGTCCAGGCTTGATCATATCTCTCAACAGCCCAGGAAGGGACGGCAACCAGCAAGGGATGGGACGTTTTGGTCAGGAACGAGGCCGAGGGTTCAATCAGGCGAATGATTAGTTCTCTTTCAGAGACAGCTTCCACCCCAATCTGATCCAGGATTTCAGGGGAAATATTCTCCGGATCCTGCTGCATCCCAACTTCCCTGCATCCAACGACATGTTCTAAGAGCTGAGCATAATAGGTATTCACACTTGGGTCACATATCCGTTTGTACCCATACTCAAAATCCTCCGCGGTCAGGAAGCGGGGATTTCCATTTTCGTCCACCACCTGAACTGTCTCCCCTCCCAGGGAGTGCTGCACCCAGGGGATGTCGGGATGGAGGGTAAAAGTGTAAATGGTGCCGTCCGGGCTGACCGTCCAGCTGGCAGCTGCTGCGGGAAGGATTTCTGCTGCCTCTGGATCGAATTGCGTCAGGCCCAGGAATAAATGTTTCGTCAGGGAGAGCGCTGCACCATCAGCCCTTTGGGGGTCCAGGGAATTAATCTCTTGGCCCCCAACCAGAGCACTGTCCAACCAAGCGGTAAAACGAGGTGCAGCGGTTGGACTTGGCTGGCTGCCTGTTGGAGAAGCCGTAAGTGCCGGGGCAGCGGTGGGTGACATCGTTGATGCCACCGCCACCTCCGTTGGTTCCAGCGTGGAGTCTGGATCTACCGACAGGGCATTCCATCCCAAAAAACCTCCCAAACCCAAGATCACAATGCCTGCCAAGAAAAAGACATACCGTAAGTAAGTTCTCGTTCCACCCGGAGCCCCCTCCAGCAGGGCATCATCTTTCCCTCCGCTGATCTGCAGGGTATCTCCCGCCGACTCCAGGTTGATAGCCACGCTCTTCACCAGCCGGTCCAGATGCGCTTCCCAGCTCGGTTCATAGGCGTCCAACCAGTGCCGGGACGAGAGGTGCAAGCTCAGTGCCCCGGTAGGGTTATACGCCTCTATCCGGAAGGGCAGGATGATCTTTTCCTGGCTGATGGCGTAGTTGATCTCGTCGATCACCCGCTGGGAATGATTGGCGTTTTTAGAAAACACCAGAATCATGATCCTGCACTCGTGAATGGCCTGGGTGATGGAATCCGCCCAATCCGCCCCGGGGGCGATATCCCTGGGGGCATACCAGCAGCGGATGCCTTCATTCTCCAGGGCAGAGACCACGGCATCCGCCACGGCTTTTTCTTTGGAAGAATAACTCACGAAGACATCAAAATCAGGTGCGTTTGGCGAACTCACCATGGAATCCTGCTCCGATTTTCTCAAGGTATTCAGTTCTAGATAATGTGTGAATAATCCCTAGTATTATAAAGTAAATTAGAACATCCACAACCGGGTTGCTCTTCTTAGGAGTTTACATATTTTTTAGCAAAGAACCCTGCCTGCAAAATAATGCCAGGATATCATCTCAATCCCGCTTGCCTACCAAGCACCATTTTGCGCTCAGCAACGTAGAAAAGTCTCCAATAAGTGGATTCTTCAGGGGATTTTTGGCTGGCAGCCTTCTCCTGAAAAAGTTCAAATTTTCTCCCTGGTGATTCCCTTTCCCTGAGAAACTGGGCAACGGGCAGCATGAAACTGACAAGCAATAAACGACATAGCTGCTAATTATCAAGGGCGTACGATAATAAGGTGGCAGTTTGAAACCACTCAACTTGAGATCTTTCGCGAAAGCCATGCTTGAAAGATTTGCCAGTCTGTGTGCAAACTCCTTAGATTATAATGAGAATAACTCTTGATCTGAAAGAAAAACTTACTCACAAATATCAGGAATGGGAATGAGTAGTTTCTGTGTATGTATAAACCAGTTTTTTGATCAGCTGGAAGTTTTTGAAGACCTGGCCCGGGGTCATAATTACAAAGCCTACCTGCGCCAGACTGCTCTCGAGTTTCTGGAAAAAGAAACCAAAAAATCCGCGTTTGAAGTCTACCGGACATTTTTTGACAGCTACCGCATTACCCTGGAAGGCAGAAGCAACCCGTTTATCGACCTGCTGGATGTCCTGCTTAGCTATGAAGAACGAGCGGCTACTTTAATCGATAAGCAGAGGGACCATTACGTCCACTCCGTTAATGTTTTCCTCCTGGGCCTGTCCATCTACAGTCAGAATCCCCACTACCGGGCCGCTTTCGATGCAGTAATTTTGAATAAAAAGAACTATCCCCATTCCTATGACACAAAACACGAGGAATTCTTCTACCGCTGGGGAATCGCCTCCCTGTTCCATGATGTCGGCTACCCGGTAGAGATCACCGGAAAACAGATTAATAAGTTTATCGATTTTGCCACAGAAGTCGATGGACGAACCCCGGTCAAAACCCATCTGAAATTTGAAAATTTTGAAGAGCTGAATTCAATTGCGGAAGTGATTCCCAAACAGGAATTCATCCAGTCCTATTATCAAAAACACCCCAGCTGTGTCTATGTCGACCTCCTGAAACCGCTTGACCTGCTGGCCCATAAACTGCATCTCTCCCTCGGCGTGGACTTGGAGGTGATTAAATCCTCCCTGAATCGGTTCCCCGAAATCATGTCGGAAAACGGATTTATTGATCACGGTTTTTACAGCGCGATTATTGTCCTCCGCTGGTATGCTTTTCTGATTCAAAGCTGCCAGTATAAACCGGAATACTTCTTTTATCCGATCCTGGACAGCGCCAGCGCCATCCTGCTCCACAACTATTATAAAAATGTCCTGTTAAAACCTCCCTATCAGAAAGGACCTCTCTCCCCAGAAGAGCATCCGATTGCCTTCCTGCTGATTCTGTGCGATGAACTCCAGGAATGGAACCGGACAGCTTATGGAATTATGGATAAGAAACGCAATCTGGCGGAAGATGCCGAGATCCGGATCAGCGATCGAACTCTCGAAGTAACCTATATCGACAAAGACACAGCATTTCCGGAACAATTCTCAATTGACAAACAAAATCTGTTAACAAAATTACTGGAAATTGATTATCTCTTCCCGGACGGGATCTGCATTAATTGCCAAGTCAAACAAACCCTGGGAAAATCGGCTGTAATCACCACCCGGGAGGCTCCTGTTCTGCCCCGGCAGCTGCTTGAAAATCTGGAAAAATTAGCGGTAGCCATCCATGACCATTACAACCAGAAGCAGCTGGAGCGCAACCCCGATCAACCGCTCTCCTATCCTGAGTTTTCTGATCTGCCGGACAGCTTAAAGTATTCCAATTTACGGCAGGCCCGCGGGATCGCCAGGAAACTGGAAATCATGGGCTGGGAAATGCGGCCGCAGGGATCAGATGGGAAACAGATCACTGAAATTCCGGAAAATGATGTTGACATTCTGGCGGTGCTGGAACATGATGAATGGGTACAGGAACGCCTGGCTGGCGGTTGGACCTACGGAGAGGTCAAGGATGTTGAAAACAAAACCAGTCCTTACCTTGTACCCTATCAAGAGCTCAGTGAAGAAATCAAAAACCTGGATCGTGACACCATCCGAAATATCCCTGCCCTGCTGGAGATGATTGGCATGAAGCTTTATCAAAAAGATGAGGATTGGATACCCAACAGCAGACCAATGCTCGCCAGGAGACTTCCTGATTCTTATGTCGACTGAATAATTTCTATACTCAACCTCATTGTGAGATCCGGAACAAATTAGCTGAATTTTGAAGATCTTCTCAATAAGGATCCGATTCTATACTCTCGAGTGCTCAGCACTCATTGGTTAATTATTTTTATATTACTGTCCGCAGGTTCTGCAGCTGTCTGCTGGAATCATCAAAAGCAGTCTGGATCCTTCCCAGCTGTGCTCAGCAACCAAACTCAAGGTATACTTCTGAGAAGAATAAGCCTTTTCTAGAATTTTCAGAAAGTCTATGGACACACCTGAAAAAGCCAGGAACGATTCATCTGCCCCCCGGCTCCGGGTGGGGGTGATCGGCCACCGCTTCCTTCTTGAGAAGGGTAAATTAGTGCTGTCTGTGGATCAAGCCCTGAACGCTGTCCATGAGACGTTCTCCCATCCGGACCTGATGGTGATCACCTCCCTTGCGGAAGGCAGCGACCGCCTGGTAGCCAGGCGGATCATGAATCAGAAAGCTGCCCGCCTTTGGGTCCCCCTCCCCCTTCCTCGGGAAGCATACCTGGAAGATTTTTCCTCACCAGAATCGCAGAACGATTTCAGAAAATTGCTCGATCAGGCAACTAGAGTAATTCATCTGCCGGAAGCTCCTGACCGGGGCCATGCCTACCTCCAGGCGGGAAGATACATTATTACTCACTGCCATGTCCTGTTTGCGGTCTGGGACGGGAAGGAAGCTCAAGGAGAAGGCGGCACCGGGCATATCGCAGCCGAAGCCCTCCAGCGCTCCCTGCCCATGGTCTGGATACACGCTGGTAACCGGGTCCCCGGCACTGAGATACCGACCAGCCTAGGTGAAGAGCAGGGGAAAGTTACTTATTTCAATTGGCCAAAGAACAGTGATTTTCCTATCGATCCGGAAGCGCAGGAGAGATGATTCATGGGCTATCGAAACAAACAGAGATCCCTGAAAATGAAAATTAGATCCTGGTGGGAGGAATCGCAGTGGTTCGTCCTGGCAGCCGTCGGTATCACCGCCCTGAGTCTCGGTTACTGGGGTTTCCTGATCCACAGCCGTACGGTCAATGGGTCCCGCACCCTACTGGACCATCTCTATCTCACCCTGGGTCTGATATCCATGAACACCGGCGCAGTAGAGGGCCCAGTCAGCTGGCAGCTCCAGGCAGCCCGTTTCCTGGTCCCGTCTGTCGCCGCCTACACTGCCTTTCGAGCCTTCGCTGCTTTGTTTGTTCAGCAATCAGACCGGATCCGGCTGTGGTTCTTCAGGGGTCACATGATTATCTGCGGTCTGGGCAGTAAAGGCTACCGGCTGGCATCGCAATTTCTTGAAGAGGGCAGAAAGGTAGCAGTGGTAGAAATTGATGCGGATAACGATTGGATTTCCAGCATCCGGACAGCAGGAGCAGTGGTTATCCAGGGGGATGCCACCGATCCGGAGCTGCTCCGGAAGATCAGAATTAACCGGGCTAACCATCTGATCGCTGTGCTAGCAGAGGACAGCGACAATGCTGAGGTAGCTGTTCAAGCAGAGAGGATGTCCCGATCTCGGAGAACAGGATGTCTGAACTGCAAGATCCACATCTTTGATTCCCGACTGTGGTTTCTGCTCCGGGAACGGGAATTTGAAGCCTGGGACAACGATCACTATCGGCTGGAGCTCTTTAACATCTTTAAGCAAGGAGCCCAGCGTATGCTGGACAGCTATCCATTCAGAAAAACCCCCGGGGATGCTGGAGACCACCATCTGCTGATTATTGGTCTGGGAAAAATGGGGCAAAGTCTGCTGGTGGAAGCAGCACTGCGTTGGAGAAGAGGAAACTATCCCCACCGCGGTAAGCTGCTCATCTCCGCTGTGGATTTAGAGGCAGAAAAAAAGATCGGGGCTCTGGAGGTTCAATTTCCTCAACTGAGCAGTACTGCTGATCTTCACCCACTGGAGATGGATGTCCGCTCACCTGCCTTCCATAGCGTATTTGCAACCCTGGGAGAGCAAACCGGGTTATTGCCTACCCAAGTATACATCTGTCTTGATAATGAACCTCTCAGCCTGCAAAGCGCTCTGACCCTCAATCAACAGCTTGACCGGGAAACGCCGATTGTGATGCGCATGGCGGAAGCAGGCGGCCTTTCTCGGCTTCTCACAAGAACCACGGAAAACCGATCCGCCTACGGCAGCTTAAAAATATTCAATCTCCAGGAAAAAACCCTCACCCCAAGACTGCTCCACCATGGCACGTACGAAATCCTGGCCCGCAGCCTGCACCAGTCCTACCTGGAAGGCCAGGGGATCGGCAGCCGACGGGAGCCTCGAAAGGCTTCCGAACTGCCCTGGGAGCAGCTCACCCCAGATTTTCGGGAAAGAAACCGACGCCAAGCCCAGCGGCTGCCGCGTGTCCTTGCTGCAGCCGGATACCGAATCAATCCACTGCGTGATTGGGAAGCAGAATCTTATACATTTCAGGAAGGACCTGGAGAGAGCGATGAAATTACTCTGATGGCTGCTGTAGAGCATGAACTGTGGTGTCAAGAACACCGCAGCCAGGGCTGGAGAAACGGTACCGAGCGGGATCAGGAGCGCAAGATCCACCCCAATCTTGTCAGCTGGGACCAGCTCGATCAAGAAACCCGAGAAAAAAACAAACAGTTCCTACGGGAGCTTCCGGTAATCCTGGCCAGAGCTGGATTTCAGGTCGCCAAATCCGGAAGCACGGAAGATCCTGTGGAAAAAAGATCTGCTTGACCCCTGCCGTGGATGCTGATCAAACCCAATAAGGTCAGACAGCAGGAGATTCCTCTCCGGGAAAAAATCCTGATAACCTTGCCTGTCAGTCCTCAGGGACAAGGGTAGAGGAGCTCATTCGCTTCAAGTCCTCCTCCAATGAATCGACCTCCCACACAGGAAACATTCAGTTTGCGGATGCTGTTTTTTTGACTGCTCAAGATTAAACTCACCGGCTGGCAACATTGACAACCAGGGACCTACATAGCCTGATCCTTTTTTTGACATGCCCAACCACCAGATTTGCCACCCGCCTTCAATCCTGTTCCTCCGCCGCTGCTTGGGAACTGCCGCCATCATCCAGGCCGATTAATTTCTTGACCTCATCCCCGGGGATTTCTTCCCGGTCCACCAGGGCCTCGACCAGCTTTTCCAACCCTTGACGGTGTTCTTGGAGGGTTTCCACAGCCCGCTGGTAGGACTCTTCCAGGATGCGTTTAATTTCCAGATCAATCTCCCGGGCGGTCTGCTCGCTGTATTCCCGCCGCTGAGCAATTTCCTCCCCCAGAAAGACCTGCTCCCGTCTTCCACCCAGCGCCAGATGGCCTAGCTTTTCGCTCATTCCCCAGCTCATGACCATCTTGCGGGCCAGGTCAGTGGCCTGCTGAAGGTCATTTTCTGCTCCACTGGTGGACGTGTCCAGCAGCAGGTCTTCGCTGGCCCGGCCGCCGAGCATGACTGCCAGCCGATCCAGCATATACTCCCGCCGATAGATGTAGCGCTCCCGTTCCGGCAGCTGCTGGGTCACCCCCATGGCTTTCCCCCGGGGAACAATGGTCACCTTATGGATGGGATCGGCATGCGGGAGCACTGCCGCCAGCACAGCATGGCCGCTCTCGTGATAGGCGAGCAGCTGGCATTCTTCGTCAGTGAGGGCGATGCTCTCCCGCTCCAGGCCCATCATCACTTTATCCCGAGCAGCTTCCAGATCCTCAGATTCCACCGCCTTTTTTTCTTTTCTGGCTGCCAGCAGTGCGGCCTCATTGAGCAGGTTTTCCAGATCAGCCCCGCTGAATCCCGCGGTCCCCCGGGCAGTCTTTTCCAGATCAACCTCCTCGGAGAGCTCAATGTCTTTGGCGTGCAGCTGAAGGATTTCCTCCCGGGCCTGAAGCGTGGGCAGGTTGACGGTAATCCGGCGGTCAAAGCGTCCCGGCCGCAGCAGGGCCTTGTCCAGGATATCGGGACGGTTGGTGGCAGCCATGACAATGACATCCTCCTGCGGCTCAAACCCATCCATCTCTGCCAGCAGCTGGTTCAGCGTCTGCTCCCGTTCATCATGCCCACCCCCCAGACCGGCTCCCCGGCTGCGGCCGATGGAATCCAGCTCATCGATAAAAATGATGCCTGGTGAGGCTTTTTTCGCTTCCTTGAATAAATCCCGGACGCGGGAGGCGCCTACTCCCACAAACATCTCCATGAAATTGGATCCGCTGATGCTGAAGAACGGCACCTCAGCCTCCCCGGCCACCGCCCGGGCCAGCAGGGTTTTCCCTGTTCCCGGCGGCCCGACGAGCAGTAAACCGTTGGGGATCTCCCCTCCCAGCCGCTGAAAACGCTTCGGTTCCCGCAAAAAGGCAATGATTTCCCGCAGTTCCCGTTTGGGACCCTCCAGACCGGCGACATCCTCAAAGGTGGTGCGCTCCTTTTCCCGGTCGTAGAGCTGGGCCTGGCTTTTCTGCATGGAAAAAACTGACAGCAGGTTCTGCCCCTGGCCCTGGCGCTGGCGGAAAATCAGGTAGACAAAACCCACCAGCAGCAGAATGGGCAGAAAATTGATCAGCATGGTTATCAACGAGATGTCGGATTCCGGTTCCGTCTGCACCTCCACCCCTTCGGATTCCAGCTCGGAAAGCAGCTGCTCATCCCCAAAGGAGGGCAAATAAGTGATGAATTCGGTATACTCGACGGCTTCCTCCCCCGTTCCCTTTTGAGCCGCTTCCTTGAGCTGCCCCCGGATTTCCTCTCCGCTGACGGTCACCTGGGTGACATTCCCGTTTTCAACCTGATCGCGGAAAGCGCTGTAACTGATCCGGGTTCTGCCGCTGAACTGTCTGCTCAGCGGTCCCCAGAACAGGGAGGCGACGGCCAATCCCACCACAAGCCAGACGATGACGCTCCCCCCGCAGCCTGGACTTCTGATTTGGGGTCTCTGTTCTTTGTTCTGCTGATCGGGTCCTTTTCTGAATCGGTTCATTGCTTGATGCCTACCTTTATTCGGAATCTTTTTCCAGCTTTGAAAAAATCTTCTCCACTGCCGGAAGATCAAAATAATCGCTCTGCCTAAATCCCTGGTCTACGTAGCGAAAATACCGCGGGGATTCCTCCTGAATGGACTGCAGGATCCTGCCCACCTTCTCCAGCTTTGCTTCCTGACCCAGCTTCAGTTCCGCTTCTAAATCAGTCAGCTTTTCTTCCAGCCGGCTCCGTAATATTTCAGCCATCCCGGACTGCTCCTGCAGGGTGGACCGCAGCTGATCAAAAATCAATTTCTGTTCCACTGATCCGCCGTGGGACACCAGCGGAGCTTTTCCTGTGGCTGGATCTTCTTTGGGGTCTCCTGCGCTGATATCCCCTGACTGGAGGTCTCCTCCCCCATAGAGGTATGCACCCTGGGGGATATCATCAGCAGCCTCTCGGGGAACGGCATCACTGGATTCCTGGGGAGCATCGGATTCAGGAAGGCTGCGAACCACCGCTTTAGCCCGGGCCTTGCCACGAACAGCCGCTCCTTCTCCCTGATCGACTGAAGTGCGAGAATCAGCCATCAACCGGTCAAAAGCTTCCCCCAGACCAGGGTCTGCCTCAATCAGCGCCTCCAACACTCCGGTCAGCTCCGCGGCATGATTCTGTGGGTTGGCCGTGAAGTCGTCCCAGAGAGCCTGGTATTTAACCTGCTCTGTTAATTCCTCCCGCAGTAACTCCCGGATATCCTCGACGGCAGCCAGCGCCTGACCGCCCCGGTGTTCGGCAAACGCCTGCTCACCGCTGCGAAGGTAGATAACAAGTAACTCCACCAGATCTTCTACGGCCATGACAATCCTCTCCTAGGCGAGATCAGTAGCGAAAAATCGCCGCTGCCTCCTTACCGGCCGGGATCTGCTCCTCCTCGACAGTAAAAACCTGTCCCTGATTGATCAGGGTGTGGGCCGCTGCCAGATCGAGCAGATCCGCGTCCGCGGGCTGCTGCTGATCATGCCTGTCAACACTGCTGGAGTCCGGATCAAATTTTCCCCAGCAGCAGGTCTTCACCGGGGTAAACAGGGCTTCAATCCGCTCAAAATAGGCCGCCGGAACAATCTCTGTCAGATCCTGCGACACCCTTTCCGGTTCGCTGTCCGAGAGATGGTGAAAGGCATTGAGATATTCCCGGCGTGATTCCTCAAAAAGCGGTTCGACCCGCTCCCAGGCCCGGGCATGCAGGCTGCCCACATCGAGCGTCTGGGGATCCTGCTGAATCCCTTCCTCCAGCAGGTGCGGGTAGCTGTTGGCTTCCTGATAGAGGGGAAGCAGATACTCGACCCCGGCAAGCACCAGGGGAGCTTCCTCACCGGCGAGCCATTCCCTAACTCCTTCATCAATCCGCTGGAAATAGCGGCGGATGTAATCCTTGGGATCATCTTCACTGGCCACACCATGGCCGTGAAAAATCGCTTCCACCCCTCCCTGCAGTTCGGTACCGGAACCGGTGTGATGCTGCAGGCGGCGCTCCGGGTCATCCCATTTCAGGATCTCAGCCAATCCATCGGGAATGACTTCCAGCTGAATTTCACTCATGGTGTAGCGGCTGCCCTGGTAAAGATGAATTTCCTGCTGATCCAGGGAGAGCAGAAAAAACTGTCCATTACTGCTGATCACGGGAAGCAGCGGTTTAATGTGAAAATGGCCGCTGACCACCACCTGCTCCTCAAAATTCAAGGGCAGCTGGTAATATCTGGATAAGCCATCCGCCAGAAAGACAGCCAGCCCGGCGCTCTGCTGCTGCCAGAAGACCTGATCTTCCACCAGCTGTCTGGCCGGGGCCAGGAGCCGTTCTACTTCTGATTCCTCCGCTCCGGCTGCCAGCAGCTGTTCTTCCGACTCCCGGAGCAAATTATCCAAGCGGATGGAGTTCTGCTGAATATCAGCCCCCACCCGCTCGGTGGGGAGATAAATGGACACATGCCAGCGGTTATATCTACCGGTCAAACTTTCGATCTCACTTCTAGTCAATAACAAAGCACTCGCCTCCTTTCTAAAACAATCAGACTGCAGTGGTATTCATCAGTTATGATTCCTGGTCAACCTTATATTTTCCCCTCCGTTTCTGAATTTCCAGGACCAGCTGACCGACCAGCAAGGGAACCAGACTCAAGCCCAGCACCAGGGCCCATCCCTGTGGGCCAGGTCTCTCCACTTCCATGAGATCCGCCAAGCCAGGGATATACACGGCCAGCAGAAGCAAAGCCACGCTCAAGCCCACCGCTCCCCACACCCAGCCGTTTTCGGTAACATCATTCCGGAACAGGCCGGTATGCCTGTCCCTCATATTGAAAACATGCCACAGCTGCGCAAAAGCCAGGGTGAGGAAAGATATCGTTACCGCCCTGGCTTCAGTCATACCCACCCAGGATAAAGCCGCTGCCAGCGCAGCCAGCACCGCCGCGGTGATGACCCCGCTGTACCCCACAATGGACAGCCAGTGATCTCGCGTCAGAATGGGTTCCCGGGGATCCCGCGGCGGGCGCTGCATGATGCTGGGATCCCCTTCTCCCACACCCAGCGCCAGGGCAGGAAAGACGTCTGTGACCAGGTTGAGGAACAGAATCTGCAGCGGCAGGATGGGCAGCGGGGTGTTAAACAGGGAAGCCATCCCGACAATCATGATCTCCGCCGCGTTGCAGGACAGCAGATAGAGGACAAATTTGCGGATGTTGTTAAAGATGGCCCGCCCTTGTTCCACCGCGGCAACAATGGTTGAAAAGGCATCATCCTTCAGCACCATGTCGGCGGCCTCCTTGGCCACCTGCGTGCCGCGCTCCCCCATCGCCACTCCGATATCCGCCTTTTTCAAAGCCGGCGCATCGTTGACCCCATCTCCAGTCATGGCGACTATTTTTCCCCCCTCCTGGTGGAGAGAGATTAAATCCAATTTCTGCTCCGGACTGACTCTGGCAAAGATCGGGGCCTGCAACACTCGTTCCCGTTCCTGCTCCCCCAGCTCCTTCAAGCTGTCAACTTCCCCTCCGTGGATCACCCGGCCGTCCTCCGAGAGCCCGACGGCCTGAGCGACATTCCGGGCTGTGGCCGGTTGATCTCCGGTGATCATGACAATTTCCAGTCCCGCACCGAGCGCCTGCTGGATCGCCTCCTGGACATCACTGCGGGGTGGGTCCAGCATGGCCTGCAGGCCAAGGAAAGTCAGATCCTGGTAAGGGTCTTCCTCGATGCTTGAACTGGTTTTGCTGGCCGTGGCGATCACCCGCAGGCCGCGCTCCGCCAGCTCCTGATTAAGATCAAGCCATTCCTCCCGTTCTGAATCGGAAAGCTCCCGGGTGCCGTCGCCGGTGAAAACCCTGCTGGAGGACTCCAGCATCGGTTCGAGAGCACCTTTGACGGCAATGAAATAGGCTTCTTCCTCTTCCTGCTGCTGATGGTAGGTGGCCATCATTTTCATTTCGGGATCGAAAGCGACTTCCCGCTTTTCCGGCAGGGTCTGGATCAATGCCTCTCGATCCAGACCGGCTTTGGCCCCGGCCACCAGCAGGGCAACTTCGGTGGGTTCTCCGACGGAAGAAACTTCTCCATTGGCCTGATTGAGCACTGCGTTGTTGCAAAGCACCCCCACCTTTAAAGAGCGCTCGAGCACAGGGTTTTCCAGAGGCTCAAGTTTCTGATCCTGGTGGGAAAAGCTGCCCTCGATCTGCAGCCCTTCCCCGCTGATTTCTATCTGCCGGTGCTCTTTGTTGTCACCCGGCAGCGCCAGGCGGACAACCGTCATGCGGTTCTCGGTCAGGGTACCGGTCTTGTCGGTGAGAATGACGTTGGTAGATCCCAGCGTCTCCACGGCGGAAAGCTGGTTAACCACCGCGTTTCGCTGGGCCATGCGCCACATCCCCCGGGCCAGGGCTACCGTGGCCACAATCGGCAGGCCTTCCGGCACACTGGCCACAGCCAGGGCAATCCCGGATCGCACCATGAGGATCAGATCTCTGCCTCTCAAGGCGCCCGAGAGGGTCACCAGGGCGGCAATCCCCAGGGTGATCCAGATCAAGCGGTGGCCGAGCTGTCCAAGCCGTTTTTCCAGAGGGGTGATTTCCTCCTGGGCTTCTTCCACCAAGGAGGAGATGTTACCCAGCTCGGTCTCCATCCCGGTGGCCACCACAATCCCGGCACCGGAACCCCGGGTTACCGCGGTGCCTTTGAAGAGCATGCTGGCCCGCTCTGCCAGCGGGGTGTCCTCGTCCACAGGATCAACCTGCTTGCTGACCGGCACAGATTCTCCGGTCAGGGCGGATTCATTGGCCTGCAGTTTGGAAGCTTCAAAAAGCCGCAGATCCGCGGTGACCACATCGCCGCTCTCCAGCAGCACGACATCCCCGGGGACGATTTGTTCTGCCGGGAGCTCCTTGACCTCTCCCTCCCGGAGCACTTTGGAGCTGACCTGGCTCAATTCCTGGAGAGCCTCCATGGACCGCACCGCCCGCAGCTCGGTGATAAATCCAATCGCTGTGTTGATCAAGATCACCACAGCGATGGCCACCCCTTCCACAACGCGGCCAAACAGGAAGGAAATCAGAGCCGCTGCGCCCAGCAGCGCGATAATGACACTCTTAAACTGCTCCAGTAAAATTTTCCAGGCGCTCTTGGTCTCCGCTTCCCGCAGGCGATTTTCTCCGTGCCGCTTCCGGCGGCGGCGGACTTCCTGGCTGTCCAGCCCGTGATCCGGGGATCCATCCAGCTGATCTACCAGATCCTCAGCGGACTGCGCCCAGGGGGACTGCACCGGGTGGGCCCTCTGATTTCGGGTCTTTGTATCGTGTTTGTCTTCAGGCACCTTGTCTAATCTCCCTTCTTTTCTGGTAGTACAGACGGCATCATTTCTCCCGAAAAGATCTCATGCAATGATGGATGCCTAAAAAGCTGTCTGCTGAGCCAATCTCGGGTTGGCTGAAGACCGTTGAGCTCTGCTTCCAGGCTGTGGAATGGTCAGCTGTGACTATCCTGATGAAACAGGGTGATCTGTTCACTTTCCAGGATGTCCATTAATTTCCGCAGGGAAAGCTCCCCCAGATCCTCTTCCCGTAATGTCAGATAGCGGACAATGGACTCACTGCCGTCTATGGCCATGCCCAGGATGCGGGTTCCCGGATGATCCCTGAGGATATTTTTCAGCATCCCGGATCGATCATCCAGTGTC
Organism: uncultured Anaerolineales bacterium; assembly: GCA_964603385.1. Taxonomy (GTDB): domain Bacteria; phylum Chloroflexota; class Anaerolineae; order Anaerolineales; family UBA11858; genus B10-G9. Next base: position 114,295 of record CAZRUS010000005.1, on the reverse strand, counting down.
TCCAGGGAAACAATCACCCAGTGGGGGTGCAAATGATTCACCACCTCCGAGAGATCGGAAACCTCACTGACCACTTCCGCGATTTCCAGGTCATCGGTTTGATTGATCGCCCATTCCAGCATTCCTCGCAGCAGTCGCGATTGATTCGCTAACACGATCTGTGCTGCTTCCATTTTTTTACCCTCTTTGCCAATAACAGCAGTGTGGTGCTGTTTAGTTCGCTCGCCTGTCCTGAATAGTAGCCTAGCACAGGGGAAAATTGACGTATATATATCACGGTACAGGGAGCGGATATAAATTCAGTTACATCCTTTGAAAACTCCCCCAAATAAGAGCCTGTTTCTCCCCGACATTTTTTCCCGGGCTGCTTGCTTTTGGCCGTTCCTAATCCCCCCTGGCCCGGTTATCATTTCATATCCGGCCTTTTCCAGGGTTCGTCAAGTTTGCCGCGTTTCTGACGCAGCTGACGTTCCACGGCATCCAGCGCGGACTGCAGGGCTGCCATCGGGCTGTCCTCCTTTTCGACCGCGGCGATGTTTTCTGGACGGACATAAGCCACCACCCGGGCCTGAAAGACAAACGAGGTCTCCTTCTTGGCCGGTTTTTCTACAGCCACGGAGGCACCGATGATATCCTGGTGTCCTTCTGCCAGGGCACGGAGCCGGGTGAGAGCCTCCAGGCGAAGATCCTCCTCCAGCTGGGGATTGGGGGATTCTTCCATGTAAAATTCAAAATCAAATTCATTCTCAAAGCGATCGTTTTGGTCAGCCATGACGGGTTCCTTTCCCCTGTTAAAGGGCTCAGTGATTCCAACAAAGTACAGTTAATTGCTGAACATCTCCTGCAGCTGAACAGCGTTCTCAGCTGCGTATCCAGCCTGGTCGTTATCAAAATAGCAGTAAACATCCTTTCCTTTCCCCAACCAGCTGGAAATCGCCCCCGCCCAGCCGGCTAATGCCTGGAGGGAATACTTTCCCTGATAGGCTTCCCCGGGGCCGTGAAGCCGCAGATAGACGAAATCAGCTGTGACTTCCTTGGGGGATTGCCGACCGTCAAAATCATAGATGCAGAATGCAGCCTGATGATCGGCCAGCAGATCAAGAGCACGGGCGTTGATCCAGTCCGGAGCCCGCAGTTCAAAGGTGTACCGCTGGCCCGCTGGAAGCACCTCCAGAAAGTCAGCCAGCCGCTGGTGGTTGTATCCCCAGTTGGGCGGCAGCTGAAAGAGGATCGGCCCCAAAGTATCTTCCAGTTCAGAAACTGCGGAAAAGAATCTTGCCAGCGTGTCCTGGGGTTCCTGGAGCTTTTTAAGATGAGTGATGTAGCGGTTGGCTTTGACCGCATAGCGGAACCCAGGGGGCGCTTCCTCCCTCCAGGCCTGAAAAGTCGCCTTTTCAGGGAGGCCGTAGAAGGTGTTATTGATCTCCACAGAGTTAAATCGGCGCTGGTAAAAACTCAACCAGTCCTCCTGAGGTATATCTTCCGGATAAAAAGGACCCTGCCAGTGATCATAGATCCATCCGGATGTGCCGATGTGGAGCTTGCTGCTGTGATCAGTCATCGTTTTCCTTTCCAGGGTCAATCTGCCTGTTGTGTTTGCGGACGGGACTGGCAATCCGGACAGAAATAGGCCCCGCGCCCGGACACAGCCACCTTTTCCAGATTCCCCCCGCAGCGCGGGCAGCTGCCCGGGATATCACGGTGTGGGGTGAGATAATGATCAGGAAATTGATCCGGATCGGCCCGACTCTCAATGCTCGTTTCCAGCACCTGCCCCAGCTGCCGGAAGATTTTCCGTAGCTGTTCCTTTTCCAGCTCGCTGACTGGTTTGCGGGGGTGAATCCCGGCCTGAAAGAGAATCTCATCGGAATAGACATTGCCGATACCGGCAATCAGCTGCTGATCCATCAAGGCAGATTTAATCATGCCCCGGCGGTCTTTCAGCAGGGCGAGAAACTGGGCCTGATCCAGAGATTGAGCATCCGGACCCAGCTGTTTGGCCTGCAGGAAAGGGTCCACTTCCTGAATCAATCGGATCTCGCCGAGCTTGCGGATGGACATATAGGCCAGCTGATCCCCATTGGAGAAATTAATCAGCAGCTGACCGTACTCGGGAACATCGTCCTGATCCCGAAAATATTTCAATTCCCCGGTCATACCGAAATGCAGCACCAGCCAGGGGTCGTGATCCAGTTCAGAGAACAGCCACTTCCCATAGCGTCTGGTGGAGAGGAATTCATGTCCCAGCAGGGCATCTTTCAGTTCAGATTGGCTGGTATTCTTGAGCAGGTCGCCTTCTTTGAGGTTCACAGCGGAGATCTCCTGATGCAGCGAAGTGGCATCAAAGTATTGTTTATACACCGCTAGATCGGGCAGCTCAGGCATCCAGTGCACTCCTTCTATTGGGTCTCAAACCGCTGTCGGGGATGTGGGAGAGTCGGGCGCGTCTCCAAACAGCTGGTCGTACTCCTCTGGCAGCCGGGACTTCACTGCAGCAAGCACTTCCGGGGTCACAGCGCCGGCGAGGACCTCCATCACCTTCCGGGAGATCTCCACTGCCCGGGGATAAGGGAGATCCGCTCTGGCGGCCACCCGCTGATAATATTCCTCCAGCGGGAATCTTTCTGTGTCCGTTCGGACCGCCTCCCCATCCACTTCCAGATAGAGATCTCCTTTCAGCTCTTTGGGAAGCTGAGCGGATAACTCATCCCGGCCTGTCCGGTAGAGCCTCTCCCCCAGCGTGGAGAGAGTCACAGCGATGAACTTTCTGACCTCGGACGCTGTGCCCGGAGCAATTTTTTCCGCTGTCAAGTTTAAAAACTCCTGATACTGCATCTATTCTCCTCCTTCTGATCTTCTCCATCGCCTACTCATCCTCTGACTGCTCGCTCTGTTTGCTGGCTACCGTCATTTCCCTGCCCGTCCGGGTGGTATAGGGTTCTTCCAGGTGCAGCCCATAGCGTTTGAGCAGCCACACTTCAGGAAGAATCTCTGAGACCAGCTCCCCATCATCAAAAATGCGCACAATTGAGCTCTTGGAGACCAGCACTGCCACGGATTGGGTCTGCTTGCTGATCGAGGCTGCTGCCATATGCCGACTGCCCAGTCCCAGCGGCAGCTCGATCCCAGCGGAGGAAGCGTTGATGTAGCGGCAGGCGGAGAGCACCACCCCATCATCCCGGACGATAAAAGCCCCATCCAGCTGGGCCAGCTCCTTGATGGTTTCATGCATATTATGATCGGTGAGACGCTTCTTCTCTTCCGGGTGGTGCCAGAGCGGGTCGAGGATCAAACATTTCGACCGTTTCAGCGTCTCATCCGCGTCTGAGACCACAAACATGGTGCCGATTTTTCGTCCCTCCCGCCCTTCTCGGGCAATTTCCACCGCCAGCAAAATGACATCCTCCAGTGTTTTTTTGTTTACTCCCCGTTCTCCCGTGCCAATATCCTGGAGCAAGCTCTGCTGGTTTTCCAGCATATCTGCATAGGTCATGATCTCCCTCCCCACCCCCATTCTCCTTCCATTACGCCCGCTATATCTAATTCCTTTGCTGCCAGGTTTGCATCAGTGCCAGTACCTCTTGATCCGGGACGTCATACCAATCCTGATACACCTGGGCCACTGCCCGGAAAAAACGGGGGGTTTCCAGCACCACCAACCTGTCCACCAGATCCGTAATGATCGTTTTCACCCTGGCACCGGCAACGGGTACCGCCACCACCAGCCTGGCGGGCTGCTGTTTCTTACAGAGTTTGATGGCTGCCCGCATGGTGGATCCCATGGCGATGCCGTCATCCACCAGGATAATGGTTCTGTCTTTGATTACCGGGAGCGGTTTGCCCTTTCTGAGCACGGCCACCCGCCGGTCGATTTCCTGACGCTGTTCCTCAATGACCCGCTGCACTTCCTGCGGATGAACTCGCTGGGATGCTGTTTCTAAAATTACTGCACTGCCGTCCTCTGCCACCGCGCCGAAGCCTGCCTCGGGTTGATCCGGATAGGGCAGCTTGCGGGCAATCAGCAGGGAAAAATCCGCTGCCAGGGCTTTCGCTACCTCCACCCCCACCTCCACTCCCCCGCGGGGAACAGCCAGCACCAGCACATCTTCATCCTGATATGCTCTCAGCTGGTCAGCCAGCTGTTTGCCAGCATCTCTGCGGTCTCGAAACATCTCTCCTCCTGACCCAAACTGCTCATCTCAGCGGCTGGTGTGTTCCTTCAAGAATTCCCGGAATTCCTCCTCATCCATCACCGGGACCCCCTGTTCCTCTGCCTCATCCAGCTTGGACCCTGCCCCGGGACCAGCAACCACATAATCAGTCCGGGAGCTGACACTGGAGGCAGCCCGCCCCCCTAATCTCTCCACCTTGCCTTTTACTTCCTTCCGGGTCCATTCTTCCAGCGATCCCGTGAACACAAAAGTTCTCCCCTCCAGAGGCTGTTCCTCATCCGCAGGCTGAAACAAGGGATTCTCCAGCTGCAGCCCCTGATCGCGAATTTCCTCAATCACCCGCCGGTTGGCTTCCTCCCGGAAAAACGCGGCCAGACTGTGAGCGACTTTGGGGCCAATGTCATTGATCCCCAGCAGCTCCTCCTCATCGGCAGACATCAGGTCATCCAGTTTCTGATATCGTCTGGCAAGCACCCGGGAAATATGCTCCCCCACCAGTGGAATTCCCAGGGCGTACAGAAACCTGGCCAGGGTCTGCTTCCGGCTCTCTTCGATGCTGTTCAGCAGATTCTCTGCGGATTTCTCTCCAAAGCGCTCCAGGGAGAGCAGGTCCTCCCGGGTCAGCCGGTAGAGGTCCGATACACGCTCAACCAATCCAGCTTGGATAAACTGTTCGGTACGCTTATCGCCTACCCCCTCAATATCCATGGCTTCCCGGGAGGCGAAATGGGTGATGCGTCCCCGCAGTTGAGCCGGACAATTGAGATTGGTACAGTGGGTATGCTTTTTATCCCCGCTCATCACCGTTTCTGCGCCGCAAACAGGGCAGTGTTCCGGCAGGGAAAAAGGTTTTTCGCTGCCATCCCGTTGATCTGGAAAGGCTTTAACCACATGCGGGATGACATCCCCGGCTCGTTCCACCAGTACTTGATCTCCCACCCGAATATCCTTCTGCTCAATTTCACTCTGGTTGTGCAAAGAAGCCCTGCTGACTTCCACCCCTCCAATCTGCACCGGTGCCAGCACAGCCACCGGTGTCAGCTGGCCGGTGCGCCCGACCTGGACTTCAATATCCTGCAGTTCCGTGGTCGCTCTCCGGGGGGGGAATTTGTAGGCCAGCGCCCAGCGTGGATCCCGGGTGCGGACGCCCAGCTTGGACTGGTCCTCCAGGCGGTTGACCTTGAACACCACCCCATCAATTTCGTAGTTTAATTTCTCCCGCAGCTCCTCCATCTCCTGGTGGTAGCTGAGCAGCTGTTCCATGCCCTGGCAGTGCCGGGAATGTTCTTGATTCACCCGCAGTCCCCAGGCAGGCAGCCTGTTCAAGACCTCTCCCTGCTCCTCAAAACCCAGCTCCTCACCATTGGGAACCCCGTAGAAAAAAATGTGCAGCGGTCTCCGGGCAGTCACCCGGGGATCCAGTTGGCGCACGGAACCGGCGGCTGCATTCCTGGGGTTCGCAAAGGGATCCAGCCCATTTTGCGCTCGCTGCTGGTTGAATTCCTCAAATTCATCTATCCGCATATAGATTTCCCCCCGAACCACCAGCCGTTCGGGGGCTGGAGCCTCCTCCGGGCTGAGCAGCTTCAGGGGCACCTCAGAAATGGTCTCAATATTTGCGGTGATCTCCTCCCCTGTCTGACCATCGCCCCGCGTGGAACCCACAGCGAGCACCCCGTCTTCATAGATCAGCTCTACTGCCAGACCATCATATTTCGGTTCAGCTGCATACCCAACTTTTTCTTTTTCCAGTTCCTCCCGGCAGGTGCGGTCAAAATTTCGCACGTCATCCGGTTGATAAACTGCTTTCAGGCTGAGCATGGGATAGGGATGCTTCACAGATCCCAGTTCATCCCGCGGCTCTCCCCCCACCTGCTGGGTAGGCGAATCTCTGGTGACCAGATGCGGGTATTCCTCCTCCAGGGCGCGGAGCCTTTTCATCAACCGGTCATATTCTGAATCCGAGATCAGCGGATCATCAAGCACATAGTAGCGGTAATTGTGGTAGCGGATGGCGGTCCGGAGCTTTTCCACCGCCTCCCTGGCATCATCCGGGGAGGAAATCTCTTCCAGAGTGATCTCCGGCTTAAGCTCTGCGGGCTGTTTCTGTTTCACATCCTCCATATGGGTTCCTTTCCATCTTGTCTGTGGTGGAAAAAGGGCGCCTCTCCACAGCGTTCAGCGCTGCAGAAGTTTTTTCAACTCCGGCCAGCTTCTGGTATTGATGACATCATCCGCTGTCAGCCAGCCTCTGCGGGCCTGGTCAACACCGTAGCGCATCACGTCCAGTTCATTCACGCTGTGAGCATCCGTGGAGATGACCAGCTTCAATCCCATTTCTTTGGCCAGCTGGCAGTGGGTGTCCTTTAAATCCAGCCTGCCGGGTTGGGCGTTGATCTCTAAGAAGCAGCCCCGCTCCCTGGCAGCCGTGATCACTTTTTCCAGATCATATCGATATGGTTCCCGTTCATTGATGCGCCGGCCGGTTGGATGGGCGAGCACATGAACATGGGGATTATCCAGCGCGGTGAGGATCCGCCTGGTCTGCTTCTGATGAGAAAGTCCAAAATGAGAATGGATGGAAACCAGCACCAGGTCAAATGTTTTCAGCACCTCGTCCTCCAGATCAAGCGATCCATCCTCATGGATGTCAATTTCTGCGCTTTTGAGAAGCTGAATATCCGACATGCGCTCATTGAGCTTGTCTATCTGATCATTGCGCGCCAAAAACTCCTCCCCATCCATCCCCTGGGTGACACCGAGATAGCTGGTATGATCGGTGACGGCAAAATAGGCATAACCGCGGTCAGCTGCCCCCCGGGCCATTTCTTCCAGCGTGGCCCGGCCGTCGCTCGCTGTGGTATGGGCTTGGAGATCGCCGCGGATATCTTCCAGAGTGAGCAGCGCGGGCAGCTTTCCCTCCGCTGCCGCCTTCAGCTCACCGCGGTCTTCCCGCAGCTCCGGCACAATGAAGTCCAGACCGAAGAATTGATAAATCTCCTCTTCGGATGTCCCAGCCACCTGGTCTCCCTCTTCCTGATCCTGCTCAAAGACACCGTATTCATTAACCTTATAGCCGCGATCCAGGGCACGATCGCGCAGGTCGATATTATGCGCTTTGGACCCGGTAAAATACAGCAGCGCCGCCCCGTAGCTTTCCGCCGGGACAACCCGGAGATCCACCTGCAGATCAGAACGCATCATCACTGAGGATCTGGTCTCCCCCTGGGAGATCACCTTTTCCACATCCTCAAAATCAACAAAGCGGGCAATCACCTCCGCACCGGCATCACTGATTACCAGAATATCCAGATCACCCACCGTTTCCTTCCGCCGCCGGTAGCTCCCGGCAACTTCGGCGCGTTCCACAGCGGGCGCCTCGAGCAGGTACTCCAGCAGAGGCTCTGTCATCTCCTCAGCCACATCGAGGCGGGTGCGCTGCTCCTCCGCATCCAGGGACTCGAGATCTTCCAGGATCTTTGCCTCCGTTTTCGGTCCCAGGCCATCCAGCTGTTGAATGCGGCCGTTTTCTGCCGCCTCGCGGAGTCCGTCCAGTCCGTCCACACCCAGCTCATGATGAATTTTTTCCACCCGCTTGGGCCCCAAGCCGGAGATATCCAGCATCTCTGAGAGGTTGGCGGGGGTGCGCTGCTGGATCTCATCCAGCTGCTGCAAGCCCCCGGTGCTAACAATTTCCTCGATCTTCCCGGCCAGGTCCTCCCCGATGCCGTCCAGCTGCGAGAGGTCCTCTCCCTGTTCAACCATCTCCGCCACGCTGCCCGAAAGCGTTTCTATGGTGCGGGCTGCGTTGCGGTACGCCCGCACGCGGAACTGGTTGGCGCCCTCAATCTCCAGCAGATCTGCTACCTGCTGAAATATTTCCACCACATCTGCGTTGTATACCGGCATAAGCTCTCCTTGCGCTGCTCCTCAGGTACCCGCTTTGACCAGCAGGACAGGGACCGGATTATGGGCTAAAACCCGGTGGCTGACGCTGCCCAGCAGCAGGCTGGTCGGCTCAGTTAATCCCCGGGTTCCCATCACGATTAAATCCGGATCATAGGTGTCCACCACCCGGAGGATCGCGTCGGCAGGGGGACCTTCCAGGATTTCAACTTCGCTGGTAACGCCCGCATCCTGAAGGGTTTTTTCTGCCGAGGCAGTGACTTGTTCCCCTTTGGAGATGCGCTTTTTGATGTGTTCTTCCTGAATGGCATCTCCCCAAATGCTGGAGATGGGCTCAAAAGCATGGACGATGATCACCCGGGCATCATGCTGGACAGCCAGATCCCGGGCATACGCCACAGCCCGCTGGGAATCAGGAGAGCCATCAGTGGCCAGAATTATCTTTTTAAACATGCCTTTCCTCCTATTGGATCAATTTTCGATACAGATCCCATCCAGCAGCTCACCGGGGGTCAACCTCTGGTGAGAATAATCACCAGCCCAACCAGCACGCCGGCGGACAGGGCAGCCAGACGGTACGGCCGCTGATGGTTCTCCACCTCGGGGAGCAAATGCGTCGCCCCGACATAGACCAGCGCTCCCGCAGAAAAGGCCAGCAGCCCTCCCAGCACAGCGCTGGAAATTTGGCGGAGCAGCGGATAAGAGATCAGCGCGCCCAGTGGGGTGGAAACCGCGGCAGCCAGAAAGGCATACAGCACCGCCTGACGCCGCTTAAACCCCCCCTCGTCCAGCAGCACAAAGGTGATCACACCCTCCGGAAACTCGTGAAAAACCATCCCCACTGCCGCCAATAAACCGGTAAACATGCTGACATTAAACGTGACCGCAAAGATCAATCCATCTATCAGGGAGTGCAGCCCAATCCCCAGCACCGGCGTGATGCCCAATGAAATGTCAATCTGCCTTGATGTTCTTTGGATGTGCCGATCCAAAAAAAGATTTAGCAGATAAAGGGCAAAGAAACCCATCAGCAGAAAAAATGCTCCCCCAGGATTGGTCTCCAATGCTTTCGGAATCAGATGCAGAAACGATACGGTAATCAGTACACCGGAGGCAAAGGCCATGAAATATACTGCGTTTTCCTGACTCCAGCTGGTCCGACGGCTGATCAGGAAAATCCCCAAACTGGTCACACCACAGGCCAGCATGCTGGCCGCCATCACGCTCCAAAACTGATTCATACCCTGCTCCAGTTCGCCTCTCTGCCTGGAAAACTCACTCGCCCCTCTGAGATAACCCCACCCCGGAAAGAGCTGCGCCGCAGCGGGGGCACTGGTCTGCCCCGGAGATCTCCCTGCTGACAGTCCGGTGACCGCTTCGTTTAATAAGCGGGTGTCCGCACTGGTGACAGAGCGTATTCGCCTCCCCGGGGATATTCCCCAGATAGATATAGCGGAGTCCTTGCTCCCTGCCAATTTCACGGGCGTTCTCCAGAGTGGAAATCGGTGTGGGGGGTTTATCCCGCATCTGGAAGGAAGGATAGAAGCGGCTGATGTGCCAGGGAGTGTCCTCCCCCAGCTCCCGTCCGATAAAACCGGCTGCCTCCCGGATTTCTTTCTCATCGTCGTTCAAACCGGGAATCAGCAGTGTGGTCACCTCCAGCCAGACTCCCAGCTCCTTCATTTTGATCATGCTGTCCAGCACCGGCTGAAGACGGGCGCCGACGTATTTCCGGTAAGTCTCCTCCCGGAAAGCTTTTAAATCCACATTGGCAGCATCCAAATAAGGGTGATATCTATCCAGCATCTCCCCGGTCATAAACCCGTTGGTGACGAAGATATTGGCAATGCCCTGCTCCCGGGCCGCCACTGAGATATCGTAGGCATATTCAAAAAAGATCGTCGGTTCGGTGTAGGTGTAAGCGATGCTCTGACAACCGGCCTGCTGTGCAGATTGGACGATGTCTGAGGGGGAGGCTTCTTCGCCTATCAGGAAATGACGTTCCCGGGGCATCTGGGAGATATCTGCATTCTGACACCATTGACAGCGCATATTACAGCCCACTGTGGCCACAGAATAAGCCCTGCTTCCGGGATAAAAATGGTAGAGCGGTTTTTTCTCCACTGGATCTATCTGGCGGGAAATGGTCCGCCCATAAACCAGAGTGTAAAGCGTGCCCTCCCGGTTTTCCCGTACATGGCAGAGGCCTTTCCGGTCCGGAGCAATCCGGCACTCGTGGGCACAAAGATGGCAGCGCACCTGATCATCTGCCAGCTTCTCAAACAACAAAGCCTCCTGGATGCTTTCCTCCATCAACCCTCCGTTTCTGATGAGGGGAGGTCCCCGCAGGACCCTCTCACAACCGCGACATTTCCGGGGTGAGAATCCAGCTGATCTGCCAGCGTACATCCGCTTTTTCCAGGCAGACCACGGCCCCGTTTTGAAAAGCCACCACGGGAAGGTCCTCATCCCCGGCCACCAGCAACCCGGTCAGCCTCTCCATAAAGGGCAGATGACCGACCAGCATCATGGATTGAGCAGACGTGTCCAGCTCCTCAGCAACCGGTTGAACATCGTCGACAGGACCCAATCCGCTGTGCACATCAACCCCCTGGGGCGCAGTAAGCTGTTCCTGGAGCGTTTCGGCGGTCTGTTCTGCCCGGAGCTTGCCGCTGTGGAGGATCTTTTCCACGCTAACCCCTAAGGACGCCGCTGCTGCGGCTGTATCCCGGATATCTTCCTGACCGGTTTGACTGAGCGGGCGATCCGGATCCTCTTCTTCGGATTGTGCTTTCGCATGCTGAACCAGATACATTTTCATGGTTGTTTCTTCTCCTGATCATCAAATGGATGAGCCTTCACCGGAAAATCTTTTCTTCAGAAAGGCAGCCTGCTACCTCCTAGCCCACCGGCTGCAGCTCCGGAATTTTCAAGGGCAGGGACTCGTTCTCTGCCGCAGGGATCCGCTGAATGGTGAACATGGACTCTCTCACTGCGGCGGGACCATGAGGCCTCTCGGGGACCAGAAGTGTGGAGCTTTCCTCACCCTCACCGTTCCTTCCTCCGGGTCCACCGGCCAGCAGCGGAACCGCTTCTGGATCCTGCTGCCGGCCAGAAAGCTGTTTCCATTCCTGGATCAGGTCTGCCAGGTCCCCATCGCTGAGTGGGACCAAGGTTAAATTGTTGGTCTTCAACTCCAGTGGGTATTTGGTTGTCATGAGTCTGATCTCCTTTTCAGTGCCTGCGGAAAATTCTGAGAGCATCCTCCCGGAAACCTCTTTCCCGGGAAGAAAATTTCTTGCTCTTCAGAAAAATTCCCCGCCGGCACCGGTTTGTCTTGCGGTTTGAATCTACCGGAATGCGGTCAATCAGCTGTGGGCTGATTCTTTGATCAGCAGCACAGGAATATCCACGTCATCAAGGATCCCCATCACCATCTCCTGATCGAACTCATCACTCTGCGCCGGGATCACCACCAGGCCGTATCTCCCCTGCTCGACCAGATCCCCGAGCTGGGCAATGCTGCTGGCGGTGAGCAGCAGATAGCTGATCTGCAGCGGCGAGTCGCCAAACAGCTCCTCTGCCCTCTGCTGGTAATTCCGTCCCTCGCGGGCGTCATCGGCGAGGATCAGCACAGTGAGATGTTCGTTATCGCGTCCGGACAGAGCAGCTGCCACCTGCAGGCCTTTCCGAGCGATCTCAGATCCATCATAAACAGACAGTACGGGGGGCTGCAAACTGGCTCCGGCCTGGAGCACCAGGGCGGAGATCCCCAGATCAGAAATCACCCGCCGCACTGCCGGCCCCACCTCACCAATATCTACCGGGGACCAGGCTCCTTTGCCCAGGATGACCACATCGGCATCTGCAGCCGCGGCGAGCACCTCCATCTCCACTCTCCCCCGGGCCTCACGATAGGTGCAGCGCACGCTGGCCTGCTCGGTGGTGATCTCAAAAAAGCGCCGCATCTCCCCCGCTTTGGCACTCAGCTGACTGGACAGCTCCTGAATATTCAACCGGCGCCGGGTGACGGAAAAGAGCCCAATCTCCTGGGCAAAAGGCAAATCTGCCAATTTACGGATATTGGCATCCTCAATGAACAATCCGCAGAGATCCGCCTGCAGCTGCTCCGCCAGCTTGAGAGCAGCCTGCAGGGCAGAGACGCTGTGCGGGGAGGCATCGAGAGCTACCAGGATTCGTTCGATATCCAGTTCACGCTTCTCCTTGTTCACGATTCCTCCTTGCCGTTGGAGTCATTCCCGAATTGAGCCCGTTTTTCTGCCAGGGTACGCAGGGCTCCTTCTACCAGATAATTGACCGTTCCCTCCGGGTAACTGCCGTCTTCCTGCCGCTCTCCGGCGGGCTCTCCGGTGAGGATTTCGATACCCTCATCGATGCTTTCGATGGCAAAGACCTGGAACTCACCTTCCTCCACCGCCTGGACAACATCACGCCGCAGCATAAGATGTTTGACATTGGATCGGGGGATAATTACACCCTGATCCCCGGTCAGGCCGCGGGCCTGGCAGATATCATAGAAGCCTTCAATCTTTTCATTAACCCCGCCAATGGCCTGCACACCGCCGTGCTGGTTGACCGATCCGGTGACTGCCAGCGACTGCTTGAGAGGCTTTCCAGAGAGGGCGGACAGCAGAGCATAGAGTTCCGCGGAAGAAGCGCTGTCCCCTTCCATCCCGCTGTAAGACTGCTCGAAGACCAGGCTGGCGGAAAGGGAGAGTGGTTTCTCCCGGGCATACCGGGATCCCAGGAACCCGGACAGAATGAGCACTCCTTTGGAATGAATAGGACCGCCCAGCTCCACCTCCCGGTCGATATCAACCACCTCTCCTTTGCCCATTCGCACCCGGGCGGTAATCCGGGTCGGCCGACCAAAGCTGAAATTGCTCAGCGGGATGACCGACAAGCCATTGACCTGGCCAACCTCAGCATCCTCGGTATCAATCAGCACGGTATCACGCAGGATCATCTCATGCATCCGATCCCGGATGCGGTCAGCGCGGTTGATCCGGGCATCCAGCGCCTGCTGAACATCTTCCGCGGTAACCAGGTCATTCCCGCTCTGGCTGGCGAAGTAGTTGGCCTCACTGAGCAGGTCTCTGATCTGCTTCTGGGCAGTGGACAATTTTTCCGAATCTCCTACCATGCGGGCACTGCGTTCGATCACCCGGGCTACAGCTTTGCTGTCGAAAGGCATCAGCTCATTTTCTGCTACCATGGTGGCGATCAAGCGGGCGTAAATGCCCTGATTATCTGAGTCCCAGTCCATCTGTTCCTCGAAATCCGCCTCCACTTTGAACAGTTCCGCAAATTCCGGATCCAGCTGGTGGAGGAGATAATAAAGCAGCCGATCTCCAAACAGTCCAATTTTGACATCCAGCGGAATCGGTTCGGGTTCCAGAGAGACAGTGCTGATCAGGCCCAGGCTCTGACGCAGCGATTCTATGCGCACCTTTCCGGCCTGCAGGGCCCGCTTGAGAGCATCCCAGGCATAGGGGCTGAGGAGCACCTTGCGGGCGTCCAGCAGCAGGTAGCCGCCGTTGGCTTTGTGCAGCGCTCCCGGCTCAATGAGGTTGAAATCGGTCATCAGCGCCCCCATCTGAGCGATGTGCTCAATACGCCCGATCAAATTCTGGTAGGTGGGATTATCCTCATAGATCACCGGCGCTTTTTTCGCCTCGCTGTTATCAACGATCAGATTGACCTTATACTTCCGGATGCGGCCCTTACGCTGCTGAGCGCGCTGGCCCCTCCCCCCCTGCAGGGCAGCCATCAGGTCGGAAGCGTTTTGCTCCCCCTCCAGAAAATCTTCCGCATTCTCAACGACATCCTGCTGCACATTGTCGAGGTGTTCCACCACATCAGGATGATCGGTGTATTTCTCCCGCAGCCTGTCAATCAACCCACCAATGGCCAGGTTGGCCATCTCCTGGTTCAGCTCCTCGATCTTCTCCTGAACATCGCTCTGCCAGCCGGGCACCTGCTGCATGATTTCCTGCAGTTCAGCCTGAACCTCTTCCACGTTGGATTCTAGCTTTTCGCGTTCCTGCTCGGAAAGCTGTTCCAGCTCTTCCTGAGAGAGGACCTCATCATCATGAACCGGGGCCACCACCAGCCCGGCCGGTGTGCGGACGAGCTGCACATTTTTTTCTTGGGCTTTCTGCTGCAGCTTCCGGAATGCCTCTTCCTGTTTCTCCTTGGTCTTTTCGGTAATCGCCTGGCGGCGGGATTGGTATTCCTCACTTTCAAAGGCGGCTGTCATCGCCGTGCTGAACTGTTTGACCAGCTCCTCCATATCCTGACGGAACTCCGCGCCCACCCCGGCGGGCAGCTGAATGACTTTGGGTTTCTTGGAATCCTCAAAGTTGTTGACGTAACACCAATCAGAAGGTTCGGGTTCTTCCTCCGCCTGCTCCTCAAAGAAACGGCGCATAATGGACTGTTTCCCCAAGCCAGAGGGGCCCAGGGCAAATATGTTGTAGCCCCCGTCTTCAATACCCAGGCCGAAGCGCATGGCCTCCACAGCGCGCTCCTGTCCTACCACGCTGGTGATCTGCTCAAGATCTTCTGTGGTCTCAAAATCCAATTCCTGGGGATCGCAGACTTGAAATAAATCCTCTGCTGCGAGTGAATGTTTGGTCGCTGACATTCCATTCTCCTTGTTCCAAATAGTATTAATTCGCGGTCGGGATGTGCGCCGGCCCTTGCTCTGCCGGTATGGGAAGAAAAATCCCCCCAGCAGTTTGCCATCCTGCTCCTGCCTCTTCCCAAGGCCGCTCATCCGGCCGTTTTTTGGTCAACTGCACAAACCAGGCGCGGACCCGGTTGGAAATGCTTCTTGTTTTCGCCGCCAGTCAGGCTTCTTTGACGTAAACGTACTCGACTTCTCTGCCAATCCGGCGGACACCGTCGTACAGATAGGCGTAGATCGTGTATGGACCTTCTTCTTCCGGGGTAATTTCAGCGGAATAGGTGGCTTCCTCTGCCGGTGAGAGCGCTTTGGCCTCCACGATAGCCAATTCTTCCAGCTCCCCGCTGGGCGTATCCGCCCAGAACTCAAGGGTCAATCCCTCACTGTCACTCAGCCCCAGAACGGTGGCCTCACAGCGAATCTTCTCACCGATAATGGCATAGGGTTCTGTCATGGCAAACAAGCGGGTTAATTCCGCGACTTCTTTGCCGACCGTGATCAAAATCGCCGGGGACTCCCAGTGAAAGCGCTCCCCGTCCTGCCAGCCGTCGATGGTGATGTACAGGCTGCCGGTCCGGTTTGCCGAGACCTGGAAGGGGATGGTGCGTTCTTCATTGGCCTCCAGCAGGGAGACATAACTCCCGGTGCCCAGCACACCAATGCTGTATACATCAAGGGAGTTGACATTGATATCCAATCCAGATAGATCATCCGGCCCGATATTCTGAATGGTCAGGCTGAGCCAGTGGCGTCCCATATCGATATTTTCTGGGGTCAGTTGATAACTTATTGGAAACTTTACAGGCATAATTCTTTCCTCCTTTGATCTTTCTTGAGTCCGCGCGCTGGTTTCTGCAGTCCACCTCCCGCTCAAATATGCTTATTCCAGGACCCCCTCTGACTCCAGATTCAACCAGCGGATAATATCCCGGCGGCGGAGCACACCGATCAACTCTTCCCCGCTGAGCACCGGCAGCTGGCGGACATCCAGCGAAGAGAGTTTATTCATCGCCTCCGCAGCGTCTCCGTCGACAGGGACAGTGGTCAGCTGATCGAGCGGAGTCATCACCTCTCTGGCGCGTGTGGTCTGCCAGTTTCCCCGGTTGACCGCCCGGACATCCTCCAGGGTGATAATGCCCACCAGCTGGTCATTCTCCAGCACCGGAAAGGCATGGTCATCCGTGCCCATGACATGATCATGGACCAGACTGTCAATGGTCACATCTGGCCTGACCGTAGGCGGGTTCTGACGCATCATGCGCTCTACCGGGACCCCTTTCAGGATGTCCTGTATGACTACCTTCTGATAGCTCTGGGATGAGGCGGTGTTGAGGAACCAGCCGATGAACACCAGCCAGAGCCCGTTGATGACTCCAGTCCCGAAGATCGGGATCCGGGTACCAAAGGCCATCGCCAGGCCAGCAAAAATCATCAGCCAGGCGATTGCCTGCCCCATACGGGCTGCCCAGAGGGTAGCCCGGCGCAGGTTATCCATCAGCGCCCAGAGGATGGAGCGCACCACACGCCCACCGTCCAGGGGGAATCCAGGAATGAGATTAAACACACCCAGAATGACATTGACCGACCCCAGCCAGGTAAGCATCAGGGGAATCGGCTCCAGATTGGCAATCATCTCTGCCGGCTGGGCGGCCCCGGTCATGGTCCCGGATACGGTACCAACGACCGCCAGCAGGCCAAAACCGATCAGCAAACTGGTCACCGGCCCCAGGATGGCCATGATGAATTCGCCCCCCGGGCTGTCAGGATCCCGCTGAATATTGGAGACCCCGCCAAATAAATGCAGCTTGATGCTGCGGACCGGGATCCCTCTGGCCTGAGCAACCAATGAGTGGGCCAATTCGTGGGCCAGCACCGAGCTGAAAAACAACAAAGCGGCCGCCACTGCCAGCCCCCACTGCAGGGTGAACTGCCATTCACTGTGAAATTCACCGAACATGGTGCCCAGATTCCAGGTCACCAGGGCAAAGATCAACAGCCAGCTCCAATCCAGGTTAATTTCAATCCCAAAAATCCGGCCAATATGTATTCCTCGTTGCATGGTCATCTCCTGCTGTCTACGCTTTGATTTCCAGCTCATCCGTCCCGTAAATCAATCTGCCTGGTTCTGCTGTATTAATCAGCGCGGCGGCTGGCGGCCGATGGCCACATCCAGCTCCCAACCTGCCAGGCTTGCTGATTCCTGATCGGGTTCCACCACCAGATGATTGATCACCTTGATCACTCCCTGCTGATCTTCCGCGATTTCCTGAGCAATTTTGCGGATCTGATCCCGATCCACCCTTCCCGCCAATGTCACCAGGCCGCGCTCGGCGGCCACGTCAATATCGGAGAGCTCCGTGCGGGGGTCGTCCGCCAGTGCCGCTGTTACCCGGGCGGTGACCGCGGTGTCTGTATCCAGGGCATTTTCAAAACTGACCACGCCTTCTACAGAACGTGAGGCGGCCTCAGCACGTCGTTTTTCTGACACCCCGGGCACATTCCCGGATAATTTCACCACGCCCCCCTCGATGGTGGCCTGAAGGGAGTCAACCTCCACCCCCTCCTCCTGCAATCTGTCCCGCAGCTCCGCCAGCAGGGCGTTTTCCTCCCGCGGGTGATAGCGGGGCAGCCCGGCCAGCTCCTGTTCATCCATATCCAGGCTGACGCCGGATTCGCTGATCTGCTTGAGATAATCGCTGGGGATGATTACCGCCCGCTGCAACAGCCCCTGATCAACCACCAGATAGTCCATCTCCCCGGTCTCGCTGTCCACCAGCAGATGGTCCACCTGCCCGATCTCCTCAGAATCGATCAGCACCGGCGTTCCCCGTTTGACCAGAGCCTCCTGATCGGGAACACCGTCATCAACTTTGAACTCCAGAATGGGCACCAGGGGCCGTGAGACCTGCAGGCCGTAGGCATTGGGCATCCTTGACCAGGTGACCACCTGCCCCTGCTGATAGACGGAGTCCTCCCAGTCCTCTTGATCAGGCACCTGGAACGCCACCTCCTGGTATGCCTGAAAATCGCTCAGCTGATCGCTGCTGATGGAAAGCTGGATTTCTTCTTCGGTGGCATTTTTCACCAGGTCGTAAGGAATCACCCGGTCTTCCTTGAGCAGCCAGCCTTTTTCCACAATTAGATCGGTCACCTGCTGGCTGTCAGGGTCGATGACAATTTTGCGCAATTTTCCGCACTTTCCATCCTGGCAAACCACTTCAGCGCCAATATTGAGGTCAAATGCAGTAACTGGAACTTTTTCCATGGAATGATCCTCCTTCCCGCTTGTGCTCAGATGAGGTCAAAAGTGAATCCAAAACCTGCTGAACCCATTACAATTTTCAATGTAAACAACCCGCGACGATTTGTGTATGTATAACGATCTATGCGGGGGATATGGATTTCGATATATTTGACCTCCGAGACGGAATTGCTGCTGATTCCTTCCCGGGTGATTTTTCCACTTTTTTCAGCGGCCTGCTTGGTGAAAACTGCTCATCACGGTATACTTCCCCTAGCCTGTTAGCATCCCGATTAGAAAGAGGATTCCATGCACCAGCCCCCTGTACAGTCCCCACAGCGAGACCCCGATGTGCTGATCATCGGCGGCGGCGTGATCGGCGTCTGCTCAGCTTACTACCTGCTCCGGGAAGGGCGATCGGTGACCCTGCTGGAGAAAGACCACATCAACGCCGGCAGCACCTACGGAAATGCCGGCTTAATCATCCCCAGCGATTCCCTCCCTATCCCCGGCCCCGGGGTGTTAACTCAGGGGCTGCGCTGGCTGCTGGACAGCACCAGCCCTTTTTACATCCAACCCACGCTGGATCCAGCGCTGCTGCGCTGGCTGTGGGAGTTCCAGCTTGCCTGCCGGGAAAGCGCCTTCCAAAAGGCAGTCGGCCCCTTGACCGAGCTGAGTGAAAAAAGCCTCCCCCTTTTCGAGGAAATCCTGGAAGATGAAGGCATCCGCTGTCACTACCACCGGCAGGGTCTGCTGCTGCTGTACCGGGATGGAGCGCATTTTCAAGCGGGGCAGGCACTGGTTGCCAAGCTGGGGGATCTCGGCATCCAGGGAGAGACAGTAACAGGCCAATCCCTGCAGGAGCGCTTTCCTCCGGCCCGGGAGAATCTGGCCGGGGGGCTGTACTTTGAGCCCGATGCCCACCTCGATCCGGCTGCCTTTACCGCCCGACTGGCAGAGCGCTGTGTGGAAGCAGGTCTGCAGCTGATCGAGGGCTGTGAAGTGCTGGAACTTGCCCACCAAGGGGGGCGCATTGAAACCATTCACACCACCCGGGGATCATTCCGGGCGGATCAGGTGGTGCTGGCCGCCGGAGCCTGGTCTCAGAATCTGGCCAAACAACTCCATCTCCGGCTGCCCGTCCAGCCCGCCAAGGGCTACAGCGTTACCGTGGAGAGGCCCGCCAGTTACCCGGAAATCCCCCTGCTGCTGGATGAGGCCAAGGTGGCGGTCACCCCGCTGGGAGAAAAGCTGCGCTTCGGCGGCACCCTGGAGCTGGCCGGCTTGAATATGGACATCAATCAACAGCGCGTCCAGGCCATGCTGGACAACGCCGCCCGCTATCTGGCGGTGGATATTCCCGGTCAGCCGCTGGTGGAGATCTGGCGGGGACTGCGCCCCTGCACGCCGGACGGGCTGCCCATCATCGGCCGCCAGGGAAATATCTCCAACCTGGTTGCCGCCACCGGCCACGGCATGCTGGGGGTCTCCCAGGGGACAATGACCGGGAAGCTGGTAGCCGAGATTATTCAGGGGCAAAAACCCGGTATGGAACTCTCAGCTTTCAGCCCGGATCGTTTCTAGAGGGGCCGATTGATCTTTCCCAACCCCCGGGCAAGCAGGATTATCCTCACCCCGTGGGGGTTACATTCTGTCTGTACAATTCTTCACAAATTGGCTACAATTGACAATTGAACATCAACTGATATACTAGAGATATATCAGTAATATATAAATGAAACCATCCCTGCCCGCTTCGCTGCCTTTTTGTAGACCAATTAAAGGTAAAAGGAGTATCTGATCCATGGCTATTTTTTCACCCCGACGCTACCAGGCCCCCTTCCGCCCCATGCGGCGCACGGAAGAGGACACCCTCCCCGTCCGGATTTTCACCGCAGGTGAGGGGCTGATGAAAGGAGTCTTGTTCGGCTGCCGGATGTGCGGCAACTGTATCCTGCAGGAGACCGCTTTCGTCTGCCCGATGACCTGTCCGAAAGGGCTCCGCAACGGCCTCTGCGGCGGTGCCACACCGGAAGCCTGTGAGGTGGATTCCACCCGACCGTGCACCTGGTACAAGATTTACGAACGCTCCGAGAAAATGGGACGGGAGCACAAGCTGCTGGAGATCAACGCCCCTCTGGACGGGGACCGAGTGGGCCGGGAAACCTGGCTCGACGTGGTCCGCACCTGGCGGGAGGTCGAGGACAGCCCCAAACTGATCGATTTCTTCACCAATCGGGAGAAATGGCACCAGAACTGGGAGAACGTCTTTTACAAAATCCGCCAGCCGGACTGGTGGGAGGGAGATGATCAATATCACGCCCCTGCCTATGACGAGCCCGTTTCCGTTCTGGAAGCCAATCTGCGCACCGGGGAGTTCACCTGCACCGCAGAAATCGCCCCCCCGCTCAGCGTTTCCCCACATGTCATCACCAAGCATGCCAAGATGATGATGGAATATGTCGCTGCAGCCAACTTCACCGACAATGCCTCGGCCACCCCGCGGATGGGCAGCCTGGCCTCCAGCAAAGTCTGTCTGGAGACCGGTCTGGAACCGGTGATGCAGCTGCAGGCCCGCGACCGCAGTCGGGCGGTGCTGGCCTCGGATGCCATCGGCGCGGCCGGGGTGGGGATCAAGAACATCCTCTGCCTGACCGGCGACCACCACCGCTTCGGACCCAACCCGGCCATCAAGCCGGATCAGTTTGACATGGACGGCATTCACATTCTGTGGATGCTCCGCCGCATGCGGGACAAGGGCGTGTATGTTGATGGGCGCCCGATCAAGAACCGGCCAGAATTTTTCCTCGGCGCTGCGGCTTCTCCCTTCGGGCCACCCCCAAGATTTGAAGCCATCCGGGCTGAGAAAAAGATCAACGCCGGCGCCCAGTTCATTCAGACCCAGCCGGTCTTCAATTACAACCGCTTCGTGGACTGGCTCGAGGCGCTGGACAAGCGCAACCTGCTGGACAAAGTCTACATCCTGGCCGGCATCACCCCGATGAAGAGCGCCCGCGCGGCTCACTTCATGGCAGGCGATGTCCCCGGTGTCTTCATTCCTGAGGAGTTGATCAAACGGATGGACAACGCCGGCGACAAAGAAGGCCAGCAGGAAGAAGGGGTGGCCATCGCCCTGGAACTGATCGAGAAGCTGAAAAAGACCGACGGGGTCAGCGGCCTGCACATTATGGCCATCCACTGGGAGGAGATCGTCCCCCGTTTGATCGACGAGGCCGGTCTGCCCAAGCCATCCATCAAATCCCTGGCAGGGGCAAGCTAATCATCCCTGCAATTTCCTAGCCCCGTGCTTCCCAACAGCACGGGGCTTTTTTATGGCGGAAAGTCGCCACAACCCTGTATAATAAAGAGTGACAGCTGCAAAACAGAACTACTCCAGAGGAGCAAACCATGAGTGACCCCAGCAAGAACAGAAAAAGCCGCCGGGAGAGGCGCCGCCGCAAAGCCAAACCCACCCCGGAGATCACACAAATTAACCGGCAGATTCCCATCTATGAAATTCTGCAGCCAGAAAGCGTAGAACTTATTCATCAAAAATCGCTGGAAGTGCTTGCTGAGGTCGGAGTTGATTTTTACCTGGAGGAAGCCCGGGAAATCCTGCAGGCCAACGGCGCCCGGGTGGAAGGAGAAACCGCTTACTTGAGCGCCGACGTCATCGAAGAACACCTCTCCAAGGCGCCCAGCCAGTTCACCCAGATCGCCCGCAATCCGGACAACAACTTAGTCATCGGCGGCAAAAACGCTGTTTTTGCGCCGGTCTACGGCCCTCCCTTTGTCTACGATCTGGAAGGCGGCCGGCGGGATGCCACATTAGAAGATTTCCAAAACTTTGTAAAGCTGGCTTACCTGAGCCCCTACATCCATCACTCCGGCGGCACCATCGTTGAGCCCACCGATGAACCCTCGGAAACCCGCCACCTGGATATGCTTTACAGCCATATTAAATATTCCGATAAACCCTTTATGGGCGCGGTGATGGCCCATGATCATGCTGAAGACAGCGTGAAGATGGTCGAAATCCTCCACGGGAAGGAGGCTGTCCGGGAAAACCCGGCGCTGATCTCGCTGATCAATATCAGCAGCCCCCGGCGATTGGACGACCGCATGCTGGAAGCGCTGACCGTCTATGCCAAGGCCCGCCAGGCGGTGATTATCACCCCCTTCATCATGGCCGGCGCGATGTCCCCGGTCTCCCTGGCCGGCACCCTGATCCAGCAGAACGCGGAAGCCCTCGCCGGTCTGACCTACGCCCAGATGGTCGAACCCGGTACACCGGTTGTCTACGGCTCGTTTATGACCAATGTCGACCTTAAGTCTGGAGCCCCGGTCTTTGGCTCTCCGGAAAGTCAGATGGCGCTGCTGGCCAGCGCTCAGATGGCCAAACGGTACGGCATTCCCTTTCGGAGCGGCGGGATGTTTGCCAGCTCCAAAGTTATCGATGCCCAGGCCGCCTACGAATCGGTGATGACCATGCTCCCCGCTGTCCTCGGCCGGGTGCACTTTGTCCTCCATGCTGCCGGCTGGCTGGAAAACGGGATGACCGCAGGCTATGAAAAATTCCTGCTCGACTGCGAACTGCTGGGGATGTACCACACGCTCAGCGAAGGCATTGACTTTTCCGAGGATGCCCTGGCAATGGACTCCCTCCGGAACGTCAAACCTGGCGGTCACCACCTGGGAACCCCCCATACCATGCGGAATTTCCATGACGCCTTTTACCGCACAGAACTCTTTGATTACAAGGACATCGACCAGTGGGTGGAAGAAGGCAGTGTGACCGCGGCAGAAGCCGCCGCGGAGAAAGTTAAAACGCTGCTGGCGGAGTACCAAGCGCCTGAGCTGGATGAGGACCTCGATCAGGAACTGCTCGATTTCATGACCAGACGTAAAGAGGAGATTGGGCGGGAAGAATAGCCCGGCAGCTCACAAACAAACCCAGCAGCTGATTGAACGCTATCTGAAGTTTTTTGGTAAGAAAAGAAAATCCTTCAGCGTCAGGAAATCAGCTGCTGTTTTCATTTAACATTAATTCAGCTGGCTGGCAGGGCAGCAAACACATTATTGGTTAGTTAAAACCCATCATGGATCCATACTTCAGAGGAGGAAAACTTTATGGGTGAACGCAGAACCCCCCTCTATGATATTCACCTTCGCACGGCCTCAAAAATGGTCAAGGGCGGAGGTGATTATCTTTATCCACTGAGCTACAGCTCACCGGTGGAAGAACATCTCAACACCCGCACCAATGTCGGTCTGCAGGATCTCTCCACCATGGGCGAGGTGGACATCAAAGGTCCCGGTGCTGAACGGCTGCTCAACCGGCTGCTGGTCAATGAGATCCGGGATATGCACCCCGGACAGATGCGCTATTCCACCCTCTGCAATCCGGAGGGCGGCATCGTTGACGATATCACCGTGTACAAATTCGGGGATGAGCATTTCATGGTGGTGACCAGCTCAGGACCACGGAAAAAGACCACCCGCTGGATCGCCGACCATGCCGTGGGCATGAGTACTTATGTGACCGATCAGGGCGGGGCTATCGCCTTGATCTCCGTCCAGGGCCCCCGTTCACGGGATTTCCTCTCCACACTGGTCAGGGAAGCGGATTTGGAAGCCCTGACCTTCTTCCGCTTCACTCCGGCACTGATCGAAGACACAGAAGTGCTGATTTCCCGCTCAGGCTACACCGGCGAGCACGGCTATGAGGTATACATCCCCGCCGAGGAAGCCCAGCTAATCTGGGAAACCATGCTTAACAACGGCGGAGAATACGGTTTGCAGCCCTATGGGGTGGGCGCCATGCAGAGTCTGCGGATTGAAAAAGCCTATCCGCTTTACGGCCCGGATATTCATGAAGACATCAATCCCTTCCAGCTGGGCCTGCACCCCTGGATCCGCTTTGACAAGCGGGAATTTGTCGGCCGGGATGCCCTGCTCGAGATCCAGGACTTCGGCCTGGATCAGCGCTGGGTCGGATTCTACCTGAACAGCAGCGTGCCCGCCAAAACCGGCGACCGGATTTTCAGCATTGCAGATATCCGCTCCTTCCGGGAGCAAATCTTTTCCGGCAGTGAAGCAGGAGACACCATGGACATCGAGACCGCTGGCGTCCAGGTGGGAGAGATCACCTCCAGCGCCAAAGGTCACAGTGTGGGAGAAATGCTCGGGCTGGGATTTGTGGATGTTTCCCACG
This sequence comes from uncultured Anaerolineales bacterium, assembly GCA_964603385.1. GTDB lineage: Bacteria > Chloroflexota > Anaerolineae > Anaerolineales > UBA11858 > B10-G9. The sequence continues at coordinate 90,053 of CAZRUS010000005.1, read as the reverse complement.
CCTGGACGGGCAACATCCTCCTGGTGGAAATTAACCAGCGTCCCATCCTGGCCAAAATTGTGGAAACCCCCTTCTTCGACGCCGGAAACGTCCGCATTCGTTCCCAGGCTCCCAGGAAGGTGGACGCATGAGACCCTATCACAACCGCTACCATACCATTGTTCTCGGCGTCGGGGGCATGGGCAGTGCTGCTGTTTATGACCTGGCCCGGCGCGGAAAGCGGGTGCTCGGTCTGGAGCAGTTTGATATCCCCAACATGATGGGCTCATCCCACGGCTACACTCGCATCATCCGCAAAGCTTATTACGAAGACCCTTCTTATGTCATGCTCATCAAACGGGCTTATCAGCTCTGGGAGGAAATCGAAAACCGCTCCGGGAAGCGCCTGCTGGTCAGAACCGGCTCCATTGACGCCGGTCCGGCAGACAGCTGGGTCTTCAAAGGCTCCCAGCAGTCCTGCATTGATCACAATCTGACTCATGAAGTGCTCACCGGACGGGAGATTAATCAGCGCTTCCCGGGCTATCACCTGCCGGAGGAGATCATGGGGGTCTACCAGCCGGACGGCGGTTTTTTGATCCCGGAGGACAGTACAGTCGCCTATGTCGAAGCAGCTCACAGCCTGGGCGCTGAGATCCACGGGCGGGAGACGGTGCTTGCCTGGGAGCCGGATGGGGACGGCGTCCGGGTGGTCACCGATCGGGATCAGTACCTGGCGGATTCGCTGGTGATCACCGGCGGGGCCTGGAATGCGGAGATCCTGCCCTTTTTGCGCGGTCTGGCTGTGCCCGAGCGGCAGGTATTGGCCTGGCTGCAGCCCACCCAACCGGCCTGGTTCACCCCGGACCGCTTCCCGGTGTTCAATCTGCTGGTTCCCGAAGGGCGCTACTACGGCTTTCCGGTCCACAGCGTTCCCGGATTCAAGTTCGGCCGTTATCACCATTTCGAGGAAATAGTCGTACCGGATATTTATGACCGGGAACCTTCCTGGGAGGATGAGGAAATGCTCCGGGAATTCGCCTCCCGCTACTTCCCGGAAGGCGCCGGTCCCACCATGTCGCTGGTGGCCTGTATGTTCACCAATTCTCCCGACAACCACTTCATCATCGACCTTCACCCAGAATACCCCCAGGTCATCTTTGCAACCGGGTTCTCCGGGCACGGATATAAATTCGCCAGTGTGATCGGGGAAATCATGGCCGATCTGGCAGACTGGCGGAAAACCCGTCACGACATCGAGCTCTTCAACCTGGCCCGGTTCACCGGGCAGGTCAGCGAGCTGTATCGAGACCATCCCGGCAGGCGGAGGGGGGAGAGAATTCCTCCCCTCCGGATCAGCGGGCGCAGATCGCCCCGGCGAAGTGCCCGCCGCCGCGCTCGGCGCAGTCGGCAAACAGCCCCCCGTCCCGACGGGAAAAGGCGGCCGACATCCCGGAATTTGAGGACCGCCGCGCAGCGACCCTCCCCGCGGAGGAAAGGGGTTTCCGCCCGGAGAACGATCTTCCCCGGCGCTGCGGCAGGGTCCTTCCCGGCAGAATCCCTGGGGGGGACTTATCTTTGGGATACCACGGATCCCCGCTTCTGGGAAAAGGATGACGTGAAGACATTCTGGTAGCAAACGGGCCCGGCAGGGAGAAAGACTGCCTAAGGACGCTGCCAGTCTGCACCAATATCAGCAGCAGTCACATATACCGGAGGAGGAAAGATGGACAAGGAAGCCAATCTGGTCATTATCGGGGCGGGTATTGTCGGCGTCAGCGCCGCCTACCATCTCACCAAACTGGGCTGGAAGGATATCGTCGTCGTTGACAAAGGGCCGCTGTTTCACACCGGGGGGTCAACTTCGCACGCTCCCGGCCTGGTCTTCCAGGTCAACGGATCGAAAACCATGTGCAAATTCGCCCAGTACACGGTGGAGCTGCTCAGCAGCCTGCACAGCGAGGACCACCCCACTTTTTATCAGGTGGGCGGAATTGAAGTGGCCTACACACAGGAACGCTGGCAGGACCTGCACCGCCGCCACGGCTGGGCTCAGTCTTACGGCCTGGAGTCCACCCTGCTCACACCCCGGGAAGTGCAGGATCACATTCCCCTGCTGGACCCCGGCGTGATTCACGGGGGCCTGTATGTACCCTCGGACGGCGATGCTGCCGCGGTCAACGCCGTGGAAGCCATGGCCGATGTCACCAAAGAACAGGGGGCGGTTACCTATTATGGGGGCACCGAGGTCACCGGCTTCACCTCCAGCAAGGGCCGTGTCACCGGAGTGATTACCGATCAGGGAACCATTGAGGCCGAAGAGGTGCTGCTGGCCACCAATATCTGGGGGCCGGTGCTGGCGGACCAGCTCGATGTCAAACTCCCCCTGATGGCGGTCGAACACCAGTACCTGATCTCGGAACCATTGGCTGAACTGGAGGGAGAAACCCGGGAAATTGTTCATCCCATTCTCCGGAATCAGGATTTCTCCATGTACTTCCGGCAGCATCAGGACGCCTACGGCATCGGATCCTACAAACACGAACCGCTGCTGGTAGACCCTTACCAGGTGGGTAAGAATGCCATGCGCCCTTTCACCGCCCATGATTTTAAATCCGCCCACGCCGCTGCCAAAGAACTGCTTCCGCCCCTGCGGGAGAAGGACTACCCCACCACCTTTAACGGCATGTTTGCCTTCACAATTGACGGCATGCCCATCATGGGCAAACCAACCCATCTGAAAAATTTCTGGACAGCCATCGGCGTCTGGGTCACCCATGCCGGCGGGGTGGGGAAAGCCATTGCCGAATGGATGGACAGCGGCCATCCCACAACAAACTTATTGGGGTTGGATGTGAACCGTTTTTCCCCTTACATGACCACGAAATATTACACCACCCGGACAGCTGCCCAGCAGTACCGGGAGGTGTATGACATCATCCATCCCAAACAGCAGATGGAACACACCCGGGAGGTCCGGCTGGCTCCCTACTACGACCAGCTGCAGCAGCTGGGGGGAGAGTTTTTCGAAAGCGCCGGCTGGGAGCGACCTCAGTGGTACCGGCGGAACGCCCGGCTGCTGTCAAAATATCGGGATCGCATCCCGGAGCGGAGTGGATGGGAATCCCGCTACTGGTCGCCCATTCAGGGCGCCGAACATCTCGCAGTCCGGGATCAGGTCGGCCTGTTTGAACTGAGCTCCTTTGTAAAGATCGAGGTCAGCGGCCCTGGGGCCGCTGAGTATGTAGAATGGCTTTCCGCCAACCGCGTGCTCCGGGGAGAAGGTAAGATCGTCTACACCGCCCTGCTCAACCGGCACGGCAGGATCCAATCCGATCTGACCATCACCCAGCTCGGACCGGACCGCTTCTGGGTGCTGACCGGCGGAGGGACCGGTAGGGAGGATCTAGCCTGGATCCAGAAGAACGCCCCGCGGGACGGGAGCGTTCAGGTCCGGGACCTGACCTCCCAGTACACCGCGGTCGGCCTGTGGGGACCGCAGGCCCGGGCGGTGCTGGAAAAAGTTGCCGAGGAAGATGTCTCTACCCAGGCCTTTCCCTACCTGACGGCCCAGCAGCTGCATCTGGAAAGCATCCCGACCCTGGCGCTGCGCATTTCCTTTGTCGGGGAGCTGGGCTGGGAAATCTACACCCCGGCTGAATACGGCGCCCGGCTGTGGTCCGTGCTCTGGGAATCCGGACAATCGGAACAGATCATTCCCGCCGGGATGGGTGCCTTTGAATCCCTGCGTCTGGAGAAAGGCTACCGTGCCCTGGGCGCGGAGCTGACTGCGGAGTACAACCCCTATGAAGCCGGGCTGGGGTGGGCAGTGGACCTTGATCAGGAAGATTTCCTGGGCAAAAAGGCCCTGCAGCCGTTGGCCTCCCAACCGCCGCAGCACAAGCTGTGCTGTCTATCCGTGGAGCAGGGCACCCCGTTGGGGAAAGAACCGGTGCTGGACGGCAGCGATGTCCTCGGCTATCTGACCAGCACGGAGTTCGGCTACAGCGTGGGCAAACACATCGCTTATGCCTATCTGCCCCGCGAGTACGCTCAGAAAGGGCAATCATTGACGGTGGAATACCTCGGCAGCCAGCTCCCGGCTGTGGTGGTGGAGGACCCGCTCTATGATCCTGAGATGAAAAAACTGAAAAGTTGAGGCCGTCCCAGCCTGACAGCCCTCAGATACGGAGGAAGATATGGCAACATACAGGATTCTTTACTGGCACGATATCCCTTCCCAGATCCGTGCGGAAGACGAAAACGGACGGGTAACCAGACAGCTTCCGGAACGCTTCCAGCTGGCCATCGATGATGCTGCCATGCGCGCCAAAGCCATTGATGAGGACAGCTATCTGAACGGATTCCGCTGGTCGGAGGAAAAGCAGCGGGCCGGGACCGCAGAAGTGGTCGCAGACCAATTGCTGGAAGAGCTGGATTTCAATTACCCGGAGATCGACTGGAAGCAGACCGCGGACAATGTCAAGGCAAAGAAGTGAGCAGAAGGATTCCGCTATGTCAGAAAGCAGCCAGGAAGGCAAGAAGACCCATACCCTGATTGTGATGCCCAGCGGTCGGCGGGATCAAATTCCGGATGGGGAAACACTGCTGGACGCCGCAGAAGGGATGGGGGTGAAGATAGAGTCCATCTGCGGGGGAAAGGGGACCTGCGGAAAGTGTCATGTGGTGGTGGAGGAAGGTTATTTTGATAAACACGGCATCACCTCCCAGAAGAACCACCTCTCTCCGCGGGGCAAACAGGAGATCAAAAAGCTGGCGGAAATTGACCGCCTGGAGCACAGGCTGTCCTGTTCCGCCCACATTCACGGGGATCTTTTAGTCACAGTCCCGGAAGAAAGTCGGGCCCAAAAGCAGATTATCCGCAAATCCGCAACCGACCGGGTGATCGAGGTCAATCCAGCCGTGCGTCAGCTCTTCGTCGAAGTGGAGCCGGCGGAGCTGGGAGAGCACCGCGGCGACTGGGGACGCCTGCAGGATGCCCTGGCCGAGCAGTGGGACCTGACCGACCTGACCATCGATCTCCATGCCCTGCGGCGGCTGCAGCCTGCGCTCCGGGAGGGGGACTGGCAGATCACCGTGATCATTTGGAACGATCAGGAAGTGCTAGAAGTCCAGCCCGGCTACCAGGAGGGGATTTACGGCCTGGCGGTGGATGTGGGCAGCACCACGGTAGCCAGCTACCTGAGCGATCTGCGCACCGGAGAGCTGTTGGCCACGGAATCGATGATGAACCCCCAGGTCTCCTTTGGAGAGGATCTGATGAGCCGGGTGTCCTTCGCCATCAACCGGCGGGACGGGTTGGAGAAGATGCACCAGGCAGTGATCGAAGCCATCAACACGCTGGCGGCCGGAGCGGCCCGCAGGGCCGGCATCCGGGCCCGGGGCATCCACGAGATCACCCTGGTCGGCAACACCACCATGACCCATATTTTATTAGGCATCCCCCCGGACGAGCTGGGCGGGGCCCCCTTCGCGCTGGCCAACCGGGATGCCGTCGACCTCAAGGCCCGGATGCTGAAGCTCAAGCTTCATCCGGCCGCCATAGCGCACGTGCTGCCCGCCCAGGCCGGTCATGTCGGGGCCGACAATGTCGGGGTGCTGATCGCCGAGCAGCCCTACCTGGAAGAAGACACCATCCTGACCGTCGATGTGGGCACCAACGCGGAAATCGTGCTCACCCGGGGCGAGGTGATGTTCAGCGCCTCCAGCCCCACCGGTCCGGCCTTTGAAGGCGGGCAGATCTCCGCCGGGATGCGGGCAGCGCCGGGGGCGATCGAGCGGGTGCGCATAGATCCGGAGAGCCAGCTTCCCCGCTTCCGGGTGATCGGCGAGGAGAGCTGGTCGGACAGCTGGCGCACTGGACCGGAGGTCCCCCTGGAGGAGCAGCCCAGGCATCTGGCTGCCGGCATCTGCGGCTCCGGGATCATCGAAGTGGTGGCGGAACTGTTCACAGCCGGGCTGATCGGCCCCTCCGGCCGCTTTGATCCCCGGGTGGAATCCGAGCATGTGATCTGGGACGACCGGCGCCGCAAAGGCGCCTACATCCTGGCCTCGGGCGAGCAAACCTCCTCAGGGAAACCGCTGCTGATCACCCAGGAAGACATCCGCAATATTCAGCTGGCCAAGGCCGCCCTCTACGCCGGAGCCCGGCTGCTCATGGAACGGGCTGGGGTGAAGACCGTGGACAAAATCATCCTGGCGGGGGCTTTTGGCAGCTACATTGACCCTCAGCATGCCCTCACCCTCGGCCTGATCCCGGACTGCAGCTTGGAGCAGGTCTTCGCGGTTGGAAACGCTGCCGGGGACGGCGCCCGGATCGCCCTGCTCAACCGGGAAAGACGCCGGGAAGCCCAGCGCATCGCCCGTCAGGTGACCTACATCGAAACGGCCGTGGACCCTGATTTTCAGAATCAGTTCGTGCAGGCCATGCACATCCCCCACCGAGCGGACCCGTTTCCGCATTTAGCCGGCATCCTGCCCGCTGGAAAAACTCCCCTTCCCGCTGCCCGCAAGCGGCGCTTCAAAAGGTCGAAGCACTAGATTTAACTTTCCTTCATCCAGACAGCGGCGAGATTGGTTTACAATTAGACTACCCTGAGAAAAATCCGAGGTGATTCATGAACGACGAAATCGTTATCAGTGAAATGGAGAGCGATGAAATTATCGAACTGATGAAAGAAGACCTCTATGATGGTTACCAGGAAGAAATCATCGAAGAGGTCAAGGAACTGCTGGACCGCAGCCTGGAACCCTACGACATCCTCACCCGCGGTCTGGTGGGCGGCATGGATATTGTCGGAGAAGATTTCCGGGATGGGATCCTCTTCGTCCCCGAAGTGCTCATGTCCGCTAAGGCGATGAAAGGCGGCATGAAGATCCTCCGCCCGCTGCTGGCCGCATCAGATGCCCCCAAACAGGGCACCGTGGTGATCGGCACCGTCAAAGGCGATATTCACGATATCGGGAAGAACCTGGTGGCCATGATGCTGGAAGGAGCCGGCTTCACGGTGATCAATATCGGCATTAACAATGATATTGACAGCTATCTGGAAGCCATCGAGGAACACCAGCCCGACATTCTGGGGATGAGTGCCCTTCTGACCACTACCATGCCCTACATGCGCACGGTAATCAACACGCTGAAAGAGGAAGGCATCCGCGATGAACTGATCGTGATGGTTGGCGGCGCCCCGCTCAACGACGCCTTTGCCGAGGACATCGAGGCGGATGCCTACTGCCGGGATGCGGCAGTGGCGGTAGAGACCGCCAAAAAATTCATGAAGATTAAGAAGGGAGCCTGATTCCCTTCGGCAGCCGGTGAGCAGGTTTCTCACCGGAGGAGATGCCATGGACGCGCTGAGTAAACTTCTCGCCTCCGGAAAGCCAATCTTGCTGGACGGGGCTATGGGCACCATGCTGATGGATGCCGGGCTGGAACACGGGGACCCCCCGGAGGAATGGAACCTTCTCCATCCGGAGAAAGTACGCCGGGTTCACCGGTCCTATATCGAAGCCGGTTCAGAAATCATTCTGACCAATTCATTCGGCGGGACCGCTATCCGTCTGGCGATGCACAACCTGGACGATCAGGTGTTTGAGCTCAACAAAGCCGCTGCCGAGAACGCCCGGGCAGAGGCGGACCAGGCAGATCACCCCGTCCTGGTAGCGGGATCCATGGGACCGACCGGGCAGTTGATCGAACCGGTGGGGGAATTAACCTTTCAAGAAGCCCAGCAGGCCTTTGCAGAGCAGGCGGCAGGGCTGGAAGCTGGGGGGGTTGATCTGTTCTGGATCGAGACTATGAGCGATCTCAAAGAGGTCCAGGCAGCCGCTGCCGGGATCCGTTCCGTTAGCGATCTGCCCATTTCAGCCACGATGTCGTTTGACACCCACGGCCACACCATGATGGGCGTCAGCCCCGCCCGGGCGGTGGAGGAGCTGGGGCAGCTGGACCTGGCCCTGGTGGGCGCCAACTGCGGCACCGGCTCGGATGAATTGATCGAAGCTGTGGCAGCCATGCAGGAGGCTGATCCGGATCTTCCCCTGGTCGCCAAGGCCAACGCCGGGATTCCCCAGGTGGTGGACGGGGAGGTGGTCTACAACGGCACCCCGGCATTAATGGCCGATTACGCCCGGGAAGTGCACCGGCAGGGGGCAGCGCTGATCGGCGCCTGCTGCGGGAGCACCCCGGAGCACATTCGAGCCATGGCAGATGCCCTGGAGAAGACGGCGGATTAGCAGTCCTGCTGGCAGCAGCGGTTGACCCCGATGCACAGGACGCAAAAGAGGTGCTTATGAGTGCAGGCAGCTGGCTTCGAGATCGCCCTCATTTTCTGGAGCGGGTCTATCAGCTCGCGGAGTGGCTGGTCTTCCGCCTGGATCCCCTGATTGCCCGGATCGGCTACGACCGGGTTGAACCCCTGATCAAACCCCCAGAAGAGCTGGGCAAGAAGATTGTTTTTGACTGCCGGATGTGCGGGCAGTGCATCCTGCATTCCACGGGGATGACCTGTCCGATGACCTGCCCGAAAAATTTGCGCAACGGCCCCTGCGGCGGGGTGCGGGCCAACAGTCACTGTGAAGTCAAGCCTGAGATGCGCTGTGTCTGGGTGGAAGCCTACGAGCGTTCACTGAAGATGCCCATCTACGGCCAGGAGATCACCAATCTGCAGCCGCCGGTGAATAAATCCCTCCGGGACCGGGCTGCCTGGATCACCCTGCTGACCGGGGAGGATAAAGAGGTCCCGGCAGGCTGGGAAAATGTCTCCGAGCTCACCGTGCTGGAATCGGACCGCTCCTGTTGGTTCGGGGACGGGGAAGAATAGGCCCACCGCACCGGAGAACTACTATGCCTCCAGAGACATTGTCTGATGAGCACTACCTCGCCGGAAGCCGGCTGGAAAGAATCCTCCGGGCCGGCCGCTTTGCAGTCACCGCTGAGCTTAATCCCCCCGACAGCGCCGATCCCCAGGAGGTCTATGATGCCGCCCTGGTGCTCTCCCGGGTCTGTGATGCCATTAATGCCACGGACGCCTCCGGAGCCAACTGCCACATGTCCAGCGTGGCCATCTGCGCTCTGCTGACCCGGGCCGGGTATGAACCGGTCATGCAGGTTTCCTGCCGGGACCGGAACCGAATTGCTATCCAGGGGGATGTGCTCGGCGGAGCCGCTATGGGAGTGAAAAACCTGCTCTGTTTGACCGGGGACGATGTTTCTGCCGGTGATCAACCGCAGGCCAAACGGGTTTTTGACCTGGATGCCATCCACCTGCTCCGCACGATAAAAATCATGCGGGATCAAGGCCGCTATCTGAGCGGCAGGAAGATCACCCAGCCGCCGAGGCTTTTTTTAGGCGCAGCCAGCAATCCCTTCGTTCAGCCCTATGACTGGCGCCCCCTGCGTCTGGCCAAGAAGATCCAAGCCGGGGCCAATTTCATCCAGACCCAGTACTGTTTTGACCTCCCCCGCTTCCGAACCTTCATGCAGCGGGTGCGCGATCTGGGGATTGACCAGAAGGTTTGTATTCTGGTAGGCGTGGGGCCGCTGCGATCCGACCGGGCGGCCGAGTTCATGCGCAGCAAAGTGCCCGGCGTGATCATTCCCGATGAAATCGTCGACCGCCTGCGGAAAGCCCCCGCAGCAGAAAAACAGCAGGTCGGGAAACAGATCTGTGTGGAAATCATCCAGCAGGTCCAGGAGATCGAAGGCGTGGCTGGCGTGCATGTCATGGCCTACCGCCAGGAAGAGCTGGTGGCGGAGATTATTGAAGAGGCCGGCCTGCTTCCCCGCCCCAGACAGCCCAAAGCCCCTCCGGAGGACCCATTCCGCCAGGACCGAAAGTACCGGCGGGGTTCCTCCTGAGGGCAGAAGAAGGGGCGGAAAATACCCATCCCGGCCCGCCGCCAGATAAGCAGAGGAGTCAAATTCCATGGAAACCATCCTCAGTTCTCAAAGACAGACGGTGATCATCGGACCGGACCGGCCCTTCACGATCATCGGGGAGCGCATCAACCCCACAGGAAGGAAGAAGCTGGCTGCGGAGATGGCCGAGGGCGATTACCAGCGGGTGGAGCAGGATGCCCTGGCCCAGGTGGCAGCGGGTGCCCATGTTCTCGATGTCAACGCCGGGATCCCGCTGGCGGATGAGCCCGCCATCCTGGCAGAAATCATTCAGCTGGTGCAGGGTCTGACCGATGTGCCGCTGTGTATTGACTCCTCAATCGTCGAGGCACTCCGCAGGGGGTTGGAGGCCTATCAGGGAAAAGCGCTGGTCAACTCGGTAACCGGCGAGGAGGAGCGGCTGGAAGCGGTACTCCCCCTGGTTAAAAAACACAACGCAGCGGTGATCGGCATTTCCAACGACGAAACCGGGATCTCTGACAATCCCGAGGAGCGCTTCCAGGTGGCAAAAAAAATCGTCGAACGGGCGGAAGACCACGGCATTCCCCGGGAGGATGTGATCATCGACCCGCTGGTGATGCCGATCGGTGCCAAACAGCACGCCGGCCGGCAGGTGATCTCTATTGTTCGCCGGGTGCGGGAAGAGCTGGGCTGCAATACCGTCTGCGGCGCCAGCAATGTCTCCTTCGGCCTTCCCAACCGGGATGCCCTCAACGCTGCCTTTCTGCCCATGATGATCGCCGCCGGGATGACCAGTGCGATCACCAATCCGCTGGAAAGTGAGGTCAAGACTGCCATCCTGGCCGCGGATGCCCTCTACGGTAACGATCCCAACTGCGGCAGCTGGATCCAGGCCAACACCCAGCAGGAAGACCGGCGGGGACGCCGCCGGGGCCGGCGGTCCCGCATCCGGGGATGACGGCCGGGTTGATTACCTGCGGGGCGCTGGCCAGAGAGGTCCGCAGCCTGATTGCCCGGTACGGCTGGGATGCCGAGATTATCGGCGTACCGGCGGTCGATCACGTCTTCCCGGAGCGGATCGGCCCTCATGTGGAAGAGCGCATCCAGGCCTGGAAGGATCACTATCAGCGCCTGATCGTGGTTTATGGGGACTGCGGTTCCCGGGGCGCGCTGGATGCGGTGCTGGACCGCCACCCGGAGATTGAGCGCATCCCCGGCCCGCACTGCTACGCTTTTTACGCTGAGGAGACCTTTGACCGTTTGATGTCAGAAGAACCGGGCTCTTTCTTCCTGACCGATTTCATGGTGCGCACCTTTAACGGCCTGATCAAAAAGAGCATGGGGTTGGACCGCTACCCGGAGCTGATAGAGGATTATTTTCGCAATTACCGCCGGGTGCTCTATCTGGCCCAAACCGAGGATCCGGGACTGGAGGAAAAGGCCCGGGCGATCGCCGAGGAGCTGGGACTGCCTCTGGTGGTCAAGCAAACCGGCCTGGGGAATCTGGAAAAACATCTGGCTTCATTGCTGGAAGACTTCAAAACTGAAACCAAAAACACAGCGAATTAATCCCAAAAAAGTGACACATGTCATAGTGAAATAAAGTCTGTCTCTCCCTATAATTAGGCAGGGATCAGGAAATTCTCATCATTCCTGCAGCGAAACGATCAAGTTTTACCGGTTGTCCAGACAAGTATTTGACAAAGGTTAATCACTCTGATATATTACAAATATATCTTAGGCTTGAAAGACCTTGCCAACCCATCCAGTGAATATTTATCCGGACCCGTCTCATCTCCGTGATTGGCATCAGTTTTCACACCAACCTACAATTCCGAAATTCATCATCCGTGTTGATAATCAGCTGTTGACAGGAGTAATGCATTCTTCCTCACAAGTCTCAGGATCTCAAGGAGGTGATCAACGGAAATCCATTCATAAACAAAGACCATCCCATCGTTGTAATAACTGACAAGACATTTCATAGGAGGAGTAACGTATGAAACGCTCGAAAGTATTCCTGTTCCTCGCTGCTCTGATGGCCCTTTCTCTGGTGCTGTCAGCCTGCCAGGCGCCTGAGCCTGAGGTGGAGACAGTTGTCGAGACTGTGATCGTGGAGAAAGAAGGCGAGACAGTTGTGGAGACAGTTGAGGTCGCAAAAGAAGCGGAAATCTTCAAAGTCGGCTTCCTTGGCCCCTTCAGCGGCCCCAGTGCTCAGACCGGTAAGCAGTTCCGCGGCGGCGCCACCATCGCTCTGGAAAGCTACGGCTACCGAGTTGGTCACTACACCATCGAACCGGTGTGGGTTGACTCCCAGTCCGATCCCGCCAAGGCCTCCCAGGCCTATGAGGCAGCCGTGCTGCAGGACGGCATTCAGGCTGGCGCACTCAACTGGCACAGCTCTGTTGCCGTGGCCGTGATGGAAGTCACCGCCAAGCACCAGATTCCCCACATCTTCGGCTTCGGCGCCACCGAAAAGGTCAACGAGACCTTTGAGTCCGATCCCGAGAAGTACGGATACTGGTCCACCAAGGGTTGGCCCACCCCAGCCAAGCTGGGCAACAAATACGTTGACGCGCTCGAGTACTATATCGAACAGGGCGTGTATTCTCCCGAAGCCAAGACCGTCGCCATCTATGGTGAGGACACCGACTGGGGACGCAGCTTTGCAACCGGCGTGATCGAACTCTTCGAGGAAGCCGGATGGGAGATCATCAAGGAAGACTACTTCCCCCTGGAGCAGACCGAGTACACCGCCTACCTGAGCCAGCTGAAAGACCTGGCCCCCGCAGTGGTTGCCGGCACCAGCACCTCGCCCCCTCAGATCACCTCGCTGATCAAGCAGGCGGACGAAGTGGGCCTGGAAAGCCTGATCATCGCTGACGGCCTCGGCTGGGTGGACTTCTGCGGCCTGACCGGTTCCTCCGCGAACCTGGTCATGGACCAGATCGCTGGTTGGTCCGGTGAAGCGGGCTTTGCCTTCGCTGAGGAGTTTGAAGACAGATACAACCTCAGCCCCAGCACCTCCTCCGCCGGCCTGGCCCATGACGGCACCCTGATGATGCTTGAGATCATGGATGCGGTCTACCAGGAGCACGGAGAACTCACCCCTGAACTCATCCAGCAGTTTGTGGAAGAGAACGTCTGGACCGGGAATTGGACCCTGACCGACGGCATCGTCATGGTCGAGTACAAATACACCGATGAGACCACGCCTGACCCGGTGGTCGGCCCTGGTTTCTACACCTTCCCCGTTCTGCAGTACGAATACACAGACGCGGGCAAGTGCGTCGGCAAACCGATTTTCCCGGTTGAAGGCGCTGTCCAGGACCTGCAGGTTCCCTAACCGGAACTGAATTCTCTTGGAACCAATCAAGGGGTGGCGAGGGTACCAACTCCCGCCACCCCTTTCATTAGAGAGGTAGCGACGTATGATACTTGATACCAAAGAGGTCACGAAACGGTTTGGTGGTTTGACCGCCGTAAATCGGGTCTCGATGCAGATCGAGGAAGGCCAGATTTACGGTTTGATCGGCCCCAACGGGGCGGGAAAGACCACCTTTCTAAACTCCATCGCCGGGAAATTCCCTCCCAGCAGCGGCCGGGTCTTCTTCCGGGGAAAAGAGACCACCGGCTTCTCTGCTGAGAAAATGTGCAAACTGGGGATGTCCCGGACTTTTCAGATCCCCAGACCCTTCCCCAAACTGTCCGTTCTGGAAAATGTAAAAGTCGGCGCGGTTTTCGGCCCCACCCAGGCCGGAAAAGTCCCCGCCGAACAGCGGGCCAGGGAAGCCCTCGATTATGTGGACTTCAACCTGCCCATCGACACCCCGGCTGACCACCTGAACGCCGTGCAGCTCAAGCGCATTGATCTGGCCAGAGCGCTGGCCTGTCAGCCGAAGCTTCTCCTGCTGGATGAGCTGGCCTCCGGCCTCACCCCTGGTGAGCTGGATTCCATCATGGCCACCATCAAGCGCATCCGGGATGACGGGGTTACCATCATCGCCATCGAGCACATTATGCGTGTCATTAAAGGCATCTGCGATGAAGTCATGGTCATCGAATACGGCACCACCATCGCCACCGGTACGCCTGATGAGGTGCTCAATAACCCCAAAGTGATCGAAGCGTATCTCGGAGAAGAGGAGGTCCCCAATGCTTGAGCTTAAAAATCTGGACTCCGGTTACGATTTCCTGCAGGTGTTATGGAGCGTTTCCCTGAAGGTGGAAGAGGGCGAATTTGTGGCCCTGATCGGCCCCAACGGCGCCGGGAAATCCACCACCCTGCGGACGATTGCCGGGCTGATTGAACCCAAAGGGGGAGAGATCATCTTCAACGGAGAATCCATCAAGAACTTATCCGCTCACATCATCAGCCGGTCGGGGATCAGCTACGTCTCCGAAGCCCTGAACTTATTCACGGATATGTCGGTGCGGGAGAATCTGCTCCTGGGCGCCTATGCTGTGAAAGAAAAAGAGGTTCAGCTGGAAACCCTGGATTACATTTTTGAGCTCTTCCCCAGACTGGCCGAGCGTCGCGATCAGCTGGCCGGAACAATGAGCGGCGGCGAGCGCAAAATGCTGGCTATCGCCCGCGGAATGATGTCCAACCCGATCCTGATGCTGGTGGACGAACCTTCTCTCGGCCTGCAGCCCAACCTGACCTATGACGTGTTTGATGCCCTGCTGCAGCTCCGCGATAAGGGTGTCACCATCCTGCTGGTGGAGCAGAACGTCAATGCCACCCTGGATATCACCGACCGGGCCTACATTCTGGAACAGGGCAAGATCGCCATGGAAGGCCCCAGCAAGGAGATGAAAAACAACGAGCACGTCCGGAATGCCTATCTGGGGATTTAACAGCCGCTGCATTCCGTGATGACTGCGCGTTTCTAAGAAGGAGAGATTTATATGGCAAATTCACCAACAGCCGCACCAACCACCCAGACGGATCTGATGACCCGGATCAAAGACAACTTACCGGTTGTGGTGGTATCGATTTTCTCGCTGATCTTGTTCGTCGCCGTCGGCATTAAAGGCAGTGCCCCGCAGGTTTTCAACGTCCTGGTGACAGGCGGGATGTGGGCGCTGCTGGCCACCGGCCTGGCGCTGGTCTTCGGCGTGATGAACATCCCCCACTTTGCACACGGGGAATCCTTCATGATCGGCGCTTATGTTTCCTTTTTTGTCTTCAATCCCATCAATCAATATTTGCTGGCCAACCCCAATCGGGTGCTCAGACTGCTGGCACCGTTCGCTGGCATCCTGGCGGCTGGTTTTGCCGGTGCTGTCATGGGTGCGATTATCGAAAAAATTATCTTCGCCCCCCTGCGCCACCGCACCCGCAAGGGCTGGGTGATGAATGCCTTTCTGCTCACGGTGGGCTTGAGCTTCATCCTCACCAACGGGATCACCCTCACGCTGGGGCCGAACTTCCGGGGCATCCCCCGCTATTTCGACTTCCCGGCTCTGCAGTTTATGGGGGCCTACATCGCAGTAGACCGCATCGTCGCTGTGGCCATCGCCCTGGTGACCATCGGCGCGCTGTGGTTTTTCCTGCGCCAGACCAAAACCGGCCGGGCCATCCGGGCGGTTTCTCAGGATGAGACCGGCGCCCAGCTGGTCGGGATTGACCTCGATTTCATCCAGACCCTGACCTTTTCCCTGGCCACTGCCATGGCGGCCATCTCCGGCGCCTCGCTGCTGTTCATGTTCCAGGCCTACCCCACTGTGGGGGTGACCCCGCTGTACTTCTCCTGGTATGTGGTCATGCTGGTCGGGCTGGGCAATATCGCCGGGGCGATCTTCGGCGGCTTCATCGTCGCCCTGCTGCAGTCCGGCACCCAGCTGTTCATCGGCCTGGCTTGGCAGACCGTGGTCCCCACCGTGGTGATGATCCTGGTGCTGCTGCTGGCCCCTTCCGGGATCTTCGGCAGTGAAGTCAAAGGCGTTCAGGAACAATAACGGAGGAGACAAAACTCATGAGTGTAACGGAACCCGTAGACGGTCAAGCAACCTCTACCCAACCCAACTGGATCAAGTTTTTACACCGAATTGGCTTCACACCGCTCGGCCTCGGCCTGCTGATTGTGATCGCCATTCTGCCCAATTTTTACCCCTTCTCCCAGGAGTATATCGTCCGCTGGATGATCATGGGCGCCTTCCTGGCCGCCCAGGCGGTGGCATTTGACTTCACAGCCGGGTACATCAACATTGTCAACTTCGGCTTCGCCGCCCTGCTCGGCCTGGGAGCCTACACCTCGGGGATCTTCGCCAACACCACCCAGTTCATCAGCGTGGCGCCGGGGCTCAGCCCCTGGATCACCATCTTTCTCGGGGCCATCATGGCCGGGCTGGTCGGCTTCCTGCTGGCCATCCTCACCCTGCGTCTGCGGGGGATCTTTGCCGCAGTGATGGCCTGGTTTGTGGGCATCGCCCTGATGGGGCTGGTCAACAACCTGACCGGGCTCACCCGCGGACCGCTGGGCATGAATCCCCGGAAGTTCTTTCAGGTTCCGGACAACCGGCCTTACTTTTACATCATCCTGGCCATGATGATCGTCATCTATATCACGCTCAAGCTGGTGGTCAATTCCAACATCGGTCTGGCCTTCAAGGCTATCGGGCAGAACCTGGATGCGGCCCGGGCCTCGGGGATTAACCCCACCCGCTACATGGTGCTCAACTTCACCCTGTCAGCCTTATTTGCCGGCTGGCTGGGCGGCTTTTATGCCCACTTCTTCGGATCGCTGACACCGAGCACCTTGATGCACACTTCCAAAACTGTGGAGGTGCTGGCCATCGCCTATATCGGCGGCCGGGGGAGCCTGTGGGGCGGGATTACCATCGCCTTCCCATTCATATTCTTCATCGAATACCTGCGCTCCAACCTTTCTCAGCTGCCCGGATTGCATTTGGTGATCTACGGTGTGCTGATGGTGCTGATCATGATTTACTACCCGGACGGATTCTCCGGGATCTACCACTGGGCGGCAGCCAAGGTAAAGGGGTTCTTTAACTCCAGAAAGGAATAACCTTCAACTGAATTCAGGATCTTCCCATGCAGATACTCGATTTCCCTGATCCGGAAGATTTCCCTCAGACAGCAAACGCAGTCCTCATTGGCGGTGGCATTGCAGGAACAGCCACCGCCTTTTGGCTTTCCAGGGTAGGACTGGATACTGTGCTGGTGATCATGAAGGCAAATCACCCGGGGGTTGCGAAGCAGCCCTGGAATCACCCGCCTCAGGCGCTCTCAGGCAGACTCGGACCTGACAGCTGCTTGAACTATGCCGGTCGTTTCCCCGGAGAAAGGCGCCCTGGCATACCCCGGCTTTCCGGGTAGCTCGTTGATCAAGATTTTCTTCACAGCCTGACAGGCCCGACCAAGTTCTCACAACCAGGAGTTGAGCATGCCGGAAGAACCTTATCAACTGCTTTCCCCTCAGCAAATTGAAGACATTCATCAGGCCACCCTGCACATCCTGGGAGAGATCGGCGTGCGGTTTCCCGATCAAGAGGCCCGGGAGATATGCAAACATCACGGCTTGCGAACGGACGGCCAGCTGGTTTTTTTCTCCCGGGGTCAAATTGAGGAGGCCCTCGACCTGGCGCCCCGGGCCTTCACCCTCTGCGCCCGAAACCCGGCCCGTGATGTCTGCTTTGGAGAGGGAAAAACGGTCTTCGCGCCCGGCTACGGCGCTCCCTTCCTGATCGACCCCCAGGAAGGCAAACGTCTCCCTTCGCTGGAGGACTACCGCCGTTTAACCAGCCTGGTCCAGATGCTTCCCAACCAGGATCTGACTGGCTATCTGCTGGTAGAGCCGCAGGATGTGCCCCCGGAAGCCGCCCCGCTGTATATGCTGGAAGCCAATCTGCTCTACGCCGACAAACCGTTCATCGGCAGCGCGGAGAACGGAACCGCTGCCCGGGACACCATCCGGATGGCGGAAATTGTCTTTGGATCGCCCTTGCAGCAGCCGGTCACCCTGGGGGTGATCAGCGCGCTCAGCCCGCTGGCATACAGCCCGGACATGACCCAGGCGGTGCTCACCTATGCCCGCGCCGGGCAGCCGATGATCTTTGCCAATCTGGTCATGGCCGGGAGCACCGGCCCGATCACCCTGGCCGGGACGATTGCCCAGCAAAATGCCGAGCTGCTGGCCGGGATCACCCTGGCCCAGCTGGTCCAACCCGGGGTCCCTGTCCTTTACGGCACCACCTCGACCAGCATTGACATGCGCTCCGGCTCGCTGGTGCTGGGAGGACCGGAGCTCTCCCTGGTGGTCAGCGCCCATGCCCAGCTGGCCCGCTACTATGGGCTGCCCTCCCGCTCCGGCGGTGCGCTGACCGATGCCAGCACAGTGGACGCCCAGGCAGGATATGAATCCATGTTCGGTTTGCTCAGTGCGGTGAGCAGCGGGATTGATTTCATCCTCCATGCAGCGGGGATCTTGAGCTCCTACCTGGCCTTTTCTTATGAAAAGCTGATCCTGGATGATGAACTCTGCGGGATGGTACGTCATTATCAGCAGGGTCTGGAAGTAAACGCTGAGACCCTGGCTCTCCCGGTGATCAAAGCGGTCGGACCGGGAGGTCACTATCTGAATCAGCCGCAAACGCTGAAGCGCTGCCGGACGGAGTTCTGGCAGCCGGCCCTGGCCGACCGCTCCGGGCTGGAAGCCTACTGGTCCGGGGATCAGCTGGATGCCGCTGCCCGGGCCGGGAAACGCTGGCGTTCCCTGCTGGGGGAATATCAGCGGCCGGCGCTGGACAGCCTGCTGGAAGCTCAGATTCAAGACTATCTTGCGGAGCGGCTGAAGTGATCGAATGGCGGAATTAACGATAAATTTCCCGAAAACCCATTACAAAGCTCTTGAAACGCGCAATAGCCTACCCTAACTGATATATTTGTAATATACTAGGGGTGCAAATCTGTCTAATCATCCCTTAATCAAGAGGAGAAACCATGGCTGAAGACCTTACCACTGTAGTAACCTCTAAGTCGCAGACTGTGGAAATCAACCGCAGCAACTTCACAGTCATCATCGGAGAGCGCATCAATCCCACCGGAAGAAAATCCCTCCTGAAAGAACTCAAGGAAGGCAAGTACGATATTGTCAAGCGGGATGCGGTCGCCCAGGTAGAAGCCGGGGCGAAAATCATCGATGTCAATGCGGGCGTTCCCGGGGAAGATGAAGAGCCCATCCTGAAGGATATGATGCAGGCGGTCATGGAAGTTACCGACATGCCGCTGTGCATTGACACCGCGGACAACACCGCCCTGGAAACTGCCCTCTCCATCTATGAAGGCAAAGCATTGATCAACTCGATCAACGGCGAAGAAGAGCGCCTGGAGAGTGTGCTGCCGCTGGTCAAGGAATATGACGCCTCCGTGATTGGCCTCTGCATGGACGACGAAGGCATCCCCCCCACCCCCGAGGACCGCTTTAAAGTTGCCGCCAAGATCATCGAGCGGGCCGATAAAATGGGCATCTCTGCCGATCGGATCGTCATTGATCCCCTGGCACTGACCATGGGATCTGACCACAACGCCGGCCGGATTTCCATTGAAACCATCCAGAAAGTCGTCGACGAGTTCGGCGTCAACGTGACCATGGGCTGCAGCAACATCTCCTTCGGCATGCCCGACCGCGCCGTGATCAACGCAAACTTCATCGCCATGTCCATTCTTGCCGGGCTGACCTGCCCGATTACCAACCCGCTGGAGGAAGAGGTTGTCCTGGCCATCCAGGCTGCTGATCTGGTCATGGGTCGGGACGAATTTGGCATGAATTGGATCAAATCCTACCGGAAGCGATCCAAGGAAGATGAAGGATAATTTATGAGCACAACGGATGCGGAGAAGGCATACCTGGCGATCAAAGAAAAAATCGTCAAAACGGAACTGGATCCAGGATCGGTCATCAACGAAGCCGATCTGATGAAACATCTTAAATTTGGGCGCACCCCGATCCGCGAGGCACTGAAACGCCTGCAGGTAGAGGATCTGGTCATGGTCAAACCCCGCCGGGGAATCTTTGTCTCTGAACTGGCGATCACCGATCTGGCCCAGATCTTTGAGGTGCGGGTGGAACTGGAAGCACTCGCTGCCCAGCTGGCTGCGGAGCGCATCACCGAAGAACAGCTGCGGGAATTGAAGGAGCTCACGGAAGCCTATCAAGACAGGCAGCTCAAAGACAAAGAACAGCTGATCGAGCTGGACGGGAAGTTCCATACCCTGATTCGAGAAGCTACCAAGAACCGTTTTTTGATCTCCAATCTGGAGCACTACTACAACCTTTCTCTGCGGATCTGGTACCTGGCGCTACCCCAGGCAGCAGCTGAGGATATCGATGTCCAGGCTCACCAGGATATTTATCAAGCCCTGGCTGCGGGGAACAAGGAGAAAGCTGCTTCCCGCATCGCCCAACACATCAAAGAGTTTCATAAAACCATCAAAGAATATCTCTAAAGGAAATCAGAAACCTACCCCCCCACCATTCATTTTTAGCTCAGGAGGTTAAGAAACATGAGTGACATTTTGTCAGAAATCTCTACCCTGGTCATTGAAGGCAACTTCAGCGATATGCCTGCCAAGACGGAAGCGGCGCTGGAAGAAGGCTTCGAGGCCGGCGAAGTGCTCAACAAGGGCTTGATGCCCGGTATGGATCATGTTGGTGTTGAGTTCAAAGCCGGGAATATGTTTGTTCCCGAGGTGCTTCGCTCCGCCAAGACCATGCAGGCCGCCATGGACATCATCCGTCCCATGCTGGCAGACACCGATACCAAAACCAGCGGAAAGATTTTGCTGGGAACCGTGAAGGGCGACCTGCACGATATCGGCAAAAACCTGGTCGGCATGATGTGTGAAGGTGCCGGATTTGAAATTGTCGATCTCGGAAAAGACGTCGAACCGGAGACCTTTGTGGAGGCCGTCAAGGAGCATAAGCCCGACGTGCTGGGCATGTCCGCGCTGCTGACCACCACCATGCGAGCCATGGAAAGAACCATCAAGGCGCTGGAAGAAGCCGGCGTGCGCGACACCATCAAGATCATGGTTGGCGGCGCCCCGGTCACCCAAGACTTCTCCGATCAAATCGGCGCCGATGGATACGCTGCCAACGCAGCATCCGCCTCCGAGATAGCCAAGCGCTTTGTCGCCTAGTTCTGGACGACCACGAAAAGGAGCATACGTATGAGAACGAATTACCGTGCAAACTCCGGAGTTCAATTCCGGATGTTCTCGGAAGACCAGCTGGAGGAATTGTTTAACGGCGTCCTCCATGTGCTGGAATATGTTGGTTTGGAAGTGAAGCATGAAGAAGCCCGGGAGATCCTGGAAGAAGCTGGGGCCTGGGTGGACGGCGATCGCGTTCGCCTGCCAAGCTACATGGTCAAGGACGCCCTGGCAAAGGCCCCCCGCAGCTTCACCGTTTACGCCCGGGATGGCAATCCGGAACACGACATCCATATTGGACCCGGACGGGCGCATTTCGGCCCCGGCCCAACCTGCATGAACTTCATCGACGTGGAGACCATGGAGCGCCGCCCTTACCAGCGCAAAGATGTTCCCGTAGTCGCCAAAGTCGTCGATTCCCTGCCCAACATCGATTTCTGTGAGTCTCTGGGGTCGGTGGACGATGTCCCTTATGACCTCAGCGCTCTCTATGAGTTTGCGGATATGTTCCGCTACACCACGAAACCGATTGTGGCCTGGTCCTTTGATTATTACGATTCCAACGCCATCCACCGCATTGCCGTGGAAGAGGCCGGCGGGCAGGACGCTTTTGAGAAGCGACCCACCTACATCCACTACTGCGAACCGCTCTCCCCGCTGATCAGCACCACGGACTCTCTCAACAAGCTGGTTTTTGCGGCTGAGAAGCGCATCCCGCTGATTTTCACCCCCTGTCCGCTGGCCGGCGGCACCGCCCCGGTCACCCCGGCAGGGATTATCATCCAGGCCGCTGCCGAATCCTGGATGGGACTGACCATCGCCCAGAACATCCAGCCCGGTCTGCCCTTCATCATGGGCGGCGTGCTGTCCGTGATGGACATGAGCTCCATGATCCTGGCTTACGGCGCACCAGAGCTGTCCCTGATGATGGCCGGACTCACTGAACTGGCTCACTACGCAGGGCTGCCCCTCTGGCAGACAGGCGGCTGCACTGACTCAAAGACCTTTGACGAGCAGGCCATCACCGAAGGCTCACTCTCGGTATTTTTCTCCGCGCTCACCGGCGGGGACCTCTGCCATGACGTTGGCTACACGGAGAGCGCCATGACCGGCTCTGTCTTCCAGCTGACCGCCATGAACGAAGCCATCGGCTATGCCCGCCGCATCACCCGCGGCATTGAGGTCAACGAAGACACCATGGCAGTGGACGTCATCCACCGGGTGGGTCCTAACGGGCACTATCTGAAGGATGAACATACCCGCCGCTACTACAAGAGCGAGTACTGGCTGCCTACTTTGAATGACCGCAGTTCTTATGAAGACTGGGAGCTGATGGGCGGAAAATCATTCAAAGACCGCACCGTCGCCAAGGTCCAGGACATCCTGGCCACTTATGAGCAAGTCCCCCTGAAAGACTCCACGGAAGAACTGATTGAAGTTGTTCTTGCCGAAGGGGAAGAATGGGTCAAAGAGAAAGAAGACTAACGAGGAGAGATTGAGAAATGAGTGAAAAGATTTTTGAACAACTGTCCACTGCGGTGCTGGAAGGCGACAGCACAGCCAGCGCCGAAATCACCCAGCAGGGCCTGGATGAAGGCCTGGAGCCGCAGGAACTGCTCAACAACGGGCTGATTGTCGGCATGGATGAAGTCGGCGTGCGCTTCAAGCGCGGCGATATGTTCGTCCCCGAGGTGCTCATGTCGGCGGAATCAATGGCTTCCGGGATGAAGCTGCTCCGCCCGCTGCTGGCCGAAAGCGACACCAAGATGGCCGGCAAGATCCTGATGGGCACCGTGGAAGGCGACCTGCATGACATCGGCAAAAATCTGGTTTCCATGATGTGTGAGGGCGCCGGATTTGAGATCGTCAACATCGGCTTTGATGCCGCCCCCGCCAAATTCATTGATGCCATCAAAGAGCATCAGCCCGACATTGTCGGGATGTCCGCCATGCTGACCACCACCATGCGCGCCATGGGCCATACCATTAAGGCCATCGAGGAAGCCGGTCTGCGCGACCAGGTGAAAATCATGGTCGGCGGCGCACCGGTGGACCAGGAGTTTGCGGACCGGATCGGCGCGGACGGCTACGGCGCCAACGCCCCGTCCTCCGCAGATCTGGCCAAGCAGCTGGTTGGTCTGAACTAGATTTCGTTTTCCAGGAAAAGGCACCATGAGCCCAACCAAGAAAATGCCGATCATCTTCATCGCCTGCCGGGTTTTTGAATCCCTGCTGGAGGAAAGTAAACAGAAGGATCTCTTTGACGAGATCTGCTATCTGGACTACGGCCTCCACCGGGTTCCGCAAAACCTCACTCAGGCGGTTCAGGAAGCGATCGATGCCTGGCATCAGCCCAGTCTGATCGTTCTCGGCTATGGTCTCTGCGGCAATGGTCTTAAAGGGATCCAGTCCCGGCAGCACACCCTGCTGATCCCCAGAACAGATGACTGCATTGCCGTTCTGCTGGGATCCTACCAATCCTATCTGGAGGAATTTCAGCGGGAGCCCGGCACGTACTATCTGACCAAAGGCTGGTTGGAAGCCGGCAGCGACCCGCTCAAGGAATACCATCAGGTGCGGGAAAAGTACGGGGAAAAGGATGCCCAGTGGATCATGGACACCCAGTACCAGCACTATCAGCGGCTGGCCCTGGTGGCCCATCAAGAACAGGATCTGGAGGAGTACCGCCCCCGAGCGCAAGCAGTGGCTGATTACTGCAGCCGCTGGGGGATGACGTACCAGGAAATTCTCGGTTCAGACAGGTATCTGGAACGGCTGCTGGAAACTGCTGCAGCCCTCGAGAAAGCTGATGAGGACTTTCTGGTCATCCCGCCGGGAGGCGCAATCCGACAGGAGATGTTTATCCGCTGAATGAACGCTTTTTCCTGGCAGCGAACAGAGGAGATAAAACATGCAAGTAAAGAAAACAAACTATCTGGTCAACAGAACGCCCACCTTTGAAGTTCTCACCGAAGAGGAAATCGAAGCCATTTTTCACTCGGCGCTGACCGTCCTCTCCGAGACCGGTGTGCGGGTCTACAACAAGAAAGGATACGATCTGCTCGGCCAGCACGGTGCCAACATTGACGATGTCACCGAGGACAGCGCGCTGGTGAAAATCCCTCCGGAAATGGTTGACATCGCACTTTCCACCACCCCCCGCAAGGTGGTGGTCTACGGCGCGGATCCCTCCAAATACAAGATGGAGCTTTACAAAAACCAGATTTATTATGGAGCCGGTTCAGATACGCCCTTCACCATTGATCCCTACTCCGGTGAACGGCGCCGGGCAACCTATCAGGATGTCAAGAACTTTGCCCGCCTGGCAGAAGCGCTGCCCAATCTGGATTTCCATATGTCCCTGGGCATCGTCCAGGATACCGCGGTAGGGACCTACGACCGCTGGCAGTACCTGGCCATGCT
The DNA here is from genome assembly GCA_964603385.1 of uncultured Anaerolineales bacterium. Classification (GTDB taxonomy): domain Bacteria; phylum Chloroflexota; class Anaerolineae; order Anaerolineales; family UBA11858; genus B10-G9. The sequence goes on along the minus strand of CAZRUS010000005.1, from coordinate 65,589 downwards.
GGAAGGCACCAATAAACCGATCAACATCACCGCTGTGGACAAAGAAGGGTTGAAAGATCAGCTGGAAATGGCCTACATCCGGGTCGGCGGCAAGGAAGAATGGCTGAAAACCCCGATCTTTTCCCTGTACATCGAACCGGTCTCCCCGCTGAGCCACTCGGTAGAGGTAATTGACAAACTGATGTTCTGTGCCGAGCACCGCATCCCCTTTGTCTATACCCCCTGCCCGCTGGCTGGCGCTACAGCGCCCGCCACCCTGGCCGGCACTGCCGTCCAGGCGCTGACCGAGAGCCTGCTGGGCATTGTGCTCAGCCAGCTGGTCCGCAAAGGTGCACCGCTGATCATCGGCGGTCTGATGTCCGCCATGGACATGCGCACCGCAGTGTACTCCTACGGATCGCCCGAGATGGCGCTGCTCAGTGCCGCCTACACCCAGATCACCAAATGGCTGGGCGTCCCTGAGTATGAGACTGCTGGCTGCTCGGATGCCAAGATGTATGATGAGCAGGCCGCTATGGAAGCGACCTTCAACATCGCTACCGCCGCTTTGGTGGGTGGAAATATGATCCACGACGTTGGCTACCTGGAGCAGGGTCTGACCAGCTCCGCAGAAATGATGGTGGCTTCGGATGAGATCATCGACATGGTCAAGCGCATCCTCAAAGGGATCCCTGTGGACGAGGACAGCAGAGCGCTGAAAGTGATCGAAGAAGTCGGTCCGGGCGGACACTACCTGGCTCACGACCACACCTTTGAACGCTTCAAAGAGGGCATCTGGTCGCCTAAACTGATCGACCGCCAGAACTGGGAAGAGTGGGTGGAATCCGGAAGCAAGACCCACCGCCAGCGTGTGCATGAAAAAGTGGTCGAGATCCTGGACCGGGAAGAAGAACCCCTCCTGGATGAAAAGATGTTTAAAGAGTTGAAGCGCATCTGCGATCTGGCAGATGAAAAACACAAGGATGAAGAATTAGACGTAGAAATGTTCGTCTAACTTCCTTCTCACCGCAACAACCAGGGGCGTGATCGAGATCTATCGATGGTCACGCCCCTGATACTTCACGAGGTACGACGTTGACTAAGAACAACCCGCAGGAACCTCTAGTGTTGGGCATTGATACTGGAGGTACGTACACCGATGGTGTGCTGCTGGAATACAATTCCCACCAAGTGATCGCCGCGCATAAAAGTCTAACCACCAAGAGAGACTTCTCAATTGGTATTGAGAACGTTATCAAAGAAATTGAACTCGCCGATCCCGGCGCCATTCAGATGGTATCGATCTCGACCACTTTGGCAACCAATGCCATTGCCGAAGGGAAGGGGAAACGGGTGGCGCTGTTCCTGATTGGTTATGACCCGGAGCTGATTGACTCTTTCGGCCTGGGGGATCATTTTGCCACCCCGCACTACTACTACATCAAAGGGGGCCATGATCTGCACGGCCAGGAGCAGGCAGAGCTGGATCTGCCCTCGCTGCTGGACAAAGTTAAAGAGGTCAAAACGAAAGTAGATGCCATTGCCGTCTCCAGCTATTTCAGCCCCCGCAATCCCGAACACGAAATCCGGGCTCAGAAAGCCATTGCCAGTATCTGTGAACTGCCCATCGTGCTCGGGCATCAGCTTTCCACCGCCCTGGGGTCGGTGGAGCGGGCCACCACGGCTGCTCTCAATGCCTCCCTGCTGGCAGTGCTGCAGGAGTTCATCATCGCCGTCCGCCGGGCCATGGAAAACCGGGGCATAGACGCTCCGCTGATGGTGGTCCGGGGGGACGGCACACTGATGAACGATGAGTTTGCCGCCCGCACACCGGTGGAGACCATCCACTCCGGCCCGGCGGCCAGCGCTATCGGGGGTCGTTTTCTCTCCCAGCTCGACCAGGCCCTGGTGCTTGACGTGGGAGGGACCACCACCGATCTGGCCCTGGTGCTGGACGGAAAAGTGACCATTGGGGAAAAAGGCGCCTCGGTTTCCGGTTATCAGACCGCAGTAAAGGCTGCCAATCTGCTTTCCATCGGTCTGGGTGGGGACAGCCACATCACCCTCAGTCGGACCAACGACGTGGTCATCGGCCCGGAACGCGTGGTCCCCCTGGCTTACCTTTCCCAACAGCACAGCAACGTCCGGGATCGGCTGCAGGCACTCTCCAAGCGGACCTGGCCGGCCCCTTCCCCGCGGGAGCTGGAATACTGGTTTCTGCAGCGGGAGTTGGAAAACACAGCGGATTTCACAGCCCGGGAAAACGAGGTGCTGGAGATCCTCCACAGCGGGCCGAAACCGGCCACTGAAGTGATCAAAAAATTGGGCCTCCTTGATCAAAGCCAGATGAACATCAGCAGCTTGTGGCGGGAGGAGGTGATTGGAAAAGCAGGCTTCACCCCCACGGACCTGCTGCATGTGGACGGCCGCCACACCCCCTGGGACAGCGACGCCTCCCAGGCTGCTCTGACCGTGTTCAGCAACTACCTGTCCTGGGAAGCGGAGTCCTTGAGCAGCTTCCTCTGGTCCCGGATGACCGAGATGATCGTCAAAGCTGTGGTCCATTTCCTGACCGAAAAAGACATCCCGGATGCTGAGGATGGAACTCAGGAGCTGGCCACCTGGTTCCTGGAAAACTCCATCCAGCCCTCCCATGACCATCTCCACACCAAGATCAAGCTGAAATATCCCATCATCGGCATTGGTGCCCCGGCCGAAGTCATGCTCCAGGATGCGGCCCGGGTGTTAAACACCGAGCTGATTCTGCCGGAGTATTTCCAGGTTGCCAACGCTACCGGCGCAGTTGCCGGCAGTGTGATGGTTTCGGAGGAAACCCTCATTTACCCCCACCTGGATAAAGGGAATGTCGATGTCATCGGTTATTACGTACAGGCCCGGGAGGAAAGGGTGGAATTCGAGGAGCTGGAAGATGCCCTGGGTCATGCCAGGGATTCTGCCGGGAAGCGGGCCAGGAGTGCCGCCCTGCGCTCGGGAGCAGACAATCCCCAGGTAGTCATTGAAGTCATTCAGGATGGGATGGACAGCTACCGGGTGATCGCCCGGGCTGTCGGAAAACCCCGCCTGGAGCAGTAGGAGAACGCCATGCCTTTAATCCGTGTCGATACAGAAAAAGCATATCAAATCCTCTGGGAAAAAATCACCTCCCTGGAGCTCCCCCCCGGGAAACCGCTGGATATTGCTGCTCTGGCGGAAGAGCTGGAGATGTCTCACCAATCCGTCAAGGAAGCCCTGCGAATTCTGGTTCATGAACATCTGGTGGAAGCCCCACCGCGGGGTCTCTCTGTCGCTGACCTGCATTTTGATGACCTGGAAAAGATCAGCACGATCCGGCTCAATCTGGAGACCCTTTCTGCACAGCAGGCTGCCCGCCATGCGGAAGACGACGATCTGGTGATTCTGAAAGCGCTCTGCAAGGAGGAAGCCGCTGACACCAAAGAACTCTTCGAGCTGGATCAAAAGTTTCACCAGGCCATTGCCCGGGCAGGACATAACCAGTATCTCGCTGAGCTGTTAAAGCATTTTTACGGCCTGTCCAAACGGCTGTGGTTCCTGGCGCTGCCGCACCTGGACTTTCTGCCCAAATCCGTTCAATCCCATCTTGTACTGGTAGAAGCCATTCAGCAGGGCAACGAACCCCTGGCCATGGAAATCATGCAGACCCACATCGAGGAGTTTTACCAGAAAATCACCCGGATCATTTCGGAAAAGGATCTGGTAGAAAAATAGCTGCCTACCGCCAACAGGGGAATGGATTTATTCGTGTCAAGCAAAGGAAGGAGACAAAGCATGCCCAAGGTCACAGTGATTTATGGCTCGGAAACCCAGGTTGTTGAAACGGAAGAAGGGGCCCTGCTGGGAGATGTGATCGCCCAGACTGGACTGCCTCTGGAGCAGCCTTGCGCGGGGAGAGGCACCTGCGGGAAATGCAAGGTGCTGGTAGAAAAGGGCGTTGCCCCGGCGGATGAAATCGAACAGAAGAACCTCACCCAGGGAGAGATCGCGCTAAACAACCGGCTGGCCTGCCGGGCCCGGGTGCAGGGGGAAACCCGGATCGTGCTCTCCCCCATTGTGGTCTACTCCAATAAGATTTTTAAGGGGAGCACACGATACCGCAGGGAGCGCGATGTCCCGCTGGGGTTGGCTATCGACCTGGGGTCCACCACAGTGGCCGCTTTCCTGACCATGCTGGATAACGGCGAGGTCGCGGCCGGCGGCGGTGGACTCAATCAGCAAACTGTATTTGGTTCTGATGTCATTTCCCGCCTGGCAGCAGCTATTGATGATCCTGAGAACGCCCGCCGGCTGCACCGCCTGGCGCTGGCTTCCATTAATCAGGCAGTCGATTCCCTGAACCTCTCTCAGCGAATCTGGGATCGGATTCAGCAGGTGACCATCGTGGGCAACGTGGCCATGCACCATCTGCTTTCCGAGCTTCCCCTCCAGAACCTGGCCTTTATTCCTTTCCAGCCCCACGACGCCAAGGCCATCAAAAAGGCAGCCCCGATCATGGAAGGAATCTTCCCGGAGCACGTTAAGGTCTCCCTGCCGCCGCTGATCGGCGGCTTTGTGGGCTCGGACGCCCTGGCCTGCCTGGTCTATTTTGGATTTGACGACCCCCCGGGCCCCATGGCTGCCATCGATCTGGGTACGAACGGCGAGGTGATGGTCACCGACGGGGAACGCATTCTCACCGCCAGCACGGCAGCCGGGCCGGCCTTTGAGGGGGTGAACATTTCCTGCGGTTCCCGGGCTGTGGACGGCGCCATCACCAACGTCGCTCTTGACGATGGGAATTTCCGGCTGACCACCATTGCGGATGCAGAGCCAGTGGGGCTGACCGGCTCTGGTCTGCTCTCCGCCATTGCTGAATTCCGGCAGGCGGGTGTCATTGATGAAAGCGGGCGCATCAACCCGGACTGCGACCTTCTTGCTGACCGGGTGCAGAACGGCGGTGAGGTCAAACAGCCCGAACCCGCAGCCGGCACGCTGCCGGAAAGCTGTCAAGAATATGCTGACCGGGTCAGCAAAGATGATCGGGGCAGCCGGCGGATCGCCCTCACCCCGGACGGAGAGCTATTTCTCACCCAGCTGGACATCCGGGAGCTGCAGAAAGCCAAAGGCGCCATCCGCGCGGCCGTGGACGTGCTCATGTCCCAGCTTGAGCTGCAGCCCTCCGACCTGGAAAAAGTTTATTTGACCGGATCCTTCGGCGGCCAGGTGGATATTGATGCCATTCTGGAGATCGGCATGCTTCCACCCGTGCGGCGGGATGCGGTGGAAACCGCGGCGAACGGCGCTGGATTCGGGGCTGCCATCATGCTCAGCGAAGAAGGGTTTGCCCTGGGCGAAACGCTGGCTGAGAAAGCCAAGCAGGTCGACCTGGACACCGATGCGCAGTTCCATCAATTCTACATTGACGGTATGAAGCTCGCTCCCTGAGCGGAAAGGACCCTGTGTGAAAAACAAACGAAAACCCCTCCCTATGCGGCTGGCAGGGATTCTGCTGGTCATCACCGCCACGCTGTGCTGGGCTACCTCCGGGATCTTCATCAATCTGATTATCCGCCAGAGCGGACTTTCCGCAGTAGGCCTGGCCTTCTGGCGCGATCTGACCACAGCTGTTATACTATTTCTGGGCCTGCTGGTCATTAAACCGGAGCTGCTCCGGGTCAAACGCCGGGATCTCCCCTGGCTGATCGGCATGGGGGCGATCAGCATCGGCATCTTCCACATTTTCTGGAACAAAGCCGTGGTGATGATCGGGGCCTCTCTGGCCACGGTGGTACAGTGCAACGCCCCCATTTTTGTCACCATCATGGCCTGGTTCCTCTTTCAGGAGGCGCTCACCGGCAGGAAGATCATCGCCGTGGTCCTGGCAGCCGCCGGCACCGTGCTGGTCGCCGGCCTGAACAGCGCCGGAGAGTGGAAGATCGTCCCCATCGGGCTGCTGATCGCCCTGGCCTCGGCGATCACCTACGGCTCGCTCAGCCTTTTCGGGAAGAAGCTCAGCGGGGATTACAATGCCTGGACGATCATGTTTTACATCTTTGCCTTTGGAACCCTGACCCTGTTTATCTTCCAGCTGGGCAGCCCGGATCCCTGGCCGGTCGGATCCGGGATTGTGCCCTATTTTATCGGTTTTGTGCTCATATCGACCATCATCGGCTTTGGCCTCTACACCACAGCGCTGAGTAAACTGCCAGCCAGTGTGGCCTCCATCACGGCGACAACCGAAATCTTATTCGCCTCCATCCTGGCCTACTTTTTTCTGCAGGAGCGGATGGATGCCTGGCAGATCGCCGGCGCCGTGCTGATTATCAGCGGTGTGGTGCTGGTCTCTCTGGATAAAAACAATCGACAATCTGCGGAGGAAAGTTCGGCATGACCGAGTATGTCCTGGGAATTGATACTGGTGGAACCTATACTGACGGTGTCCTGCTCGATCAAAACAGCAAAGAAGTCATCAAAACAACCAAAACCCTGACCACAAAGCATGATCTCAAGGAGGGCATTCTCATAGCCCTGGAAGATCTGCTCCCCGACAACCCGGCGCAGATCAAGCTGGTGGTGATCTCCACCACCCTGGCAACCAATGCCATTGCCGAGAAAAAGGGCCGGCCGGTCAGCCTCTTCCTGCTGGGGTACGACCCCGATCTGATCGGGCAGTTCAACCTGGCCGGACAGTTCGCCACCTCCCGCTACCATTATTTCCAGGGCGGCCACGACCTGTATGCTAACGAACAGGCCCCCCTTGACCTGGAAGGCCTCCGGGAAACCGCCCGGGAGCTGAAAGATCAGGTGGATGCCTTCGCAATCTCCGGCTACTTCAGTCCCTTTAACGCCAGTCATGAGGAAAAAGCTTTTCAGGCGGTCACCGAGGTCACCGGCAAGCCGGTGGTGCTCGGACACGAACTGGCCACCAAACTGGATTCCATCCAGCGGGCGACAACAGCGACGCTGAACGCCTCTCTGCTGTCCATCCTGCAGGATTTCATCGCTGCCATGCAGCATTCCCTGCAGGAGAGGAACATTCAGGCACCGCTGATGGTGGTCCGAGGCGACGGCGCTCTGGTCAGTGCCGAGATAGCCGAACTGCGCCCGGTGGAAACGGTGCATTCCGGACCTGCAGCCAGCGCCATTGGCGGCCGTTTTCTGGCTGACCGAGATCAAGCCCTGGTCATTGACATCGGCGGCACCACCACGGACATCGCTCTGGTGGACAGCGGACAGGTGCGCATCCGTGAGGAGGGCACCACGGTGGGACGCTATAACACGGCGGTGCGGGCTGCCCACATCCACTCCATCGGCCTGGGAGGAGACAGCCGCATCCATTTCGATCTCGAAGACCAGCTGATCATCGGTCCGTCCCGGGTGAAACCGCTGGCCACTCTGGCTGCTGAGCATCCCGGGGTGGTCAAGAGCCTCTCCCGTCTCAGCAAGAATCGACACAAATCCTTCAACCCGCAGGAAATCGAATACTGGTATCTGCTGCGGGAACCCTCCCGTTCGATCAGCGACCCTCGCGCCCGCAGGGTGCTGGCGCTGCTTGCCCAAGGCCCCCAACCAGTACCGCAGCTGCTGGAGAAGCTGGATTTATTTCACCCGCTGCAGTTCGGCGGCACCGCCCTGATCCGCGAGGAGATCATCGGCCGGTCTTCGCTGACCCCAACGGATTTGCTCCATATTACCGGGGAATTCTCGCCCTGGAACCGGGAGGCAGCCCGAATGGCTGCGGAATTAATGGCCGGCTACAGCAGGAAATCGCTGGAGGATTTCATCGAAGCGGTGATGCAGAAGATGGCCAGGACCATCGCCCGGGAAACGGTTTCCTACCTGACCGGGCAAACCCTCGAGGAACCCCCTTTCTATGTCCAGCCGGATGATCTTGGTATGTGGCTCTTTGAGGAAAATTTCACCGGAGAAGATCCCTACCTGGGGTGCGACCTGAATCTAAAAATCCCCCTGATCGGCATCGGCGCCCCGGCATCGATTTTTTTGCCCCGGGTAGCCGAGGTGCTGCATACCGAGTACATCGCCCCGGATCACTATCAGGTAGCCAATGCGGTCGGCGCGGCTTCGGGAACGGTCACCGCCACCCAGGAAGCCTGGGTGATCCCCCAGTCCCGCAACGCCCGCACGGTGGGCTATTATGTGCAGTCCGGTGCCGATCGGCGGCGCTTCCGCACCCTGGAAGAGGCCCTCACCTTCGCCCGGGAGACCACCCGCAAGCAGGCTTCAGATCAGGCCAGGATGATCGGGATTGGCGACCCCCATGTCGAGGTCGAGCAGCTCCCGGACGGAGCGGAGAGCTACCGCATCCGGGCCCAGGCCGTTGGCCGGCCGGAGCTGGGAGCGGACTGAAATGGCTGGCAGTGAGACCTGCTTGCCAGCAGGTGTTCTAGGAAGCTGACCTTTCTGGATGCTGGCGATACCGACAGGCGCCAGCCAGAGAATGAATTTTTATCTCTCTCAAAGACGGGAAACCGCTCAGCCGGTCCATTAATTCCGTTACCTCCCCCTGCTGACCAATCAAAGACCACGGCAAAGGTGCTTCTCTCCTGCTAACACAGCCCACTCAGCCCTAAGAAACCCCCAAACAACGCATGATGCCAGACAAGGAGATGTCCCTCACCAGCTCGTCCTCTCCCCCTGCGGGTCGAATTTGAATCGTGTCTCCGCAGTGATTGATCCCCAGGAAGGATAACCGCGGATGATCGGTCAGCAGCGCGGTTACTTCCGGGTGCAATCGGTTATCTTCTGTCAGACTTGTGATCAACCAATCCGTATCTGCGCGGTTCAGCAGGCAGGGTAAATCGGCAAGCCTTGTGGTTTCAGCGATGATCTCAATCTCCGGGTTGTTTCCCATCGTCCGCTGCAACAATCCGGACAGCAGTGGACCGGAAATCCCCAGGACTACTTTTATTGCCATAACTGCGTCCTATCTTCCTCAGGCCTTATTCTAGCATCGGCATGACAGCTTACACTCCCAACTCCCTTACAACCCTGTAAATTTGCAGGGATGTCCGCAGCTGCTGCCTGTGCCTCCAGGAGGAAATGCTCCCCTCCGCCAGAATTTCCTGATCAGGCCTGCAGACATCCGGTGAGCCTTCCTGCCCTTAAAGTTACATCCGCCGGCTTCAGAGGCCGGCGGATTTTTCTACTCAATCCAACCCTGGCATTGATGATCTTATCAATTAACGGGTTTTCTTCTCCAGCACCCCCCGCATCCGTTCCAGCGCCAGCTCAATGTTTTCCACCGAGTTGGCGTAGGACAGCCGCAAATAGCCCTCCCCATAGGCGCCGAACGCAGTGCCGGGCAGCAGCGCCACCCCGGCCTCTTCCAGGAACCAGTCTGCCGCTTCGCTGGAGCTCTGCCCCAGGCCCTGAATGTTGGGAAAGACATAGAAGGCACCCTGAGGATTCTGACAGGTCACCCCGGGCAGGCTGTTCAATCCGGCCACGATGACATCGCGGCGGCGCTGGTATTCAGCGACCACCTCTTCAACCTGCTCCTGATCCCCCGCCAGGGCTTCCATGCCAGCGTACTGGGTGAAATGAGCCGTGGAGCCCACGGAGTGGGTCAGCAGCAAACCAACGCGTTCAGCCAGCTCAGAGGGCATTATGCCGTACCCCAGCCGCCAGCCGGTCATATTATAGGTCTTGGAAAACCCGTCCATGATCACTGTCCGCTCGGCCATCCCCGGCAGGGCGGCGATGGATTTCGCCTCTTCTCCATCATAGACAATCCGGGTGTAAATCTCATCGGAAAGCACCCAGCAGTCCTGGGCCAATGCCATCTCGGCAATATGGATCAGGTCCTCCTCGGGGATGATGCCGCCGGTTGGATTGCCAGGTGAATTGAGGATGATCAACTTCGTGCGGTCCGAGAGCAAACGGTCAAACTCCTCCAAATCAAAGGAGAACCCTTTTTTCTCCAGCAGGGGCACGGCTACCGGGACTCCGCCGGCGATGCCGATCATGGCTTCATAGGTGGGAAACCCCGGGTCAGGGTAAATAACCTCATCCCCAGGCTCCACCAGCGCCAGGGTGGGAAAGAATAGATTGGGCTTGGCACCCGGACTGACCACCACCTGCTCCGGTGCAATCTCCATCTTCCGTCTTTCCCCGGCATCCTCGGCGATTATTTTCCGCAAAGCAGGCATCCCCGGGGGCGGAGTATAGCGGGTGTGCCCTGCCCGGATGGCTTCAATACCCGCCTGGCTGATGTTCTGATAGGTCTCAAAATCGGGCTGGCCGATCTCCAGGTGGATGATCTCCCGGCCCTGCTGTTCCAGCGCCTGGGCTCTGGAGAGAACCTGATAAGCTCCCTCCGGTCTGAGATGCTGTGTTCTGGCTGCAAAGGTCATATCTAATCGTCTTCCTTGTCTACTTTGGCTAGAATATCCTCTATATGCTCCCTGGCCCCCGGATCGAGCGGTTCTGGCTGATGCTCGTCAATGATCTTTTTCACTCTGGCGGTCAACCGATCTCCCAGGGTGAGCTCTCCATCTGCGACCCAGCTTTCCCGGATCTCCCGGCTGAGCAGTCCCGGATACCAGAAATTCCGGAAGTGTTCATGGGTGGTCTTTGTGTTGAGAAAATGCCCCCCGGGTCCGATTTTATCAAGCTCATCCAGCAGCAGGGTTTCCTCACTGACCTCGATGCCTTTCATCAGGTGGTCGGCCAGACCAATCAGTTCATCGCTGAGCACGATCATCTCATAGCTGCCGGTCAGCCCGCTCTCCATATATCCTACATCATGAATGAGATTGGCGCCGGTCAGTTTGGCCATTACGATGGAGAGCATAGCCTCGGCAGCTGCCTGCTCATCCATCACCTTGGCATCTGAGCAGCCGGCATAGCCCCAGGTAGGAATGCCGTACCAGCGGCCGAGCTCGGCAACGGCAGCTTTGGTGAGCTGAAACTCCGGGGAGGCGTAGCAGATCTGGGCCGCTTTCATGTCCATATGATGCAGGCCGGCACCAAACACAAAGGGCGCCCCGGGGTTCTTCAGCTGGTGCACCACCAGCGCGGAAAGGATCTCCGCCAGGGACATGGTCAAGCCAGCCGCCATGGTGATCGGAGCCGTCCCACCCATCAAAGGACCGGGGGAATGGACCACCGGGAGCTCATATTCCGCCATCAGAAGCAGCTTATCCACAGCTGTCTCCGACTGCTGCAGGGGGGAGCTGGGCTCGGAGTACAGCAGAATATGCTGCTGTTCCCGGAGCTGATCATAACCCCCGGCAGCTGCTGCAGCCATATCAATGGCCCGCTGGCAGCTGGCTTTATCGTTGGTGACAAAGACCAGCGGTTTGCTGGTGTGCTCCAGCATCAGAGCCATCTGGACGTCATAGGTCAGCTGGGGATCGACATCCGCCGGCAGGCCGATTGACATCACAAAATGGATGTTGGGCAGAGCATCACAAAGCCGGTAGCCCTCGATAATATCCGACCGGGTGAACTTGCGGTGTTCCCCGGTCCGATAATCAAGAAAGTTCAGGCAGTCCGAACCGGTGCCGAAATTAACCCTGGCCCCCTCCAAAAACACCGCCGGTTCTCCCTCCCGATCGCACATGATGATCCGCGGGGGGACGCCGGCCAGGGCTTCCTCCACCAGCCGGGCCGGGAACCTGACCAGGTTGCTGTCGGAGATAAACGCCCCGGCATCCCCCAGCAGGTCCAGCGCTTCGGGATGATAGAAGCGGATGCCGGTCTTGCGCAGCAGCTCGAGGGCGGCATAATGGAGCCTCTCCAGCTGGGTTTCTGAGAGCAGCGCAAACTGCGGGGATTGAAAAGCAATCGAATTGGCGGTTCTCATAAATGACAGCTCCTTTGCCGAACATTCAGCCCAGCTTCAGTTTCTTGGTGATCCATTCTCCTGGTTTTATTCCCCGCGCAGAGCTTGATCGAGATCCTCAATCAGATCCTGCGGGTCTTCCAGCCCTACCGAAAGTCGGATCAGTCCGTCATCGATCCCGGCCTGAGCCCGCTCTTCCGGGGTCATATGTTCATGGGTGATCGTCGGCGGGTGCATGCAGATTGTCCGGCTGGTGCCGAAGGTGACCGCGTGTGTGATCAGCTGGAAGCGGTCAATCACACGGGCAGCGCCTGCTGTTCCTCCGGGAACCACAAAAGAAAGCATGCCTCCGCCTGCTTTCATCTGCTTCCGGGCCAGGTCCAGCTGGGGATGTGAGGATAATCCGGGATAATTGACGTGCACCACACGGGAATGATCGGCCAGGAACTCGGCCACCTGCTGGGCATTCTCGCTGTGGCGGATCATGCGCAGGGAAAGCGTCTCCAGGAACTGCAGCGTCAGCCAGGCTTCAAAAGGCTGCAGCACCGAGCCGACAAATTCGGTGGTGTTCCAGCGCACATCCTCGACCAGGCTTTCCGGCCCTACCACCGCTCCCCCCAGCACGGTGGCGTTGCCGCAAAGGAATTTGGTGATGGAGAGCAGCACCATGTCCGCCCCCAGCTCCAGGGGCAGCTGCAGGGCGGCCGTGGCGGTGGTGTTGTCCACCAGCAGAGGGACCCCTTTGGCATGGGCTACTTCGGCGACCGCGGCAATATCGGTCACAAACAGACAGGGGTTGCTGGGCGTCTCCACCCAGACCAACCGGGTACTGCTGTCAATGGCCCCATCCCAGGAACGGGGGTTTTCCGGCTCTTCAACAAAATGAAAATCCACTCCACACCGCTCCGGGAAAATGGATTGAGCCTGTTTGTATCCCTCCCCATAAATGTTCAAGCTGGTGACCACATTGTCCCCGGGACGGGCGAGGGTGAAAATCAGATTGAACAGCGCCTGGGATCCGGACCCGGCACTGACACAAGCCTCTCCCCCTTCCAGGGATGCCAGCCTTTTCTCCAGCAGGGCGGTGGTCGGTGTGCTCGTCCGCCCGTACACCGGAAAAGGGATCTCCTCAAAACGCCGGTAGGGATAGGTCATAGAAGGGGTGATCGGGGGTACAAAGGAACGAAATTCCTCCACATTCTCCCCAGGATGGAATCCGGCGTGAAGCGCCCGGGTGTCAAACCCCAAGCCCTCACCGGGAGAGGAATCCGGCCTGTACTCCGGGTCATACTCCCAGGGTTTTCTCATGAAGAAAAGCTCATCGTGATCCATATCTAATCCTTCCTTGCCCGATGGGAAGCCTTTCCCAGTCAGGTACCTTCGGCTTATTGTTCACTCTCTTGCTGATCCATTCGGGCCTGCTCCCGGACCACGATGCGGTGCAGCGCCTTGCGGACTTCATCGGGGAGCGGTTCCGGCTGATGCTCCTGCAAGATCTCATCCACCTGCTCGGCGGCACGTTCTTCCATGGTACTGCCGCCCTGCTCCTGCCAATCATCGTACTGGCGTTTGTCCGCCAGTTGAGAATAGAAGGGGTCCCGGAAATGCTGAAAGGTATGGTCAGCAGCCAGATAGTTCCCCTCCGGTCCCAATTCATCGATCAGGTCCAGGGCGAGGGTTTCATCATTAATTTGCACCGGTCGGGTCGCAGCCCGAATAAATCCAATCAGATCATTGGCGACAGACAGCAGCTGCAGCGACCCCTGCATCCCGGCGTCCATGAATCCGCAGTCATGAACAATATTGGCGCCATTGAGCTGAGCGGTAAACAGGCTGATGGCTGCTTCTGAGGCACACTGCTGGTCGAGCACCTTGGAATCCGTTGCGCCGCCCAACCCGAACACCGGCAGATCGTAATACTTGCCCATCGAGGTGGCTACCCCCTGTTCATCCGCCAGGACATAATTGCCAACCATGGTTTGGAGATTGTAGGGACCACCGTTCCAGCCGGGCACAGCCACCGGCGTACCTTCCCGAACCAGCTGGGCCAGCACCAGACCAAGCAGGGTGCCGGCGTTCATGGAAGCCAGGCAGCCGGCCGTGGTGGCCGGAGAATTCACCCCGGCAGCGTTGAGGGGAATGTACAGCATGGGCAGGCCTTTTTCGGCCAGGAAGATGCATTTCTGCAGGGCCTCTTCGTTGGCCACCATCCCTGAGGTGACATTGATATAGCAGGTTGCAAACGGCCGCTGCCGGAAGGCCTGCTCCCCTCCAGCAACAGCCTCACACATTTCCACAGCAATCTGACAGCCCTCGAAATCCGGGGTGACGAAGACGATCGGCTTGGTGGTGTGGTTGAGCATCACCTCCATCTGATACCGGTCATAGATATTGGGATCGACATCCGAGGGCAGAAAAGCAGACATGACAAAATCAATTTCAGACAGACCGTCCATCAGCGTCACCGCCCGGCGGACATCCTCCAAAAGCGCTTTTCTGCGCTGGCCGCTGTGATGGTCCAGGACATAAAGGCAGTCCGACCCACCGCCGTAATAAGTCTCTTCCCCCCAGGCGTGGATGGCCGGTTTGCCGTGGCGGTCGTACAGGCTCAAACGGCGGGGAGCTGCCGAGAGAGCCCACTCCACCAGATGCTCGGGCAGGCGCACTCGGCTGCCCACAACGGCTGCACCTCCCGCTGCCAGAATGGATCGCGCCTGCGGATGATGAACCTCAATGCCGGTTCGCTCCAGGATCTGCAAACTGGCCATATGGATCTGTTCACAGGCGCTGCTGTCCATTCGAGAATACGGCGTTTGCTTCATGCGGCTGCTGTGCGGTCGGGGCATGGTATTTCCTCCTCAAAACTGCTGTGCACGCTGGTTGTCTAACAGACATTCTACTGTGAAATCCCGGCAGCAGCATCCCCGATTCCCTCTGCTGACGCGCTGGATAGAATATATTTTATCTTGCCTTAAATATATTCTTCTTGACAGATTATACATTATGAGTGTAGAATTAATCCAGTCCAGACCCACATTTTTCCTGAATTTAAGAATAGACCCCTGCCCAGGAGCAGCCGTGCCTGACAACCACAAATCGGACACCTCCAAGGACAGAATTTATCAGCAGCTGCGCCGCTCCATTGTCCTCGGTCACATTCAGCCGGGAGAGAAGCTCAACCTGGAGCAGCTGGCGGAACGCTATCACACCAGCGTAACCCCGGTCCGTGAAGCGCTGCAGATGCTGGCCCAGGAGGATCTGGTCACCTCCAAACCGCACACCGGATATTATGTCACCCGGGTCACCCTGAAGGAATTATCCGATCTGCTGGAGCTCCGGAAGATCCTGGAAGTGGCGGCGGTGGAGCGGGCCGCTCCCCAGATCACCAGGGAGCAGCTGGAGGCTCTCCAGCAGGTGCATGCCGGGAAATTTGCGGACGAGAACGAATCCTATGAGCGGTCCGTGATCGAAAACCGTCAGTTTCATTACCAGATCGCTCTGGCTTCCGGGAACAAAGAGCTGGCCGAGACGTTGGGAACTGTCCATGATAAGTTAGCCAGATTCTTTGTATTTGTCCATTCTGCCAGCGGTGTGGAAGAACGCCATCAGCGGCTGATCAGAGCCCTGCGCTCTCACGATGTGGAATTAGCCCGGGAAACGATGCTGGCTGAAATCAATGAAACCCAAACCATCACCATGAACCATGTCATCGAAAAAGACGGCACCACCTGGTATCTTGGCCCCCAGCAGAAGAACAGCGAGTAGGAGCAAAGGATGAAAAAAGCATCCCCCTGGCGTCCCCAGCTTTCCCTGATGAATGACGGTCGAATTGAACAGCTCCATCAAGCAGCGCTCCGGATCCTGGATGAGATTGGGTTGAATGTCCATCATCCTCAGCTCCGGGAGCGCTTGAAACAGGCCGGAGCCAGGGGACAAAACAGCAGCCGGGTCACCCTGCCCGGTGAAATGATTGCTGGCGCCCTGGAAACAGTCAAAAAGCAGGTGGTCATCCACAACCGTCTCGGAAACGGGGTGATGCCGTTGGGCCCCCAACAAATTTATTTCGGGACCGGCAGTGATCTGCTTTACACGTATGATTCCGGAGCGGAACAACAGCGGAAATCCACCCTGACGGATGTGGCCCGCGCCGCCAGGCTGTGCGACGCACTGGATGAAATTGACTTCGTGATGTCCTTCGCCCTCCCCGCGGATGTCCCCAATGAGGACGCTGAACCCCGGCAGTACTACGCCATCCTCAGCAGCACGGTCAAACCGGTGATCATGACCAGCTTTTCCGGTCTGGAAGCGCTGGAGCGCGTGCACGAAATGGCTGTGCTGACGGCCGGGGGAGATCAGGCCTTCCGGGAAAAACCCAACTATATCCTCTACGGCCAGTTTGTCTCCCCGCTGGAACATGATTTTCAAGCTCTGGAGCGGCTGATTTTCTGTGCTGAACGGGAACTCCCCCTGATCTATGTGCCCACCATCATGAGCGGTGCCAGCGGTCCCATCACTCTGTATGGCTCGCTGGCCCTGGCGCTCAGCGAGACGCTGGCCGGATTGGTGATGCATCAGCTGGTTCACCCGGGTGCCCCATTCATCACCGGCGCCTGCATCAGCCCACTGGACATGAAAACCGGCCTGTTTCCTTACGGCACCGCGGAGTGGCGGATCGGCGACCTGGTGATGGCTGAGATGTCCCGTCATTACGGGATTCCTGTGTTCGGCACCGGCGGGGCGGCAGACAGCAAAGTGATCGATGCCCAAACCGGAGCGGAATATGCCAGCAGTTTACTGGCCGCCGCCCTGTCCGGAACCAACCTGATCCATGATGTCGGTTACCTGAATTCAGGCTTAACGGGCAGCCTGGAGAGCATCGTGCTGGGGGCGGATATCATCCGCTGGGTAAAGCGCTTCCTGAACGGCGTGGATCCTTCCGCCGGCACCCTGGCCCATGATGTCATCGCAGAAATCGGCCCGGCCGGGGAATTCCTCAGCCATGATCACACCTACGATCACCTCCATGAAACTGTCTGGGATCCGCTGGCGTTTGATCATCAGGATGCCGACTCCTGGGAGGCGGGTGGAAGCCAGGACTTTGCCGCGCGGGCGCTGGACTTGGCCCAGCAGGTGCTGGAAAAACACCAACCCCCTGCTTTGCAGGATAAACTGAAGGAAAGATTAAAAGAAATCAGTAAAAATCCCGCTTAGAGGTGATAAAAATGTTATAGAAGTAACTGGTACGGCGGATCAGCTATGTTACAATCAGCCTAGACAAATCCTCCTGACTGAAAAAAGCAGCATCTAATTATTCAAAATCAATCCTGATTGATATTCAGCAATTTTTCCGGGTGATTGCCTTTATTGTTGTTCAACATTCACACATCGCCTGTTTAATGCAGACCAGGTTGCAAGAAACTGTCTCAACAAAAGGAGGTGAACCGGAATTCTATGCACTATATCCCCTGGGGGCAGGTCTGCCGGCACCGATCATCTGGTCGGTGTAGGGTTTCAGGCCGGTCAACAGCTGCACTATTGAACAAAGTTTAAGGAGGATTAAGAAATGGATTTTTTCGTCAAGAAAGATAGGAAAGAAGCCCACCCCTATATCCCGGAGCTGAAAGAGCTCTTCCGGGGTGGCCGGATCACCCGGCGGGAGTTCCTGAGAAATGCTACCCTGCTGGGCATGTCGGCTGCAGCAGCCAGCACCTTCGTCGCCGGCTGCACCGGGGAAGAGCCTGCCCCCGAGCCAGGACCCTCAGGAGGGGAGATCAAGCGCGGCGGGACCTTCACCCGCGGAATGGAGCTGCAGCAAATTGATCATCCTGCCCGCTTTTCCTGGGTGCAGTCAGCCAATGTCGTCCGCCAGGTGGCCGAATATCTGACCGAGACCGGCCCGGACAACATCACCCGGCCCTACCTGCTCGAGAAATGGGAAGCGAATGAGGATGTCACGGAATGGACCCTCTATCTGCGGCAGGGGATCGAGTTCAACAACGGGGATGAGCTGACTGCGGATGATGTCATGTTCAACTTTGAGCAGTGGCTGGATCCGGATGTGGGATCCTCGATGCTCAACCAGCTTTCCTACCTGCGCGGCATGCAGGATGTGGAGAAGGTGGATGACTACACCGTCAAACTCTACCTGCAGGACGGCAACATCGGTGTCCCCGAACACCTCTTCCATTACCCAGCGCCGATCATGCACCGCAATTTTGAAGGCGACTTCATCAAGCAGCCGGTCGGCACCGGCCCCTTCACCCTGGAAGAGTACGCGGAAGGCGAACGGGCAGTGCTCAAACGCCGTGAGGGATACTGGCGCAACGGGGCAGATGGAGAACCCCTCCCTTACCTCGATGAGATCATCTACGTTTCCCTGGCCAAGGACGCTGCCGTGGCCGCCGTTCAATCCGGGCAGATCGACGCCCTCTATCAACCGCGGGCCAGCGACTGGGAAGCCCTGAGAGACAACGAGAACTTGAAAGTTCTCACCGCGCCCACAGCAGTGACCACGGTGCTCCGCGTCCGGGCGGACCTGGAGCCCTGGAGCGACAACCGCGTCCGGCGGGCTCTGATGATGTGCCAGGATCGAGAGCGGATCCTCCAGCTGTCTTACTATGGACAGGGCGACCTGGGCATTGACGCCCATGTGGCTCCGGTGCATCCCGCCTACGCAGACAAGGACCTCCCTGAGTATGATCCGGAAGGGGCCAAAGCCCTGCTTGCGGAAGCAGGCTACCCGGATGGGCTCAAAGTGACCCTGGCTACCAAGAATGACCTGGAAGAGCCGGAGTACGCGCAGGCCCTGAAAGAAATGGCTGCCCCCGGTGGGTTCGATATCGAACTGGACATCACCGAACCAGGCGGCTACTGGGATCGCTGGACAGAGGTGGATCTGGGAATGACCTCCTGGACACACCGGCCGCTGGGCACCCAAGTGCTGCGGCTCGGCTACACCTCCGATGCGGAAGGAAATCCCGTGGAATGGAACGAGACCCGCTGGGTGGACGAAGAGTTCGAGAGCCTGCTGACTGAGGCGGAGAAAACCCTTGACGTCGAACAGCGGCGCTCGATCATGAGCGATATCGAGGACATCTTCATGGAACGCGGGCCGATCGGCATCGCCTACTGGAAGAGCGTCTGGAACATCGTTCCTAAGTCCTTCAAGAATATCGAAGCTCACCCGACCGAGTACGACCTGCTCACCGAAGTCTGGAAGGATGAGTAAGTTTGACCCCTGGTCGGCATGCCCTGGAAACCTGCCGGGTATGCCGACCTCTCTTTGATCCAATCAATCCATCATCCAAGGTCCGGGAAAAGGCACCGAATCCGGTGCAGGGCCTCCAGTCACATTTTTTAACGGCATTTATTTGTAGATTTATCTGAGACACCAATCTATCCTTGAATCTCTGGATTGAGCTTAAGCGGCTCCCTTCCTCCAATCAGGAGATCCCTTATGGCACGCTTTCTCGTTCGCAGTATTGTTTCCACGATCATCACCCTGCTGCTGGTCTCCATCACGTTGTTTTTCCTGCTGGAAGTTGGCAGCGGGGATGTCGCCCTCAAGATCCTCGGCGTGTTTTCAACCGAAGAGCAAAGAGCCTCCTTCCGGGCCCAGCTGGGGTTAAATCGACCTGCCTGGGTGCGGTACACGGAGTGGCTGGCAGGCAGTGATTGGAAAGCTGAACGGTTGATCGGCTATCCTCTGGAGACCCGCCGGAACCAACAAACAGGGGAACTGGAATGGTGGGCGGATGTCGATGGAACCCTGACCCGCTGGAAAATGGAAGAAGGACAGCTCTTTGCCCGGGAACGAAATCCTGATGGATCCACAACAGAACGTCTGGTCAGCGGTGCCTGGAAATCGGATCCGGAGAAAGGAGAGTTCTTCTGGGGGGTGGATAACCGCAACAACGCAGTCAAGTGGGTGCGGGGAGAAGGGACTACCGTCTATCTGAGAACGAAAACCGGCTTTACCGAGCTCAAGGACGGACCGGTGGAATTCATGCCCCTGAAACGAGGGATCCTGCGCGGTGATCCCGGCAGATCGCTGCAGACCGGGCGGGATGTGGCCACCACGCTGGTCCCCCGGGTGCGGAACACCCTGGTCCTGGCAGGGACAGCATTTTTGATTGTGATGCCCCTGGCGCTGGTGCTGGGGATTATCGCCGGCATCAATGAAGGGAAACCGATCGATCGCTTCATCTCCGTGACCAGCCTGGCGGTTACCGCCACCCCTGAATTTGTCACCGGGGTTTTCTTAATTCTGATTTTGGGGATCTGGTTGAAAGTCCTTCCCGCAGTATCGGTCTTCCTCACCCCCAATGCAATTTTTGAAGAACCCAAACTGATTGCCCTGCCCGTACTGACTCTGACCGCGGTTGAGCTGGGGTATGTCGCCCGGATGACCCGGTCCAGCATGGTCGAGGTGATGGATTCGCCTTACATCCGGACCGCGATTATCAAAGGAATGCCCCGGCGCCGGGTGGTCATTCGCCATGCCATCCGCAATGCCTTGATGGCCCCCATCACCATCATCATGCTTCACGTCAACTGGTTGATCGGGGGTGTGGTGGTGGTCGAGGTGATATTTGGGTTCCCGGGTTTGGGGAAATACATCTACGATGCGGCTATTTTCGGGGATTTCAACGCTGTCGAGGCAGCCGCCATGCTTACCGTAGCCATCGCCATTGTCACCCGGCTGATCGGAGACCTTGCCTACACCTTCCTCAATCCTAGAATTCGTTATTCATAACTGGAGTGGACTATGGCAGTAGCCGCCTCATCCTCTGAAACCCGACCAACCGGCCTGAGCAAGATCTGGAAGCAAATTTCCATCGTCTTTGAGTCCCGAATTGCCACCATCGGCATCTCGATTGTGTTTTTCTGGATTCTGGTTGGACTGGTTTCTCTGTTCTGGACCCCCTTTGAGCCCAATGCGAATCTCTTTGATCAGAACCTGCCCCCTAACCAGACCAATATTCTGGGAACCGACCATCTGGGGAGAGACATCCTCTCCCGGTTAATGCAGGGGACGCAGGTGATCCTGCTCAAAACCCGTCTTCCCTGGGGGAATATTTCCATCCCGGGTGGGGTAGCCATCTGGGGGGTCGTCGGGTCGCTGATATTTGGCTCCACCCTGGGGCTGAACGCGGGCTATCGGGGGGGCTGGTGGGATCAGGTGATCATGCAGATCCTGGATGCGCTGATCGCTTTTCCCAGAATCGTGCTTTACCTGGTGGTCATCGCCGCCCTGGGTCAGGGGGACCTGGTGGTGATCTTTGCCATCACGGTCACCGGCGCTCCCGGTGTCGCCCGACTGGCCCGCAGCCTGGCCCTGGATATCCGCACCAGGGATTACATCCGGGCAGCAGAAACCCGGGGAGAAAATTCCTGGTACATCATGTTCCGGGAAATCCTTCCCAATGCCCGGGGACCGCTGCTGGTGGACGGCATGCTCCGGGTTGGCTATGCCATCTTCGCCATCGGCACCCTGGGATTCTTAGGCATCGGCCTGCCCCCACCCGACCCGGACTGGGGCAACATGGTCAATGAGGCCCGCCGTCACATTTTTGCCAACCCGCTGGCTGTGATCTGGCCGGCCCTTTCCATCGCCAGCCTGGTCATCGGCCTGAATCTTTTCGCAGATGGCCTGCGGGAAGAGCTGACTCGTTATCAGAAGTGAGAGAACCCTCATGGCAGAATTGAAAAAACCACCCCCCGTACTGAATATCAAAGAGCTATCCGTTGCCTATAAAATCCGTGGGGGCGAAATCGAAGCCGTCCAGGATGTTTCTTTCCACATCAACCGCGGCGAGACCTACGGGATCGTTGGTGAATCCGGCTGCGGCAAGAGCACCGTTGCCTGGGCTGTGCTGAATTTCCTGGGAGCAAACGGTTATGTGAAACGCGGCAGCATCAAGTTTCAGGGGAAAGAGCTGGTGGGAGTGACCGGGGAAGAACTCCGCCGCCTGCGGGGAGACCAGATCGCCATGGTCTATCAGGATCCCATGCAGGCCCTGAACCCCTCCATGCGCATCGGCGACCAGATGGCGGAAGTGCTGACCGTACATCGGGGTATGAGCGAGGAGGAGGCCAAAGATCAATGCGTGGAGATGCTGGAGCAGGTATACATGCCGGATGCCGCCAACATGCTCAACCGCTTTCCTCACCAGATCTCCGGAGGCCAGCAGCAGCGGGTGGTGATCGCCATGGCTCTGCTCAACAATCCCGCGCTGTTGATTATGGATGAACCCACCACCGCGCTGGATGTCACGGTGGAGGCCGCGGTGCTGGATTTAATTGCTGACCTGCGGAAAAATTTTGACACCGCGATCATGTACATCACCCATAACCTGGGCGTGGTCGCCCGCGTTTCCACACGGGTGGGTGTCATGTACGCAGGAGAAATCGTCGAGCGGGGGACCGTGGAGCAAATCTATGAGAATCCCCAGCACCCCTATACCCAGGGGCTGCTCCGCTGTGTGCCCAAATTAGGAACCGACAAAAGCAGCAGCCTGCTTTACCCCATCCGCGGCAGAGTCCCCCCGCCCAACAACCGCCCGGTGGGCTGTATTTACGGACCGCGCTGTGATTACATCCAGGAACGCTGCCGGGAAGAGCGTCCCGGCTTGAGAGAGCTGCCCACTCACAGCTGGGTGCGCTGTCATTTCGCAGAGGAAATCGATCCCCAGCTCTGGGAGCCTTCGGAGGATATCATCCCCCCCGAAGTCAGCAGCCGCGACCTGGCTGCAGAGCCAATTCTGGTCGCTGAGGAGTTGAAGAAATACTACCCGGTGCAGGGCAACAGTCTGAAGGATGTGGTCGGCCTGGGAGGCCAGCGGTACGTGAAAGCTGTGGAAGGCGCCACGTTCACCATTCCTACCGGCAGCACCCTCGGCGTTGTGGGAGAATCTGGCTGTGGAAAAAGCACCCTGATCAAGACCCTGATTGGCCTGGAGGACACCACCGACGGGAAAGCCGAATTCATGGGGTTTGATATCACTGATCCGATCACCGAGCGGGACAAAGCTCTCATCCAGGAACTGCAGATGGTCTTCCAGAACCCGGATTCGACCATGAACCCATCCTTCACGGTCGGGCAGCAGATCGGCCGGCCTATGCAGGTATTCAACACCGTTCCCAGGAATGAAATCCGCGCTGAAGTGATTCAACTTCTCAACGCCATGCGTCTGGGAGAGAATTACTATGACCGCCTGCCTCGTCAGCTCAGCGGCGGAGAAAAACAGCGGGTGGGCATCGCCCGGGCCTTGGCCAGCCATCCCGATCTGATCCTCTGCGATGAGCCGGTCTCCGCGCTGGATGTATCTGTCCAGGCTGCCATCCTCAACCTGCTGCTGGAGATCCAGCAGGAATTCAACACCACCATGGTCTTCATCGCCCACGACCTGAGTGTGGTGCGGTTCTTTTCCGACCAGGTCGCTGTCATGTATTTAGGTCAGATTATGGAAATTGGTCCTGCAGAGGACATCTACGCCCCACCTTACCACCCATACACAGAAGCGCTGCTGTCAGCCGTCCCCATCCCGGACCCCAGGGCCGCGCAGAAGCACATCCGCCTGGAAGGAACCGTACCCAGTGCCATCGATCCTCCCACCGGATGCCGCTTCCACACCCGCTGTCCCCGCCGCAGTCAGCTGCCGGATAATGGGAAAATCTGTGAAACAAAAAATCCCCCCTGGCAGCACAACACTGACCACCACCGTATCTTCTGCCATCTACCCCTGGAAGACCTGCGGAACATGGACCCAGTGGTAACTTCCAGGTAAAAAGGAGCCTTTGATATGTTCGTGAAGGATTATATGACCCGTCATCCAATCATGGTTCATGCAGAGACGACCATTATTGAAGCCCAGAGCATCATCGCCGAGAACAATATCCGTCATCTTCCTGTGGTGGGAGATGGAAAACGGCTGCAGGGCTTAATCACCCGCCAGCGCATGCGCATTCCTCCCACAGAACTGGCCAGCCTGAACGTCTGGGAGATCACCCGCTATCTCTCCAACCTGCGCGTCAAAGACGTCATGGTCAAGAAGAAGGATGTCATCACCATCAGTGAAAATGCCACCCTGGAAGACGCTGCCAAATTAATGATCACAAAAAAAATTGGCTCTCTGCTGGTGCTGGAAAAAGATGTGGTCATGGGCATTATCACAGACGTGGATATGATGGTTCAGCTGACCGACCTGCTGGGCGGCAATCAAACCGGCGTCAGGGTCACCATTCGCATGCCCAACAAGAAGGGGGAGCTGGCAAAATTAATGCAGGCAATTTCTGAACAAGGCTGGGGGATCTTTGCCAGCGGCGGTCTTCAAACCCGCAAGGATCCGGATCACTGGGACTGTGTGGTCAAAGTTCGCAATGTTTCCCGGGATGACCTGGTATCGGTTCTGGAGCAAATTGAAGGCCAGGAGATTATTGACGTACGCTGAATCAGGCTGCTCACCAGGATAAAAATTCGGGGACAGAAGGACAATCCTTCTGTCCCCTTTGTGTGCGAAAGAGCGCAAGATCCACTATAATTCAAAGCACATTTTTTAGGCGTAAAAAAGAGAGTTATGAGCAAAGATTTTCCCTCCCCATCCTCCCCAAACCCCGGCCTGCCGGGATGCTATCAGAGCCTGTCCGACCAGCAAATCCAGCGGATCCATGAGGCCAGCTGCGAGATTCTGGATAGAACCGGCGTGCGTTTTCATCATCCGGAAGCCGTTGAACTGTTTCAAAAGGCGGGGGCAGAGATTGCTGACGGCAGCATTGTGCGCATTCCGGTTCAGCTGATTGAGCAGGCGCTGGAGAGCGCCCCCAAATCAATCACCATTTATGATCAAGAAGGGGAGGCTGCTCTGGATGTCGGCGGCTGCAGAAATTATTATGGGCCGGGCTCTGACTGTCTGTTTATCTATGACCTGGATACAGGGCTGAGAAGGAAAGCTGTTCTGCAGGATGTCATCAACGGGGTCCGGTTGGTGGATTCCCTCCCCAACCTGGATTTCATCATGTCCATGTTTCTCCCTTCCGATGTCCCGGCAGATATTTATGAACGGCAGCAGATGGCTGTCATGCTCCGGGAGAGCAGAAAACCGATCATCTTCGTTGGCATAGAAGGCGCCAGCACCCGCTATGCGATTAAAATGGCCGCCGCAGCTGCCGGCGGTGTGCAGAAGCTGCAGCAGCGGCCATTTATCATCAATTATGTCAACACAACCTCCGCATTCCAGCACAACAAAGAAAGCGTCGACCGGCTGCTGCGCGCTGCTGAAAACAGCATCCCGACCATCTATGCGCCAGGAAAGCACCGGGGGATGACATCTCCCATTACCCAGGCAGGCGCGCTGGCCCTGGGAACAGCCGGTCAGCTGGCCGGTCTGGTGCTCTCCCAGCTGAAGAGGTCGGGATCCCCTTTCATTGTCAGCAATCCCGGTCACGGCACGCTGGATATGAGAACCATGCTGGGACTGTACAACGCCCCCGATGACGGACCATACGGCTGGGATATGGCTCGCCATTATCAGCTGCCTACCTTTGCCGTCGCCGGGGCCAGCGACTCCAAGGTTTTTGACGCCCAGGCTGCCGCAGATGCGGCCCTGAGCTTGTTCTCGGTATCCATCGGCGGGGCCAACCTGATCCACGATATCGGCTATCTGGACTGCGCCATGACCGGGTCACTGGAAATGGTTTTGCTCTGCAACGAAATAATCGGCTGGCTGAAACGCTATTTATCTGATTTGGAAATCAACCGGGATACATTGGCATTGGATTTGATCCATGAAATCGGTCCTGATGGCTATTTCCTGCAGGCAAAACATACCCTCCAGCATGTCCGCGAGGACTGGGTGCCAAGTTTATTTGACCGTTATGATTATCAGCAGTGGATGGAATACGGGCGGACAACATTGCAGGATAGAGCGAAAAAACTGACCCGGGAGCTGATTGCATCGCACCAGTCAAAATCCCTCTCACACAGCACAGAAAAGCAGCTGCAGGCCATTCTACAGGAGTGATCGACCAGTTGAAAGCGAGGTGAGCTGATGAGTCCAAATCGGGATTACGGCCTCAAGAAAATTCAGGCCCGTCCTGACCAGCGATGCTACGGCATGGGGCTGGGTATTATCCTCCTCGATGACGTTTACCCGGGTTTCCCGGGCGACGTCCGCAATGCCAGCGCCTATCCCTTCCCCATCCAGTATGAAATCGCCGTGGGGGTGAACATTGAGGCGCTTGTTCATCAGGAAGACAAAACTCCCTGCCTGGCGCCCGTCCTGCGGGCTGCCCACAAGTTGGAGCATATGGGTTGCCGGGCAGTGGCGGCGGAATGCGGTTATTTTGCTTATTTCCAGCAGGAAACAGCCCAGGCTCTCTCCGTGCCGGTTTTCCTGTCCAGCCTGCTTCAGGTACCTCTGGCCCAGCAGTGCCTGGGGCCCGATCAGATCGTGGGAATCCTGGCCGCTGAGAAAGCCTACCTGACCGAATACCACCTCAAGCAGGTAGGCATTCAGCCGGGGAGCGGCTATGTGCTGGAAGGCGCCATGGACGATGGCCGCTGCGAGGAGTTTTCTCACCTCTGGACCCCATCAAAAAGAACCCATCCACCTGGGGCCGTGTATGAAAAAGCCGAGCAGGAATTCCTGGACGTTGCCCTGGAGTTCATCCAGGCTCATCCTCAGATGGGGGCAATCACGCTGGAATGCACCGGGATGCAGCCTTTCGCCAGAGCCCTGCAGCGGCTGGTGAATATTCCAATTTTCAGCTGGGGTACCCTGCTGGACTATGCCTACGCTGTGGTTGTCCACCGGGATTATTATGGACATGTTTAAATGATCAAGATCACAGATATCCTGACCGTTCCTTCCCAGGGGGCGTACTACTTCGACGATCTGGCAGCGCTGCAGACTCAGCCAATCCCCGTTCAGGACCGCTACCGGGCAAACCCTATCACCCCGGGATTTCAGGCTGTTCGGGAACCAGCGGAAGCCCTTTCTGTCGGCCTGGTCCTGGAAGATGGGCGGATTGCCTGGGGAGACTGCACCGCGGTGGAATTCAGCGGTGCGGCAGGACGTGATCCGGTCTTCCGGGCTCCTCAAGCGGAGAAAACTATTCAGGAGCGGGTGGCCCCCCTGCTGCTCAACCGATCCTGGACCTCCTTCCGGGAAACCGCCGAAAAAATTGAATCCCTCCGGGTGACTGTGGAGGAAGAACGACTGCTTCCAGATCAGGAGCTGGGGGAGAAATTTTCCCGCCGGGAGCTCTTCCAGTCCGCCGGACGGCTGCTGTCTTCGGACCCTCACACAGAAACCAAAATCGTGGAACGCCAGCTGCACTCCGCAGTCCGCTATGGGGTCAGCCAGGCGCTGCTTCAGGCTGCTGCTTTAACCCAGGGAATCACCCTCCCTGAAGTGATCTGTCGGGAATGGGATCTGCCGCTTCCGGAAAGGGTGATTCCCATCCACGCGCAGTGCGGTGCGAACCGCTTCCAGGGCGCGGATAAGATGATCGTCCGCCGGATTGGATCCCTACCGCATTCTCTGGTGGACAATATCCCGCAACAGCTCGGGGACCAAGCGGTGCATCTCATCCGCTACACCAAATGGCTTAAAACCCGCATTCAGTCCCTGGGGGAGGACAGCTATCATCCCACCATCCATCTGGATGTCCACGGGGGGCTGGGAAAAATTTACGACAATAACCTGGGGGAAATCCTGGGCACGCTGTATGCCCTGGAGCAGGCTGCCCAGCCTTATCCACTGCGCATCGAATGCCCGGTGATCTGCGCTTCACGGGAGCAGCAGATCGAAACTCTCAGCACGCTGCGAGAATACATCCGCTTCCGGAAAATGAAGGTGCAGCTGGTTGCCGACGAATGGGCCAACACCCTGGAGGACATCAACGCCTTTCTGGACGGCCGGGCAGCCGATATGATCCAGGTGAAAATGCCCGATCTGGGGGGAATCCAGCGGTCTGTGGAAGCGGTGCTGGCCTGCAAAGAGCACGGCGTGGGCGCCTTTCTGGGCGGCAGCTGCGCCGAAACGGATCTCAGCGCCCGGATCACAGCCCGGGCTGCCCTTGCCATGCAGCCCGACCTGGTGCTGGCCAAACCGGGTATGGGTATTGATGAAGCCATCACCCTGATCAGCAACGAGATGGCCCGCACCCTGGCTGCGATCCGCTTCCATCAGCGGAGAAACAGCGCTTGACCTTTGTCCCTGCCCCGGTGATTTACTGCGAGAGATCGGGCGGCTTTCCCTCCTGGGGATAGCTGTTTAGAATTTGTCTGATCTCATCCGGGTCAACATTCCCCCCCGTGATGATCGCGACCACCTTTTTCCCGGGAATGTTGCCGAACAAGGCAGCAGCCAGGGAGATCGCCCCCGCCCCCTCGGCAGCGAGATGATGGGTTTCCAGCAGCTGTCTGATCGCTTCCGCGGTCTCAGCGAGCTTCACCACCCTGGATTCATGGACCAGCCCCTGCAGCAGCGGCCACATTTCTTTGAACACCCGCGGGGACCCCATTCCGGAAACAAAACTCTTCCAATAGGGCACCTCGACTCTCTTCCCTGCTTTTAAGGAGGGGGAAAGCGGCGCCCCGTTTTCCGTTTCGGCGGCGATTATTCTTGTACCCGGCTGCAGTGATCGCAGTGCGGCAGCCACACCGCAGGTCAACCCTCCACCCCCAAAGGGAATGATGACAGCCTCCACATCCGGAAGATCCTCCAGGATTTCCAGCGCCAGCGTGCCGTTACCGGCCATCACCTCCCCATCGGCAAAAGGGTGAATAAAATGACCTGCCATGCCATCCCGGTGATGACTGATCTGTATCTCCCAGTATTCCTGGCGGGAAAGCTCCACCACACTTCCCCCCTGAGATTGGATGGCCCGAATCTTTGTTCGCGGGGCATCCTCAGGGACGATCACGGTGCTTTCCAATCCGCACTGTGCTGCATACCAGGCAACGCCCAGCCCCATATTCCCCGCACTGGCTGTCCAGACGCGGCGGATCCCCTGGGAGGCAGCTGTCAGCACCGCGTTCCCTGCGCCGCGCAGTTTGAAGGAACCCGTAATCTGCATATTTTCCAGCTTCAAATACACCTCTGTGGGCAGGTCAGGCAGACCACAGCGGATCAGCGGTGTGCGCCGGATGGCGCTCAGGCGGTCTTGTGCTTTTCGGATCTGATCGATATCTGGCAGGGTTAACATGGCTGTCTTCCTTCCAGGTCTCCACCCCGGGCTGGGGAGGATCCCTGGGTCAGGGCCGGGGGATCCGCAGATCCTCCGGAGCATCTGCTGAGAGCTGCAGATCCAGACCGGATCGATCCACGATCTCCTGGATCACTTCACAATAGCGCACCTTCTGACGGGCATTCTCCACAGTGGACTCCAGCTCCTGTTTCAGGTAAATTGGAGAACACACGCGGATCATCTCGGGGGTCTCCCAGAATCTGTTGATCTCTCCGAGGATATCAAAACTGGCGACAACCACATCCAACGGGATGCTGAGCACCTCCCGGATGGCGGCCAGCATAGGCAGCGTCAGATCGGTGACGGGGTTGACGCTGTCCGCGCCCAGCTTCTGGAGCAGTTTCGCCCCCGCAGGATTGGACAGCCCCTGGGTGTAGGAGACTTTGAAGACAAGATCCTCCGGCAGATCTCCCGCCTGGCGCATCAAATGGAACAAATAAAGCAGGTCCTCTCCATAAAAAAGAAAGCCCCGCAGGCCGGCTTCAATGCACCGCACCACATCCTGCAGAAAATAGCGCATTTGATCTGCCCCCCTGACCCGGACCCCGGAAACCTTTCCCCAGGGGGAAGAGGCGTGCTTTCCAAGGTCATAATTTGCCCTCGGGCCCGGCAGGACAATCACCTCAATTCCGCCCTCCTTTCCCATCTGGGCCAGATCTCGCAGCTCAGAAGAAGTCAGCAAATGGGTGCCGGTCCCCATGCTGATCACGCGGTGGATGGGAACTTTCCGTTTGTTTTTTTCCTCCACCAGCGCTTCCATCTCCTCCAAGGAATCAATCCCCGAAATCTCCATTCTGTACTGGGCGCCGTCCTGAAAGGTCAGCTGGGAAGGGGGAAGCTGATATCTGTCCCTTCCCGGGAAACCCTGCCTGGTAATCATCTCCTCCAGCCTGTCCACCATTTACCTCCTGAGGTCTGATCTGCACCATGGTGCTTTGCTCTCCTAGTGTAAACCACTTTATGATCAAAACTATGAAAAACTGATCCTCTGGCTATCGTAAACCACACTAGACGCCGGCCGGCGGACTGTCGGACGTTGATTTTTTCTGGCAATCCCGGCCTGAACGGACGATCCGCCCTCATCGGCCAGACCTCAGTGAAGATGATCAGTCCGGGTTAATTTTCTGCTGGTATTTCGCCTTACGGATCAATCATTATCATCTATAATCTATAGGCAGTCCTTGGTCCCCGATCGGCTCCCCGGCGGAGAGCTGATTCAATGGCAACTGGTAGACTTTAATCATGCGGATTGACTTAACACTAAACGGCGAGACGGTATCCCTGGATGCAAATCCGATCACACCGCTCCTGGATGTTCTCCGGGAGGAACTGGGACTGACCGGCACCAAACAGGGCTGTGATCATGAAGGGGAATGCGGCGCCTGCACCGTTTTGCTCAACGGCAGACCGGTGCGGTCCTGCCTGACACCGATCGGCAAAGTTCAGGGACAGCAGGTGCTGACCATTGAAGGCCTGGGGTCTCCGGAAGCCCCTCATCCCCTGCAAACGGCGTTTATGGAAGCCGGGGCCGTGCAGTGCGGCTACTGTATACCCGGCATGCTGCTGACCAGCAAGGCGCTGCTGGACCGCAGGCCGGATCCAGTGCGGGAGGAAATTCAGGAGGCTCTTTCCGGCAACCTCTGCCGCTGCACCGGCTATCAGCCCATCATTAGAGCCGTTCAGGCAGCTGCCCGGCAGATCCGCAGTCAGCCGGATCTCAACAAGGAAACTCCGCTGCCGGAAGTGCAGGGTGTCGGCGGCAGCAGCCTCCGGCTGGATGCCTGGGAGAAAGTCTCCGGTTCCCTCCGGTATGCAGGAGATATCCCGCTCCCGGGAGCATTGGAGATTCTCGTCGTACGCAGCCCTCATCACCACGCGCGTCTTGTTTCCCTGGCGGTCTCCAAAGCAAGCCGCGTCCCCGGTGTGGCCCGGGTGATAACGGCAGAAGACATACCCGGTGAGAACGGGCTGGGAGATTACAGCCGGGAGGAACCGGTGCTTACCCCCGCCGGGGAGACCTGTAAAATGCTCGGGGCGCCGGTCGCTCTCATCGCTGCCGAGAGCCGGGAGGCCGCCCTGTCGGCGCTGGACGTCCTGAACGTTCAATTCCAAACCCTGCCGCATTTTTTCTCCCTGGAAGAGGCCCTGCAGGATGAGGGGCAAAAATTGTATTCTCACGGAAACCGACTGACTTCCTCAGCGGTTCAATGGGGAGATCTCGAGAAAGTGATGGCAGACTCCGATCTGATTTTGGAAACCAGCTACCGGACCAGCTGGCAGGAGCATGCCGCCCTGGAACGGGAAGCCCTCTTAGGCTACTATGATCAGGAGGGCCGACTGACAGTTGTCGGCGGCACCCATGAACCACACTGGCAGCAGGGCTATATTGCTTCCTGCCTGTCCCTCGACCCTCAGCAGGTGCGGGTGATCATGCCGCCCACAGGCGGCTCTTTCGGCGGCAAACAGGACCCCTGGCCTTTTCTGGCCACCGCGCTGGTCGTTCATCTCACCGGGCAGCCGGCCCGGCTGCTCTATACCCGGGAGGAATCATTCCAGGCTTCCCCCAAACGCCATCCCTATCAGGTGAAAACCCGCATGGGAGCGAACAGCAATGGTGACCTCACCGGCATTCAGACCCGGGTGCTGATTAACACCGGCGGGTACGACGGACACGGACAGTATATTACTGATTACGCCCTGGCCGGAAGCGGCGGCCCGTACCGTTATCAGGCCGTGGATGGCCGTGCAGATAGCATTTATACCAACGGGCCGAAAGGAGGACAGTTCCGGGGCTTCGGAACACCGCAAGCAGTCTTCTCCCTGGAATGCACCCTGGATGAAATCGCCCAGGCCCTGGATATTGATCCGCTGGCCTTCCGCCGGCAGAATGCCATTGACCAGGAAACCAGATCCTACCTGGGATACCCCATTCAGGAATCGCTGGGTTATCAGGAAGTTCTCGAAGCCATTCAACCCAGCTACCTGACCTACCTGGAGGAAGCTGCCGAATTTAACCAGTCCCAGCAGCCAGACAGTCCCCTTCGGATTGGGGTGGGCTTTTCCGGCATGTGGTACCGGTTCGGGAAATCGGGTTCCTTGAAGGTAGAAGCCGGGGCAGCACTCAGCGAGCAAGGTGAGCTGATCATTACCTGCTCCGCCCCGGATTACGGGCAGGGCAGCAGCACGGTGATGAGTCAGATGGCCGCTGAAGTGCTCGGCGTCCCCCGGGAGCAAATCAAGCTGATCAACGCGGATACCGCCCTGACACCGGACAGCGGCATCCAGGGCGCTTCGCGCTCGACCTATTTTGTTGGAGGAGCGGTCGTCAAGGCGGCAGAAACGCTGAAAGCAGCCTTGCTGGAAGCCGCCTCGGAAATGCTTGACTGCCATCCTCAAGCCCTTTCCCTGACAGCCGGGGGAGTTGTCTGCTCCCAGCCTCCCCGGGAAGAAAACCCACCGGAAGCTGTCCTCAGCTACCAGGAAATAGCCGCTGAGTTTAGAAGGTTGAACATTCCTCTCGCCTACACGGGACGGTTCGACCTTTCCCCCTTCTTTCCGGATGATCAACGTCCCCAATACATCCCCCTCTTCGTTACCGGGGCTCAGGCGGTGCTGGTCCGGGTTAATCTGGAAACAGGTCATGTACGGATCCCAAAGATCACCGCCGCCCATGATGTCGGCCGGGCGGTCAATCCCCGGGATGCCCGCGGTCAAATCGAGGGGGCTGTCCTGATGGGATTGGGCACCGCCCTGATGGAAGAGTATCTCCCCGGTCTCTGCAAAGGATTTGGAGATTACTATCTGCCCACTTCCCTCTCCACACCGCAAATCGAAACCATCCTGGTCGAAGTACCCAGCTTTCAGGGACCCTTCGGCGTCAAGGGATTGGGAGAGGCAGCCATCCTGCCCACAGCACCAGCCATACTCAGCGGCATCTCCAGAGTGATTGGAACGCGGATCCGCCGGCTGCCGGCCACCCCGGAGGTGGTCCTCCAGGCAGTTAAGGACGGCGGTCAGAGGAGGTCCGGGTGATTGAATATCTGATTCCCGAGTCCACAGCCGAGGCGCTGGAGATGCTCCAGCGCGCCGATGGCCAAGCACGGATTCTCGCCGGGGGCACCGATCTTCTGCCGGATCTTCGCCGCGGGATCCTTCATCCCCGGCAGCTGATCGACATCACCCGCATTTCCGACCTGCGCAGCATTGAGGTGGGGGCAGAAACCGCCCGGGTAGGGGCAGCGGTGACCTTCGCTGAGATCCGGAATCATCCCCGGCTGCAGCAGCACGCTACCGCGCTCACCCAGGCAGCAGCTTCCATCGGCGCTGGCGGCATCCAGCAAACCGCCACCTGGGGAGGCAATCTCGTCCAGGCCATGCCGGCAGCCGACGGTGCCATTGCTGCCCTGGCCCTGGAAGTGGAGGTGCGGATTATCGGTCCCGGCAGGGACAGTTGGATCCCGGTGGAGAAGCTTTTCCAGGGACCAGGTCTATCTGCGGTGGATCCCACCCGGGAATTGATCACCACGCTGAGATTTTCCCTGGGCGATGAGGAAGGACAAACCGGCACCGCCTGGCGCAGAATGGGGCGGCGGGAAGCCCTCATTCTGCCCATCCTCAACTGCGCCGTCAAGCTGGTCATCCGGGAGAAATCCGGAAAAGCGGAAATCCAATCGGCTGTGCTGGCTCTCGGACCGGGTGGGTCGGTGCCTTTTCGGGCCAGAGAAGCAGAAAAAATTCTGCTGGGAAAACGCCCCACCTTAAATAATTTCCAGCTGGCAGGGGAAATCGCCCGTCGAGAAGCTCAGCCGCGGTCCAGCCCGCTGCGCGCCTCCCGGGAATACCGCCTGGCTATCCTCCCCGGGTTGATCCAGGAAGCTCTCCAGGAGGCGAATCAGCAAATTGAATCCATCAGGCAATAAGATTAATGTCACAGGAGTACAATCATGACCACAGGTAAGAGCGCAGTACCCAGTTTTCAGCTGCTCAGTGAGGAGCAGTGTCAGGCCGTGCATCAAGCCTCCCTGCAGATTCTGGAACAAACCGGACTGCGGGTCTACCACCCCCGGGCGCTGGACCTGCTCCGGGGTGCGGGGGTAGAAATCAGCGATGATACCCTGGTCAAACTGCCAGCAGATCTGGTGGACTGGGCCCTGGAAGGCGCTCCTTCGGAAATTAATCTCTACAAACGAGGGACGGACCAGGCAGCGGTCCGACTGCTGGGGAAAGAGGTAAACTTTGGCACCGGATCGGACTGTCTCAACTATCTCGATCCCCGCAGCGGAGAACGCCGACCGTTCACCACAGAAGATGTGGTGGACGCCATTCACGTTGTGGATGGTCTGCCCGAGCTGGATTTCTGCATGTCAATGGGTATTCCCTCCGACCTGGACGGGGACAATGCCTATTTGCATCAGTATGCCCTCATGCTGGAGCACACCAGCAAACCAGTTGTCTTTGTCTGTGATGATGTTCGCGACTGTGAAGCCATCTCAGCCATGGCTGCTGCGGCTGCCGGCTCCCGGGAGGCTCTCCGCAGCCACCCCACACTGCTGTTGTATTCCGAGCCCTCCACGCCCCTGCAGCATTCGAAAACCGCCACGGGAAAACTGCTCTACATGGCCCGGGAGTCCCTGCCCATTGTTCACTCGCCGGCCCCGATGATGGGGGGAACCTCGCCGGTCACCCTGGCCGGTGGACTGGCGTTAGGCAACGCGGAGGCACTTTCCAGTCTGGTGATGCACCAGCTGCAGCTGCGGGGGGCACCTTTCGTCTACGGCAGCGGCCTGCATCACATTGATATGAAAACCACCATCAGCGTGTACGGGGCGCCGGAATTCCAGCTGGCCCGGGCAGCGGTCGCCGAGATGGGACGATTTTATGGTCTCCCCACCTGGGGATACGCCGGCCACTCGGACAGCTGTGTGATGGATGAGCAGGCTGCCGCAGATGCCGCCTTTTCAGTCCTGGTTGCCCTGCTGGCGGGGAATAATCTCGTGCATGATGTCGGCTACCTGGAGGCCGGGCTGACCACCTCACCGGAGATGATTGTTTTCACCGCGGAAATGATCTCCATGATGCGCCGATTTAATGCTGGGTTCTCCTTCACAGCCGAAGACCTGGCGCTGGAGGTGATTGACCAGATTGGTCCCGGCGGAGACTTCCTGTCCAGTGATCACACCTTCGAGCACTTCCGCAGCTTCTGGCAGCCGATGCTCTTTACCAGACAGCGGGCGGAGGAATGGCTGGCAGATGACGGAAAGCGACTCGGAGATCGACTGCAGGAAAAAACCATTGAGATAATGGAATCTCACCGGCCCGAACCGCTTCCTGAGCAGGTCAAAGAAGCAATCACCGCCGTTCTGCAGGAATATCAGAGAGATTGACTCCCCGGGCGCAGTGTCGGGGAGGGTGGCATTCATCCCTTGCTTTGACGCGGAATGCCACCCTTGAATGCAGGGTTTCTTGACACTGGTCAGGGCCGATTTTATAATGCAGAAGCTCAAGGTGGAAGCTGTTACAAAGACAAATCGCCCACCTGCGGGACAAGTATGGAGATAATCCAAAATTTCAACGGCCTGGAACTGATCTTTATTCTCATCCTGGCCATCCTCCTGTTCGGTCCGGAGAAAATCCCTGAGATCGCCGCCAAGCTGGGATCCTTCGTGCGCTCCCTGCGCACGTATTCTGACCGGATAATGGCCGAGTGGCGGCAGGAGACCGGACTGGGAGACAGTCAGGAAGCCAGGGATCTCACTGCTTCTCTGAATCAGACCGTCACGGATGTCAGGAGCACCATGCAGTCCCTTCGCTCCCCCCTTGATACGGTAAAAAGATCCCTTCAGGAACCTCCCAGTGAAGCCGAAACAGGCAGGCCTCCCCAGGCTCCGCCATCTATTGGAACACCCTCACAGCAAAACCGTCAACAGCTGGAGAAAAAGCTGACCGCCCTGGAAAATCAGCTGAGTGAACTGCGCTCAGAACTGGCCAGGAGAGAATCAGCCCAAAAGGACAGCCCGGATGAGTAGCCCCCCTTTCAGCCGCCAGAATCAGATGTCTTTTCTGGAGCACCTGGAAGAGCTCCGCGGCCGTCTGGCCAAATCAGTGCTGGCCCTGCTGCTGGCCAGTACGGCCTGCTTTTTTTTCGCCAAGCCAATCCTGGTTTTCCTGCTGGAACCCATGGGGGATTTTCCGGTGATCGCCCCCCGTCCTACCACCTCCATCGGGATCTTTATGCGCATCGCCTTGATTTCCGGCGTGGTTCTGGCCACCCCGGTAATCACCTACCAGCTGCTGATGTTCATCACCCCGGGATTGACCCGCCGGGAACGCCGTTCGCTCTATTGGATCATTCCCGGCGTCACGCTCAGCTTCCTCGGTGGAGCTGCTTTTGCGTATTTTGTCATGTTGCCGTCAGCGATTCCCTTTCTGCTCGGTTTTCTATCCGATGTCGTCCAACCCACCTGGATGGTGGATGAATATATACCCTTTGTGCTCAGCCTGGTTTTCTGGGTCGGGGTCAGCTTTGAAACGCCGCTGCTGGTCTATTTTTTAGCCCGACTGGGGATCTTATCCAGCAAACAGCTGATCAGCGGCTGGAGGCTGGCTGTGATTGCCATCGCCGTGCTATCCGCAGCCATCACCCCCACCCCAGACCCCTTTAACATGATGCTGGTGATGGTCCCGCTGCTGCTGCTCTATGTCTTGGGGATTTTCCTGGCCTGGATTGCCCAGCGCCAACGGGAAAGGAAAATAACCCAGGGGTAGAACTGGGGTTGTGACCGGCAGCCCTCCTTTAAAGGTTTCACAAGCAGCCGTCGCTGTACGGCTGGAATATTGACAGCGCTGGAACCAGAGGAGACTGCCTGATGTATGAATTTCACTGGCCGACCAAAACCATTTTCGGGGCTGGCGTGATCCAGGAGATCAACCAGTACCTGCAGCCGGCTGGGACGAATGCTAATCTGCTGCTGGTGGCCCCCCAGGAACCCTGGGCAGCTCCTGTGCTGGAGCGGATCAAAGCCTCCCTGATTTCCAGCGGCTGGCAGCGGGTGAAACTGTTTGCAGAAGTTGAGCCCAACCCTTCCTGGAAAACCGTAGAAAAAGGAACCCTGGCAGGAAAACAGCTGGCTGCTGGCGCTGTGCTCGCCCTGGGCGGGGGGAGCACCATGGACGCCGGCAAGGTAATCGCCGAACGCTGCGGTGCTGAACTGCTCTGCACCGTCCCCACCACGGCCGGGACCGGGGGAGAGATCTCCCCCTGGGCGGTGATCAGCAATCTGGAAACCCGGGAAAAGGACAGTGTGGTCGCCAAATGGCCGGAGCTCAGTTTGCTGGATCCGGAACTAACCCTGTCTGTCCCCCCGGTGGTCACACTGTTTACAGGCATTGACGCCTTCATCCACGGGTTGGAAGCCTACCTGGCCAGCGCCGCCACCGCCCTCACCGACGCCCTGGCCCTGCAGGGGATGAATCTGGTCGCCGCCAATCTGGAAACCGCCATTAACAAAGGGGAGAATACTGCCGCCCGCAGCGGCATGCTCGAGGGCAGCCTGCTGACCGGCGCAGCCATGCTGCATGCCGGGCTGGGGTTGATGCATGCCATCGGCAACGTCACCGGGGGACTCTACCATGACCTTCCTCACGGCCTGATTCTGATGCGCTGTCTGGATCCTGTGCTCTCCTACAACCAGCCCGCTGTGGGAGAAAAATACCCCCAGATCAAGGAACTGGTCAGGGAAGTCCAGGGAATCACCCAGAGACAGTTTGAGATCCTGACAGTGCCGGAAGTGGCTGTCAAAAAAGAGGACCTGGACCTGCTGGCGGATCGGGCAGTCTGGAACGTCAACGCCAAAACCAATCCCCGCCCGGCCAAGGCAGCGGATATCAAAGGGCTGGTCAGGGACTCATTCACCATCCTGGAGCAGTGACTGCTCTCTCTTCAAGCCCTCACCAAGGAAAGCGTCAATGGCAAAGACAATTCCCAACCCCCAGAAAGGCCTTCCCGGCGGCCGCTACCGCCCGCTTACAGATCAGCAGGTCAGCCAGATCCATCAAGCAGCCCTGACCATCCTGGAGCGAACCGGCGTGCAGGTGGAGGAACCGCAGGCGCTGGCGTATTTCCAAAAAGGCGGCGCCAGGATTGATGGGAACCGGGTGAGAATTCCTCCCCGCCTGGTTGAAAAAACTCTTCAATCTGCCCGGAATAAGGTGATTCTGGCCGGCAGGGATCCTGGAAATGACCTCATCCTGGAAGGGTCCCGGGTGCATATCGGCACCGGTGGGGCTGCTCTGCAGGTGCTTGATCTGGATACAGGTCAGGTGCGGGCAGCCGCCCTGAAAGATGCCGCCGATATGGCCCGGCTGGTCGACGCGCTCCCCAACATCCATTTTTACCTGCTGCCCATCTATCCCACGGACATCCCCGAGGAATCTGTGGAAATCAGTAAATATTTCGCCGCGCTGTGCAGCACCACCAAACACGTCCAGGCCGGCGTCTACACCAGGCAGGGGCTGCAGAATGTAATCACCATGGCTGAGTACATCATGGGAGGAGCGGAAGCCCTCCGGGAGCGGCCGGTAGTCAGTTTCATCACCAGCTGGATGGTCAGTCCCCTGATGTTTGCCAGTGATGTCACCACCCTGCTGATTGACGTCTGCCGGGCAGGGATGCCGGTGGTGCTCTCTTCGGCCCCCATGGCCGGATCCACCTCCCCAATCACCCTGGCGGGAACGCTGGCTCAGCTGACCGCAGAGGAGCTCTCCGGGTTGGTGCTAACCCAGCTGGTCAACCCGGGAACCCCGGTGCTGATCGGGCCCATCCCGGCCACCGCGGATATGCGCTCTGGCAGCTACCTGGGTGGTTCCATTGAGCTGGGAATCGCCAATGCCGCCATCACCCAGATGGCCCATTTCTACAACATCCCCATCTATAACAGCGCCGGGATGACGGAATCGAAGCTCCCGGATATCCAGGCCGGGATTGAAAAAACACAGTCAATCATACAAGTCGCCCTGGCCGGGAGCAATTTTATCCACCATGCCGCCGGGATGCTGGAGGACATGTCCACCATCGCCTACGAGCAGTTTGTCATCGACAATGAGATCCTGGGAATGGCCATGCGGGCTGTGCGGGGCATCGAAGTCAATCAGGAAACACTGGCTCTCGAGGCCATTGACCGTGTTGGACCCGGCAGCCATTATCTGGCTGATCCCCACACTTACCGCCATATGCGCACCGAGCACTATTTTCCTTCCCGGGTGCTTGACCGCCAGGGCCGGGAAGAGTGGGAGGCGGATGGAAAGCGGGATGCCCGTCAGCGGGCGGTCTCCATCGCCAGGGAGCTGCTGGCATCCCACCAGCCGCAGCCTATCGACCCCCAGATCATTCAAAAAGTCAAACAGGAATTCTCCCCTACCCTGATCATCCCTTGAGAACGGACAGGATCAGCCTTCAGCATCCTCATCATCCTGGAGCAGACATTTATGACAGAACAAATTCCCATCCCCACCCGCTACCCGAAGCTGGATATCCTTAATCCGGAGCAAATTCGCGAACTGCATGCAGCCACCCTGGAAATAT
Source organism: uncultured Anaerolineales bacterium (assembly GCA_964603385.1). Taxonomy (GTDB): domain Bacteria; phylum Chloroflexota; class Anaerolineae; order Anaerolineales; family UBA11858; genus B10-G9. Next base: position 25,957 of record CAZRUS010000005.1, on the reverse strand, counting down.
TGCGCCAGATCGGGGTGAAAATGGAGGACCCTCAGGGCCGAGAGCTGCTGCTGGCAGCCGGCGCCTGGGAGGATAATGACCGCCTGAAAATCCCTGAAAAGATGGTTATCGACGCCCTGGACAGCGCTCCTTCTCGCATCCCCATGCACAACCGGCAGGGAGAATTGACCATGCCCCTGGAGCTTGGAAAGGTTTTCTTTGGATCCGGATCCGACACCATTTACACCCTGGATGTGGAAAATGGACATCGGCGCCGGGCCACAATTCAGGACGTGGAGGATTTTGCCCGCCTTTCTGATGCCCTGGAGAATATTGACTTCGTGATGTCCATGAGCAATCCAGAAGACGTGGAACCTGATGACCAGTATGTGCACTCCTTCATCTCCATGCTGCGGGGAACCATCAAACCCAATGTCTATACAGCCAAAGATGTCCAGGACATGCGGGATATCTACCGCATCGCGGCCGCGGTGGCTGGGGGTGAGCAGCAGCTGAGAGAAAAACCCTTTTTCCTGCAGTATTCGGAGCCCATCTCCCCTCTCTTCATCATCGAGGAATCCCTCCAGAAGTTGATCTTCTGCGCTGAGAAGGGTGTCCCTGTCGGCTACATTCCATCCCCCAATCCTGGCGGCGGCGGTCCGATCACCGTCGCCGGGTCGGTGGTTTTGGGGAACGCAGAATGCCTGTTAGGTCTGATCATCGCTCAACTGATCAACCCGGGCTCCCCCTTTATCTACGGGATGAACACCGCTGCGTTGGATATGAAAACCACCATCGTCAGCTATGGCAGCCCGGAGTGGAGTCTGGGGATGGCTGCCTGGACATCCCTGGGCCACCACTACGGCCTGCCGGTCTGGGGCTATGCCGGCGCGACGGACAGCAAAGTAGTCGATGCCCAGGCGGGCATTGAAGCCACGATGTCAATCATGACTGCCTTCCTTTCCCGCAACACACTGGTGCATGATGTCGGCTACATCGAATTCGGATCCACCTCCTCGCTGGAAATGCTGGTTATCGCCGATGAGATTATTGACATGGTTCGGGTGGTGATGGGTGGCCTGCAGGTGGACGCCAACACGCTGGCATTGGAAGCCACCCGCCGGGTTCGACCGGGTGGGGGGTATATTGCCGATAAGCACACCCTGAAAAACTTCCGCACCGCACAGTGGGCACCCAGGATTATTGACCGCAGGTACTTTGACGATTGGACCGATCAGGGCAGCCAGGACATGTACACCCGGGCGAACGAACGCGCCAGAGAAATCCTTACCCAGCATCAGGTGGCCCCGCTTCCCGCGGAAGCGGAGTCAGTTATTGAAGATGTCCTTGAAGAGCGGGCTGCTGCGCGGGCCTGAGCGGTCCAGACTCTTCCCTGCTGACCAGGGAGGAACCATGTTTCAAACACTGGCAGAAGTCCAAGAGTTTATCAAAGAGCACCGGATTGAGGCTGTAGATCTGAAATTTTGTGATCTCTGGGGGAGACAGCACCATCTGACCATTCCTGCTGGGCAGTTCAAGGCGGAGTTAATGGAGCAGGGAATCGGTTTTGACGGCTCCTCCATTGGGTTGAAGAATGTCAAATCTGGGGATATGGTCATGGTTCCCGATCTGACCACCGGTTTCCTGGATCCGTTCTGGAGCCATCCCACCCTGAGTTTTCTCTGCACCGCCCTGCATGCTGCCGATTTCCAGATTTTCGCCCCTGACCCCCGCAACCTGGCCCACAAGGCAGAAACCTACCTGCTGGAAACTGGGATCGCTGATGAAAGCAGATGGGGACCGGAATTTGAGTTTACCCTCTTGGATGAGGTTTATTATGAAAATTCAGGGCACCGGGCGGGATATGAATTGATCTCCTACGAAGCCGAGGCATACAGTCGGGAAAGCTGGCAGGGTAGCTATCTGCCGCTTCAAGGAGGCTACCATGCCGCTCCGCCTCAGGACCGGGATTATCAGCTCCGTCAGGAGATTACCCGCCATCTGGAAGAGATGGGCATCCCGGTGAAATACCATCATCATGAAGTGGGAAGCTTCGGCCAGATGGAAATTGAGATCCCGCTGATGGACCTGATGGCAGCCGGTGACGCTGTCAATCTGATCAAATACACCACCAAGATGACCGCAGCCCGCCATCAGAAAGCAGTCACCTTCATGCCCAAACCGATTTACCGGGAAGCAGGGAACGGGATGCATTTCCACCAGCACCTCTTCCTGGAGGGGAAAAACCTCTTTTATGATCCGGAAGGGTACGGAAATCTCAGCAAAACTGCCCGGTCCTATATCGCCGGTCTGCTCTCCCATGGTCCAGCGCTGCTGGCACTGACCAACCCGAGCACAAATTCTTACCGGCGGTTGGTGCCTGGCTATGAAGCCCCGGTGAATGCCTTTTACTCGCTGGGCAACCGCAGCGCGGCCATCCGTATCCCCAAGTACGCCCATCAGCCGGACACCACCAGAATTGAGTTCCGGCCTCCGGATGCTACCTGCAACCCGTATCTGGCGCTGGCCGGCCAGCTGCTGGCTGGACTGGACGGCGTTCTAAAGGAACTGGACCCCGCTGATCTTGGTTTCGGCCCCATAGATGAGGATGTTTTTTCCTGGAGCAGCGAGCAGCGGGAGCAAATCCAACCTCTGCCGACTTCCCTGGAAGAGGCTTTGCAAGCGCTGGAAGAAGATCATGATTTCCTGCTGGCCGGCGGCGTCTTCAGCCGGGAGCTGCTGGAAGAATGGGTGAAGCATAAACGGGAGGAGGAAATCGATCCGGTGCGCAAGCGTCCCCATCCTTACGAGATCAGCCTCTATTTTGATGTTTGATCAGAGGTTAACCAAAAAGCCCTGTCGACCAGAGCGACAGGGCTTTGCGTTTCCAGAAAACCTGGTCAGGCGCTATCCCAGGGAGACATCCAGATAAAGCATCACAATGACCCCCAGCATCGTGCCCAGGGTGGCCAGACGCTCGTGGCCGGTCACATGGGTTTCCGGGATGATCTCATCGCTGATCACATAGAGCATCGCCCCGGCAGCAAATCCCATCGCGTAAGGCAGCAGCGGGCGGGCAATCTGCACAGCAAGCACCCCCAGCAGCACCAGGGGAATTTCCACCAAACCGGCCCGGATGCCCACCAGCCCGGCATAGAAAAACGATCCCATCCCGGCATTGAGAGCGGAAACTGCCACCGCCAGTCCTTCCGGGATGTTTTGAATGCCAATGGCCAGCATTAAGGGCAGTGCTTCTTCCAAACGCCCTGATCCAAAGCCCACCCCTACCGCCAGGCCCTCAGGCATGTTGTGCAGGGTGATGGCCAGAATGAACAGCCAGACAGCCTGGATGCGGTTTGAATCCGGGCCCTCTTTCCCCCGACCAGGATGAAGGTGAGGAATGTAGCGATCGCCCAGAATCATACCCGCAACCCCCAGCATCATCCCGATGATCACCGGGATGATTCCGCCGTATTCCACTCCGGGCAGAATCAAACTGGTAAAGCTGGCCGCCAGCATCACCCCGGCAGCAAACGCCAGGGAAACGTCAAGAAATCTCTGGGAAGGCTTCTGCCAGACCAGGACTATCAGCGCCCCAATCGAATTTAACACCACAATAAATAATCCCCCGACCACTCCCTGCCAGAGGGGAGTGGATCCAGCAATGGAGATAAAAGCAGATTCCAACCAGGTCATGTCGATTTTCTCCTCGGGCAGTAAAAAGCCCTGCTGCGATTGATCAATACGGACAGTGTACTTCTATTTCCCCTTGATGTCTAATATTATAGACTCATTCCCCATCCAGAACCTTACCTGCTCAGGTAGCCTACTTCCGATTCCAACCCTCACAATGCAGATAACCTTGACAGATTGACCGAAGCCGTTAGAATATATATCAAGATATTCATAAAAACTATCCTGAGGCCAATGGCTATCATGTGCACCTGTATGCAGCGGGGATCGTAGCTCTGCTTCCGAAAACTGACAGCGGTCAATGAGTTTTTGGGCAGATACGACCTCCGCATGGAAATCAGCGTATCCAACCGCCGGAAACTAATTGACCGACCTTTATTTAATCAGGAAGCAGTCCAGACATGCAGGCAAGAATTCCCTATATAAAAAGAATCTCCCTGGAAGAAGGCATGCCGGCCCTGGTGGGCAACACGCCTTTGCTGCCGTTGGTCACCCTCTCCGATGAAATTTCCCGTCATGTTCAGGTCTTTGCCAAAGCGGAATGGTTTAATCCCAGCGGCTCCGTGAAAGATCGGCCCGCCTGGGGCATCATTCAGCAGGCCCTTCATCAAGGCAGCATCCTGCCCGGAATGCATTTGCTGGACTCCACCTCCGGGAATATGGGCATCGCCTACGCCACCTTTGGCTCGGCCCTGGGTATCCCGGTCACCCTGGCCCTGCCTTCCAATGCCAGCCCGGAGCGCATTAAAATACTTCAGGCGCTGGGGGCGGAGCTGATCCTCACCGATCCCCTGGAAGGATCAGACGGAGCCAGGCGCAAAGCCCAGCAGTTAGCCGATGACCACCCCGAAAAATACTATTACGCCAACCAGTATGATAATCCGGAAAATTGGAAATCCCATTACCGGACCACGGGCCCGGAAGTCATGGAGCAAACCGGAGGAAAGATCACCCATTTCATCGCCGGGATGGGCACCACCGGCACCCTGACCGGGGTCTCTCGCTATTTTGCGGAACAGAAGCCGGAGGTGAAAATCATCGGCCTGCAGCCGGATTCCCCCTTCAACGGCCTGGAAGGGTTGAAGCACATCCCCACTGCGATCAAACCAGGAATTTATGATCCCCAGGCAGCGGATGAGATTGTCCCCATTCAGACAGAGGAAGCTTACGAGATGGTCCGCTGCTTGGCCAAGGAGGAAGGGTACTTCGTAGGCATCTCCTCCGGTGCCGCCGCAGCAGCAGCCCGGAAGATCGCCGAGGAGCTGGAATCCGGCGTGGTGGTCACCATCTTTCCAGATGCAGGGTTTAAATATCTCAGTGATCAACAGCTATGGAAGGAACCATGTCAATCAACATCCCAGAGCCCATCCTGATCCAGATTCAGGACCATGGAGAAGCCTCCTACCCGGAAGAAGGCGCCGGCCTGCTGCTGGGAGAGGAGATTGATGGGGACCGGAGGGTCGTCGCCATCCTCCCCCTGGAAAACATCCAGGAAGATGACGCCCGCCACAACCGCTACTTGATCTCCGCTGAGGATATGCTCCGCGGAGAGCGGGCAGCGGACCGCCGGGGATTGAGTATTGTGGGCATCTTTCACTCCCATCCTGATCACCCCAGCTTTCCATCCGAATATGATCGAGAATGGGCCATTCCCTGGTATTCCTATCTGATCACCAGCGTACAGGAAGGTCAGGCAGAGAACAGCCGATCCTGGCGCTTGACCGACGATCGAACAGCATTTACCGAAGAACAGATCACTATCCATGATTAACGATGAGAGGTAGAAGATGGCTCTTTACTTTGTACAGCACAAACACGACCCGGACTCCTGTCCGGCCAAAGACCCGCAGCAGGGAAATTATCTGCTCAAGCACCTCAATCAGCGCAATGCCAGAACCTATGGTGTTAATCTGCTGGCTGATGCCGTGCTGGATGGGGAACACACCTTTAACCTGATCCTGGAAGCAGAGGACCATAAGAAATTAACAGAATTCCTGGCCCCTTTCCAGCAGGCCGGATCCGTAGAAATCATCCCAGCCTCCCATTGTGAAACCGTGGTGGATCGGGAAGGCTGCTGATCATTCAGCAGACCCCGTGCAGTCTGGAAAACCAATACCAAAAGAGGACAACATGCCTGTATTAAAAATCCCTACCCCGCTGCGCCCTTATGCGGAAGGGCAGAGTGCCCTGGAGTTCTCCGCAGAAACAGTTAATGAAATTATGCACAAAGCGGTTGTGCGCTATCCAGAGCTCAAAAAACATCTTTACGGGGATGATCAGCAGCTGCGTCCTTTCGTCAACCTGTTTTTGGGCGACGAAAACATCCAGGAGCTGCAGGGGCTGGAGACCGAGCTGGAGGAGGACGATACCCTGCTGATCATCCCCTCTATCGCCGGCGGAGGATGCTAGCATGCTTCCCAAACTATCTCACCAGGAGATCCACCGCTATTCACGACACCTGCTGATCCCTGATGTCGGGCTGGAAGGCCAGCGCCAGCTGAAAGCCTCCTCCGCACTGGTAGTGGGCACGGGCGGCCTGGGGTCTCCGGTCTCCCTCTACCTGGCGGCCGCCGGAATTGGGCGGATCGGCCTGGTCGATTATGATGTGGTCGATTTCACGAACCTGCAGCGGCAAATTATTCACGGCGAATCCCGCCTGGGGGAACTGAAAGTGGAATCCGCCCGGGATCGAATGCTGGACCTCAATCCGGAAATCCAGGTCGACATCTACAACGAGTTTTTGAACTCAGAAAATGCCTTCAAGATTGCGGAACCCTATGACCTGATCATCGACGGCACCGATAATTTCCCCACCCGGTATCTGATTAATGACCTCTGCGTGCTGACCGGAAAACCCAACGTATACGGATCGATCTTCCGATTTGATGGACAGGCCAGCGTATTCTACGCCGAGGAAGGTCCCTGCTACCGCTGCCTCTTTCCAGAACCGCCGCCGCCCGGGTTGGTCCCCTCCTGCGCGGAAGGCGGAGTGCTGGGGGTGCTGCCGGGGACGATCGGCAGCCTGCAGGCCACGGAAGCATTGAAGCTGCTGCTGGGAATCGGAGAGCCGCTGATCGGGAAGCTGCTGCTGTATGACGCCCTGGATATGTCCTTCCAGACCGTAAAGCTGAAGAAAAACCCTGACTGCAAAGTGTGCGGTGAAAATCCGCAGGTCACCGAGCTGATCGATTATGAAGCCTTCTGCGGCGTGCCCGCTCACGATCATGAGGAAGGATCCGCCGGAGAGCGCTGGGACATCACCGCCAGAGAGCTGGAAAAACGCCTGCAGGCAAATGCGCCGCCCCGGTTGATCGATGTCCGGGAGCCCCATGAGTTGGAAATCTCCCGACTGGAGGAAGCCGAGCTGATTCCGCTGGGGCAGCTGGCCTCCCGGCTTTCCGAACTGGACAGCGCCGAGGAAATTGTGCTCTTCTGTAAATCCGGCACCCGCTCCACCCGGGCGCTGGAAATTCTGGCCAGCGCAGGATTCAAAAAGATCAAAAATTTGAAAGGGGGCATCAACGCCTGGGCCCGCGAGGTGGATGAGGAACTGCCGGTTTACTGATCTGTTCAGCTTCCGTTTCCGGGGACTCCCAGAAAGATTGAAACCGTCCCAAAAAGCCCCCCTGAGGCTGGTCGGTGCCAGAAATACTGCAATTAGCAAACCAGAACAACACAGCAGCATCAGCGCGATCCTGTTTCAGGATCGCGCTTTTTTGGTTCCGGGAAGTCAGTCTGATTTTCAATCTTCCCCCTATTTACATTCTATGTAATGCAAACTAAACAATATTGTCCTGGTATGCAGAAAATGTTACATTAACCATACATTCCCTGAGAGTGGTCCGCTGGATACAAACATGCCCACCGTCAACGTCACGCTCTACGGAGACATCGCCCGGCAGGCAGGGGGGAAACATCTTGCCACGGTTGATCTGCAGCTGCCGAACGGAGCGGACATCGATACCCTGCTGGAACAATTGTCCCTTCCGCCATCAGAAAGGGGCTATCTATTTATCAATGCCGTCCTTCATGACGCCCCCGGGCTGTACGCCTCCCGGAACGACCCGCTTGAGGACGGAGACCATGTGGGCATCTTTTCCACCCGACATATGTGGCCTTATCAATACCGGGACGGCATCCGCATGTCCTCATCCTTAACAGAAAAAATGCGCCAAAACGGTCCCATCAGGAACACCTACCGTGATTACGAATAAACCCCCAGGGTTTCAGATCTAGATCAGGAGGAAAGCCATGGCACGAAAACTTCTCAGAATCAACATGTCCGATCAAACCTACCAATTTGAGGATCTCCCTGCAAAGTGGGCCAACTGGGCCGGACGGGGTCTGACATCGGCCATCGTTGCCGATGAAGTGGATCCCACCTGCCATCCGCTGGGGCCAAACAATAAACTGGTCATCGCCCCCGGCTGGGTATCGGGCACCCCGGCAGCACCCAGCAGCGGCAGAACCTCCTTTGGCGGCAAAAGCCCGCTGACTGGCACGATCAAAGAGAGCAATGCCGGGGGGTTAAGCGGCCAGAAGATCGCCAAACTCGGCCTGGCTGCCATTGTGATTGAGGGCATGCCCTCCAAAGGCGATTGGTACACGCTGGTGATCGATCAGGACGGGGTCCAGTTTGACAGCGCAGATGATCTGCTGGGCAAAGGCATGTATGAGGTGGATGAACTGCTCTGGGAGAAATATCCCCACGAACCCGCTGTGATCGGCATCGGACCCGTAGGCGAGCACAAGCTGTCCAATGCCGGAGTGAGCGTCAATGATCCAGAAAACAAACCCGGACGCTATGCTGGGCGGGGCGGTCTGGGCGCTGTAATGGGTGCTCGGGGTGTAAAAGCCATCGTGATTGACGACACCGGTGGGCCGGGCGTGGAAATCGCTGACATGGAGCTGTTCAAAACCGGCCGCAAGAAGCTGACGGAGGCAATTACCAGTCACGATCTCACCAAGCCGAAAGGCGGTTTGAATTCCTACGGCACCAATGTGCTGATGAACATCATCAACGAGGCCGGCGGACTGCCAACCCGGAACTTCAGCGCCGGGCAGTTTGAAGGTGCCGCTAAGATTTCCGGGGAGATGATCGCCGAAGTGGTCGAAGAGCGCTGCGCCGGCATGACCGGCCACGGCTGCCACCCCGGCTGTGTGATCAAATGCTCCAATATCTATCCCGATGAGGAAGGGGGAGAGCTGGTCTCCTGTGTGGAATATGAAACTGCCTGGGCGCTGGGTGCCAACTGCGGCATAGACGATCTGGATTACGTAGCCGAGATGACCTTCCAGTGCAATGACCTCGGCCTGGACACCATTGAAGCCGGCAACACCATCGCCATCGCTATGGAAGGCGGCGCGCTGGATTTCGGTGACAAGGAAGCCGCCCTGGCACTCTTTGATGAAATCCGCTCCATGTCCCCTCTGGGCCGCATCTACGGCCAGGGCGTGGAAGCCACAGCCAAAGCTTTCGGTGTCCACCGGGTACCCACGGTCAAAGGTCAATCCATGCCCGCCTATGAACCCCGGGCCATCAAAGGAATCGGCGTCACCTACGCTACCTCAACGATGGGTGCGGATCACACTGCAGGCTATACCATCGCTCCGGAAATCGCCGGGGTGGGCGGCAAGGTCGACCCGCTGTCCAACGAAGGCAAAGCCGAACTTTCACTGACCTTCCAGGCAGCCACCGCTTTTATTGACAGCACAGGCTACTGCCTGTTTATTGCCTTCCCAATCCTGGACATTGAATCCGGTTGGGCCGGGATGGCTGAATCCGTCTCCGGCATCACCGGCATGGAGATCACCGGAGAGGATGTCATCCCCATGGGGAAGGAAATCCTGCGCATAGAACGGCAGTTCAACCAGAAAGCCGGCTTTACCCCCGCCGATGATCGACCGCCGGAATTCATGCGCTATGAGAAGCTTCCCCCGCATGATGAGGTCTGGACGATCTCAGATGAAGCGCTGGATGAGGTGTACGCCTGGGTAAACGGGAAATAACCACGGAAACGAAGCAGGCTGCCGGAATCAAGGTAGAAGTCCGCGTTTTTGCCACCCTGCGCCGTTATCTGCCGGAGCTGGGCATCGGGGAACCGCTGGTGCTGGATATTCAGGATGGAACCACGCTGGATGAAATCCGCGCCTCCCTGGACCTCCCGGCGCAGGAAGTAAAAGTGATCATGCGCAACAACCGCCAGGCCGAACCCAGCGATCAGGCAGCCGACGGCGACCGGATTACCTTCATCCCTGCCGTGGCAGGAGGTTGAGCGTAGCGGTTTTGGAAACCAGAGTAGCCTTGAGGGCCCCGGGGTCCTCAAGGCTTTTTATTCAGGACAGATCAGCATGAAGACTTTTCAGCATCAGCTCTGGGGGTATGAGATCGATCTTCCCCGGGAATGGCATCACCGGCAATTAGGAGACAAAGACGGTTTTGCCCTCGATCCGGATGCTTTCCAACCTGCCTATCAGGGAGACCACCTCGCCCAGCTGCTTGTTCAAGGGGAATGGAACAGCCTCAATCAATCGATTCGCAGCCTGTGGAATCAGCATCTGGGCAGGACCACGCTGTTCCTGGGGGCAAAAAAGGTCAGCGCTGCCCCCTGGCGGATGGCCGGCGCCCGGGGATATGAAGTGGAGATTGTTCTCCCCCAAAAGAGCCGCAGGCGGCTCTGGGCCGGAATCCTGGAGATAGGAGCGCTGGTGCTGGAATTTGCCGTTCTGCATTGGAAAGATCACCGCGAACCCATGGAACCCATCCTCAGCAGGATGATTTCCAGCCTGCGGTTGATTCCCCGGGCGGACGGGGTCGAGATCACTCCGGAGGGACTGCCGCTGCCGGCCGGCACCGCTGGGCTTCCACCCGGGGAGGTGGTCGATGAGATCACAGATCCAGAAAACTGGAGCGCCCATTCCGGTGAATTCAGCGTCGGGGCTCTGCAGGCCTTTTATATCCGGGAGCTAAAAGCGCACAGCTGGAGTCACCTCAGCTACACTCCGTATCCCGGCCAGGGAAACCCGCCTTTCGCCCGCTTCAAGATCAGCAGAGAGCAGCAGCAGTATACCCTGGGGCTGCTGCCAGGTGTTCCGGATGAGGATCAGAGCACGATTGTCCTCCGGAAAACAAATCCAGACAGAATTCAGAAGTAGCCCAAAATCCTCTGGTGCACTGCATCCAGGTGATCAGCCATCAATTGGGGCGCCCGGCTTTCATCCCTTTCCCCCATCAGCTGGACTAACTCAGCGTAGTCGTCCAGAAAGAGGTCACTGCTGCGCATGCCTGGGGCTGCTATAAGCCAGATGCGCTGAATGTACCCGCAGTAGCGCTCCAGCATCTGACTTAAATAAAGGTTTCGGGAGCTTCTAGCCATCTGATGGTGAAACCGCAGCACAGCATGGATGAGGCTGATCATGTCCACAGTTTCTCCTGTAATGAGCTGCTGCTGAAGGGTTCGAAGCACATCGATTCGCCGCGGTGTTAACCTTTGAACAGCCAGGTCCACTGCCAGCGCGGTCAGCTGCCTGTGTACGGGATGCTGCTGCGCAAAATCGCTCACCGAGATCTCAGAAACATACGTCCCCTGCCGGGGTCTGGACACCACCAGCAGTTCCACCTCCAGTTTTTTTAAAGCTTCCCGGATCGGCGTTCGACCCAATTGAAGCGTCTTCATCAGCCGGGTATCCTTGATCAATGATCCAGGGGGATACTGCAGATTGAGGATAGCAGATTTTATGGCCCGATACGCCTGATCTGCTGCCAGTATCCCCACATCACCCTTCTGCTCCAGCTGAGGTAATTTTTCTTTTACCGCAGGAGTGGGGAGATACAAGGGATGGGATTGCAGTGCTGCTGCTTCCACATCTGTCATGAAAGACCTCCTGGAAATCGATGGATATTTATAACGTCCCTGTTCGTCCTCAGAAGAAAATTTCGGGAAAGAAAAACCCCGCCTCTGTGATCGGGCGGGGCTGTGGGAACTTCACCTTAACGTGAAATTCTCTTTTCCTTACCACGAGGACGTAGAGACACTGGGCTAAGGCGGGCGACCTGGCTCTGCTCTTGCAAGAAGCATTACAGTTGCGGGACAGCGCCGGACTCTCACCGGCTTCGCCGAGGACCTTCCCATCCGGGGGAGAGGTTCCTTAGCCGTTTTCTTATTTTATTAATTCAATTGTATCACAAGAATACTTATCAGCATCCTTCCAGCAGCTGTGTGTCAGCTTTCCTGGTTTCTTAATTAACAGCAAGGCACAAATTTCCATACAGATGTCCAGTGTGGAAAGCCAGCCCTCCCTGCAGTACCTGCCCCCGGTTGGCAGCTCTCAACCACCGGTGAATTTTCATCCGGTGCCAGGAAAAGAATCCCAAATCACCGGAAGGAACTATCGCTGCAAATTCCTTCCGGTGATCACCAGTTAAGCTGAAGCTGCTTTCCTATTCAATTGTGGTCAGGAATTCCCGGGCCATTGCGGCCACATTGGACTCCGTGCTGATGCCTTTCCAGGGGTCGCTGGGATGAACCAGATTGGCCACCACGATGTTAGCTCCGTTGAAAATGGCGCTGCGCGCTTCTTTAATGCCCACGCCGCCAGCAGCGGAGATGAGGACATCAAACTTACTGCGCACCCGGTTGACATGCCGGTACTGAATTAATTTCCCCCGCGTGTTTTCCTCATCCCGTCCTTTATGCAGCACCATGACATCCGGGGGTTTTTTCAGCCGCATCATCACCTTGAGAGGATCCTTCACCCCCAGCATATCAATCATAGAAATCATCCCCAGGCTTCCACAGCGCTGGATGAAAAGATTCAGGGTCTCCGTGGGTGAATTACCCAGCACCGTGGCTGCGTTGGCCCCGGCCCGATTGGCCATATCAACTTCATCCAGGGCTCCATCGACCGTTTTTAAGTCCGCTACCACAATCCCACGCCAAAAGCGCCGGATCAGCCGGACGCCGTTCATCCCTTCCTGCTTGATAAAGGGCGTTCCTGCTTCAATCAGAATTCTGCTGCTGTATTGAATGCCGGGCAGAACCCGCCGCACCAAGCGTTGATCGTAGTTAAAAGCGATCTGCAGATATCGAGTTTTATCCTCCAGCATTGTTGTCATGGGGGGTTACCCCTTATCAGACTCAAGCAAGCTTTTCGCCACCCCTTGAATGCTGGAAGGCACAAAGAGAACGATCTTTTCCGATGGATCCGCAGCGATCGCCCGGATGGTCTGCAGCGTCCGCAGGTGCATCGCCCCCGGGCTCTCCGAGAGCGCCCGGGCTGCTTCCCGAAGGTTTTTGGACGCTTCCAGCTCACCCTGTGAGTTGATCACCACCGCCCGGCGCTCCCGTTCGGCCTCCGCCTGCTGGGCCATGGCCCGCTTCATCTCCGCGGGGAGCTCCAATTCCTGGATCTTGATGGATTCAACATCAATCCCCCAACCGTCCGTTTCCGCATCAACAATCTCTTTGATATCCAGGGCGATGGATTCCCGCTCGGTGAGCACAAAATCCATTTCACTGTTGCCGATCACATCGCGGAGAGCAGCCTGAGTGTACTGACGGATTGCAAAGGCGTAATCCTCGATTTTGATAATCGCATCAGCCGGCTGAATGACCTTGAAATACACCACCGCATTCACCAGCATGGGAATGTTATCCCGGGTCATCACCTCCTGGCGGGGAATCTCCGCCGTTTTAATCCGCATATCGACCCTCTCCATGGTTTGCAGCCCGGGAATGACAACCGTCAGCCCGGGACTGCGGGTCCCGGCGTATTTCCCCAGTGTGAATACCACGCCGCGCTCATACTCATAGAGCAGTCTGATCCCCCGAAGCATCGCCAGCACCAAGACCAGGATACCTCCACCCACCAGGCAGGTTGTAAATCCAAGAACTCCCTCAAACATCGCTCCTCCTTATTGATGAGAATAAAATGATCTCTGGTTTACTGCCATTAATTGATACCATAACTTGACCCTTCCATGTGTAAAGATTTGTTAATTTAGCAGTTTCCTGTCCCTGCTGAGACCCGAAACGCGACCTCAGACCGGGAGAAGCTCAGCCATACTTTGGGATAAAATACCTTCTACAATGAACCCAACAGATCAAAGCCGTCAGCACCAGCTGGCCCGGATTCTGCTCTCCAGACTGGAGAAGATTTCTGCGGATTCACCCTGGGCTCACCGGGCAAGTGGAGTCAGGGCATCCCTTGCCAAACTCCTGGCCAGGGAACATCCACCCCAAAAGGACTCCTACCAGAGCGAGCTCCTGGCTGTCCTGCTCTCCCAAGGTTTTGAAATCCTCGAACAGGCCGCCAGCCAGATCCCAGCTGAGGATCTTCAAAACGGCAACCTCGGGGAAAAACAGCAAAAATAAGCAGGCTTTGCTATAATACTTAAATCAGCAAATTATCCCAGGAGTCCTCCCGGCATGGCACAACCCCGTAAGGAAATCATCTCCTGGCGTGAGGTCAGCAAACTGATTGGCATCCTCACTGACCAGTTGGAAACCGAATTTGATCAGCTGATTATGGTCTCTCCCGGCGGGGTGATCCCGGGTGGTATGCTGGCAGCAGCAGCCGGGATTGAAGAACTGCTGCTCGCTCAGGTGGCCTTCCCACCCGACCCGGACGAGGAGAAGTCCAAACTGTTCTCCTGGCCGACATTCCTGCAGTTTCCAGAGCATGAGCTCATTGACGAAAAAAATATCCTGGTAGTCAACAACGCCTGGGGGTCAGGTCGCTCTACCCGCGCAGTGCAGAAAAGGGTGGACTCCGCGGGCGGGATTGCTTATACCAGCGTGCTCCATTTCAACCCCTATCGAAACCTGCTCAAATGTGAACCGGACTACTACGCCGCGATCACCGATGCCTTTATCATCTATCCCTGGGAAATTGATCAAATCGGCCCAGACCGGGTTTTGCTGGAAAACGGCGGAAAAGGCTGATCCCTCCGGCTGGCAGAGCCTGTTAGCGAAATATTCCCCACAACAGCAGGGAAATCCCTAAGCCCAGTAAAGTCCCCATCAGCGCCTCTCCCGGAGTATGGCCCAGCACTTCCCGGAGCCTTTTTTGCTGGATGAGCTTCCCTTTAGAGATCTCCTCAAACATGGTATTGATGACTGCCGCCTGACGTCCACTTTCTCTGCGAATGCCGGTGGCATCATAAATGACAATCATAGCCAAAACAGCTGCCAGCCCAAAAACTGGACTGGCAAACCCGGCGTTGAGGCCGATAGCCATCGCTGCCCCGCTGACCATCGCCGAGTGAGAGCTGGGCATCCCCCCGGCGCGAAAGAGCAGAGCCCAATTCCAGGTGTGCTTTTGAATATATTCAATGAGTACCTTCAGCATCTGTGCCAGCATCCAGGCGATCAATGCTGAAAAAAGTACCGGGTTGAGGTTTGTGAAATCACGCAGAGTCAATTTAATCTTCCTCCAATATCTGTTCCATTTTCAGCTCCGCGTTTTCCAGCAGCGACAGGCAGTATGCGGCCAGGGATTGGCCCCGTTCAAAATATGTCAGGGTGGTCTGGAGGTCATTTTCTCCGCTTTCCAGCAGTTCAACAAGCTCTTCCAGCTCCTGCAGGGCCTCTTCATAACTCAATTCTTCCACAGGCTTGAACACTTTTTCATTCACGGCTTTCTTCCTCAAATCCAATTGTCTTTCCAGTATGCTCTCATCTCAGCCCTGATCACACCAACATTTTCCCCCCAGCGGCGCCTGGGCATGGTCCGCCTTCAAACCACTCAGTCTGGGTATTTTGATCCCCCGGCAGGAGAAATGCTGCCGATCCAGCAGGAACTGACACCGCTGGTGCATCTCCGCAGCCGGTCTGAAGGCGGGAAACGCCTTCCGGGACGGCAGCATCTCCCGGCCTATGGGGGCATGCCCGCCGCGGGAAAATGGATCCGGGTCGGGAAATCCCGGATCGTTCTGATCCTGTAAATCTTCCAGATCAAGAGGAGCGTCGAACCGCGAGACAGGATCAGAGAAAGTGGTCCGGGGGGGACCCTTCCAGGGAGGATAGGCATCCGGATACGGCTCCAGGATTACCTTTCCCCCCTGGATCAGCTCTCTGTGGAGTACTCTCCGTGCTGGCTGGGTGATCATGCCTGGCTCCAGGATTTCATGGTCAGGATGGTTAAGAAAAGAGTACAGACATTATAGCATTATATTCCCATCAGAAAACAAGGGCTGCTCTTCCGTCAGCGGGTCGTGAGAACCGCAGCGCACTCCCCTCTGGTATACTAGCCTCATGAAAAAATATTCCCGGGAAGCAGTGGAAGGCTTAACTGCTGACCTCCAAAAAGTGATTCCAGAAACAGCCTTTGACCGGCTGTCCCGCCTGCTCTACAGCACCGACGCCAGCATCTATCAGATCCCTCCAGTGGGAATCGCCTGGCCGAAAAGCACTGCTGAGGTAAGAGAAGCCGTGCGGCTGGCCGGCAAATACGGCGTCCCTGTCCTGCCCCGGGGAGCAGGAAGCAGCCTGGCCGGACAGGCCATCAATCAAGCCTTGATTCTGGATTTCTCCCGCCACATGGACGCCGTGCTGGACTTCAACCAGGACGAGCGGACAGTCACCGTCGAGCCCGGCGTGGTGCTGGGACAGCTGAACCGGCAGCTGGCCGGGGAGGGACTGACCTTCGGACCGGATCCAGCCAGCGCTGATCGGGCTACCGTGGGCGGCGTGATCGGCAACAACGCCACCGGGGCTCATTCCATCCTGCACGGTATGACCCACAACCACCTGCTGAAGGCGGAACTGATCCTCGCTGACGGCAGATGTACAACCCTGGAAGAAATCCCCTCCCAGAGCAGCGGACGCGGGGACCCAACGGGGAACCGGGAAGCCGCCCTCACCCGGGCCCTGCAGGAGATTATTGACACGCACCAGAAGGCAATACGCCAGCGCTTTCCAAGAACATTTCGAAACGTGGCCGGATACAACCTCAAGGCGCTGCTGGATCAAGAGCGCTTTAACCCTGCTGTGCTGCTGGCGGGCTCAGAAGGGACGCTGGGGGTGCTTACTGCGGCCACCCTCAATCTGGTGCCGATCCCGGCTCACACCCATCTCTACCTGGTTCATTTCCAGGAGCTGGGAGGAGCTCTGCAAGCTGTCCCGAAGATCCTGGAAACGGACCCCTCGGCAGTGGAGCTGATCGACAGCATGCTGCTGAATCTGGCTCGGTCCAACCCAGCATACCAACACCTGGTCAGTCCCATCGAGGGAAATCCGGCGGCAGTGCTGGTTGTGGAATATCAGGGAGACCATCCCCGGGAAACCGCCGGCAAAGAAGTCATCCTGTCCCGCCACGGGCCCACCGTCTCCCTGCCGGATAAAAAACGCCAGGACCAGATCTGGAAGGCAAGGAAAGTTGGTCTGGGTATCCTCCAGAGCACCCGGGGGGACAGCAAACCTACCACCTTTATCGAAGACGCCGCTGTTCCAGTCGAGCACCTGGCCGACTATGCCCTGGAAATTAAGCGCTACGCCGGGGAAATCGGGGTGGGCGGAATCGCTTTCTATGCCCATGCCAGTGCGGGATGTCTGCACATCCGCCCCATGGTCAATCTCAAGCGGGAGGAAGGCATCCGCCAGATGCGTCAGCTGGCAGAGAGATCCCTGGCGCTGGTGATCGAATACGGCGGGACCACCAGCGGGGAGCATGGAGAGGGCATCGCCCGGGGAGAGTTCATGTCCCGGCTGTATGGGGAAGAGCTCACCCAGGCCTTCCGGAAGGTGAAAGAGGCTTTTGATCCTGACTATCTATTCAACCCCGGGAAAATCATCGATCCCCCGCCGATGGACAGTCTTGCTCTGCTCCGTTACGGGCCGGACTACACGGCCAACCTGTCTCCCGAAAACACGCTGCTTGATTTCCGGGAAGAACACGGATTTGACGGCGCTGTGGAAATGTGCAACGGAGCGGGCGTCTGCCGGCAGCTGGAGGAAGGCGTGATGTGCCCCTCTTTCCAGGCCACCCGGGATGAAAAGCACAGCACCCGGGGCCGGGCCAATGCCCTCCGGGCTGCCATGACCGGGAAGCTGGGCCCGGGAGGGATGACTTCAGCGGAGCTTTATGACGTGCTTGACCTCTGTTTATCCTGCCAGGCCTGTCTGCAGGAATGCCCTTCCACGGTTGACATGAGCAAATTGAAAGCGGAGTTCCTGCACCACTATTACCAGGAACACGGCATTCCCCTGCGCAGCCGTTTTTTTGCCAGCATCGGACAGGTCAGCAAGCTCAGCCAGGCTTTTGCCCCCCTGGTAAATTTCTTTCTCCAGCCTCCGACCAGCCGGCTGCTTTCCCTGGCCGGCATCCATCCGGATCGGCCGCTGCCCCGGTTTGCCCGGGAGCGGTTTACCAGCTGGTATCAAAAACAGACCCCGACGGCTGCCAAAAAGGGAAATGGAAAGGTGCTGTTCTTTCACGATACCTATCTGGAATATAACTATCCCCATATCGGCCGGGCCGCGGTTAACATCCTCCAAAAAGCAGGGGTAGATGTGCTCGTCCTCCCGGAAAAAATGGACTCCGGCAGACCGGCATTTTCCAAGGGGCTGCTGAAAAAAGCCCGCCGTCTGGCGAAATACAATCTGGAACTGCTGGCCCCCTACGCCCGGGAAGGCATCCCCATTGTGGGCTGTGAACCCAGTGTGATGGTGATGCTCCTTAAGGAATATCCTGATCTGGTACCGGGAGCGGAAGCGGAGCTCGTTGCCCAGGCTGTCCTGCCGCTGGAAGAGTACCTTGTCCGGAATATTCTTGCCGGGGAGATCTCATTTACCTTTGACAGCCAGCCCAGAAAGGTGCTCTACCACGGCCACTGCCAGCAGAAAGCCAACTTCGGCACCACAGCCACCCGACAGCTGCTGGAGCTGATCCCGAACTGCCAGATCACGGAAACAGACGCCGGCTGCTGCGGCATGGCGGGTGCCTTTGGCTATGAGAAAGAGCATTACTCAATTTCGGTGGAGATTGCTGAACTAGCCCTCGCTCCTCAGGTTCGAGGGGCAGACCCGGATACGATCATCTGTGCCTCGGGTACCTCCTGCCGGGAGCAGATTCACCACACCGCCGCCAGAAAAGCCCTTCACCCCCTGGAAGTTTTTTCACAGGCTCTGCTCTGATCCTGATTTAGGTGCCGGGCTCAGGCATTATTGGAAACTGGCTCTCATCCCTGACCGCTGCTGGATGGGCCAGCAAGACCCGGAAAAGGAATTCATCATCAGCTGGATTGCTCAGCGCACCCTGTCAGCCCCGGAAATTTATTGGGGTCCTGATAACAGCTTTAATAATTCCCACCTGACGGATCAAGGCACCGCAGATCAGCCGGGTTGGAAACGGCTCCTGGAAAGATCCTCCGGACCGGCCGCTCAGTGGATCCCCACCCCCTTGGTGCGGAGATCAACCGGATCCTGCTGCTGGAAGCTGGCTTCTCCTTTATTCCCATGAGCCCTGCAGTGGGGATGGTGGAGGATGTCTCTCTCTTGATCCGCGCTGGAAGCATCGCTGCAGGATTGACCATGAGCCCCTGCAGCCTGAGCCATGTTTTTGTCAGTCAACCTCTCAAAAGCAATATTGCCATCCGGAGTTTTCTGCTGCTGATCGTGGATCAAATTCCGGGAGCGGGTGAAGTCATTCTCCATCCAGCCCCAGCAGCTTTTTGGAACCCGGAGAAAGGATAAGCTGTCATCTCCTATGATTTCCCGAACCATTCTTCATCTTGATCTGGATGCCTTTTTCTGTGCGGTGGAGGAAATCCAGAATTCCACTCTCCGTGGCCAGGCCTTTGCCGTCGGGGGTTCCCCCGACGGACGCGGGGTGGTCTCCTCCTGTTCCTATCCAGCCCGACGTTTTGGCATCCACTCCGCGATGCCCATGGCCCGGGCGGTGCAGCTCTGCCCGGAACTGATCATCCTGCCCGGCAACCATCAGCTGTACGGCCTGTACTCCCGCCGCGTGATGGGAGTGCTGCGGGAGTTAACCGATCAGGTGGAACAGATCTCCATTGATGAAGCCTTTCTGGATATCAGCGGCCTCCCAGGCTCCCCCCGAGACATCGGCCTCTCCTTGCAGTCAACCATCCTCGATGAAATTGGGCTGCCCAATTCCGTGGGCATCGCCTCCAATAAACTGGTAGCAAAGATCGCCACCGATGTCGGTAAGCTGTCTTCCTCCGGCGATGCGCCGCCCAACGCCCTGACGATAGTCCCTCCCGGAGAGGAAGCCCGGTTTTTAGCGCCTCTGCCGGTGAAGATGCTCTGGGGAGTGGGACAGAAAACCGCTGACCGGCTGGCCGTCCTGGGGATTGAGACTGTGGGAGAGCTGGCAGCTGTTCCCCCCCTCAAGCTGGCGGATCTGCTGGGGAAGCACGGTTACGACCTTTCCAAACGAGCCCGTGGAATTGACGAGCGTCCGATCATGACCGAACGGGAAACCAAATCGGTCAGCAAGGAACGGACATTTCGCAGGGATCTGGGTAGAAAAACGGATATCCTCCAGCATCTCGGACGGCTGTCATCCAAGGTCAGCCAGCGCCTGCAGGCGAAAAACCTTCAGGGTCGGACCATTCAAATAAAAGTGCGCTGGTCGGATTTCACCACCCTCACCCGCCAGACCACACTGGCCCGATCCACGGCAGACCGCGAGCTCATCCAGCGCACCAGCGAGAAGCTTTTTAACCAGGTCTGGGAGCAGGGTCGGCTGGTCCGTCTGGTGGGCGTCGGGGTCAGCAACCTGGATCCGGAGGTCAAGCAGCTGGGCCTTTGGGATCCTGAGGTACGTGAGGACCAGCAGCTGAATGAAGCCCTCCAGCAGCTGCGGGAAAAATATGGAGAGGACGTCATCCGGAGAGGTTTTTCCGGAGAATAAATTAGAAATTTCACAAGCTGTCAAAAATGCATTATAATGAACGCCTGGGTGACTCAAGAATACCATCCAGGTTCTGGCCAAAATCGTGTTTCAAGACACTTTATCCATGGAGTAAGATTTATGACCAAAGAGATCAGAATGATTGACGGCAATGAAGCGGTTGCTCATATTGCGCATAAGATAAATGAAGTCATCGCCATCTATCCCATCACGCCATCCTCACCGATGGGAGAACACGCGGATGCCTGGACCGCAGCGGGAAATCCCAACATCTGGGGCACAGTACCGGATGTAATTGAGATGCAGGCAGAAGGCGGCGCTGCCGGGGCTATTCACGGTGCGCTGCAGACCGGATCGCTGGTCACCACCTTTACCGCCTCGCAGGGGTTAATGCTGATGCTGCCCAACATGTACAAAATCGCCGGGGAACTGACCCCGACCGTGTTTCATGTCGCAGCCCGCTCCCTGGCAGCCCAGGCGCTGTCCATCTTTGGAGATCATTCCGATGTTATGGCCGTGCGGGCTTCAGGATTCGCCCTGCTGGGGTCCGGCTCAGTCCAGGAATCCCATGACTTCGCATTGATTGCCCAGGCGGCCTCACTGCAAGCCCGGGTTCCCTTTGTCCATTTCTTTGAAGGTTTTCGCGTTTCTCACGAAATTAATAAAATCGAATTGATCGGCGATGAAACCATCCGGGAAATGATCGACGATGAAATGGTGCACCAGCACCGCAGCCGGGGGATGTCCCCGGAGAAACCGGTTATTCGGGGCACCGCCCAGAATCCGGATGTCTTTTTCCAGGCCCGGGAGACCGTCAATCCTTATTATGATGCCGCCCCGGAGATCGTCCAGAAAGCCATGGACCGCTTCGGCGAGCTGACTGGCAGGCAGTATCATCTCTTTGATTACAGCGGAGACCCGGAAGCGGAGCGGGTGCTGGTGATCATCGGCTGCGGTGGAGAGACCGCCGAACAAACCGCCAGACACCTGGCAGCTCAGGGTGAGAAAGTGGGCGTGGTCCGGGTCCGCCTTTACCGCCCCTTCTCAGTGAAACATTTGATGAACGCTCTTCCCGCCAGCACCAAGGTGATCGCCACGCTGGACCGCACCAAAGAGCCGGGATCTGCCGGAGAACCGCTCTATCAGGATGTGATTACTGCAATCAGTGAAGGAATGGCTGAAGATATCGCCCCGTTCGAAAAAGCCCCCAGCGTGGTGGGAGGACGCTACGGCCTCTCCTCCAAAGAATTTACACCCGCGATGGTTAAAGGAGTTTTCGATGAGCTGAAGAAGGATAAACCCAAGAACCACTTCACCATCGGCATCAAGGATGATGTTACCCACACCAGCGTGGATTACGATCCCTCCTTCTCAATCGCCAGTGAGCACACCCTGCGGGCAGTCTTTTTCGGTCTGGGCTCAGACGGCACCGTCAGTGCCAATAAAAATTCCATCAAGATAATCGGCGAAGAGACCGATAACTATGCCCAGGGATACTTTGTGTATGACTCCAAAAAGTCCGGCGCCAAAACGATCTCCCACCTGCGCTTCGGACCGGAGCCCATCAAAGCTCCCTATTTGATCGACACCGCTGACTTCGTGGCCTGCCACCAGTTCAGCTTCCTCGAGCAGATCGATATGCTCAAGTATGCCAAGCAAGGCGCCACCTTCCTGCTCAACAGCATCTATGGACCCGATCAGCTCTGGGATAACCTGCCCAAAGAAGTTCAAGAAGTTATCCTGGAGAAAGAGCTTGATTTCTACATCATCGACGCCTATGACGTGGCGGAAAAGACCGGCATGGGCCAGCGCATCAATACCATTATGCAGACGGGCTTCTTTGCCATCAGCGGTGTACTGCCCCGCGACCAGGCCATTGAAGAGATCAAGAAAGCGATTCGGAAATCCTACGGCAAACGGGGAGAGGCCGTCGTCCAGAAGAATTATGCTGCGGTCGATCAGTCCCTCGAGCATATTCATCAAGTAGAGCTGCCGGAGAAAGTTACCAGCAAGATAACCCGGCGGCCCCCGGTCACCGAGGACGCCCCTGATTTTGTCAGAGAAGTGCTGGGGACGATTATCGCCGGCGAGGGCGATACCCTGCCGGTATCCAAACTCCCCGAGGACGGCACCTACCCGACCGCGACCACCCAGTACGAAAAACGCAACATCGCCCTGGAGATCCCGGTCTGGGAGCCCGACCTGTGCATCCAATGCGGCAAGTGCTCCATGGTCTGCCCGCACGCGGTCATCCGCCAGAAAGTGTATGAACCCGAGCACCTCAAGGGCGCTCCGGAGACCTTCAAATCCACGGACGCCAAATTCCGGGAGTTCAAAGACTGGATGTTTACCATCCAGGTCGCCCCGGAAGAGTGCACCGGCTGTTCAGTCTGTGTGGAAGCCTGCCCGGCAAAGGACAAATCCGAGGTTGGCCGCAAGGCGATCAATATGGCTCCCCAACCGCCCATCCGCGAGCAGGAAGCGGAGAATTGGGACTACTTCATGGCGCTGCCTGATGTAGACCGCACCAAGATCAAGCCCAGCACAGTAAAGAATTCCCAGCTGCTACGACCGCTGTTTGAATTCTCCGGTGCCTGCGCCGGCTGCGGGGAAACCCCTTATGTCAGGCTGGCCACTCAGCTGTTCGGCGACCGCATGATCATTGCCAATGCCACCGGCTGCTCCAGCATTTACGGCGGCAACCTGCCCACTCACCCTTACGCGGTCAACGAAGAGGGCCGGGGACCGACCTGGAACAACTCGCTCTTCGAGGATAACGCCGAGTTCGGACTGGGCATGCGCCTGACCGTTGACAAACAGAATCAATATGCCCGCGAGCTGGTCAAGGACCTCTCTTCTGAAATTGGGGAGGACCTGGCTGAAGAAATCCTCCGGGCAGATATGACCGAGGAAAGCGGCATACAGCAGCAGCGTGCTCGCGTGAAGACCCTGAAAGAAAACCTGAGCAAGATCGACAGCCCCAAAGCCAAAGACCTGCTCTCCCTGGCCGATATGCTGGTCAAGAAGAGCGTCTGGATCGTCGGCGGGGACGGCTGGGCTTATGACATCGGCTACGGCGGTCTGGACCATGTCCTGGCCTCCGGCCGCAATGTCAATGTGCTCGTGCTGGATACCCAGGTGTACTCCAACACCGGCGGACAGTCCTCGAAGGCCACCCCGCTGGCTGCTGTAGCCAAGTTCGCAGCCAATGGCAAGGAAGAACCCCGCAAGGATCTGGGCATGATGGCCATGTCCTACGGGTACATCTACGTGGCCCAGGTAGCCATGGGTTCCAGCGACATCCAGACTCTGAAAGCCTTCCGTGAGGCGGAGTCCTACGAGGGCCCCTCGCTGATCATCGCTTACAGCCCCTGCATCGCCCACGGTTATGATATGCAGAAGAGCCTGGAGCACTCCGATCTGGCCGTCAAATCCGGTCTCTGGCCGCTGTACCGCTATGATCCCCGGCTGGCCGAGGAGGGGAAGAACCCGCTGCAGCTGGATTCCAGAAAACCCAGCATCCCGCTGCCGGATTTCGCCTACAACGAGACCCGCTACCGGATGCTGGTGCAGAGCAACGAGGAGCGCGCTGAGCGCCTGATGTCCAAAGCGCAGGAAGGCGTCAATGAGCGCTGGCATCTGTACGAGCAGATGTCCAAAATGAGCTACGACGAGAACGGAACTGAGTAGCACAGACACCAACCGCAAGGGGAGGGAAACCTCCCCTTGTTTTTTATCGATTTTCATGTAGGGAGGGAAAAAGTATGACTGATTTAACTACAACCTATCTTGGTTTAGACCTGAAAAACCCCCTGGTAGCTTCATCCTCTCCCCTGACCAAAGATCTCAAACAGGTGGAAGAGCTTTCTGAGGCCGGGGTCTCAGCCATTGTCATGCACTCCCTTTTTGAGGAGCAGGTCATCCGGGAAAGCCTGGAGCTGGATCATTTTCTCAGCCGGGATCGGGAGCAGTTTCAGGAAGCCTTGACCTACCTGCCCGAGATGGGCCGCTACGCCATTGGACCCGATGCTTATGTGGAGAAGATCAGGCAGGTTAAAAACACCGCGCAGGTACCGGTGATTGGCAGCCTGAACGGCGTTTCCAGCGGGGGGTGGATCCGCTATGCCAAAAAGATCGAGCAGGCCGGCGCGGACGCGTTGGAGTTGAATCTTTATCATGTGGTCACAGATCTCGATCTGACCAGCACAGAGCTGGAAGATGCCTACATTGAGCTGGTGGAGGACATTGGGGCAGAGCTGTCCATCCCCCTGGCAGTCAAACTGAGCCCCTTCTTCACCGCGCTGCCCAATTTCATCGAGCGCCTGGCGGAGGCCGGGGCGGATGGGGTGGTGCTGTTCAACCGCTTCTACCAGCCGGATTTTGATCTGGAGGAGCTGGAGATCTCCCCCTCGCTGACCTTGAGCCGTTCCGAGGAACTGCGTCTGCCCCTGCGCTGGATCGCCCTGCTCTACGGACGGATCGAGATTGACTTTGCTTTAACCAGCGGCGTGCACACCGCAGAGGATCTGCTGAAAGCAATCATGGCCGGAGCGAAAGCGGCTATGTCCACCTCAGCGCTGCTCAAGCAGGGCATGGGCTACCCGACCAAACTGCTGGCAGAGGTGCAGCTGTGGATGGAAGAGCATGAATACGAATCCATCGCCCAGATGCAGGGCAGCATGAGTCAGAAAAAATCTCACCAGGCAGCGGCCTTTGAGCGGGCCAACTACATCCGCGTGCTGGGTTCCTACCGCTGAGAGAGGGTCCCTGCCCCTATTAAAAAAAAAGAAGACCGGGTCTCCTGATGAGATCCGGTCTTTGTGATTAATAAGAAAAAGTTCTTGGCAGTGACCAACTCTCCCAGAGGGCTGCCCCTCAAGTACCATCGGCGCTGGCAAGCTTAACTGCTGGGTTCGGGATGTGACCAGGTGTACCCTTGCCGCAATAACCACCAAGAACTTTGTTCACTTGTTAAGGCGCACAAAATAATTGAATAGATCCAGAATAAATAGCGAGTTCTCCGCACCACGTTTAAGCCCTCGACCATTAGTACGGCTTAGCTGAACACATTGCTGTGCTTACACACGCCGCCTATCAAGCAGGTGGTCTTCCTGCGGTCTTACTCCCTTGATGGGATGAGGAATCTAATCTTGGGGCAAGTTTCCCGCTTAGATGCTTTCAGCGGTTATCTTTGCCAGACGTAGCTACCCAGCTATGCTCCTGGCGGAACAACTGGCACACTAGAGGTCTGTCCACTCCGGTCCTCTCGTACTAGGAGCAGCTCCCCTCAAATTCCTTACGCCCACAGCGGATAGAGACCGACCTGTCTCACGACGGTCTGAACCCAGCTCGCGTACCGCTTTAATGGGCGAACAGCCCAACCCTTGGGACCTTATCCAGCCCCAGG